>CAYWTR010000015.1:0-98339 GCA_964461255.1 uncultured Fibrobacteraceae bacterium | reverse complement strand
AGCCGGAGACAGCCGCCGAGGGCGTCACGGCTCTATTGCCGCCGCAGCCCAACCCATTCAACCCGCAGACGCGGATCCGGTTCACGCTGGCAGACGAGGAGCTTGTCGAGCTGGCGGTCTACGACGTGCGGGGCCGGAAGGCGCAGACGCTGGCGACAGGGGCGTGGCCTGCCGGCAGCCATGAGCTGACGTGGACCGGCACCGACGCGCGAGGCCGGCCGCTGGCCAGCGGTACATACCTGTTGCGGTTGCGGCTGCAAGGCGGCCAATGGGTGCAGCGGCTGCAGCTTGTGCGCTAGCTCTGGACCAGGCGGGCGGGGTGGCGGCCGCGTCGCCCCGCCCGGCCGACAGCACGGCGCCAGGGCCGCGCGCGGGAGGAGGCGTGGCGATGCGCGTTGTGGTCGGGGGAGCGATCTGGATAGGGGTGTTGGTCTGGCTGGGCTTGACGGGGCCGGCGTGGGGTCGGACGTGGCGGGTGGAGCGCGGAGGTGGCGGTGATTTCACGACGTTGCAGCCGGCGTTGGATGCGGCGGCGGCGGGGGACACGATTCTGATCGGAATCGGATACTACACGGAGTACGAGACGGTGTGGCTGCCTGGGTGGCCGTTCCCGACGGACATCTACGCGCAGGTGCGTTGTGATGATCTGACGTTGATCGGGATGGGCGCGGGGACGGTGATCGGTCCGTGGACGGCGCATTTTGTTAATTTCAGTCCCAGTGGTTTTCACATGTGGCCCGGGGTGTCGGGCGTACGATATCGTCGGCTGACATTGCGTAATGTGTATGGCGGCATCTACGGGGACGGGGAGGCAGATGTTGACCGGTGTTCATTTCAAGGTTGTGACATTGGGGTCATGTGTTATGCGCCGGTCAGCGTGTCGCGGTGTGTATTCGTGGACTGCCGAGATGGCGTGGCAACGCATGGCGCCAGCGATGTACAGGTGCAGGAGGGTTCGTTCTATAATTGCCGCATCGGTGTATCGATTAACAATTCGTCGACGGGGGCAGAGGTGGCGCAATGTTATTTCGAGGGCGGACGGTTGGGTGTTCATGTGACGGAGTACTCGGATTGTCTGGTGCGGGACTGCACGATGCGGAATCAGGTGGTGGCGGGATTGACGGGCGAATGGTTCGCGTTGATCACGGCGGAGCGCAATACGATTGCGGGGTGCGGTTCGCGCAGCATATCGCTGGGAGCGCAGTGCCGCCTGTTCGGCAGCGGCAATGTGGTCGGCGCGGGTGCGGATGTGACGATGCTGCTATCGCACAGCTTCACGGATTTCCACGGCAACCACATACTGAAGGGGGGCGGTCCGGTGGTCTGGTTGATGGACTATGTTCATCCGCCGCCGGATATTGTTGATTTGACGTGGAACTACTGGGGCACGGACAGCGGGGACAGTCTGGCGGCGTGGATCATCGACGGTCATGACGATCCGTCGATTCATGGGTATGTGCAGTACGAGCCGTTTTCGGGTTCGCCGTTGTCGGAGCGGCGGCAGACGCTGGGGGCGGTCAAGGATATGTTTCGAGGGCGGTAGGGGCCGCTTCCACCTACTATTGAGCCTTCCGACACCAAAATGGCACTAGCGGGCAGCTCGATATGGCTCCCAGAGGACCTCCGGTGCGCCTTGTGAACCGCCCGGCGGAGGACTACATTTGTCCAGTCTGAACCAGCGGCCGCCGTGTGGCGGGGAGGATGCCATGACCGACAACCGGGTCCCGACTTGCCCCCATTGCGGGGGGCAGCTCACGCGCTGGCTCAGCCCCGAGCTGACATCTTGGGGCGAGCGCGAGCATCTGGTCTGCTTCAACGACGATTGCACGTACTTCGTGCGGGGTTGGGACTGGATGTCGTCGCAGTACTCGGTCCACGCCTCGTACCGTTACCGCCTCGACCCCCAGACGGGCGAGGAGGGGCCGCTGCCGGTCTGGTCGCGCGCCGCGATGAAGGACCGCATCGTCAAGTAGAGGCGCGCTCCCGCGCGCCGACCCGCCCGACCCGGACCAGGAGACGTCCCGATGACCGACGCCGAACAGACCCCGCTGCGCAACCTCGACAAGCTGAAGGAGACGATCCTCAAGGACTACGACCGCCTGGGGCTCGAGGACCGCTTCCAGTTCGCCTGCCACGACAAGGTGGCCTGCTTCAACCAGTGCTGCGGCGACGTGAACATCTTCCTGACCCCCTACGACGTGCTGCGCATGAAGCGGCGTCTGGGCATGGATTCGACCGAGTTCCTCGAGCGCTACACCATGCTGCCGATCGAGAAGAACATGCGCTACCCCGTGGTGATGCTCAAGCTGAGCGACGCCGAGGGCAAGGCGTGCCAGTTCGTCGGCCCCGAGGGCTGCTCGATCTACGAGGACCGGCCTTGGCCCTGCCGGATGTACCCGCTGGGGCTGGCCTCGCCCAAGGATGGCGCCGAGGGCAAGCCGTTCTTCTTTCTCATGAAGGAAGAGGTCTGCCAGGGTTTTGCCGAGAAGCGCGAGTGGACGGTCGAGGCCTGGCTGAAGGACCAGCAGGTCCAGCAGTACGACGAATTCGGCGAGCTCTACAAGCAGCTCACGCTGCACGACTGGTTCGCGCGCGGCCAGCAGCTCTCCCCCCACAAGATGGAGATGTTCTACACCGCCACGTACGACCTCGACCGCTTCCGCCGCTTCGTGCTCGACAGCAGCTTCCTCAAGCGCTTCGAGGTCGAGGACCAGACCGTGGCCGCCATCCGCGACAGCGACGAGGAGCTGCTGCGCTTCGGCTACCGCTGGCTGCGTTTCGCCCTCTTCGGCGAGCCGACCCTGCAGGTCCGTCCCGAGGCGAAGGGCCCGACGGCGATGCCTCGGGGGTGAGCCGCCGCCCTTGCCAGTATCCCGGCTCGGGCAGCTCACTTGCGAGCGGGTGCGCCCGTGAATATTCCGGACGGCCATTGTCGTGTTATTCGGTTGCGACCTTCACCTGAGGCGTGATGCATGGTAAGGGTTATGCCGCGAAGATTGTGTCCGGACCGGCCGGGTGACGGAACACGTTGGCGCACTTAGGCTTGCTATCGCGGCATAGATCCTCTGGCTCTTGCCCCATCTGACACTAGCTTCCTGTCTCGAAATGGATTGGGAACTTACCCTTGCCGCCGGCATCCTCCCGGAAACAATCTTCGCGGCACAGGTCAAGCCTTGCGCAGGGCCCAAGATTGCATCCTTCGGATCTCCTCTGACGCTGCACGCGCCGCGCGCCCATCCTGGTTTGCGCCCCCCTGCCGGTCTTGCTAGTCTTTCCTACGAGGCATTTCTGTGCAGGCCAAGGGAAGGGCGGGTGATGAGCATGGACGGTGCGTTGATCACACGCGCGGCGCGAAGAGCCGCCACGCCGCTGGCATCGATGGTCCTGGTCGCCCTGCTGCCGCTCGGCGCCGCGGCCTCGGAAAGGCCGGCGCTGGGGTTCGGCGGCGGCGGGGTGGAGTTCGGCGTGGCCGATCCCGAGCACGCGGACAAGGCGGCGCAGTACGGCGGCGTGCTGCACCTGGGATCGATGCTGCGGCCGTGGCTCCACCTGACCCTGGGCGTGTCGTACTGGTCGGCCGACATCGATCGCGGCGAGCTGGGCAGCGCGGCCCGGGGCACGGTCAGCGACCTCGCCTTCCGTTCGGATCTGCGCTGGGAGGCGGGCAGCCTGCTGGGCCTGCGCCCCTATCTGGTGACGGGGCTGGCGGCCCATAGCGTTGGGGCCGACATCCCCGACGACGCCAGCACGGAGAGGGCGCTCTCGGGGCTGAACTGGGGATTGGACACCGGCGTGGGCCTGACCACGGCGGCGCGCGGGCTGCGCTACAACCTCGAGCTGCGCCGGCGCTTCGTCGATGACGTCGACGGCTGGGCCCTGACCGCCGGCGTCGGCTGGTTCTTCCCGGTCTCGCGGACGGTGCGCGAACACCGTGCCGCGGGCGATCGCGGGCGGACGGCCGCGCCCGCGCAGCCCGCCGCGAGCGCGTCGCCGGCGAACTCGGCGGCGACGATGGCGCCGGCGGAACGGGCGGAGCTGGCCCGGTTGAAGAACCTGCTGCGCGAGCTGCTGAAGGAGACGCGGGCGCAACGCGCCGAACTCGATTCGCTGCGGCGGCTCGCGCGCCTGCCGGCCTCGGCCCCGGCGCCGGCCGGGGCCACGCCCGGCGCTGCGCCCGGCGCCGTCGCGACGCCCGCCACCCGGCTGGCTGAGCTGCGCCAGGCGTTGGCCCGCGCGGCCGATCTGAGCGGCCGCCCGGAGGCGCTGCGGGAGACGGCGGACGGGCTGCTGCTTGTGCTGCCCGGCGCCCTGCTGTTCGGCACGGCCAGCAGCGAGCTGCAGATCGAATCGCGCGAGACGCTGCGGCGACTGGCGCTGGTGATGCACAGGTTCCCGGAGTTCGCCGTCAGCGTGGAGGGGCACGCCGACGCGCGCGGCGATCCGAACTACAATCTACGGCTCAGCCGCGAGCGGGCGGCGGCGGTTGCTCGCGAGCTGGGCGAGCAGGGGATCGATGCGCGGCGCCTCGCTGTGGTGGGCATGGGTTCGGCGGCACCCATCGCCGATAACGCCACGGCGGCCGGCCGGGCGCAGAACCGCCGCGTGGAATTGAGGTTCCGCCTGGGAGCGCAGGAGCGTTGAGGCGCGGAAGCCGCAACCTGGAGGTGTCACGATGAGACACTGCACGCGAATGACGGCGGCGGCCGCGCTTGCATGGCTGCCGGCGGCGCTGCTGCTGGCCGCGGCAGGCGCGGCTCCGGCCGCGGCCGCCAACTCCGAGGACGGCGGATCGGGTCTGTTGCGCGTCGACTATGCCTGGAGCATGCCGTTTCGCGGCCTGGTGGTCTCGACGCACGCCGGCTACTTCAGCAACGAGTTCACGCCGGGCACCGCGCGCTACATGACCCTGACCCCCAGCCTGACCAAAGGGTTGAGCAACGGGTTCGAGGCGGCCGTGGCCCTGCCCTTCGAGATCCTGACCGACAGGCTCGAGGACGCGGCCTTCGATCGCCGCTTCGACCTGCGCCAGCGCGATCTGCTGGCGAAGCTGCGCTGGAGCGGTCCGCTGGCGGGGCCGCGCCTGCGCCTGGGCCTGCAGGGCATGCTGGGCGCGCCGCTTTTCAGCGACGGCATGCGCCCCGGCGGCGACCGGGATCCGGGCACCGCGCTGGATGCCGGCGCGATGGCGCTGCTGTCGGCCAACGTGGGCGCGTTCAGCTTTCCGGTGCGCATCCACGCCAACGCCGGCTACTGGTGGAGTCGCGACGACGGCGCCGTCTACACGCGCCAGCTGCCCTCGCCCCTGCCTCTGGCGGGCGCCGGCATCGAGCACAACGACCTGGTGCTGGGCGGCCTGGCCGTCGAGGCGGGCCTGCGCAGGTTCGTCCTGTTCACCGAGCTGACGACTGAACAGCTGGTCGGCGCGCGCGCCCAGGTGCGCGGCCGCGAGAACTTGTGGCGCCTGACCCCCGGCGTGCGCACCGATGTGGGTCAGAACATCAGCCTGACGGCGGGCCTTTCCTTCGATCTATCGTCCGACGATCCTGCCACCGCCTACAACCCCAAGGACGCCTACCCCGACGTCGAGCTGCGCGTCGGCCTGATGCTCGGCACGGTGCTGACCCGGCAGCGCTACGAGGCGCGCAAGCAGCGCGATCAGATGAACTGGGCGATCAGCGGACGAGCCGAGCGCGCGGAGCCGGCCGACGTGGTCCAGGCGGAGGCGACGCCGCCGGCCATCGTCCCGCCCGCCGCGGTCGCCCCGGTCGCGCCGCCGGCAACCCGGACACCCGCGGCGGACCCGGGCGCGGCCCCGTTGGCGGACCTGCGCCAGATGGAGGAGCGCCTGGCGCGGCTGGAATTGCAGATGCGCATGGCCCAGCTCGAGGCGCGCGTGCTCGAGTTCGAGCGGCGCGAATCGAGCCCGGCCGCCGCGTCCGCCTGGCCGGCGCGGGAGCGCATCGAACCGGACGAGGCCGCAGACGTCGAGGCGTCTTGGCCTGCGGCAGAGACAGCAACGCCGGCCGAGCCTGTCGCCGTCCAGCAGCAGCCGGCAGGCATCGCGCCCGATGCGACGGCGCAGCGACTCGCCGCCATGCAGCGCCAGCTCGACGCCCTGGCGCGCGCCGTGGCCGCCCCGCGCGCGCCTGCGGTCGCACCCGCGCCCGTGGCGACGGCGCCTGCCGCCGCGCCCGCGGCCGCCGCGCCGACCGGCGCAACCGTGACGCCGGCCGAACGCGCCGCTCCCCGGGCGGTGGCGCCTGCGCTGCCGCCGGTGGTGGTGACGCCCGCTGCGCGCGGGGAATCCGCGCCCGCCGAGGCGACGGTTGCTGCCCCCGCGCCGGCGCTGGAGCCGTCGACGGACCCCGAAACGGAGGCGCTCTGGGACGAGATCGACCGGCTGTCGGCGGAGCTGCTGGGCGAAACGGCAGGGGCTGCCGCTGCGCCGCCGGAAACTCCCATCGAATCGACGGCAGCCGGCGAAGCGCCGGTCGCGACGCCTTTTCCCCTCGCCGTGGGCGAAAGGGTCGTGCTGACGGAGGTCGATCTGCTGGCCGCCGACCCGCTGGCGAACGATGCGGCGCGGCAGTCGCTCGACGCCTGGGCGGCGCTCCTGGCCGCCGATCCGCAAGTGCAGGTGGCTCTGCTCGTGCACGCGGGCGGAGTGGACCGCGAGGAAGGGCTGGGCCGCACGACGGAGCAGGCGGCGCGCCTGCGCGATTATCTGGCGCTCGCCGGCGTCGACGCCGCCCAGATGGTCGCCCTCGGCATGGGCGCCGCCGAGCCGCTGGTCGGCGCGGAGGTCGAGGGCGCGGCGCGCATCAACACGCGTCTGGAGATCGAGCGGCTGCGCTGAAATCCGGGGCGCCCGTGGCCGGCCGCATCATGGCAAAAGCGGAGGCGAGATGAACGAGAACGACCAACAGACCTCATCGCCCCGCTCGCGGGTCGCCCGGCCGGAAATGCTCATCGCACTTTCGGCGGTCGTGGTCGGCGTGTGCGCGCTCTTCGTTTCCATCTATGAGACGTCGCTGATGCGCAAGCAGCAGCAGGCGTCGGTCTGGCCCCACCTGGCGGTCGCCTACTCGCATCAGGCCAACCGCTTCGCGTTCATGGTCATCAATCTGGGGATCGGGCCGGCCCGCATCCAGGACGTGGAGGTGACGGTCGACGGCGAGGCTGTCGCCGATTGGAGCCAGATGATCGATCGTCTGGACGGGCAGGAGGCGCCGCGGCAGTACATGATCAGCAGCTTCAACCATATCGTCGTGCCGGCGGGCAGCGAATACAAGGTGTTCTGGGTCGAGCTCGACGAGGCGGACGATCCCGCCACGCGCAGCGCGAACGCCAGGCTGCTGGAGCTGCTGGTCGGCAACCTCGACCGCATCGGCATCGCGATCTGCTACAGCTCCGTTTACGGCGATTGCTGGCGGGCGCGTCTGGGCATTTCCCGCCCCGAGGAAGTGGCGCCGAAGAACTGCTCCTTCGGCCCGGGCCGCAGCTTCGGCATGTGAGCCCGCGCCGCCGCCGCCTCAGCGGCTAGCCGAAGAACAAGTAGCACACCAGGATTGCGGCGACCGCACCGGCGGCATCGGCCGTCAGGCCGCAGGCCAGCGCGTGCCGGGCGCGGCGGATGCCGACGGCGCCGAAGTAGACGGCCAGGACGTAGAAGGTCGTCTCGGTGCTGCCCTGGACGATGCTGGCGAGGCGGCCGGCGAAGGAATCGGCGCCGTGCGTCTGCATCGCCTCGATCATCAGGCCGCGGGCGCCGCTGCCCGAAAGCGGCTTCATCAGAGCCGTCGGCAGGCCGTCGATCCAGCGGTTGTCCAGCCCCAGGCCGGCGGCCGCGGCCCGCGCCCCGTCCAGCAGGAAGTCCAGGGCGCCGCTGGCGCGCAGCACGCCGACGCCGACCAGCATGGCGACGAGGTAGGGGATGATCGAGACGGCGACGTTGAAACCGTCCTTTGCCCCCTCGACGAAGGTCTCGAAGAGCGGAACGCGGCGGCGCGCCCCCGCCAAGAGAAAGCCGACGATGACCGAGAACAGGGTGAAATTCGCCATTAATGCCGAATTCTGCTCGACCTGACCCCGCTCCATCGACGCGAACCAAGCCGCCAGGCCGCCGACGGCGGCCGTCATCGTCCCAAGGTAGGCCAGCACCACAGGCTGCCACAGTCGCAGGCGCTGCACCGCCGCAGTGACCAGCAGGCCGGCCAGGGTGCTGCAATAGGTGGCGATCAGGATGGGGATGAAGACGTCGGTCGGATCGGCCGCCCCCTGCTGCGCGCGGTAGGTGAAGATCGTCACCGGCAGGACGGTCACCGACGAGGTGTTGATGACCAGGAAGAGGATCTGGTCGTCGCTGGCCCGGTCGGGGTCGGTATTGAGGGTCTGCAGCTCGCGCATCGCCTTCAGGCCCAACGGCGTGGCGGCGTTGTCCAGACCAAGCATGTTGGCCGCCATGTTCATGACGATCGCGCCGGAGGCGGGATGGTCGCGCGGGACGCCGGGAAACAGGCGGCAGAGCAGCGGCCGAAACAGGCGCGCCAGCAGTTCGACGGCGCCGCCACGCTCGCCGATGCGCATGATGCCCAGCCAGAGGCACATCACGCCGGTCAGACCGAGCGCGATCTCGAAGGCGGTCCTGGCCAGGTCGAAAGAGGCGCCGACCATGTCGCGGAAGACATCGGGCCGCCCCAGCCACAGCGCCTGCACCAGCGCCGCGGCGAACGCGACGAAGAAGAAACCGCCCCAGATCTTGTTGAGCATGCCGACCGCCGGTTCAGGGCGCGAGCAGACGGTTCGAGATCCGGGCGGCAGCATAGCGGGCGACGGGCGGCGCCGTACAGGCCAAAACGCGAGCGCCGGACAGGGGCTGCCCGGCGCTCGCGGCGGGAGGCTGCGCCCTCGGCGGCGCGCCTTACCTCGACATCACCACCTTGCCCAGCGCGCGCGCGCCGGCGGCCTCGATGCGGTAAAGGTAGGTTCCGCTGGCGGCGGCGGCGCCGTCTTCGGTGCGGCCGTCCCAACGGCAGGTGCGCGTGCCGGGTTCGCAGCGTCCGGACAGCAGCGTCCGCACCAGACGGCCGCGCAGGTCGTAGATCGCCACGCACGCCTGGCCGCCCGGCGGCGGCATCTCGAACCAGATGTCCAGGTTCGGATTGAACGGGTTGGGCCGGCAACCGTGACGCAGGCCGGCGCCGTCGCGCGGCGGTCCGTCGCCGATGGCCGTTGTCTCGCCGACCGTCACCGTCACGGTGTCGTGGCGGACGAACTCTGGATGCCGCAGCGAACGGACCGACAGGTAGACCTTGTTGACCTCGCCGGGGAACGAATGGGGCGGGATCATGGCCGAGACGCGCGTGATGAGGTCCAGGCCCGCCGGCAGCGGCGTCGCGAACGACGGCGGCCCGAAGCCCCAGTTCAGCGAGTCGCCCACCATGATCTCGTAGTCGTCGTCGAGCTGGCCGATGTTCATGATCCACCAGTCGACGTGCGCCGGCTGGAGCGGAGCGGGCGTGATCGTCTGCCACGGCGTGGCGGTCACGTCCCGCAGCTCGTTGAGATCGCGCACCGGCAGGCGGATCTCCTCTTCGTACTCGACCAGGGGATCGAACAGCGAGCGGGCGCGCAGCCACAGGCGGTTGGTGTCGACGTCCGGCTCGGCCCACGGCGGCGGCGTGACGTCGATGGGGATGAGCGTGTCGGGTTCGTCGTCGTCCAGGCTCACGAACGGCGGGGGCAGGATGGTCGGCCACCCGAGCGAATCGCCGATCTCGAGCATGAAGTCCGAGCCCACGCTGCCCAGGTTGGTGACCGCGAACCAGAGCCGCAGCGGACGATCGGGGTACGCTTGCTCGGCCTCGTGGGCATGCGTGCCGACGTCGATCACCGTGCGGCCAGGCTGGATGAGCACCGGTCCCGGACCGCCGAGCGTTTCGACCGGCACGCCCGGGTCGGTCAGGATGTCATCGGCCGCCAGCTCGATCGGGCCCGGGCAGACGATCACCCACTGCATCGGCGCGTTGCCCCGCAGATCGATGGTGCCTCCCGGACCGACCATGATCGCCACCTGGTTGTCCGCCTGCACCGCGCCCGGCGCGGCCCGCAGGTCGACGACGGCGCCGGGGTCGCCGGTCACGCGCACCACGTTGGCCTGCTGGGCCGGGGGCTCGGGCGGGCTGGGCGGCCGCTCCTTGGCCTCCTGCTTCTGCGCCACCTTGTCCTTTTCCGAGCCGCGGCCCTCGATCCGGCCGGTCGGCTTGATGATGACGACCTTGCAGCGCTTCTGCACGGTCCTGGCCTTGATCAACCCCTCGACGACCAGGGTGTCGGCGTGGATGATGACCTCGCGCGCCGCGAGGATGGTGTCGGCGACCGTCACGTTGCCGGGCGGCCGCGCGCTCTTGCGTCCGTTGATGATGACGTTGCCGCCGCGCGAGGCGACCGCGCAGGCGATCGTGGTCGGCTGGCCCGGGCCGGCGTTGATGCTGACGTTGCCGTCGGCGGTGACGCGGGCGCCGCCGATGATGTTGATCGGCCCGTGGGTCGAGCCGACGGCCGCCGGCCCGCCGTTCGAATTGACGACGCCGGAAACCGTCACGCCGTTTCTGCCCTCGACCGTGACGGGCTTGCGGTCAGCCTCGACCCTGCCCTGCACGTTCACCGTGCCGCCCGTCGAGACCAGCGAGATCTCGTGCGACTGCTTGACGCCCGCCGAGCTGCCGCCGACGTGCCCATTCGGCCCGATGACGATGTCGCCGGTCGTTTCGAACTTGATGTCGGTGCGGTTGCTCGTGCCCTCGAGCCTGCCTTCGATGGTCAGGGTGGCCAGCTTCATGGCCGCGGTGCCGGGCTTGCCCGGCCCCTCGTAACGCACGCGCACTCCGGCCGGAATCCGCGCGTCGTCGAGGCGGCCGTCCTTCAACCCTGGAACCAGCAAACTTCCCGCCCTCCGGGCGTTCCCCCAGGTAGGCGGTCACTTCCAGTTCGGCGGCTGCGAATTGATGGCGGTGAAGGAGTCGGCGCTGGCAAAGGGCGGCGCCAGGCCGGGCAGAAGAGCCGAAACCAGGACCAGGACGCCGAGGAAACCGCGCGCGCTTCTCATCGCATAACCCCCTGGAATTCGCGTGACGAAAGACGATGGCGAACGGCGCCCTCGGGCCCGCCCCCGTCCAGGTGGACCGGCGGAGACGGCGCGCGGAAGCGCTCAGGATGATGATATCATATCAAGAACGGAATTTGAAGATTATGTTTATTAAAATCATAGAGTTATACGGGACGATCGGGCCCCGGATTGTTCCCCGCGTGATAATCGATGCGCCGGCCGCCGGGGAAAGGCGGCCTCGACCGCCGGCCGGCCGCGACCCCGGCGCTGGCGGATCCGGCGGCGGCGTGCATACTGGCTTGATGACCGCCGCCGCGTCCTGGCGGCAGCCACCCCAACCTGGACGATGCGCGGTGTCGTTGCTCTGGGCCGCCAACCTGACGAAGATGCGCGTCGAGGCGACATGGCCGGCCACGTACCGGCTTGCCGGCCTGGCGCCGCCGCTCAACGAGCTGCTCGGCCGCGCCCTGTCGCTGCGCTTCACCGGGCGCATCAACTGCGTGGCCTGCGGGCGGGACATCAAGCAGACCTTCGGCCAGGGATACTGCTTTCCCTGCTCGCAGACGCTGGCCGAGGCCGACATCTGCATGGTCAAACCGGAATTGTGCCACTACTTCGAACCGGGCAATCCCTGCCGCGAGGAGGCGTGGGCGCGCGCGCACTGTTTCCAGCCGCACCTGCTCTACGTGGCGTTGACCTCGGGGCCGAAGATCGGCATCACGCGACGGGTCAACGTGCCCGCCCGCTGGCTCGATCAGGGCGCGGTCGAGGCCATCCCGCTGGCCGAGCTGCCGAGCCGGCGCGAGGTGGGGCTGATCGAGCGCGCGCTGGCGGCGCGCTTCGCCGACCGAACGCACTGGATGACGATGCTCAAGAGCGAGCGCCCCGCCGGAGACCTCGACGCCTTCGCCGCCGAGGTGCGCCGCGCGCTGGACGAGCGGGGCGAGGCGGCGCCCACTCCACCGTCCCCGGCCGAAAGCCACAAGCTCGAGTTCTCCTACCCCGTGCTGCGCTACCCGTCCAAGGTCAAGAGCTTCAATCTGGACCGGGACGGAGGTGCGTCCGGCGTGCTGCTGGGGATCAAGGGTCAGTATCTGATCTTCGACGCCGGCGTCATCAACCTGCGCAAGCACAGCGGCTACGAGGTCGAGCTGCACGAGGGCTAGCGGCGCGGCGCGGGGCCGCGGGGGCGCGCGTGCGAGGCGCGCGCGCGGTGCGCGCGCGGCGCCCGTCGGGGCAACCTCCCGTTGGCCGCCGCGGCGCCTTGCGCTATGCTGGCGCCGGCCGGGCAAGGAGAAGGCACCGGTGGCGACCGAGCATCCCATCGACGGCATTCTAGACCTGCACATGTTCCGGCCCGCGGACGCGGCCGAGCTGACGCGCGACTATCTGGACGAGTGCCGGCGGCGCGGCATCCTCGACGTGCGCATCGTGCACGGCAAGGGGATCGGCAACCTGCGGCGCACGGTGCAGGCCGTGGTGGCGAGGCATCCGGCGGTGGAGTGGTACGGGCACCCCAGCGACGCCAGCTCGTGGGGGGCGACGCTGGTTCGGCTGCGGCCCCCGGAGCAGACCCTGACGGAGGAGTGACGGTGGAGCAGCGGCAATGCGGCGGTCCGAGGATGGACCTGATGGGAGACGGCGGCGCGGGCGGCGAGCCCGACGAGGACGTCGGGCCGGAGCCGGAAAAGCCGCTGGCCGGCCGGGTGGCGCTGGTCACGGGCGCGGCACGGCGCATCGGCCGCGTGCTGGCCCAGGCGCTCGCCGGCGCGGGCGCCGGCGTGGTGATCCACTACCGCGAGTCGGCCGGCGAGGCGCAGACCTGTGCCGCCGAGATCTTCGCGGCCGGCGGCCGGGCGGCGCTGGTGCAGGGCGATCTGGCCGACCCCGAGGTCGCCGAGGGCCTGATCGAGCTGGCCGCACGGCCGTTTGGCGCCGTCGATCTGCTGGTCAACAACGCCTCGATCTTCGCGCCCGGCGAGGCGCTCGACACCGACCTGGCCGAGTGGGAGCTAAACCAGGCCATCAACCTGCGGGCGCCGTTCCTCCTGAGCCGCGAGTTCGCGCGCGCCCTGCCGCCGGAGCGGGGCGGCGACATCGTCAACCTGAACGACTGGCGCGCGCTTCGCCCGGGGGCGGATCATTTCGCGTACACCGTCAGCAAGGTCGGCTTGCACGGCCTGACGCGCAGCCTGGCCGTGGCGCTCGCGCCGCGCATCAAGGTCAACGAGATCGCCCTGGGGGCGGTGCTGCCGCCCGAACGCGCGACCGACGAGTACCTGCACGAGGTGCGGCGCGCGATCCCGCTCGATCGCTGGTGCCGACCGCGGGAGGTGGCGGCGGCGCTGCTGTTCCTCGCGGGCGCGCCCGGACTGACCGGGCAGACCATCTTCGTGGACGGAGGCCGCAACCTCGTGTAACATGAGAGCATGGCGGACGCGGCGGCCAGGCTGGACCGGATCGTCATCCGGGATCTGCTCTTGCGCGGGATCGTCGGCATCAAGCCCGACGAACGCGCCAACCGGCAGGACATCCTCATCAACCTGTCCCTGACGGCCGATCTGCGGCCGGCGGGCGACAGCGACGCCATCGCCGACGCGGTCAACTACCGCACCATCGCCAAGGCGATCATCGCCCTGGTCGAGCAGTCGGAATTCCGGACCGTCGAGAAGCTGGCGACCGAGATCGCGCGGCTGATCGTCACCGAGCACCCGGTCATCGCGGCCGAGGTCACGGTGGAGAAGCCCGGCGCTTTGCGCTTCGCCCGCTCGGTGGGGGTCACGGTCACCCGCCGGCGCGAAGATTTTCCGTGAGCGCGCGGCCGCCCGCCGCGCGCGGGGACGGCCCCCGTGCATCTGGTCTACCTGGCGCTGGGATCGAACATCGAACGCGAGCGCAACCTGCCGCGCGCGGTAGCCTTGCTGGCCAGGGCCGGAGAGCTGCGGGCGGTGTCGCGCGTCCACCAGACCGCTCCGGTGGGGACCACCGACCAGCCGGACTATTTCAACGCGGCGGTGCTGCTGGCCACGACGCTGTCGCCGGCGACGCTCAAGCGCGACGTCATCGGCGACATCGAGCGGCGGCTGGGACGGCGGCGCGACCCGCGGGACAAGAACGCGCCGCGCACCATCGACATCGACATCGCCCTGTGGTGCGACGCGGCGGGGCGCCCCCTGCCTGGCGACGCGGCGGCGGGGGTGCCGCCGCCCGATCCCGATCTGCTGCGGCACGCGCACCTGGCCGCGCCCCTGGCCGACATATCGCCCGGCCTGGAGCATCCGACCGACGGCCGCACGCTGGCCGCCATCGCCGCCGAACTGACTGCGGCCGCCGCCGCGGCGGGGCGGCCCGTGCGGCGCCGCGACGACGTGGTCTTGCGGCCCGCGACGGGCCCGCCCGAGGCGGGCTTGCGCGGAGCGGGCGAATAGGCGCGCGAACGCGCGGGTAGGGGGAACGGGGCGAAGGAACGGGAGGAGCACGGCGTGCCCACGCTCTACCGCCGGCGGCAGTTCGGCACCCTGGTCGTGGTCGTGCTGGCCGCCGCCATCGCCTTGATCGTCATCCAGTCGGCGCATCTGGGCTGGCATCCCGCCACGATCGCCGTGACGGCGATCCTGGCTGCGTGTCTGGCGCTCTTCCACTCCCTGACGGTCGAGGTCGACGGCGAGCGCCTGCTGCTGCGGTTCGGCGTCGGCCTGGTGGCCAGGCGCATCCCGTTGGCGGAGATCCGCGGGGCCGCGCCGGTGCGCAACGCGTGGTATTATGGTTGGGGGGTCAGATCGACCCCTCACGGCTGGCTCTACAACGTGTCGGGGCTGGATGCGGTCGAGCTGAGCCTGGCCGGCGGCAGGCGCGTGCGGATCGGCACCGACCGGCCGCGGGAGCTGGCCGCGGCCGTGTCCGCCGCCCTGGACGCGGCGAGCCGCGGGAGATGACGTCATGCCCGGTCTGCGCAAACGACTGATCGTGGTGGGGGACCGCATCCTGGTCCGGCCCGAGGCGGGCGAGGAACGCACGCACACGGGCCTGTACCTGCCGCAGACGGCTGTCGGTTCGCGGCTGGCGCAGAGCGGCTGGGTGGTGGCGGTCGGGCCGGGGCTGCCGATCGCCGAGCCGGCCGACATGTTCGAGGAATCAAGTCAGGAGCGCGAGTCCGTGGCGCGCTACGTGCCGCTGCAGGCGCAGGAGGGGGACTACGTCCTGTTCCTGCGCAAGTCGGCGGTCGAGATCACCTTCGAGAAGCAGAACTACCTGATCGTGCCGAACTCGGCCATCCTCGTGCTCGTGCGCGAGGACTGGGACCCGCACGACGACTGGGGCGGTTCCGCCGCCGGACAGCGCGGTGACCTGGACGATCCGGAAACCGAGGCTCCGGACGCGTCGGACAACGACTGAGCTCCCCCGTGCCATTGCAACCCGCAATGGCGGCATTGCCGGGGGCCAGCCGCCCGAGGCGCCGGAGCGCGCCTCGCGCCTCCCGGCGGGGGCGCCGCGGGTCGCCAGCCGGCTGATTCCGCCGCCCCCCCGGCTTTTCCGGCCTCATCCTGGCCGATCGGCCGCCGCGATTCCCCCCCCGCCCCGTTTGTGACCGGAAATTGCTAGTGAGCCGCGGGCGCCGGCGGTGTGGGCGCCGCGCCGGCCAGGAGGAATCTCGGTTGCATTCCGCGTCCGAAGCCATCATGGGGCGTCGTGTCACCCTGGGCAGGGTGCTGACGCTGCGCCTGAGCGCCAGGAACGAGCTGGGCGTCGTCGAGCAGATCGTCAGCGAGGTCGTGGCGTTCCTGAACGACCAGGCCCGCCCCGGTTCCTCGTGGCTGCTCGTGTTCAACCTCTGCCTGCGCGAGACGATCTACAACGCCGTCATGCACGGCAACCGCGCCCGGCGCGAAGCCCAGATCGACGTGCAGGTCGATTACCACCCCGCCAGCGGGCGGGTCGATCTGCACGTTCGCGACGACGGACGCGGCTTCGACTGGCGCGCCGCGCTCGAGGCGCAGGGCAGGCAAGGCATCGACCGCCCGCGCGGGCGAGGGCTGGTCATCCTGACCGAGATGACCGACGAGGTGGCAATCAGCGCGGGCGAGGTCCGCTTCACGCTGACCCTGCCGCGAGACCGGGGAGGCGCCGCATGAAGTACGATGTACGAGCCGACTCGCTGGTGCTGCAGCCGGAAGAGCCGGTCATCGCCGCCATGGAGGACCTGCTGCGGTCCCAGTGGCAGGGGCTGCTGCAGGCGCAGGACCGATGGGCCAGCGTGACGCTGGACCTGTCGCTGGTCAAGGAGATCGATTCGCGCGGAATCAACCTGCTGATCGATCTCTATCGCAACTGCAGTCAGCGCGACATCCCCTTCGCGGTGCGCGGCGCCAGCGCCCACATCAAGCGCGTGTTCGACCTGTTCCGTCTCGAGTCGCTGTTCACGATCGAAGAAGCCGCCGGCCACGCCCTGGACTGAGACGGGGGCGCGCCCGGCCGCCCGCCCGCGCCGCGCAGCGGCCGCCGTCCGGCCGCGTCACTCGGGATACAGTTCCTGCCACCACTGCGCCTCGCCCTTGAGATGCCTGGCGAACCAGGCCAGCTGCGTGTCGTTCCAGACCAGGCGCTGCTTGTGGTCGAGGATGTGGTGATCCTGCCCCTCGATGCGCACGTACTCCACCTCGCGGCCCAGCAGCTTGAGCGCGGTGTAGAGCTGGTCGCTCTCGCCGGGCGGGACGTTGGTGTCGGCGCCGCCGTGCAGCAGCAAGAGCGGTGTCGTGATCTTGTCGGCCTGGAAGAGAGGACTGCGCTCGACGTAGATGTCTCGGTGCGACCAGGGGAAGGCGTGGGCCAGCGCGCGCGCGCCATACGCGTAGCCCCAGTATCCCTCGCCCCAATAGCTGGAGATGGAGGAGATGCCGGCGTGGCTGATCGCGGCGGCGAACAGGTCGGTCCGCGTCACCAGGAGCTGGGTGAGGAAGCCTCCATACGACGCTCCCATGCAGCCCACGCGCCGCGGATCGGCCGCCGGGAAGGCTTGCAGGAAGGCGCGCGTGCCGTCGATGACCTCCTGCGCCGTCAGCGCGCCCCAGTCGTTGACGTGGCGGGCGGCGAACTCCTGCCCGTAGCCGATGGCGCCGCTGGGCTGCGGCACGTAGACGAAGTATCCCAGCCCCGCCCAGACGTTCTTGGGGTAACGGCCGGCGAAATCGCATCCGACCGGGGTCGTGCCGCCGTAGTAGTAGACGATGACGGGATAGCGGCGCGCAGGATCGTAAGCGAGCGGATAGTAGACGCGGCCGTCCAGCTCGCCGCCGCCCGGCAGCCGGCAGCGCCACTGCTCCACTCGCCCCAGGCGGACATCCGCCAGGGCCTCGGCCGCCGGCTCCAGCAGCACGCGATGGCGTCCGCGGCGCAGGTCGATCGCCACCAGGCGCTGCGGCGTGACGGCGCCGCTGCCCAGCGCGATCGCGGTGCGCTCGTCGCCCGCCAGATCGAAGGCCTCCACCATCTCCAGGCCGGTGTCGATGCGCCGCCAGCGCCGTGCCTGCGGTTCGAACGCGTAGAGCTGCTGCCGCTGCCCCTCGACCACCTGGGCGTAGATCAAGCCGTCCTCGTGGCTCCAGGAAAGCGACTGGATGTCGGGGTGGAAATCGCGGCTGACCGCCTCGGGCTTGCCGGTGCGCCGGTCGTAGAGGTAGAGCTGGCCGCCGTAATCGTTGGCCACGACGCCGGCCGGCAGGTTTCGCCCCAGGCCGTCGAACGCCGACGGCGCACCCTGAAGCGCCAGCAGGTGCGGCTCGGGGCCGTACTCGGCGCCGCTGAGCCATGGCTCCGCCGTGATCATTTCCGCGGCCAGGGTGCGCAGATCGAGCTCCCACAGCTCGCTGGCGCTGTAGGGGCGCTGATCGTGGTCGGGCCAGCCGCGGAAGAAGAGCACGCGGCGACCGTCGGGGCAGATGCGCCAGTTGACAACGCTGTGCGGGCCGGCCGTCAGGCGGCGCGTGGCACCGTCGGGCACCGACACCTGCATCAGATGGCTGCGGTCGCGCCAGCCCGGCTGACGGTCCGCCACGTTCAGCACCCGTTTGACCCGTCGCTTGTCCGGCTCGGCCTTGATGGTGAACGAGTGGACGAGGAACGTGCCGTCGGGTCCCCACTGGTACTCGCCGAATTCCTCCAGACTGCCGATGAGCTGGCTGGCCTTGCCGGCTGTCAGGTCGTAGATCCAGATGGCGGCCTTCTCGCCGCGCGCCACGTAGGCGAAGCGCTGGCCGTGCGGCGCCCACCGCACCTGGGAGATCGCCACGCCGCCGCGCCAGGTCTGCACCAGCTTCCCATCCTTGACAGCGCGGATCTCGAGCCAGCTCTGCCGCTCGCCCTGCGCGTCGGCCTGCGCGAGACTCAGGGCGGCCAAGCGCCCGTCGGGGGAGAGCGCGGCCGAGGTGATCGCCGGCGCGCGCAGCACGTCGTGGATGTTCTGGGCGCGGGACGGATCGAGCGTGGCCGAAAGCGCGTCAGCCGGGAATTCCGCGCCCGCCGCCAGGCGGGCGGACACGGCCCAGGCTGGCGGCGCCGCCGGATCGCGCACGGCGTGCAGCATGAGCAGATGCTTGCCGGGGGTCAGTTTGAGCGTGCCGGCGCGCTCCGCCCCTTGCAGGACGGGACCGGCGGCCGTGTCCGCCGCGGCCGCCGCGGCGGAATCCGCGCCGGCGCGGGCCGGTCTCAGTTCGACCGCCGCGCCGTCCAGATAGGCGCGCACCGGGTGGGCCGAGGCTACGGTCAGCTCCGCGGCCAGCCATCGCCGCGCGTCGAGCCAGCAGGCCAGCCAGGCCTGCGCGGGCGCCTCGCCCCCTCCGGGCGGCGTCAACGACATCTCAACCCCGGCGGCCTCGCGCCAGGCCGGCGCGCCGGCCCCCGGCAGCGCGATCCGGCGGCCCGGCCGCGGCGCCGCCCGGTCCGGAGAGGGCCCGCTCTGGGCAAACAGATCGTCCAGCTTGTAGCCGCGCTCGTTGTCCGCGTGGAAGACCGGCAACGGGGCGTCAACCGGCCCCAGGACCAGCCAGCGGTCGATCGGAAACGGCAGGGGTGCCGCCGTGTGCGCCGAGACGGCCGTCGTGTCGGGCGCGGCGAGGGCGACGGGTAGGGGGGCCGCGGCGACGGCCACGGCGGCCGTCAAAGCGGCGGCGGCCGCGGCGAGCGCGAAGAGCCTCACCATGGCCACGAACTGGCCGGCCTGACGACCAGCGGCGCGTCGCGCGAAGGCGTGGCGCGATGGCATCGTCGAACTCCTTCGGGGCGAAACGGTGGGATTGGGGCGGACCGCCCGCGGGGATCGGGCGCGGGACCGCGGGCCGTTTGGTCACGCTAGCCGTCTGCAAATATGCAACGCCGCCGCCGCGGGCACCAGATCATCCGGCGCGACCGGCGCGGCGCGCAGCCTCAGCGTTGATTTCCGCCGCGCCATCCCCCATCCTGGTCGGGTGATGACGGTCTGGGAGCACTTCAGGCACTTCGGCTCGTTCCTGCGCCGCTTGCAGCGGGAGATGGGCTACGACGATTGCATGGGGATGGCGGCGCAGATCGCCTTCTACATGCTGCTGGCGATCTTTCCCTTCCTGCTGTTCCTGCTCAGCCTGATCAGCTTCCTGCCCATTCCCGATCTGACCGGCCAGGTGCTGCGCATCCTCGAAGCCGCCCTGCCCCCGGAGGCGTACCGCCTGGTCGCCGACACCGTCGTCTCGGTGCTGAGCGTGCAGCGGCGCGAGCTGCTGGGCCTGGGGCTGGCGATCGCGCTGTGGAGCGGTTCGATGGGGGTCGGCGCGCTGATCACGACCATCAACCGCGCCTACAACATACGGCCGCGCCGTTCCCTGCCGGCGCAGAAGGCGCTGGCGATCCTGCTGACGCTGGCCTTGAGCGGGATCATGCTGCTGTCGACGGTGATCATCCTGTTCGGCCCCAGCGTCGCGCACGCCATCTTCCAGTTCTTCGGCCTGGCGGGCGACAGCTACAATTTCTGGACCCGCCTGCGCGTGCCCCTCGGATTCCTGCTGAACCTGGTCGCGCTGGCCATGCTGTACTACTTCGGCCCCGAGGCGCGGCAGCAGTTCCGCTGGATCATGCCTGGGGCGGCCGTGGCGACCGCCCTGTGGCTTGGAGCCTCGTCGCTGTTCCGGCTGTTCGTGCGCAACTTCGGCTCGTACGAGCTGACTTACGGATCGATCACGGCGGTGATCGTGCTGATGGTCTACCTGTGGATCTCCGGCCTGATCTTCCTGCTGGGCGCGGAGATCAACTCCCTGATGAAACGCCTCGACCGGCACGAGCCCGAGGTGCCGCGCGGGCGGGAAATCTGACCCGCCGCCGCGCGCCGATGGAACCTTTCACGGCCCCTCTGCGTCATTGTCCCGTACGTGGTCGGCCCGCCGTCCCGCCTCCGCCAGGGCGGAGCACAAGGCACGCGGGCAATGAATCGGGAGGACGGAAATGAGGACCGCACGCGCCCCCTTGCTGTTGCTGGGCCTGATCATGCTGCTGTCCGCCGGCGCCGCGAGCGCCCGGGACGGGAAGGCGGATTCGGGCCCGTGGATCCACATCGAGGTGACCAACGCCGGCGATGCCGAGGCCATGGTGAAGGTGAACCTGCCGCTGTCGCTGGCTCAGGTGGCGCTGGAAGCGGCCGCGGCCGGCACCGGCAAGCCGGGCGGCTTCAGCGTCGATCTCGGCCCCGAGGGATTCAACGTGCCCGAGCTGAGGAAGATCTGGGCCGAGGTGCGCAAGGCCGGGGACGCAGAGTTCGTCACGGTCAAGGAGAAGGACAGCGAGGTGCGCGTCTTTCACCGCGGCGGGACGGTGTTCATCCAGGCCGCCGAGAGCGACGGCGGCAAGGTCGACGTGCAGCTGCCGTCGGCCGTCATGGACGCGTTGCTCGGCGGCGCCGATGACGAGCTGGATCTGACCGCCGCCGTGGCTGCGCTGCAGACGATGGGCAAGGGCGAGATCGTGCGCGTGGTCGACGGCGAGGAACTGGTCAGGATCTGGATCGAGTGAACGCGCGACCGCCGGGCGAAGGGAGGCCGCGATGGAGAAGCTGGCGCTGCTGCTGCTCGTGCCGGCGCTGCTGCTGGCGTTGACCGGGGTCGCCGTGGTCGAGGTGAAGGAAGGCGGCCCGGACGGGGTGCATCTGGTGCTGCCGGTGCCACTGCTGGCCGCGCAGATCGCGCTGGCCGCGGCCCCGGCCGAGGCCAGGAAGATCGAGTGCCCCGAACTCGCGCGCTACGGGCCGATCGCCCAGCGCCTGGTGGGCGAGCTGGGCGCGCTCCCCGATTGCACGCTGGTCGAGGTGCGCGAGCGGGGCCAGCGCGTCATGATCCGCAAGCAGCGCGCAGACCTGCTGGTCGATGTCGACGGCGACGACGGCGAGGAGGTCCGCTGCCGCCTGCCCGTGCGCGCGCTCGAGGGCGTGCTCGCGTCCTACGACGGCCACTGCTTTTCCACCGCCAAGGCGCTGCGCGTCCTGCGCTGGTCGGCGCGCGGCGACCTTGTGCACGTGCGATCGGGCGGCGATCTGGTGCGCGTCCGAATTCTCTGAACAAGCCGGTCTTGCTCGGCGCGGCGAGCGCCGGAGGACCGGAGCGCCGGGGGAGGCCAGGGCGGGCGCCCGCCGGCGCACGCGAAGCCGCGGGCGTATTCCCTGAACGCCCGCGGCTCGATTACGCCCCCCATCTCCAGGCGGCCGAACGGCTTGATGGCAACGACGGCAAGGAGGGCGACGGATGTCCGCTCGGATGCACGAACACGCGTGGGTGCGCGAATTCCCCGGCGCGATCACCGTCTGTGACGCCGACGGGGTCATCGTGGAGATGAACGATCGCGCCCGCGAGACCTTTGCCCGCGACGGCGGCGCCGCCCTGATCGGCGGCAACGTGCTGGATTGCCACCCGGAGCCTTCGCGCTCGCAGCTGCACGGCATGCTGCAGAGCGGTCAAGCCAACACCTACACGATCGAGAAGGACGGCGTGCGCAAGCTGATACACCAGGCGCCCTGGCGCTTGGATGGCCGCTATGCCGGCTTTGTCGAGCTTGCGCTCGTCATTCCCGATTCCTTGCCGCATTTTCGGCGCGGCTGAGTCCCGGGCAGGAGAATGGGCCAAATTCGGGACTGCATCGGAAAAAGGCTTGAAATATGGATAATAACATCCGTAAATATTCGAATGCAATCCGTCTAGGCCCAGGGCCGCGAGGCATCTGATTGGGGCGGCTCGTAGGTCTCAAGGGAGGTGTGGACCATGTTTGTTTCCCAGCTGACCGACTTCATTCACGTCTTTGCCACGACGGCCTGGATCGGCGGCATGATCTTCCAGAAGGTCGTGTTCATGCCGGCGTTGGCCGCCATCGATCCGGCGCAGCGCGGGCTCATGCTGCCCGCGGTCGCCAAGCGCTTCACCATGGTGGCGTGGGGCAGCGTCGTCCTGCTGCTGATCACCGGACTTATGAAGACGCCGGGCACCATGCTCCTGGATGGCTCGTCCCCGATGGGCCTGAAGCTGCTGATCAAGCACCTGGCCTTCCTGGTCATGATCGTCAACGGTCTGATCATCACGTTTGTGGCGGCGCCGCGCCTGCGGGCGAACTCGCCGGCGCCCGGGTCGCCTCCGCCGCCCGCCTTCGTGGGAGCGCTCAAGCTGATCGAGGGACTTTCCGGCGCCAACACGCTGCTGGGCGTGGCGATCCTCTGGCTGGTGGCGACATTCTGAGGCGGAAGCGCGGATCGGGGACAAGCTGCCTGAGGGTCGCCGCAAAGCGGCACGGCCGCCGCGCCGCCCCGGCGCCGCCACGCCCGGTCGGCACGGCGTCCTTTGTGAACGGGGTTCCCTCCCGCCCTGGAGCATGAGAGAGCGGTTGGCAAGATTCCGCCCACTTTCATGTAACGTAAATGATCGCAAATTTTTACGTTTGTTCACCGGGTGAATGGGCGTGCAATCCTGGCTAGCGGTCCCGAGGGGGAGTTTCGGGCCCTGAGCCGTCGGGCGCCGGCCGGACCGGCGCCGGCCGGTCCGACGCCGCGCGGCCGGGCCCCGGCCCTTCCGGCGGCCGCCCTCCGGGCGCCCGTGCCTCGCCGCCTTCCAGCGCCAATCGCAGCGCACGCACCTCGCCGGTCAGGCTTTCGACCTTGGCTTCGAGGTCCAGCGTGTTGTCGCGCATCATCTCGTCGACGAAAACGGCGTTGGCGAGCGACAGCCCGAGCAGTCCGCCGATCACCACGGCGATGATGAAGTAGGCGCGCGCGACCACCGCCCACGCGGGGCTGGCGCGCTCCGCCAGCAGGTCGGGGATCTCGTACCATCCCTCGACCGTGAAGACCTTGAACAACGAATAGCCGGACATGAAGGGGCTGCCGAAGTGCTCGGGCGCCAGCTCGCGGAACAGGAAGGTGGCGCCCAACCCGAAGATGACGTTGATGAGCAGGAGCGCGATGAAGACGCCGACCGAGGCGCGCAGCGCGCGGGCGACGCCGCCGGCCAGGCGGTTGATGTCGGGCAGAAAGACGAACAGGCGGAACAGGCGGAACAGACGGCCCAGGCGCAGCAGCAGGATGGCGCTGAAATGGTGCAGGTCCCAGATCGGGGCCAGAAGCGCGGGCAGGCTCAGCACGGTGACCAGGAAATCGAAACGGTTCCAGCCGGAGGTCCAGTAGACGCGCCAGCCGCGGTTGCCGATCTTCAGCGACGCCTCGACCACGAAGTAGACGATGCAGGCGTAGTCGACGGCGAAGAACGTCCGGTAAGCCGGCGATCCGGGCGGCGACAATGACATCAGCAGCAGCGCGGCGGCGTTCAGGAGCACGACGCCGAGCACGACCGACTCGGAGACCAGCAGCGCCGGCGCTCCACGCGGCGCCGTGCGATCGTCCGGGGAGGGGCGGGCGTCGTTCATGAGGGGCGGCCAGGACCTCCGCGTCGAGGTGAGGAGGGGAACATTCGCAAGGCGCCCGATCATAAGCGATGCCGGCCGCGGGCGCGACCACGGACTCGGGCGCCTCGCCCGCGCGTCGGTCTCGCCGGACCAGCGCGTGCAGAACGGCGCGATCTGCGCTATTTTCGCTGCCCATGGACGCCCTGACGCTCATCGTATTCGCGGCGGGTCTGGCGCTGTTGGCCGGAGGCGCCGAGCTGCTGGTGCGCGGCGCGGCCAGCCTGGCCGGCGCCTGTGGCATTTCGCCGCTGGTGATCGGGCTGACCGTGGTGGCGCTGGGCACCAGCTCGCCCGAGCTGGCGGTCAGCATCCAGTCAGCGCTGAAGGGGCAGGCCGACCTGGCCGTGGGCAACGTCGTTGGCAGCAACATCTTCAACATTCTGCTGATACTCGGCATGTCGGCGCTGATCGTGCCGCTGGTGGTGGCGCAGCAGCTGGTGAGGCTTGACGTGCCGGTGATGATCGGCGTGTCGCTGATGCTTCCACTGTGCGCGTTGGACGGCCGCCTGGGACGGGGCGACGGCGCGCTGCTGGCGGCGCTGCTCGTGCTCTACACGTTGCTGCTGATCAGGAAGGGGCGGCGCGCGGAGGTCAAGGATGATGTGCCCGCACCGCGGCCGGCGGCGCGCCGCCTGCTGAGCGACGCCGCGCTGGTGATCGGTGGTCTGGCCCTGCTGGTGCTGGGATCGCGCTGGCTCGTGCAGTCGGCGCTGGTCATGGCGAGGGCGCTGGGCGTGAGCGAGCTGGTGATCGGACTGACCATCATCGCCGCCGGCACCTCGCTGCCCGAGGTCGCCACGTCGCTCGTGGCCGCAATTCGCGGCCAGCGCGACATCGCGGTGGGCAATGTCGTCGGCAGCAACATCCTGAACATCCTGGCGGTTCTCGGCCTGACCAGCCTGGCGGCGCCGGGAGGCCTGGCGGTGTCGGGGGCCGCCCTGCGCTTCGACATCCCGGTGATGATCGGCGTGGCCGTTGCCTGCCTGCCGATCTTCTTCACCGGGGCCCGCATCTCCCGATGGGAAGGGCTGCTGTTCCTTGGCTACTATGCCGCTTACACGGTGCGGTTGCTCATGGGGGCGACAGGCCACGCGGCATTGCCCGCCTTCGACACCGCCATGCTCTACTTCGTCATCCCGCTGACGGCCGTCACGCTGGGGCTAGTATCGTGGCGCGCCTGGCGCGCCGGCGCCCGCTCCGCAACCGGCAAGCAGGAGGTCGCATGATCAACGCCCACGTGACCTGGCGGGGCGGCCTGCGCTTCGAGGGCGCCGCCGACTCCGGGCACACCGTCGCGATGGAGGCTCCCGTGGCCGGCGGCCCACCCACCGCCGCGGCGACTCCGGTCGAGCACACCCTGATCGCCCTGTGCGCCTGCACGGGTGTGGACGTCGTGGCCATACTGGATAAGATGAAGGTGCCGCCGCGGGCGCTCGAGGTGACGGCGCAGGCGGAGCGCGCCGAGAAGCATCCGCGCGTGTTCACCGCCATCCGCATGAAGTTCCGTGTCGAGGGCGAGGTCCCGCCGGAAAAGCTGGAAAGGGCGCTGGAACTGTCGGCGCGGACCTACTGCTCGGTCGGTGCCATGCTGGGCTGCACCGCCCGTATCTCGCACGAATACGAGATCGTCGCCTGAGCCTTGGGCCTGAGCCTTGGGCATTGTGCCTGTGCGGGCCTTTTTGGTATACTTAGCCAGGTGTCGAGTGATCCACCCGGTGGAGAAACGCCCAGAACCACGGCTTGCCCCCCCGCCTGGGCCGCGGTCCGCATCGTTGCCCTTCACCGCGCGGCCTGTTCCCTGTCATCAAAAGGAGACAGTCATGCTCCGTCGTCTATCGGTGCTGGTAGCCTTGTTGTCGGTCGTGGCGGCCGGCGGCGCGCCGGCGGCGACGATCGACCCCGGCCTGGCGCAGGAACTGAGCGCCAAGGGCGCGGCCGAATTCGTCGATGTGCTGTTGCTGATGGAACAACCGGCAGATCTGCAGGCGCTGGAGGCCGAGCTGATCGGCGCCTCGCCCGAGCAGCGCCGCGCCGCGGTCGTCGCCGCCCTGCGGGCGCACGCCGACGAGGTGCAGATCGCGCCGATGCGCGTGCTCGACGCGGCCGTGCGGACCGGCGACGCCGAGGGGGTGCGCGTGCTGTGGCTGGCCAACGCCATCGCCTTCCGCGGCAACGCGCGCGCGGTGCAGGCGCTGGCGGCCGACAAGACGCCGGCCGCCCTCATCCACGACAAGGCGTACGACATGATCAGCGGCGTCAAGGCGCCGTCCTCGCCCGCGGCTCTGGCGGCGGCCGAGCGCGCCGCGGCCGTTCCCCCCGCGGCGGCGCTGACCGGCGCCGGCCTGGCCGCGGTGCCGACCGACACGGCCTGGGGCGTGCGCTGGGTCAGGGCCACGCGCGTCTGGCGCGACACCGGCTACATGGGTCAGGGCGTGCTGGTTGGGCACTTCGACACCGGTGTCTGGCTGACGCACCCCGACATCGCCAACCGCCTGTACGTCAACCCGGGCGAGATCCCCGGCAACGGCATCGACGATGACGGCAACGGCTACATCGACGATGTCAACGGCTACGATTTCGGCAACCAGGACAGCAACCCGAACGACGACACCGCTGGCAGCGCCTCCAACCACGGCACGCACACGGCGGGCACGGTCGCGGGCGACGGCACCAACGGCACGGTGACCGGCGTGGCGCCGCGGGCCAGCATCCTGGTCTGCAAGGTCTTCCGCAGCGACGGCTCGGGCGCGCCCTTCAGCGCCATCTACGAGGGGCAGCAGTACGCCATCACGATGGGGGCGCGCATCTTCACGATGTCGCTCGGCATCGGCGGCGTGCTGCCGGCCTCGCTGATGAGGACCGAGCGCGAGAACGCCGATGCCATCCGCGCCGCGGGGGTGGCCTTCTTCAACAGCGCCGGCAACGACTACGGCACCTACACTGCGCCCAACATGCTGGGCGTGACCGCGCGCGTGCCCGCGCCCTGGAACCCGATCGCATCGACTCCCTACAGCTCGCGGGGCGGCGTGATCGCGGTGGGTGGAACCGGCTACCAGAGCAACACGGTCTACTTCTACTCGTCGCGCGGGCCGGCGGCGTGGGGAGACGTGGCGCCATTCAACGACTGGCCCTACCCGCCCGGCCTGATCAAGCCGGACGTGGTGGCGCCGGGCCAGAACATCAACTCGCTGCAGAAGCCCAGCAGCTACAGCGGCAACACCTGGAGCGGCACCAGCATGTCTTGCCCGCACGCGGCGGGCGTGGCGGCGCTGCTGCTGGAGAAGAACCCGACGCTGTCGCCGGCCGGGATCGACTCGATCCTGGAGCAGACCGCCGTGCCGCTCGGCACGCCCGGCAAGGACAACACCTTCGGTTCGGGGCAGCTGGACGCGCTGGCGGCGATCAACGCCACGCCGGCGGCGCAGCGGCCGCACCTCGTGCCCACCGGTCTGATCGCCAACGACACCAACAGCGACGGGGTGCTCGATCCCGGCGAGACCGTCGACATCATCTTCGAGCTGACCAACAACAGCCTGGTGCTCGACGCGGTCAACGTGGTGGGAGGTCTGGCGGTCGCCGCCAACCCGCACGTGTCCGTGATCGACGCCGCCGGCACCTTCCCGGATATCCCCTTGGGCGGGGGCACGGGCAGCAACGCCGGCAACGTCTTCACGCTGCAGATCGCGCCCGGCGCGCCGCAGGGCTACGTTTTCACCATGTTGCTGACGGTGACGGCAGACACCGGCTACCAGGTCACCTTCGACCGCAAGCTGGCCGTCGGCCTGCCCGACCATCGCCAGCACGCGGTGGGCGAGGTGCAGGGGACGGTCACCGACCAGGGCAGCATCGGCTACATGGACGACACGCAGGCGGCCGGCACGGGCTTCGGCTGGCGGGACGAGGGCAGCGTGCTGTTCGTCGGCTCCTTCTGGGGAGGCAACGGCCAGGCCTACATCTGCAACCGCGACTACAGCGGTCTGGGCGCCGGCACGACCGTAGAGACCTACGAATGGCAGACCGTCACCTCGCCCAACGGACGGGTGCAGGTGCTGACGCCGGGCGCGGCCGACCAGGAGTTCCTGGCCATCTTCAACGACAGCGGCCACGCCTCGCCCAGGAACATCGTCGTGACCCAGCACAGCTACGCCTGGGCCGATCCGGGCTACGACGACTTCATCATCCTCAGCTACACGGTGCGCAACGACGGCGTCACCACCGTGACCGACTACCACGGCGGCGTCTTCGTCGACTGGGACATCGGCAACGCCGGTGCCAACTGGGGCGCCACCGATCCGGCGCGGCACCTGACCTACATGTACGAGACGACCAGCGGACCCTACGCCGGCATCGCCCTGCTCTACCCGCACACGCACAAGAACCTGACGCTGATCAGCAACCCGACCTATGTCTACCCGGAGGCGTCCATCGACGACGGCATCAAGGCGCGGCACCTTCGCAACCTGATGTCGCTGGCCACGACGCCCTCGGCGGACGACTGGTCGGCGCTGACCTCGGCCGGCGGGTTCGACATCGCGCCGGGGCAGGAGGTCAAGTTCGTGTTCGCGCTGGTGATGGGCGAGAACCTGGCCGATCTGCAGGCCAACACGGACGCGGCGCAGATGATGTACTACACGACGCCGGTGGCCGAGAACCAGCCGCCCATGCCGCTGGACCTGGGCCAGAACCGGCCCAACCCGTTCAACCCGTCGACCACGATCCTGTTCACGGTCGAGCGCGAGGGCCCGGTGGCGATCGCGGTGTACGACCTGGCCGGCCGCAAGGTCCGCACGCTGACCGACCAGTCGTACGCGCCCGGCCGGCACAGCGTGGTCTGGGACGGCGCCAGCGACACCGGCGAGCGCATGCCGTCGGGCATGTACCTGTACCGCCTCGAAACCGAAGGACGATCGCTGACCCGCAAGATGATGCTCGTGAAATAGCGGCGGCCGGGTCAAGGCCCGACAACCGGATCCATCGTACAAGAGGCCCCCGCGGCGCGGATCGCGGGGGCCTCTTGCCGTTCATGGCCTTCGCGCCGAGGTCCAGCGCCCTCATCCTTCGCGCTCAAAAATTAATTGGAAAACGTATTCAAGATTCCTATGATACCGGCTAGGAGCGCGGAGCGGACGGCGCAAGTCGCGCGCCATTGGCGAACCGCCGTCCCGGGCGCGGCGCACGTCACCCCTCGCGGGTGGGAGCAAAGGGAGGTCGGCCATGAGCAGGCTCAAGATGTGGTCCTGGCGCAGCTGTGTGGTCATGGCGGCAGCGGTGGCCATGACGTCGTTCCCCGTTTCGGCCCAGGATAGCGGTGTCCTGGAGATTGGCGCGTTCGGTCGCATCTCGGTCTTCGATCCTCCGCTGGGGCTGGACGACTGGGCCGGAGCGGGCGCGCGCGTGGGGTATTTCTTCACGCGCAATGTATCCCTGGAGGGAGACATCTCGCTGACGCGCACGGACGGGCGTCCCGTCAACGGCAGCGAGCAGAAGGTCAACGTCCTGCCGATCCATGCCCGCTTGCTCTTCAGTCTGCCTTACGGTGAGCAGACGCGGCTGCTCCTGGGCGCCGGCTACACGCACACCCAGTACGGCGGCGACGCCGACGCTTCGGGCGACGGCGCGGGCGCGCTGCTGGGCTTGCGCTACCGGCCCAACGAGAAGATCTCGTTCCGTCTCGAAGGCACGGTCGACTGGTACGCGGACACCGACTTCGTGGAGAAGGACAACCACCTGGACTACGGCGTCCAGTTTGGAATCAGCTACATGCTGGGAGCGGGACCGCGCTACTTCGACAGCGACGGCGACGGCGTGTTCGACCATCTGGACGAGTGCCCCGACACGCCCGCGGGCGTGAGCGTCGACGCGCGCGGCTGCCCGCTCGACAGCGACGGCGACGGCGTGCCCGACCACCTGGACAAGTGCCCCGGCACGCCGGCGGGCGTGAAGGTCGATGCGCACGGTTGCCCGCTCGACAGCGACGGCGACGGCGTGCCCGACCACCTGGACAAGTGCCCCGGCACGCCGGCGGGCGTGAAGGTCGATGCGCACGGTTGCCCGCTCGACAGCGACGGCGACGGTGTGCCCGACCACCTGGACAAGTGCCCCGGCACGCCGGCGGGCACCAAGGTCGACAAGCAGGGCTGCCCGCAGCTCTTCGAGGAGGAGAAGACGACCCTGATTCTCGAAGGGGTCAACTTCGCGGTGGGCAAGGCGGAATTGACGGAGGAGTCGCGCGAGGTGCTCGACCGGGTGGCCGTCAGCCTGCTGGCGTATCCGGAACTCAAGATCGAGGTGGCGGGCCACACCGACAGCACCGGTCGGCGCGCTATGAACCTCAAGCTGTCGCAGGAGCGCGCCGACGCTGTGCGCGACTTCCTGGTGGGCAAGGGCGTGCCCGCGGGGCAGCTCATTGCCAAAGGCTACGGCCCCGACAAGCCGATCGCGCCCAACGATACCGACGCGGGGCGCGCGCAGAACCGCCGCACCGAGCTGAACAAGCTAGACTGAGCGGACCTCGCGCGAGGGTCGCGAGACGCAACACCGCCGAAATCGGCGGCCTGAGATGAGGAAGCCGCCGCAGCGATCGCCGGCCGGGCGACGTTGCGGCGGCTGCTTGTTTGACCGCGCAACCTAGGCAGGCTTCCTGCCCAGCGCCTTGTACACCAAGCCGCCGAGAACGGCGCCGGCGATCGGGGCGATCCAGAACAACCACAGCTGCGACATCGCCCACCCGCCCACGAACAGCGCCTGGCTGGTCGAGCGCGCGGGGTTGACCGAGGTGTTCGTGACCGGGATCGAGATCAGGTGGATCAGGGCCAGGGTCAGACCGATCGCCAGGCCGGCCAAGCCGGCGGGGGCGCGCTGGTCCGTGGCCCCGTGGATCACGATCAGGAAGATGAAGGTCAGCACCAGCTCGGCCAGCAAGGCCGCTCCCAGCCCGAATCCCTTCGGCGAGTGCTCCGCGTAGCCGTTGGCGGCGAATCCCGCCTGCCGCGCGGCGTCCCACAGCTCCGCGCCCTGCAGCATGATCATGAGCACCAGTGCGGCCGCAATCCCTCCCAGAACCTGCGCGATGATGTAGGCGGGCAGATCCTTTGCCGGCATGCGACCACCGGCGACCAGGCCGATCGAGACCGCGGGATTCAGATGGCAGCCCGAGATGTGGCCGATGGCGTAGGCCATCGTCACCACGGTCAGGCCGAAGGCCAGGGAAACGCCGAGCCAGCCGACGTGATCGCCGGCCAGCACCGCCGTTCCGCAACCGCCGAGCACAAGCCAGAACGTGCCGATGAATTCCGCCACGGCCTTTTTCGTTGTCGACATTGCGCTCTCCTCTCGTACACGATGTCCCGGGCCCAATAGGGGAGGGGGGATCTGGGTCTGCGTCCCCGCCGCCAGCAGGCCATCGGCAGGCGGGCGCGTCAATGGCAATCTGGCGGCCGCGCCGATGCGCCGTCGATGATCGGCTGGAGCTGATCGGGGCCAGGACAATCGACCGTCGCGCCGCGGAGGTTTCACGGTTCATGGCCAGCGGCGGCTCAGGTATGCGCAGGCGCGTCGGGCTGGCGCTCGGGCCGGTGCTGTTCTGCGCATTGCTGCTGCTGCCGCCGGCGCAAGGCATGGCGCCCGCCGCCGCGCGCGCGGCGGCCGTAGGCGCGCTGATGGCTGTCTGGTGGGTCACCGAGGCCATCCCCATCCCGGCGACGGCGTTGCTGCCGCTGGTGCTCTTCCCCCTGCTGGGCGTCCAGCCGATCGCGGCCAGCGCGGCGCCGTACGCGAACCCCATCATCTTCCTGTTCCTGGGCGGATTCCTCATCGCCCGGGCGCTGGCCGCGTGCGGACTGCACCGGCGGGCGGCGCTCGCTGTTCTGAAGCTGGTGGGGGCGCGGCCGGCCAGCATCGTCGGCGGGGTGATGGTCGCCACGGCGTTGATCAGCATGTGGGTGAGCAACACGGCCACGGTCGTGATGATGTATCCGCTGGCCCTGTCGGTCATCGAGCTGACGGAAAGACAGGAGCCGCAGATCGCCCGGCGCCTGGCGCCGGCGTTGTTGCTTGGCCTGGCGTACGCGGCGAACATCGGCGGCCTGGGCACGCTGATCGGCACCCCGCCCAACGCCCTGCTGGCCGGTTTCATGTCCGAGACCTACGGACGCGAGATCGGCTTCGCGCAATGGATGCTGGTCGGCGTGCCGTTGGTCGCGGCCGCGCTGCCGCTGGCGTGGCTGATTCTGGTGCGCCGGCTGCATCCCCTGCCGGAAGGCGAGATCGCCGGCGGCCGCGAGGCGCTGCAGGGGGCGGCGGCGGCGCTGGGACCCGCCTCGCGGGCGGAGTGGACCGTCGGCGCCATCACGGGCTTGACCGCGGCGTGCTGGATCGCGCGGCCGCTGCTGGAGCGGGCGCTGCCGGGGTTGAGCGACGCAGGCATCGCCATCGCCGGCGCCCTGCTGATGTTTCTGATTCCAATCGAGCGCGGCGGCCTGCGGCCGGCGCTGCGCTGGGCGGAGGCCGAAGAAGTGCCGTGGTCGGTGCTGATTCTGTTCGGCGGCGGCCTGTCGCTGGCGCAGGCCATCAGCGCCTCGGGGCTGGCCGACTGGATCGCGGGCTCATTGACGGCGCTGAGCGCGTTGCCCTTGCTGGGCGCCACCGCCGCGGCCACGGCCGTGGTGCTGCTGCTCACCGAGCTGACCAGCAACACGGCCACCGCGGCCGTCTTCCTGCCCATCATGGGGGCCGTCGCCGTCGCGATGGGCGTCGACCCGGTGTTGCTGGCCGTGCCCGTCGCCCTGGCCGCCAGCTGCGCCTTCATGATGCCGGTGGCAACCCCGCCCAACGCCATCGTCTTCGGCGCCGGCCGCCTGACGATACCGCAAATGGCGACGGCGGGAGTGTGGCTCAACCTATTGATGCTGCTGCTGATCAACGCGGCGGTCATGCTGCTCGCCGCATGGGTGTTCGGCGGGGGATAAGCTGCGCCGACGCCTGGGCTGCCCCGGCACCGCAGGATCCCTCCGTCCCCAGGCCATCCCTCTACAATCCCGCCGACGGAGGTGCTATAATGCCCGGGATCCGGCCCTTGGCGGCGCTCACCGTCTGCTGCGGGGCTGGACGTCCCACCACATCGCCACGCCACAACCAAAGGGGGATCGTGATGCGCGGGAGGTTCATGCTCTTCGCCGCGGCGGCCTTGCTGGTCGCCGCCTCATCCGTGCCGTGCCAGGGGCAGATCGCGACCTTGATGTTCAAGGACGGCGATCAGCTGCCCGGCGCGCCGCCCGGCCACAACGTCAGCTCCATCCACGGCGGCGCCGCCAACCATGCCGGCGGCTACGCGTTCCGGGTCGACACCTCGGATGGCATCGTCACGCTGAGCCGCTCGTGGGGCAGCCCCACGGGCGGGCCGGGCGCCGTGCTCTGGACCGAGGGAACGTACGGGTCGTACGCGCAGGCTTCCTGGGAGTCGTTCTACGGCTTCAGCGACGCCGGTCTGACCGCGTACAGCCCTCTCTCCACCAACCTTGACAGCGGCGCCACCAGCCTCGACGGCGTCTGGGTCAACGACGTCTCCATCATGAACGAGCAGGAGGTCTATCCGCACGCGCCGGGCCTGTGGTGGTCGTTCGGCAGCCGGCCCGGCATCACCGCGGACGGCATTCCGTACTTCGTCGGCGGCGTGCGCACGACGCAGACCGGCTCGACCTCCAACCGCGGCCTGTTCTACGGTTACAGCGCCACGCCGCTGCTGATCGGGGGCATGACGCTGCCGAACATCCCGGCGCCGCTTTCGACCGCCAATACCATCGCCTTCGACTATCGATTCTCACCGCTGGGGACGCACTACATAGGCAAGGTCGAGACCACCGAAACAAGCTCGCTGAACAACTACATCGTGATCGACGGAGCGGGCATCTTCGCCGGAGGTTCGATCGTCGGCGAGGGCCGGCCGGTGCCTGAGGCCATCGGCGGCCTGCCGGGCGAGAACTGGCAGAACTTCGACTACACCGGCATCACGGAATCGGGCAGCTACATGTTCACCGGCGACACCAGCGCGTCCACGGCCATCGACGAGTTCATCTGCAAGGACGGTGTGATCCTGTACCGCGAGGGGATGGACATCGGCGGCGCCGTCGTCACCGGCGGGATCACCATGGCCTACATGAACGCCGACGGCGACATCGCCTACGTCTGGCCGGTCGTGACCGCGACGGGCACCGCCAAGACGCTCTTCGTCAACGACCAGCCCCTGCTCAAGGTCGGGCAGGAGGTCGACATCGACGGCGACCTGGTGCCGGACGCCGGCGCCGTCATCACCGACATCACCGGCATCGCGTCGCTGGCCCTGGGCGATCGCGGCGGCGACGCCTACACGCGCGTCTACTTCACGGCCAACGTCGACATCCCCTCGGGAGCGGCGTTCGTGCGCGAGCCGCAGGCGCCGCCGGCGAGCCTCGCGGCGCGGGAGCAGGCGGGTCTGAGCGACGGCGATCTGGCCGAACTCGAGGATCCGCAGCGCGTGGTCGTCGAGGGGGCCTTCGTCCTGATCGTCCCCACCGCGGTGTCGAACTACCTGGCGGTCTTCCACCTAGCGCCCAACGCGAACGGCGTCGTCATCACGTGGCGCGTGGGCGACGAAGCGGCCGCGCCGGTGTTCCGGCTGTTGGCCAGCCAAGGCGATGCGAGCTGGGAAGTGCCTTACCAGCAGGTCGGCGCGGGCAGCTTCCAGGCGGTGGATGCGCAGGCCGAACCGGGCGCCACCGTCACCTACGCGCTCTATCTGCAGGCCGCCGGCGGGGATTGGACCCTGCTGAGCAGCCAGACGGCCGAGGTGCCGGCTCCCGCGCTGCTGACGCGCGTGGTGGGAGCGCACCCGAATCCTTTCAACCCGCAGACGCGGATCGTGTTCACGGTGGCCCGCCCGCAAGATGCGCAGCTGGTCGTGCGCGACCTTTCCGGGCGGCTGATCGCGACGCTGGCGGAAGGCGCGTTCACGGCAGGCGAGCACGCGGTCGACTGGAACGGCCTGGATCAGACCGGCCGCCCCGTCGCCTCGGGCGCCTATTTGGCTCAGCTCGAAGCGGACGGCAAGCTGGACGCCAAGAAGATCATGCTGGTCCGTTGACATCTCCCGGCGGGCGCGAGGCCGGCCGGTTGTCGCCGCCCCCGCGGCCATCTGGTCGCGGGGGCGGACGGCGCCGTCGGCGCCCGCGCGAGCGGCCTCGCCGGCGCGCGCGCGCGGCCGCGCGGCCCCTCTCGCTGCGGCCATGGCGCGATATCCCTGCTGGCTTGCCGCTGCCCCTGGTTGTCGCCGGCCGCGGCGTTGGCGCGGGCGTGACCGCCGGGGATGCAGGCAGGTCGCGGGCGGTTCTCACCTTGGTATCACAATCTGTGATGCCAAGACGCGATCGGGCCGCGCCAGTGGCATGCCGAAGGCCGGGCGCGGCGATCCTGCTGCCGGCCGCGCTGCTCATCGTCCTGGCCGCGGCCGCAACGCGCGCGGCCGACATCGCACCCGTTCCGACCTCTCTGCCGCTGCTGCCGGGCCTGGAGCGGATGCTCTCGCTGCAGGTCCAGGGACGTCTGGAGGAGGCGGAGGCCGCCGGCTGGGAGGTTCTGGCCCGCGCCCAGCGCGAGCAGGGGGAGGGATCGCTCGCCGCCGCCTCTGCGCAGATGCACATGATCGCGGTTCTGCGGCTCCGGGGACGCTCGGCCGAACCGGAAACGGAGGCGCTGGCGCTGCGGTCGTTGGCCATCATCGAACGCGAGCTGGGGGGCGACCACCTGGACACCGGGCGTGCCCTGGATGAGCTGGCCTCGGTGCTGCAGGACCGCGGGGATCTGACCGCCGCGCGGCGGCTCTTCGCGCGCAAGCTCGCGCTGCAGGAACGGGCGCTGGGCGCCGGGCATCACGAGGTCGGCAAGACCGCCAACAAGATCGGCATGTTGCTGCACGAGCTGGGTGATTTCGAAGAGGCGCGCCTCTCGTACGCCAGAGCCTTGTCCATCCGCGAGCGTCAGCTCGGGGCGAAGCATCCGGAGACGATCGCCACGCTGGACAACCTGGCCAACCTCGCGCTGGCGCGCGGAGACGCGCGCGGGGCGCTGCCGCTGCTGGAGGCGGCGCGCGACAAGCGTCGGGCGGCGCTGGGCGAGATTCACCGTGAGGTCGCAGCGTCGCACAGCAGCGTGGCGCGCTGCCTGCTGGAGCTTGGTCGCACGGAGGACGCGGAAGCCGCCGGGCAGGCCTCGCTGTCGACCTGGCGGGCGGCTCAGGGCGAGCAGCACTGGGAACTGGCCATTCCGCTGCTGACCTTGGCCGAGACGGCGCTGCGGCGGGGCGACGCGCGGGCTGCGGTCGCGCATTGCCTCCAGGCCGTTCGATTGCGGGAATGGGTGCACGGGCCGGGGCATCCGGAGCTGGCCGCGGCCCTGCACGCCCAGGCGCGCGCCCAACTGGCGGCGGGCGACAGCGCCGGCGCGTTGGCGACCGCCCTGCGGGTCGAGCAGATCGGCTGCCGCCACCTGCGCGCGATGGCGCGCGGACTGTCCCAGCGCGAGGCGCTGCGCTATGGCGCCGTGCGCCCGGCGGGCCTGGACGTGGCCTTGACCATCGCGGCCGCAACCGGCCGCCCCCGGGACGCCGCCGCTGCCTGGGACGCGCTGCGCATCTCTCGCGCGATCGTGCTGGAAGAGATGGCCGCGCGCCAGCGGCGCGTGCGCGGGCTAGGGCGCGAGGGCGAGCTGATCAATCGCCTGGCCGCCTGCCGGAAGGAGCTGGCGGAATCGATCCTCGGCGGGTCGGGCGCCCGGTCGCTGGAGGACTACCAGGCGAGGCTGGTCTCGCTGCGCCGCAAGCGCGACGCGCTGGAAAGGTCGCTGGCCGAGCGGGTGGAGGAGGGCGAGAGCGCGCCGCCCCCCGCGCGGCCGGCGGAGGCGCTGCCCGCCGGTGCAGCGCTGCTGTCCTATGTGCGGTTCTGGCGGCAAGGCGAGGATGGCGGGTCCGAGCCGGCCTATGCCGCGTTTCTCCTGGGTCGACACGCCGGGAAGGATATGACGCTGCTCGTCCTGGGCGCGGCCGCGCAGATCGACACGCTGGTCGCGAACTGGCGCCGCGAGCTCTATCGACCTCCCGCTCGGCTGGGCGAGTCCGCGCGTCGGGAGTCGAGAAGCCGCCGGGCGGGCGAGGCGCTGCGGGCGAGGATCTGGGATCCGCTGGCCGCAGGTCTGGAGGGCGCGCGCCATGTCTTCGTGGTGCCCGATGGTGCCCTGGGCCTGGTCGGCTTCGAGGCGCTGCCGGCCCGCGGATCGCCGATGCGCTATCTGATCGAAACGGCGCCGCCGCTGACCTACTTGACAGGGGAGCGAGAACTGATGGCGGGAGACGGCGCGGCCCGCCGCGGCGATGGCGGCCGCCCCGGCGACGGCAGGCCTGGCGCCGGCGGCCTGCTCGTCCTGGGAGAGCCGGATTACGACGCCCAGCCGCTTGCCGATGGACCGGTTCCCGATTCTGCGCGGGAGGACAGACGGCGAGGCCCCTGCGACGGCGTGATCGGCTCACCCTTCTCGCCGTTGCCGGGAAGCGGACAGGAGGCGTCGGTCATCGCCCGCATGTGGTCCACGGTTCCGGGCGCACGCGGGACGGCGACCCTGCTCCTGGGATCCGAGGCCACCGAGACCGCGTTCGCGGGGGCGGCGCCGGACAAGACCGTTCTGCATCTGGCGACGCACGGCTTCTTCTGGGATGAGGCTTGCGCCGCCGCCGCCGGGCTGGAGACCGCCCTGCTCTCCGCCCGCGAAGCGCCGGTCCCGGACAACCCGCTGGCGATGTGCGGGCTGGCGCTGGCGGGAGCCAATCGTGGCCTGCCGGCCTATGCGGCACCCGCCGCGACAGACGGGACTCCGGACGACGGGCTTCTGACGGCCGAGGAGGTGGTGTCGCTGGATCTGACCGGGGTGGACCTGGTGGTGTTGTCGGCGTGCGAGAGCGGCCTGGGGGTGGCGACCGGTGGAGAAGGGGTCCTGGGGTTGCGACGCTCCTTCCAGATCGCGGGGGCGGCAGCGGTCGTCATGAGCCTGTGGCCGGTCCCGGACGACTGCGCGCTGGCGTGGATGACGGCCTTCTACAGAACGCTGCTGGAGGAAGGCCTGGACACCGCGTCCGCCGCCAGGAGGGCTTCCCTGGCCAGCCTCGTCGCGCGCCGCGCGGCCGGCAGGGACGCGCATCCTGCCAATTGGTGCGGGTTTATCGCGGCCGGACGCCCCACCAGCAGTCAGGTCGCGGCCGTGCGGGACCATTGACCGGCCGGATGCCGACGCCTGCGTTCAGGCGCGACTTTTCGCCGCCGGTGTGGTACAATCTTCCCCATCACCGTCTGAAGCGAACGCGGCGGCGAACCGAGGGGGTCGCCGCCCAGCGTGTTCTTTGTTCGTGCAGCGCGGACGTACCGCACGGAAGGAGGTCGCCCGAGACCAGGCAGTATTGGTATTGCGTGCCAGTGCATTGCGTTGAAGCGAGAGTCCGGCGCTGCGCGCCGGGCGCCCGGCATGACATCATCGCAGAAAAGGGGACAACGCCATGAGGACAGCCAGAATATCCATCGTGCCGCTGCTTCCGTTGCTCGTCTTGGGACTGGCCGCGGCCGCGTACGCCGCCGAGAAGCCCGAAGCCGACCACGGCCCGACGGTCATCGTCACGCCGGCCGAGGAGGGTTCGCGGGCAGTCGGGGACGATTGCACGAATCCGATCATCATCAACAGCTTGCCTTTCAGCGATCTGGGCCAGACCACCTGCGGGCGGGGCAACAATTACTTCGATACCTGCCTGGGCTCCTATGACGGCGGCGAGGACATCATCTATCGCCTGGACATCGCCGCGCCGACGGCCGTCGACATCGTCATGGATCCGCTGGGCACGACCTGGACCGGCCTCGCGATCGACGATGAATGCCCGCTGGCGCTCTCCGGCTGCCTCGCCGTGCGCACGGGTTCGTCCTCCGCGCCGCGGCAGATCCTGGGCCTGGAGCTCGCTCCGGGCAGCTACTACATCATGGTCGACACCTGGCCGGCGCCCGCCTGCATTCCGGCCTTCAACCTGACCATCACCGCGGGAGTGCCCTACCCGAATCCCACCTGCGCGACCGCGATCGATCTGCAGGATCAGAGCCTGCAGGAATTCCAGGTCAACACCTGCGGCGGTGGTAACAACTACAGCCCGACCAACGGCTGCACCGGCTACAGCCAGGCCAACGGCGATGACGCGGTCTGGAGCATCTACCTCAACGCCGGGCAGACCATCGCCGTGACGCTGACGGGCGAGAACTACGACGCGGCGATCTATCTGCTGACCGACTGCTCCGACATGAACTCGTGCGTGGCGGGCGGGGACGACCCCGAGACGTTCACCTACGTGGCGGAGGCGGACGGCGTGTACTACCTGGTCATCGACGGCTACGCGGCCGGCGGCTGCGGGACCTCCCTGGTCACCATCGACGCGCCGGTTTCGGGGACGCCTTCGAGCTGGGGCCAGGTCAAGAGCACGTTCCGGTAGGAGCGGAATCGGACAGCTCGACGAGCGCAACGGCCCCCTCTGCCACGGCGCAGAGGGGGCCGTGCCTTGCCGCGGCCACCGGCTGCCGGAAGAGGAAGGGGACGGCCGGTCGCGGCAACGCCCCTAGCGGGTCCATGGGATATCGGACCGGCCGTGCGCTTTGGGGGCGAATCTCGCAGCGGCATGTGCTATGATTGAGTTCCCCGCCTGGATACGTGCGACAGCGCGGCCGCGGCCGTCGTTGCGCGCCTTCGTTGTTCTTGTCTCCACGATGACAATGCGTGGAGTAAGGAGGTCGGACCCAGCCATAGTGAGCATCGCTACCGCGCTGGCTTGCCGGGATCGCCTGGCGGGCGATTCGCAGGGCAGCATCGCACCATCACCGCAGAGAAGGGAACGCACCATGAAGACAGCCAGAATGCTCGTCACCCCGCTGCTTCCGCTGCTCGTCCTGGGGCTGGCCGCGGCCGCCTACGCCGAAAAGCCTGATGCCAAGCATGGCCCGACGGTCATCGTGCCGCCGGCCGCCGAAGGCTCGCGGGCGGAAGGGGACGACTGCACGAGCCCGATCGTCATCAGCAGCCTGCCGTTCAGCGACCTGGGCCAGACGACCTGCGGGCGGGGCAACAACTACTTCGACACCTGCCTCGGCTACTATGACGGCGGCGAGGACATCATCTACCGGCTGGACATCACCACGACGACGATCGTCGACATCGTCATGGACCCGCTGGGCACGACGTGGACCGGCATCGCCATCGACGATGCGTGTCCGCTGGATGCGAGCTGCATCGCCATCCGCACCGGATCGTCCGGACTGCCGCGCGAGATCCTGGGCCTGACGCTCGAGCCGGGCAGCTACTACATCATGGTGGACACCTGGCCCTCGCCCACGTGCATCCCGTCCTTCAACCTGACGATCACCGAGGGCGAACCGCCCCCGCCGCCGCCGGTCAACGACACCTGCGACGGCGCCATCGATCTGCAGGAGCAAGGGCTGGTCGAGTGGGATGTCAACACCTGCGAAGCCAACAACACCTACACGCCGGGCACGCCGAGCTGCACCGGCTACCCGGCGGCGGGCAAGGACGTGGTCTACAAGATCACGATCGGGCCGGGCGAGACCTTCTCCGCCTCGCAGAGCGGCACGGTCGACATGTCGCTCTACCTGGTGACCGACTGCGCGGACATTCCGGGCACCTGCGTGGACGGCTCGGATAATTGCTGCGGCGGTGCCACCGAGACCGTCTCCTGGACCAACGAGGGCGAGGGGCCGGTCACGCTGTACCTGATCGTCGACGCCTACGGCCTTGACGTCTGCGGCACCTACCACATGATCGTCAACGCGCCGGTGCCGACCGAGGTCAACAGCTGGGGCAGCACCAAGTCCATGTACCGCTAACCGTGGCTTGACCACTCTCCCGGCCGCCTCCCCTGAGGGGAGGCGGCCTTTTCTCTGTTTTGCTTTTCGCCTTCGGGCGCCGCGGCGCTATCATACAGATCATGCTGCCGGGAGGGGCCCGCGGCCGCGAGCGGGAGAAGATCGATGCGGATGAGGCGCGCGCTGGCGCACGCTGGTTGGACAGGATGGCTGCTGGCGATCGCTCTTGCCGCCGGCTGCTCGCGGGACGGCGGCGCGGCGGCCGGCGCCGGCGCAGGCGCAGGCTCGCGCGGCCGCGCGGGTCAGGCGGTCCCCGTCGCCGCCGTGGCGGCGCGGCCGCGCGATCTGGTCCGGACGGTGACGGTGACCGGCCCGCTCGAGCCGATCCGCGCCGTGCCGGTCAGCGCCCAGCTGGCGGGCACGCTGGAGAGCGTGCTGGTCGAGGAGGGCAGCAGGGTGCGCGCCGGCCAGCTCCTGGCCGAGCTGGACGCGCGCGAGGCCCTGGCCCAGCTGGCGCGCGCCGAGGCGGCGCTCGCCAACGCTGCGGCCGCGTTCCAGCGCGCCGAGCGGCTGCAAGCCGAGGATCTGGTTTCGGAATCTGAGCTCGATCTGCTGCGCAGCGCCTTCGGGATCGCCCGGGCCGACGCGGAGCTGTGGCGCACGCGCGTGGCGTTCAGCCGCATCACGGCCCCCGCGTCGGGGGTGGTCACGGCCAAACGGGCCGAGCGGGGCGCGGCGGTCGCGGTCAACGCTCCCCTGTTCGAGATCGCCGAGGACGCCCTGCTGGTCGTGCGCGTGCAGGTTTCGGAGCTCGACGTGGTGCAGCTCGGGTCCGGGCGGCAGGTGGGCGTCCGGCTCGACGCCTATCCCGACGCCAGGCTGACGGGGCGGATACGGCGGATCTTCCCCAGCGCCGACCCCACCAGCCGCCTGGTGCCGGTGGAGGTGGCTCTGGATCCCGCGCCGGCGGGCGTCGAGCCGCGCCCCGGTTTCCTGGCTCGCGTCGAATTCACGCTGGACAGCCGCCGCGGCGCTCTGGCCGTCCCGGTGTCGGCCGTCGGCGTCGGCGACGCCGGCCCGTTCGTCTACGTGGTCGACGCCGATACCGTCAGCCGGCGAGCCGTAGCGACCGGCATGACGGCCGAGGGTTGGATAGAGATCACCGGCGGCCTCGACGCGGGCGCGCGGGTGGTCAGGTCCGGCCACCTGAACCTGCGGCCGGGCGCGCTCGTGCGCGTCACCGACGGCGGGCCTGCCGGCGGCGGGCCGCCGGAAGGGACGGCGGCAGGCGGCGAGCCGGCGGGCGGCGACTCGCGATGAGCGGTGAGCGTCGGCATGGCGGGCTGCCGAGCCTGTCGATCAGGCGGCCGATCGGCGTGCTGGCCGCCGCATCGGTCGTCGTGGTGGTGGGGCTGTTCTTCGCCGGACAGCTGCCGCTGGACCTGCTGCCCCAGATCGTCTACCCGCAGATCCGAGCCCGCGTGGCCTACCCGGGCGTCGCGCCGGAGGTCATGGAGGAGCAGGTCACCAAGATCCTGGAGACCAGCCTCGCGACGACCGAGAACCTGATCGAGCTGGAAAGTCAGACGACCGAGGGCGGCTCGGACATCGATCTGCACTTCAGCTACGGCACGGATATCAATTTCGCGCTGCAGGACGCGTCCAAGAACCTTGACCGCGCCCGGGCGAGGCTGCCGCTGGACGCCGAGCCCCCGACCATTCGCAAGTTCGACCCTTCCCAGATGCCGGTGTTCGAGGTCGGCTTCAGCTCGGCGACGCGCGACCTGATCGACCTGCGCAACTGGGTGGATCTGCGCCTGCACCCGCAGCTGCTCTCCATCGAGGGAGTGGCCGCCGTGGACGTGTCCGGCGGACTGATCCGCGAGATCCGCGTGACGCTGGACCAGGAGCGCCTGCGATCCTACGGCTTGACCGTCTCGGACGTCCTGACCCGCATCCGCGCCGAGAACCAGGACGTCGCGGTCGGCAACGTCACCTCGCCCAGCTTCGAGATCGTCGGCAAGACGGCGGGCAAGTTCCGCAGCGTGGAGGACATCCGCCGCGTGCTGTTGCCGGTGTCGGGCGGGACGGCGCGCATCCCGCTGTCCGAGGTCGCCGAGGTGGCGGACACGCACCAGGAGCAGCGGATGTGGGCGCGGCTGGACGGCGTTCCAGCGGTCAAGCTGGCGGTGCGCAAGCAGCCCGACGCCAACACCGTCGCGGTTGCGCGCGGCGTCGGCCGGCGGTTGGAGCAGCTGGCGAACGCCCGCTTCATACCGGATGACATCCGCTACGAGATCGTGGCCGATCAGTCGTTCTTCATCAAGAACGCCGTGGCCGGCGTGCGGGACGCGGCGCTGATCGGCGCCCTGTTGGCCATGCTGGTGGTCCTGCTTTTCCTGGGCAGCCTGCGCAAGACCTTCATCATCGGCCTGTCGATACCGCTGGCGGTGCTGGCCACCTTCGCCATGATGGGGCTGGGGCGCCTGACCCTGAACATCATGAGCCTGGGCGGGCTGGCGCTCGGGGTCGGCCTGCTGATCGACAACAGCATCGTGATGCTGGAGAACATCTTCCGGCACTACCGCGTGCGGGCCGTCGATCCGGAGGAGGCGGCGCACAGCGGCGCGGCCGAGGTCACCTCGGCGGTCGTCGCGTCGACGTTGACCAATCTGGCGGCGGTGACGCCGTTCCTGCTCATCAGCGGTTTGGCGGCGCTGATATTCCGCGAACTGATCCTGACCATCTCCTTCGCCATCGTGGCCTCGCTGGCCACGGCGCTGACGCTGGTGCCGATGCTGTCGGCGCAGCTGGCCAAGGTGCAGCGCAGCAGCCGGCTGGAGCGCAGCCCGATCGTCATCGGCTTCGACCGTGGGCTGCAGCGCTTCACGGCGCTCTACCGCCGCGCCGCCGCGCGGGCCGTGCGCAGGCGTTGGCTGGTGGTCGGCACGGCGCTGGCCGCGCTTCTCGGCGTCGTGCTGCTGACGCGGGGGATGGGCAACGAGTTCCTGCCTGCCGTGGACGACGGCAACGTCGGCGTGTTCTTGCGCCTGCCGCCCGGCACCTCGCCCGAGCGCACCAACGAGGTGGCCGCGCAGATCGAGCAGCTCGTCGGGGAGATGCCCTACGTGCAGCACGTCTTCACGACGGCAGGCGGCTTCCTGTTCGGCGGCATGACCATGGCCCGCGGGGGGCGCGGCTCGCTAGGTATCCAGCTCGTGCCCGCGGGCGAGCGGAGGGAGATGCCGGCCGCGCGCTGGGTGGCCGAGTTGCAGGAGAAGATCAACCAGCTGGGCGTGCCGGGCGGGCAGATCTTCGTCCGCCCGCCGCGCATCCGCGGTCTGCGCACCAATCTCGCCGGCTCCGACGTGGCGGTGTCGATCCAGGGCGACGATCTGGCCGAGCTGCAGCGGCTGGGCGAAGAGGTGCAGCGGCGGCTGCGCGGGCTGCCGGGCCTGTCCGGCGTGGAGATGTCCACCGAGGAGGCGAGCCCGCAGCTCAACATCGAGATCGACCGGCAACGCGCCGCCGACCTGGGCCTCGACGCCGCGCAGGTGGGGCAGACCGTGCGCACGGCCCTGGACGGGGTCGTCGTCAGCCGGTTCACCGACCGCAACAACGAGTTCGACATCCGCGTGCGGTTGCCGCGCGAGGCGCTGGCCAACCCCGAGAACCTGGGAGCGATCGCGCTGTTCCCCGGCGGGCGGCAGCCGATCTACCTGCGCGACATCGCGGACGTGCGGCTGGGCACCGGGCCGACAACGATCCTGCGCGTGAACCAGAACCGCCAGCTGCGGGTCACGGCCGACGTGGACAACGCGGTCGCCAGCGTTGGGCAGGCCAGCCGCGCCGTGCGCGGGGCGCTGCGCGATCTTCCGCTGCCGGACGGCTACGCGCTCATCTTCGGCGGCGAGGAGCAGGCGGCGCGCGAAAACCAGCGGAACCTGACCATCGTCACGCTGCTGGCGGTCTTCCTGGTTTTCGTCGTGATGGCGATCCAGTACGAGAGCGTCAGCGGCCCGCTCACCATCCTGCTGTCGATTCCCCTGGCGCTGATCGGCGTGGGCCTGCTGCTCTGGCTCACCGGCCTGCCGCAGAGCGCGCCGGTGTTGCTGGGGGTCATCCTGCTGGCCGGCATCGTGGTCAACAACGCCATCCTGCTGGTGCAGTACGTCAGCATCGCGCGGCGCCGGCAGGGACTGCCGCCGGAGCAGGCGGTGGTCGAGGCCGGCGCGGTGCGGCTGCGGCCGATCCTCATGACCACGCTGACCACGGTCTGCGGCATGCTGCCGCTGGCGTTGGGGCTGGGCGAGGGGTCGGAGCTGATGCAGCCGCTCGCCGTCGCCGTGGTGGGCGGCCTGACCGTCTCGACTGTTCTGACCTTGCTGGTCGTGCCATGCGCCTACCTGATCATCGACGGCCTGGCGCGGGGGCTCAAGCGCGTCGTGGTCGGCGGTCCTCGCGGCGAGGCGACGCCGGGCGGCGAGGCGGCGGGGACGCAAAGCGGGTGAGGGGCGCGCCCGCGTTCCGGCTCCGGTCCTTATGGCGAGGGCAGCCCGCGGCCGGTCGTCAGGTAGACGGCGAAGCTGCCCAGCCAGTGTCCCCCTTCATAGTGCTCGCCGGTCACGGCTTGCAGACCGGCCCGGCGGTGGGCGGCGGCGGCGGCGCGCAGCGCGGGCAGGCGCGCGTCGCCTGGCGGCAGGCCGGCCGCGATGCCGTCGAGCATCCAGGCCCGGCTCAGGTTCAGGCCGTCCAGATGCGCCAGTTTGCCGTCGGCGCGGTCGGTCACCTCGGCGACTGGCAGCCACGAGGCGTCCTCCCCTTCCGGCAGGGCGGGCAGGAACGCGCGCAGCCAGACCGCGAACTCGCCGGGCGGCAGCACCCGCCGCATCAGGTCGGCTTCGCCCAGGATGGGGGAAAGGAAATCCTGGCCTGAGGGTTCGAAGGCCAGATTCGCGCCGCGGTCGCCGGCGTGGAAGGCCAGCGCCTTGCGCGCGACCAGCGCCGCCAGCGTGTCGTCCCCCGCCGTGCGCGCCCAGTCCAGAACCAGTCCCAGCGCGAACGCGGTCTGATCGTGCTCGCCGCCGCGGATCGGGTAGCGCAGCCGCGGCAGCCACGATGCGAAGCGCGCCGCGGCCTCGCGCTCCAACGGCGCCAGGGCGCCGGCCCAGCGCCGCGCCTGCGGGTCATCCCATTCGCGCAGCTCGGCGGCCAGCTGCAGCAGCCAGGCCAGCCCGTAGGGCCTCTCGAACGTGGTCCGTCCCTCGCCCCGCAGATAAGCGAGTTCGCGCGCGATGCGGTCGGGCGCGAGGCTGCGTGCCAACGCGGCGCGCGCCTCAGCCGCCAGCGGCGCGCCGGGATGCAGCCGCGCCAGGCGGGCCAGCAGCCAGTGGCCGTGCACGGCGGAATGCCAGTCGAAGCAACCGTAGAAGACGGGCGTGAGCTCGCGCGGCGGCGCCACGTCGGCGTCGCTCTGCATGACGTGGGCGATCTTGCTGGGGTACTCGCGTTCCACGCAATCGAGCGCCAGCCGGGCGAAGCGCTCCAGCGAGCCCGGGTCGATGCCGGCGTCGCCGAGCCGGGCGGCGGTCGCGCCTGACGCCAGGACCAGAATCAGGAACGCCGGCGCGGCCCGGGTCATGGCGCGGCGCGGGCGCGGCGCGGCGTTTCGCAGGACGCCGGGCCAACAACCGAGGCACTTCACGATACTCCTTTCCGTAACGAGCGGGGCCGACGCGCGCGGCGCCCTTCGGTTCTTTATCGGCTCAACCCCGGTCCGCGTCAAGCGCCGGCCGGCCGCGGATCCGCCGGGTTGGCGCGAAGGCGGCGGGGCGTGCATCTTTGGCGAGCCACGCCGCCTCTTCCTGTCCCGGAGCCGGAGCCGCCGATGGCCATCCTCAGCCTCGACCGCATCTTCAAGCCGCAGCGCATAGCCCTGTGCGGGGTGAGCGCCAATCCCAACAGCGTCGGCGGCACCGTGCTGCGCAATCTGGTGGGGGGAGGCTTCGCCGGCGTCGTCTATCCCGTCAACCGCGACTTCGAGGCGGTGATGGGGATCCCCTGCTATGGCGATCTGCGCGAGCTCCCGCGCACGCCCGACCTGGCGGTGATCTGCGCGCCGGCGGCGCAGGGCCCGGAGTGGGTGCGCGGCTGCGGCGAGGCGGGGATCCTGGGTCTGGTCATCATCTCGGCCGGCTTCGGCGAGGCCGGCGACGAGGGGCGCGCCCTCGAGGCGCGCCTGCGCCAGGAGCAACGGCGCTTCGACGGCATGCGGATCCTCGGCCCCAATTGCCTGGGGGTGATCGCCCCCGGACGCGGCCTGAACGCCAGCTTCGCGGCCGGCATGCCCAGACCGGGCGGCGTGGCGTTCATCTCGCAGTCGGGCGCGCTCTGCAGCTCGGTGCTCGATTGGGCGCTGGCCCGCAACATCGGCTTCTCGTACTTCGTGTCGGTCGGCAACATGCTCGACGTCGATTTCGGCGATCTGGTCGACTACTTCGGCGAGGACGAGCGGACCGAGTCGATCCTGATGTACGTCGAATCGATCGGCGACGCGCGCAAGTTCATGACCGCCACGCGCGCCTTCGCCCGCCGCAAGCCGATCGTCGCCTACAAGGCGGGGCGCTTCGCGGAGTCGGCGCGGGCAGCCGCCTCGCACACGGGAGCGCTGGCGGCCGAGGACGCCGTGCACGACGCGGCCTTCTCGCGCGCCGGCATCGTGCGCGTCCACGAGATCGGTGAGATCTTCGACGTGGCCGAGCTGGTCGGCCGCCACCGCCTGCCCGCCGGCCGCCGGCTGGGCATCGTCACCAACGCCGGCGGGCCCGGCGTGATGGCGGTCGACGCGCTGATCGCCTGCGGCGGCGAGCTGGCCGAGCTGGCGCCGGCGACTGTGGCGCGTCTGGACGAGCAGCTGCCCCCGATGTGGTCGCGCGGCAACCCGGTCGATGTGCTGGGCGACGCCCGCGCGAAACGCTTCGCCCGGGCCGCCGAGATCGTGCTGGCCGATCCGGCCGTGGACGCGGCGCTGGTGATCCTGACGCCCCAGGCGATGACCAACCCCACCGGCACGGCCAAGGCGATCGGCGAGCTGGCGTCGTCGTCGCGCAAACCGGTGCTGGCGGCCTGGGTGGGCGGGGCCAGCGTGCGCGAGGGGGCGCGCCTGCTGGCCGAGGCGGGCGTCGCGGTCTACGGCACCCCCGAGCAGGCCGTCAGGGCCTTCATGACCCTGGTGGACTATGGCCGCAACCTGGAGATCCTGTACGAGACCCCCCGCGACATCCCGGTCGCGTTCACCGCCGACCGCGCCGAGCTGCGGCGCCGTTTCGCGGCCGTGCTGCCGGCCGCCGGCGACATGCTGGACGAGGCGGCGGCCAAGGAGCTGCTGGCTGCCTACGGCATCCCGGTCGCAAGGCCGGTCGCGGCCCCCACGGCCGACGCGGCGGCGGATGCGGCGGCGGCGATCGGGTATCCGGTGGTGCTGAAGATCCACTCGCCCGACATCTCCCACAAGAGCGACGTGGGCGGCGTGGCGCTCGACCTGCGCGACGCCGCGTCGGTGCACGGCGCCTTCGCGCGCCTGACCGCCGAGGCGGCGCGCCTGCGGCCGCAGGCCCGGCTGCTGGGCGTGACGGTGCAGGCGCAGGCCGACACGCGCGACGGCGTCGAGCTGATCCTGGGCGCCAAGCGCGATCCCACCTTCGGCGCGATCATCATGGCGGGTCTGGGCGGCACGGCCGCCGAGGTGCTGCGCGATCGAGCGCTCGGCCTGCCCCCGCTGAACGAACGGCTGGCGCGACGGATGCTGGAATCGCTGCGTTCCTGGCCGCTGCTGCGCGGCCATCGGGGTCGCCCGCCGGTCGACCTGGACCGCCTGCTCGAGGCCCTGATGCGTTTGTCCTACCTTGTGGCCGACCTGCCCGCGATTCGCGAGCTGGACATCAATCCGCTGCTGGCGACCCCGTCCGGCGTGCTGGCGCTCGACGCCCGCGTGGCGGTGGATCGCCAGCTGCTGCCGCCCGCTCACGGCGGTCCGCCCGCGCCCCCCTACCCGCACCTGGCGCTGCGGCCGTACCCCGAGGAATTGGCGCGCGAGGCGGTGTTGCCCGACGGTGCGCTGCTGCGGCTGCGCCCCATCCGCCCCGAGGACGAGCCGTTGTGGCTGGAGATGCTGGGCAGCTGCTCGCGCGAGACCCTCTACTCGCGCTTCCGCCATTTCTTCGTCTGGAACGAGCACTCGGTGGCGTCGCGCTACTGCTTCATCGACTACGACCGCGAGCTGGCGATGGTGGCGGAGTCGCCCCTGCCTGACGGCCCGCGGCTGGTAGGCGTCGGGCGCCTGGTCGCCGACCCGGGGCACGAGACGGTCGAGTACGCGGTGCTGGTCACCGACGCCTGGCAGGGCCGCGGCCTGGGCGGCGCGCTCACCGACGCCTGCCTGGAGATCGCCGCTGGGTGGGGATTGCGCCGGGTCGTGGCCGAGACCACGACCGACAACGAGCGCATGATCGCGGTCTTCCGGCGGCGCGGGTTCATGATCGACATCGACCCCGGCGGCGGGCTCGTGCGGTGCGAGAGGGCGATGCCGGGGTAGGGCGCGGGGGGAAGGTCGCTCCACCTCCCGCGCGGCTAACGCGGCAACAGAGCGAGCTTCGGCGAGCGATCGGCGCGAAACAGGCCCCAGTGCTTCTCGACCTCCGCCGGATCCGGGCCGCCCTTCCAGTTCTCGTCGAAGGCTTCGAAGAAGAAGCAGGTCAGCCGCACCGCCTCGATCCAGGAGACGACGGCGCGATAGTAGATCTCCTGCTCCGCCTCTCCCGGGCGTCCCTTGATCAGCGCCGCCTGCTCGCCCGCCGCGGAGACGGAGGTCGCCCAGCCCGTTTCGCCGAGCACCATGGTCGCCCCGGGGTGGACGGCCTGCACGGCGGCGACCTGGTCCTGCAGCCAGGGCAGTGCCTCCGCCAGTTGCCGGCCGTTCCACATGGGATGGGCGTGGAGCGTGATGAAGTCGACCTCGCGGGCCAGCGCTCGGCTTTCGGGTAGGAGCCAGTACTGGAAGTCGTCGGCCGATGTGACCGGCACCGACACGCCCGCCCGCACGCGCCGCAGATGCCCGATCAGGACAGCGAGCGGGCTGCGATGGGGCGACCAGGAGACCTGGGTTTCGTTGCCCACGCAGACGGCGACCACGATGTCGGCATAGTCGTTCGCCAGAAGAATCGCGGCGTCGACCTCCCGCCGATTGGCGGTGGCCTCTTCGGGATGTCTCGCCACGACGGCGCCGCGATCGTCGCGTTCCTCCTCGACGGCGATCCACGCCCCGAGCATCACCTTCATGTCCAGGCTGTCCGCACGGATCACCGACAGGACGGTCGGGGCGACCTCGGCCGATCCGTAGAGGCGCAGCAGGCTCCAGCGGGGCGACATCAAGCGCAGATCCTCGCGCACCTGCGCGGCGGAGGGGGCGGGGCCGCCCGGGTGCTGGCCGTCGCGGTGGGGGCCGTAACAGATGGCGTTGCCGAGCCAGCGTTCCGCGCTGCCGGCGTGGAAAGGGCGGATGACCATGGCGGCCTCCGGGGAGGAAGAGGGGCTGTCTCGCCCGCCCGCGCAGCCCGCCGCCAGGCAGGTGAGGGCGAGCAGGGCGGCCGCCGGCGCGACGCGCCGGAGGCGCGGCATCGCCGGGACGCTGCGGCGCTGGGTCCCGACCGCTCTAGGGCTCGGCTGGTGATGCCAGCGCGGCCTCTGGCCTGCCCCGGCGGCGCTCCAGCTCCCTGCGGACCTCATTGGCTCTCTTTTCGGTGATGGGGAAGGTCGCCACCGCCCAGATGGCGATGATCGAGGTCAGGATGGGAATGCCCGCGTCGCAGAGCCGCATCAGCATGATCGTCCGGCCGGACTGCTCCCCTCCCAGCGCCACGTCGAAGCCGGTCGCGTTGAGCAGATAGCCGCCGCCGGCCAGGGCGGCGGACATACCGAGCTTCACCATGAACCAGAAGATCGACCCGAACATCCCCTCGCGGCGCTGGTGGGTCTTGAGTTCGTCCGTGTCCACGACGTCGGCGACCATTGACGGCATGAGCGTGAACAGACCGCCCAGGCTGAAAGCCAGCAGAGGCGCCGGCAGGACGGACAGCAACGGGTAGGACGGGTTGTAGCAGATCCACTTGAGCGCGTAGCCGACGATGGACACCCCGGTGGAGAAGAAGAAGGCGCGACGCTTGCCGATCCGCGTGGCGAGCCAGGCGACGAACGCGACGACGGCGAAGGTGCTGAGGCCTCCCACCGTCCCCGCGTATCCAGCGTACTTGGCGCCGGTGACCTGCACGCCGCCGCACACGTAGTAGATGATCACATAGTACTGGAACGATGATATGAGCATGAAGCCATTGAAAACGAGGAAAGTCGCCAGACAGAGCTTGAGGAAGGGGCCGGAGGAGAGCGTGACGCCGAAGCCCCGGCTGAATGCCTTGATGTTGCGGGCAAGGCCACCACTGTCCCTCGTCGTCGCGCGCTGCTTGGCGGCCGCCACTCCGGCCGCGGCGATGTTTTGCATGCGTTCGCGCAGGAAGATCGCCGGCACGATCCCCAGACCGGCGGCCACCAGCGCGACGACGATCGCCAGTGCCGCCGCCCCCGCCACCTGATCGGGGAAGAACCCCTCGTAGGTCATGATCCAGAGGAACCAGGGAGAGGCGACATAGGCAAGCTGACCGATGAAGTTCTGGGCGCCCATCAAGCGCGTGCGCTCGTTGTAGTCGGGCGTCAGCTCGTAGCCCAGCGCCACCCACGGCGTGGCGAAGACCGTGTAGCCCGCATAGAAGAGAATCGAGCCGACGAGGAAGTAGACGAAATAGAAGGTCTCGCTCTGGCCGCGGGGGAGCTGCCACAGCAGCGCGAAGATCAACCCCGCGGCGATGGCGCCGCCGAAGATGTACGGTCGCCGTCGTCCCCACTTGCTGCGGGTCTGGTCGGAAATGAAACCCATGAGGGGGTCGGTGATCGCGTCGGTCAAACGCGGCAGCGCGCCGAGCAGGCCCACGGTAGCCGGGTTGAGTCCCAGCCCGAGGTTCAGGACGATCATCATGCCGCCGCTGGCGGCGGCCAGCAGATTGTTGACGAACGCTCCCGCCCCGTAGGCGAGCTTGTGGGTCAGCTTGATGCGGTCCTCGGGGGCCGTGATGGACTGCGCGGCGGCGCTCACCGTGCCATCTCGTTTGCCGCCTCCAGGTTCGGAGGATCGCCCGCTGAGGAGAATTTCTTTGTACGAAACCCGAACAAAGTATCTCCGGATCCGAATCCGGTCAAGCGGCATTTTTGACTTGATTCGGTGACCGAACATAGTCTATGATATACGACAGAGAATCAACTTTGGAGCGACTTGCCAACCGGACCGCGATCGTTTCGGGCGTTCCGAGAGCAAGCGGGAACCCCTCGCAGAAAGGTCGAGAGATGCGTGCACGAACCGCTTCCATCCTCGGGGCCGCCATGCTGGTCTGCCTGCTGCCCGCGGCGAGCCAGGCGCTGGCGCCCTATGGGCAGGACTTCGAGAGCCTGCCTCTGCCATCGCCGGGCGGGTTGCTCGGCGACGGCTGGCTGGTGTACGGCAACGTCTTCGGGTACGACTGGGGTTGGTGGTACGGCTACGGCCCGTTCCCGGCCCCCAACGATGGCGCCGCGTTCTGCGCGATCGTCGCCGGCGAAGGCATCGGCGGGCAATGCCTGTCCGTCTACAGCGATTACAACAACGGCAACCACGCCGACGGCATCATCGAGTCCAACGTCTTCCAGGAGCAAATCGTCACCGCTGAAGATGTCGGCGAGACCTGGACCTACAGCTTCCAGGCCAAGCTCGGCAACCTGGCCGGGAGCACGACCGCCGCGGCCTTCATCAAGACCCTGGATCCCGGCGCCGGCTACGCCATGACCAACTACATCACCGCCGACATGACGACCATCCCCACGACCTGGTCGGCGCACACGTTGACGATCACGATCGACGCTGGCCTCGTGGGCCAGATCCTGCAATTCGGATTCGTCAGCCACGCGCGGCTGTACGAGCCGTCGGGCGTCTTCTACGACGACGTGCAGTTCTACACCGGCACACCGGTGCCGAGCGAGGAAAGCTCCTGGGGCGGCGTGAAGTCGCTGTTCCGCTGATATGGAGTGACCCAAATCAAGGGCCGTCTTCCGTCAGGGAGGCGGCCCTTCCCTATATCGGCTCGTGCACGCGGCGGCCGGCGCGCCTGGGGCGACCGGCCGTCGGCTCACTTCGTCAGCACGACCGGCCGGCTGTCGCTGAAATCGCTGCCTTGCAACCGCAGGATGTACACTCCCGAGGGCAGAGGGCGGCCATGGTCGTCCCGCCCGTCCCACCTGGCCGAATGGCTGCCGGCGGGCAGGTCGCCGCTGGCGAGAGTCCGCACGATGCCTCCCCCCAAGTCGTAGACCGCAAGCCGAAAGCGGCCGCCGCGGATCAGATCGAAGCGGGCCGTGGTCGAGGGATTGAACGGATTCGGCGCCGCCGGGTGCAGACGGCCGGCCGGGGTCGCGGGAGAGGCGGGGCTCTGCTGCGCCGCCACGGCGGTCAGACCCTCCGGAACGAAGGTGAAGTTCTGGAAGATCACTTCCTGGTCCGCGGCCGGCGTGCCGCCGAGCTTCCACAGGTTCAGGTGCAGTCGGGGCTGCTCGGGGCGTGGGATGTGCGGGCCGGCGTAGGTCCAGGCGCTGACCGTGGTCGCCGGCGATTCGTCGCCGGGCCCGCCGCGCCAGACGCGGTACTCGACGCGATCGGGCAGCCAACGCATGGCGTGGCTGGTCAATTCGTCGTCCCCGAAGGTGGCGGCGAAGCGCCGGATGTTGCCCGGGTAATCATAGGGCTGGGCGACGAACTGCCCGATGTCCGCGGCAGGGTTGCCCCAGCGGCTGTATTCGATATCGACCTCGTTGAAGGCGTTCCACCACAGGTAGCCTTCGTCCCAGCAATCGCCATACTGCCACAGGAACAGGCCCAGCACCGCCTGGGGATCGAGCTGGTCCAGTCGGCCGACGGTGGTCACGATGTAGTCTCCGTAGCCCAGCGGCTGCTCGACGACCACCTCGGTGCTGTACCACGAACCGCCGATCCTCTTGAGCGTCAGGTGCAACCGGGCGCTCGCGTCGACCCAGACGCTGCTGGCGGCGTTGCTGAACAGGTTGCCGCCGGGACCGTAGTAGCCGGGGCCCTTGACGCGCCAGGTCCTGCCGCCGAAGACGAGAGTGGTGCCCCCGGGGAAATCCATCCACTGTATGTCGTCGATGGTCGGCGGCGTCGTGCTGTGGCATGTGATCTGGTCGAAGTGCACATCAGGCGACGGATCGGCCGGGCTCTGCAGGACGCCGAGCAGGAGCCGCGTCTTGACGGTCCCCGCGGGCGCCGCGGCGCTCACGAACGAGAAATCCAGGTACGTGTCCGTCGGCGTGGAGGCGTCGGCGACGGTGTGGGAATCGTAGCTGATCAAGTTGCCGCCGGCATCGCGCCACTCGAGGTTGACCAGGGCGATGCACTGGCCTGTCAGAGGCTTGCTCCCGGGATGGCGCACGTGGCCCGTGACCGCCCACCGCTCCCCAGGGACGCAGTCCAGCGGCTGCCAGTAACCCGAGACATCCCAACCGCCCTGGTTCGGACCGCTGACGCGCGCCGCTCTGGCCCCGTGGACGGCCGTCGTGACCGCGCCGATGGCTCCGAACTGAGACCAGCCGCCGAAAACGGTTCCTCCCGAACCGACGATTTCGAAGCTGGGATTGGCGAGGATGCATTGCCCCGGGGCCTCTGCGCTGCTCAGAGCGAGGAAGGCCAGGGCGAGAGCGGCCGCCGGCGGGAGGGATATCGGCTTCATGATCGACTCCTGTGCGACTGGCGGTGTTTCGAACCAGGGGCGCTCGCCGGCTAGACGGGGTCGATGCCGTGCGGCGAGACCTTGACCTCGATGCGATCGATCGCCCCGCTGCGCGCGAACAGCTCCGCGCTCCAGCGGGCGTCGAGCGTGTCGCCGGGGCGTTCCTCTTCGCTCCCGTCGGCACGGACGATCTTCATGCTTGCCGCTGCGGCGGCGCGCGCGTAGACCACCGGCACCTGGCAGAAGGTGAAGGCCAGGCTGCCGCTGGGCAGAGCGAGCGCCCGCGCGTGGCCACCGACATCGTAATACCGGAACTCGGCGGGCCGCTCGAGCAGCTCGTCCTCACGCAAGAGGCAGGGCCTCAGCCGCAGCGTTCCGCTCTCGACGCAGACCCCGAGCTCGCCCAGGCGGGTGAGAATCTCTTCCTTCACCTGCCCGGTCATGCCCGGCTGCTGCGCCCCGCCTCCGGGCGGCGTGTGCGAGTGGGGGTCGGTGGGGAAGGCGCCGTACTCGGCCACCGTCTTTTCGTGGCCCAGACCGGCGCGGATCCGGAAGTAGACGGCCTTCAGGCCGTCGCGGACCGAGGCGGGCGCGCCCTCCCGCTCGGCGCGCAGCGCGGCCTCCTGAGCCGCGAGCAGCAGCTTCGCGACCATGTGCCAGTAGATACAACCGAGGCCTTCGTAGGCGTGCATCACGCCGGAGCGCCCGGTGTAGGACCTGTGGCGGAAGACTTGCTCGAACAGATCGAGCACGGCGCCGCGGTCCCGCGCGACGGCGGCCGACCATTCTGATCGCCGCTCGAGGTCTTCCAGCAGGACCGCGAGATCGCGGGCGTTTCGCAGATGCCCGGCGAAGCGGATCACGCCGTCGATGTCACGCGCCAGCACGGTCGAATCCCCCGCCGCCAACATGTCTCGCAGCAGGGGGATAGCGGCGGCGGGCTCGTCCGGCACGACGTTCTTGGCCAGGAAGCCCGGCAGCGACCGCTCGGGGTAGAGCAAGAAGGAGCGTTGATCGGGCCGGTAGAGCGCGCTGGCGAAGAGACGCTCCAGGACAGCCAGCGACTGCTCGGCCGTGAGCGCTCCCGAGCTGAGGGCGGCCACCTGCCCCTCGAGCATCAGCGGCAGGCGACCCAGGCCGGCCCGGCTGCCGTCCGCGGATATCTCCAGCAGGTTGTAGCCATGGTAGAGGCCATCGTCGCGCTGGTTGGCGCCGATCGCGTGGTCCAGGTGCGCCAGCCCCGTGCGGCACAGTCGCACCACCCGCGCGACCGGCAGGAGCTTCCGCCCCGAGAAGCCGCGCGCGTACACCGCTTCCCGGTACGCATCGAAAGCGCCGCCCAGCAGATCCATCAGCCTCTTGCGGTCGCGCGGGTCGTAGACGCCGGCGCGCAACGCTCCCCGCTCGCGCTCCAGCGCCGCCTCGACCCCGGCGAACCAGTCGGCCACCTCGCTGGACAGGGGCAGCGACGCATCGCCGGCGGCCTGCAGCCGGACGGCGAGGAAGGCCAGGTAGCGGCGCAAGTAGCAGAGCGTGACCACCGACACGCCGCCCCCGCCGAGCGCGTTGTTCGCGTCGTTCCACTCCGGCCGCTGGGTGTTCATCCAGATGCCGGCGCCGGGGATCAGGTTCGACAGTTTGGACAGGGCCGGCACGAGCAGCTTTTCCAGCAGATTGACGTGGTGGATCGTTCCGTCCGCGCCGCCGAGGAGCTTGCCGTCGGCGCCCAGCTGCGCGACCCGCCTGGCGACGCGCGCGGCGCGCGCGGCGTCGTACTCGATGGTGGCTCGCGGGTTCTGCAGGATCGCCGCGTACGGTCGGATCCGGTACGGCACGTCGGCGTAGCAGAAGATCTCCGCGGCGAGCATCCGGTCCAGCGCCGCCGGGTCGTAGCGATCCAACGCCTCGAGCAGCTTCAGCAGGTAGATGATCTGGTGGTCGCCCCAGTACCCGATGTTGCTCCAGGGGTCGTCCGGCGAGACGGTCTCCCAGGCGATGCCGTCGCGGGAGATGTGGTACGGGTTGAAGCCGTCCACCGTCGAGGCGTTGACGAACTTGGCGACGACGTTGGGCAGAAAGCAAGGGTACGAGGCGCAGAGGGCCTCCCAGTTCTGGAAGATGTCCCGCCAGTTGCCCTCGTAGTGCAGCTTCTGTGCGCCGTCGCGAGCGCGCACGCGGATCGCGAAGCGGTTCCAGGGCCGGCTGGGATCGCCGTGACGGCGGCCGAAGTAAAGCGGGAGGTATTCGTGGGCCAGCCGCGCGAAGTCGGCGTCGCCGCTGCCGGAGGCGATGGCGCGCAGCCGGGGCGACGCGATCACGGCGGGCAGCTCGCCGAGCAGCCGCTCCTGCCGCGCGGCAACGGCGGCGTTGCGCGTGCGGAGGAAATCGGCGAAGTCGCCCACCGGAACCTCGTGGTTCCGCCAGAAGATGCCGCCGCGCATGTTGTTGAAGAGGACGTTCGCGAAATGATGGCTCCAGGTCTCGGGACGGCCCGAGAGCTGAATGCCATCGGCGCTGCCGACGCAGCGCCGGAGATTCTCGGCGGCCTGCCGCAGGCCGGCGTCGATCCGCGCGGGCAGGTCCTCCTGCGCGATCAATCGCCGGCGCAGGGCGGCGATCTGGACGTGGTCCCTGCCCGCGTCGCAGACCAGATGCCAGCGCGCGCTCTCGCCGGGGTCCAGGTCCAGCCGCGAGCTCACCAGGTAATTCCCCCTGGCCCCATTGAGGGCGTGCTGGCCCGCGACGATCCGCCCTTGCCGGAAGTCGGCCAGGCAGGCGAGCGACAGGTGCACCCGGAACCGCTCAAGGCCGCAGCACCAGGCGACGTTGGCGGTGAGGCACTCCAGCGCCTCCGCCCGGTCGGTGATCCCGGCCGTCAGCGAGAATATGCCCAGCCCGGTCTCCGGATCCGCCTCCGCCTTCTTGTAGGCGTCGACCAGGTTGGACGCCTGCTGGTACAGGGCGAGCGGCGCGCCATGGGGCAGCACGTTCCGCAGGCCGTCCAGCAGGGAGATGTGGACGGGACAGGGGCCGCGATTCTCCAGAACCGCTGTCCGCACCCACCCGAACGCGTCGCAGGCGGCCCAGGAGTACCGGAAGCAGAGCTTGAGGTCGTGGCGGGTCTCCTCGAACACGAGGCGATTGCCGGCGACGTTCTTGAGGAGGTTCCGTTCGCTGGCGGGATGCTGCGCCGCCGTCTCGGAGAATGGTTCCCACGTCGCGGGCGCGCTCGCGCCGCGCTCGAATCGGATCACGCTCACCGGTCCGGTGTGGTGGTGGGCATCGTGCAGCCGATCGACGGTCTCGTAGGGGAAGAGGCTGCCATCGGGGTCGACCCTGCCGGCCGTGAGCCCGCCCCGGGAGGAGACGAACATCCAGAGATCGGTGTCGCTTGCCAGGCACACCAGGAAGGGAGCCAGCCGCTGATAGGCAGAAATCCGGTAGTAAGGCTCCCCCTCGAAGTCGACGAGACCGCCCGCCGGGGATGCGGGCGCGGCGCCGAGCGGCGCCGGCAGCGGCGATGGTGCCGGCCTACCCTCCATCTGTTGCCGTCCGGAGTGGAGTGCGGGGTCTCATGAACGTCTCGCTTCTCGGCGTGGACGATGGGGGGGGCCGAGGCCGTCGGCCCCCCGTGTCGGCGCCGGCTACTTCACCAGCACCATGCCCCGGGAGATGCGCGTCGTCGCCGTCTCCAGGAGGTAGTAGTACTGGCCCGCGGGTGCGGGCCGGCCGCCGTCCGTCCGCCCGTTCCAGACAGCATGGTGCTCGCCGGCCGCGAGGTTGCGCTGCAGCAGAGTGGCGACCCTGCGGCCGCCGGCGTCGAAGACGGACAGCTCGACGGGCCCCGCGCTCTCCAACGCGAAGTCGATCCGTGTCGACGGGTTGAACGGGTTCGGATAGTTCTGGCGCAGCATCGCGCCGCGCGCGGCGTCGCCCCCGGGCACGTCGGTCGCCGTGCTCAGGCGGAAGTTCACGTTGTCGTAGAAGACGCCTGACGATACGTAGAGCGTCGCCGTGTTCATGAATCCGAACTGCAGGATCTGACCCGCCAGGCTCGAATCGATCGTGATCGACAAGGAGTAGCCCGACCAGGTCGTGGGAATGGCCGTCATGTCCGCGGTGATGAAATTGGTCATGGCGTAACCGGCGCCGGGATCGAGCGTCTTGATGAAGGCCGCGGCGGTCGAGGGGGCGACCAGGTTGCCGAGCTTGGCCTGGAACTCGAAGATCCAGACGTTGCCGACATCTGCGGGCAGGATCGTCTGCTCCTGGAAGACGTTGGCCTCGATCAGATTGCCGGCGGCGTGATCGCCGTTGTTGTAATCGCTGTAGACGGACAGCTGGTGAGCGCCCTGTTCTGCCCCTCCCTCGTCGGCGGCGATGGCGCAGAACGCGGCGCCGTCGTTGGGCGCCGGGAAAGGACCGTATCCGTACAGGTACGTCCCGCCCGGGCTGAAGACGTTGCCGTACACAAGCCAGCCGTCGCCGAGCAGTCCGCCGGGCGACGGCAGAGCCAGCCCCTCGAAATCCTGGCTGTAGGGCGCGAGGGCCGAACCCATCGCTGGCGTCATGCCGATCAGCACGACAACCGCCAGAACAGCAGCGGCCTTGGTTTGCATCTCAACCACCTCTCTTGGCAGGCCGTCACCCTGCCATCGGAACTCCCTGCACCGGCTTGCGGCGTCGCATCTTCTCTGTGCGATGCCCGTGAATCGTGTCTTGACAGAGCCACCAGTATCATACACTATGTTCGGAGTCCGAACAAAGACTTTTTTCTGGCCGCGAGCGATGTTCCCGGTTCTCCGCCGCCGGTCGGCGGTTGCGCAGACCACCGTTCCAGGGGAGGCGCTGGAAATGCCCCGCCGGGAATTCCCTGAGGGTTTCGTCTGGGGTGTGGCCACCTCGGCCCAGCAGATCGAGGGCGGCTGCCGGGCGGGAGGCCGGGGGGCATCGATCTGGGACTCCTTCGCAGCGGGTCGCGGGCATGTCGCCGACGGGTCGACCCCCGAGATCGCTTGCGACCACTATCATCGCTGGCGCGAGGACGTCGCGCTCATCGAGGGACTTGGCCTGGGAGGGTACCGCTTCTCGATCGCCTGGCCGCGGATCCTGCCCGAGGGGCGCGGCAGGGCGAACCCCGCCGGCCTCGACTTCTACGACGCCCTGGTTGACGGCCTGCTCCAGGCGGGCATCGAACCATTCCCCACGCTCTATCACTGGGATCTCCCGCAGGCTCTGCAGGATCGCGGGGGGTGGGCACAGCGCGACACGGTCGAAGCCTTTGCGGACTACGCGGCGGTTGTCGGGCGGCGGCTCGGCGATCGGATCCGCCGCTGGGTGACCCACAACGAACCCTGGTGCGTCGCGACCCTCGGCCACGAGGAAGGGCGCCACGCGCCCGGGCACACCGACCCCGCCGAGGCCCTCCGCGTCGGCCACCATCTCCTGCTGTCGCACGCGGGGGCGGCCGCCGTCTTGCGCGACACATCGCCAGGGGCAGAGGTCGGCCTCGTGCTGATCCATTGCCCGGCGCATCCGGCCAGCGACAGCGAGGCGGACCGGGACGCCGCCCGCTGGTTCGACGGCTCGTTCAATCGCTGGTATCTCGATCCGATCTTCCGGGGCGTCTATCCCGCGGACGCGATCGCCGACCGGGTCGCCCTGGGCCACCTCGTTGGGCCCGAGCTGCCCTTCGTGCGTGACGGCGATCTGGCCGCCATCTCCAGGCCCCTGGATTTCCTGGGAGTCAACTATTACAGCCGCGCGGTGATGCGCGAGGGGCCGGACGGGCGGCCGCTGTCCGTGCCGCCGGCGGACTCGGCGCGGATCACGGACATGGATTGGGAGGTGTACCCGGACGGGCTGTGCGAGAGCCTCCTGCGGATCCAGCGCGATTACGGCCCGCGCAAGGTCTACGTCACGGAGAACGGCGCCGCCTACGACGACCCGGTCGACGCGTCGGGCCGCAGCGCCGATCGGCGGCGCGTGTCCTACCTGCGCGAACACTTGCTGGCCGCGCACCGCGCCATCGAGCAAGGAGTTCCCCTGGCGGGCTACTTTGTCTGGACGCTGATGGACAATTTCGAATGGGGCTTCGGCTTCGGCATGAAGTTCGGCCTCTTCGCGGTCGACCCCCGGAGCCAGAAACGCCTTGCCCGGGACAGCGCGTCCTGGTATCGCGGAGTCGCGCTCGCCAACGCCGTCGCGGACGGCTCCATTCCGATCAGCCAAGGAGAATCCCGTGTGCACGAAGCGTGATGTCAGCCGTCGGCACGGTGGTTGGGCCACCCTCGCGTGGGTCCTGCTCCTGGTCTCGCTGCCGATCGGGGCCCGGGCCCAGGAGGGAGGCGAGCGGCAGAGAATCGAGGTGGTGACCGATGCGAGCGGGTCGCGCCTGCAAGTGGACGGCCGCGATTTCATGGTCCTGGGCATGAACTGGGACTACATGCCGATCGGGCAGAACTACACCTACAGCCTGTGGGCGCAACCGGACGACGTCGTCAAGGATGCTCTCGACCGGGACATGTCGCTGCTCAGGACCCTGGGCGTCAACACGATCCGCCAGGGCGCGGACGTGCCGCCGCGCTGGGTGGAGTACATCTACCGCCGCTATGGCATCCACTCGGTGATCAACCACTTCGTGGGCCGCTACGGGCTGACGATCGATGGGATCTGGCACCCCCTGACCGACTACAGCGATCCCCGCGTGCGGCGGTTGCTCAGGGCCGAACTGGTGGAGGTGGTCGAGCGCTACCGGGACACGCCGGGCGTGTTGATGTGGCTGCTGGGCAACGAGAACAACTACGGCCTGTCCTGGAAGTCGTTCGAGATCGAGGCGCTGCCCGAGGGCGAGCGCGACGCGGCGCGGGCGCGATTCCTCTATTCGCTCTTCGGCGAGATCATCGCCGAGATCAAACAGCGCGATTCCCGCCGGCCGGTGGCCATCGCCAACGGCGACGTGCAGTACATCGATCTGATCGCCGAGGAGTGCGCGGGTCTGGATGTGTTCGGAACGAACGTCTACCGCGGCATCTCGGCGCGCGACCTGTTCCAGGTCGTGCACGACAAGCTCGGCGTGCCCGTGATGTTCACCGAGTTCGGCGCGGACGCGTTCAACGCCCGGACCATGCAGGAGGACCAGGCGACGCAGGCGCGCTACCTGATCGGCCAGTGGCGCGAGATCTACGAGCAATCGGCCGGCAAGGGCCGGGTGGGCAACGCGATCGGCGGCCTGATCTTCCAGTGGAGCGACGGGTGGTGGAAGTTCGGACAGGAGAGCCGCCTCGACATCCACGACACCAACGCCTCGTGGCCCAACGCCGGCTATCCCGAGGACTACGTCGAGGGCCAGAACAACATGAACGAGGAGTGGTGGGGCATCACCGCCAAGGGATTCTCCGATTCCCGCGGCCTCTATCATGTCTACCCTCGCGCCGCCTACTACGCCCTGCGCGAGGCGTTCCTCCTGGATCCTTACGGCGCGGGCACCGGCATCGACGCTATCCGCGCGCACTTCGACCGCATCACGCCGATGAGCGGCGTGCTCGCGGCCCGCGGCGACGCCGCCAGTCTGAGGACGGAAACGCTGAGCAAGGTGCGGTTGGCCGGGCTGCGGCTCGAGTACGAGACCTACAGCACGGGCGGCAAGAACATCAGCACGCCGCCCGCGGAGACGCCGCAGGCCGGCTTCCCCTCGTACCGAGGATTCGATCACGGACAGTCGTTCTACGCCGATTTCGAGGCCAAGCCCAGCGAAGCCGTCATCGCGCGGCTTTCCGTGAACGTGCTGGGCCACGTGCCCCGCAATCCGCTGGACGAGATCTTCTACGAGAACCGGGGCCGCCCGCGCCTGGCCGAGGGGAGCGACGGCGACCCCATCGAGATCGAGTCGCTGGAGCGGGTGAAGGTGTACCAGTCGTCGATTTCCTGGAACGACCACTGGTTCAACCTCGAGGGGTTCTACCGCGCCGGCCACCTGCACTGGCAGTACGAGGGGGATTTCTTCGGGCTCTATCGCGACGCCTACTACGGCGAGAACGTCGACATCTACAACGGCGAGGCGCCGGTGGGCTTCGAGATGGCCGGCAAGAAGGCCTTGCACGGCCTGAAGGTCGCCATAGGCCCCCAGCTCTGGTGGGGGGCCAATCCCGCGCTCTTCCTCAAGTACAGCCGGTCCTGGCGCGGCATCGACTGGACGGGCATGTTCCAGGAGGATTTCGCCCAGCAGACCCGGTTCAGCAGTTCCGTGGCGATCCCGGTGCGGTCGACCCGCAAGGCGTCGCTGCAGATGCAGGCGCCGCTGGGGCCGTTCGGGTTCGAGGGGGGCGTGCTGTGGTCGGGACGTCCGCGCGTCGGCGAGACTTTCCAACTGGTAGACGAAGACCGCCTCAAGGCCGAGATCCCGCTGTCGCCCGCCGACGTCCGCCAGGATGTGATCAAGGACGAGGACACGTTCGGCTTCCGGGGCAAGCTGACCTGGCAAGCGGGGCGGTGGAACTGGTACGGACAGGGCGCCTACATGGGCCTTGTGGCCGAGGCCGGCCCGACCGCCATTCCCACCTTCACCGGCTGGGAGCTGAAGGACAGCGGATCGGGCAACCAGGTCAACGCCCTGAGCGGCGTGGCCGTCACGCTGGGCAACTGGCAGGTCGGACCCAATGTCCTGTGGCAGAAACCGATCGTCGGGCCCATGCCCCGCCCCGAGCTGCTGGAGGGCACGGCCGGCCGGCCGCGCAACATCCTGGACGATCCGTTCGCGGTGCGCGGCAATCGCGAGACCACAGCGGCCGAGATCATGGTGACCTATGATCCGACGCCAGCCACGTGGATGTGGGCCTGGGACAGCGACGTCCGCGAGGACGCCCGTCTGGCCTTCAGCGCGGACCTCAAGTTCATGCGCCACAAGACCACCGCCGACGCGGGCCTTTTCATCTCCGCGGAAGGGCAGGTGTACCCCTTCCCGGGCGGCACCCCGGCTCGCGACCTGTGGGAGATGAAGTGGCGCGTGGTCAACCGGCTGACCGACCGAGCGCGCATGATCAGCCACCTCTATCTGGGCACGGCCGAGCCCAACGGCGCCGACACGCGCCTGGTCCGCCGTTTCGGCTGGGACAGCCGCATCGTCTGGCCCGCGGTGGCCGTGGCCGGTTTCCTGAAGTTCAACGACTACGGCCCCTACGATTACCATCGCGATTTCAATCTGACGTACCCCTTGCAGGCCATGGCCGACGTGTCCTACACCTTGGGCAGGCCCCGCTGGTTCGACCTACCGCAGACGCGCGTCGGCGTCCGCTTCGCCTACCGCACACTGGACAGGCACTCCAATCGGTACCGGCCGCCTGGCGTGCCCGCGCCCGCCGAAGGTGAGCTGTATCCGGAGGGTCTGCCCGAGGGGCGGGAATGGGAGATCAGGACCTACCTGCACCTGGCCATCTGACGACGCTGGGCCGCCGCGCGCGAGGACCCGGCTCCTGCGGTCGGGTCCGCGCTCAAGGCAGCTCGCCGTAAACGCGGACCCAGTCGACGAGCATGGTCTGCGGAAGGGCCGTGGTCTGATCGGGTGGTCCGACCCACCGTCCCCCCACGGCCAGGTTGAGCAGGATGAAGAACGGGCGATCGAAGACCCACCGCGCGCCGGCCGGCAGGTCGGCCGGGCGCACCGTCTGGTAAACGTAGCCGTCGACGAACCAGGTGATGGCGGCCTCGGTCCACTCCACGGCGAAGGTGTGGAAGCCGAGGTTGAAGCCGCCCTGCGCCAGGGTGTGCTGGCCGGTGATGGCCGCGCCGCCGGAGTACCCCGGCCCGTGCAGGCTGCCGTGGATGGTCCGGGGATCCTGCCCGCGGTACTCCATGATGTCGATCTCGCCGCACTCGGGCCAGCCGACGGCGCCGAAGTCGGCGCCGAGCAGCCAGAAGGCGGGCCAGAGACCTCGCCCGGTCGGCAGCTTGATGCGAGCCTCGAAGCGTCCCCGGGTCTGCGCGAACAGTCCCTCGGTCTTGATGCGGCCCGACGTGTAGGACCGCCCCCCGAAGTCCTCGGCGCGCGCCGTGATGGCGAGGCAGCCGGCGCCGTCCAGGCTCACGTTCTGGGGACGATCGGTGTCGTACTCCAGCTGGCCGTTGCCCCAGTCCGTGCCGATATCGAACCGCCACTTCGCGGGATCGGGCGGGTGGCCCGCCGGCCCCTCGAAATCATCCTGCCAGGTCAAGCCGTAAGCCCCCGGCTGCCCGTCCTCGCCGCAGCCCGCCATCCCGACGCAGAGCAGGAGAACAGCGATCCCGGCGCGCACCAGCCTCATGCGACGGGGCTGGGCCGGGCGCCGCGGCCCTCGCAGGCGACGAGGGGGAACAGGCTGGAGTCCTCGAGCGCCGCCTTCAGCACCAGGGTGGCGGCGCCGATGGCCACCGCCAGCGGTCCCAGCTCGCTGGTCTGGATCTGCGCGGCCGCGAGAGAGCTGACCAGCGTGCGGTTGCGGACGGTCTCGCGCAGAGGTTCGATCAGGATGTCGCCGAGCCGGCCGAGGTCGCCGCCCACGATCACCAGTCTGGGGTTCATCAGGTTCATCAGGCCGGCGACGGCCCGCCCCAGGTGTTCCGCCGCCTCCTTGGCCACCCGCAGCGCCAGAGGGTCGCCGGCCAGGGCCGCGTCCTCGAGATCGCGTATCGTGTTCTCCCGGCCGGCCAGGGGACTGCTCGGGAACTCGGAGCCGAGCTCGCGGGCGCGCTCGACGAGCGCCTGCGCGCCCACCAGCGTGACCAGGCACCCCTGCAAGCCGCAGATGCACCGCCTGCCCTGGGGATCGATCGAGATGTGCCCGATTTCCCCGGCGGTGCCGGTGGCGCCACGGTAGATCTCGCCCCCGATCACGTGTCCGGAGCCGATGCCGGTGGCGACCTTGATGTAGGCGAGGTCGTCGACGCCACGCCCCGCGCCCCACCACTGCTCGGCCAGGGCCCCCAGATTGGCGTCATTGTCGACCATCAAGGGCGCGCCCAGCCGCTCGGACAGCTCCCCGAAACCGAGCCGCCCTTGCCACGCGGGCAGCACGATCTCGGACAGCCGGTCGGGCTGGGAGGGGTGCAACGGGCTGGGCACGGCGACGCCCATGCCGACCAGAGGGCGGCCCTGCGCCTCCGGCGAGGCCAGGCACCGGCGGCAGATCTCCTCCACGAGCCGGCGCGTGCCGTGGGGATCGACGCGGACCGGATGATCCCGGGATTCCCAGGCGAGGACGCGGCCGCGCAGGTCGGTCATGACGACCACCACGTGCGTGGCGCCCATCTCGACGCCGAGGACGACGCAGGCGTCGTCCCGGAACTCGAGCACGATGGGGCGGCGGCCGCCCTGGGACGGGCCCTCGCCGACCTCGACGACGACGCCCAGCGGAAGGATCTCGCTGACGATCTCGGACACGGTGGAGCGCGACAGGCCGGCCAGCCGCGCGATGTCGGCGCGGGAGATCTGTCTCTGCTGCCAGATCAGGCGCAGGACCGCGTCCGCCAGGGGCCGGGGGCGGTCCGGATCGGTGCGCCGCAGCCCTTTCCAATGCAGGTTGCCGTTGTTCATCCCATCCGTTCCCTCGCGATGACGGCGCTGCGCCGAATGCGGCATCCTACCGGTGCCAGTACAGGTTGTCCACCAGCACGAGCTGGGCGTCGCTGGTGCTGAGCACGACCTGGCCGACGTGGTCCAGAGGGACGGTGAACTGAAAATCCGCCATGGGGATCTCCAGGGACGACCAGGCGCCCGCCGCGAAGGCGGGCGTGGTGGCCGCGTCGAAGGTCAGCTCCGATTGCGCGGTGATGTAGCCGTTGACGGTGTTGAAGGCCACGAGCTTGACCCGGAAATTGGTCCCCACGGGGGCGAAGACATCCAGATGGAAGTGCGTCATCTCCCTGACGTCGAGGGTGTGGGCGCGGAAGTCGATGCCCACGAAGTTGAGGAACGAGTACATGATGGTTTCATCGCCGTCGACCCAGTAGCGGGCGTCCTCGGTCGTCGAGTACTGCCAGCGGGGATTGAAGCTGTCGACCGTGACGTCGCGGTAGACGTCGCTGAACAGCGAGATGGCATCGGCGGCGGCCACGGTGGGCCGCGGAGCGGGCGCGGACGGCGGGGTGAATCCGCTCACGGTCGCCGCGCCGGCGACGTCGATCCCATCCAGCGTGGCCGAGATCACCGCCTCGCCCGCGCCGACGACCCTGACCGCCCCCCTCTGCACGATGGCGACCGACGGGTCAGAGGAGCGGAAGTCGAAGTAGCCCGGGTCGTGATTGACCACGACATCGGCACCGGAAACGTTGAACGTCGTGGCCGTGCCCGACAGGTTGACGCTCGCGCCGATGAAGTACTGCTTGCGCACGGTCGGCATGACGGGGCGCGGGTTGGTGATGCTCTCGATCCTGGCGTAGCGGATGTCGTCGATCCACACATGGTGGCCCTCGGGACGGCCGGTTTCGCGGCCTTCGGCGAAGGTGAACAGCCCGCGCTCGCAAATCAGCTTCGCAGGCGAGGGGATGGGCACGACGACGAACGACCAGGCGGTCGTCAAGGGCACTTGCCCGCGGCCGGCCTCGTGCAGCGAGCGGCCCGTGTTGTCGTTGCCGAAGCCGACGACGTCCAGCGCGGACGGGATGCTGGAGCGCGCGTAGAACGTGAGCGCGTTGAAATCGGCGATGTCGCGGCAGCCCACCGACGTCAGCACCCCGCCGGCATAGCCGCCCAGGTTCGAACCCTCCGGGGGAACCGCGATCTTGAGCGACTTCGCGCCGCCGCGCGCGAAGACCGAATCGAAGCTCACCGCATAGGGATCCGTGCCCGCAAAGGCCTGGAAATAGACGTCAGGCCCGTAGGCGTCGTCGAAGACCACCGGATCGATCGGCGCGCGCGCCATGTCCAGGCCGGCGGGATCCCGACCGCTGCAGCCCGAGCCGAGCAGGGCGAGCGCGGTCAGAAGAAGCGCCATCAGGACCTGAAACGAATTCCTGGGAGGGATCACGTCCGCCTCCTTCGACAGGTGTTCCGGGCAGGACGGCGTCACGATGCCTGCCGGGCGCTTTCTTTGTGCGGAAACCGATCAAAGCATCGCCCAGTTGGGAGGCGGTGTCAAGACGCGGCAGAGCCATGTGTGGCAGAGCGATGCCCTGTGCAGGCACGTGTTGGGAGCAGGCGGGCGGGGACAATGCGCGAGCGAGCGTGCAGGAACCAGATAGCAAACAGGCTGGCGCCGCTTCGGCTCCGGTCCATCGAGATCCTCATAGCCGGCGCGCTGGGCTCGCGGCCGCCCGCATTTGATATTATGGCAGAATTGTTGAGCACGGCCTGTTGCCGGCCATGCCCGCGCTCATTTATAATGATGTGAGGCCCGTGCGTTGGAGCCGCCGGCGGTGGCCGTCAAGACCATCGCCGGGCCCAACTCTACCCCGTTCCGCCGCCAACCTTGGGGATGCTCCATGCGAAACAAGTTCAGATTCGGATGGCTGGCCGCCGCCGGCCTGGTATTGGGTGTTCTGCTGGCCGTGCAGCTCGGCCCTGGTCTTAAAACCCCGGCCGATCCCGTCGCCGGGGAAATGGCTCGGTTGGAGCGCGTGCGCGATCATGCCCAGCCCGGCTCCTCGGAACGGTTCAAGGCCGAAAGGCGCCTGGCCCGCCTGGAGCGCTGGCGCTCCGGCCGGCCCGCGTTCGAAGAACCCGACCAGTTCGCCCGCATCCTGAACGAGATGCGCATCCCCGCCGACCGGCGCGAGGCCGAATACGAGGCCGGCTACCGCGTGCGCGAGCTGGCGGAGGCGCGGCGGCTGGCCAAGGCGCCGGCGACGGCGCTGGCGTGGGAGAAGCGCGGTCCGGGCAACGTGGCGGGCCGCGCGCGCGCCATCGTGGTCGACCCCGGCGATCCGACCAACGGCACCTGGTACATCGGGACCGCAGGCGGCGGCGTGTGGAAGACCGCCGACGCCGGCGCCACCTGGGTCGAGCTGACCCCCGATTTCCCGGTGCTGTCGGTCCAGTCGCTGGCCATGGCGGCGAGCAACCCGGATGTGATCTACGCCGGCACCGGCGAGAGCTTCTACAACATCGACACCATCAACGGCAACGGCATCCTCAAGACCACCGACCGCGGACAGACCTGGACGCACCTGCCGGCGACGATCGACAACCCTGCCTTCAACAACGTGGCGCGCCTGCTGGTCGACCCCGCCGACGAGGACATCGTCCTGGCCGCCACCACCGTGGGGCGGTACAAGGAGTCGGTGCTGCCGCGCTCGAGCATCTTCAAGTCGATCGACGGCGGCCTGAACTGGACCGAGGTGCTGGCGGTCACCGACATCGGCACCTTCGGGCGGGTCAAGAAGCTGCAGCAGCTGGTGGCCGATCCCACCAATTTCAACGTGCTCTACGCCACCGTCGACGAGGCGGGCATCCTGAAGTCGACCAACGCGGGCGACAGCTGGAGCTGGATCAACAACGGCATCACCGATTTCACGGGGCGGTTCGAGCTGGCGGTTTCGCCGGTCAACTCCAACCGCCTGTACGCGTCGGCCGAGGGCGCCAGCCATTCGGAGCTGTGGATCTCGACCAACGGCGGCGCCAGCTGGTCCGAGACCTTCGAATCCGGGACCGAGCCCAACTGGCTGGGCGCGCAGGGATGGTACGACAACACCATCGTCTGCCATCCCACGGATGTGAACATCGTGTACGTGGGCGGCATCTACCTGTGGCAGATCACGCTCAGCGGCACCAGCCGAGTCACGGCGCGGCTGAGCACCGGGCCGGTGCACGTTGACCATCACGGCCTGGTCGTCCTGCAGGATGGCGGCGGCGCGTGGCGGCTGCTCAACACCAACGATGGAGGCGTGGGGCTTTCGGGCGGCATGGCCGCCAACTGGAGCGCGCCGATCGATGGCATGACCACCACCCAGTTCTACGGCGTGGACAAGCGGCCCGGCGCCAGCGCCTACTTCGGCGGCATGCAGGACAACGGCACCTGGTTCTCGCCGATCGCGCCCGATCGTCTGACCCCGTGGACCTTCGCCATCGGCGGCGACGGCTACGAGACCTCGTGGCACTTCGACGACCCGCTGCGCATGATCGGCGGCTTCCAGTACAACGGCCTGCGGCGGTCGCTCGACGGCGGCGCGACCTGGGTCAGCGCGACCAGCGGCCTGACCGACACCGGCTCCGCCAACGCGCCCTTCATCACCAAGATCGCCAAGACCAACGCATCTCCGAACCTGCTGTTCGCCGTGGGCCGCAGCGGCGTGTGGCGGTCGACGGACTTCGGCGGCAGCTGGTCGTTGACCGCCATTCCGCAGGCCACCTGGGGGTCGATCAGCAGCTTCCTCGACATCAAGATCTCGCGCGCCGACCCCAACGTCGTCTGGGCCGGCTCGCGCATGGACGGCAGCGCCCGCATCCACGTCTCGACCAACGGCGGCCTGGGCTTCACGGCCGTGCCCAACTACACCGACGTGACGATGGGCGGCATCTCGGGCCTGGCGACGCATCCGACCGAGCCGCAGACCGCTTACGTGCTGTTCAGCTTCGCCCAGCGGCCCAAGATCCTGCGCACCAAGGACCTGGGCCAGACCTGGACCGATCTGACCGGCTTCGCGGGCGGCGGCGCGAGCACCAACGGCTTCCCCGACGTGGCGGTCTACGACCTGCAGGTCTTCTCGGACAACCCCGACCAGCTCTGGGCCGGCACCGAGATCGGCCTGGTCGAGTCGCTCGACGGCGGCGCCACCTGGTCGCTGGCCGCCAACGGGCTGCCCCGCGTGTCGATCTGGGCGATGACCGAGGTCGAGGACGAGGTCGTGCTGGGCACCCACGGCCAGGGGATCTGGAGCGTCAAGCGCCCCTCGCTGGTGGCGGGCAAGACGTTCAAGCCGCTGATCGACCGTCTCTACCAGGGACCCGACGGGATGCTCAGCATCGAGCTGAACCTGCGCTCGGAGTACGACTCGACCGTGGTGTACGTCGACGGCGCGCCGCTGGCCACGCTCCCGGCCAACGGCTTCCAGGATCCCGCCCTGGTGCAGGCGCCGGTGGCCAGCGCCGGCACGCGCAGCGTGTTCGCACGGGCGCACCGCGGCGGGCTGACCTATGATTCGGTCACGCGCGCGATCGCCGTCTACCCGTTCCAGGCGCCGGTGTTCGCCTACGCCAACAGCTTTGAACAGGGCGGCGGCGATTTCGTGGGCAACGGCTTCACCGTCGGCGGCTACCCCGGTTTCACTGGCGGGGCCATCCACTCCACGCACAACTACCCCAACAACGCCACCCTGATCTGCATGCTCACCGTGCCGATCCAGGTGGCGCAGGCCAACGCCTTCGTGGCCTTCGACGAGGTCGTGCTGGTCGAGCCGGGCGACCCCGGCACCGTCTTCGGCGACAACGCCTTCTGGGACTACGTGATCGTCGAGGGCAGCCGCGACGGCGTGACGTGGCTGCCGCTGGCGGACGGCTACGACAGCCGCCGCGATCCCGCCTGGGAGAGCGCCTTCAACAGCGGCACGCCCGGCAGCAGCTCGCTGCTGCGCCGGCATGAGTTCGACCTGCACGATGTTTTCGCCTGGCGCGAGACGATCCTGCTGCGCTTCCGGTTGTACGCCGACGCCGCCGTCAACGGCTGGGGTTGGGCCATCGACAACCTGGAGATCCAGGTGGGCAGCCCGACCGACGTCGCGGACGGACCGCCGGCGCGCGCGCTGTCGCTGGCGCAGAACGCCCCCAACCCCTTCAACCCGGCGACCACGATCGCCTACACGGTGCCGCGCGACGGGCCCGTGAGCCTGCGCGTCTACGATCTGCGCGGACGCCTGGTGCGCACGTTGCTCGACGGTCCCCAGGCAGCCGGCGCGCACTCCGCGCAGTGGGACGGCCGCGACGACGGCGGCGCCCGGGTGGCCAGCGGGATCTATCTGTACCGGCTGCAGGCGGGCGACGAGCTGCGCCAGCGGCGCATGACGCTCGTGAAATGAACGGAGCCGCCGGCATGGAGATGCCCTACCGCAACCTGGGGCGCAGCGGCCTGAAGCTGGGCGCCCTGTCGTTCGGCTCGTGGGTCACCTTCCACGCGCAGCTGGACGACGAGGGCGCGGCCGCCTGCATGAAGACGGCCTACGACGCCGGCGTCAATTTCTTCGACAACGCCGAGGTCTACGCCGACGGCCAGAGCGAGCTGATCATGGGCCGCGCGCTCGCGCGGCTGGGGTGGGGCCGGGACACCTACTGCGTGTCCAGCAAGGTGTACTGGGGCGGCCAGCGGCCCACGCAGCGCGGCCTGCACCGCAAGCACGTGCGCGAGGCATGCGACGCCGCGCTGAGGCGGCTGCAGCTGGATTATCTCGATCTGTACTTCTGCCATCGCCCCGACCTGAGCACGCCGATCGAGGAGACGGTGCGGGCGATGGACGAGCTGGTGCGGCAGGGCAAGGTGCTGTACTGGGGGACGTCGGAGTGGAGCGCGCAGCAGATCCAGGAGGCCCATGGCGCAGCGCGGCAGTACGGCCTGACGCCGCCGGCGATGGAACAGCCGCAGTATCACCTGCTGCATCGCGAGCGGGTCGAGCGGGAATACCTGCCGCTTTGCGAGGGGGCCGGCCTGGGGTTGACAACCTGGTCGCCGCTGGCCGCCGGAATTCTCACGGGCAAGTACAAGGACGGTGTCCCCGCCGGTTCGCGCCTGACCCTGCCCGGCTACGAATGGCTGCGCGAGCATGTGCTGTCGGACAAGGGCCGCGCGCGGATCCGCACCGCCGCCGCGCTGGAACCGGTGGCGGCCGAGCTGGGCTGCACGCTGGCGCAGCTGGCCATCGCCTGGTGCCTGGTCAACCCGCGCGTCAGCACCGTCATCCTGGGCGCGTCGCGGCTAGAGCAGCTGCGCGAGAACCTGGACGCCCTGCGCGTGCTGCCGCGGTTGACCGCGCCCGTGCTGGAGGAGATCGAGAAGATCGTGGCCAACAAGCCCGAGGCGCCCAAGCAGTTCTAGGAGGAGGCGGCCGCGACGGCCGCGCCATGACCGCACGACGCAAGGCGGCGCCTCCCGCGCCCTCTCCCACCGCCGCCATCCTGGAGAGCATCTCGGACGGCGTCTTCACCGTCAACCTGGACTGGCGCATCACCTGGTTCAATCGCGCGGCCGAGGTGATCACGGGCATCCCGCGCGCAGAAGCGTTGGGACGTCTCTGCTCGGAGGTGTTCCGTTGCAGCATGTGCGAGGCGGAGTGCGCGCTGCGACGGACCCTCAAGACCGGCAAGCCGATCATCGGGCGCACCGGTTACATCATCGATGCCCAGGGCAGTCGCGTGCCCATCAGCGTGTCGACCGCCGTGCTGCGGGATGCGCGCGGACGGGTGGTCGGCGGCGCGGAGACCTTCCGCGACCTGAGCGAGATCGAAGCGCTGCGCCGCGAGCTGGAGGGCCGGGCGCGCGCCGGCGATCTGGTCAGCCACAGCCCCGTGATGCAGCGGCTGTTCGAGGTGCTGCCGGCGGTGGCGGCCAGTCCGAGCACGGTGCTCGTCCTGGGAGAGACGGGGACGGGCAAGGAGCTGCTGGCGCGCACCATCCACGCGCTCAGCCCACGGCGCGAACGGCCTTTCGTGGCGGTCAACTGCGGCGCGCTGCCCGACACGCTGTTGGAGTCGGAGCTGTTCGGGTACAAGGCAGGCGCCTTCACGGGGGCGTCGCGGGACAAGCCGGGCCGCTTCGCGCAGGCGCGCGGCGGCACCCTGTTCCTGGACGAGATCGGGGATATCAGCCCGGCGCTGCAAGTGCGGCTGCTGCGGGTGCTGCAGGAGCGGGTGTACGAGCCGTTGGGCGGCACGCGTTCGGAGCGGGCGGACGCGCGGGTCGTCGTGGCCACCAACCGCGACCTGGCGGAGGCGGTCCGGCAGGGCGCCTTCCGCGAGGATCTCTACTACCGCGTCAACGTCGTGCGCCTGCAGCTGCCGCCTCTGCGCTGCCGCAAGGAGGACATCCCGCTGCTGACCGAGCAGTTCATCGCCCGCTTCAACCGCCTGCAAGGCCGCAACGTGAGCGGGCTCTCCGCGCAGGCGCTGTCCCTGCTGATGGCCCACGACTGGCCCGGCAACGTGCGCGAGCTGGAGAACGCGATCGAGCGCGCCTTCATCCTGTGCCGCGACGGCGCCATCGACCTGCAGCATCTGCCCGAGGAGCTGACGCGGCCGGCCGCCAGCGGCGGCGGCGAACCGCGGCTTCACACCGCCGTCGAGCTGCTGGAGATGCAGACGATCCGCCGCGTGCTGGAGCGCAACGCCTACCACCGCGAAGCGGCCGCGCGCGAACTCGGCATCCACAAGAGCACCCTGTTCCGCAAGCTCCGCCGGCTGGGACTGGAGCTGCCGCCCGGCGACGGGCGGTCGCGCGGCGGCCCGGGATAGTCTCATATCCGCGACCCTTTGGAACACATATCGTAGCAATAACGCGACTGTAAATCCGGCCGGCCTGCGCCGGCTGTCATCATAATCAATTATAAATAAACACGTTGTGTCAATGAACGAACCGCGGTGCCGGCGGCGCGATCCATGCTGGATCTTTCCCCCAGCCCGCAGAGAGGAGCGCCCGCATGAAGGCGGCTTTCGCGATCTGGAACGACAGGTTGGCGCCGGTCTTCGACGTCGCGCGACGGATGCGGGTGGTGGAAGCGGAGGGGGGGCGCATCGTCGGCACGGCGGACGAGATGCTGCCGCTCGAACCGCCGGCCGCCAGGGCCCTCAGGCTGGCCGAGCGCGGCGCGCAGGTGCTGGTGTGCGGCGCGATCTCGCGGCCCCTGCAGGAGCTGATCGAGTCTTACGGCATCAAGGTGATTCCGTTCGTGGCCGGGGAGATGGAGGAGATCGTGCGGGCGTGGCTGGAAGCGCGCCTGGAAGGCGAGCGCTTCGCGATGCCGGGATGCTGCGGCGCCGGACGCGGGCGCGGCCTGGGAAGGAACAGGGCGATGAGAGGCATGGGACGTGGTGGCGGCGGCGGCGGCGGTGGCGGCGGCGGTGCCGGCGGAGGACGTGGCGGCGGCGCAAGAGGCGGCGGTGCCGGAGGAGGACGTGGCGGCGGCGCGGGAGGCGGCGGCCGCGGTCGCATGGGAGGGCCGCAGGCGGGCGGTCCCGGCGGCAGCTGTGTCTGCCCGCAGTGCGGGCGCCGGGAGCCGCATGCGCGGGGCGTCCCCTGCGCGCAGCAGCGCTGCCCGCAGTGCGGGATCGCCATGCGCCGGGATGGCTGATGCTGCGCGGCGGTGGAGAGGCGCGATGTGAAAGGAGGCATGACCATGCCGGGAGGAGACAGGACGGGACCCTGGGGTCAGGGACCGATGACAGGGCGCGGCGCCGGGTACTGCGGCGGCGGCGCCTGGCCCGGGTACGCGAGCGGCTGGCCGGGCCGCCGCTTCGCGCGCGGCGCCTGGGGCGACGGTCCGGGCTTCGGCGCGGGGCGCGGTTGGCGCAACCGGGCCTGGGCGACCGGGCAGCCGGGCTGGCTGCCCACGGGGGCGGGCTTCGCGCCCGCGCCGTGGGCGCCGCTTGATGCCGGCCGGGAGCTGCAGGGTCTGCGCCAGCTGGCCGGAGACCTGAAAGCGCAACTGGCGGCGGTCGAGAAACGGCTGCAGGAGCTCGCGTCGGACAACACGGGCGCGTGAGTACGTCTGGGCAGGCCGGCGCCGCGGCGGGCGGTCCGCGTCGGGGGCGATGCGGCGAGACCGCCGCCCGGCGCCGGCGCTACGGAAGGAGCGCAGAGTGAAGATCGCGCTGACAGCGACGGCCGGGGCGCTGGACGCGCCGCTGGATCCCCGTTTCGGCCGGGCGGCATGCTTCATCGTCTACGATCTGGACGCCGATGAATTCCAGGTGATCGACAACGCGCAGAACCTGGCGGCCGCCTCAGGCGCGGGGGTGCAGGCGGCCGAGACCATCGCGCGCAGCGGGGCAAGGGCGCTGGTGACGGGGCATTGCGGGCCGAAGGCGTTTCGGGTGCTGCAGGCCGCTGGCATCTCCATCCACAACACGGAAGCGCCGACCGTGGCGGCGGCCGTGGAGCGCTTCCGCGCCGGGGAGCTGGCGCCGGCGAGCGACGCGGACGTGGAAGGCCACTGGGCATGATCGTCGCCGTGGCTTCGGGCAAGGGCGGCACCGGCAAGACCACGGTCGCGGTGAACCTGGCCAAGGCTCTGGGAGAACCGGTGCAGCTGCTGGATTGCGATGTCGAGGCGCCCAACGCGCACCTGTTCCTGGCGGGAACATGCCGCGACAGCGTCGAGGTGACGCTGCCCGTCCCGGTGGTCGATGCGGCTCGCTGCGACGGCTGCGGCGAGTGCAGCCGCTTCTGCCAGTACCACGCCATCGTCTCGTTCGGGACGGAGCCGCTTGTCTTCGCCGAGCTCTGCCACGGCTGCGGCGGCTGCGCCCTGGTCTGTCCTCAACGCGCCATCAGCGAAACGGGCCGGCGCATCGGTGTCGTGGAGACCCTGACGGCGGGACCGATCACGCTGATCCAGGGAAGGCTCGACGTCGGGGTGCCCGCGGCTCCGCCGCTGATCAGAGCTGTGAGACAGCGAGGGCGAGATGATCTGCCGGCGTTGATCGACGCGCCGCCGGGGACATCGTGCCCGGTGATCGCGGCGGTGCGCGGCGCGGACTACTTGCTGCTGGTGACCGAGCCGACGCCCTTCGGCTTGCACGACCTGACCCTGGCGGCGGCGCTGGCGCGCGAGCTGGAACTGCCGCACGGCGTGGTGATCAACCGGGCCGGCGCCGGCGACCGGCGTGTCCAGGAATGGTGCGCGCAGCAGGGGATACCGATCCTGCTCGAGATTCCCGATGACCGGCGCATCGCCGAGGCGTACGCGGAGGGAGCGTTGCTGATCGACGCGCTGCCGGCCTACCGGCCGCTGTTTGCGCGCCTGGGCGAGCTTGTCATGACGCCGCGGGAGGCGTGATGCGCGAGATCGTGGTCATCAGCGGCAAGGGCGGCACGGGCAAGACCAGCCTGACCGCTTCGTTCGCCATTCTCAGCGGGGATGCGGTCGTCGCCGACTGCGACGTCGACGCGGCCGACCTGCATCTGGTGCTGGAGCCGCACCTGCGCGCGCGCCGGCCTTTCCACAGCGGCCGCGAGGCGATCATCCGACCGGCTGATTGCACCGGCTGTGGCGACTGCCTGGCGCACTGCCGATTCGACGCCATGCGCGTCGCGGCCGGCGAGCAGGGCGCGCCCATCTTCGCCGTCGATCCCATCGCCTGCGAGGGCTGTGGTCTCTGCGTGCGGCTCTGCCCGGCGCAGGCCATCGATTTCCCCGAGCGCCTTTGCGGGGAATGGATGGTCTCCGACACGCGCAGCGGTCCCATGGTGCACGCGCGCCTTGGGATCGCCGCCGAGAACTCGGGCAAACTGGTGTCGACTGTGCGGCGGGAGGCGCGGCGGTTGGCGGAGGCGCAGCAGCGCGGGCTCGTGCTCGTGGACGGGCCGCCGGGAATCGGCTGCCCGGTCATCGCCTCGGTCACGGGCGCCTCGCTGGTGGTGGTCGTGACCGAGCCGACGGTTGCCGGCGATCACGACCTGGCGCGCGTGCTGTCGCTGGCGCGCCATTTCGGGCTGCCCGCGGCGGTCTGCGTCAACAAGTGGGATCTTTCGCCCGCCTTGAGTGAGCGCATCGAGGCGCGGGCGCTGGCGGCGGGCGCGGTGCCGGTCGGGCGAATCCGTTACGACGCGGGTGTGACCCGCGCGCAACTGGCGGCGCGCGCCGTCGTCGAGATCGAGACCCCCTCCGCGGAGGACATTCGCCGGGTCTGGCGTCGCGTGTTGTCCCTGGTGGACGGCGCGGCGGCGGCGTGACCCGCGTCCGGCCGCCGCGGCGGCCGCAGGATCACATCAATCAAGGAGAACGGACAGATGCGCATCGCCATCCCGCTCGCCGACGGCAAGCTGGCCTTGCATTTCGGCCACTGCGCCAGCTTCGCCCTGCTCGATGTCGATCCCGCCGCGCAGCGCGTGCTCGCGCGCGAGGACATTCCCGCCCCGCCGCATCAGCCTGGTCTGTTGCCGCCCTGGCTGGCGCAGCAGGGGGCGAGCGTGATCATCGCCGGCGGGATGGGGCAGCGAGCGCGCGAGCTCTTCGCGGCGCAGGGCATCGAGGTCATGGTGGGCGCCCCGGCCGAAGCGCCCGAGCGGCTTGTGGCCGATTACCTGGCGGGCACGCTGCGCCAGGGCGAGAACGTCTGCGACCACTAGCGCGGCACGGCGGTCCGCCTACCGCAGCAGGACCAGGCGGCCGGCGGAGCCGCTTTCCGCCAGCAGCAGCGCGCGCAATGCCGGCCAGTCCGCCGGCTCGTAGCGCGCCCGGTCCAGCCGCAGCGCGCGGGTGATCGAGAGCCGCTCGCCCGCGCGCGCGGCCTCGAGCCGGAAGCTTCCCGCCGCGTTGCTGATCTGGACCGGCGCCGGCAGGCGGACGCTCTCGAGCCCGCCCAGATCGACGTCGATCTTGATGGTCTGGGCCAGCGGACCGGGCAGCCGTGCCGCAGCCTCGCGCGCGGGCAGATGCAGCTTCCAGTCGCCGGGCACGAGCGACAGCGGTCCGCCGGCGGGAGCGCCGATCGCCAATGGCAGGCGGCCCAGAGTGTCGCGCGCGGCGGCTGCTGGGCGCAGATCGAAATGCAGGCCGACAGCTGTGGGTGCGAAGGCACGAGGGCCATAGGACTGGGTGGCCATGCCCGCCAGCACGCCGCTGATCATGCGGTCCAGCTCCGCCTGCGCCGCGCCGCCCGGGCCCGCCATCTGGTCGTAGGGGCTGCACGCGCCCGCCGCCTCCAGGTAGCCGCTGCCGGTCCAGCGCTTCGCGGCGGCGTCCCAACGCAGCAGGACGCTCAGGTCGAGGCGGCCGCCGCCGTCGCCGCCGGGCGGCCAGACGGCCGGCCGCTCGTCGAGCCCTATCCGCCACAGGGTCCGCCCGCTGAGGAAGCCGCCGCCGTGGTGCAGGTGTCCGGTGGCGGCGTCCCAGTAGGCCGCCAGGCCGTCGGCCTCCAGCCAAAGGCCTGGTGCGCGCAGCAGCGCCAGCGAGGGCGGCTCGCCGTCGATGGAACCGTGCCCCCGGCCCACCAGGGCCGGCCATACCCGGCAGCCGGCACGCCGCAACAGCGCCGCCGCCAGCGCCGCCAGGTCGAGATCGCCGCCGTAGGCGGTGTCGTGGATGCGCGCCACCGGCCGCGCGGCCGGCGGCAGCACCCGCGCCGGATAGTGGACATGGCGGTGCGCCCGGGCGACGAAGGCGGCGACGCGACCGGCCAGTTCCGCGATGGGCGGCCCGCCCACGCGCAGCGCCTCCAGGCTGTCGACCAGCGCCGCGTCCAGTTCATCGCCGCCGTCCAGGCCGGCGGCCACGGCCTGGCCCAGCGCCGGCCAGTCCGCGAAGCTGGACCAGGCCACGCGCGGCAGGTCGGCTTCGGGCGGGTCGGCCGCGAACAGCGGCGCCGCCTCCGTGCGGCGCATGGCGAACGTCAGAACCGTGCGGCCCGGCTCGCCGCCGGCGGGCTCCGGCCTGGCCGCCGGGGCGCCGCCGGCCGGCAGCGCGCGCAACGGCGCGCCGGCCGGCGTCTCGATGGTCAGGCGGCTCTCCAGCGCGGGGACGACATGGCGGAAGGCCCACAGCCCCTCACGGCCGCCGCGCGGCGGCGCCAGGTCCTCCAGCGCGTAAGCGCATTCCAAAACGCAGGGCAGCTCGATGCCGTCGTGCAGCAGCATCGTCTCGCGCACGGAGGCGTAATCGGGCGCGTCGCGCAGGGCGAAGGGGGTGGTCTCGACCACGGCGGTCGGCCGCCCCTCGATCCAGCGCCCGTCGCGCCAGACGCGCAGCGCGCCGACCGTGAAGGTCTGCCGCGCGCTGTCCCAAGGCAGCCGCAGATCGGCGAAAACGCCCAGCGCCCAGTGCGTGCGGATCCAGACCACGCGGCGGCGCTCCTCGCGCCACCGCCCGTCCGCGAGCTGGACGTGGCGCGCTTCTTCGCGCAGCAGCACGGCGTCCTGTTGCGACAGGTCCCAGGCGGCGCTCGCCTCCTCCAGCAGGGGGCGCGGATCGGCGGCGGGGTAGTCGGCCGCGGCGCGAGCGACCGGCGCGTGCGCCAGCAGACCCAGCGCCAGCAGCGGCAGCGACAGCCGGCCCATCATGAACCTCCCTTGCTCACGCGGATGACGGTCGCGGCGAAATCGTCGAGCGCGGCGACCGTCTTCCGGAAGCCGGCGTAACCGTCCGGCGGGATCTGGCGGCGCCGGATATCGGTGCGCGCCTGCAGGCGCAGCGTCCGACCACGCAGCTCCGCTTCGGCGCTGAAGGCGGCGTAGGTCTCGTCGACGCCGGCCGGCAGCGGCGCGCTGGCCAGCCGGTAGCCGGCGGGCAGGCGGATCTCCTCGACAAGCTCCAGGCGTTGGGTGTGGTACAGCAGCAGGTCCGTGCGGCGCTCGGCCGGCCAGTCGCTCGCGCCGGCGCGGAAGAGCGAGGGATGGTCCTTCAGCAGCGCGGCCGCCATCGGCTTGAACTCCAGTCCGTCGCCGACCTCCAGGGCGTGCCCGGGCGCCTCGTAGGCGATCTCCAGCCACATGTCGCCCGTGAAATCGTCCGGCGCGCGGTGCGCGACCGTCTGCACGACCGCGCGGGGGCTGGCCTGCGCCAGCAGGGCCGCCAGCGCCGGCGTCAGACCGCGCCGCGACTGCCCCGCCACCAGGCTGCGCAAACGTCCGTCCAGGGCTCCCCGCCCCTCCAGGCGCAGCCTGCCGGACAGCGTTCCGTCCGGCCGCAGCTCGGCCGTGTGCCGCACCGCCAGCGGCGATTCCTCCGGCGGGCTGTAGCGGATCTCCTGCAGCGCCATCCCCTGCGGGTGACCGATCACGTACTGCTGCTCGGTCTCCAGCTTCGACCAGATGTCGTTGGTGAAAGGCACCCAGGTGGGGTCGAGCATCACGAACTCGCCGGGCGCCTGCTCCCAGGCGACCACGCAATGGTTGAACTGGTCGGCCGGGATGTCCTCGATGCGGCTGCCGGCCATGGTCATCGCGGGATAGGCGGCCAGTCCCGCCGCGCGCAGCAGGGTCACGCTCATCGAGGCGATGTCCTTGCAGACGCCGCTGCGGTACTCGAACAACATGTGCGACGGATGCAGCGTGAAGCCTTCGCCCTCGCCCATCGTCTGGCCGCTGTAACGGATGTTCTGCGCCACCCAGTGGTTCAGCGCCTTGGCGACCTGCAGGGGATCGCTGCGCTGGGTCAGCCCGGCCTCCGCCAGCACGCTCGCGACGTGCGCGCGGATGTCGCCGGTGATCTCGAACTGGTTGCGGTTGACGTCCAGGAACCAGCGCGACTTCGCCTCCCAGCTGGGAGCCGTGGTCATCACCACCTTGGGGCAGATGTCCTGCTCGCCCGGCTGGCGCGGCTCGCGCGGCCTCGCGGGGACGTTCTCGATCCACCAGCTGTAGCGCGTGGCCTGCGCGTCGTAGTCCGTGCGCGCGTAGAGCGGGCCGTTGTAGACCTGGCTGATCAGACGCTTGTCCGCCGGCAGCACCAGCTCGTACCGCTTCTCGACGATGGGCACGTCGGCCTGCATCACCACGATGTCGAAGTACTCGCCGGCCATGGGGGGGATGTAACGGTCGTCCTCGTCGCCGGCGCCGCGGATGCGCTCGCGGGCGCCCGCCAGGCGGGGCGCCTCGTCCCCGCCGTCGCGCAGCAGGGCGTAGTTGTAGCCCTTGCGCATCGCCACGATCTCGACGCCGTCGCCGGCCCGCAACCGCGGCAGCTGCAGCGTCTTGATGCGATCCGCCCAGTAGATGGCGGCCTGCGGCGCCGGCAGATCCTTGAGCGCCGCCAGATCGACCGGCAGCCGCCGTCCGTCTCGCACCAGGTTGACCTCGGCGATCTCCACGTGGCTGCTGCGCGGATCGTAGGGCCACACCAGCGCCGAGCGCTGCACCGCCCCCGCCGGGGTCAGGATCTTCAGCAGCTGGTAATGGTCGATGTAGGTGACGCCGCTGGGCTCGACGTGGTTGACGGCGTGGTCGAGCACGATGAGGTGGCCGGCGCCGGGATGATCGGCGGCGGCGCCGGCGCGAGCCAGGCGGGCGTGGACGGTGGGAGGCTCGGGCGCTCCCGGGGGCTGGGGGCGGTCGCGCTCGAGCTGCGCGGCCGCCGGCAGCGCGCCGGCCAGCGCGAGCAACGCCGCCGCGGCAGCCAAGTAGCGCGCGCGCGGCCTTCGCGGGTGGAACAGGCGGCTTGACACCAGGCCCTCCTTGCGGCTGCGGGCGGACCGTTCGGCGGCGGGGCTAGGGCGTCTCCGCCGCGAAGGCTTCTATCAGGTCCATGGTCGAGAGGATGCCGATAACCCGCTGCTGGGGATCGATGACGACCAGCCGATGGACGCGGTTGCGGGCCATCTCGCGGGCGGCGGCCAGGACAGTGTCTTCCAGGGAGACGGTGATGACGCTGCGCGTCATGACCTCGCCGACCAGCCGATCGCCCAGGCGGGAGCCGGGCCGTCCGGCCTCGGCCAGATCGGCGGGGAAATCCGCCAGGTCCGCCGGTTCTTCGCCGCCGGCCGGCTCGGCCTGGCGGCCGAACAGCAGGCCCACCAGGTCGGTTGTGGACAGGATCCCCTTGCACCGTTCACGTTTGTCGACCACCGGCACGGCCGAGACCCGGTTCTCGAACATCAGCGCGAGCGCCTCGCGCAGCGGATCCTCCGGGTGCACGCAGACCACGTCGCGGGCCATCAATTCCTTCACGCGCAGGTCGATGTTCCTGCCGGCCATGGCATCCCCCCGGTTGAGGTCGAGTATCGAGAATCGTGATCACGAGCCATCATAGCAGATGGCGTCCGAGGATGCAGTCGTCCTCTGCCCGATTGCCCTGTGGCCGACGGACGCAATTCGGGCTAAGGCCGCCCGGAATACCGCCGACAACCAGAATTGCAAACGATCGATCAAGATCGCCGGACGCGAGCCCGATCCGTGCTCCGCGAAGGCCAGGGCGCCGTCATGAACGTTGCCACGGTTCCACCCCGCAGCCCACCACGGCAGCATGCCGGACTCCTCGGCGCACTCGACCGCCTGTTCACCATCGCCACCTACTATCCCGCCGGGCATACGCTGGTCGCCGAGGTCGCCGCCGCGTTCACGCGCGAGCTGCAGCAGGCCCTGGACGGTGGAACGACGCTCGGGATCGACGTCGGCCGCGGCTTCCTGGTCATCGGCGGACAACGGCTCGATTCATCGCAACGCGGCGCGGTGCGCCTGCACGAGTTGCTCGATCGCCTCGGCGTCGCCCGCCTGGAGTTCGACGCCGGCGTCACACCCGAGGATCTGCATCGGTTCGTGACCACGATGCAACGCCACAAGCTCGAGGCGGACACCGTCCAGGGATTTCACCGTATCCAGCTCGACGACCTGGGCCCGGCGATCAGGACCACACGGCGGGAATTCAAGCTGGCGCTGGCCGGGGGCGATGTCGCCTTCCTCGGCGCAAGGATCAGGGCGGCGGCCGACGCGGCGTTGGGCGCGCTCGAGCGGGACGATCTCGACGCTGGCGCACGGGCGGCCTGCGAGCAGCTGCTTGAGACGCTGACGGCGAAGCTGGCCGGGCAGATGGAGCAGGGGTCCGCCCAGCAGCAAGGGGGACAAGCCGCCGGCGTCCGCTCGTTCGACGACGTCTTCGCGCTCGCCGCCCAGGCTCTCCGCCACGCGCTCCTGCAGACCGTGCCGGCGACGGCGACCGCGGCCGATCTGGCGGGGGCCTTGGCGCAGGCGCAGCTGGCTCTGGTTCAGCCTGGCGACGGCGACATGGTCGCGTTGATGCTCGACGCCTTCCGCCAGGCGGCCAGGCAGGCGCGGGGAAGCCGGCATGCCGCGCCGCCGATCAAGCACACGCGCGAAGCAGAAGCCTGCGAGTGGACCGTGGATGAGCTGAACCGGCGGTTGGACGAGGCGGCGGAAGGGGACAGCGGCGCGCCCGCGCCGGCCGACCGCCGCGAAACCCTCGCCGTTCTGCTGCAGATCGCGACCGCCGCGCCGCCGCCCGCGCTGTCGGCCGAGGTCTTGAACAGGTTGCGGGAAAACGTCGCCCCCCCGCTGCAACCGGCCGAGCACGCGCTGCTGGCGACCGCGTTGGGCGATCTGGCCGCGCGCGTTCCGCTCGCTCTGCTGGACCCCCTGCTGGACGCCGTGTGCGGGGCCCTGCGCGCCGGAAGCCCGTCTGCGCCCGGCAGCCTGTTGCGCGACGCGGCCCGCGGCCTGGCGGGCGAGGCGCTGGCCGCGCTGTGGCCGCACATCGTCAACGAGATCCTCGCGGGCCTCGAACACGAAGAGCCGGCGGTGCGCGAGGCGCTGCACCAGGCGGCCGCGTCCCTAGACGAAGACGCCATGCGCCGCGCCCTGCCGCGGCTGGAGGGACTGGCGTCGCTGCGGGAAGGCAAGCTCTCCCTGCGCTGGCTGCACGCGCCGCCTCCCGGCCTGGCGCCTCTCTGCGCGCTCCTGCTGTGGTCCGCGCAGGGGTTGGCGATCGGCGCCGCGCTCTGGGAAGGCCTGCGCCAGCGGCCGCCGGTCTGGCTGCCCGGACGCACGCTGGCCTTGTTGGGCGATTACCAGCCGCGCCACCGTCCGTTGCTGGCCCGCGTGTTGGGAGATGCCGGCGCCGCGGCTCCCTCCGCCGAAACGCGCGCGCTGTGGGGTCGGTTGCTGTCGGAGGCGTTGAGCATGCTGCCGCCGTCGCGCCGGGGCGAGGCGGCTGCGGCCGACGCGATTGCGGCGCTGGGCCTGCTGGGCGGGGGCGCCGCCGTCCACGTGCTGCGCGCAATCCAGAGCGGGCGGCGGCTGCTGGTCTGGCCGGCCTGGCCGGCGCGCTGCCGGCTGGCGGCGGGCGAGGCGCTGCTTCGGCTGCAACACCCCGCCCCGTCGCCCGCCCTCGAGGGAGGCGCCGGACAGCGAGGTGACGCGTCATGAACGCGCGCTACGACCAGCTGGTGATCCTGCTGAGCAGCGGCCTCGGCCAGCGCAAGATGTACTTCCGCGATCATCCCAAGGTCGCGGCGCTGTGCGAACGCTTCGCCGCCCAGCTGGACGGCGTGCTGCGCGAGGCGGGCAAGGAGTCTTTCCTGCTGGGGGTGGTCGACGGTAAGCTGGTTCACGATGGGAACTATCTGATCGGTTCGACGATCGCCGGCGGCAAGGTCGTGGCCCTCGCCGAACAGCTGCGTTGCGGCGGTTTCCTCTTCCACCACGGCGCCGAGCCGCGGGAACTGTCCGAGCTGTACTCACTGTCGGCCGAGCTCGCCGAGCCGGCCAGCGACCTAGAGGAAGCGCGCCGCCTGCTGCGGGCCCGCGGCGTACGCCTCATCGAGCTGGCGGTGGTTTGCGCTGAGGCCGACTCCATCTGCCCGAGCGCCGCCTCCGGCGCGGCGTCGCGGGAGGACGAAGACAGCGCCCGCCATCTGGAGGCCGTGATCCAGCTGTACCAGTCGTTGTTCCACACCGTCGAAGCCGTCCACGGACAGGCCGCCGCCGGCGACCAGCTGGACGTTGAGGCGGTGAGGTCGCTGAGCGAGAAGCTGTCTCGGGTCGAGGACGGCGGCTGTCTCGACCTGATGCGGCTCGTCCGTTATCCCGACCACGACAGCTACCTGATCGGCCACTCCGTGCGCGTGGCGACGATCGCCGTGCTGGTCGGCCATCGCTGGGGGCTGCCGCCGCCGCAGCTTCACCATCTGGGCGAGGCCGGCCTGCTGCACGACGTCGGCAAGGCGTGCATCCCGGAGGAGATCCTGTACAAACCGGACGGGCTGAATGCCGAGCAGCGGCGCGCGATCGAGGAGCACGCCGCGCTGGGCGCGCGCCTCTTGCTCCAGAACCGCGCCGCCGGGATGCCCGCCGTCGCCGCCGCGCTGGGCCATCACTGGCGGCACGACGGCGGCGGGTATCCCGCCCGTCCGACCTGGGCCGCGCCCGGCCGCTTGACGGCGCTGCTCCACATCTGCGATGTGTACGAGGCGCTCACCGCCGTCCGGCCCTACAAGCGCGCGCTGGCTCCGCGCCGCGCGTACGAGATCATGCTCGCCGACGAGGGCGCCTTCGCGCCCGATCTGCTGGCGGCCTTCGTGCGCGCCCTGGGCCTGTATCCCCCGGGCAGCAGCGTCCGCATGTCTACCGGCGAGCAGGCCCTGGTGATCGCCGCCGGCGCAGACATCGAGCGCCCGCTGGTGCGCGTGACGCACCACGCCGACGGCCGCGCACTGCGCGGGGCGGACGCGCCGACGCTCGATCTGGGCTGCGATGCGAGTGGCGGCATGGAAGTGGCCGCGCTCTTGGCGGAGTAGTCCGTGGGGCAGCCAACGGCTCGTGAAACACTCAGACCTTCAGCGACCTGATCTTGCGCCAAAGAGTGCTGCGGTGGATGCCCAGCTCCGCGGCTGTGGCGGCGCGATTGCCTTTATGCCTTTGCAGCGCTTCCAGGATGACATCGCGCTCGCATTGCGGATGAGCCGTGATGCCGTTCACCGTCTCGGCCAGGGAAACAAGATGCGCCGGCAAATGCTCCAGCTCGATGCGCTCGCCATGGCACATAACGAAGGCATGCTCGATGGCGTTTTCCAGTTCCCGAATATTACCTGGATAGCGGTACCGCCGCAGGGCCGCCATCGCCTCACTTGATACCTGAGTGATGTTCTTGGCGCGGGGCGCGCGGAAGAGGCCGAGAAAGTGGTTGACCAGCAGCGGAATGTCCTCGGGGCGTTGGTCAAGAGGCGGGATCTTGAGGTTGACGACGTTGATGCGATAGTAGAGATCCTCGCGGAACCGGCCGGCGCTGACCTCCTGCTGGAGATCGGCGTTGGTGGCCGCGACGATGCGCGCATCGGTGCGCATGGATTTCGCCGAGCCCAAGGGCTGATACTCGCCGTTGTTCAGAACGCGCAGAAGCTTGACCTGCAGAGAGACAGCCATCTCGGCGATCTCGTCGAGCAGCAGCGTGCCGCCATTGGCAAGGCTGAACTGGCCCGGTTTGTTGCGCTTGGCGTCCGTAAAGGCCCCCTTTTCGTAGCCGAAAAGCTCGGATTCGAGCAGGGGTGCCGGCAGTGCGGCGCAGTTGATCCTTATGTAGGGGCCATAGCGTCTGGGGCTCAAATTGTGGATGGTCTGCGCCACCAGCTCCTTGCCGCAGCCACTGGGTCCTTCCAGCAGCACGTTGCATTCGGATTCGGCGATGTCAGGCAGCAGTGCGATAAGCTGCTGCATCTGCCGGTTGACACTGACAATGTCTTCCAGACCGCGCTTGCGATCGAGGCTTTCCCGCAGGTGCTCGAGTTCGGAAATGTCTCGGAAGAATTCCACCGCGCCGATAACCTGGCCGTTGTCGTCTCGCAGCAGCGTAGTTGTAACACGGATCGGCACCTCGCGTTCATCGCGGGTTATAATCGTGACGCGCGTGTTCTCGACGGGAGCGGCCGTGTGCAGCGTGTCCTTCAGTGCACACTGCTTGTGGCAGATGTCGGTGCGGAACACATCGAAGCAGTGCTTGCCGACAGCCTCGGCAGCGCTGAAGCCGGTGATGCGTTCCGCGGCGTGGTTGAACGAGGTGATGATGCAGTCACGGTCGACCGTGAACACACCATCGCTGATGCTGTTGAAGATAATCTGACTCAACTTCTCGGGCATGGCATCAATCCGCTCTTTCCTGTCCCCAAAATAGGCTGGGGAGCGGATAGCGCAACCAGCGCGAGCGGCAGCGTGACAATCTGTCCTCAGGGGCTCTGAAATGGTCGCGCCCAATCGCTGCCTCCCGCGCGCTAGGCGGTTTCGATACGCTGCCACCGTTCCGCCGGCAGATCCAACTGATCGGCTAGCAAGGAGGCGCTGCTGTTGAGTCGGTAATGGCCGGCGTCGTCGGGCCCGACCAGCACCACCGGGCAGACGAAGCTATCGGCGAAGATCTCAATCGGTTTGCGGCAAAACACACTGTCGGCAGCTGGTTTCGCGAGCACCAGCAGCTGGAACTCGTGGACCGGCCAGGCAGCGATGCAGCTCGCGCCAGCTATCGTCGTAGCACAGCCGAAAGCCGATCTCAAGATAGTCTCCCGCGCGTTCGTCGTAGTAAAGGCGCAGTTCTCGTTCGCGCTCATAGGCCAGATCGGCCAATTCGCGGCCGCTGTAGAAACGGGTCAGAGCCTCAGTGCGCGCGTAGGGATCAACGAGAAAGTGAAACACGTTGAGTTGAAAGCCATGATCGCGCGAAAGGCGCAACGCGAAGTCAAAGGCCAAATCGCCTGCGGGTGAATAGTGTGCACAAAAACCCACGGCGCTAATGCGAGTGACCGTCATGGCAATGCCTCCTTTGGCGAAGATGCCGCGGACACGAGCGTTGAGCAGTTGGTCAGACGCCAGGCGCGCTCAGCCGCGGACGCTCGCAGCGCTTCCTTTAAGTAGTGATCGCTGTACAATGCCCCGATGGGGTTGTTTTGCAAAGGAGCGATCTTTGACGAACAGCGTGCTTACGGGCGCGCGACTGGCCTGCGCGAACAAACAGTCGGCTCCCATGCACAGACCGACGGCGACATTGAGTTCGCTGCCAGCCCGCGCCAGCGCCAGCGCTTGCCCGCGAGGATTGCAGGGGATGTAGCGCGACGGCAGCGGCGATTCGGTTCCCATAAAGTTGCGGCCCGGGGCCGGGGCGGCGGGGCGGTTGATCTTGCAGCCAATGGGCACGACATCGAAGAAGCGCCGCATGACCCCAACCAGAATCCGGGTCGCCTCCAGAAGGTCCCAGCAAAAAGCGACGCCGATGCGGCGGTATCCCATTTCCAGGCCGAAGTAGATCAGCTCGGACAGCCGGCACAAGACGCGCTCATCCTCGCAGGCGATATCGTGGGTCGCTTCCAGGATGCGGCGGGTGTTGCCATGGGGACCGGCACCACCACGGCGTGCGAACGATGGGCATGGATCTCCGAGCAGGCACACCCTGTCGGCGCAGGCAAGGCAGTCCGGCGCTCCCGACTCCGGAGGTCGGGATCCGGCAGCGGCGCCCCGATCACGAGCGCCAGCATCGCGATGGAAGGACACGCCGGCAGGCACGATGTCCGGATCCCCGCCGTCGCGCCCATCGCTATCAAAGCCGTAGCCGGGCCTTAGTTCTCCCGTCGCAATCGCGCCTATCACGCTGTCGATTGTGGCCGCCACGTTGTCGACCACCGTGATGTTTCGCGCGCGGAGAGCCTGTCTCGCCTCCCGCGATATGCCGCCGCACACGAGAACATCGATGCGCTCGGTTGCGAGGGTCGAAAACAGCTCCATCCAAGTGCGTCCCGGAGCATTCAGCCGCTGGCTGTTGATAACCTCGCCCGCGCGCGCCTCGACAACCAGGACGGTCTCGGCGATCGTGCAGCGAGGCGATACTCGGCGGGATAGAACTGGGATCGCGTAGCGCATGTGCACCTCGCTTTGCCCGTTTCATCGCAATGGGCGTGCCAAGGGCATCCTCTCCGTGCTGCCGCCACCCCTTCACCGCTCGATGCTTATCCGAGACCGCTGGCAGATGCCGACTATTCCTCTGTTGCCGGAGATATCGCGGGCGTGTTTCATCACCTGACGCCGCCGGCGGGCCGCCGCGGCTGCGCCAAAGGGCTGGTGTAGGAGAAGCCGGATACGTCGCGCGATGTCGCAGTCGATGTCGCATGCGACACGACGATGCAACCGACGCAACGCTCAAACCGTTGCGCCCGACTGCTGACGGAAGATCTCCTGCGCCGCGCCGGGGCTCTCCAGGCACAGCGCCTCTTCCTTGCCGCGACCGTGATTAGACGGCGAACCTGGCGACTCATGCGCCATTCAGCCCGCGGTTACGCCACCCAGTTTCGAGGCCGTTGGGGCTGCGCGCTCGCCCTGCCTTGGCGGCGGGTACGCTCCTTGCCATTGTCGTCTTGTCTTGCAAACGGCCCCGGAGGTGTGTCGACATCATGGAAGCAAAGACGATGGAATCGACCGTTCAGCACGCCGCTCCTGATATCGGTCGCTCGTTTCCATACTACGTGGAGAATGCACCCCTAAGACCGCGCGTTGAGCGGTTTCTGGAAGCGTTTGCCGTCGTGCTGGAATTCACCGATTACCGTGCCTTGCTTGATTCCTATAGTAACACCAGCGCCAAATGTAACCGCTGCGCCGTGACGTGCCCGATCTACATGACAACCGGGTCACCGCGCGACATTCCCTGCTATCGCTCAAACATACTCCTCGAGATCTATCGACGCTATTTCACGCTTGGCGGTTGGCTTGCATCGCGGTTCAGCCGCGGCTTCGAGCTGACCGAGGAGCTGGTGGATGAGCTGGCGGACGTGCTATATCGCTGTACGGCTTGCCGGCGCTGCACACTGGAATGCCCCCTGGGCGTTGACCACGGTCTCATGACACGGCTGGGCCGTTACGTGTTGAGTCTCATCGGCATCGTGCCCAAAGCCCTGCAGGTCAGCGTGCGAGAACAGCTCGAGGGAGAGACGCACAACACGTCTAAGATCCCCAAGAAGGCGATGTTGAACACTCTTTCTTTCCTGGCGGAGGAAATGACGGAGCAGCTTGGAGTCGAGCTGGATTTCCCCGTCGATCGCGAGGATCGCGATTATGTCTTCTTCTGCGCCGTGAGCGATTACCTGATGGAGCCCGATACCCTGATGGGCAACGCCGCCGTGCTATATGCGGCGGGGGACTGGGAACGTTGGACCATCGGCACCTGCAACTATGATGGGATCAACTATGGGCTATTCTATAGCGATTGGCACCTTGAGCGTATCGTTCAGCAACTATTGGACGAGGTCGCACGTCTGCGTGGACGCGGTGTCCTAATCGGCGAGTGCGGTCATGCCTCGCGCGCCGCCCACCAATTTGTGCCGGTATTCGGCGGGCGCCGTGCCTATCCCGTCATCAATTTCATGGAATACACGCTGGATTGCCTGCAGCGAGGCAAGATCCAACTTGATCCCACGATTGTCTCCCAGCGGGTGACGTATCATGATCCCTGCAACATTGCGCGCTCGGGCTGGATTGTCGAGCAACCGCGCGAGATCCTGCGCGCATTCGTCCGCGATTTCGTTGATATGGAGCCAGGCGGCGAGCGCAACTATTGCTGCGGCGGCGGCGGCGGCCTGGTGTCCGTGGATGAAATCCATGACTTCAGAATGCAGGTCGGGGGCAAGGTCAAGGCAGAGCAGATCCAGCGCACTGGCGCCGAGATCGTTATCGCGCCTTGCGCGAACTGCAAGAAACAACTCAAAGAGCTGGTTGAGTTCTACAAGCTTCCCTGCAGGGTGATGGGTTTGCACGATCTTCTGCTGAAAGCGCTTGTGATCCCTGGCGGCAAATCACCGCGCGAACGGTTGGCGGAGGACGTTTTCAATGCCGTTATCTAAGGGCGGGGCGGCGGCCATTGGGAAGTCGGCACGCTGGGCGGTGTGAGACCACGGAGGGCGGGCATGGAGAGGATGATCGAATTCGCGCGCGGCCCCCTATTCGCCATAACGTTCGGGTTCATGGTGCTGGGGCTTGCGCGCCTGGTGATCGTACAGGTCTATATGCTGGCGCACAGTAAGGGGCGTCGTCTGCGGCAAGCCCCCTGGCGCCGTATCCTGGGGGATTCGATCAGCTGGGCGGTTCCGCTGCCGCATCTTATCCGGGGCACGATCCTGTTTTCGGTATCCTCTTTCCTGCTGCACATCGGCCTGATCGCTGTACCGCTATTCCTGGTCGATCACGCCCATCTCTTGAGCCGGCTGTTGGGGCTGAATTGGCCTGCAATCGGGCACGGGCTGGCCGATGTGCTGACCCTCATGACCCTGGTGTGCCTGGGCGTGCTGTTGGCTTGCCGTACTTTCAGGCCACGGCAACGGGCGGTATCGCGCCCGCTCGACTACGTGATTCTCGGGGCTATTGGGCTGCCATTCGCCACGGGGTTTCTGGCATCACATCCCGGACTGAACCCGTTTTCCTGGGAACTCATGATGCTGGCGCACTTGCTCAGCAGTGAGTTCCTGTTTCTGCTCGTGCCCACCACGAAGTTGGCGCACGTGGTGCCTTATCCGTTCGATCGCATCTCGGCTGTTCATTGGCAGTTGCGGCCGGGCGCGGGCGATCGTGTCGCCGAAGCTCTGTATGGGAGCGAAGCGAGGGTATGATGAAGGCGATCCTGGTCGATGTTACGCGCTGCAGCGGCTGTGAGCAATGCGTCGACGCGTGTGTCGCAGTGAACGACACAGACGCGCGGCGCGCGGCGCAGGACCGGGCGACAGTGAAGGACGGGCTATCCGCCGATCGCTGGTTGTCCATTCGCGCGGTCGACACAGGGCGGTTCGCGCGCAAGAGCTGTATGCATTGCTTGGAGCCGAGCTGTGTCGCGGCGTGCCTGGTGGGCGGATTGACAAAGACGTCGAGCGGTCCGGTAGTATACGATTCTCAGAAATGCATCGGGTGTCGTTATTGCATGCTCGCCTGTCCTTATCATGTGCCACGTTATGAATGGCGCGAAACGCATCCGCTGGTCCGTAAATGTGACATGTGCGCGGAGCGCCAGCGCGAAGGTATGGCGCCGGCGTGCGTGACGGCCTGCCCGCACGGTGCGCTTGCTTATGGCGAGCGGGACGCGCTGCTGAGTGAGGCTCAAGAAAGGATCGCGGCGGCGCCCGCACGCTACCTTAACCATGTCTGGGGCAAGCAGGAATATGGCGGCACCTGCGTGTTGTATATCTCTGATGTCGATCTGGCGACGTTGGATTGGCCGGCACCACAGACAAGTCCTATCCCGGCGCTGACCGAATCACTAATCCGCCAGACCCCCGTGATCGGTCTGAGCATGGCATCCGGTCTGCTCTGCGTCAGCTGGATCATCCGGCGCCGCATGAAGCTCGCGGGCGCCAGGCCCCAGCCGGAGAAGGACGGAGCAGATGAATAGAGGGCCGCGCCTTTTGAAGGACTTGCTCTGGACCTTGGCGTTTCTAGGCCTTGTGGCGGGACTCTTGCGCTTGACCCACGGCTTGGGCGCGACAACCAATCTCTCTGACGCGGTGCCGTGGGGGCTCTGGAAGATCATGAACATGGTGGCTGGGGTCGCACTGTCGACCGGCGGCTTCACGATCGGCTTCCTGGTTTACGTGCTGCGACAGGAACGCTTCCGGCCTTTGGTCAGACCAGCCGTGCTCGTCGCATTTCTGGGATACGGATCATCCTGCCTGGCTTTGCTGTTCGATATAGGGCTGCCGCAGCGATTCTGGCATCCCTTCATCATGTGGAACGAGCACTCGTTCCTGTTCGAGGTCTTCTGGTGCGTCATGCTGTATTTCACCGTAACGGCCATTGAACTGCTGCCGACGGTGCTGGAGAAAGCGGGTGCGACAAGGCTGACACGCTGGCTGCACGGCATCGCCTTTGGCGTGGTCGTATTCGGCATCTCGCTCTCGACGCTGCATCACTCATCCCTCGGCTCATTGTTCCTGGTCACCCCACAGCGCCTCCATGGGCTCTGGTATTCGCCGCTGTTGCCGCTGTTCTTCATCATCTCCGCGATGGGCGCCGGCATGATGTTCCTATTGTGGGCGTGCATCCTGCACGCGCGCTGGTACGATCCCGAGGCGTTGTGGGGTTCGCGACCGTCCGCTGATATCGGTGTCTGCTCGTTGGCAAGCGGCGATGCGGCGAACGTGCCGCGGGGCGTTGGGCGCGATGCGCCGATGCTGCGCAATCTCGCCGGTATCGCCGCGGGTATCCTCGCTCTTTACTTGACATTGAAACTGTATGACCTGGGCCGGACGGGGGCCTGGCGGTTGCTGTTGAGCGGCGCCTGGGAAAGCTGGCTATACGGTTGCGAACTGATCTTGACAGCTGTTCTGCCCGTGACCCTGGTGGCAATCCGCCGGTCCCGCCATTCCCCCACCTGCCTGGGCGTCGCCGCCTTCACCGCCACCGCGGGGCTGGTTCTAAACCGCTTGAATGTCGGCATCTTCGGCTACTGGCGCGACGCGCAGACCATATACGTGCCCTCACTTGTAGAATGGGCGCTGGGCTTGGGGGTGATCGCGGGGGCGGCGCTGGCCTTTCTTGCCGCGGTGGAGAACCTGGCGATATTCACTCCGGCAATCCGACCGCGCCCCCGCCGATTCCGACCGCGCTTCGACGCATTCACGCACGTCTGGACCGGGGCCCTGACCAGCGATCTGCACCGCGTCACCATGATCGCCGCTGTGGTTGTGCCCCTCGGCTGGGTGATGATGTACCCGCCGTACCGCAGGCCCGCGCAGCAGGCGATCTCGCCGCCGAGCGCGTTGGATGCCACGCGCGCTGTGCTACGCATCGACGGAGATCGCGCCGGCGTTCACGCTGAGTTCGCGCATGCGGCTCATCAACAGCGGCTGGGGGCAGCGGAATCATGTAATATCTGCCATCATATCGCGCTGCCAGGGGACCGCTCCACGCCATGCTCGCGCTGCCATCGCGACCTGCTGTGCGAGTCGCGCATCTTTGATCACGCCGAGCATATGCGCTCGGTGGCCAGCGCCGAGACATTGAAAGGTATGCAGCCGCGCAACCGCTCTTGCGGCATATGCCATGAGCGGGGACGTGCCAAGTCGGCCGCAAACGCCAAGAGCTGTCTTGATTGCCATCGGCAGAACATGATGTTAGTCGGCGCGCCGGCACAGGCAGGCGATCTCGGCAATGCCAGCAGCTATATGGAGGCGATGCATGGCACCTGCCTCCTCTGTCATCGCCGGGAGGCCGTCAATCGAGCACAACCCCACCTTCCCGAGTGCGCAACCTGCCATCCGACGCTGCGCCCGCGCTCGCCCGCGGCAGACCGCGAGGCCCACAAAGCGGGTGCTGGCGTTGACGATTCCCCGGGCGCGGCGACACGGCGGAAATTCTTGCTGGGAAGCGTGCTCAGCAGCAGATGATCGGCACGCGGGTCTCTTCGCGGAAGCGCGTGATAATGCAGCCGCCGTTTGGCGCCGTCACGGGGAAGAGCGCGGAAACCGATGCCTCGGCTGCTCGCCGGTCGCTTCGGAGCTCACCATGGAAGGCTACGCCATCCCCATTGCACCGCCCGGCATCAACTGGGAGACGTGAATCAGGAAGGGGTAGCCGCATCGCCCGGCGTTACAGAATGCGAAACCGTTGGTCTGCCGGTTGCCGGCGCGGGCTGAAAGTCCCCGCGGGATACGCCGCCACCGCTGCTGACTCGCGGCCGCGACGCGCTGCGCACCCGCCATTACAGTCGCCGCACCGTGAAGGCGTGCCCGGCTGAATCTACCTCGACTGGCTCGACGGTCTGGTGCGCGCCAAGCGCGCCGTGCGCATGCCCGTGGTCCTGACGCGGCGTGAAGTCGGGTTGCTGCTGGCGGAAATGCAGGGTACGCCCCGGCTGGTCGCGTCGCTGCCCTACGGCGCCGGCCTGCGTCTGCTGGAGGCCATGCGTCTGCGGGCGAAGGACCTGGATCTCGGCCGCGGCGAGATCACCATCCGCGACGGCAAGGGACAGAAGGACCGCGCCACGCTGCTCCCCGCCCTGCTGCGTGAACCGCTCCCGGCGCACTTGTCCCGCGTGGCCGCCCAGCACCGCCACGCTCTCCCGCGGGGAGGCGACGCCGTCGCTCTGCCCGACGCCCTCGCACTACCGCGACCCCGAGACCGGCCAACACCGGCGCCACCACCTGCACGAGTCGGTCATCCAACGGGCGGTTAGGGTGACCTGACCTCGTGGACCCGTACCAGGTGCGGAGATCCTGGTCTCGGAAGGCAAGATGACAGGCGAAGACTGCCGTCAGCTGGGCATGGAGAGCTGTCGGCCGCCCACCCCGGAGACGATCCGGCCGCCTCTGCTGAGTACTGCGGCCCGGCTCTTGAGGGCGGCATAATCACTGGGGGCAGGTCAGCAAGACCCCCATCCTCTGCAGCAATGGTGTCTCCGGCAATCCCGGGGCGGTTCAAACTACGATCCGGGGCGTCGTACTACAAGCTGCGCCCATGCCGGGCGCAGCGAACGAGAAGAGGGGAGCCGGTCGGCCCCCCTCCCCCATCGGTGCCTTTTTGCAGGCCCCGTCTACTTCAACATGACCATCCCTCGGGCCATGCTCCGTGAACCGGCCTCCATCCGGTAGAAGTACATGCCGGATGCGACCGGATAACCGGCATTGTTGAGTCCCTCCCAAACCACCGTGTGCGTCCCCGCGGCGCGCCCTTCGTCGACGAGCGTGCGTACGAGGTGGCCCGCCAAATCGAACACCGCGAGCCGCACGTGATCGGCGCGGGGCAGGCTGAACGCGATTGTGGTCATGGGGTTGAAGGGGTTGGGGTAGTTCTTGCCGAGTGTCACGACGGCCGGCAGGTTCTCAGGCTCCGGGGCCGGGTCATCATCGTCATTGTCGATGCGCACCGTGCCCTCGGTGATGATGCGACGCTCGCCCCCCTCGGGGTAATCCTGGGCCGTGATGACACCGCCGAGACCGTCCGAGAGGTAGAGCGTGAGCGACCGCTCATACGTGAGGCCGATCCGGGTGAACGGAAGGCCGCGGAACGGGTACTGATCCCCACCGTTGGCCAGGAAGTCGATCGTCGCGACCGTGAGCGCTGGGCCCGGCACAACGTTGCCGCCTTGCACCAGAATCTCGTCGTTGTCGAGCACGGCCTCTACGATCCGGCTGCCCGGAGTAGTCACGTTGCCGCTGGCGTCGATCACCTGCGGCGTTCCGTTGGGGTTCCAGAGAAAACGACAGCCGCCGATTTGTCCAAATCGGCCATCAGTGAATTCGACCCGCGAAACGCAGTTCTCGAGAATCTCCTTGAACTGCTCGCGCGGCACGTGCGGCACCGCGCAGGCGAAGTTGGCGAAGGGCAGGATCTGGAGCGTCTTGAGCGCGCTGATGGGGCCGGCCGGCACGATCTCGTTGTTGCGGATGCCGCCGCCGTTCTGCAGGGCGACGTCGGCCATGGGCAGGCCGTAACCGGCCGCGAGCCGCCGGGCGTTCCAGAGCAGGGCGTCGGCGCAGAGGTTCCCTTCGTTGGTCTCGGCGGTGCGCACGAAGCTGCGCCGGCCGTCGAGGGCGACGTCGCTGGTCGCGACGACCGTGTTGGCCAGCTCGTCGAGGTCAACCTGCAGCGGATCGAGCACGGTGCTCTGCGCCACAGGATCGGGCGCGACGCCGTCGAGGAAGGCCTCGGTGACCACACGCACCGGGCCGCTGCCGTCCCCGATCGTGACGACATTGCCCGCCGCGTCGAAGCCAACTTCTAACTTGCCGATGTACCGATACTGGCCGCTCGTCGTGATCACCGGCACACTCGATCCGTCGCCGCTTGTCGCCATGAGGGGATACGGACCGGCAACCAGGCCTTCGTCGCCCGGGATCAGCAGATCTCCCGCGTTGGCGAGCAGATCGTCGCCGCCGCCGGCGATCATCACGTCGACACCAATCAGTTGAGGCGCGAGGGCGAGGTCCTCGAGCACGGTCTGCAGGTGGCTGATCAGGATGATCTTGTCGATGCCCATGCCGAGCAGCATGTCGACCTGGTTCTGGATCGCCGGCGCGACGGCGTTGACCACGACGTTGCGAGGGCTGCTGATGTACGGCAGGGCCTCTGTAGTGGCGCCGACAATGCCGATCTGCTCGCCGCCGGCGGTGACCACGGTGCTCCCCAGGAGGATGCCGGCGTCGACGTAGGCTTGCAGCGCCAGCTCGCCGCTGAAGTCGAGGTTAGCGCTCAGGTAGGGCACCGGGGTCGTATAGCCGGCCAGAAAGTCGGCCAGGACGTCGGGCCCGAAGTCGAAGTCGTGGTTGCCGAGGCAGACGGCGTCGTAGCCGATCATGTCCATGAGCATGGTGTCGTAGAACGGCACGCCGTTCTGAAGGCCGGCGTTGAAGGCTGGCCCGGCAAGGAAGTTGTCGCCCGACGAGAGCATCAGCTGGCCGTGAGACGGGTCGACGGCCGCTCGCAGCTCATTCAACTTGGCGATGAAGCGTGCAGCGCCGCCGGCAGCGTCGTCCGGCAACAGGTTTGACTCGCCGTCGTTGTTGTGAAAGACCGTCAGCCAGTAGGTGGGAGGTTGAGCGTGGGCAGCCTGGTCAGAGAGGGCGATCAATACGCCAATCAAGGCCACGGTCCAGGTGAGCAAGAGCCAGTGTAGGGCGTTCGAGCGCGAGATTCGCATGCTGATCTCCTCCGCGACGCGGTTGGTAGGGGCTTTCGGAGCAGCAGCCGGCTGCATGATCGGGAATACCATAGCGGAGACGTGTTAGGCCTTGCTTGTGATGCTGTGGGAAGCTGATGAGGTTGAATGAGATGGCGAGATAGCCACCAGGCATGGGAGTATTGACAGTACCCTGAGGCTCGGGACTCGGAGTAGCGCCGCCACGCGCGTCGGTCTCGCAACTCCGAGGGAGTGTATTTCTAACTGTGTAAGCGGCCATGGGGTAGAGTCTCCGACGAG
>CAYWTR010000014.1:0-103383 GCA_964461255.1 uncultured Fibrobacteraceae bacterium | reverse complement strand
TGATGGAGGAGGCCGCTGCGTGAGGGGGTCATACACAACACTTGACCATAGCCCAAACGCTCTCTCGCCCACGTGGTCTTGCCCGCGCCGCGCATGCCGAACAGGAAGAAGCTTACAGCCGGTGACTGGAGGGTGCGCCGATAGTTCGTGGCCATGGCGGCAAAAATGCTTCTTTTTTCACGGCAATGCAACAATTATATTTAATTATATTAATTATAAAGACTTACGTCAGTAGCGCGATGATCGGAGGCGCATGGATTCCCGGCTTTGAGGCTTGAGGTGATCGTCAAGAGCTCGCTCGCCTGGGCGAGCCGACCGACTCGCCGCCGCTCACCACGGCACGCGGTCCACCGCAAGGTGAGTTCGGGGTCGCCCAGGACCCGCACGTCGAGTTCAACCAGGACGCCGGGCAACCAGCCTGGCCGGACCTGGATCAGACGGCGGGACTGGTCGAGGGGGAGTAAGGAAATCCGACCCAGGGAGCAGCGAGCGGGACGCTCGCCTCCGCGACCGCGACCGCGGCAGCAGGGCGGAGGGGGTGGTCTGCCCGGAGCGGGCGGCGAGGGTGGCAAGCGCGCCCGTTGGCGGCGGCTGCCGGTGCCCCGGAGCGCTCGCGGGACGCCTCGGTCCCTGCAGCTGCTGGCAGCGCTCGGGGCCCCATTCCTGGAAGAAGCGCTCCAGGCTGGCCGCGTCGCGGCCTTTGCCGCTCCAGAGCAGGCGCTTGCCCGCGAGGTCATAGACCTGGCTGTGGTGGATGTGCTGGCGCCGACGGCTGACCTCGTCGATCCCGATGCAGAGCACGCCGCGAATGTCCCGCTGGGCCAGACCGTAGTCGACCGCCCGCCGCACCGCCGTCACCACGGTGCCCCACGAGACCGAGAACAGCTTCGCGACGACGTCCCAGGCCGGCAGGCGCGCACAAGTTGCCAGCACCACCACCAACGGCAACGACAGCGGACTCTTGCCGCGGCTCCACGGGATCGCCGCGACGCGAATGCCGCAACCCGGGCAGGCCACCCGGCACGGGGCGCAGACCACCAGCACCGGCAGGCCCCACAGCGGCACGTGCTGCCAGCAGCGATGCGGATGTCACGATGGTCCTTCAGACCCAGCGTCCGCCGTGCGATACTGTGCAGGAGCACGTGGTCCTCATTGGCTTCGAGGTTGAGCGTCGCAACTCGAACCCCGTAAGTCTAAGAAGGCTGTGTGCTTCTTCAACTTCTCGACCGCCACTCCCTGCACAGATTCTTAAAAGGAGCCAAACAAATTAACTCTGTTCCTGCCCTTTGACACAAGCGCAGCCGCGGTAATGAAGCATGACGCTCCTTCACCACCCTCCCAAGGCAACACAACCGATGGCTTTGGTTGTGCTTTCTTGCAAGAATAGACCGCCCCGTCGCGGCAGAACCTGGATCCGCCCGCCCCCGTGCACAGGAGGTGTTCCGTCGTGCTCATCGCCGCCCGCCGCCCCCGTGGCTTTCGCACTTGGCGCGTGTTCGCGCTTTGCGGCATCATCGCCGTCATGACAGCCGTACCCGCCCGCGCCGGCGACCGTCCCACGGGCCGGCCGTTCGCCACCCGCTCCCCCGTGGCCGCCACGCGCGGCATGGCGGCCACCAGCCACCCCCTGGCCACCCAGGTCGCCCTGGACATCCTCAAGCGCGGCGGCAGCGCGGTCGACGCCGCCATCGCGGCCAACGCGGCGCTGGCGCTGATGGAGCCGACCAGCTGCGGCCTGGGCGGCGATCTGTTCGCCATCGTCTGGAGCGCGGCCGACGGGCGCCTGCACGGCCTGAACGCCAGCGGCCGCGCCCCCGCGGCGCTGACGATCGAGCGGCTGGCGCAGGCCGGCATCTCCGGGCGCCTGCCCGACTACGGGCCGCACACGGTGACCGTGCCGGGCTGCGTCGACGGCTGGGCCGAGCTGCACGCCCGCTTCGGGCGCCTGCCGCCGGCGGAGCTGCTGGCGCCGGCCATCGCCTACGCGCGCGAGGGATTCCCCGTGACCGAGGTGATCGCCCACTACTGGCAACGCGCCGAGGACCGTTACCCGGACCGGCCCCGCTTCGCCGCCGTGTTCCTGCCGGGCGGCCGCGCGCCGCGCGCCGGCGAGCTGTTCCGCAACCCCGACCTGGCCGCCGCGCTGGAGGCGGTCGCCGCCGGCGGGCGCGACGCCTTCTACCGCGGCGACCTGGCCCGCCGCATCGCCGCCTGCGTGCAGGAGGCCGGCGGCTGGCTGAGCGAGGAGGACCTGGCGGCGCACGCGTCCGAGTGGGTCGAGCCGATCGGCGTCTCCTACCGCGGCCACCAGGTGTGGGAGCTGCCGCCCAACGGCCAGGGCGCGGCCGTGCTGCAGATGCTGAACCTGCTCGAACCGTTCGATCTGGGCAAGCTGGGCCACAATTCGGCCGACCATCTGCACCTGCTGGCCGAGGTCAAGAAGATCGTCTATGCCGACCGCGCCGTCTTCTACGCCGACCCAGCCTTCGCCGACCTGCCGCTCAAGCGCCTGTTGAGCAAGGAGTACGCGCGCCAGCGGCTGGTGCTGCTGGACGTGGGCCGCGCCGCGCTGGCGGTGCCGCCCGGTGACCTGCCGGCGCCCCCGCGCGCGCCCGGCCCGCCCCAGGACGGCGACACCATCTACCTGACCGTCGTCGACGGCGAGCGCAACGCCGTCTCCCTGATCCAGAGCAACTACGCCGGCTTCGGCAGCGGCCTGGTGCCCGAGCGCGCCGGCTTCGGCCTGCAGAACCGCGGCAACCTGTTCAGCCTCGACCCGGCGCACGCCAACGCCCTGGCCCCGGGCAAGCGCCCCTTCCACACCATCATCCCCGCCATGGTCACCCGGGACGGCCGACCCGTCTTCTCGTTCGGCGTCATGGGCGGCGACATGCAGCCGCAGGGCCACGTGCAGGTGCTGTGCAACCTGCTGGACTTCGGCCTGAACGTCCAGGAGGCGGGCGACGCGCCCCGCCTGCGCCACACCGGCTCCAGCGAGCCGACCGGCGAGCAGATGGCCGACGGCGGCCTGCTGCATGCCGAGAGCGGCATCGCCCGCGAGGTCGTCGCCGAGCTGCAGCGCCGCGGCCACCGCTTCGGTCCCGCCAGCGTCCATTTCGGCGGCTACCAGGGCATCTGGATCGACTGGGAGCGCGGCGTGCTGCTCGGCGGCAGCGAATCGCGCAACGACGGCTGCGCGGCGGGGTACTGAGCGGCGCGGAATGATGCTAGAATCGGCGCCATGCGGCCGGAGCGGGCGCGACCCGAGGCGGAGCCCGCGCGGCGCGGAGCGGCCGCGCTACCGGCCATGGACAGAAAGAGCCTTGCATGCGCGATGCCAAGATGGGCGAAATCGTCGGCGCCTTGCCGGAACTGGGCGTTCCCTACGACGCCCTGATGCCGCGGAAGGTCAGCAACCTGCTGCTGGTCAGCAGCCTCTACGATTACTACACCTTCATCGAGGACTGGCGCTTCTCGGAGGTGCTGCTCGCCGAGTACCTGGATCTGGACCTGCGCTTCAGCCCTTCGATCCAGCGCGTGTCGACCGCCGACGAGGCGCTGGCGCGGCTCGAGTCCGAGCCGTTCGACCTGGTGATCTCGATGGCGCGGGTGGGCAACATGAACGTCGGCGAGCTCGGCGAAGCCGTGCGCAAGACCGCCCCTGATGTCCCCGTCGTCCTGCTCGCCTGCAGCCCGCGCGAGGTCAGCCTGCTGCCCCCGGTCGAGAGCCTGCCGGGCATCGACAGCGTCTTCGTCTGGCTGGGCGACGTGCGCCTGTTCCTGGCCATCATCAAGCACGTGGAGGATCGGCTCAACGCCTGGCACGACGCGCAGGCGGCCGGCGTCAAGAGCATCATCCTGGTCGAGGACTCGGTCCAGTTCTACTCCTCGTACCTGCCGATGCTCTACACGGAGATCTTCAACCAGACCCATGCCCTGCAGGCGGTCAGCCCGACCAGGGCGCAGAAGATCATGCGCGCGCGCGCGCGGCCCAAGGTGCTCCTGGCGCGCAGCTACGAAGACGCGATGAGCCTCTACGAACGGTACCGGGATCACCTGCTCGGCGTCATCCTGGACGCCGCCTTCCCGGTCGGCGGCCGCGTCCTGGCGGACGCGGGCTTCCGCGTCGCCCGGCAGCTGCGGGAACGATCGCCCGGGCTGCCGATCATGATGCAGTCGGACGCCCCCAACGCGGCGCCGGCCGCCGCGCTCGGCCTGGAGTTCACCGACAAGGCCTCGCCGACCCTGCTCGGCAGCCTGCGCGAGTTCATGCAGCAGCGGCTCGGCTTCAGCGAGTTCGTGTTCCAGGGACCCGACGGCCAGGTGCTGAGTCGGGCGCCCGATCTGCTCACCCTCGAGTGGGCGGTGGAGGCGGTCCCCGAGGAGTCGCTGCAGCCGAACCTGGCGCGCCCCGACTTCCGCACCTGGCTGCTCGTGCGCGGCCAGAGCGAGCTGGCCGATGCGATCGCCCGGCTGCTCCGGCAGGCCGCGAGCGCCCCGGTGGACCTGCGTCCCGCCCTGTTGGAGGCGATTCGCGACACCCGGCGCCGCCTGGTCGCGGGTGTCGTGGTCGACTACTCGGCGCGCGCGTTCGAAGGGGGCAGCGGCTTCGTGCGGATCGGCAAGGGGTCGCTGGGCGGCAAGGGTCGCGGTCTGGCCTTCGTCAACTCGCTCATCGCCTCCTACGGCCTCGAAGATCGCTTCCCCGGCGTGCGCATCCACGTCCCGCCCACCGTCGTCTTGACCACGCAGGTCTTCGACCGGTTCATGCAGGAATCGGGTCTGCTGGCCTACGCGCTGGAGCAGCATGACGACGAGGCGATCACCCGCGCTTTCCTGAACGCCGAGCTGCCCCGGGATGTCCTTGACCAGCTATGGGACTTCCTCCAGTGGGTCCGGCAGCCTCTGGCCGTGCGCTCCTCCAGCCTGCTCGAGGATGCGCTCTATCAACCCTTCGCCGGCATCTACAAGACCTTCATGATCCCCAACACCGCCGACGATCCGGAGACGCGACTGGCCGAGCTGGCGGCGGCCATCAAGCGGGTGTACGCGTCCACCTATCACGCCGACCCCAAGGCCTACCTGGAGTCCCTGCCCAACCGGCTCGAAGAGGAGAAGATGTCGGTCGTGATCCAGCAGGTGGTCGGCCGGACGCACGGCGCGTATGTCTACCCGGACTTCGCGGGAGTGGGACGGTCCCTGAACGTGTATCCGATGGCCGGCCTCAAGCCCGACGACGGCGTCGTCTCGGTGGCGCTGGGCATGGGCCGCACCGTCGTGGAGGGCGGCCGGGCGGTGCGCTTCTCGCCGGCGCGCCCGCGCACCCCCATCCAGTCGTTCTCGCCCCAGGAGTACGTCGCAAATTCGCAGCGGGTCTTCCTGGCTCTCGATCTGTCCCGCGCGGGCCTCGAGCCGCCCGACCTGGTGCCGCTCGATCTCGCGGTCGCCGAACGGCACGGCACGCTGCAGGCGGTGGGCTCGGTCTACTCCCCCGACAACGACGCGGTCTACGACGGCGTGTCGCGCCAGGGCGTGCGGCTGGTGACGATGGCCGGCGTGCTCAAGGGCCGTGTCTTCCCGTTGGCCGATGTCACCGGCTTCCTGCTGAAGGTCGGCGCGGCGGCGGCTTCCTGCCCGGTCGAGATCGAGTTCGCGGTGAACATCTCCCCCGATCCGCGCCAGCCGCACGAATTCGCCTTCCTGCAAATGCGCCCCCTGGTCCTGGGATCGGAGGCGCAGGAGGTCCGGATCGGGGAGGTGCGGCCCGGCGCCGCCGTCTGCGTCTCCCACGCCGCGCTCGGCCACGGCCTGATCAAGGACGTGCGCGACATCGTCCACGTGCCCGCCGGCACGTTCGACCGCGGGCGGACGGCTCTGATCGCGGCGGAGATCGGCGAGATCAACGTCCGGCTGCAGCAGCGCCGGCGGCCCTATCTGCTGATCGGACCGGGGCGCTGGGGCAGCGCGGATCCCTGGCTGGGCATCCCGGTGAAGTGGGGGCAGATCGCCGGGGCACGCTGCATCGTCGAAACAGGGCTCGCGGACATCGAGGTCGACCCCTCCGACGGCTCCCACTTCTTCCACAACATCGTGTCCTTCGGCATCGGCTACCTGACGGTGGATCGCCGCCGCGAGGGGGACCTGCTCGACACCGCCTGGCTGGAGGCCCAGGACCCGGAGGCGGCAACGCGCCATGTCAGGCACATCGCCTGCGCGCGGCCGCTCAAGATCGTTCTCGACGGACGGACCAATCTTGGCGTCGTGTTGAAACCGGAGAGCTGATGGGGCCGTTGATGGTCAGCGGTCGCGGCGCTATCGGCGCCAAGGCGGCGGGGCTGGAGCTGGCCCGGGACGTGCTGGCGGCCGGCGTCGCCGCGCGCGCCGCACCCGCCTTCGCGGTGTCGATCCCGCCGCTGGCCGTGATCACCACCGACGCCTTCGAGCGCTTCCTGGCCGACGAGGAGCTGGCCGGGGTCGTGGCGTCGCCGCCCGACGACGACCGCCTGGCTGCGGCCTTCCAGAGGGCGGCCCTGCCCGCCGATCTGCACGCGTTCCTGGCGGAGGTGCCGGTCGGCATGGGGAGCCCGCTCGCCGTGCGCTCGTCCAGCCTGCTCGAGGACGACGGCGCGGAGCCGCTGGCCGGCGTCTACGCGACCTGCATGGTCGCCGGCCGCGCGCGCGACCGCCGCGGCCGCGTCCGGGAGCTGGCGGCGGCCGTCAAACAGGTCTACGCCTCCACGTTCGCCGCCCGCGCCAGGGCGGCGCGCGCCGCCGCCGCGGGCCCGGAGCGCCAGGAGAGGATGGCGGTGATCGTCCAGGAGGTCGCCGGCCGCGCCTACGGCGAACGGTTCTATCCCCAGGTGGCGGGGGTCGCGCGCACCTGGAACTTCTACCCGGCGGGGCTCGCCCGCCCGGAGGACGGCGCCATCGCGCTGACCCTGGGGCTGGGACGTTCGCTCGTGGAGGAGGGCGCCGCCTGGCCATGTTCGCCCGCCCACCCTCATGCGAACCCGCCCCACGTCACCGCCGCGGAGCTGCTGGCGCAGACGCAGAAATCGTTCTGGGCCGTGGACCTGTCTTCCTACTGCGGGATCGGCGCGGCCGGCACGTTCCGCGACGGCTGGCGGCGGTGCACGCTGGCCGACGCCGAAGAGGACGGCGCCCTGGCGATGGTGGCGTCGACCTACCTGCCCGATGACGACCGCTTCGTGCCGGGCCTGGGGCGTCCCGGCCCGCGCGTGGTGGACTTCGCGCCCATCCTCAAGAGCGCGCGCGTGCCGCTGGTCGCGCTGCTCGTCGACGTGCTCGACGGCTGTAGGCGCGCGCTGGGCGCCCCCGTGGAGATCGAGTTCGCGGTCTGCTTCGGCAGCCCCGAACCCCTGCCCGCCAGGTTCGCCCTGTTGCAGGCGCGCCCGCTGCGCATCACCTACCCCGAGGTGGAAGTGCAGGTCGCCGATCTGCCGCGTGCCGACGTGCTGGCGGCCTCGACCAGGGTCCTCGGCAACGGCGTGATCACCACGGTGCGCGACGTGGTCTACGTCCGGCCCTCCGCGTTCGAGCTGCGGCGCGGCGCCGAAGCCGCCAGGGCCATCGCCGAGATCGACCGCAGGCTGCTCGCCGCGGGGCGGCCCTATCTGCTGATCGGACCGGGGCGCTGGGGCACCACCGACCCCTCCGCCGGCATCGCGGTCGGCTTCAGCGAGATCGCCGGCGCGCGGGCGATCGTCGAAGCCACCCTGCCCCGCATCAACGTGCTGCTGAGCCAGGGCTCGCACTTCTTCCTCAATCTCGCCAGCCGGCGCGTGCTCTACTTCTGCGTGGGCCACGAAGAGCCGTACGCCGTCGACTGGCCGTGGCTCGAGGCTCGGACGGCGGTGTCGGAAACGGAGTTCGTCAGACACGTGCGGCTGCGAGCGCCCCTGGAGATCCGCGCCGACGGGCGCACGGGTCGCGGCGCGATCATCAAGCCGCGCTGACGTGCGGGCGGCACGGACGCCGCCATCCCGCTCTACAGAAGCTCGCGCGCCGCCTCGTCCAGCCGCCCGAGATCGAACCGGATCAGCGCCAGCTCCGGACCGTCGTGCGCGGCCGTGAACATCCAGGTGCGGCCGAGGCGCTGCCGCCAGGCCCCCGAGAGCGCCACGGTCTCGTGCACATGGCCGTGCAGCGTCAGCAGCGGCTGGCGCCGCTCGATGAAGCGGCGGATCGCGATGCTGCCCACGTGCACATCCGCCGCCACGCCTTCCACGCGCACCCGATCGAGGTCCGCCCGGTCGAGCAGCGTCCCGTGGGGAGGGGCATGGAAAAGGAAAACCGCCTGCGCCAGCGGGCGGTCCGCGCCCAACCGCTCCAGGTCGTCCCTGATCGTGGCGCGGCGCGCTTCTCGCGGCGGGACGGCCAGCGTGCGCACGCCCTCTTCGGGCGACACGCAGCCCGGGTCGACGAACCGCGAGACGTCGTACCGTTCCCAGTCTTTCAGAAGGAACGGCGTCGGCGGCACGCAGGCGTAGCCGAAGATCTCGAACGCCGCGAGCGCCGTGCGCGCCTTGTGCATGTAGTCGACGAGCCCCTCGTCCGCGAGCGCCCGGACGTCCGCCTCGGCCGCGCGCTCGTCATCGTTGCCCAGGATCGCCAGGACGCGGGGATACCGTGGCCCCAGCTCGGCGCGCAGCCCGCGCAGGGCCGGCGCCAGGTACCCGCTCAGGAAGTCGCGCGCCGCAGGCCTGGTCGCCGCGCCCGCGGGCAAAAGATCGCCGCCCAGGAACACGGCGGCGGGGCGCTCCGCGGCGATCGCCGCGGCGAGCAGCTCGTACTTGCGGCGATCGCCATGCAGATCGGAGGCGAAGAAGCAATGCATCGTCATGCTCGCGGCTGCGGATCCGACCGCGAACGGCCGGAGTAGACAGCCTCCCATTTCGCGACCACGCCGGCGATGGCCTGGCGGAAGGCGTCGCCCCGGCCGTGGATGGGCCGCAGCTCGTCCGCCAGCTCGGAGTACCCCTGCAGATCCAGCCAGCCTGACAGGGCGTCGCGATCGGCGGCCGCCTGCACGGCCTGTGGCGACGCCGACGCCAGCACCGCCGAGAGCGACGCCAGGTCGCGCACCACGCGGCCGTCGAGCAGCAGTGGGGTGTGGCGAACCCTCTCCAGTTCACGCGCCAGTTCGCTCTGCAGCAGCGCGACCATGGGCGCCCCGGTCAACCGTTCCGGCCGCAACCGGTCCGCCAGCTCGCGGAAGCCGTGCATGTACAGCCAGGAAGAGAAGCGATCCTGCTCGCCGTAAACGCTCAGAATCCCGCGCAGTTCTTCCGCCTCCGCATCCGCGCCGCCGGCCGCCGCCAGCAGTCGCTGCAGGCCGTGCACGTCCTTGGCGCGGTGCTTCTCCCGCCCGTTGCGATCCACGATCACGAAATCGCCCATGCCCGTGCGATCGCGGACGTAGGCCCGCAGCGCCGGCAGGAAGTCGGGGTCTCCCTTGGGCAGGACCAGCACGGCGTCGCGCAGCTCGTCGGCCTCGCGGGTCTTGGAGGCCACGACGATGGGGATCCGCGGGTAGCGCCGGATCACCAGATCGATCAGGGCGCGCCCCGCCTCCCCGCTGACCACTCCCTGCCGCGGGAAGTAGATGTCGGTGATCAGGCCGATCACATCGTCGCCGTGGGCTCGCGATGCCAGCGCCTCTTCTCCTGAACCGCCGGCGGCGCCCACCAGGAAGCGCTCGGCCTCCTCGAAGGTCCGCGCCAGCCGGACGCAGGCGCGCTGGCCGATGATCTCGTAGAGCGCGGGCAGGAATTCCGAGAACCAGCGCGGCTCGTCGTCGACGACCAGGAAGATGAACCGCCGCACGTCCGGATGCCGCGCGATGTTGAGGTGATCCTCGGCCGCGCGCACCGCCGCCAGCACGGTCTGCGCGGACGCCCAGCGGGAGGTGTCGTGGGCGAACACCAGATCCGCCTTGGCGACATAGGGGCAGGCCTCGCGCCCGACATCCGGCGGCGAGGTCTGGACGAGCCGATTCGAACTGAGCAGGACGACCACCAGCGAATCACAGCGGCGCCGGGCGGCGGCGACGTCCGCCAGGTTCAGCGCCGTGTCGTCGAGCACCGCCACGGTCGGCCGGGCGGTGCAGGCGTCGGCGAGCGCCAGGGGATTCGCCCAGACCCTCACCTCGACCCACGGCAAGGCGGCCGCGACCGCGTCGCGCGCGGCGCGGATCTCCTCGGCCGCGGCCAGCAAGACCACTTCCTCGATGCGAACGGGGTTGATAACGCGGGGGATGTAGAGCAGATCGCGCCCGTGCTCTGCGCATGGATCCCCGGCGCCGTCCGGCGTCGCCATCGAGCCGCTCTCCTGTTTCAAGCTTCTTCTTCGCCGGGCACCACCAGGCATCGCTGCGCGCTGGAGTCGGCGTAGACCGTGACCGGCCGGGGGAAGGTCAGCACGTAGGGGACGCTCCCGCGGTCGGGCGGCGAAAAGAACCAGGGGTCCAGCCTGTCCTCGACCGGGGAAATATAACCGTAGACGACGTTGCTGCTCATCAAGTTCGTGAAGAAGTGGGTGCCTTGCGTGCCGTGGAGCCGGGCCTGCAGGCGCCTCTGGTCCTCGCTGTAGCCCCCGAGGACCATGTAGAGGAAGTGGCTGCCGTAGATGCCGCCGGTCAACTCCCCTTCCTCGGGCAAGGGCTGCGCGCGGCCGGCGATGTCCACCCCGTACTCGAAGATGCAGGCTGCGTGGCTGACATCCGCGTACTCGACCCAGATGCCCCAGTCGCGGTTGCGGCTCCCCAGACGGCCGGGCACGATGACCAGGTAGCGCTCGCCGCGCTCGCCCAGTTCATGGTTGATCTCGGCCAGCCGCCGCCGCACGGCGTCGTGCTGGTCCTTGGCGTAGAGGAAGGGAGAGACCACCACGGCGTGCCTGACGCCGCGGATCACGCCGTGGCCCTGCAGGCTGGCGATGGACAGCCAGACGCGGTCCGGCGCCGCAGGCAGCGCCAGCGGCTCGGAAACCTGCGCCGGCAGGCGCGTCAGCTGGACGACGTGGAACAGGCCTTCACGGTACGGCTTGATCGCGAAATCGAGGTTGAACACGAACTCGATCTGGAAGTTCGCGGCCAGTCGGGCCGCGATGGTCTCCATCAGCCTGGCCAGCCCCGACTGGAAGCCGAACTGGTCGCGCTGGACGAGCTCCTCGATGGTCACGACCTGGCCATGCATGCCCAGCAGGCGCACCTTGTGGAAGCTGGCGTGGCGGACGTGCAGCTTCGTCATCGTCTCCAGCTCTTCGCCGCGCAGATCCGAATTCTTCATCAGGTCGAGCGCGTAGAAGTATTTCTGTCCGCCGCCCGTTTGCAGCAGGTCGAGCGGCATCGGCTTGGTGATCGTCGCCATCGGAATCACGGGGAAGTCGTCAAGCACCGTGGCGTAGCCGTGGCCGAAGGCGATCCGCGCGTAGCCCTCGCGCGGGTCCTGGTTCTTCAGCGCGTAGGGGAAGAAGGAATCCGCGACGCCCGACACGTAGGGGTAGAAGTACGGGCCCGCCGCCGTGTCGTCGAAGAGACCGGGAATCGGGTTGACCACGACGGCCATGCTGGCCTCCGGGTCCTGTTCCTGCCGGCCCGCGAAATCGTCGTAGACATGGCTGATGGCCAGCAATAGCTGCCGCACCCGCACCTGCGGATCCGGGTGGTTGTTGGGCAGCATGAAGGAAAGGTTCTCGCCGGCGTGGATCGCCCGGCGTCCCTGCCCTTCGCCGCCGGACTCGTTGGTGGCCGAGGAGCGAACGCCGATGGGCCGTTCGCCGATCGCCTCCAGGATCGCCGCGGCGACGGGCTCGATGCCGGCTCCCGCCACTCCCCCGCGTTCCAGATAGGCGTTGTAGAAACCGGTAGCCAGCACATGGGTCGGGAGCCTGGCCGTCCCGGGCAGATCCCAACTGTTAAGCGCCGCCAGGCCCGACGCCTTGCCGCCGAGATCCCCGGCCCCATGGACCGTCACTTCGGGAGCGGCCTGGCGCGACTGCATCCTTCCTCGCTCGGCGGAGAGTCTGACCGGCGCCGCCGGTTCAATTGTCGCCGAATTGCGCCAGCTTATCGCGCAGCGTCTTGCGGTTGATCCCCAGGATCTCGGCCGCCTTCGTCTTGTTCCCCCCCACGCTCGCCAGCACCGTTCGCACGTGTGCCCTTTCGACCTCCGCCAGCGAGGACGTCGGGTCCGTGTCCCCGCCCGCCGCCGCCCGCAACGAGGCGGGCAGGTCCAGCGGGCGGATGACGTCCCCGGCCGCCTCCGCCACCAGCTGCTGGATGCGGTTGCGCATCTCGGCGATGTTTCCCGGCCAGGGATAGCTCTTCAGCAGCGCGACGGCCGCGTCGGACAGCCGTGGCGCCACGACGCCCCGCTCCCGGGCGAAGCGAAGCAGGAACCGTTGCGCCAGCGCGACGATGTCCTCGCCGCGCTCCCGCAGCGGCGGCACCTCGATCGTCTGCGCGCCCAGCTTGCGGTTCAGTTCCGGACGGAAGCTGCCGGCGTCCGTCAGCGCCCGCAGATCGCGGTCCGAGGTGGCGAGCAGGCGAGGCCCGGGCGGGACGTCATGACCGCCGGCGGAGCGGTCCAGCGCCTCGAGCGCGAGCAGGAGCATCTCCTGCACGCCGACCGGCAGGTCAGGGCACTCGCGCAGCAGGAGCGTGCCGCCCGGCGCGGCCTCGCGCAGCCGCGCCGCCAGGACGGCCGCCCCCGCGTTCGCGGCCGCCGGCGCGCCGAACAGCTGCCGTGCGATGACGGGTTCCGGCAGCCCGCAGTCCACGATGAGCAGGGGCGCATCGGCCCGCGGCCCGGCGTGATGGATGGCTCTGGCCAGCAGCTCCTTCCCGGTGCCGCTTTCGCCGCTGATCAGCACCGCGTCCATCCCCCGCGCCGCCGCCGCGACCGCCGCCAGCACGCGGCGCATGGATTCGCAGTCGGCGACCAGTCCCAGGGGGTTCGGCGGCGCCGCAGCCGGCCGCGGCGTCGTCCCTTGCCGCTCGACCCGCGCCAGCGCCTGCCCGACCGCCGCGAGCAGCTCTTCCTGCGTGAACGGCTTCGGCAAATACTCTTCCGCTCCCAGCTTGACGGCCTGGACCGCGGTCTCGATGCTCGGATAGCCGGTGATCATGATCACCTGCGTCCGCGGCAGGTGCTCCCTGACGTGCCGGACCAGTTCCAGGCCGGACGCGCCCGGCATCTTCAGATCGGTGATCACCAGATCGATGGGCTCGCGCTCGAGCAAGCGGACCGCTTGCGCGACGTCCCGCGCCGTCAGCACCTCGAGCCCGCGGGCCGTCAATTGTCTATTCAGGACCTCGGTCGTGTCGGCGGAGTCGTCGACGACGAGCAGCCGGCCGCGCAACTCGGAACTCATGTCACTGCGCCTCCGCCGAGGGCGCCGCACGCTCCAGCGGCAGCGTGATCTCGAATGTCGATCCCTCGCCGACGGCGCTCCTGGCGTCCACCGCGCCGCCATGGGCCGTGACGATGCCGTGGACGACGGCCAGGCCGAGCCCGGTGCCCTGCCCCACATCCTTGGTGGTGAAGAACGGTGTGAACAGCCGCCGCTGCACCTCGGGCGTCATCCCCTCGCCGGTGTCCTCGACCGCCAGCAGGACCCGATCGGCCTCCACCCGCGTGCTGACCGTGAGGACGCCCCCCTCGGGCATCGCCTGCACGGCGTTGACCACCAGGTTGACCAGCGCCTGGTGCAGCTGCGCCGGATCCGCCATCACCAGCGTCGGCTCCGGGTCGAGCCTGCGGACCAGGGAGATGCCCTGCGTCCGGCAGCGCGTCTCCAGGAAATACAGGCCGTCGCTGACGATCTTGTTGAGGTCCGTGACCGCCTTGCTCGTCGGCATCTGCCGCGTGAAGATCAGGAGCTTGCGGATGATCTCGCGCGCGTGCAGCGCGGCCTTGATGATCCGATTCGTGTCCGCCGCCGCCGCCGCCGGCAGCCCCGGAACCGCCTTGGCGAGTTCGGCGAAGCCGAGAATCGCGGCGAGCGGTTCATTCAGCTCATGGGCGACCCCCGCCGACAGCTGGCCGATGGTCGCCAGGCGCTCGGCGTGGCGTAGCTGCTCCTGCAGCCGCTGGGTCTCGGCCTCGGACTCGCGGTGCTCGAGCACCAGCCCCACCTGCCGCGCGATTTCCGCGATCAGGCTTCGTTCTTCCTCCAGGAAAGGCTCCTGCTCCATGCCGGGCGTCCGCGCCACGTACACGACCTCGACGGCGCCTCGGATCTTGCCGTCCACACGGATCACCGCGTCCAGACGATCGGCCACTTCCCGGAATCCCGGCGTCATGATGGCGCGCCCATCCACGACGATCCGCCCCTCCGTGACCTGGGGAAACTGCCAGGCGGGAGGCAGCAGGGCCACGATCTCGGCCAGGCACTGGTCGATGTCCAGCTCGGAGCGGTTGGCGATCCGGGCGATGCCGTAGAGGCAGGTGAGCTCCTTGACGCGCTCGCGCAGCGCCCACTGCGCCCCCTGGTGCGCCAGCGCCACGCCCAGCATCTGGGCCACGGTCTCGTACGTCAGGACGTCGTCGGCGGTGAAGAAGTCGCGCCGGCGGCTGGCCAGGGTGAGGACGCCCCGCGACCGCGGGCCGATCGGCACCCGCAGGACCGCCAGCGACGGGAAAGCCCCGCCCACGATCACCGTCCGCCCCGGCGCGCCGCCTTCGACCGGATCCCAGAGCAGCATCGGCCGGGCGGTGTCGCCGGTCCAGTAGCTGCCGGCCCGCGTGCACGACTCGGCCGGCGCGGCGACGTTGCCGGCCAGGATCGCCTGCATGACCGGCGCCGGCACCAGATCATCCGCGGCCGCCTGCGCGCGCGGGTCCAGGGACACGACCTCGACCTCGGCGGCCTCGGGGCTCTGCCCATCGCCGGCCGCGCGCGCGCGGCAGAGCGTGGCCGCTCCTTCCGTATCGATCACCAGGCTGAGCGCGTCCGTGGCGGAGAAGCGCAGCAGGGACTTGCAGATCCGCCGGAGAATGCCCGTGCGCGATTCGTCGCGGCGCGTCTCGGCGAGCAGCGCATCCACCAGCGCCCGGAAGCCGGACGGGACGGTGGCTCGCGGCCCCCGCGACCGGCCTGCCAATTCCTCGTTCTGATCCATATGTGCTTCCGCAAACCTCGAGCGGCCGGGGGGAGAGCCCGGGGCCCTCCCCCGCCGCGACCGCGATGGTCCGGTGCGTCCCTGCTAGACAACCCCCTGGTCGATCATGGTGTCGGCGACCTTGATGAACCCGGCGATGTTCGCGCCGAGAACGTAGTTGTCGGCGTCGCCGTACTCCCGCGCCGTGGCCCGGCAGGCGTCATGGATCGAGGTCATGATCCGATGCAGCCGCTCGTCGACCTCTTCCCGCGTCCACGCCAGGCGCATGCTGTTCTGCGACATCTCCAGTCCGGAGGTGGCCACGCCGCCGGCGTTGGCCGCCTTGCCCGGTCCGTAGAGGATCTTGTGGGCGAGGAAGGCCTCGACCCCCTCGGGCGTTGTCGGCATGTTGGCGCCTTCGGCGACACAGACGCAGCCGTTCTTGATCAGCGTCCTGGCGTCCTCTCCGCTCACCTCGTTCTCGGTCGCGCACGGCAGCGCGACCTCGCACGGCGCGAACCAGGGGCGACGCCCTTCATGGTACTCGCACTTGAACTCGCTTGCATACTCCTTGATGCGACCGCGCTTGAGGTTCTTCAGCTCCATCAGGAACTGCCAGCGCTCGCCGTCGATGCCGTGCGGATCGTGAACGGTGCCGTTGGAATCGGACATCGTGACGACCTTGCCGCCCAGCTCGTTGACCTTCTGGATCGCGTACTGCGAGACGTTCCCCGAGCCCGACACGGCGACCCGGCGCCCCTCGAAGGACAGGCCGCGGGTCTTGAGCATCTCCTGCGCGAAGTAGACGCAGCCGTAGCCCGTGGCCTCGGGCCGGATGAGCGACCCGCCCCAATTGAGCCCCTTGCCGGTGAGGACCCCCTCAAACGAGTGGGTGAGCTTCTTGAACTGGCCGAACAGGTACCCGATCTCCCGCCCGCCCACGCCGATGTCGCCCGCCGGCACATCGATGTTCGCGCCGATGTGGCGGTAGAGCTCGTTCATGAAGCCCTGGCAGAACCGCATCACCTCGTAATCAGACTTGCCCTTCGGATCGAAGTCGCTGCCGCCCTTCGCGCCTCCCATGGGCAGAGTCGTCAGGCTGTTCTTGAGGATCTGCTCGAAGCCCAGGAACTTGAGGATGCCCAGGTTCACCGAGGGATGGAACCGCAGGCCGCCCTTGTAGGGGCCGATGGCGTTGTTGAACTCCACCCGGTAGCCGCGATTCACCTGGATGTCGCCGCGGTCGTCCTGCCAGGCGACGCGGAACATGATGATGCGGTCGGGTTCGACCAGGCGCTCGAGGATCCTGGCATCGAGGTACTCCGGATGGCGCTGCAGGCACGGCGCCAGCGACGTCACCACCTCGTGGACCGCCTGGTGGAACTCGGGTTGGGCGGGGTTGCGGGCGATTACCCCTTGCATGAACTTCTCGGCATACCCCGCGACCGACTCGACGACAGCCATAGACACCTCCCGGCACCCCGTCGCGCTCCCGCGGCGGGTAACGTGACGCCGCGCGGCGCGCGGCTGCTCCCACACTCGTCGGCTGGATTGCGTCTTGAATCGGCCCGACCGGCCGGCCGCCGGCAGCCAGGCCCCCAATCCTCAATCGATACATTATCGGCCGACGTGCGGTCAATAATGAACCACAGAAAACACGATGTCAAATAGAAACGGTTATAAAGCGGCCTTAATAGGTACTTTTTTGCCCTTTTTTCCGCATCGGAGCGGTGGAATGGGTCAGTCGCGTGCGAAACTACCTGGCTGCGGGTGATGGCGTCATCTGCAGCAGCACGATGCCGGCCAGTATGGCGGCCATCCCCAGCGCGGTCCTGGCGTCGAAGGGCTGGTCGCCCCGCAGCAGACCCACCGCCGTGCCGGCCAGCGGCGCGCTGGCGAACGCCACGGCGAGCGTGACGCCGAGGTTCGGCGACGCCGCCAGGGCGGCGTAGAAGCTCCACATGCCCAGGCTGCCCGCCACCAGGCCGCCGCCGATGATGATCATCAGCCAGGCGCCGGAGTGCGCCGGCTCGCGGACAAACTTCCACGCGGGAATGGAGATCAGCCCCAGAACGAGCAGGGCGACCAGCGTCCGCAGGGCGATGCCGGCAATGGGCGGCATGCCCATCGCCCGCAGCCCCGCCTTTTCGAAGTAGCCGCCCGCCCCCCAGGCGATGCCTGCCAGCAAGGCGAACATGATCGACGCGCGCATGGCTTCTCCCGGGTTTGAGACCGACGATCGATCGGAGCCCGCACCGTTGCTCCGGCCGTCACTGACGCGCCCTCGGCGCCGCGGCGCCCGGCGCGTGAATGTACCCCGGCAGCGCCTTCGCCTCAATGGCAAGGCGCCGCGCGGCCGCCTCCCCCTTTGCCCGCGCCCTGCCTTCGTGCTAGGCTGGCGCGGCGCGGCCGGGAGGCGTTGCGCCAGAGCGTGCCGGAGCGTGCCGGAGCGCGCCGGAGCGCGCCAGGCACGCAAGGCAGGCGGCGCCGCGACGCGCGGGAGACAGCCATGCCGCGGATCAAGCTGACGGCGCTGCCGGCATACCCCTTCGCGTGCGAGATCGCGGTGCGCACGACCGATCTCAATTACGGTGGGCACCTGGGCAACGACCGCCTGCTGTCGCTGATCCACGAGGCGCGGGTGGCCTTCCTGGCAGCGCACGGGTGGACCGAGCTGGACTGCGGCGGGGCGTCGCTGATCATGGGCGACGCGGCGATCCTCTACCAGGGCGAGGCCTTCGCCGGCGACCTGCTGCGGATCGAGACCGCGGCGGGCGGGTCGTCGCCGACCGGTTTCCGCCTGTACCATCGGGTCACGCGGCCGGCCGACGGCGCCGCTGTCGCCCTGGTGGAGACCGGCATGGTCTGCTTCGACTACCCCACGCGGCGCATGCTGCCGGTGCCCGAGGCGGTGCGCGCGGTGTGCACCGCGGTCGATCCGGCGGCGGCCGCGCGCGGCCAGCCCGGCACGCGCTCCCCCTGGCCGCAGCGGGGGTGACGCGCATGCCGCCGGCCCGCGAGCGCCTGACCAGCCTGCAGAATCCGCGCGTCAAGGAGCTGCTGCGGCTGCGCGACCGCGGCGAGCGCGACGCGCGCGGCCTGACCATCATCGAAGAGCCGCGGGTGATCCGCCGGGCCTGGAACGCCGGCTACCCGTTTCGCGAGGTGTGGCTCTGCCCCGAGCTGCTGGCCCGGCACGATCCGCAGCTGGCGGGGCTGCTGCGCGCGCCGCGCGCCGCCCCGGGCGACCCACCCGCCTTCGTCGAGGCCGCCCCCCAGGTGATGGCCAGGATCGCCTACCGCGAGCGGCCGGAAGGCGTGCTGATCGTCGCGCCGCAGGCGCGCCGCACGCTGGCGGGCCTGGTCCTGTCCGCCAGGCCGCTGCTGCTAGTGCTGGAGGGGGTCGAGAAGCCGGGCAATCTGGGCGCCGTCCTGCGCACCGCCGACGCGGCGGGGATCGACGCCGTCATCGTCTGCGACACCGGCACCGACATCTTCAACCCCAACGTCCTGCGCGCCTCGGTGGGGGCGTTCTTCACCGTGCCGGTGATCGAGGAGGAGGCGGCGCGGGTCCGCCTCTGGCTGCGCGAGCGGCGCCTGCGCGCGGTCGCCACCACGCCCGCCGCGGAAACGGTCTACACCGACGCCGATCTGAGCGGGCCGCTGGCGATCCTGCTCGGGGCGGAGGACACGGGCCTTTCCGACGCCTGGCTGCGCGAGGCCGACCTGCGCGTGCGCATCCCGATGCGGGGCGAGGTCGATTCGCTGAACGTCAGCGTGACCGCGGCCCTGGTGGCCTACGAGGCGGTGCGGCAGCGACAGGCACGGCGCTGAGCGGCGCCGCCGCCGCCATGATCGCGCCGCCGGTCAGCTCTGGCCTGCCCGGCACTCCAGCGCGTGGTAGATCACCGGGACCACCACCAAGGTCAGAGCGGTCGAGGTGATCAGGCCGCCCATGACCACGGCCGCCAGCGGCCTCTGGATTTCGGCGCCCGCGCCCGTGGCTAGCAGCATCGGCAGGTGGCCGGCGAAGCTGACGAGCGCCGTCATGAACAGCGGCCTGAAACGCAGCCGGCAGCCTTCCAGGACCGTCGCGCGCGGGTCCCGGCCGCGTTCGCGGAGCTGGCGGAAGAAGGACAGCAACACCACGCCGTTCTGCACCGCGATGCCCAGCAGCACGATGAAGGCGACCGCGGCCGACACCGAGAGCGGCATGCCCAGCAGCGCCGCGGCGACGACGCCGCCGACCAGCGCGAACGGCAGGTTCAGGATCACCAGCGCGGCGTTGCGCCCCGAGCCCAACGCCGCGTACAGCAAGAGCGCGATCAAAGCCAGCACGACCGGCACCACGAATGCCAGCCGGCGCATCGCCCGTTGCTGGTTCTCGAACTGTCCGCCGTAGGCGAGGAAATAGCCCGGCGGCAGTTCCTCCTCGAGCGCGCGCAGACGTGCCTGCGCTTCGGCGACAAAGCCTCCCAGGTCTCGCCCCCGCACATTGGCCTCGACCACCACGCGCCGCAGCCCGTGTTCGCGGCTGATCTGCGCGGCGCCCTCGCGCGGCGCGATCCGGCCCAGCTGGCCCAGCGGCACGCGCCCCCCCGCGGGCGTGGGCACGAGCAGGTTCGCCAGCGCCGCGGTGTCGGCGCGGTCGGCGGCCGCCAGGCGCACCTGCAGCGCCAACCGCCTCTCGCCTTCCAGCATCGTGCCGACCACTCGCCCGCCGACCCCCGCGGCCAGCAGTTCGTTGACCTCGGCGGCGGCGAGGCCGTGCTGCGCCAGCGCGCGGCGGTCCAGCTCGACATCCAGGCGCGTCATGCCCGTGATCTGCTCCACCTTCAGGTCGGCGGCGCCTCGCATCTGCCCCAGTTCGGCCGCGGCGCGGTCCGCCAGCGCCTTGAGCGCGTCCAGATCCGGGCCGAAGATCTTGACCGCCAGGTCGGACTTGACGCCGGAGATCAGTTCGTTGACGCGCAGCGCGATCGGCTGCGAAAACGAGAAGCGCAGGCCGGGGATGCGCGCCAGTTCCTCGCCCAGCGCGGCGGCCACCGCGCTCTGATCGCGTCCCGTGCGCCAGGCGCGCCGCGGCTTGAGCATGACGAAGACATCGCTCTGCTCGGGCCCCATGGGGTCCTCCGAGATCTCCGCCCGCCCCGTCTTGGTGACCACGGTCGCCACCTCCGGGAACTTCAACACGCGGCGTTCGATCTCGCGCGCGGTCTCCACCGACCCGTCCAGCGAAGCATTGGGCAGGCGCACGACATTGATCGCCAGCGCGCCTTCGGCCAGCGTCGGGATGAATTCCGTGCCCAAGCGCGGCGCCAGCAGGACGGCCAGCGCCAGAACGGCTCCGGCCGCGCCCAGCGTCAGCCGCGGCCGATCCAGCGCGCCCCCCAGCAGCCGCTCGTAGCCGCGCCGAAAGCGCCTGACCCAGCCGAATTCATGCTCGCGGCGCCGCGCCAGGAGCATCTCCGACAGCGCCGGCACCACCGTCAGCGCCACCAGGAGCGAGATCAGCAGGGCCAGCAGCAGGGTCAAGGCCAGCGGCCTGAACATCTTCCCCTCGACGCCTTGCAGGGTCAGCAGCGGCACCAGCACCAGGACAACGATCAGCACGGAGAAGGTGACCGGCCGCGCCACCTCGGACAGGGCGGTGATGACGACGCGGCGCGAATCCGGCGCTTCCGGACGCGCGGCCAGGTGCCGGCGCGCGTTCTCGACCAGGACGATCGAGGCGTCGACGACCATCCCGACCGAAAACGCCAGCCCGCCCAGGCTCATCAGGTTGGCCGACAGCCCCGCGGCGCCCATCACGAGGAAGGCGCAGAGAAACGTCAGCGGCAGCGACAGCACCACGACCAGTCCCGCGCGCAGCTCGGCCAGAAAGAGAAAGAGGATGACGATGACCAGCGCCCCGCCCGCCAACAGAGCGTTCATGACCGTCTTGACGCAGGCCTGGATCAGGGCGGTGCGATCGTAGAACACCTCCAGCCGGACGCCGGCGGGCAGCGAGCTCTGGATCCGCGCGGCGGCGGCCTTGACCCGCGTCACCACGTCGCGGGAGTTCTCTCCCCGCAGCATGATGGCCATGCCGGCGACGGTCTCGCCCCGCCCGTCGCGGGTGACGGCTCCCTGGCGCGTCGCGGCGCCCGCAACGACTTCCGCGACGTCGCGCACGCGCACCGGCGCCCCGCCGCGCGGCGCCACCACCACGTCGCCGATGTCGTCGAGCGAGGCGAACGCGCCGATCCCACGCACATAGAATTGCTCCCAGCCCTTGACGATGGTGCCGGCGCCGGCGTTGGCGTTGTCCGCGGCCAGCGCCGCGACGACGTCGCCGAGCGACAGATCCAGGGCGAGCAGCCGGCCCTGGTCCACGATCACCTGGCGCTGCTCGACCAACCCGCCGAAGCTGTTGACCTCGGTGACCCCGCGCACCGAGCGCAGGCGCGGCGCCACGACCCAGTCCTGCAAGGCCCGCCGCTCGGACAGCGAAAGGGAATCCCCTTCGATGGTGTACTGGAAGATCTCGCCCAGGCCGGTGCTCAGCGGCGCCAGCTCGGGCTCGATTCCGTCGGGCAACGCCTCCCGCACCTCCTGCAGACGTTCGAAGACGACTTGCCGCGCGAAGTAGGGATCGGTGCCGTCCCGGAACACCGCCACGACCTGGGCCAGTCCCGCGCGCGACAGCGAGCGCACCAGTTCCAGCCGCGGCAACCCGCTCAGTCGCTGCTCGATCGGCCGGGTGATCTGCTGCTCGACGTCCTCGGTGGTCAGGGAGGGCGCCTGGGCCAGGATCATGACCTGGACGTTGGTGACGTCGGGGAAGGCGTCGACGGGCAGCCGCGTCCAGACAACGAGGCCGGCGACGGCGGCCAGCGCCCCCAGGCACAGCACGAACCAACGGCGGCGCAGGATGGCGGCGAAGTACCTCGGCATGCACGATCTCCCATCACTGTCCCCGCCAGGGGGTCTGTCTCTCGCTCGCGCGGCGGGCTTCAATCGGCGCAGCCGGCGCCCATCTTGGCGCGCAGGACATCGGACTTGAGCAGGAAGGCGCCCGCGGCGACCACCTGCTGGCCCGCCGCCAGTCCGCTGGTGATCTCGACCCAGCCGCCGGCCGTGCGCCCCACCGCCACGGGCCGGCGCACGAACAGCGGCGGCTCCAGGCGCAGAAAGGCGAACAGGCGCCCTTCATCCTCGAGCACCGCGTCGGCGGGCACGGTCAGCGCTTCGTCGCCGCCCGGCAGGCCGACGCTCAAGCGGGCGAACATGCCCGGCCGCAGGCGGCCTTCCGGGTTGTCCACCAAGGCGCGGGCGCGAACGACGCGCGCTCGGGGATCAAGGGCGCCGTCGAGGCGGTCCCAGCGCGCCGCGAAGCTCGTGCCCGGGAACGCCGCCACGCGGACCGACGCCGGGGCACCGGCCGGCACCGCCTCCAGCAGCGCCAGGTCGCGCTCGTACAGGTCGGCCAAGACCCACAGGCGAGAGGTGTCGGCCAGCAGCAGGATCGTCCGGCCGGGCTCCACGGCGGCCCCGGGGCCGACCTCCCGCGCCAGCACGACGCCGCCGCGCGGCGCCGGCACCGCCAGCAGTCCCGGACGCCGGCGGGCGCCGCCGCTCTGCGCCGTCAGGCTGTCGATCGCCGCCTGGCTCAGACCCAGCGCCGCCAGGCGCGCGTGTGCCGCGAGCATGCTCGCCTCGGCCTCGGCGCGCGCCGCCTCGGCCTCGAGCAGATCCTTGCGCGGGCAGACCCCGCGGGCGAAAAGATCCGCCTCGCGCGCGACAGTCGCCTCGGCCAGCGCCAGCGCCGCGCGCGCCTGCAGATGGGCGGCCTGGGCTTCGGCGAAGTCGGCGCTCTCGATCACGAGCAGCGGTTCTCCCGCAAGCACGCGGCTGCCGACATCCACCATGATCGCTCGCACCGTGCCGGCCACCCGCGCCTGCACCTCGACCGCGCGCTCCTGGTCCAGTCGCAGTTCGCCGTTGAGATCCAGTGTCCGTCCCAGCGGGCGCTCCGCCGCCGTGGCCAGGGCCAGCGGGCCGCCGTCCAGCAGCAGCTCGTCGTCGACCGCCACCATGCCCAGCTCGTAGCGACAGGCGTCGCAGCGGTGCTGCGCCAGCTCGTGCTCGCAGACCGCCGCCAGCAATTCGTCCAGCGGCCGATCCAGGTCCGAGACGGCGGCGCCATGGCCATGGGCGCCATCGTGTCCGGCGCCATGGCCGTCCGCTCCGCCGCGCTCGGCCACCGCCACCCGCGGTTCACGCTGGCATCCGGCAGCCACAAGGGACGCGATCAGCAGCACGGCCGACATCGCCCGCGCCGCGCGCCTGCTCAGAGCCGATCTCTTCATTTCCAACCTCCAGCTTCCGGCGCAGAGCCTCCGCGCAGCCGTTGCAGCTCGATGCGGGCCGCGTGCACGGTTTCGAGCGCCTCGATGTACCGCTCTCGCGCCTCGCCCAGGGAGCGGCGGGCGTCCAACACATCGCGCAGAGGCAGCTTGCCCCGTCGATACCCTTCCTGGGTGGCTGCCAGGACCGCCTCGGCCCCCGGCAACACCTCGTCGCGCAGCCGCCGGCGGGCGACCTCGGCCGACTCCAGTTCCGCCGTGGCGACCAGCCAGGCGGCCTGCAGGCGGTGGACCTGCGCCTGACGCCGCCGCTCGGCCTGCCGCAGCCTCGCGGCCGCCGCCGTCCTGGCCCCACCGCCGCGGTCGAGCAGAGGCAACGCCAGCGCGAAGCCGCCGACGAACGCGCCGGCGTCGGTTTCGCCCAGACGGCGGGCGCCGGCGCTCACCTCCAGATCGGGCCACGGTCCGCGCGCGGCCAGTTTCAGCTCGGCGGCCAGACGCTCGCGTTCGGCGTCCCAGGGGCGCAGATCGGGGGCGGCATCGCCGTCATGCGGTGCCGTCACGACCGGCGGCAACGGATCCGTTTCCAGGCTGCCATCGGCGCGGTCGAAGGAGGGCGCCGGCTCGCCCCACAGCTCGGCCAGCTCCACGCGCCTCCGCGCCAGCAGTCCCGCGGCCTGCTCCGCCTGAACTCCCGCCAGGGCACGTTCGCCGCGCACGCGTTCGGCTTCGACCGCCGCCACTTCGCCGGCCTCGATCAGGGCGGACACGACCGCCAGCAACGAGTCGGCCAGCGCGGCCTGCGCGCGCGCGATCGCCAGCCTTTCCTGCGCCGCCAGCAGCGCCGTGAAGCGGCGATCGACCTGGGCCAGCAGATCGAGCCGCATCACGTCCAGGGCGGCCGCTGCCGCCGCCTGCTCGGCCCTGACGGCGGCCTGTCGCGCCGCTCGCCTGCCGGGCCACTCCAATCGTTGCGCCAGCTTCCAGGTCGTCTCCATCTGCTCGGTCCCTGGCAGATCGCCGCCGAAATTCTCGGCCTCGAACGACAGTTCGGGGTTGGGCCAGGCGCCGGCTTGCTGCGCGTCGCCTGCGGCCGCCGTCAATTCTTCCTGCGCCGCCGCCAGTTCGGCGTTGCGCGCCAGGGCCAGCGCACGGCACTGCGCCAAGGTCACGGCCTCGCCCGCAGACGTGTCCGCGCCGGCGGAATACGCGGCAAGGCAACCGAGCAGAAACAGGACGGCGCGCATGAAATCCTCCCGTGTTCAGGCCGTCGCGCAGCCGGGACGGACGGGCCATCGCGCGCCTGCGCCGTCCGCGGTTCAAGTCGGGGCGGGAGGAGTCGTCAGATCAGAAGGACCGTCGTGCGCAGGGCGCGCAGGCTGGGCCGGGGACAGCAGGGGAGCGCTTCCACCGCCGGAGCGGGCGGTGCCGCGGATGCCGGCATCGCGAAAGCGACCGGGGTCACGCTGGCCGCAGGCGCACCGCGTGTGTCGGGGAGAATCGTCGCGTGCCACAGCAGCAGATCATCGCAGCCGGCTGCCGGACCGCAGGCGCAGGCGGAGACATCGCAGGACGGCGGTGACGGCAGTGACGGCGCGGCGCCGGCGTGTCCGTCGGGCGCCTCGGCAGGGCATGGTGCGCACGCGCGTTCCGTCGCGGCACAGGTCGCGAACAGCGACTCGGCGGCGATGTGGCCGCCAGGGGCACGGCACAGCACCAGGCAAGGAGCCGCCGTTGCGGTCACCGCCAGCGCAACCGCCGCCAACAGCTTCAGGGCGATGGGGGCGGCCGCGCCGCGAACCCGTCGCATCGCCATGGGAGCCTCCTCGTGCAGGAGGGGAAGATAGCGCGTCCGCGCCGAGTGGCAAGCCAGGCCGCAGGGACGGCGACAGGCCTCGTGCGCGGAAGCCTCGCCGTCAGCCCTCGCCCGGCGCCCCTGCCCCGTCCTCGATGCGCTCGAATTCCTCGGCCTTGGCCCCGCAGACGGGGCACTCCTCGGGGGGTTGCTTGCCGGTGTGCACGTAGCCGCAGACGTTGCATTCCCAGCGCTTGGACACGTCGGCGCCTCCCTGGAACGCGGGCCCTTCCGCCGGCGCGGGCCGGGGGCGGGACCGTCCCGCCGGCGCGCCGCGGGGCGATGATAGGGCCGCTCCCGGGAGCCGTCCAGCGTGGGCTCGCGCCGCTCACCTGCGGCGCACGACCACCAGGGTGATGTCGTCCGCGGCGGGGACGTCGCCGCTGAACCGGGCCAGATCGGCGCGCACGCTCGCCACGATGTCGGCGGCGGGGCGGGCGCGCTCGCGCTGCAGCAGTTCCTGCAGGCGAGGCGTGCCGTACTCATCGTCCGCGTCGCCGGCGGCGGTCGCCTCGGTCACGCCGTCGCTGTAGAGCGCCAGCAGGTCGCCGGGCGCCAGCGTCACCTCGCCGGCCTTGAAGGGGATATCCTCGAAGGCGCCGACCGGCAGGCCGGTCGGCGGCAGAGCGCGGCCCTGACCGTCGGCCGCGATCACCAGAGGCGGCGAGTGCCCGGCGTTCACATAGGCCACGCGCCCGCTGAGCGGGTCGAGCAGGCCCAGGAACAGCGTCACGAACCGCTCGGCGTCGGTCGTCCGGAAGAGCTGGCGGTTGAGCCGCTGGATCAGCGGCGCCGGTTCGAGCGACTCTTCCAGCAGCAGGTGCAGCGCGGGCATCAGGCTCGACACGAGCAGCGCCGCCCCCAGCCCCTTGCCGGCGACATCGCCCATCACCAGGGCCAGCCGGCCGTCCGGCAGCGGCACGGTGTCGTACAGATCGCCGCCGACCTCGTGGCACGGCTCCTGGACGGCGGCCAGCTCGTAGCCGGGGCAGTCGGCAGGGGCGTCGGGCAGCAGCCGCAGCAGGATCGCGCGCGCCGCCCCCAGTTCGGCGTCGAGCCGCCGCTTCTCCTCTTCCAGCACGTGGTAGCGCGCGTGGGAGATGGCGACGGCGACGACGTTGGCCAGCAGCGTGAAGGCGCGCAGCTCGTCGCGGCCGTAGCGGCGGGAGAGGTCGGCGCAGTCGGCGTACAGCAGGCCGATCACGCGCTCGTTGTCGAACAGCGGCGCCGCCATCGCGCAGCGGATCCCCTGCGCGATGATGCTCTGCTGCGCCTGGAAGCGGGGATCCAGCATGGCGTCGCCGGTCAGGAACGAGGTCTTCTCGCGCAGCACGCGCTCGATCATGGTGCGGCTCAGCGCCAGCCGTTCGCGCGGTTGGCGGCCGCGCAGGCGCGAGGCGCGCACCACCGGCTCGTCGCCCTCGTCCTCGTACAAGAGCAGCAGGGTGCGGTCCGGCGAAAGCGCGCTCTCGACCAGATCGAGGATCGGCTCGTACAGCTCGCCCGGGTCGCGCGGCACGGTCAGCAGATCGCCCGCCTCGGCCAGCACCTGGAAGAGCCGGGCGTGGCGTTCGGCGCCGGCGACCGTCGCCGCGGCGCTCGTCCCGGACCGCCGCAGGTCGAGGATCTCTTCCCAGGACAGTTCCTCGCCCGCGGTCTGCAAGGCGGGATCGGCCAGATCGGCCATGGTCAGCGGCGCCGCCGCGCTCGCTCCCGCCGGGCGCGCCGCGCCGGGGGCGGCCTGCACCTGCAGCTCCAGGTCGGCGATGCCGAGCCGATCCCCCGCCGCCAGCGGCGAGGGCAGCGCGACGGCCGCGCCGTTGACCCGCGTGCCGTTGCGGCTGCCGAGGTCGCGCACGACCGCGCCGCCGGCGTCGATGACAATCTCGGCGTGGCGCCGCGACACCGACGGGTTCGGCAGACACACCGCGCACTCCCGCGCCCGGCCGACAACGTGGCGCCCCGGCCCCAGCGCGACCGAAACGGCCTGCCCGTCGACGGTGCCTTCAAGGTGCAAGAGCCGCTCGTTCATCGATCGTCCTCCCGGGCCGCCGCCGGGCCATGAACCCGCGCGCGAAAGCGCACACCATACACAGGCCGCGCCGAATTCGCCTATTCAACGTCGGCCGGACGCAGGCGCAGCGCCCGAAAATCGATGTCGGGCGCGGGCGCGAAGGCCGCCTCCGCGCTCGCGGCGGCGGACAGCGACAGCGGAACCGGGCAAGCGGCCGCGTCCCAGACGATCCAGTCCACGCCATCGCGGCGCAGGCGGTCGAGATCCTCCGGCGAGGGCGCGGCGGGCAGCGAGATGATCCGGCGGGCGCCCAGGGGCTGGGCCAGCACGCCGCCCAGCAGGGTGCCGGCGCGGCTCCAGGGGCCGCGCGCCAGCCGGTCAGCGGCCAGCAGGCCGGCGAAACCGGGATCGTCCGCCAGGCCGGGGAAGATGGCGTCGGCGCTGGACAGATAGACGGGCGGCTCGCCCGGCCGGCGGACCAGGTTCTCGCGACGGGCATGATCCAGGGCCAGCCCCGCCTCGCCCGCGGCGACGGCCAGCAGCAGCAGCGTGGCGGCGCCGGCGGCCAGGCGGCGGCCGCGCCGATGGCCGGCCGCGGCCTGCAGCGCCACGGCCAGGCACGGCAGGCCCAGCGCGTGCAGCCAGACGGTCATCCTGCCCCACCAGGCGCCGGGTTGCGCGGCCAGCAGCGCGGCCGCGCCCAGGGTCAGAGCCAGCAGCACGGCGCGATCGGGAGCGGCGGGCGCCGCCTGCGCCCGTGGGGCGCCCGCGCGGCGGCGGCGCCAGACCATACCCCAGGCCGCCGCGAGCGCCGGCAGGCCGCCGGCCAGCCAGATGAATCCCAGGCCGCCGGTCGGGGCGTAGCCGGTGATCGGCGCATCCAGCTGCAGCCACGAGACCAGTGGGCGCAGCGCTGCGGGCCGGCCGGCCAGCCATCCGGGCAGGTTGGCGTCGGTCATCGCCACCGGATCGTAGCCGCTGGCCAGCAGCAGGCCGCCCAGACGCAGCTCGATCGGGAAGATCGGGTTGCCGGTGCGCGCGGCGTTGCGCAGGTACCAGTATCCGCCCACGGCCAGCGCCGCCGCGATCGCCAGCAGCAGCGCCCACGCGGCGCGGGCCGGCCGCGCGCGGCCGCGGCGCAGCGCGGCCAGGGCGCCGGCCGCCCCCAGCAGTGCCGCCGGCAGGACGCCGCCGGCCTTGACCCCCAGCGCCAGACCCAGCGCGCCGCCCCACAGCAGCGCGGCCGCGGGGCGCGGCCCTGCCGGATCGCCGGCCAGCACCAGCGTGGCGGCGGCGGCGGCGATGACGGCGGCGCCCAGCGAGGGATCGCTGTAGCAGGTGACGCTCTGGGCGACGAACACCGGCGCGCCGATGATCAAGCCGCCGGCGAGCCAGCGCCAGCCGCCGCGCGCGCCCAGCCGCTCGGCCAGCACCGCCAGGCCGCAGACCGCCAGCGGCCAGTGCCACAGGTCGCCGGCGTCGGCCAGACGGCTGGTGCCCAGAGCCCGGTGGACGACCAGCCCGAGCGCTTCGACGCCCATGGGGTAGCCGTTGGCGAACGGGATGTCGGGCAGGTGCTCCAGCCAGACCACCCGCCCGGCCGCGGCCCAGCCGCTCAGCGCCGGCAGGTGGTAGTACAGGCCGTCCCAGTCGTAGGGCGAGCGCAGCCACGCCAGCCGCCACAGCAGCAGCCAGGCGGCGGCGGCCAGCGCCAGCGCGGCGGCGCCGGCGGCGGCGCCGAGCGGATCGCGGCCGGCGGAGGCGGGCGCGCCGCCGCCGCCCTCACGGAAACTGACGCCCGCCCAGATCGCGGCCCCGGCCGCGACGGCCAGGATCGCCCAGGCCAGCGCCGCCGACATCTCCAGGCCGGCGGCCGCCGTGCCCAGGCAGAGCGCCTGCGCGCTGGCGGGAAACGCGACCGCCGCGGCCAGACCGGCCGCCGGGCCGGAGGCGCGCGGCGGCATCCGCTACCACTCCTTGAACAGGCCCAGGGTGACGCCCCACACCTCGTAGAACGGCGTGTCCCCCCAGTCCAGCCGCAGGTTGAAGCCGCTCGAGGCGCCCAGCCACTGTGTCCAGCCGGCGTGGTAGGCGCTGCTGCGGTAGTCGACCAGGACGGCGCCCGGCCCGACGAGCTGGTAGCTGACATCGCCGAAATCCGCGCCGGCTCCCACGTGCGTGCGGCGCCACACCAGGTAGGCCAGGCCGAAACCTCCCGACGTCGACACCGTGCCGCCGGGGCGGCCCACCTCGTACTTCCCGCCCGCCGAGACGACCCAGCGGCCGAGGTAGCGCGCCAGCGACAGGCCGACGCCGTCGCTGCTGTTCTCGGCCTTGCTCTGCACGCGCAGGAAGCCGACCCGCGCGGCGAAGCCCAGCACGGGCGCGGCCAGGCTGAAGTCGAGGCGGTAGCGCGGAGCGATGATGTCGCCGGTGCCGGTCGCGACGCCCAGCGTCCAGGTCGCCGCCGGCGTCAGGTGCGCCGTGTAGGCGGCGCCCGCGTCCAGGCTGGTGTCGCCGAAGCGGGCGGAACGTCCCAGGTCGAAGCGCCAGCCCCAGGCGTCGGGCCGCGCCACCTGGTAGCGCACGAACTGCGCGTCGGCGCGGCCAAAACCGCCGGTGTGGTCGCCGTACGCCGCGCCGGCCTCCAGGATATGGCGCGACGGCGCGGGCGCAGGGGCGGCGGTCGCCGCGGCAGCGGCGCTGTCGGCCGGCGCGCCCGCGGCCGCCGCCGGCGCCGGCCGGGCCATCGCCAGCAACAGCGCCAGCGCCGGGGTCAGCGCGGCGGCGGCTGCGCAAGCCCGAGCCCGGCTCTTCGTCTCGCTGCCGGCGCGATCAAACCGCATGGTCGGCCTCCTGTGCGGACGCCGCCGGCGCCTCGCGGTCGCGCGGGCCCGGCCAGCTGGCTCCCCAGGCGTAGAAGGCGATGAAGACCAGCACGTTCAGGGGCAGCCCCGCGGTGAAGAAGAGCACCGGCATCAGCAGCAGCGACAGGTGGTGGATGATGTAGGCGTGCGCCAGATACTGCAGAGGGATCATGACCAGGGCGTGGCCCATCGCCAGCACGATCAGCAGCGCCTTGCGCCCCGGGTGCAGGTCGAGGATGCCGTGCGTCAGGCCCAGCAGCGGCGGCAGGAGCGCGGTGAACATCAGACCGGCGATGAGCATGCCGTGCACGTAGCCGTCGCCCTGGTACGGGAAGGCGTGCGGCCAGACGGCGAAGAAGAGCTGGGCGCCGGCCTGGAAGAGCGCGATCACGCGCAGCGCGTAGACCACGGGCAGCCAGCGCCGCGGCAACAGCAGCGGCAGCAGCAGCAGCGACAGCGTGACCAGGCAGCCGCCCCACCAGACCAGGTTGCCCGGCAGGCCGGCTTCGAAGTGCAAGAACGGCACCGAGAAGTCCAGCCCCGCGAAGCGGTACGCCACCAGATCGACGTGGCCGGGCAGCGCGATCACCTGGCGGCAGAAATCGAGCAGCGCGGCCCAGGAGGCGACGATGGCCGGCAGCGCCGCCAGGTAGCCGGCCAGCAGCAGCAGTGGGATGAGTGCCGAGGCGATCGCTTCGCCGCGCCGCAGCGGCGTGGTGCGCAGCGCGCGGTGGAGCAGGATGGGACCGCCGCGGTGCCCCAGATGGCGCAGCCGCTCGAGCTGCCCGGCCAGCGCGGGATCCCGCCACGGCAGAACCGGCTTGATCGGTTCGACGCGCGGCCCGCTCATTCCCGCCTCCCCCGAACGCGCCGGCCGGGCGCAGCGGCGGCGGGAATCACCCGGCCGCCGGCGTGCGCCCACACCGTGCCGTGAACCACCGTGCCCGCGGCGATCTCCAGCCGCCGCGCCGAGACCGTGGTGGGGCGCTCCGGTCCGCCGACGCGGCAGCCAGGGCCCAGCCGCGCGTCGCGCTCGGCGATCACCGGGCCGTGGATGCGGCAGCCGGCGCCAGCGTGCAGATCGCGGCCGGCGACCACGGCGCCCAACACCTCGACGCCGTCCTCGAGCACCAGGTCGCCGCGGCTCTTGACGGCGCCCGCCAGGCGCGCGCCGCGGCCGATCCGCACGGGTCCGGTCACCACGAGATCGGCGGGCGCCACGCGTTCGGCGGGCAGCTCGCAGCGCCCGGCGATCAGCCAGCGGCCGGCGGCGTCGTCCACCAGTCGCGGCACCTCCGCCGCCGTCAAGGGCGCCGGCTCCCTGCCCGTCGCGGCACCGTCGTCGGGCCTGCCGGCCGGCGCCGCCGCCGCACCCCCCTCGTCCGGCCCGAATTCCAGCCGCGCCGCGTGCAACCGCTCGTAGCAACACCCGACCGCCAGCCGCAGCGCCCCGTCGGCCGACGCGCGTCCGCCCAGAACGCAGCCGGCCGCCGCGTCCAGATCGCCGCCGGCGTGCAGCCAGCGCAGCACCCAGCTCTCGGCCTCCAGCTCGATCGCTCCCTCGGCCAGCACGGCGCGGTAGATGTTGCGATACCCGCCCCGCAGCGCGCCCTCGACGTACACCTCGGCCGGAAACAGCGAGGCGGGCGGCAGACGCAGATCCCCCAGCGTCACCAGGACCGGCGCGCAGACGGCGGGGCCGGTCGCGGCCGGACGCAGCTCGGGGACGTCTCCCGGCGGCAGCACCGCGTACTCCTGTCCGCCGGGCAGGGTTCCGGCGCACGCCAGGCCGGTGGCGCGGCACTCCGCCACCTCGCGCCCCAGGCGCCGCGCCACGAAGGCCCGCAGCCCGCGCGCGAAATGGCGGACGTCGACATCCTCCTCGCGCACCACGCGCAACGGCTGCGCGTCGGTGCGGCGCCGCGCCTCGCGCCAGGTCGGCGCGAAGGGCAGCGCGATCCACGCCAGCACCAGCGCGAAGAACAGCAGCACGGCCAGGGCAACCGTCATCCGCGACCCCCGCCGTTGTAGTTGTTACGGTGCTCGGTGCGATGCCACAGCAGCTCGCGGTTGCGGAAGCGCGGCACGACCTGGCGCAGCGTGTCGCCGGTGACGGCCAGCAGCATCACCAGGAATCCCGGCATGATCAGCGGCAGCAGGCGGATGCGCGCCCGCGTGCCGTCGAGGCGCGCGGCGGCGGCGATCTCGAAGAAGATGGCGAAGTTGCCCAGCGTGCTGTACGAGGTGACGGCCAGGATCACGATCAGGCCCGGCCGCGTCTCGCCCAGATACCAGAGCGTGACGCCGAGCAGCCAGCCGAGCAGCAGCACCGGCGACATCAGGTAGACGTGCAGCAGCAGCCACCCGTCCAGCCGCTCGCGCCAGGTCAGGCGCCGGTTGCCCGGCAGCTTCCAGGCATGCGCGGCGAGGGCCTGGTTGTGCCCGCGGGCCCAGCGCAGGATCTGCCGCAGGCGCACCGGCCAGCGGTCGGGCACCTGCTCGTAGCACTCCGAGCGGTTCTGGTAGACGGTCTTCCAGCCGGCGCGCAGCAGCCGGAAGGTGGCGTCGGTGTCCTCGGCCAGTGCGTCGACGCGCCAGCCGCCCACGCTGCGCAGCGCGCCGGCGCGCACGCCGCCCACCGTGCCGCCGTACTGCGGCACCAGGCGCAGGTTCATGCGCGCCTGCTGGTCGACCTGGTAGCCGCCCGCGCGCTCGAGGTCGAGCAGCCGCGTGAGCAGGTTCTGACCGGTGTTGTGCGGCACCACGCGTCCCATCACCGCGCCGACCTCGGGATCGAAGAACGGCGCCACCAGCTGCTTGATCAGCCCGCGGCCGGGGATGTAGTCGGCGTCGAACACCAGGGCGATGTCGGTCTCCACCAGGGCCATGGCGTCCTGCAGGGCGGCCGCCTTGCCCGGCATCCCCTCGCGGCGGTGGAAGACCCGCACCCGGTCGGGATGCTGAGCGGCGAAGCGGTCCAGGATTTCGCCCGTGGCGTCGCGCGAGCGGTCGTCGATGGCCAGGATGCGAAGCCGGTCCGGCGGATAGTCGACCTCGAGCAGGGCGCCGAGGATGTCGGCGATCACGCCCTCCTCGTCGTGGGCCGGCACCAGCACGGTCGCCGCCGGCCAGTCGGCGGTGTCGAGATCGAGATAGGGATGCCGCTGCGCGCCGTGCAGGCGGTTGAGCGCGAACAGATAGTGCCGCACGATGTAGACGCACACGGCCAGGATGACCGCGTACAGCGCCGCCAGCATGGCGACATGCCACCAGGGGCGGCCGGGCGGGAAGAAGAAGTCCAGCGCGCCGTCCATCGTCCTCCGCCGTCGTTGCGGCGCCGGGCCGACACCGCCCGCGCGCGACCGCCGCGCCTCAGCGCGTGGCGTAGATGTGAAGGTTGCGGAACTGAGCGCGGCCGCCGCGCACCGCCAGGTGCGGCTCGCGGTACAGTCCCGACGGCAGATTCGGCGGCGAGACGAAAATGCGCTCGCCGTCGATCAAGAACGTGACGCGGCCGCGGTGCGCCAGCACCGTCAACCGATGCCACACGCCGGGCGCGAGCGGTTGGCCGCGCTCGGCGATCTGCAGCACGTGGTCGCGGCGGTTGGTCGTGTGCCGGACGCTGACCCGCCGCTGGCCGGCCGTGACCGCCATGCCCGTTTCATGGCGCAGGCCGGCGCCGTCGCGCGTGAGCAGATGCGCCTCGGCCGCCTGCCCCGGCCCGGCGGGCAACAGCCGCACCTCGGCCTCGAGCGCGAAATCGCCGCCGTGCGCGCAGGGGCAGACGTAGACGGCGAACGAATCGCCGCCGGCCCGCCCCTCCAGGGCGCCCTCCACCAGGCGCCACTCGCCCCAGCTCCAGCCGCCGGGATAGAAGCCGTCCGCGAACGTCCAGCTGGCCACCTGGTGGCAGGCCAGGCCGTCGATGACGGCGGCCGGCGGCCGCGGCTGGCGCGGGAAGGCGCGCCACAGATCGCCCAGTCCGTTCCAGGCCGCGCCCGCCTGCGCCGGCCGTTCCGTCCGCGCCGGCTGCTCCGTCTGCGCCGGCCGCTCCGTCCGCGCCGGCGCGGCCCGCCGCGGCTCGTCCCCGGCACCCGTCCCCACGGCCGCCGCGCCCGCGGCCAGCGCTCCGAGCAGCAGACAGGCGGCCCCGCCCGGCATCGCCCTCAGCCCTGCCGGCGCCGGATCAGGTTCAGGGCCGAGCCGGCGCGGAACCACTCGACCTGCTCGGCGGTCAGCGAATGGTTCAGCGCGATCTCGTCGCGCCCGCCGTCGGCGTGGTGCAGCACGGCGGCCACCTGCTGGCCGGGCGCCAGCTCGCGCAGCCCGCGCAGGGAGACGCGGTCGCCCTCGCGCACCTTGTCGTAGTCGGCCGGGTCGGCGAAGGTCAGGGGCAGGATGCCCTGCTTCTTCAAGTTGGTCTCGTGGATGCGCGCGAAGCTGCGCGTGATCACCGCCGCCGCCCCCAGATGCCGCGGCGACATGGCGGCGTGCTCGCGGCTGCTGCCCTCGCCGTAGTTCTCGTCGCCGACCACGACCCAGCGCAACCCCGCCGCCTTGTAGGCGCGCGCGACCTGCGGCACCGGCAGGCCGGCCTCGCCGCTGAGCAGGTTGCGGGTCTTGCCCGCCTCGCCGGTGAAGGCGTTGACGGCGCCCAGGAACATGTTGTCGCTGATCCTGTCCAGATGCCCGCGATAGCGCAGCCAGGGGCCGGCGGCCGAGATGTGGTCGGTCGTGCACTTGCCCTTGGCCTTCAGCAGCAGCGGCAGCTCGCTCAGATCGTCGCCGTGCCAGGCGGCGAACGGCTCGAGCAGGGCCAGCCGCTCGCTGGCGGGGTCGACCCGCACCGAGACCGCGCGGCCGTCGGCCGGCGGCGCGACGTAGCCGGCCGCGCCCGGCGCGAAGCCGGCGCGCGGCAGCTCGTCGGCCTGCGCCGGCGCCGCCAGCGCCACCTGTTCGCCCCGCGCGTTGGCCAGCTTGTCGGTCAACGGGTTGAAATCCAACCGTCCCGCCAGGGCGTAGGCCACCACGATCTCCGGGCTGCCGATGAAGGCCAGCGTCTCGGGATTGCCGTCGTTGCGCCGCGGGAAGTTGCGGTTGAACGAGGTGATGATGCTGTTGCGCTCGCCCTTCTTGATGTCGTCGCGCTGCCACTGCCCGATGCAGGGGCCGCAGGCGTTGGCCAGCACCACCGCGCCCAGCTCCTCCAGCGTCGCCAGCTGACCGTCGCGCCTGATCGTCTCGTAGATCAGGTCCGAGCCGGGGGTGACCATCAGCGGCACCCGCGCCTTCAGGCCGCGGTCGAGCGCCTGGCGGGCCACGTCGGCGGCGCGCCCCACGTCCTCGTAGGACGAGTTCGTGCAGCTGCCGATCAAGGCGAAGCGCAGCTCGCGCGGGTAGTCGTTGGCCTGCGCGTCCGCGGCCAACCGGCTCACCGGCCGCGCCAGGTCGGGCGTGTGCGGCCCCACCACGTGCGGCTCGAGCGCCGACAGGTCGATCTCCTCGATCCGGTCGAAATAGCGCGCGGGGTCCTGCTCCACCTCGGGATCGGCGCGCAGCAGCTCGCGCGCGGCGTCGGCCAGCTCGGCCAGCCCGGCGCGGCCGGTGGCGCGCAGGTAGAGCGCCATGCGCTCGTCGTAGGGGAAGATGCTGGTCGTGGCGCCCAGCTCGGCCCCCATGTTCGTGATCGTGGCCTTGCCCGTGCAGCTGATCGTGGCCGTGCCGGGCCCGAAATACTCGACGATGGCGTTGGTGCCCCCCTTGGTGGTCAGCAGCTCGCACACCTTCAGGATGATGTCCTTGGGCGCGGTCCAGCCGTTGAGGCGGCCGGTCAGCCGCACGCCGATCAGCTTGGGGTGCTTGACCTCCCATGGCATGCCGACCATGACGTCCACCGCGTCCGCCCCTCCCACGCCGCAGGCGATCATGCCCAGTCCGCCGGCGTTGGGGGTGTGGCTGTCGGTCCCGATCAGCAGCCCGCCGGGGAAGGCGTAGTTCTCGAGGATGACCTGGTGGATGATGCCGGCGCCCGGTTTCCAGAAACCCATGCCGTAGCGGGCGGCCGCCGTGCGCAGGAACTCGTATACCTCGCGGTTCTCGTCCTCGGCCACGCGCTGGTCGGCGGCCGCCCCCTTGTAGGCGCGGATCAGGTGGTCGCAGTGGACGGTCGTGGGCACGGCCGTGCGGTCGCGGCCGGCGGACATGAACTGCAGGATCGCCATCTGGGCGGTGGCGTCCTGCATGGCGACGCGATCCGGGCGCAACGCCAGGGTCGCCTCGCCGCGCGCCAGCGGCTGGCCCTGCGGATCGTCCAGGTGGCCCAGCACGATCTTCTCGGCCAGCGTCAGCGGCCGGCCCAGCCGCCGCCGCACGATCTCCAGCCGCTCGCGCAGCCGCGCGTAGACAGCGCGCACCATGTCCTCGGTGGTCTCGATCGCCATGGTCATCCATCCTCCCGCTGGAACTGTCCCCTCCGCGCCGCCCGCGCGCGCCGGCCATTCTAGCACCAACTCCATCCCGGCCGACAGTGAAGTTGACCGGCCCGCAACGATCGGACATGGTAGGCGCGAGCGCAATGCGGCGCGGCGCCGTCCAGGTGCCCGCGCTCCGCCGCCGGACCCGACCCGAGGTGACGACGTGACCATCCCCCTGCCCCCCGAGCGCGACGCCGTCCGCCGCCGCGCCGCGGCCCGCTGCCGCGAGCGTGGCGTGATCATCCCGACCCTGGCCCAGATGAAGGATCCGTCGCTCGTGCCGCAGCCGGTCCGCGCGCGCCTGCCGCAGGTCGGCCTGTGGGACGTCGATCCGCTCAACCTGTTCCGCATCACCTGGAAGAACGACCCCGGCAGCGGCCTGTTCAACCGGGGCAACTGGGTGGAGTTTCCCCCCGCGCTGACCGGGGTGGAAGCGAGGCTGATCGGCCTGGTGGGCAAGTGGTTCCCGACCGGCGCCCACAAGGTGGGGGCGGCGTTCGGCTGCCTGGTGCCGCGCCTGGTGGCGGGAGAGTTCGATCCGACCGTGCAGAAGGCGGTCTGGCCGAGCACCGGCAACTACTGCCGCGGCGGCGCGTTCGACTGCGCGCTGCTGGGCTGCGACGCCGTGGCCATCCTGCCCGAGGAGATGAGCCGCGAGCGTTTCGCATGGCTGGCGTCGATCGGCGCCGAGATCATCGCCACGCCCGGCTGCGAATCGAACGTCAAGGAGATCTACGACAAGTGCTGGGAGATCCGCCGCACGCGGCCCGAGTGCGTGATCTTCAACCAGTTCGACGAGTTCGGCAACGCGATCTGGCACTACCACGTCACGGGTGCGATCGCCGACGAGGTGTTCGCGCAGGCGGCCGGGCCGCGCGACCGCCTGGCCGGCTTCGTGGCGGCCACCGGTTCGGCGGGCACGCTGGCCGCGGCCGACTACCTGCGCGCGCGGCACCCGTCGCTGGCGGTCTGCGCCGCCGAGGCGCTGCAGTGCCCGACCCTGCTGCGCTGCGGCTTCGGGGGGCACCGCATCGAGGGCATCGGCGACAAGCACGTGCCGTGGATCCACAACGTGCGCGGCACGGATTTCATCGCCGCCGTCGACGACGAGCAGTGCCTGGCGCTGCTGCGCCTGGCCAACGAGCCGGCTGGCCAGGACTGGCTGGCCGAGGCGGGCGTGGCGCCGGAGCTGGTCGCGCAGCTGCCGCTGCTGGGTCTGTCGAGCTGGTGCAACCTGGCCGCCGCCCTCAAGCTGGCCCGCTGGTACGGCATGGACGGCCGCGACGTGGTCATCTTCCCGCTGACCGATTCGGTGGAGCTGTACCGCTCGCGCCTCGACGAGCTGCGCGCCCGGGGCCCCTGCACGCGCGAGCGGGCCGCCGCCGCTCACGCCCGCTGGCTGCTGGGCTGCACGCCGGACCACGTGCGCGAGCTGGGCCACCACGATCGTCTGGCCCTGCACAACTTCAAGTACTTCACCTGGGTCGAGCAGCAGGGCAAGACCGTCGACGAGCTGCGCCGTCTCTGGGACCGCGACTTCTGGACCGAGACCTACTCCGCCGGCGAGAGCTGGGACGCCCGGATCGAGGCGTTCAACGCGTTGATCCGGGAGGGCGGCTGAGAGGCCAGGCGGGCGTCGCGGGCGCCGGGCGGCCTCATGATCATCCTTCCAGGCCGCCGGCAGATTCGACCAGACGGCAACCATCCGCGAGGTCGGCCGGCGATCAGCAGCGGCGCACCGCCATCAGCGTCAGGTCGTCCTGGCGGGGCGCGCCCGCCCGGAACTCCTCCCAGTCGGCTAGCGCGGCGGCGAGCAGCCGCTCGGCGGGCAGGCCAAGCCCGCGCGCCAGCATCCGCCGCGCCCGCTCGGCGCCGTAGCGACGGCCTGCCGGGTCGACCGCCTCGGTCAGGCCGTCCGTGTAGAGAAAGAGCGCCTCGCCCGGCGACATGACGAAGCTTGCCGGTCGATACTCCCCTTCGCAGAACATGCCGAGCGGCAGGCCGACCGCCTCGATGATCGCGACCGCGTCCGCGGCGCCGGCCGCCGCCGGCGCCAGCAGAGGCGGCGGATGCCCGGCGTTGCAAAGCATGACATGGCCGTCCGGTTGCGCGAAGCCGCAGACCAATGTCGCGTAGTGGTCGGGCAGCGTGCTCTCGCAGAAGGCGCGGCTGGCGCGGGCGACCATCTGCGGCAACGCCAGGCCGAGGGGAGCCAGCGCCCGGAAGGTGGCGTGGAGGTGGGCCATGAGCAGCGACGCGGCCAGTCCCTTGCCCGCGACGTCGCCGATGATGAAGTGGATGCCGCCATCTTCGCCCGGCAGCAGGTCGCAATGGTCGCCGCTGGTGGGGCCGAACCCCTGGTAGTGGTAGGAGATTTCCCAACCGCCGGCGCGCAGCTTCCGCTGCGGCAGCAGCGCCGCCTGTATCTTCGTCGCCAGCTCGAGGTCCTCCTCGAGCGCCCGGGCCTGCCCGGGGGTGAGATGATCGAGGCAGTACTCCAGCAGGGGATCGGCCAGCAGCCGCTCCGGTTCGACGGGCTCGCCGCAAGCCGCGCAGAGACCGAAGGTCCCCTGATCCATGCGCGACAGCGCGGCGTCTACCTGCCGCAGCAGCCGCCGCACCGCGTCGTCGCCGCCCGAGGCGGCGGCCGCGCGTCTCAACCTGCTGCGGCGGGTCTGCAGCTGCTGCCGCAGATGCGCATCCAGCGGCGATGTCATCCCGCCACCTCCTGCGCCGCGCGCCGGGCGCCGGCCGGCCGGTCACTCCTGCGCCGGCATCCCGTACTGCGCCCACTCCTCGCGGGCGGGGCCGTAGACGCCCGGCACCTTCAGCCCCGCCTGCCGCATCAGCACCGTGAGCTGTCCGCGATGATGCGCCTCGTGCTTGATCAGGGCGTCGAGCGTGGCGCCGCGCGTCCAGGTCTCGCCGTACATGGGGATCTCGTCGGCCAGCATGGCGTCTTGCCATTGCGCGGCGACCGCCTCGCCGAGCGCGGCGGCCGTGCGCCTATACTCGGACGCCAGCAGCGCGGCCGGCGGCTGCGGCGCGTTCTCGGCCGGGGCCTGAAAGCTCAGGCCCGCCTGCTTGCTCATCTCCCCCAGGGTCAGCACAATGTGCCAGGCGATGCGTCCGAGCGTGCGGCCGCCCGGTTCGACCGGCTGGCGCAGCGAGGCGTCGGTCAGCGCCTCCAGCAGACGCGCGGTGTTCCCGCTCTCATGACTCCACGCCGCCTGGAAATCCTGCAGTGAACGGAACATGTTTTCTCCTCGTGCTTGATGGGAGGGCGCGCCGGAGGGTGCCGGCTGCGGCACACGATAGCGCCGTCGATGCGAACGCGCGATGCGGCGGCCGGGCCTGTCCTACGCCCCTTCGCCGGCTTGGTTTCAACCCGGGGCCGCCGCCGCCAGCAGCCGCGCCGCCCCGGCCGCCGACGCCAGCACCCAGCGGCTCAGGAACGCGTCGCCGCAGCAGTGCGGGATATGCCAGGACAAGGCGTAAAGGATCAGGAGCGCCAATCGCAACGTCTGCCGGCGGCGCGGCGTGAGCGCCGGCCGCGCGGCGGAAGGCTCGGCCCCATGGACGCTGTCCGCCCGCGCACGGTCATCGCCCGGCAGGAACGTCAGCAGGAAGAGCGTCACCAGGTAGATGTTGAGGAACCTGCCCCAGTCAAGGGCCGTGGCGAAGAGCGGCACGCCTCCGGCCAGCGCGGCGCACAGGGCCAGCGCCGGGGCGGGGCGGCGCAGCACGTTCAGTCGCCGCCGCACCGGCACGAATGCGGCGGCCGCCAGCAGCGCGCAGGCGAGGTAGATGGGCACGTAGCCCTTCGTGGCGATGGCAACGCGCACCTGCGCGCGGCCGTGGCCGCCGCCTCTTGCCAGCCAGTCGATCGCGCCCCCTTCGCCGGCGGCGATCGACGGCAGCGACCGCCGGATCGCCTGGATCTGATCCCTATCCACCTCCGTCAACGCGCTGGCCAGGAAGGCGCCGGCCGCCAGCACCAGCGCGACCGCGATCGCGACCCGGCCGCGCGCGCGCAGCGACCCCCTCCACACGTGCACGGCCGCCAGGACCGGCAGGAAGACAAGGAGCATCTCGTGCGCCAGCACCATCAGCGGAAATCCGGCGAGCGTGCAGCGGAACACCCATCGGCGCAGGCCGGGCCGCGGCGTCACGACCGCCCAGACGTTCACGGCCAGAACCGCGAAGTAGATGATCTCCTTGCGGAACGCCCCCTGCTCGTCGTGGATGGGGAATCTGAACAGAAACGGCGAGAAGATCAGCAGCGCGTAGGGCAGCAGGCGAGCCTGGCGCCGCAGCAGCAGGAAGCTGCAAAGCAAATAGGTCCCGAAGCATGCCGCGTGCATGCCGAGGACCCAAACCGCCGGAGCGACACGCGTCCAGGACGACAGATGCAGGATGATCTCGCCGGCCAGTCCCCGGCGCACGAAGCCGCCCTGATAGTTGATCAGCCAGTCAACGACCGAGAAGCCGTCTCCGCGCGCGCAGAGCTTGAAGGCGACGTACAGATTGCCCAGCAGCAGCAGAGCGAACAGGGCGGGCAGCGCTGCGCGCAGCCACGACTCGCCGCCGGGCGTCCGGTCGCGCGCGGCCGGCGCCAGAAACCGGTCTGCTGTCATGAGCCGCCCCCGTTGATCCCACGCCCAGCTCGCGCCCGGCCGGCGTCATTGTCGCCGATCGACAAGCGGGCGACAATGGCGACCTGGGGCGGCGGGCTTGTGACCGCGGCATCCCCAGGCAACGTTCAGCCCGCGAGGCGGTCGGCCCCGCGGGCTGTCGATCTCCGAGCGCCGGCCGCCAGCGCGCGGCTTGCATCAATGGAAAAGCGACTTGACGACACCCCAGGTGTTGCGTTCCGCCGGGACCGGGTCCGATGTGCCGCACCGGATGCGCACGGTGCCGGTCGTGCTGCCGGACATCCCGCTCAGAGCCCCGCCGGGAGCACCGACGAAGTCGATGCGGTACGTGATATCGAAGAAACTGTCCACGTTCCAGTAGCCGCCGGAAACCCGCGTCAGTGTCGTATGGCCGGGACTGGGCATCCCGAAGTCCGTCCCGGCCGTGATGCGCAGCAAGTCGAAGTCGGGATCGCCCGGAGGGAGCTGCCCCGATAACCGCACGAATTCATGGGAGAACGATTGCAGATCCGCGCCGGGCGATCTGGGCGCCGAGTGGGCTTCGCAGAAGATATCGAAGAAGGAATCGCGATGAAAGCCCGCCAGCGTGCCCGTGCCTGCGAGGTCGAAGTTGAAGTGCGCCTGGAACTGTTCGATCTCACCGCCCAACGAACCGCCTAGCTCGGTGAAAATATCAAAGAAGGAATCGATGGTCACCTGCAGCTCCATCGTCGTTCCCGGCGGCAAACCATCAACGATCAGCAGCGGTTGGATCGAAACGAAGCGACAGGGATTGGGAGGATAATCGATCGTCCCGCCTCCGTTGTCAGGCACAAAGCACGAAACCGGCGGCAAAGCGAAGGCCATGCCGGCGGCGGCGAGGGAAATCGTGGCCGAAAGCAGAGCAACGCCGAGACGGGGATGCGGGGCGTGTGCGGTAATCGATGATCGGATCATGATGCTGCCTCCCGGATCATGTTGCCACCGGCTGGAACCGCAGGCCGCAAGCGGCTGAGGCTCCAGCGGCCGCACGGCGCGCGAGATCGAACCGGCGGCCCATGCTTGGCGATGCCGATCGCCAATCACGGAATTGGTGGTCCATTATATTGCCATTAGCAATTACGAGTCAATGCCTCTTAATAACGGTCCGCCGAGGATGGAAGATGGTGATTGACATGCTACAGTTTTAGATCGATTCTTATTTCTATGGATTCCGTCATCGAAATTCTGCGCCGCCACGGCATCCAGCCGACCCCCCAGCGCCTGGCGGTGGCGCAGCTTGTCCTGGCCACCCGCGCCCACCCGTCGGCGGACGAGGTGTACGCCGGCGTGCGCCGCGCCTGCCCGACGATCTCGCGCGCGACGGTCTACAACACTCTCCACCTGATGGTGGAAAAAGGATTGCTGCGGCAACAGCACCTGCGCGAAGGCATCGTCGTGTTCGACGCGCACGTCGCGGCGCATCACCACTTCATCGATGAAGACACCGGCGAGATCCACGACGTGCCGTGGGATGCGGTCCACGTATCCGGAACCGGCAGGCTCGATGCATTCGAGGTGAGCGAATTCCAGGTCGTCATGCGCGGCCGCCGGCGCAACAGGTAGGCTCTTCTGACGAGCCGTGGTTAGACAATGTCTAGTTCTTGATCGATTAGCGATTCGGGATTCATTCCAGAAAGGAGAGCGTCATGGCCAAGGCGAAGAAGAAGCAGCTCACGACCTCCGGCGGCATCCCGGTGGCCGACAATCAGAATTCCCTTACCGCTGGGCGGCGCGGCCCGCTGCTGGTGCAGGACTGGCCGCTGTTCGAGAAGCACGGCCACTTCAACCGCGAACGGATCCCCGAACGGGTCGTGCACGCCAAGGGCTCGGCCGCCTACGGCACCTTCACCGTCACCAAAGACATCACCCGCTACACCAAGGCCAGCGTCTTCGCCCAGGTGGGCAAGCAGACCGAATGCTTCCTGCGCTTTTCGACGGTGGCGGGCGAGCGCGGCGCGGCCGACGCCGAGCGCGACGTCCGTGGATTCGCCGTCAAGTTCTACACCGATCAGGGGAACTGGGACCTGGTGGGCAACAACACGCCGGTGTTCTTCGTGCGCGATCCCTACAAGTTCTCGGACTTCATCCACACGCAGAAACGCGATCCCCGGACCAATCTGCGCAGCGCCACGGCGATGTGGGACTTCTGGTCATTGTCGCCCGAGAGCCTGCATCAGATCACGATCCTGTTCTCGGATCGCGGGCTGCCGCGCAGCTATCGCCACCTCAACGGCTACGGCAGCCACACGTACAGCTTCCTCAACGCCAAGGGCGAGCGCTTCTGGGTCAAGTTCCACTTCAAAACGCTGCAGGGCATCGCCTGCCTCACGGACGAGGAGGCCGAGCGCATCGTCGGCACCGATCGCGAAAGCCACCAGCGCGACCTCTTCGAGGCGATCGCCCGCGGCGATTTCCCCAGATGGCGCGTGATGGTCCAGGTCATGCCCGAGGCCGAGGCCGCCAAGACCCCTTACGACCCCTTCGATCTGACCAAGGTCTGGCCGCACGGCGACTACCCGCTCATCGAGGTCGGCGTGCTGGAGCTGAACCGCAACCCCGAGAACTATTTCGCGGAGGTGGAGCAATCCGCCTTCTCGCCGGCCAACGTCGTGCCCGGCATCGGCCACAGCCCCGACCGCATGCTGCAGTTTCGTGTGTTCTCTTACGCCGACGCGCACCGTTACCGCCTGGGCGTGAACTACGAGAGTCTGCCGGTCAATCGCCCGCGCTGTCCGGTGCACACCTACCACCGCGATGGCGCCATGCGTTTCGACGACAACGGCGGCGCCGAGGTGAACTACGAACCCAACAGCTTCGGCGGCCCGGTCGAGGATCCGTCCTTCCGCGAACCGCCGCTGGCCCTGGACGGCCCCGCCGACCGCTACGACCACCGGCAGGGCAACGACGACTACGCGCAGGCCGGCAACCTGTACCGCCTGCTGCCCGCCGATGAGCGGCAGCGTCTGCACCGCGCCATCGCCGGCGCCATGCAGGGCGTGCCGCAGGAGATCGTCGAACGCCAGCTGGCGCATTTCGCCAAGGCCGATCCCGCCTACGCGGAAGGGGTGCGGGCGGCGTTGCGGAAGTAGGCGCGCGCGCTGAACCGCAGCACCGGCGGCGGGAGGCGCACTTTTGGCAGGGCTTTCACGCCGTGGACCTGCTACGATGGTCGCGCGCCGAGGAAGCTGGGCGGCGGCGCCAGTCCGGCGCCGCCGTCCCTGCTTGCCCGGGGGTGGCTTCCATGGCGAAACTCTCGCTCATCATACCGATCTCGCTCGCGCTCGCCGGCGTGCTGCTGCTGGCCGGGCAGCGCCTCTGGCGCCGCTCGGCCGGCGTGCAGGAGGCCCGCGAGTCCGAGGGCGGAGAGTCCTTCTACGCGCTCGAGGCGCAGACCCTGGAGGGGCAGCCGATCGATCTCGGCCGCTACCGCGGCCGGGTGGCGCTGGTGGTCAACCTGGCCAGCCGCTGCGGCTTCACGCCGCAGTACGAAGGTCTCGAGGCGCTCTACCGCGAGCTGGAGCCGCGCGGCCTGGTGGTTCTGGGCTTTCCCAGCAACGATTTCCTCAACCAGGAGCCGGGCGGGGCGGTCGAGATCCGCTCCTTCTGCACCACCCGCTACGGCGTCAGCTTCCCCTTGTTCGAGAAGGTCAAGGTCAGGGGCGCCGACAGGCACGCGGTGTACCGCATGCTGGCCGCGCAGCTGGACGAACCGAGCTGGAACTTCACCAAGTATCTCGTCGATCGGTCCGGCCGCGCGCGCTACCGCTTCGGGCCACGTGTCAAACCCGACGGCGCCGCGCTGCGCCGAAGGATCGACGACCTGCTGGCCGAAGGGTGAGGATGTCGTCCAGATGTCGGATCGCATCGCCATCATAGGGGCCGGCGTCTCCGGCCTGACCGCCGCATACCTGCTGGCGCGGCGGCATCGCGTCGTCGTGTACGAAGCGGCCGCCCATGCCGGCGGGCACGCCCACACCATCGAGGTTCAGGAGAACGGCCGCGCCATCGCGCTGGATACGGGCTTCCTGGTCTACAACCGCCGCAACTATCCCCAGTTCTGCCGTCTGCTGGACCAGCTCGGGGTCGCGACCCAGCGCAGCGACATGAGCTTCAGCTTCCGCGACGAGCGCACCGGCTTCGAGTACGCCGCGCCGGAGCCATGGCGCCTGTTCGCGCAACCGCGCAACCTGCTGCGGCCGGCTTTCTGGGGCCTGCTGCGCGAGATCCTGCGCTTCTATCGGGAAGCGCCGCGGCTGCTGGCCGCCGCCGCGGCGGACGCGGACCTGACCCTGGAGGAATACCTGGCCCGCAGCGGCCACAGCCAGATGTTCATCCAGCAGCACCTGCTGCCCTTCGCCGCCGCGATCTGGTCCGCCGGCCGCCGGGAGATGGGCGCCTTCCCGGCGCGTGCGTTCGTGGCCTTCTTCCAGAATCACGGCCTGCTCTCGCTGCGCGGGCGGCCCCGCTGGCGGACGGTGTCCGGCGGATCGCGCCGCTATGTCGAGAGGTTGGCGGCGCCGCTGGGCGACCGGCTGCGCCTGAGTTCACCCGTGATCTCGGTGCGCCGGGACGACGAAGGCGTGCTGGTGACCACCTCCGGCGGCGCGCCGGAGCGATTCTCCCACGTGGTCGTGGCCTGTCACGCCGACCAGGCCCTGGCGCTGTTGACGGACGCCTCCGACCTAGAGCGGGAGACCCTGGGCGCCTTCGCGTACGCCGCCAACGATGTCGTCTTGCATTCGGACCTGAGGCTGCTGCCGCGCCGCCGCGCCGCCTGGTCCAGCTGGAACGCGCACGGCCTTCAATCCGCGCCGGACCGCGTGGCCGTGACCTATCACCTCAACCTCCTGCAGCGCCCGCGGTGCCGGCGCCGCTACCTGATCACTCTGAACCGCACGGCGGACCTGGATCCAGCCACGATCCACGGGCGATTCACGTACGATCATCCCCAGTATGACCGGCGCGCGCTGGCGATGCAGAATCGGCACGAACAGCTCAACGGCCAGCGCCGCACCTACTTCTGCGGAGCCTACTGGGGTTATGGGTTCCACGAGGATGGGGTGGCGAGCGCGCTGCGCGTGGCCGCGCGCTTCGGAGAGACGCTGTGACGGAAGGCGCGAGTGCCGTTTACGAAGGCCGCGTCGTGCACCGACGCTTCGGACCCGTCGCGCACCGGTTCGCCTACCGGCTGGGGATGCTCTATCTCGATCTCGACGAGCTGCCGGCGGCGCTGGACCGGCATCCGCTCTGGTCGGCGCGCCGCCCGGCGCCGGCCTGGTTCCGCCGCGCCGATTATCTGCGGCCCACGCAGCTGCCGCTGGCCGACGCGGTGCGCGCGCTCATCGCCGGACACGCGGGAGAGCAGCAGGACGGCCCCATCCGCCTGCTCACGCACCCCCGCTACTGGGGTTACGGGTTCAATCCGGTCAGCTTCTACTACGTCTTCGCTCCCGGCGGCGCGGCCTTGCGCTGGATCGTGGCCGATGTCACCAACACCCCCTGGCAAGAGCGCCACGCCTACGTGCTCGGTCCCCTGCAAGAACCCGCGCCGCCGGGAGGGTGGCGGCCGCGAGTCCCCAAGGCCTTCCATGTCTCGCCTTTCATGGGCATGCAGATGGAATACCACTGGCGCGTGACCGCGCCCGGCGAGAGCCTGTTGGTGCGCATCGAGAACTGGGCGGGGGACGAGCGGCTGTTCGACGCTGCGCTGTCGTTGCGACGGCGACCGCTGACCCGCGCCAGCCTTGGCCGGCTGCTCTGGCGCTACCCGGGCATGACGCTGCGCATCATCGCCGGCATCCACTGGCAAGCCGCCCGGCTCTGGGGCAAGGGCGTGCCGTACGTGCCGCATCCAGGCCGCGCCGCAGGGAGGCAACCATGAGTCCCCGCCCGCTCTCGCGGCGGCCATTGTCGTTCCGACAGCGGGCCTGCCGCGCGGCGCTGGATCGGCTGCTGGCCGGGCTGCGCCTGGGCGAGGTTCGGCTGCGCGACGGGGATGGGGAGCGACTCTACGGCGCCGTCACGCCCGCCTGCCACCTGCGGGCCGAGGTCGAGGTCCGCGACCCCGAGTTCTACCCCGCGGTGCTGTTCGGCCAGAGCGCCGGGGCGGGCCGGGCCTACATCGCCGGGTGGTGGGGATGCGACGATCTGGTTGCGCTCATGCGCATCTTCGCCCGCAACGAGGCGACGCTGCGCCGCTGGACCGGCCGCGTCGGCGGTTGGCTGCTGCCGGCGCAGCAGCTCTACCTATGGGCCAGGCGCAACACACGCGCCGGCGCGCGGCGCAACATCGCGGCGCACTACGACCAGGGCGACGACTTCTTCGCGACCTTCCTCGATCAGTCGCTGACCTACTCTTGCGCCGTCTTTGCGCCGGGGCAAACGGATCTGGCGGCCGCTCAGCGCGCAAAGTTGGAGCTTGTCTGCCGCAAGCTCGCGCTGACGTCCGCGGATCGCGTGCTGGAGATCGGTTCCGGTTGGGGCAGCTTCGCGTTGCACGCCGCCGCCGCCTACGGCTGTCGGGTCACCACGACGACAATCAGCGCGGCCCAGGCGCGCCACGTGCGCGAGCTGGTCCGCCGCCGCGGGCTGAGCGACCGGGTCGAGGTGCGGGAGCAGGATTACCGCGATCTGACCGGCGGGTACGACAAGCTGGTCAGCATCGAGATGATCGAGGCGGTGGGCGCGCGCCATTACGACACGTTCTTCCGGCGCTGCGCCGGCCTGCTCGACGACGACGGCGCCATGCTGCTGCAGACCATCGTGGTGGATGACCGCCACTTCCGCCACGACGCCCGTCACGTCGACTTCATCAAGCGCTACATCTTTCCCGGGGGCGTCTTGCCCTCGATCAGCGTGCTGGCGCGCAGCATCGCGCGGGCGTCCGACCTGCAGATCGCCCAGCTGGAGGACCTGACCTCCCACTACGCGCTGACCCTGCGCTGCTGGCGCCAGCGGCTGCTCGCGGCCGCCGCGCGCCTGCGCGAGTTGGGCTACGACCAGGCCCGCCAACGCTGCTGGGAGTTCTACTTCGCCTATTGCGAGGGCGGGTTCCTCGAGCGGCGGGTGGGCAATGTCCAGATGCTGCTGGTCAAGCCCGGGTGCCGGGCGCTGCCGGCGCTGGCGCCCCAGGCGCCGCCGGCCGCGCGGCTGCGGACACAGGAGGTTTACGGTGCTTGAGGTCGGAAAGCTGCTCGCGGCCGGCTGGCTTCTCGCCGCGGTGGTCATGCTGCTGCTCTGGTTGGTCCAGACACGGACCCGCAACGCCGGGGTCGTCGATGTCGGCTGGGCGGCCGTCACCGGCGGCCTGGCGATCTGGTACGCCTTGCTGGGCGAGGGGACGGCGGAGCGGCGCTGGCTGTGCGGGATGATCGGCGGCTCCTGGGGAGCCCGCCTGGCCTGGCATCTGCTGCGCGACCGGGTCTGGGGCCGGCCCGAAGAGGGACGCTACGTCACCTTGCGGCGCAAATGGAGCCCGCATGCGGATCGATCCTTCTTCCTGTTCTTCCAGGCGCAGGCCTTTGTGGCGGTGTTGCTGTCGCTGCCGTTCGCGCTGGCGTGCAGCGCGGCCGCGGGCTTCCCCCGAGCGGCCGACTGGGCCGCCCTGACGCTGGCGGCCATCGGCGTGGCCGGCGAGACGTTGGCCGACCATCAATTGCTGTCCTTCAAGCGCGATCCCGCCCATCGCGGCTTGACCTGCCGCGCCGGCCTGTGGCGCTATTCACGCCACCCCAACTATTTCTTCGAGTGGATCATCTGGTGCGGCTTCGGCTTGCTGGGCCTGACCGCCCCCCACGGCTGGCTGGGTCTGCTGGCGCCGCTGGTGATGTTGGGGTCGATCCTGTTCGTGACGGGGATCCCTCCCACCGAGGCCCAGGCGCTCGCCACGCGCGGCGAGGACTACCGCCGCTACCAACGCACCACCAGCCCGTTCGTGCCCTGGTTCCCGCGCCGCAACGCCGGCGGCAAGGAGAGCTGATGTGGTACCAGAGCCTGCTCGACCTCGGTCTGGTTCCTGAATGGCTGCTGCGTCCGGCGATCCGGCAGCGCTGCCGGCGCCGGCTGCGCCGCGAGTCTGCCGGTGGTCTGGCCGCCCAGGACGAGCGGTTCCGCGCCCTGCTGGCCGAGCTGCGGCGCAGCCCCATCGCCATCCACACCGACGCGGCCAATGTCCAGCATTACGAGCTGCCCCCCGAGTTTTTCGCGCACGTGCTGGGGGCGCGGCGCAAGTACAGCTGCGCCTACTGGCCGCCCGGCGTGACGACGCTGGACCAGGCCGAAGAGCGCATGCTCGAGCTCTGCGTCGAGCGGGCCGAATTGACCGACGGCCAGCGCATCCTCGACCTGGGCTGCGGCTGGGGCTCGCTGACGCTGTACCTGGCCGAGCGCTTCCCGGCCTGTTCCATCCTCGCGGTCTCCAACAGCCGCGACCAGCGGGAGTTCATCGCGGCCGAAGCGGCGCGCCGCGGCCTGAGCAACGTGGCCGTCGAGACGGCCGACATCAACAGCTTCGCGCCGCGCGAGCGCTTCGACCGGATCGTGTCCATCGAGATGTTCGAACATCTGAAGAACTATGCCGAGATGTTGCGGCGCATCGCCGGCTGGCTGCTTCCGGGCGGCGCTCTCTTCGTCCACATCTTCGTGCACCGGCGGTTCGCCTATCACTACGACGCCGAGGGCCCCGACGACTGGATGGCCCGCCACTTCTTCACCGGCGGCACGATGCCGTCGGACGAGCTGCTGCTGCACTTCGCGGAGGACATGGCGGTGCAGCAGCGGTGGCGCGTGCCGGGGCATCACTACCAGCTGACCTGCGAGGCCTGGCTGCGGCGCATGGCCGCGCATCGGGCCGCGGTCCTTCCGCTGCTGGCCAGGACCTACGGTGCCGCGCAGGCCAGGCGCTGGTGGGTGCGCTGGCGCATCTTCTTCCTGGCCTGCGCCGAGCTTTTCGGTTTCGACGGGGGCGAGCAGTGGTACGTGGCGCACTACCTGCTGCGGCCGCGCGGCCGGCCCTGATGACGCGCGCCCGGCCCCCGCGGGGGCTCGGGCGCGCAAGACACGGCCGCGCGTTGCGGCGGCTAGTCGTTCTGCGGATTCTCCGATTCGTCCACGCAGATGCGCTTCAGATCGGCGTCGGTGGGGTTGGTCAGCGCGGCCAGCTTCTCGACCGGGCAGAGGTACGTGTGGCCGCTCTTGCCCTTGACCCACTTGAGATTCACGCTCTGCTTGCGTCCCTTGATGTCCTCATCCATGTCCCAACCTCCCCAGGAAGCTACGGTTCGACGTCATCGCCGCAGAATGGCGACTGTCCATTTCCACTAGCCCCCATGTCTAATCGCGAAGCGCGATCTTGGCAACCGCGGGCAGCGGCGTCCACCCGGCAGCGCCCATCAGCCGCCGCCGCCCCGTTCCCGTTCGGCCGCCTCGGCCGCGATCTCGGCCCGCACCTGGTCCATGTCCAGCCCCGTCACCTGCGCCAGGATGTCTTCCAGATCGGCTTCAGCCGGCGAGCCCGGCTCCCGGTAGAGCAGCACGCCCTCACGGTACACCAGCAGCGTGGGGATGTGCTTGATGCCCAGCGACTGGACCAGCTCCCTGTTCGCCTCCGTGTCCAGCTTGGCGAACACGCACTCGGGATGGCGCGCGGCCACGCGCTCGAAGACCGGCGCGAACTGGCGGCAGGGGCCGCACCAGGCGGCCCAGCAATCCACGACGACGATGCCGTCGCTCTCCACGCAGGAGTCGAAATTGCCGGCGGTCAGATCGAGCGTGCTCATGACGGAGCCATCCTCTCCTTGGGCGGGTTGCGGGCGAGCCTGGGCGGCGCCGGGCCGCGCCGGCGCCTCGAGCCGGCGAGCCATGCGGCGGCGGCGGCCCTTTGTTAACCTATCCGCCGAGCACGGGTTTCGGGCGGCACGAGGAATCGGCATGCGGCACCATACAACACGCCGGGTGTGTTCGCACCTGCTTGCCTGCGCGGCCGGCGTGATCGTGTCCCTCAGCGCTGCGCCGGACGGCCGCGCCGGCCGAGCCGGGGAAAGGGCGCCCAGCATGAGCCACAGCGGTGTTCCCGGCGACGTCCTGTTGATCGACGATTTCCGGCGTGCGGACGGGGCTTCGGCGCTGGGGACCCGCTGGCGCCGCTTCACGGACCGGGTGATGGGGGGCGTCTCCCGGGCCGATCATGACGTCCTGAACCTGGACGACGAACGTTGCCTGCGCCTGACCGGCCGGGTGTCGTTGGCCAACAACGGCGGCTTCATCCAGGTGGCCCTGCCCCTGACCGTCGGGGAGGCGCCGTTCGATGCCTCCGGCTACGACGGCATCCGGGTGCGCGTCCGCGGGCAAGGCGACGGCTACTATCTGCACCTCAAGACCAAGGCCGCCTTGCTGCCCTGGCAGCACTATCAGGCGCCGTTGGCGCTCTCGAGCGGCTGGCAGGAGCTGGAGATCCCCTTCGCTGCCTTTCGACCGCAGTCGCTGCAGACGCGGATGGACCCGTCCGGCCTGACCCGTTTGGGCGTGGTCGCCGCCAAGCGCGCCTTCGACGCCGACATCGCCATCGCCCGCCTCGAGTTCTACCGCCGACAGCCGTGATGCCGCGCCCGCACAACGGGCGGTGCTTAGGGCGCCGCGAAGGATCGCGGCACCGTGAACGGCGCCGATGGCGCCAGCCAATCCGGCCGGCCCATCGCCTCGCGCGCCGCGAGCAGGGCGCCGCCGCGATCGAGCAAGTCGTCGGCCAGTTCGAGCAACAGCCGGTTGGGCCAGGCGAACGGGGCGGCCTCGCTCATCAGCAAGGCCGCCTCGAGCTCGCACCCGGGCGCGTCCAGCACCAGCGCGATCAGCGCCGCGGCCGGCGAACGGCTCACGCCCGCCAGGCAGTGGATGAGGATCGAGGCCCCCGGCGGGGTCGCGCGCAGGAACTCGATCAGCGCCTCGACGTGGCGCCGCGTCGGCGCGCCTTCGCCCTCGCGGGGATCGTCGAAATCGCGGATCATCACCCGCAGGTGATCGGAAGGGGCGATGGTGGGCGGCGTCAATGGTTGCTCCGCCGCCGGCAGCAGCGAGATCAAACGCTCCGGTCGCAGCCGGCCGACCTGCCGGGGCATGTCGTGCAGCCCGCAGACATGGATCAGCGGGGCCGGTGAGGGGATGTGCTTCCGTCCCAAGGTCATCGACAATCCCTGGCCGCGGCCTGGTATCTGCGGCGGCGGCCGACCCTGCCGCTGGCGGTTAAGGTAGCGTTTGAACCGGGCCGCGTCGAGCGCGGCGAGAAAGCGAGATCTTCATGGCGGGCAAGATACTCATCTACGGCGGCTCCGGCGGCATCGGCACGACCCTGGCCAGGGAGCTGCACGCGCGCGGCCGCGAACTGCACCTGGTCGCGCGCGACCGGGACAGGTTGGCGGCCGTCGCCGGCGACTTGAACGCCGGCTGCACCGCGGGCGATGTCTTGGACAGCGAACTGTTCTCGCGGGTGGCCGCGGAGGCCGGCGACACCCTGGCGGGGCTGGTCTATGCGGTCGGCACCATCAAGCTGCGCAGCCTGCAGCGCCTGACCCCGGATGATTTCCTGGCCGACTACCGTGTGAACGCGCTGGGCGCGGCGCTGGCTGTGCAAGCGGCGCTGCCGGCGCTCAAGCGCGGCGGCGAACCCGCTGCGGTGGTGCTCTTTTCGAGTCTCGCTGCCCGGCAGGGTTTCGCGCTGCATGCCTCCCTCGGCATGGCCAAGGGGGCGGTGTCCGGGCTGACCCTGGCACTGGCGGCGGAACTGGCGCCCCAGGTGCGCGTCAACGCCATCGCGCCCTCCCTGACGCGCACCCCCTTGGCGGCGGGAATAATCGGCAGCGACGCCATGGCGGCGGCCATAGCCGGTCAACACCCCCTGCCCCGACTGGGCGAGGCCGCGGACATCGCCCAGCTGGCGGCGTTCCTGCTCGGACCGGAATCGGGCTGGATCACCGGCCAGATCTTCGGCGTCGACGGAGGACGCTCGACCTTGCGCCTCAAGGGCTGAGGAGACGACGCCATGGCGTGCCTGCGGCTGGTGCTGGGAGATCAACTGAGCCGTGAAATGAGCGCCCTGCGGGACATCGACCGCGCCCGCGATGTCGTGCTCATGGTCGAGGTCGCCGAGGAGGCCACCCACGTGCGCCACCACAAGCAGAAGCTGGTTCTGGTGCTGGCGGCGATGCGGCATTTCGCCCAGGAGCTGAGAGCCGAGGGCATTCGCGTGGATCACGTCATGCTGGACGCGGAGGGCAACCGCGGTTCGCTCGACGGCGAACTACGCCGCGCTCTGGCTCGTCACGCCGTGGACCGGCTGGTCGCGACGGAACCGGGCGAATGGCGCGTCTGGGAAATGATGCAGGATTGGTGGCGCTCGCTGGGGCTCCCCGTCGACATCCGCGACGATGACCGCTTCCTCTGCTCGCGCGCCGAGTTCGGCGGCTGGGCGTCAGGCCGCAGTGTCTTGAGAATGGAGCATTTTTACCGCCAGCTGCGCCGCCGCACTGGCTGGCTCATGGGCGGCGACCGCCCGGCCGGCGGGCGCTGGAACTACGACGTTCAGAACCGCCGCGCGCTGCCGCGCGATCTGCCTCTGCCCCGGCGTCTGCGCTTCACACCCGACGCAGTCACCCGCGAAGTGATGGCGCTGGTCGGCAGGCGGTTTCCGGATCACTTCGGGGAGTTGGAGCCGTTCGGCTGGGCCGTCACGCGCGCGGGCGCGCTGGCGGCGCTGAACCATTTCATCGCCGACGGGTTGCCGCGGTTCGGCGAATACCAGGACGCCATGAAGCAAGGCGACGACTACCTCTTCCACTCCCTGCTGTCGCCGTATCTCAACCTCGGGCTGCTGCTGCCCCGCGAAGTGTGCGGGGCCGCGCTTGCCGCCCACCAGGACGGGGCGGCTCCCCTGCCGGCCGTCGAGGGGTTCATCCGACAGATCCTGGGTTGGCGCGAGTTCGTGCGCGGCGTCTATTGGACGCGCATGCCGGCTTACAAGCGCACCAACTTCCTGGCGGCCGGCCGGCCACTGCCGGACTTCTACTGGAGCGCCGACACCTCCCTCCGTTGCCTGCGCGAGGCCGTCACGGCGACCCGTCGCAACGCGTACGCCCATCATATCCAGAGGCTGATGGTCACGGGCAATTTCGCCCTGCTGGCCGGCCTCGCGCCCGCAGAAGTGGAGGTTTGGTACCTGATCGTCTACGCCGACGCGTTCGAATGGGTGGAATTGCCCAACACCCACGGCATGGCGCTGCACGCTGACGGCGGCGTGCTCGGTTCGAAACCGTACGCCGCTTCCGGCGCGTACATCGACCGCATGTCCGACTACTGCGCCGGTTGCGCATTCAGCCCGCGGCTCAAGCTGGGCGCCGGGGCTTGCCCCTTCAATTACCTGTACTGGAACTTCCTGATCGCCAAGCGGGGGCGGCTGGCCGCCAACCCACGGCTGGCCATGCCCTACCGCACGCTGGAGAGCATGAGCGACGAGCACCGCCGTCAAATCGTCCGGGAGTCCGAAGCGTTCCTTAACGGGCTGGCGGACCGCTGAGTTTGGCCGCGAGCGGGGCGCGGCCGGCAACGTCGCCGCGCGAGGATCAGCTCACGCGCCGCAGCAGCAGGCCCTTCAAGTACTCTCCCTCGCGGTGGCAGGCGTTGAAGGGATGGTCGGCGGCGGCGCCCAGACGGCGCAGCACCTGCAGCTCGCAGCCTTGCTCGCGCGCGGCCGCGAACACAACCTGCTGGAAGGACAGCAGGCTGACCGCCTGGCTGCACGAAAAGGTCAGCAGCAGGCCGCCCGTCTCCAGCCGCGCCAGAGCCAGACGGTTGATGTCCTGGTAGCCGCGCGCCGCGCCTGCGACCTCGGCGTCGCCCCGGGCGAACTTGGGCGGGTCCAGGACGATCAGGCCGTAGCGCTCGCGGTCGCTGCGCAGGTAGTGGAAGACGTCGGCGCGCACGACCTCGTGCGCGGCGCCCGCCAGGCCGTTGCGCTCGAGGTTGGCCTTCGCCGCCGCGCAGGCGTCGCGCGAGATGTCCACCGACACGCTCGCGGCGGCCCCGCCCGCCCCCGCGTGCACGGCGAAGCCGCCCGCGTACGCGAAGCAATTCAGCACCCTGAGTCCGCGGGCCAGGCGGCCGGCCAGCCGCCGGTTCTCGCGCTGGTCCAGATAGAGCCCGGTCTTTTGGCCGCGGACGATGTCCACGGCGAAGTCCAGACCGTGCTCTCGCACCAGCAGCGGATCCGGCGCCTCGCCCGCCAGCGGTCCGGCGCTGGCCGGCAGCCCCTCCTCCGCCCGCAGCGGCGTGTCGCTGCGCTCGTGGATGAAGACCGGTCGCAGGCGCTCGCCCAGCAGCGCCACGATCTCGGCCCGCCAGCGCTCCATGCCCGCGGTCAGGAGCTGCACGACCACGCCCGGACCGTAGCGGTCGACGATCAGGCCGGGCAGGAAATCGCCCTCGGAATCGATCAGCCGGCAGGCGGTGTTCGGATCCGGCTGCGCCGCCGCTCCCGCGCCGTCCAGCCGCCCATCCGGCGGCAGCAGACCCAGGCGCCGGCGCCAGGCTAAGGCATCCTCCAGGCGCGCGCGCCAGACCCCAGGACCCGGAGGGCCGTCGCGCCCGGTCACGCGGGCGATGATCTGCGAGCGGGGATTGAGATAGCCGTAGGCGATGACCTCGCCGGCAGCATCGGCGATCGAGCAGGCTGCGCCCGGCTCCGCTTCTCCCTCCAGCCGCTCGACGGATCCGGAGAAAACCCAGGGATGCCCCCCGCGCACGGCCCGATCGCGGCCGGGCTTGAGCACCAGTCGCGCCGGCGGTGCGGACCGGCGCGGCGGCGTCGCCGGCGGCCGCGGGTTCATGGCGCACCGCCGCCGCCGGGACCACTCTTCTTCGGGCGCTCGGGTGCGGTCCCCTGCGCCGGCCGCTCGCGCGGCGCGCCCGCGCCGGTCGGGTGCGCGCGCGCAGCCTCGCCGGTGGGACGCGCCGTGGCCCGCCGCCCCCGCACGATCTCGCGGCGCGGGCGCCCGTGGCGAACCTGATCGATCTCCACGATGCTCAGCAGGCGCAGCCGCCCTGGTTCGAGCTCGCCCAGCGCGATCGGTCCGATGCGCACGCGGTGCAGCCGCACGGAATCGTAGCGCAGCGTGTGGAACAGACGGCGGATCTGCCGATTCTTGCCTTCGATCAGCACCATGCGCACGATGGTCTGCTCGGCCGTCTGCTGCTCGATGCGGACGCTGAGCGGTTTGACGAATCCCAGGCGCGGCAGCCGCACGCCCGCGGCGATGACGCCGAGTTCGAGATCCGAAACCACGCCCGGCACGAGGATCTGATATTCCTTCTCGAAGCCGGCGCCCCCGGCCGCGCGCGCGTTCCACTGCGCGTCGTTGCTGATCAGAACCAGGCCGGTCGTCGCGGCATCCAGCCGCCCCGCCGCCCGCAATCCCGGCACCGAGGGCGGCAGAAACGCGCGCAGGGAGCGGACCGAATCGCGCTCCCCCGGTCCGATCACGATCTCGGCCGGCTTGTGGAAGGCATAGTAGCGCCGCTCGACCTCGACCAGCGGCTCGCCGTCGATCAGGATCTGGCTGTCGGCTCTGACCCCGCGCGATGGATCGTGGACCAGGCGTCCGTCGACGCGCACGCGGCCCGAGCGGATCAGGGACTCGGCCTCGGGCCGCGTGGCGCGTCCTCGCTTGGCGATCGTGCGGGCCAGCCCCATCGGCTTGGCGGTTGCCTCGCCTGATTCCGCGCCCGCGTCCGCCGCCACGCCCTCCGCCTCCGGCGCACCCCCTGGCGGATCCCGGCGCGGCGGCGGCCGGTCGCCTTCGCCTTCGCCGCCGGCGGCGGGTGCGGTCGGCCTGCGCTCCTTCACGGCCCCTCCTCGGCGCGCGCGGCGATCCAGGCCGCGGCGCGCACCGGCGACCCTTCCGTGCCCTCGAGCTTCAGCGGCAGGACCAGCAGGATGAAGCGCCCCGCCGGCAGCGCGGCGAGATTGGTCAGGTTCTCGATGTTGATCATCCCCGCGGCGGCGCAGATCTCGTGGGCCTGCCCCCCGCCCAGCGGATCGAGGCTGGGCGTGTCTAGCCCCACTCCCTTGAGGCCGGCCGCCGCCAGGCGCCGCGCCAGCGCGGGCGACAGGTAGGGCCAGTCGCGGTAGTAACGCGGGCCGCCCCAGTGGCGGGACCAGCCGGTGCGCAGGAGCAGGAAATCCAGCCCTGCCAAGTCGACGCCAGCCAAGCACGCGTCCCGGATCTCGCCTTCGCCGGCATCGACGACCAGGGCCGGGCCGTGGAAATCGTCCAGCGGGAGCGCCTCCAGCCCGGGGCGTCCCGCCAGGAAATGCGCCGGCGTGTCGATGTGCGTTCCCACGTGACAGCCGAAATCCAGCGCCGAAACCAGGTGGCCGTCCGCCTCGTGCGTCAGGCGGCGGACGATCCGCGGCGGCGGCGCGTCGCCGGGAAACTGCGCCATCCCGGTGCGGATCGTGTGGCTCAGATCGATCAGGGGCACGTTCGCGTCCTTCCACGCACCGCTTCAGGGCGCCGACGGCGCCGAGTAGCTGGTGATCTCCCGATGCAGGTTCGCCACCGCGAACTCCGAGGCGTAGATGATGCGCTCGGCGGCGTCGAGCCTCTCCTCCAGGCGCGCGACGCTGCCCGACACGTCGCTGATCGCCACGAAAGCCCGGCGGGTCAGGTCGGCCGGCCCCACCTGGGCGATGGCGAAGTCCTGCTGGCGCAGCTTCTGCAGCAGCGGGCGCAGCGCCTGCCGCTTGTCCTTCAAGCTGTCGGCGTGATCGAGCACCAGGTCCGCGACCAGGGTGCCGGTGTGGGCGCGCACGTCGTCCATCGTCGGCATTCCTCGCGTGCGTTGCGGAGCAACGGCGGGGCGGAGAGCCGCCCTCCCCGCCCCGCGCCTGACCCCTCGATGCTGCGGAGCGGCGCGTCTTCTGTCAACCCCGCTCTTGCCGGCCCGCCGCCCGCCGCCGTCGCCGCGCGGGCGGCCGCCGCCGCGGCCGGCCGCGGCCCCCGGCTAGAACTTGATCTGCTGGACGAGCTGCAGCTTGCGCTCGTCCCCCAGCCGCGTGCCCGCCGCCGGCACCGCGCCCTTCTGCGACCCGAAATCGGCCTCGTGCCGGGTCTGCTCGTAGACCAGCATCACCAGGTTGCCCTTGTGCAGGTCGCAGACCACCCCGCCGGCCAGCAGGTCGTAGGCGGTGCGGTCGGCGATCGCATCGTCCTGGTCGGCGTCGAAACGGTCGTACCGCGCCCAAGCGCTCCAGCGGCCGGGCGCGCCGTCCAGCCGCGCCACCGCGAACGCGGACCAACCGCGCGTCTGCAGCGCGGCGCCGCCCGCGTCGACCCAGGTCCCCTTGGCGTTGCCCTCGGTCGCGAAGCGCTGCAGCGTGACCGTGGCGCGCGGGTGCTCGTAACTGGCCATGATCAGAGCGACCCTGTAGTCCGGGATTCCGGTCGAGTCGGTCGCGGCCACGTTGCCCCGTCCGAGAATGCCAAGGCAGCTGCCCTGCAGGCCAGGCAGCCGATCGGGCAGCGGGCGCAATGTCAGGCGGCCCTGGAGCGTCTTGTTCTCGTTCTTCTCGGACGCGTGGTAGCCGCCGCCGTTGTAGACGCCCACGTGCCAGCTGCCCCAGCGTCCGTCGTAATCGGTGTTGCCCGTACGCCGCTTGGCGTCGGCCAGTCGTCCGCCGAAACCGCCGCGCAGGCTGACGCCCAGATCGGCCGAATTGAAGGTTCCCGCCCGCTCGATCGCCATCGTGCCCTGGCAGCGGTAGGGGTTGATGTGCTCCTCGAAATCGAGCCACGGCATGTGGCCCATGCCGATCTCGGCCCGCAGATCGGTCAGCAGGCCACCGCCCGCCGCGCGCGCCTCGGCGTAATAGTATTTCTCCCGCCGCTTGTAGTCGCCGCTGTCGTCCTGGGTCAGGTCCATCGTGATGCGCGCCGAAAGCCAGCCGCTGATCTGCTTCTTCACGGTGAGATAGCCACGGGTCAGCTTGAAGCGGTTGAGATCGGCCTGCCGATCCTGCGGCATTGGGGTGCGTCCCAGCGAGTAGTCGAAGTACGCCAGGCCGCCGATGGAAACACCGGCCAGGGGATCGCCGGCGGCGGGCGCGCCGAGCGCGGGCGCGGCGGCGGCTTCCGGCGCCGCCGCGGCCGGCGCCCGGCCAGCCGCCAGCAGAATCGCGCCCATGACAATCGCCGCAGCGCCGCGCCCGCGCGCGGCGCGCCCGGCGCCGCCGCGCGGCGTGCCCGGTGATCGAAGCGCACTGCTCGGGATCATGGATTCTCCTCGCCTGGTTTGACCGTGCCTGTGGCCGGCAGCTCCCGACTGCCGCGCCAGGGTGGCACGCCGGCGCCGCCGGCGCAACCCGCAAGCGGGGACGGATGCTCGAGGCCGCCGGGCGCACGAAAGAACTCCGGCGGCCAGCGGCCGCCGGAGTGTTCGTCGGGGTGCGGCGGGCCAAACGGGGCCGCCGGGCGCCCGCTCGGCGCGCCGGCCGGGCGCGCTACTTGGCGAGCATCATCTTGTGCGTGGCCGCGCCGCCGGCGGCGGTCAAGCGCGCCAGATAGCCGCCGGAGGCGACCAGGCGGCCGGCGTCGTCGCGGCCGTCCCAGACCAGGTTGTGCCCGCCGGCGGTCAGGTCGCCCCGGAACAGCACCCGCACGACCCGGCCCTGCAGGTCGAGCACCTCGACGGTGGCGGGGCCGTCGCGCGGGATGCTCAGGGCGATGGTGGTCGAGGGGTTGAACGGGTTGGGGTGGTTGCCTTCGACGCGCAGGGCGCGAGGCAGCCTGTCGACGCCGGACACGGTGTCGGTCACGGTCAGCTCGACCGGCAAGGTGGCCGGGCTGCCCGCGGCGTTGTGCGTCACGACCAGCAGCGCCAGGTAGGTGCCGGCGGTCAGGCCGGTGGCGTCGAACTGCAGCTCGACCTCTTCGGTGGCGCCCGCCAGCACCTCGCCGGAGGCCGGCACGGGCGTCAGCCAGCCGATGTCCTTGCTGGGATCCTCGACGGCGATCGACCAGACCAGCGTCGAGCCGGCCTCGCCCTCGTTGCCGATCACGAGCGTTTCGCTGCCCGTGGTGTTGCGCTCCAGCGTCGTGGTCACATAGGCGGCGCTGATGGTCGCCGCCGGCACGGGCAGATCGGCTTGATCGACCGTGATGCTGTAGGTCAGCGTGACGCCGCTCTTGGCCCCGTAGGCAATCGTGAATCCCAGCGCCGCGATCTGGTCGCGCGGGACCGACAGCGTGGCGTCGGCGTCGTTGGCGCTGTCGAGCGGGATCTCTTCCAGCACGCCCGTGCCGTCGTTCTTGCGGATGACGGCCCCCAGGCGCAGGCCGGCGCCGTCGCTGCCGTTGAACGTGACCCGCACGCTGCCCGGGGCGGTGCTCAGGTTGTTGCAGCGGATCCAGTTGGCGGCCAGGCGCGACACCGTGCCGGCGCGCGTGTAGGGATAGGAGGTCGCCGTGCCGGCGACGGGCCCGATCGGATAGAGAGCGGCCTCCTCATAGCCGAAGCCCGTGATGGCCCGCGTGTTCGTGGCGTAGTTCCAGCCGGTGAAGGTGAGCCAGCCGCTGGCCAGGGTCGTGCCGTAGTCGAGCAGCATCCGCTCGTAGGAATCCATCATCGGCTCTGCCTGGTGCGTGCGGCGCCATTGCCAGAGATCGACCAGCAGCTGCGGGCCCCAGGTCTGGTCCATCCAGATCTGCCAGACGCAGTCCTCGTAGGAGCCCGACCCGCCCGAGTCCAGCGGCGTCGACGGCTGCCTGATGGGGCTCGCGCCCGAAAGATAATTGTAATAGTCGTTCACGTAGTCGTAGGCGCTCTCTTCCATCCAGGTGGCGTCGACCTCGACCCAGCCCCCCTCCGACCACATCGAGCCGATGCGCTGCGAGGCGTGCTTGAATTCGTGGGCGCAGGTCACCTTGGCCGCGCCCCACTGGTTGCCCTCGGGATCTGTGTTGGGCGGAAAGCCGATGAAATTGTTGTGCAGCGTGATGCGGGTGGCGCCATAGGGCGAACCCAGCGCCGAAGTGTAGCCGTAGTACTGCATCGATTCGAAGTAGATCTGGTAGCGGTTGTTGGTGGTCAGCGGCGGAGCCAGAAATCCCAGGGTGTCGATCTCCCAGGTCCAGGAGTAGTCCAGGTAGCCGGCCACCTTCTCCACGTAGTCGGGCACGCCGTTGCTGTCGGCGTCCAGCAGCGGCACGGCGTGCGTGCCCTCGGTCGCGTAATTGAGCTGAAACTTGCCGCCGGGGCTGAAATAGATGGCCTTGTCGACGCCCGTCTCTACCTTGGGCGCCAGGTACTTCTCGATCAGCGCGCGCGTGGCGGACGAAAGCTGCTCACGGTCGCGCTCGTACTGGACGATGAACTGGGTGCCGCACTTGAGGGGCGAGAAGACCGTCGGCCGGAACTCCTCCGGCAGCCGGCCGGGCTCGAAGCCGTACTGGAGCTTGAACAGCAGGGCCTGTTCGGCGGTGATCCGACCCGCGGCGGCAGCCGCGTCGACCTTGGCCAGGAATTCCTGGGCCGGTTCCGCGCTGCCGACCCGCGCGGCGTCCGAGGCGGCGGCATCTCCCAAGGCGCCGAGGCTTAGCGCCAGGACGCACAGCGCGAGCAAGAGTCGACGGAACATCGTTGTCCTCCCTAGCGAACGGAAGCAAGATCAAGGTCTTGGCCAAAAGAGTGATTTTACCATGAAGCGATCAAGAAAGTGTAACGGGCCGCGCGGCTTGACAGCATGGCCCCCCGCGGGGATACCATGCGGCATGCTGGGTGTCCCGACCGTCCGGCCGCTGCCCAAAGCCCTGTTCGCCGCTCTGGCGATCGCGGCGGTGTCGGCGCTTGCCGGCTGCGGCCCCGCCCTGGAGAAGGACGCCGCCGCCGAAGCGCCCTTCGCCCTGCCGCGCCTGCCCCACCCGCGCGTCGAACGCGATCTGAAGCAGATCCGCGATCAGGGCGTTCTGCGCATGATAACACGATACAGCTCTGACAGCTATTTCATCCACCGGGGAGGAGGCGCCGGCTTCGAGTTCGAGCTCCTGCGCGAATTCGCCCGGCGGCAGCGGGTGAGCCTGGAGGTGGTGACCCCGGCGACGGGCGAGGAGTTCGTCACCATGCTCAACGCGGGCCAGGGAGATGTCGTCGCCGCCGGCCTGACCATCGGTCCCATCCGCTCGCAGTACGCCAGCTTCACCCGCCCGGTGGCCCTGGCCCGGCAGGTCGTCGTGCTGCGGGCCGACGAGTCTCGCGCCGACTCCCTGCCCGCCCTGTCGGGTCTGACGATCCATGTCGCGGCCCTGTCGGCGGGCCACCGCGAGCTGGCGGCGCTGCGCGAGGCCGGCGTGCTGCACGCCCGCATCGTGCCCGAGGATCCGGCGCTGCCCGAGGAGGAGCTGATCGCCCGCGTCGCGCGCGGCGAGATCCGCGCCGCGGTGGCGGGTGAACACCTGGCCCGCGCAATCCTGCCCAGCCTGCCGACCTCGCCCGGCGTGCGCCTCGGACCGATCGTCGCCGATCGGCAGCCGATGGCCTGGCTGGTGCGCCAGAACAGCCCCGAGCTGCTGGCCGCCCTCAATCGTTTCCTGCGCGAGCATTTCGAGGTGCGCGAATCCTCGACGCGCCGCAGCGATCTCTACGGCGCGCTTTACCGCCGGTACTACGGGGATCTGCGCCAGCACAGCCGCCTGTACCACCCCGGCGACCGCCCCGACCTCGGCGGGCGCATCTCCCGCTTCGACGACCTGATCCGGGCCGCCGCGGACAGCTTCGACCTGGACTGGCGGCTGGTGGCCGCCATCGTCTACGGCGAATCCAGATTCGATCCCGACGCCGTCAGCCCCGCCGGCGCGGTCGGCCTGATGCAGGTGATGCCGGTGCCCGGAATTCCCGACTCGGCTGCCCTTCACGACCCCAGGCGCAATCTGATGGCCGGCTGCCGGCGCCTGCGGCAGATCCATGACGCCTACGCCTACGTCGACTCGCTGGATCGCTGGGCCTTCGCGCTCGCGACCTACCACGCCGGCGAGGGCCGCATCGGCGACGCCCGCCGCCTCGCCCTCGACGTCGGCAAGGATCCCAACCGCTGGCAGGGCGCCGTCACGTTCGGTCTGACCCTGCTCGAGCGCGGCCCCGATCCCCGCCGCGCGCGCTACGGGCCCTACCCCGGCAGCCTGACCGTCTCCTACGTGCAATCGGTGCTGAGCCGCTACCGTCATTACATGCGGCTGGCGCCCGAGAACGGCGGCGAGGAAGGCAAGGAGGACGACCCCGCGCCGCCCGACGAGCAGCCGCCGGCGGAACAGCAGACCAGACCGCTGGCGCGTGGCCGATGACACCGCGCCGTCGATCCCATGCCGGGCGCCACGTGGATCCCCCCGTGCAGGAACAGACCATGAGAGACATAAGTGCCTGCAATTGTGTATCTTAACTTTTTACCCGGGTAAAATCGCCGCGCCGGTACGGGCGGCCAGCCTGGCCGGCTCAGGCTCACGCGTCCGTCCCGCCGCCCTCGCCGCCGGGCCCGGCGGCCTGCAATTCCTCCAGCAGCGCATGCGCCCGTCGCAGATGCGGGATGACGATCGAGCCGCCGACGATCAGGCCGACGTCGAACACCTCCATCAGCTCGGCCTCCGTCACCCCCTCCTCGAGGCAGCGGATCACGTGGTAGCTGATGCAGTCGTCGCAGCGCAGCACCATCGAGGCGGCCAGGCCGAGCATCTCCTTGGTCCGCGCCGGCAACGCGCCATCCTCGTAGCAGCGGGTGTCGAGGTTGAAGAAGCGCTTCGTGGTCATGGTGCCGCGCTCGTGGATGCGGGCGTTCATGCGCTCGCGGAAGGCGCGGAACTGCTGGAGCCGTTCGCTCATGGTCGATGTCCTCCCACCGGTTCGAGGTCAGGCTGGCGCCGGCGCAGCCAGCGCCACAGCGCCAGCGAGGAGACGGCCGCAGCCAGGAAGAGCAGCGCCGCCAGCTGGAAGACCGCCCGCAGCCCCAGCAGCTTGTAGACCGCCAGGCCGATCAGCGGCCCCAGCGTGCCGCGGATCCCCACCATCGCGACGTGGATGCCCTGGTAGTAGCCGCCCTGGCCCGGCGGCGCGAACGCCATCGAGCCCACGTTCCAGGCGATGTTGATGCCCGCCATCCCCAACGAATAGAGCGCGAACGACAGGTACACCATCCGGACGGGGGCAGCCAGCGGCAGCACGCCCGCCAGATCGAGTGCGACAGGGTACAGGGAGACGACCGCGAAGGCGAGCGCGCACAGGCGCACGGGGTGATAGCGGTCCATCAGGCGCCCCATCGCCGGCCCCAGCAGCGCGACGCCGATCTGCCCGAACATCACGCGCGCCGTGGAGATCTCTTGGTAGTTCAGATCGAGACGATCGGTCAGATAGATCGGCACGATGGGATTCAGACACATGAAGGCGGCGCCGTAGGTCATGAAATTGATCTCGAACCAGTTGAACGCCCTGTCGCGCCGGTAGATGTCCATGGCGTCGGCGAACGGCCGCACCAGCCCGCGCAGGATGCGGCCCGGCGTGAACGGCCCCACCGCCTGCAGCGGCCAGGTCCACCCCATGCGGACCGTCGCGGCGGACGCCGGCCGGGGCGGCGCGCACGACTCGCCCGCCGGCGCCGGCCGCGTCTGCGCGCCCGGCAGCCGCGACAGCACCAGCAGGTAGATGAATCCGCAGACGCCCAGCCCCGCGTACAGGGGGCGGAACAGCGCCGGGTCCAGGTCCAGCAGCCAGCCGATGCCGAGGCTGGCGACCACCGCCACGCCGTTCTGGATGAACGTGCCGACGCCGAAGTAGCTGCCTTGCAGGGTCGCGCGGAAGTTCGTCTGGAAGATGCTGTTCTGGGCCGGGTAGACCATGGCCGAGAAGAAGTAGACCACCGCCAGCAGGCCCAGCATCTGGGTGGCGTCGCGCACCGCCAGCGCCAGCAGGAAGACCAGCCGTCCCAACACGCCGGCCCAGATCAGGTAGGACCGCAGGCGGCCCCGCCTGGCCAGCAGATAGCCCCAGTAGAGCGCCAGGAACATCCCCACGCTGTCCATCATCACGGCCAGCGTGATCGCGCCCTCGGAGGCGGCCAGGCTCTTGGCCAGGACGAAGGGGATCAGCAGATAGCCCGCCCACCACAGCCCCTGGAACACCATGCCGGCGTAGTAGCGGCGCAGGGTGGCGCGCTCCAGCGGCGTCGGTTCGACGCGCCCGGCCAGGCTGTCGCGCAGCGGCGTCCAGATGTCCATGCGATCACCCGGGCGCTAGGATGCGGCGCGCCCGCAGCCGCCGCCAGGGGAAAGTGGGATCCCGCCTCCGGTCTCGGCAGCTGCCCGCGACGCCGTGCCGACAGTGCCGTTGACCGCATCGCGCCGCGCCCCTACCCTTGCGCCTCGGCGGCGCGCCGCCCCCCGATCCTCCACCCCGCGGAGAGCCCTTGGGCGAGATCCAGACCGTCTTCACATCCTGGCCGCAGTTCGTTCTCGCCAGCCTGGTGCTGCTGCTGGCGCAGGGGGTCTACGTGCTGTTCGGCTTCGGCGCCGGGCTGATCGCGATCGGTCTGCTGGCGCTGCTGTTGCCGTCGGTGCCGGACGTGGTCGTCATGCTGCTGCTGGTGAACCTGCCGGCCGAGCTGCTGGTCGTGGCCGGAGCGCGGCGGCAGGTCGTCTGGCGCGAGGTGGCGCTGATCGGGCTGGGCATCGTCGCGGGAGTGCCGTTGGGCACCTGGGTGCTGCGGCACGGCGAAGGGGGACTCATCCTGACCATGCTGGGCGTGTTTCTGATCGTCACCGGCGGCGTCTTCCTGGCGATTCCCAACGGCAAGCCGGCGCGCCGGCCCGCCTGGATCGCGCCGCCGGTGGGGTTGCTGGGGGGCGTGCTGTCGGGGATGTTCGGCACGGGCGGGCCGCCCGTGATCGTCTACTACAGGCTCGGCGGCGCCTCCAAGAGCGTCTTCCGCGGCAGCTTGATGGCGATCTTCGCCCTGGTCACGCTCACGCGACTGCCCGCCTACGCGTTGGCCGGGCTGCTCACGGCGCCGCGGCTGTGGTCCGGCCTGGCGATGCTGCCGGCCGCCCTGCTGGGAGCCTGGGCGGGGCACCGCATCCACGTGCGCGTGTCCGAGCGGACGTTCCAACGCCTCGTCGCGGCGGCGCTGGCGGTCATCGGCGGGTTGTTGCTGCTGCGGCGGCCGTGATATCCTGCGCTCGGCCGCGGCCGGCTGCCGAGCCGGCCGCGTACCCGAGCATCCGGCGATGAGCCTGAACCGGCACCTGCAACCGAGCGGCAGGCGGGGCGCCGCCGCGGCGCCGCCGCCTCGACCCGCGGAAGGGAGCGACGCGATGGTCAAGCGACTGCCGGCGGCGAACATCCTTTGTCTGGCGCTGTGCCTCGGACTCCCCGTCGCCGGCGCGTCCATCCTGGGCGCCGCCGAAGCCTCGCCCGCCGCGCCGGCCGGTCCGCCCGCGACGGCGGCGCAGATCGATGCCGTCGTCAAGGCGTTGGAGGACCTGAACCACCGCCTCGACATGCTGGAGAAGGCGGTTGACGACGGGCTGTGGTTCGACCGCGTCGGCGACGTCGCGCACATCGACAAGGTGAGGCTGACCGGCCCGCCGCCCTGGCGCGAGAAGAACCCGACCGCCATCGGGGCCGGCAATCCGTTCAAGTTCTGGACCTACATCTTCATACCTCGGGATCTGGACCCCAGCGCCAAGACGCCGCTGCTGGTGCTGCCGCACGGCGGCGTGCACGCCAACTTCACGACCTACCACACGCACATCGTGCGCGAGCTGCTGGCGCAGGGCTACGTGGTCGTCGCGCCGGAGTATCGCGGCAGCACCGGCTACGGGCGCGGCTACTACGAACGCATCGACTACGGCGGCCTGGAGATCGAGGATTGCCACGCCGCGCGCGCCTACGCGCTCGAGAACTACCCGTTCATCGACGCCGGCCGGGTGGGCCTGATCGGCTGGAGCCACGGCGGGTTGATCGGCCTGATGACGGTCTTCGCGCATCCGGACGACTACCGCGCCGTGTTCGCCGGCGTTCCGGTCAGCGACCTGATCGCCCGCTTCGGCTATCTGGGCGAGGAATACGCGCGGGAGTTCAGCGCCGACTATCACATCGGCCAGACCGTGGCCGAGAACGTCGCCGAGTACCGCCGCCGTTCGCCGGTGTGGAACGTGGACAAGCTGCGCACGCCGGCGCTCATCCACGGCAACACCAACGACGAGGACGTCAACGTGCTGGAGGTCGAGCACTTGGTGAACGCCCTCAAGGCGGCCGGCAAGCAATTCGAGCACGAGATCTTCCAGAACGAACCGGGCGGCCACAGCTTCGACCGTCTCGACACGCGGCGAGCCCAGGAGATCCGGCTGCGCATCTATCGCTTCCTGGCGCGGCATCTGCGTCCCGCGCGGCCCTTCGCGGACGTGGTCCAGCTGCACGCCGCCGGCTACGCGCAGCCGGCGTCGAGATGAGCCGCGGGCCGGAGGCGCGGCGCGGGGGGGGGCCAGCGCCGGCGATGACGGCGCGTGCCGTGCTGGCGGGCGCGGCTCTGCTGTGGATGCTCTCCGCGGGCGGCGGCTGCGGGTCGGGCGGCGACGGCGAGGGCGCCGGGGCGGCCGGCGACGAGCCGGCGCTGCTGGCGGGCGGTCCCCTGCGCGGCGGACCGCTGGCGTTGACGCACGGCGGCGTGGGGTCGCCCGCCGACTGGTCGCCCGCCTGCCAGGCGGCGGCGCAGCGCGCGTTCCTGGTCCTGGCCGGTGGCGGCGAGGCCCTGGACGCGGCCGTGGCCGGCACCATCGAGCTCGAGAACGATCCCACCTTCAACGCGGGCACCGGCGCGAACGTGCGCATCGACGGCCGCACGATCCAGATGGACGCCGCGGTCATGACCAGCGAGGGCCGCTTCGCCGCCGTGGCCGCCATCGAACGCGTCCTCAATCCGATCGTTGTGGCGCGACGGGTTCTGGACACGCCCCATCTGCTGCTGGCCGGCGATGGCGCGACCCGGTTCGCGCACAGGCTCGGCTTCGCCGACCAGACGCCGATCTGTCCCGAGGCGGTGGAGAAGTACCGGCGGCGCGCCGCCGAGCTGCGCGCCGGCCGAGCCGCCGAGGGCTATGACACGTTCGACTGGCGCGGCCACTGGAACTTCCCCGGCGATCCGCCCCCGGAGCTGGGCGGCGGCGAAGGTGGGGCGGGCCCAGACGGCGCGCGGCGAGCGCCGGAGCCCCCCGCCGCCCCCGCTGCGGCAGACAGGACGGGCGACACCGTGGGCGCGGTCGTGCGCGACGGCGCGGGCCGTTTCGCGGCGGCGCTGTCGACCGGCGGCACCTCGCTCACGCTGTACGGCCGCGTGGGCGACGTGCCGATCTACGGGGCCGGCTGCTACGCCGGGCCCGCCGGGGCCGTGGCCTGCACGGGCTTCGGCGAAGAGATCATCCGCCAGGCGGTCGCCCGCACGGTTTACGGCTTTCTGGAGCGCGGGCTGCCGGCGCGCGAGGCGGCGCGGCGCGGCTGCGCCCTGGTCGCCCCGCAGCACGCGCTGGGGGTCATCGTGGCCGGCCGCGACGGTTGGGGCGTGGCCGCCAACCGCGCGATGGCGTACGGCGCCGCGCGGTAGACGGCCGACCGGGGGACCAGGGGCGGGATCGGCCCCGGGCCGGCGGGAGCCAGGCACGGCCGGCGGCGGCCGGCGCGGGCGGCGCCGCGTTTCAACGACCAGCCGGCCAGGTCGCCCGCAGCACCAGCGCCACCATAGCCAGGCCCAGAGCGTGCTTGACCAGGATCGCCGCCAGGCGTCCCAGCAGGGAGTGCCAGCCGATCCTCAGGCTGGGCTCGAGCGAGCGCTGGCGCAGGTACTCGCCGGCGACCGCCCCGGCGAACGCGCCCGCGAAGCCGCCGGCGATGGTGCCGATGATCGGCAGCAGCGGGCTGCCTGCCACCGCTCCCAGCAGCCCCCCGGCGTAGGCGCCGATCACGCCATGGCGCGTTGCGCCGCGGCGCGCCACGTACAGCGTGCCCAGCAGCGCCTCGATCCCCTCGCCCAGCAAGGCCAGGCCGAGCAGCAGCAGCAGCAGACGCCAGCCGATCGGGTCGAAGCCGGTCACCAGGGCGTGCACGAGGGCCAGGCCGGCGACGAAAAAGGTCCCCCCCAGCCCCACATAGACCAGGGTCGCCACCGCCAGCAGCAGCAGAGCCCAAAGGGCGAAGCCGAGCCAGATCCCCGCCTGCGGCAGCAGCTCCATGGCCCCGTCGCCGGCTCAGCCGCCGTCGCCGCCGGCGGCGCCGGCGCCCGCGGCATGCCCGGATTCCTCGAGATGCAGCAGCATCTCTCCCACGCGCACGGGAAACGGCAGGCGGTTCTCCGGCGGCGGCAGCGTGCAGTTGTAGCGCTCCGGGTTGTAGTCGCAGAGCGGGTTGTAGGCGTAGTTGAAATCGAGTTCGACCATGCCCTCGCCGTCCACGGCCAGGTCCAGGTAGCGGCCGCCAGCGTAGGTTTCGCTGCCGTTGGTCGCGTCGTGGAAAGGCAGCCAGAGCCTCTCTTGCTGGTCACCCTCCTCGCCCTCTGCCGGGGCGAAGACCGCCAGCGTGAAGCGCCGGCCTTCGTGCTTGAAGGCGACCCGGCCCGCGCGCAGGTAGGGCACGGTCTGGCCGCGCCGCTTCGCCAGCCACACCGTGTCGGGCCGCGCCTCGCGCTCCAGCTCGACGCGGAAACGGAACTGCTGGTCGGGGTTGTAATAGTTCAAGCCCTCGAAGCCGTCCAGATCCTCTGCGCGCAGCGGCGTGTCGGCCGTGTCGGCGAACGCCTCGTTCTTCTCGATGCGCATCTCGACCAGGGCGATCTGCCACTCCTCCAGAGCCGCTTCGTCCATGACCACGGGGCCCGGCGCCTCGCTGCCGCGCCCGCAGCCCGCCAGCGCCATGGCCACCACCAGGATAAACAACGGCTTGGTCACCTTTCCGCTCCTCCTCAGTGCCGGGGCAACGCCGCCGCGACCCGGCGGCGCAGAAAGACGGCAGTCTAGCACAAGGCGGCCGGCGCGCCCATCGCCTCGTTGCGCGGCCTCCGTCGCCCCGCTATGATGGCCCCGTCCCGCAAGATAGGAGGCGATCGTGGAGCATCTCGACGTCCTGCTGCGCCAGTCCGTCGGACCCTGGACGATCGGCCAGCTCGCCGGCGCGTTCCTGCTGCTGATGGGCGCGGTGGTCACGCGCGCGATCATAGCCTTCGCCCTGGGCCGGCGCCTGCGCCGCCTGGCCGCGCGCACCGAAACCAGGGCCGACGACCTGGCCGTGGGAGCCCTGACCGGACCGCTGGGCTGGCTGATCGTCACCGCCGGCGTCTACCTGGCCTTCCGCGTGCTCGCGCGCGAGCAGTCCCAGATGCTCGCGACCGGCAACAAGGTCTACATCATGACGATCACGGTGCTGGTGGCCTGGAGCGCCCTGCGCCTGATCGACGCCGGCTTCATGGCGCTGGGGGAAAGAGCCGCGCGCACGGACTCCAAGCTGGACGACCAGCTCATCCCCCTGCTGCGCAAGGTCAGCAAGGTGTTCGTCGGCATCCTGACCTTCCTGCTGGTCGTGCAGAATCTCGGCTACTCCGTGTCCGGGCTGCTGGCCGGTCTGGGCATCGGCGGCCTGGCCTTCGCGCTGGCGGCCCAGGACACGCTGGCCAACCTGTTCGGGTCGGTGACCGTGCTGGTCGACCGCCCGTTCCGCGTCGGCGACTGGATCGCCGTCGAGGGCGCCGAGGGCACGGTCGAGGAGATCGGCCTGCGCTCGACGCGCATCCGCACCTTCGCCCGCACGCTGATTTCCATCCCCAACAAGGCGGTGGCCAACGCGACCATCATCAACAATTCGATGATGCCCTCGCGCCGCGCCACCTTCACGGTGGGCGTGACCTACGACACCACGGCGGCGCAGATGCGCGCCGCCGTGGCCGGCATCGAGGAGATCCTGCGCGGGCATCCCGGCGTGATCGCCGAGGACGTCCTGGTCAAGTTCGGCGACTTCGGCGCCTCCAGCCTCGACATCGCGGTGCGCTACTTCACGCGGGACACCACCTACGCCGAGCACCTGGCCGTGCGCCAGGAAGTCAACCTGGCCATCATGGAGCTGCTCGAAGGGATGGGATTGTCGATCGCCTTCCCCACGCAGACCGTCCACCTGGTCAAGGAGGAGCAGGCCATCTGACCGCGCCGGCCGCGCGCCGCCCTCACTCCTCCAGCGTGCTGGTGTCGCCCGCCGGCTGGCCCAGGACCTGCGCCCGCAGCAGGCGGCGCATGATCTTACCGCTGCGCGTCTTGGGCAGCGCGGGCACGAACTGCACCGAGGCCGGCACCGCGATGGGTCCGACCTCCCGGCGGACATGCTCCTGCAGCTCGGCGGCCAATGCCGGCCCGCTCTCGACCCTGTCGTTGAGGATGCAGAAGGCGTGGATGACGTTGCCCCGCAGCTCGTCCGGCACGCCCACGACAGCGGCCTCGGCGACCGCGGCGTGGCTGACCAGGGCGCTCTCGATCTCGGCCGTGCCCAGCCGATAGCCGCTGACCTTGATGACGTCGTCCATGCGGCCGATCACCCAGATGTAGCCGTCGTCGTCGCGCCGCGCGCTGTCGCCGCTGAAGTACCAACCCTGCGCGGAGAACTCCGACCAGTACTGGCTGACGTAGCGGTCGGGGTCGCCCCAGACGGTGCGCGCCATGCCGGGCCACGGTCGCCTGACGACCAGATAGCCGTCCTCGTTAGGGACGCACGGCGTGCCGTCGGCGCGCACGACCTCGGCGTCGATGCCGGCGAACGGCAGGGTCGCGCTGCCCGGCTTGAGCGGCACGACCGGCGTGGGCGTGATCATGAAGCCGCCCGTTTCGGTCTGCCACCAGGTGTCCATGACGGGACAGCGGCCGCCGCCGATCACGCGGTGGTACCAGCGCCAGGCCTCGGGATTGATCGGCTCGCCCACGGTTCCCAGCAGGCGCAGGCTCGACAGGTCGTGCCTGGTCGCCCAGGCGTCGCCGAAGCGCATCAGGCCGCGGATGGCGGTGGGTGCGGTGTACAGCACCGTGATGCCGTAGTGCTCGATCAGGCTCCACCAGCGGTTGGGATAGGGATAGCCCGGCGCTCCCTCGTACATGAACGAGGTGGCGCCCAGGATCAGCGGGCCGTAGACGATGTAGCTGTGGCCGGTGATCCAGCCCGGATCGGCGGCGCACCAGTAGCGATCCTCGTCCCTGAGGTCGAAGACGTGCTTGAGCGTCGCCGCCACGTGCACCTGGTAGCCGCCGTGCGTGTGCAGCAGGCCCTTCGGCTTGCCGGTCGTGCCGCTGGTGTAGAGGATGAAGAGCGGATCCTCGGCGTCCATCGCCTCGGTCTCGCAGCGCGTAGCGGCGATGGGCAAGCCCATCAGGTCGTGCCACCAGTAGTCCCGCCCCACCTCCATGGGGACGTCCTGCCCGGTGCGGCGCAGGACGATCACCGACTCGACCACGGGGCTGCGGCGCACCGCCTCGTCCACGACCTCCTTCAGGGGCACGATCTTGCCTCGCAGCCAGGCGCCGTCGCAGGTCACCACCACGCGGCTCTGGGCGTCGGCGATGCGGTCGGCGACCGCCTGCCAGCTGAAGCCGCCGTAGATCACGCTGTGCACGGCGCCGATCTTCGCGGCGGCGAGCATGGCGATGGGCAGCTCCGGCACGCGTCCCATGTAGATGGTCACGGTGTCGCCCTTGCGCACGCCCATGCTCTTGAGCACGTTGGCGAAGCGGTTCACCTCCTGCCACAGCCGGTGATAGCTGAAGGTGCGCTGCTCCCCGTTCCTCTCCCCCACCCAGATCAGCGCCAGCTTGTTGCGGCGCCAGGTGCGGGCGTGCCGATCGAGCGCGTTGTGAACGACGTTGGTGCGCCCGCCCGTGAACCAGCGGTAGAACGGCGCGCGGCTGTCGTCCAGCACCTGCTCGTAGGGCTGAAGCCATTCGACCAGCTCACGGGCCTGCGCATCCCAGAAACCCAGGGGGTCGGCCAGCGCCTGTTCGCGCAGGCGCAGGTAGTCCGGCGCGAGCGCGGCGCGTACCGTTTCGGCGCTCGGCGCGTACAGCTCGGTCTCCGAGGCCAGGATCTGGGCTTCGCGCTGCGCGCTGGGATGCACGTTGGGGTCGAGCACGTCGCTCATCGTGCGGCTCCTTTTCGGGCGGCCGGACTGCGGGACAACCGCCGCCTGGCACCATGACTGGCCGGCACCATGGCCGGCGGCGGAACTTGCGCGATCACAATATTCAGGATACATATTATCTGATTATTTTGCACCCTCGTTCGCAATTTCCCGGCGCGGGGGCAGCCGGATGCCGGCTCCCCCGGGCCGAATCGCCTTCAGCCCTGGGGGTTGCCATGTTTCCGCCCCAGCATCGCCGCCTTCGCCGCTCGCCGCGCGCCGCGCTGGCGGGTGCCCTGCTGCTTCTGCTCGCCGCCAGCTCCACCGGACCCGCCGGCGCCACCGGGCAGGTCGGCGAGCCTGCCGCCAACTTCTCCCTGCTGGGGGACGACGGCCTGACCTACGTCCTCAATCATTATCGCGGCCGCGTGGTCATGTTGTTCATGCTCGGCTACATGTGAAGCTCCTGCCGCAGCTACGGCTCCGGTACGGAAGCCTTCACGCAAGCCCGCGCAGGCCAACCCTTCCAGACCCTGGGGTTGGATTTCTGGAACGGCACCCTGGCGCAGGTGCAGGAATTCCGTTCCTTCACCGGCGTGACCTACCCGCTGCTGCTGATGGCCGGCGCCGCCGGCGTCGGCACGTCCTACTCCACTTCTTATGACGCCTTCTTCGTGGTCGACGGCGACGGCATCATCCGCTACCGCCGTGCCAGCGGCGCCTTGCCGCGCTGGCGTCCCGAGGAGATCGGCCCGGTCGTCGACGCCCACATCGCCGCGCTGCTGACGCCGGCCGGCGACCCGCCGCCGCGCGACGCCTTCAGGCTGGGCTCGGCCTACCCCAACCCCTTCAACCCGGCGACCCGCATCCCTTACCGTCTGGAGGAACATCCCGCGGGCCTGCGTCTGGTGGATCTGCGCATCATGGATGTGCGGGGCCGCACCGTGCGCACACTCGTCACCGAGCCGCAGCCCGCCGGCCGCGACTACGAGGCGCTGTGGGACGGCCTGAGCGACGGCGGCATGCCGGCCGCCAGCGGCACCTATCTGGTCAACCTGACGGTCGGCGACCAGGTGCAGGCCCGCTTCGTCACGCTCCTGAAATGAAAGCGATGCCGACAGGACTTGTCCTGCTGGCCGCGGCGGCCTTGCTGACCGCGGCGGCGCCGGCGCCAGCGGCCGAGCCGGCCGATCACGGCGCGGCGCCCGACTTCACGCTGCCGGCCCACGCCGGCGGCGAGGTCAATCTCGGCGCGGTGCTGGCCCGCGGGCCGGTCATCCTCGAGTTCTGGGCCACCTGGTGCGCGCCATGCCGCCGGGCGCTGCCGCATCTGCAGACGCTGCAGGATCGCTACGGCGAACGCGGGCTCAGCGTGCTCACGGTCAGCCAGGACGACCCGCGCAGCCAGCCCAAGATCGGCGCCTTCCTGCGGGCGCACCGCCTGTCCCTGCCGGTCCTGCTGGACAGCGACCGCCGCGCGGCACGGCTGTACCGTGTGATCAACGTGCCGGCGACCTTCCTGATCTCGCCCGCCGGCAGGATCACGGCCGTGCAGCGCGGCTATCGCGACGGCGATGAACGTCTGCTCGAGGCCGCGCTCCTGGCGCTGCTGGACGCGCGGGCGCCCGGCGAAGACGATGCGGGTACGGATCACGGCGAGGACGCGGGCGGACGCGTCCCATGACGCGCCGCGCCCGCGGCCGCGCCGGTTCGCCCGCCATCTGCACGCTGTTGCTGGCGGTGCTGGCCGCCGGCGATTCGGTGGGCTCCGCGACGATGGCGCCCGCGGGCGACCTGCAGGCCAGCAACCTGCTGGAATTCCAGGCGGGCCGCGATCCCACGTTGGAAGCCGACGACCGCACCAAGCTATTCAATCAGTTCATCTTGGATCATGCCCGGGGCGGGCTGCGGCTGGGGCTGCGGTTCGAGAGCTACCGCGACTCGGAGCATCCGCCCTTCGGAACGCCGGACTTCGACTACGCCGAACTCGCGCAGAAGTTCGCCGAATGGTCCTCGCCCGGCCTGCGCGTGCGCGTCGGCAACGGCTACGCCATGCTCGGGCGAGGCCTGCTGCTGCGCGCCTTCGAGCTTCCTGGCGTGCTGCGCACCGCGGTCTACCCGCCGGTGCGCTACGCCGAAAGCCGTGATCTGGACGGCGTGATCATCGAAGCCAGGCGCGGACGTTTGGGTGCGACGCTGCTCAGCGGCCGTCCCGTGCTCGACCCCGGCGCGCCGCCCGGCGCGGAATCCGCCTTCATCCTTCGCCGCGGCGGAACCGTTTCCGGCGGGCGCGCGGAGCTGAACTGCGGGCGCGGGCTGCGCTTCGGTGCCTCCTACCTGCGCACCGACGGCACCGCCGCCGACGGCCAGGAGGATCAGGGCGGCGTCGACCTGGAGGTGCGCGCGCACGAACTGCTGCCGGCGCTGGCGGCCGCCGATCTGGATCTGCGTCTCTACGGGGAGTACGCGGGTCGCGGCTGGCGGCCGTTCGCCGACGGCCTCCTCATGCGCGACGGCGAGCCCCACGCGCTCTACACAGCCCTCGAAATCAACCACGGCGCCTGGGGCGCCAGCTTCGAGACCAAGCGCTACCACCGCTTCAACCTCGCGATCAACGATCCGCCCAGCGCGGTGCCGGAATTCAGCCCTCACCTGCTCAACCGCGCCACCCACGTGCTCCAGGCGCAGGATGAACGGGGGCATCAGCTGGCGGTGCAGGGCGCCCTGCCGCGCGGTTGGACGGCGCACGCGGCCCGGGCGTTCGCCGCCAACCGCGACGACGTCCTGGGCGAATACCGCAACCGCCGGCGCTACGAGGTCAGCTATCTCGGCCTCGAAAGCCCGGGCGCGGGCGCCTGGCGCGGCGCGCTGTTCGGCGCCTTCGGACAGGACGAGCCCGAGGCGGTCGTCGATCGCCACGGGCTGGGCGTGCGGGTGGAGCGTTCCTGGGCCGACGGCTGGAGCGCGGCGCTGGACCTGGAACGGCAGGTCAACCGCCGGACGGTCTTCGCCGCGGATCAGCGGTTCACGGAGCACTTCCTGGCTGCCGGCGTCGCGCGCGCGGGCCGGGGCTCCCTGACCGTGCTCCTGGAGCTTGCCGATGACCCGGTGCTGGACGAGGACACCTGGTGGGGCGCGTCCGCGAACGTCCAGCTCGGTGCCAGCCACGAGGCGCTGCTGTTCGCCGGCCGGCGGCGCGGCGGCAACGCCTGCACCAGCGGCACCTGCTACTTCGTGCCGGACTTCCGCGGCGCCGAATTGCGGCTGCTCAGCCGTTTCTGAGACGCAAAAGCCGATGCCCGCGCGTCCAGGGGGCGGACGCGCGGGCATCGGCGGGCCGGTCGCCTAGGATCGAGCGGCCGTCCGGCCTCGCGGCGGCCAGCCCTCAGAACAGCGCCTTGATCTGGCCCCAGGTGCGGTTTTCGGCCGGAATCGGCTCCCCCTCCTCCAGGATGATGTCGAGGCTGACGCGGTCGATCAGATAGGCGGTCCCGTCGATCGTCACCTCGTCGCCGGCGTCGGTCTCGCTGTTGCCGTTGGTGTCGACCCAGCCCGTAACCGTGACGTTGGCGCCGAAGGACGGCAGGACCCGGCGCCAGATCTCCCCCACCGGACCCGTCATGGGCGCATTCTCGAGCAGCGGTTCGAAGGCGTGCTGATCCCCGCCGCCGCCGGGCGTGGCGAAGTAGCTCGGGCCGGCCCAGACGATGCGGTACCAAATCCCGTCTCCGCCCGGCAGGCGCAGGCGGATGTAATCGTTGAAGGTCACCTGTCCGTCGTCGTCATTGTCGATGCGGCCCTCTTGTGCGTAGAGGTTGCCCAGGGTGGGGTACAGCTCCTGCCACGCCGAATACGAGCCGGGCCACCCGGTCGCCAGCTTGTCCGGAACGCCGGTCGTCGGCTGCACCAGGTCCAGATGGATCTGCTGCGCCCAGATAGGCGCGAGCGCCCCCGATCCGCCCAGCACCAACAGCATGGCAAGCATGCTCGACATCACCCCGCAGTAACGCGATCTCATAGAGTCCCCCCTGTTGTGCGATGCACGATGGGTCAATGCCGTGGGCGATTCCTGAACTCGGCGACGCGTCCCCGTACCGCGCGCGCGGACCTTTTCAGGCGCCCGTAGTCTACCATAAAATACGCCCCGGCGCCATGAAATCCGACAATCCCGGACGGCATGAGCACTCGCACGCCCCCCGCCCGGCTTCCAAGGCGACCGCCGGCCCCGCCGGCGTCGGCGTCGACATCCTGGCCGCGCTTGCCCGAATCCCCGTCGCGGTCTACAACTGAGGGGCGAATACACGCGATCAGCGCCGGGTAGGGATCCGCGGCTGCCTGCCGACCGCGGCTGGCCTCGCCCTGATCCACGGTCGCGCGGCCGTCAGCGCCGAGGGGTGCGCGCGATCGCCAACGCCTGCCTCAGCGGAGGATCCTGATGAACCGCAATTCGCCTCCGTCTCCCGCGCGCCAGGGCATGACGCGGCTGCTGCCAGCGATCCTGGCGGCTTCTCTGGCCGGCGCGGGTCCATGGCCTGCCGGCGGCGCAACCGCCGCCCCCGCCGCCGCGCCCGACTCGACCCGTTACTACATGGAGGAGGATGGGCGCGGGGTCGGCTGGTTCTCGGTCGCCCGGACGAGCGACGCACAGGGACGAACCGTCTACCGCGGCAGCGGCGAGCGCCCCGGCAGTTACAAGTGCCGCCGCTTCGAGCTGGTGGTCGCGCCCGACAACACGCCGGTGCGCTCGTTCGTGCGGCTGAGCGCCGGCGGACAGAGCTACGAGTTCGCCACCGATTACCAGAAGGGCAAGGCCGTCTCCACCGTCAAGGTGGGCGGTCAGAAGATGCCGGTCCCGCCCGAGAAGATCGCGGATCAGGTGTTCGTCCTGCCCGGCAACGTGCCGACGGCCTTCGCCGCCCTCTCGGACTTCCTTGCCGGCAAGGACGCCTCCGCCTTCAAGGCGGAGCTCAAGGCCTTCGCCCCGCCGGTCAGCGAGATCCCGTTGTCCGTCGCGGGCCTGGGCCGCCGCGCCGTGCCGGCGGGACGCGAGCAAGCCGAGGTCCGGGCGTTCCAGCTGACCTTGCGGGTGCCGGCGGGCAGAGGGGGGGCCGGCCCCCGGACGCTGGAGCTGGAACTGTATCAGCACCTGGATGGCCGTTTCTTCGGTTTCAAGCAGGGCGCCGTCAGCGCCTACCCCTTCCCCGAAGGCGCGGTGGTCGAGGGACCGCCGCGGAGCTACCCGGAAATCGCACTGCGGTTCGTCTCCGGCGGCGACACGCTGGCCGGCTCGCTGATGCTGCCGGCCCAGGCGGCGGCGAAAGAAGCGGTCCCTGAGGCGCCGGCCAGGCGGCCGCCCGCCCTGGTCTTCGTGTCCGGCTCCGGACCGAGCGACCGCGACCAGGTCGTGGCCGGCTTCCCGGTCTTCCGCAAGCTGGCCGAACAGCTGGCGGCCGCCGGCTACGCCAGCCTGCGCTACGACGACCGCGGGGTCGAGGAAAGCGGCGGCGATCACGCGGCCGCCACCATGGAGATGTTCGCGGGCGACGCGGCCGCCGCCGTGGCCGCGCTGCGCGCCCGTCCGGAGATCGATCCGGCGCGCGTGGGCATCCTGGGGCACAGCGAAGGGGCCATGCTGGCGCCGCAGATCTCCGACCTGCTGGCCGCGGCCGGACAAGGTCCGTGGTGTGTCGTCCTGCTCGCCGGCTCTGCGGCCACGGGCCGCGAGATCAACCTCGAGCAGTTCGAGCACGGCCTGGCGCAGGCGGGCCTCGATTCGGTCCAGCAGGAGCAGAAACGCACCCTGCAGCACCGGGTGCTGGCCTACCTCGATGGCACGGCGACCTGGGAATCGGTGACCGCCATGGCCGACAGCACGGATCTCCAGCAGCTGGAGTTCCAGAAGGCGCTGATCGAGGGTCCATGGTTCCGATCGTTTCTGGCCTACTCCGCCGCGCCCTACCTGAGCCGCCTCACCGCGCCGGTGCTGATCCTGCACGGCGAGCTCGACACCCAGCTGCCGCCCCATCACGGCGCCCGGCTGCGCGAGCTGCTGAAGGCGGCGGGGCACCAGCGGGTCTCCTACGTGCCCGCGCGCAGCGTCAACCACCTGTTCCAGAAGGCTCAGACCGGCGAGGTGTCCGAGTACGCCGCCCTCGAACCGGATTTTGCGCCGGGCATCGTCAAGCAGATCGTGGCTTTCCTGTCGATGTGCGGCGGGGACAAATGAAAGCGGCGCTGCAGGGGCGGCGAGACAGCGGCAGCGGCGATGCGCCGGCGGCAGCACCGGCGGCGAGACGGCGGCGGCGCGACGGAGGCGTATCCGCCGCGGCCCGCTCTGGCCGCAGGGGCGGTCAGTCCTCCGGCGCGCGCGCCCGCAGCAGCGCCGCCGCCCGCTCCAGGTCCGCTTCGGTGGTGACCTTCCAATTCTCCGGCTCGCCCATAACGACTGCCGGCGGCAGTCCACGGGCCGCCAGCAAACCGCTGTCGTCGGTGAAGCCGGCGTCGTGCTCGCGGCACCAGCGGTGCGCGGCCGCGAACGGCCCCCAACGGAAGACCTGCGGGGTTTGCAGCGCGCGCAGGGCGCCGCGGTCGAGGTAGAGCGCGAGCCCGTCGCCGGAGGTCCCCGCGCTCCGGCTGCGCCGATCGAGCTGGATGATCGTGTCGGTCACGGGCACCGCCGGCACCGCGCCGCCCTGCGCGGCCGCCGCGGCGGCCACGCGCGCCAAGAGTCCCCGGCTGGCGAAGGGGCGAGCCGCGTCGTGCACCGCCGCCAGATCGTCGGCCGCCGGCGCACCCGCACGTTCCAGCGCGGCGATCGCGTTCCAGGTCGATGCCGTGCGGCTCTCGCCGCCGGGAGCCAGCCGGCAGGGACACGGCAGTCCAGCGGCCTCGCATTCGTCCCGCGCCTGCGGCAGCCACGGCTCCGGCACCGCCAGGGTCAGGGAAACCACCCCCGGAGCCCGCGCCAGCTCCTGCACGCTGAACATCATCAACATCCGGCCGCCGATCCGGCGGAACTGCTTCGGCGCCGAGGCGTCGGCCCGGCGAGCCCGCGTGCTCAGGCCCCCCGCCAGGACGATCAGGTGGATGGGCGGCGCCACGTCAGGACTCCCCCCGCCCGCGCGCGGCAGGCGCAGGCGCCAGGGCCAGGGTCACGGCCTCCTCGACGCTGCCGGCAGCGATGACCGTCAGCCCTTCCTCCCGCCCGCGCCCCCGTTTGGCGCGAGCCGTCACCGCGCGCGCGAATCCGTGACGGGCCGCCTCGCGCAGCCGGCTGGTCCGGTCGGCCACGTCGCGCACCTCGCCCGTCAGTCCGACCTCGCCCAGCACCAGCGTGTCCACCGGCACCGGCGTCTCGCGCAGCGACGAGGCCAGCGACGCCAGGATGGCCAGGTCGGCCGCCGGATCATCCACGCGCGCTCCGCCCGCCACCTTGACGAAGATGTCGCAGCCCGCCAGATCCATGCCTGCCCGCTTTTCCAGGATGGCGGCCAGCAAGGCGACTCGCTTCGAATCGACCCCCTGCACAACCCTCTGCGGCGTGCCGTACCGGGACGGCGACACCAGCGCCTGCACCTCGACCAGGAACACGCGCGAGCCGTTCTTGACCGCGCCCACTGCCGCCCCCGGCTCGATGCCGCGACGCCCGCTGAGAAACAGCATGCCGGCCTCTCCCACCGGCGCCAGCCCGTCGCCCCGCATCTCCAGAACAGCCAATTCGCCGGTCGCGCCGAAGCGGTTCTTGAAGGCGCGCACCATGCGGATCGCGCCGCCCTCGCTCCCCTCGAAATAGAGCACCGTGTCGACCATGTGCTCCAGCAGCTTCGGGCCGGCCAGGTCGCCGGTCTTGGTGACATGACCGACCAGGAAGACCGGGCAGCCCGACACGCGCGCGAAGTCGGCCAGCACGCCCCCGCAGTACCGGATCTGGCTGACGCTGCCGGGCCAGGCGTCGATGTCGGCGCTGTGCAGGGTCTGCACCGAGTCCGCCATCACCACGCATGGCGTCTCGCCGTGCCGCCGCCGATCCTCGTAGAGCGCCTCGAGCAACGGTTCCAGCCGCACCTCGTCCAGCACGTGGAAACCGGCTTCGCGGGCGCTGTCGAAACCCAGCCTCTCCCCGCGCATCCGGATCTGGCCGGGCGACTCCTCGCCGGCGATGTACAGCACGCGGATCCCGCGGCGCACCCACCACAGCGCCAGACCCGTCAGCAGGGTCGACTTGCCGACCCCCGGCTCGCCGCCCAGCAGCACGACCGAGCCCTCGACCAGCCCGCCGCCCAGCACGCGCGCGATCTCCTCGGGCTCGACCGGCAACCGGCGTCCTTGCGCCGAGGTTATCTCCGCCAGCGGCAGCGGTCGCGGCGTCTCCGCTGTGCCGGAGCGGCCTCCGGGCACGCCGGGAGCCCCGCCGGCCGCAGCCGGGCCGGCGCCGCCCGAGCCGCCGGCGCCGGCGCCGCCGCGGGCGCGTCCCCTGCCGGCGTCGCTCAGCCTCGAGGCGTAGCCCCGCGCTCCCTTGCCCTCGCCGCCGGCGGCGGGCACCCGCACCTCCATCAGCGAATTCCATTGCCCGCATTCCGGGCAACGCCCCAGCCAGCGGATCTCTTCATGCCCGCAGTTCTGGCAGATGAAACGTGTTGCGTCACGCGGCATCCGGCTGCCCTCTTTCCGGCGCGGGGGGAATCATGGCCGCCAACGACCGCCCCGCGCAGGATACGCCGGACGCCCCTGGACGGTAAAGCCCCGCGCGCCCTTTGCATTCGAGGCCCGGATCGCCTAATGTCTGCGCCTGCCCCGCAATCGCCGCGCCAGGAGCGGCCCGGCGGCGGCGGGGAGCGCGCGCAACCGAAAGAGGACGATCGCCGATGAGGGCTCAACGCATCGCCGACCTGCTCGCCGGGAAGATTCCGCCCGGCGCCCGCGTGGTCATCCAGGGTTGGATCCGCACGCGCCGCGACTCCAAGGCCGGCGTGTCCTTCCTGCACGTGCACGACGGAAGCTGCTTCGCGCCGCTGCAAGTGGTGGCTGCCGACTCGCTGCCCGGCTACGCCGATGTCGTCCTGAACCTCGGGACCGGCTGCGCGGTCGAGATCGAGGGCGAGCTGACCCCCTCTCCGGGCGCCGGCCAGGCCGTCGAGATCAAGGCGGCGCGTGTCACGCTGATCGGCGGCGTCGACGACCCCGAAACCTATCCGGTGTCGGCCAAACGCCACAGCCTCGAATACCTGCGCGAGGTGGCCCATCTGCGCCCGCGCACCAACACCATCGGCGCCATCGCGCGCGTGCGGCACTGTCTGGCGATGGCGACGCACCGCTTCTTCCACGACCACGGCTTCTACTGGATCCACACGCCCATCATCACCGCCAGCGACGCCGAGGGCGCGGGCGAGCTGTTCCGGGTGTCGACGCTCGACCTGGTCAATCCGCCGCGGACACCGGACGGCGGCATCGACTTCGCGCAGGACTTCTTCGGCCGACAGGCTTTTCTGACGGTTTCCGGCCAGCTGAACGTCGAGTGCTACTGCCTCGCCCTGAGCCGCGTCTACACCTTCGGCCCCACCTTCCGCGCCGAGAACAGCAACACCAGCCGCCACCTGGCCGAGTTCTGGATGATCGAACCCGAGATCGCCTTCGCCGGCCTGAGCGAGGACGCCGACCTGGCCGAGGCCTATCTGCGCCACATCTTCCAGGCCGCGCTGCAGGAGCGCGCCGACGACATGGCCTTCTTCGCCCAGCATGTCGAGCCGACCTGCATCGACCGCCTGGAGAAGTTCGTGTCCGCCAGTTTCGAACGCCTGGAATACACCGAGGCCGTGCGCGCGCTCGAGCGCGCCCCCCACGCCTTCGAATACCCCGTGCGCTGGGGCATGGACCTTCAGTCGGAGCACGAACGCTATCTCTGCGACGAGCTGGTCGGGCGGCCCGTGGTGGTGATGAACTATCCGAAGGAGATCAAGGCGTTCTACATGCGGCTCAACGACGACGGACGCACCGTGGCGGCCATGGACGTCCTGGCGCCCGGCATCGGCGAAATCGTGGGCGGCAGCCAGCGCGAGGAGCGGCTCGATGTGCTCGACGCCCGTCTGGCCGAACTGAAGCTCGATGCCCGCCCTTACTGGTGGTACCGCGACCTGAGGCGTTACGGCACCGTCCCGCACGCCGGTTTCGGTCTCGGATTCGAGCGGGCGCTGATGTACGTCACGGGCATGAAGAACATCCGCGACGTCATCCCCTTCCCGCGCGCGCCGCGCAGCGCCGAGTTCTGAGGCGCCGCGCCGTCGGGCGCGCCGGCATCAGAACGCTGGACCAGGGCGTCCCGTCCTGTTGCCCCGAGGCGCGTCCGCATCACATTCCTGGCGCGGGACGCACCGTCCGACAGCGCGACAAGCGCCAACAACATCATCATCAAAGCGCAGGGGGCTACGCCTCTCGCCCGCCGCAGCACACCCCCACCGGAACATCCCGCGCGGGCGCCCGGGCCGGGCGGCTCAACGGACCAGCTGCAGCTTGATCCGGCCGCTGGCATCGGCGCTGGTCAGCCGCGCCAGATACATGCCGCTGGTCAGCGACCGGCCGTGGCGGTCGCGGCCGTCCCAGAACAGAGCGTGGCGCCCCGCGGGCAGAGGCGCGTCGTGCAGGCGTCTGACCAGCCGCCCGCGCGCATCGTGCACGTCCAAGCGCACCGGGCCGGCGCTCGCCAGCTCGAAGCGCAACCATGTCCCCTGGTTGAAGGGGTTGGGCGCGGCCGGCAGCAGAACAGTGCGAGCGGGCGGCTGCTCGACGTGGAGGGGATCGAGCGCCAGGAAGGTGAACGGCGTGTCGGGCGCGCCGGCGGGCAGGCGGCTGAGGATATCCTGCAGATCGATCGCTTCCAGGTAGTACGACACCACGGTCCCGTGCGGGCGGCCGGGCAGCAGCGCGGCGAAGGAATCCGGCCCGGCAGGCGCCAGCTGCTCGGCCTGCCACGGTCCGGTCCCATCGCGATGCCAGAGGCGCAGCCGCTGCGGATCGAGGGGCAGACGGTCGACGATGCGGCAGCCGATCCAGATCGCCGCGCCGGCAGCCACGGTGTCGGGGGGCGGCGCGTGCGTGATGGCCGGGCCGAACCAGTGGACCGCGGCGTGCGCGTCGGCGATGCCCCAGCCCAGATCGTTGTCGGGAGCGGCGGCCAGGCTGGCGGTCGCCCGCAGCGCCGCGCGCACCTGCATCGGGGTCAGCCCGGGGGCCCGCTGCAGCACCAGGGCGGCCACGCCGGCCACCAGCGGGCAGGCGAGCGAGGTGCCAGCCAGCGAACCGTACTTGTCATTCTCGACCGCCAGCGCCACCCGCACGCCCGTGCCCAGCGCGGCCAGATCCGGCTTGATGCGCCCGTCCGCGGTCGGGCCGGGCGAGGAGAACCAGGTCGCCGCCCCCGCCAGATCCACCGCGCCGACGGCGATGATGCTGTCGCCGTCCGCCGGCGCGATGATGTGCCCCCAGCTGGAGGCGCGCTCGTTGCCCGCCGCGTTGACGACCAGGACGCCGCGCGCCGCCGCCAGATCGCCGGCGACGGTCGTGACCGCCGTGGCGCCGTCCAGATCGGCGAATTCGTACCAATCGGTGTAGCCCAGGGAGCTGCTGACGATGTCGGCGCCGAGGCTCTCCAGCCACTCCAACCCCGCCACCCACCAGTCCTCTTCGATGGGCTGCTCGGCCGCCACGTCCTCGGTCTTGGCCAGCGCCACGGCCGCGCCGTAGGCGGGACCCACCAGGGCTCCCGACCGCAATCCCGCCAGCGCCGAAAGCACGCTGGTGCCGTGATTGTGCGCGTTGCTGGGATCTCCCGGCTCGTTCTCCACGACGGGATCGCCGTTGACGAAATCCCAGCGGCCCACCACCGGCAGATGGGCCAACGATTCGTGGGTGGTGCGGAAGCCCGTGTCCAGCAGGCCGATGAGCACGCCGGCGCCGGTCCATCCCTCGGCGTGCGCCGCCGGCACGTTCAGCTGCGCAAGCGCTCCCAGGCTGGGGCCGTAGAACGAGGAATCGATGCCGGCGGCGGCGCGCGGCGGCGCGGGCGGGAAAGGCGGAGAAAACGGCGCGGGCGCAGGCGGCGGCTCCGTGCGCCGGTAGCGCGCCACCAGATCGAGACGGCGCACCCCGGGCAGCGAGGCGATCGCGGCCGCCTGAGCGGGCGTGGCGTCGAAGCTGGCGGCGTTGAGCCAGCGGCTCACCTGCCGCGGTCGCGCGCCCAGGGCGGCCACCGCCGCCAGATGGCGGTCGGCGACGGGCAGATCGCGCTGATCGACCAGGCGCGCCGCGCCCGCGCCGCGATCGGCCGCGGAATCGGGCGCGGCGCGCATCTTGGCGCGGCGCCGGGCGGTCCGCGGCGCCAGCTCATCCTCTGCGGCAGCCAGCGCGCGTTCCAGTTCCGGGGCGTCCAGCGGCCTGTCCCGGAAGAACACCCAGACAGCCAGCAGGCTCTCCTGCCCGCGCACGGGCGCCGGCCTTTCCCCGCGCGCCGCCGCCTCCAGCACCTGACGCAAACGTGGGGCGATGACGGCCGCCTCGGCGGCGCCTGTGGCGACGACAGCCGCCTCGGGCGCCCCGAACGCCGGCAACGGCGCCTGGCACGCGAGAAGGCAGAGCGCGAGCGCCATCAGGAGCGGCTTGCTCGTCTTGCGCATCCGCACCCCCCCCGCGCGCGAGGCCCGGCGGCAGCTACCCACGCCCGCCGCCGGCTCCTCCGCTCACATCGGCGCGAAGCCCTGATCGCTCCAGTAGGCGTCCTGCATCATCTTCTCCAGCTCGAGCAGATGATCCAGATGCCCCACTTCCCATTCGGCCAGCCAGGAGAAGATCTGCTTGAGGTCGGGATCCTCGGCCTTCTCGGCGGCCGCCTTGTAGAAGGCGATGGCCTTCTTCTCGAGGTCGCAACCGATGCCGATGACCGCCATCTCGAAGGTGCCGCGCTTGACCGCGCGGCGGAACGCGTCATCGATGATCGGGGCGGCGCCGTGGTCGACCTCGGCGGGGTGGACCTTGGACAGATCGATGCGGCCGGTCTCCATCAGCGACTTGTACTGCGCCTTGAGCAGGTTGACGTGCTCCTCCTCGTCGCGGGCCAGCGCCTCGAACATGGCCCGCGCGTCCGGATCGGGGGTCTGGCTCACCGCGTGGCTGTAGAGCTGCTGCCCCTTGATCTCGGTCATGAGCGCGGTCTTGATGGCCTCGATCATCTGCTGCTTGTTGGCGTCCATCGTGCCTCCTCGGGGGATCCTCATGCCGGCCGCCACGCGGCGGGCCTTGCCGACGGCTAGAAATCGACCACGGAAAATCTAAAGAACTTCTTGGGATTGCGCCGCATGTCCTTGATCAGCTCGCGCACTTCGGCCAGCGTGCGCGCGGTCTCGTCATGGAGCTGTTCGTCGGCGAGCAGCTTGCCCGCCGATCCCTCGCCAGCCTCGAGACGGTCGATCAGACGCTGCAGTCCCGCCGCCGCCTGCTCCACCCGGATCAGCGTCGAGTCGGTGCGCGCCAGCGTGTGGCGGGCTGTGCTCAGCGCGCCCGCCGCGCCCCCGCCGGTGTCGGCCACCGCCGCGCGCAGCGAGGAGGCGGCGGCGTGCAGCTCCCGCACCAGGCCGCGCAGATCCCGCCGATTCTCGGCCAGCGCGCCGTCGAACTCCTCGAAGGCGCCGCGCGCCGCGCCGATCGCGCCGGCCAGGAGGTCGTCGCGTCGCAGATCGCGCATCAAGGCCGACACCTCGTCGCCGAGCGCCTCCATCTTCTCCAGCGACCTGTTGATGGTGCTGCCCATCGATGTCAGCGACGCCTCCAGCTCGCCCTGGAAGACGTGTCCCGGGGCCACGGGCGAGCCGCTGCCGGGCTGGATCTCCATGACCTTTTCGCCCACGATGCCGATGGTCTGCAGGCGGATCGCGGCGTTCGCGTGCAGCGCCACGGCGCGGTCCAGCTCGAAGGCGACGCGCACGTGGTCCTCCACCACGCGCATCCCCGTGACCTTGCCCATGCGGATGCCGCGCACCTGCACGCGGTCGCGCACCTGCAGGCCGTCGACCGCCGGGAACACCGCCTGGTAGTCATTGGTGCGGCCGCCGAACCGGAACTGCTTGAACCACAACAGCCCGAAAACCAGCATGAGCGCCGACACGATGACGCAGATGCCGACCTGGACTTCCCTGCGCCGCTGTCCCATTCCTGCCTCCGACTGCTCCCGGCCGCCGGCCGGTCCCGCTTCAGAAGACGCCCAGGGGGCCCTGGGCGCTGCCCTCGATGAACTGCCGCACGGCCGGATGCGCGGTCGCCCGGACCGCCGCGACGGTGTCGGCGTAGACGATGCGCCCCCGGTGCAGCATGGCGATACGGTCGGCGATCTTGAACGCGCTCGCCATGTCGTGGGTGACCACGATCGAGGTCACCCTCAGCCCTGTTTGCAGCTTGACGATCAGGTCGTTGATGGCGTCGGCCGTGATCGGGTCCAGACCCGTGGTCGGTTCGTCGTAGAGGATGTAATCGGGGCGCATGACGATGGCGCGCGCCAGACCGGCGCGCTTGCGCATGCCTCCCGACAGCGCCGAGGGCAGCCTGTCTTCCGCCCCCGACAAACCGACCATCTCCAGGCACTCGCGCGCGCGGTCGCGGATCTCCCGCTCGCTCATGCGCGTGTGTTCCCGCAGCCCCAGCCCCAGATTCTCCGCGATGGTCATCGAATCGAACAGGGCCGCGCCCTGGAACAGCATGCCGAACCGCTTGCGCAGCTCGAACAGCTCGCGCCGCTGCAGGGCGGTGACCTCGATCCCATCGACCCAGACGCGGCCCGCATCCGGCTCCAGCAGCCGCACGATGTGCTTGAGCAGCACGGATTTGCCCTCGCCGCTGCGCCCGATGATCACCACCGTCTCGCCGCGTTCGATCAGGAAGTCCGTCTGCGCCAGCACGATCTTCTCGCCGAAGCGCTTGCTCAGCCCCTGGATGGCGATGCCGGCGTGCCGGGCCGGGTCGTCCAGGCGGAACGAGGGGGGCGGCGGTTCGTAGGCGGCGTCCATCACGGCGGACTCACGGTTCGATGATCACCTGGAACAGCACGGTCGCCAGCAGGTAGTCGGCGATCAGGATCGACAGGCAGCTGCCCACCACGGCCTTCATGGTGGCATCGCCCACGCCCTCGGCGCCCCCCTCGGTGTGGAAGCCGTAGTAGATTCCGGACAGGGCGATGATGCCGCCGAAGACATAGGACTTGGCCAGACCGCTCATCAGGTCGGAGGTCTTGAAGAACATCAGCAGCCCCTCCTTGAAGGTGCTGCTGGTGACGTCCAGGGTCGCCACGGACACGGCGAAGCCGGCGCCGATCGCCACGGCGTCGGCGAAGACCGTGATCACGGGCAGCATCAGCACCGCCGCCGCCATGCGCGGCAGCGCCAGGTAGCGCACCGGATCGACCGCCAGCATTTCCATGGCGTCGAGCTGCTCGGTCACCTTCATGGTGCCCAGCTCGGCGGCGTAGTTGGCGCACAGGCGCCCGCCGACGACCAGCGCGGTCAGCACCGGCCCCAGCTCGATGAAGACCGACTTGGAGATGACCGTCCCCAGGAACTTCATCGGCACGTAGGCCTGCATCTGGTAGACGGCCTGCACCGCCGTGACCGCGCCGACGAACACCGCCGTCGTCAGGACCAGCGGCAGCGAGCCGACCCCCACGATGTGCATCTGCTCGAGGATCTGGCGGCGCATGCGCCAGCTGTAGGGGAGTTGGCGGATGATGTCGCGCAGCATGCCGGCGCCGCGGCCGACGTCGGCCAGCGCCTCGATGGTCAGTCTGCCGACGGATTGCGTGAGCGATGCCATGGCCCGGCGAATATAAGCGGGGGCGCGGGGGGTGTCCACCGCGCGGCGCGGCGAGCGGGAGCGCGCGCTCAGCCTCCGCGCCGGTCCAGGTGGTCCAGGATGCCGGATAGGGTGTGACTCTTGAACGCCCGCTCCCGCTCCCAGAGATCGGGATCGAGCTCGCGCCAACAGGCGTAATGCGGGTCCTCGGCCAGCAGGCGGGCGTGCACGCGCGCGGCCAGATCGCCGTCATCGCCCCGGCGGCGTTCCTGGGCCGTGAGCTCGACCCAGCGCAGCAGCTGCGCCCGGGCGGCGCGGAGGTAGACCGGCGGCGGCTGCTCGCCCAGCCCGTAATGGGCGAAGGCCAGCCGGCGCGGCGGCGGCTCGAGCGCCAACAGCCGGTCGAGCGAGGCGACGGCCTGCTCCAGGTAGAAGCGCGGCGGCGTCGCGGGCCGCAGGTAGAAGCGGCCGCCCGGCACCGCCAGATGGGTGCCCGCGGCCTCGCCGGCGAAGAGGACTCCCTCGTGCAGGTAGCTGACGTGGTGCGGCGCGTGGCCCGGCGTGGCCACGGCGCCGATGGCCGCGGCGGCCAGCGCCGCGACCGGCGCTTCCGTGTTCCCCGCCGCGTCCCGGCCGCCGGCGTCTGCGGCGTCGGGGTCGGGCAGGGCCGCGGCCACCCGCTCGGGCGGCACGGGCTGCGGCCGGCCGTAGGCCTCGGCCATCGCGCCCAGGACCTGCCTCGATCCCTCCCACAGGCGCGCCGGATCGACCAGGTGGCGGACGGCGCGGGGGTGGCAGACCACCACGGCCTCCGGGAAGGCGGCCGCCACCGCCGCCGCGGCGCCGGCGTGGTCGAGATGGATGTGCGTCAGCAGGATGAAGTCCAGGCGGGTCAGGCCGCGCCGCCGCAGGCTCGAGATCAGGTGCGACGCCGTCGCCGGCGGACCCGGATCGACGATGAAGGTCGTCCCATCGGGCCCGCCGCGCGCGGCCCAGCAGCTGATGAACTTGCGCTGCCCCGGCAGCCGTTGGTCCAGGTCGATCAGATCGAGCAAGGGGGCCTCCCCGCGCCCGCGGGCCGCGCGCGTCCCGGCAGGCAGATCTCTCCCGCAGCAGGTCCTTCACGAATGATCCGGGCTAGGACCGCGGCTCCCGCTTCAGGTTGTCGAAGCGGGTGTAGACCTTGTGGAAATGCAGCTCGAAATCGCCGATCGGTCCGTTGCGCTGCTTGCCCACGGTGATCGTCGCCAGATTCTGCACGCTCTCGTCGTCGGCGTCGTAGACCTCGCCGCGGTGGATGAAGAGCACGACGTCGGCATCCTGCTCGATGGCGCCCGATTCGCGCAGGTCCGACAGCCGCGGCTTGCTCTCGCTGCGCGCTTCGACGGCCCGCGACAGCTGGCTCAAAGCCATCACCGGCACGTCCAGGTCCTTGGCCAGCCCCTTCAGATTGCGGCTGATCTCCGAGATCTCCTGCTGCCGATTGTCGTGCCGTCCGCTGGCGCTCATCAACTGCAGGTAGTCGATGATCACCAGCCCGATCCTGTGCTGCTGCTTGAGCTGGCGCGCCTTCGCCTTCATCTCCAGGATGGTGATGCCGCTGGTGTCGTCGATGAAGATGGGCGCGCCCGCCAGGCGCTCGCAGGCAGCGGTCAGGCGCGGCCAGTCCTCGGGTCGCACCTTGCCGCGGCGGATGTCATGGTTGTTGAAGCCGCCGCTGGCGCAGAGCATGCGCATCACCAGCTGCTGCTTCGACATCTCCAGGCTGAAGATCGCGACCGGCGTCTGCTCCCTGGTCGCCACGTTGAAGGCGATGTTCAGGGCCAGCGCGGTCTTGCCCATCGAGGGGCGGGCGGCCAGGACGATCAGGTCCGCCCGTTGCAGGCCGGCCGTGTAGCGGTCGAGCTCCGTGAAGCCGGTGCGCAGTCCGGTCACGTCGCTCTTGTTGCGGAACGCCTCCTCGATCATCCGGAAGGCGTCGGGCACCACGCTCTTGACCGGCTCGAAGACGCCCGGACGCGTGGTCTCGGCGATGGAAAAGATGCGCCCCTGCGCCCGGTCCAGCACCGCGGCGGCGGGGTCGGCGCCCTCGTACGCCTCGCTCGCGATCGCCGTCGCCGCCTGGATCAGGTTGCGCAGGATCGCTTTCTCCTTCACGATGGCGGCGTGGTAGCCGGCGTTGGCCGCCGTGGCGACCGTGGCGAGCAGCTCGGCGAGATACGCGGCGCCGCCGACCTCCTCGAGCGTGTTCTCGCCCGCCAGCGCGTCGGCGACCGTGATGTGGTCGATGGCCTGGTCCTCTTCGTAGAGGCGGCACATCGCAGCGAAGATGCGCCGGTGTTCCTTGCGGTAGAAATCGTCGGCGGTGATCTTCTCGCGCGCCGCGCCGATCGCGTCGCGGTCCAGCAGCACCGCACCCAGGATGGCGCGTTCGGCCTCCTGGTTCTGCGGCGGCAGGCGGTCACCGGCGTGCGGACCCGCCGCCGGCGCGCCGCGGCGGGACAACAGGGGCTGCATTTCCAAGACGCCAACCTCCGGCGCCGGGCGGATTGGGATGGACAGGCAAGTGCCGCGCGAGTCCGTGGGGGCGCGACTGTACCACACGCCGGCGGGCGCGAGCAAAGCAATCGGGCCGCGGGCCGCAGAAACCGGGGGACAACCGGTGGACAACCTGGGGGCGCGCTGCGCCCAACAGCGTCCACCGCGGTGGATAACGGCCGCCGGCGCGGTTGGCAACGGGGGGACAAGTTGTGGATAAGTCTCAGGCCAGCGCGTGGCGCGACGCCATCGCCGCCATCGCCGCCGCTACCCGCCCTCCCCGGCCGTGGCGGGACGGCCGGCAGATTCCCTGGCACGACTCCGACTTCAGCCAGCGCATGCTGCGCGTCCACCTGGACCAGAGCACGCACATGGCCAGCCGCACGCGCGAGGTCATCGCCAGCCACGTGCGTTGGTTGGACCAGCTCCTGCGGGAGGAGTTCGGCGCCGATCCGGCGCGGCGCCGCGTGCTCGACGTCGGCTGCGGACCCGGCCTCTATTGCCACGAGCTGGCGCGCCGCGGCTGGCGGCCGGTCGGATTCGACATCGCGCCCGCGCCCCTGGCCTGGGCCCGCCAGGCGGCCGCGGCCGAAGGGCTGGCCTGCCGTTTCCTGGAGGCGGACCTGACCCGGCTCGACGACGCCGCGCTCGCGGCGCTCGGAGCGGCCGATTGCATCACCTTCTGGTACGGCGAGGTGCACTCGTTCCCGGAGCAGGAGGCGGCGGCATTCCTGGCGCGGCTCGCCACGCTGCTCACGCCGGGCGGGCTGTTCGTGCTGGAGTACCAGCCGTACGAACTCTACCCGCGCGAGGACCTGCAGGAATGGCGCGCCTGCGAGCGTTCGCCCCTGAGCGACCGCCCCCATCTGTGGCTGCAGGAGTACCACTGGGACGAGGCGCAGCAGTCCGAGATCAACGTCCACTGGGTGATCGACGCCGGCACCGGCCGGCTGGCGCGCTACGCCCAGAGCAGCCGCGCCTACCGCGACCGCGAGCTGGTCGCGCTGCTGTCCCGCGCCGGCCTGACGCGTCCCGCCTTCTACCCCCCCATCACGGGCGTCAGCGAGCGTTTCGAGTTCGCCATGCTGGTCGCGCGCCGGGCGGAATGAGCCGGGGAAGAGGCGCAGCGGTGGCATGAGCCGGGAAGGATGGCCGGCCGCCGCGGCGCACGCCGGGCTCAGGCCCGCGCGTCCAGGTCGTGCGTCTCGCCCAGCGCCGCGACCCGCACCGCCGACCCCAGTTCACGCTCCAGGCGGACGGCCAGGGCCGCCGCCGCGGGCGGCTCGCCGTGCGTCACGATCACCGCCCGCGGCCTGGTCGCGCCGCCGCCGGCCCAGCGCGACAGCTCGTCGGCGTCGGCGTGCCCCGACAGGCCGTGCAGCGAAAGCACCCGCGCGCGCACCGGGACGTCGCGCCCGTGGATGCGCAGGGCGGTCGCGCCCTCCAGCAGCGCACGTCCGCGCGTGCCGTCGGCCTGGTAGCCGGTCAGCACCACCAGATGGTCGGGCTCGGGGAGCTTGCGCGCCAGGTGATGGAGAATGCGCCCGCCGGCCAGCATGCCGCTGCCGGCGACGATCACCCGTGGTCCGGGCAGATCGTTCAGGTGCTTCGATTCCGCGACGGTGCGGTGGAACTTCACCTTGCGGCCCGGCAGGCGCCCGCGCGCCTCGGCGTCCAGACCCTCGTCCTGATCGCCCTCGTCGAGATGCTCGCCGTAGATGCGGGTCGCGGCCGCCGCCATCGGGCTGTCGACATGGATGGGCGCCGCCGGCAGCTCGCCCGCGTCCATCAGCTCGCGCAGGATCAGGATCAGCTGCTGCGCGCGGCCGATCGCGAACGACGGCACCAGCACGACGCCGCGCCGGGCGAACGTCTCGCGGAAGGCGTCATGGATCTGCTCCGCGATCGGGGTCTGGTCGTGCCGCCGGTCGCCGTACGTCGATTCGATCACCAGGAGATCGCAGGGCGGGCGCGGCGCCGGGGGGGCGTGCAGGGTGGCGTTGGCGCGTCCCAGGTCGCCGCTGAAGACCAGCGTCATCTCCCGGCCGCCGGCGGCGGGCAGCCGCAGCTCGACCAGCGCCGCGCCCAATAGATGCCCGGCGGGCAGGAAACGGAAGCGGCGTCCGCCCGCCAGGGGGCGCCACTGGCCGAAGGGAAGCGGACGCATCAGGGACAGCGCGCGGCGGGCGTCGCCCTCGTCGAACAGCGGCAGCGCCGGCCGGTGCTTGCTGAAGCCCTGGCGGTTGGCGTAGTCGGCGTCTTCCATCTGCAGCCGGGCGGCGTCGAGAAGCAGCAGCTCGCTCAGCTCGCGCGTGGCCGGCGTGCAGTGCACCGCGCCGCGGAAACCGCAGGCGACCAGCCGCGGCAGGTATCCCGTGTGGTCCAGGTGCGCGTGGGTCAGCACGACGTCGTCCACGCCGGCCGCGGAAAACGGCGGCGGCTCCCAGTTCCGCAGGCGCAGCGCCTTCAAGCCCTGGAACAGCCCGCAGTCCACCAGCAGCAGCCGCCCTGCCGCTTCCAGCAGATGGCGGGAGCCCGTGACGGTGCCGGCGGCGCCATGGCAGGTCAGGGTTGGGTTCATGCCGGGTCACCCCGCCCGCAGCGCGTCGTACAGCGCCCGCAAGCGTCGCACGTCGTCCCAGGTCGGCCTTTTCCAGTGCGGATTGCGCAGCAGCGCGGCCGGATGGAAGGTCACGAGCACCGGGACGCCGGCGTAGAAGTGCACGCTTTCGCGCAGGGCCGCCAGCGAGGCCGCCGTGCCCAACAGCGTGTGCGCCGCGTGCCGCCCCAGGCAGCAGATCACGCGCGGAGCGATGATCTCGAGCTGCCGCTTGAGATACGGCTCGCATGCCTCGACCTCATCGCGCTCCGGATCGCGATTGTCCGGCGGCCGGCATTTCAGGATGTTGCAGATGTAGACCTCGCCGCGCGCCAGACCGATCGCCTTGAGGATGTCGTTGAGCAGCTGCCCCGCCCGCCCCACGAAGGGCTGGCCTTGCAGATCCTCGTCCCGTCCCGGCGCCTCCCCTATCAGGACCAGGTCGGCGTCGGGATCTCCCACGCCGAAGACCGTCTGCGTGCGCCCCGCCGCCAGCTTGCAGCGCGCGCACGGCGCGACCTCGGCCGCCAGCGCTGCCAGCGCGGCCGCCTTCTCCTCCCGGCTGCGCGGGCCGGCCTGAGCGGTCTGCGCCGCGAAGATGTCGGTCTGGACCGCCTGCGGCCGCCGCTGCCCCAGCCGGCGCAGCGCATCGGCCACGAAGGCGGCGCAGGCCGCCTCGAACGCGGACTCGGCGGCGGGGGCGGCAGGCGCGGCGGACGTTCCCGCGGCGGTCGCTCCCGCGGCACACGCTCCCGCGGACCCCGCCGCCGCCGCCTCCGGCTTCTCGACCGGCGCGGGCCGGGGCGCGGCCGCCGCGAGGGCCGGTCGCGCGCTCGCGCCGGCGGCGGGCGGGCCCTCGTCGAAATACCAGCTGTTTCCGTCCTCGAGCTGCTGGCGCAAATAGGCCGCGAAATCGGCGGCCAGCCGCCGCCGCGTCTGCGCGCCGCTCATGCCGCAGCGCCTGGAGGCGGCTGGTGGGGCGCCAGGCGTTCGAGCAGGCCGCGCGCCAGGGCGCTCTTGGGCTGGACGCCGCTGTCCCACATCAGGCCGTCCGGGCCCAGCAGGAAGACATGATGAAGCCGGTCGCCGAAGCCTGCGTCGGCCGAGGTGGGATCGTTGGCCACGATGAAGTCCATCCCCTTGGCCTTCAGCTTCTCGCCGGCCCGTCGCAGCACGTCCTCGGTCTCCAGGGCGAAGCCGACGACGCGCAGCCCGGCGTGCTGGTCGGGGTTGACGACCTCGCTGAGGATGTCGGTGGTGCGCCTCAGCTCCAGATTCCAGGCGGTGCCGAGGTTCTCCTTCTTGAGCTTCCCGGACGCCACCTGCGCGGGGGCGAAATCGGCCACGGCGGCGGACATGATCAACCAGTCGGCCCCTTCCGCCAACACCTCGCGCAGAACCGACGCCATCTCGTCGGCGGTTTCGACCCGCAGACAGCGCGCCACCCCCGCCGGCGTGGGCAAGGCGGCGGGGCCGGTCACCAGCGTCACGACCGCGCCCAGCGCCGCCGCCTCGGCCGCGATGGCGTACCCGAAGACGCCGGTCGAACGGTTGGCGATATAGCGGACGGCGTCGATCGGCTCGTGCGTCGGCCCGGCGGTCACCACGACGCGCCGCCCGGCCCAGGCGCCCTCTGCGCCTTCCGCCGGCTCCGGCGCCGGCGGTCCGTCCGCCTTCCGGCCCGCCGCCTGCGGCCGCGGCCGCGCCGCGACCGCGCGGACGGTCTCCATGATCTGCTCGGGCTCGGACATGCGCCCCTCGGCCACCACGCCGCAGGCCAGCCAGCCGCTGCCCGGCTCGACGATCACGGCGCCGCGTTCGATCAAGCGGCGCACGTTGGCCTGCGTCGCCGGGTGGCGCCACATCGCATCGTTCATCGCGGGGGCCAGCACCAGCGGCTTCTCGCTGGCGACCAGCAGCGTCGTGACGATGTCGTCGGCGATGCCCGCCGCCGCCTTGGCGAGAAGGTTCGCGGTCGCCGGGGCGACGACGACCAGATCGGCCCAACGGGCGAGCTCGATGTGGTCGAGCGCGTCGGTCTCTCCCTCCCCCCACAGGTCGGTGGCCACGGGGTGGCCCGAGAGCACGCGGAAGGTGAGCGGCGCGACGAAGCGCCGCGCGGCGTCCGTCATGCCCACCCGGACGTGAAGACCCGCCTGCGTGAGCAGGCGGGTCAACAGGCACGACTTGTAGGCGGCGATGCCGCCCGTGACCAGCAGGAGGACGCGCGCGCCCGCCATGGCCTATTCCTCCGCTTCGCGCTGCGACTCCCGTTCGCGCTGCAGCTCCGCCCAGCGCTGCTTCTCGTCATACCAGCGGACCTGGCCCTCCAGCAGCCGCCGGATCGCCACGCTGGTGATCTTGCCGGGCAGGCTCACGCCCAGGAAGCGGGCGCGTGCGTTGAGACGACGGGCCTCCAACGCGGCCACCTTGATGGCCTCGAACTTGTTGGGGATCAGGCTGGTCACCTTGTGCCGCGGGACGTAGGTCATCGGGCATCACCTCGAAGAAAGCAGAGCCGGCGATGGCGCGGCCCGGCGGTTGCGGCCGCCGTCGGCCTCGCTCCGTGGCTTCAGGATCGGGATCGCAAACAGAACAAGGTAGTAAGAAAACGGGAGAACATCAAGCCCGGCCGGCGCCAGATCGGTCGCCGCCTGGCCCGGAGCAGCCGTCGGCCGGCCCCAGCGGCGGCTGTCCGATCCGCGCCCGGCGGCACTGCTCGGCGGTCAGGATGGCGCGCGCGCGGCCGACCGCATCGCCCAGAACATCGTTCACGACCCAGTACTCGTAGCGGTCGGCGAAACCCACCTCCCAGCGCGCGTTGGCCAGCCGCTCCCTGATGACCTCGTCGCTGTCGGTGCCGCGGCCCCGCAGCCGCTCTTCCAGCGCTTCCCACGATGGGGGGAAGACGAACACCGACACCACCTGCTCCCCGTACAGCTCCAGCACCCTGACCCCCCCCTGCACGTCGACATCCAGCAGGGGGACGCGGCCCGCCGCCAGCAGCGCCTCGACCTGATCGCGCCGGGTCCCGTAGCGGCGCGCATGCACGCGGGCCCACTCGATGAAGGCGCCGGCCGTGATCAGGCGGTCGAATTCGTCGTCGTCGACGAAGTTGTACTCGACGCCGTCGGTCTCGCCACGCCGGCGCGGGCGGGTCGTGGTGGAGATCGAGAAGCTGAGCCGCGGATCCGCCTCGAGCAGCGCGCGCACGAAGGTGCTCTTGCCGGCGCCGGACGGTCCGCTGATCACGACCAGCATGTCTCACTCCAGATTCTGGACCTGCTCGCGCATCGATTCGATCTCTTCCTTCATCGCGATGACCGCCTGGGTGATGGCCAGCAGGCTGGTCTTGGCGCCCATGGTGTTGACTTCGCGGTGCATTTCCTGGAGCAGGAAGTTGAGCCGCTTCGCCACCTCGCCCGGCTGGGCCAGCGCCTGCGCGAACTGCTCGAGATGGCTGGCCAGGCGTTCGCACTCCTCGGCGATGTTGGCGCGGTCGGCCAGGATCGCGGCCTCCTGGGCCAGGCGCTGGGGGTCGATCTCGACCGCCGCCGCCAGCTGGGCCAGCCGCGCCCGCAGCTTCTCCAGCGTCTCCTGCGCCACGGTCGGCGCCAGGCGGCTGACCTCGGCCAGGTGGCCCCGCACGGCGGCGGCGCGGCGCGCCAGCTCGGCCGCCAGCTCGCGGCCCTCCTGCTCCCGCATCTGGCGCAGCTGGGCGACGGCGATCGCCAGCGCCTCGCGCAGCGCCTCGCCCAGCGCCGTCTGATCCCCCGCCGCTTCTGCAGCGGGCGCCAACAGATCGGGCACCGCCAGCAGGTCGCGCAGGCCGATCTCGGGCCGGCGCCCGGTGCGCTCGGCGAGGCGCGCCGCCAGCGCCTCCAGGACCGCCAGCCCATGCTCCACGCGGGCCGGGTCCAGGACAACGCCCGCAGCGCCGGTGTCGTCCTGGACCTGCGCGGCGCAGCTGATGCGGCCCCGCGCCAGGTTGTCCTTGAGGTACGCCCGGATCTCCGCCTCGAACGGGGCCAGGGCGGCCGGCAGCTTCAATGCCGCCTCGAAGAAGCGGTGGTTGACGGAGCGCAGCTCCACGCCCACCGTCAGCCCGCCGGCGGTGGCCTGGCCGCTGCCGTATCCCGTCATGCTGGTCATGCTGTTCCTCTTCCCTTCGGCTGGCCCTTTCCCGCCGCGCGCGGCGCCGGGAGCCGCCCTTGACAGCGGCGGGGGCCAAGTGTAGGAAAGGGGCCGAGACGCGGCAAGGAACTTGTGGCCGACGGCGTTTGTTGGCCGCGCCAGCCCGCTCGCCCCTGCCCGATTTCCTTACTCCGAGGAGTGACCGATGCCATCCACGACCGCCCGCCTCGCGCTCGCCGCCCTGGTCATCGCCGCCGCCGCGCTCGCGACGCCCGCGCGCGCCGACACGGCCCGGTTCGGCGCTCGCGCCGGCTTCACCATCGACCCCGATCAGATCCACTTCGGCGGCCACGCGCGCGTCTTGCAGTTCGCCCAGGGGTTCTGGCTGCTGCCCAACCTCGAGATCGGCTTCGGCGACGACGTCACCCTGTTCGCGCTCAACGCCGAGGCGGTCTACGACTTCCCGCGGGCGGAGTGGAAGACCTGGCGTCCCTACGTCGGCGCGGGCGTCGGCTACAACATCACCAAGCTGGACGACGAGGGCATGCCGGAGGGCTTCGACAGCACGCGCACGGACGTCGGCCTCAACGCCCTGGCCGGCGTCATGCGCACCCTGAACATCGGCTACGAGTTTTTCGCCGAGGTGAAGTTCGGTCTCGAGGACGCGCCCGACGCCAAGATCACTCTCGGCCTGACCTTCTAGAGCGATGGCCGCCGGCCCGGCCCAGCCGTGGCGCGATCCGGACGCCCTGCGCGCCCTGGCGGCGCGCTGGCGGCAGCAGTGGGCAGGCCGGCCGGTCCTGCGCGTGGACGGCGGTCCGGGCTGGGCGCACCTGACCCTGGGCGGCGCGCGGTCCGAGCCCGGCGCTCACCTGCTGCTGGCGGCCGTGCCGGCGGCGGTGCTGCCGTGGGACGGCCCGCAGCCCCCGCCGGCCTTCGTGGGAGATGTCCTGGGCCGCCACCGGCGCTCCCCCCTGGCGCCTCATCTGGCCGGCGCGCGCCTGCTCGACGCGCGGGTGCCGCCGGCCGACCGCATCCTGGCGCTCGATTTCGCGCCGCGGGGCGGCGGACCGCCCCTGCGGCTGCTGCACCAGCTCTACGGCGGGCGGGGCAACCTGATGCTGCTGGCCGCCGACGGCCGGCTGCTCTGGTCGCAGTATCCCGCGCCGCATCCTTCGCTACTGCCCCGGCTTTCGCCTTCCGATCCGGAGGATGACGCCGCGAGGGACGCCGCCGTCCGGGCCCCGCCATCCGCCGCGGGGGACTCCCTGCGCGCCGCGGCCATGCTCCATCTGGAAACGGTGCTCAGACGGCTGTTGGCCGCCCGCCTCGCGCGCGCGCTCAAGCAGGCCGTCGCCGCGACCGAGCGGCGCCGCGAGCGTCTGTCCGCCGACCTGGCCGCCGCCGGCCGCGGCGACGAGCTGAGGCGCGCCGCCGAAACGCTGGCGGCGGGGCTGGCGCAGGTGCCGCGCGGGGCTTCCTCGGTCACACTGCCCGATCCGCGCGGCGGGATGCTGGAGATCCCCCTCGACCCCGCCCTGTCGCCGGCCGGCAACCTGGACGAGCTGTTCCGCCGCGCCCGGCGGGCGGATCGCGGCCGCGAGGTCGCCGCCGCACGCCTGGCCGCGGCGCGGCAGCGCCTGGCCCAGCTCGCCGCGGCGCAGCAGCGGCTGGAGGCGCTGGCCGCGCAGCCGGGCGAAGGGCTCGACGCGTACCTGCGCTGGCGCGCCGAGACGGCGCCGCTACTGGAGCGCGCGGCGCCGCTGGTCGAAACGACCACGGCGCGCGCCGCCCCCGAACCGGGCCGGCCCTTCCGGCGCTATCTCATCGACGGTCGGTGGGAGGTTTGGGTCGGCCGCGACGACCAGGAGAACGACCTGCTCACCCAGCGCGCGTCGGCGCCGGACGACTGGTGGCTGCACGCCCAGGGAGTCCCGGGCAGCCACGTCGTTCTGCGCGCCGCCGGCCGGCCGGCCGACGTGCCTCGCGCGGTCATCGCCAAGGCGGCCTGCCTGGCCGCCCTGCACAGCCGGGCGCGCCACGCGTCGCTGGTGCCGGTCGTCTGCGCTCTGCGCAAGCACGTGCGCAAGCCGCGCCGCTCCCCGCCGGGCACGGCGGTCTGCGGCCGCGAGCGCACCCTCTTCGCCGTCCCGCAGGTGCCGCCGGGAGCCGCCGCGGTCTAGCATGAACCATCCGGGCTGGGCTAGCGGTGCCGGCGCCCCTCGCGCTGGATCTCTTCCTCCAGCTCGCAGAAAAGGCGCACGAGCAGGGGATCGAAGTGGACGCCCTCGCCCTGGCGGATGACCTCGGCGGCGGCGTCATGGGCGACGGCGGCCTTGTAGATGCGCTGCGAGGTCAGCGCGTCGTAGACGTCGCAGACGGCGACGATGCGCGCCGACAGCGGGATGGCGTCGCCGCGCAGGCCGAACGGGTAGCCGGTGCCGTTCCAGCGTTCATGGTGGGCGTAGGCGATGTCGCGGCTCATGCCCAGCATCATGAACGATCCGTAACGTCGCTCCAGCTCGCCCAGCGTGCGCCCGCCCATGGCGGCGTGGGTCTTCATGATCTCGAACTCCCCGGGCGTCAGGCGACCCGGCTTGAGCAGGATGCTGTCGGGGATCCCCACCTTGCCGATGTCGTGCAGCGCCGCCGAGCGCGCGATGGTCTCCACGTACTCCTCGTCGACGAACGCCGCCGTCGCCGCCTCCCGCGACAGGCGGGCGGCCAACAGGCGCGCATAGGCGCAGATGCGCTCCAGATGCCCGCCCATCTGCCCGTCGCGGCATTCGGCCAGCCGCGCCATGCCCAGGATGATGGCGTCGCGCGTGGCGGTCAGCTCGCCGAACAGGCGGATGTTGTCCAGGCCCAGCGCCATCTGGTCGACCAGCGTGCAGCACAGCCTGATGTCGTCGGCGGCGAAGGCGTCCAGCTTGCGGCTGCCGAAGTCGAACACGCCGACCGTGCCGTTGCGCGTGCGCACGGGGATCACCAGCTCGCTGCGCAGCTCCGGGTCGGCCATGAAGTAGCGCGGATCGTTGCGCACGTCGGGCGAATAGACCGGCCTCTCCTCCATGAACGCCAGCCGGCAAAGCCCCACCTCGCGCGCCAGCGGAATGCTGACCCCTTCGACGGAGGCGGCGTAGCCGCGCCAGGCGCGCATGTGCAGGCAGTTCTCGCGCGGCTCGTGCAGCAGGACGGCGCAGATGTCGTAGCCGAGGATGCGCCGGGCCGCCGTCATCACCTCGGCGTAGATGCTGTCCGCATCGCGCAGGAAGATCAGCCGCGCGTTCAGGGCGTGCATGGCGGCCAGCTTGGCGGACTGCGTGTCCAGCCGCGCGGCCCCACGGGCCGGGGGCTCCGGCGCCGCCGTTGCCGCTGCCGGCACATCGACCGCGTGCAGCAGTATCGTGTCCTCCATCGCTCTCCCGTCGCGCGGCGGTGGGCCGAGGCCCGGCGCGGCCCGCCGCCGGCACGGCTCGATGCCGCCGGCTCCCTCCCGCGATTTGATGATCGTCCAGAATGGACGGATCTGAAGGCGGAATCCGTGGCCGGACCGCCCCTTGCAAGACAAGATCAATCTGCTTAAACCTTATCCAGGAAAGCGCCAAGGTGACCGCCCACCGCCGACGGCGGTCATTGCTGGCCGAGCGACCATGGGAACCGAGGGGAGACGAAATGCCTGAGCGAAGAATCATCGCCGTCGTCGGCGCCACGGGCGCCCAGGGCGGCGGATTGGCCCGAGCCATCCTGGACGACCCCGATGCCGGTTTCGCGCTGCGCGCTCTGACCCGCAAGATCGCGTCCGCGCCGGCGCAAGCTCTGGCGGCGCGCGGCGCAGAGGTCCTCGCCGCGGACCTGGACGATCCCGCCAGCCTGCGGCGGGCCTTCGCCGGCGCGCACGGCGCCTTTTGCGTGACCAACTACTGGGAGCACTTCTCGCCCGAGCGGGAAACGGCGCAGGCTCGGGCGTTGGCGCAGGCCGCGGCGGACGTTGGCGTCGCGCACGTCGTCTGGTCGACGCTCGAGGACACGCGGCGCTGGGTGCCGCTCAGCGACGAGCGCTTTCCCACCTTGCAGGGCAGGTACAAGGTGCCCCACTTCGACGCCAAGGCAGAGGCCGACGACCATTTCCGCCGGGCCGGGGCACCGACCACCTTCCTGCTGACGTCCTTCTACTGGGAGAACCTCGCGCGGGCGGGCATGAATCCCCGGCCCGGCCCGGGCGGCGAACTGGTCTTCGCCTTGCCGATGGGCGACCGCAAGCTTCCCGGCATCGCCGTCGAGGACATCGGCCGCTGCGCTCTCGGTCTCTTCAAGCGCGGCGGCGAGTTCATCGGTCGGACCGTCGGCGTGGCCGGCGAGCACCTGACCGGCGCCCAGATGGCGGCCGCGCTGGCGGCGGCGCTGGGCCGATCAGTGAACTACCAGGCGGTTCCGCCAGCGGCCTACCGGGCGCTGGGCTTCCCGGGCGCCGAGGACCTGGGCAACATGTTCCAGTTCAACCAGGACTTTGAGGCGGATTTCTGCGCAGCGCGCAACCTCGAGTTGGCACGCGCCCTGAATCCGTCCTTGCAGACCTTCGCGCAGTGGTTGACCGCAAACCGGGAGCGGGTCCCATTGACCTGAGGACGGCCAGGCGCTGCGCGCTATTCCTTGGCTTGTGCCTCTAAGAATGTGTTTGGCTCATTTCCTGCCCCAGAGCGGGCATGGACACCCCAGCCGAC
>CAYWTR010000013.1:0-109303 GCA_964461255.1 uncultured Fibrobacteraceae bacterium | reverse complement strand
CGCAGATCCATGCGTTCGTGGCCTTCGAGCCGTTTGCGGACGGTCCGGTGCCGGGGCAGAGGCGTTCCTGGGGGGAGGTGAAGGAGCTGTACCGGACGGCGCCGAGATGAGGAGGCGGTTGGACCTGTTGCGCAGAAGCGCCCGGAGCCGCCCTGCTCGCGCCAGGCTTGGAAGCAATAATACATTGTAAATGACTGCTTCGGCCCGTGGAAAGAGCCTACCCGCCCGCCGCCCGGGCGACCGGCGGCAGCTCCAGCAGCTCGGCGGGCGCGTCGATGCACCAGTCGGCCCCGGCCAGCTCTTCCGGACGCCCGAAGCCGTAACGGCAGCCCACGGTGCGCGCGCCGGCGGCGCGTCCTGCCTCGATGTCGTGCACACGGTCGCCGATCACCAGCGCGGCGCCGTGCCCGCCGACGAGATGGCGCACCAGCTGCTTCTTGTCGCGCGCCAGCCGCCGGCGCACGGCTTGCTCGAGGCAGAGCGCGCGCGTGAACCAGCGGCGCAGGCCGTGCGCCGCCAGCACCGCCTCGAAATACGGCTCGCTGGCGTTGGAGTAGAGAGCGAGTTCATGCTCTTGCGCGGCCAAAGCGCTCAACATCGCCTCGACGCCGGCGTAGAGGCTGGTCTGGCCACGCAGCAGCGCCGCCACCTCGGCGCGCGTCGAACGCACCTCGAACTCGCCGGCGAAGGCGTCGGCAATTTCCTTCGGCACGGAACCGGGGGGATAGGCGCGGCGGAAGAAGATCGAGGTCGGCAGGCCGATCGCGCCGGCGATCAAGTCGCGATCGATCGGCGGCGGCGTCAGGCTGAAGTGGCGGTAGGTCTGGGCCAGGCCGTCGGCCACGGCATCGATGACGGCGGCACGGCCGTCCAGCAGGGTGCCGTCCATGTCGAAGGCCAGAGCCAGGCGACGGGTCACGGTTCTGCGTTCCCTTTCGCCGACGACGAGCGGCGCAAAGCCGCCAGGGCGGCCACGATCTCCTCAGTCTCGGGAAAGCGGTCGAGCCGGCGCTTGGAGAATATGTTGCGCCCGTCGACCTCGACCTCGAACACGCCGCCCGCAGAGGGGACCAGCTCCGGCCGGACGCCCAGCCGTTCGGCGATGACCGCGGCCAGACCGGCCGCGCGGGGCTCGTAGTTTCAAACCCGGCAATACTCGATGGTCACCCGCATCGCTGCGTCTCCCCGCGCCCGGCATCAAAACTGCAGCAGCAACTTGGGCCAGGCCGCCAGCTTCTGTTCGAACGCGGCCGGTTGGAAATCGTCGATGTGCACGACCGTCTCCTCGCCGCCGCCCAGGATGGTGCCCAGTATCTGTTTCTGGATGCCGTTGGCGCGATCCTCCAGCAGGTTGCGCGTCACGTACCAGGTCTCGAAGATGCGCCGCCCGATCACGCTGTGCAGGTCGATGCCGTTGACCACCATGCGGTCGTAGGCCTGCAGGCGGAAGTTGCCCTGCTTGAGCCCGAACAGCACCACCTGGCCGCCGCGGCGCGTGGACTGGACGGCGTTGTTGACGCTGGTGTTGAAGCCGGCCATCTCGATGGCGACATCCACGCCGATGCCGCCGGCGGCGGCGCGCACGGCGCGCACCAGCTCTTCGTCCGCTGACCAGCCGTTGCGCGCGATGCGCGCGGCTTCGACCGGGATCACCTCGTCCGCGCCGAGCGCTCGCGCCATTTCCAGGTTCTTGGCCAGCGGTTCGACGCCGATCACCCGCGTGGCGCCGAGCGCCTTGGCGATCATCACCACGAACAGGCCGATCGTCCCGCAGCCGAACACGCCGACGGTCCGCCCGCGGATGTCCACCTTGGTGCAGGCGTGGACGGCGTTGCCGAAAGGCTCCTGCAAGGCGGCGACCTTCAGCTTGATGCGCCGCGGATCGGTCGGCCAGAGCACGCGCGCGGGCAGCTTGATGTACTCGGCGAAGCAGCCGTCGCGGCTGATGCCGATGATGCGGTCCTGGGCGCAGATATGGGTCTGGCCGATGCGGCACTGGAAGCAGGCGCCGCAGATGATGTGCGACTCGGTCGAGACGATGTCCTTGGGGCGGTAGCCGTAGCGCGCCGCCGCCCGCTCCCCGACGGCCACGATCTCGCCCACGAGCTCGTGCCCGATGATGCGGGTTGTCCGTCCCTCGCGCTTGAGGCTCTCGAAGATGTGGCCCTTGAAGGCGGTGCGGTTCCAGATCCCCCGATCGCTGCCGCAGAATCCGGCGTAGATGACCTTGATGACGACGTTCTCGCCGTCTTCGGGATCGGCGGACTGGTCCAGCGCCGGGCGCGGCACCTCGCGCAGGGCGAAACCGCGCGTGCCGTCCCACGGCATCGAGGCCTTGTCGTACACGAGCGCTTTCATGGTGGCGGCGGGCATGACGGCTCCTCCACGGCGGGAAATGACGCGGCGCCGCGGGCCGGCGCGCGCCGCGGCGCCATGATAAGCCCCGCGCGGCCGCGAGGCAATCGGGCCGCGCGGGCGCGGCGCCGCCGGCCGCTAGTGCAGGCGGTCGCGACGGCCGTGATCGCCCCAGCCGCGGCCTTCCCACTCCTCGTCTGCGCCCTCGCCGCTTTCGGCCCGCTCCTCTTCCGCCAGCAGATCGTCCAGCGAGACCAGCTCCAGATCGGCGTCGTTGTCATCGCCCGGCCAGAGGTTCTCCTCGTCGTCGAGGGCCGCGCGCAGGTCGGCCAGCAGACGCGCCGAGGGCGCCCCCAGCGCGGACAGACCGCCGGCGGAGACGGGGCGCCCGCCGCCGTTGCCGGGCCCGACGTCGCCCCCGGCCGCGGCGGTCACGGTCGAGGACGCCTGCGCCTCGCGCCGCGCGTGGTAGCGCTCGACGATCTCGTCCATCAGATCGAAATAGGCTCGGCTGCCCGGCGAGCGCCGGTCGTAGATCACCACCGGCTTGCCGCGCAGCGCCATCTCCGTCACCCGCGTGGCGCGGGGCACGCCCGTGGCGAAGAGGCTGGCGCCGTACTCGTCCTGCACGCGCGCCGTCACCTCGCGACCGGTGCGCGTGCGGGCGGCGGTCATGGTCAGGAACATGCCCTCCATGGTCAGGGGCGCGGGTTCTTCCTGCCCCTCCGGCAGGCTCGATTCGGCGAACGCCTGCTCGCGGAAGGCCTCCACGAACGCCAGCAACCGGCCCAACGAGTCGCGGCAGAGTTCCTCGGCCTGCACCGGCACCAGATAGCTGTCGGACGCGAGCAGGGCGGCGCGCGTTTCGGCGCCCAGCCCCGGGGGGCAATCGATCAGGATGGTGTCGTACAGGTTGCGGGCGCGGTCGATGGCGCGCACGAACGCGTCGACCTGCTGCTCCATGAAACGCTTGTACCGCTCCTCCTCATCGAGCGTCCAGACGTTGGGCGTGACGAAGGACAGGTTGTCGAGGGCGGTCGGGTAGGCCAGGTGGTTGAGCGGCACGTGCGACTGGAAGATGTCGAGCAGCCCGCTGTCGAGCTCGAAACGGCCATGGCCGAAGGTGCGCGCCAGACCGCATTGAGGGTCGACGCCGACCAGCAGCACGGCGTGCCCGGAGAGCGCGAAGCAGGCGCCCAGGTTCGCCGCGGAGGTGGTCTTGCCCACGCCGCCCTTGCGGCTGACCAGGCTGATGACCCGGCCCGAAAGCGTTCCCCAGGGGGTGGCTCCCGTCGCGCCGGCGCGGCGCTCGCCGCGGCCGGCCGGCGCGGGCGCGTCGGGCTCGGCGGCGTCGGGCGCGGGCGTCTGTTGGCTTTGGTCGCTCATGGTGTCGTTGCCTCCCGGGCAGTTGATCGGTGCGGAGCCAGAGCTGCGCTTCCCTTGGTAAGGACGGCGAGGGTAATGGCAAGCGGTATCGCTTACAAGGGCAAAAAAGCGGGGGCGCCGTCCCCGCCGCTCGGACGCCCCGCCCGGGCTCAGCAGAGCTCCAGCACCTTGCGCACGAGCGCGGCGACGCCGTCGAACACCTCGGACACCCGCTCGGCCAGCATGTAGGCCGGCGTGGTGACGATGCGGTTCTCCTCGTCGACCACGATTTCCCTCACCGCGGCGGCCTGGTGCCGCGCGCCCATGGCGGTAAGCGCCGCGGCCGTGCCTGCGTCGTTGCCGATCGTCAGCCGCACGGCGCGTTCGCCGCCGAAGACCCGCGCCACCACGGCCGGCGCGATGCAGATCGCGCCGATCGGCTTGCCGGCGGCATGGGCGCGCCGCAGCACGTCGGCCACCTGCGAATGGACCCGGCAATCCTTCCCCTCGAAGGCGAAGGTGCACAGGTTCTTGGCGGCGCCGAAGCCTCCGGGCAGGATCACCGCGTCGACCCGCGCCGGGTCCAATTCGGCCAGATCGCGGATGTCGCCGCGCGCGATGCGCGCCGCCTCGACCAGCATGTCACGCTTCTCGCCGGGCACGGCCTGCCCGGTCAGATGGTCGACGACATCGTGCTGCGGCCCGCGGGGCGCGAAAACGCGCGCGCGGGCGCCTTCCCGGTCGAGCGCCAGCAGCGTGGCCACCGCCTCGTGGATCTCCGACCCGTCCTTGACGCCGCAGCCGGCCAGGATCACCGCCACCTGTTTCATCTTCCGCTCCTTCCGCCGGCGCCGTCGGCGCCCGGTCTGATCCCTAACTAGCGGGGCGGCGGGCCGGTGTCAAGCCCCCGCGGGGGAGGGGGACCGGCGCGATTTCGGATTTGTGCCGCGCCCTTCCGCCTCCCATGTTTGCGGCGGGAGGTGCGCCCTGATGGCGCGTGGCGAAAAGATCGCCATCGGCGGGTTGCTGCGGACCTGCGGCGTGGTGCTGGTGCGCGTGCTCGGCGCGCGCAAGGGACCGGGCGTGGCGGGCAAGACCCTGCAGGCGCTCGGCCGTCGCGGCATCAACGTCCTTTGCGTGGTCTGCTTCGCCGATCTGCACAACCGCGATAACATCTGCTTCGCCATCAACAAGGGCGACCTCGACCAGACGCTCGGCCTGCTCCAGAACGTCAAGGAGGAGATCGAGGCCGAGACCATCGAGGTCCACCGCAACTGCTGCGTCATCTCCATCTACGGTCCGCATTTCAGCGAGCGTCCGGCGATCGCCGGCCGCATGTTCGACGCCATGGCCCTGGCCGGCATCGACATCCACGCCATCAGCACCTCGATCTCGACCGTGTCGTGCATCATCGACGAAGGCAGGCTCGAGGCCGCTCTCGCCCAGCTCAACGAGAACTTCCTGGTGCCCTGAGCGGCGCGCCTGCGCCACTCAGGAAATGTTGTGGCGTTTGAGCTTGCGCCAGAGGGTGTTGCGGGAGATGCCGAGCGCCTTCGCCGCCAGCGTGCGGTTGCCGCCGCAGCGGTCGAGCGCCGCGTGCAGGGCGGCCGCCTCGGCCGTCTCCAGCGGGCTGCCGGAGCCGGCGCCTCCTCCGGCGCCGCTGGCCGCCGCCGGCGCCTCATCGCCCAGCACATCGAGCGTCGGGCGCCCCAGCGCGGTCGCCGGCGCGAAGCCGGGGCGCGCCAGCGGCGCGGCGCGCTCGCCGCGCAGGTGGGGCGGCAGGTCGTCGAGCTCGATCGTGCGCCCCCCGCACACCACGAACGCGTGCTCGATCGCGTTCTCCAGCTCGCGCACGTTGCCGGGGAAATCGTGCGCCAGCAGGCAGGCCATCGCGCGCTCGGACGCCCCCTCCAGCCGCCTGCCCTGCGTGGCGTTGAACTTGGCGATGAAATGCCGCACCAGCAGCGGGATGTCCTCCGGCCGCGCGCGCAGCGGCGGCAGGTTGATGCGCACGATGTTGAGACGGAAATAGAGATCCTGGCGGAAGCGCCGGGCCGCCACCTCGGCCGCGAGGTCGCGGTTGGTGGCCGCCAGCACGCGCACGTCGGCCTGCACCGGCTGCACGGCGCCCAGAGGCGTGTACTCGCGCTCCTGCAACACGCGCAGCAGCTTGACCTGCATCGCCGGCGACAGCTCGCCCACCTCGTCGAACAGGATCGTGCCGCCCTGCGCCAGGGCGAAACGCCCCGGCTTGTCGCCGCGCGCGTCGGTGAAGGCGCCGCGGACGTAGCCGAAGAGCTCGGACTCGACCAGCGTGTCCGGTATCGCCCCGCAGTTGACGGCGACGAACGGTTGCTGGCGGCGCGGGCCGAGGTTGTGGATCGCGCGCGCGACCAGCTCCTTGCCCGTGCCCGGTTCGCCCTCGACGAGCACCGTGCTGTTGCTGCGCGCCACCAGCGGCAACAGCTCGCGCACGCCGCGCATGGCCGCGCTCTTGCTGACGATGTCCTCGCAGGTGTAGCTGGCCTGCAGTTCGCGCCGCAGAGCGCTGACATCCGTCAGATCGCGGAACATCTCGACGCCGCCGACCACGCGGCCGTCGGCGTCGGTCAGCGCCGCCGTGCTGACGGCGATCAACAATTCGGCCCCGTCGCGGCGCAGGATGCGCACCTCGCGGTCGCGATAAGGCTCGCCGTGCTCGATGCTGTGGCGCAGAAAGCAGACCTTCTCGCAGTGGTCGGTCTGGAAGATCTCGGCGCACGGCAGCCCGAGCACCTCTTCGCGCCGCCAGCCGGTGATCGCTTCGGCGGCGCGGTTGAACGACGTGATCCGGCCCCGCCCGTCCACGGTGAAGATGCCGTGGGGGATGGTGTCGAAGATCAACGACGCGTAGCGCGGATCCAGAACGTCAGGCATGCCGACAATATCGTCATCATGTCTCACAAATGCAACATTGAAACAGACGCTGTCACGAATGCGTGACAGAAAGGCGTCGTCGGGATTTCTGCCGTTGCCGCACTTCCATCATAAACTATTGTAAATAAATTTCTTATACGATTGTCACGTCAGACGGTATGTTCCATGCCATTGCCGGGCGGCAAGCACGTCGCACCCCATGCCGGGAGGATCCATGGCCATCGCCTGCTCTTACTACCTGGAGCCGGTCGACCACGACAATCTGGCCGGCCGCTTCCTCGACGCCTTCGCCGCCATCCTGGTGCACTCCAATTACGCGCTGGTGCTGGATTACGCCGCGCGGGTCAGTGCCCGCTGCGGGCGCTGCGTGGCCACCTGCCCGGTCTACCAGGCCAGCGCCGAGCGGCGCGATATCCCCTGCCATCGCAGCGAGCTGCTGCTGCGCGTCTACCGGCGCTACTTCACGCCCGGCGGGGCGCTGCGCGCCCGTTTCGGCGGCCGCTTCGAGCTCGACGAGGCCCACATCAACACGCTGGCCGAGGAGGTCTACCGCTGCACCGCCTGCCGCCGGTGCAAGCTGGAATGCCCGCTCGGCATCGACCACGGCCTGATCACCCACCTGTCGCGCTGGATCCTGGCCGAGGTGGGCATCGTCCCGAAGGCGCTGCGCGTGGCGACGCGCGAACAGCTCGAGGGCAAGACGCGCAACACGTCGGCCATCCCGGTCGCGGCGCTCAAGGACACCTGCGAGTTCCTGGAGGAGGACTGCCGCGACCTGCACGGCCTGCAGATCAAGTTCCCGATCGACGTGGAGGGGGCGGAGTACGTCTTCTTCCCCGCCGTCAGCGACTATCTGCTGGAGCCGGACACGCTGATGGGGAACGCCGCCGTGATGGCGGCGACAGGCGGTTCGTGGACGATCGGCACCGGCAACTTCGACGGCATCAACTACGGGCTGTTCTATTCCGACCGCATGCTCGACCGCATCGTCAGCGCCGAGGTCGCGGAGCTGCGCCGCCTCAAGGGCCGCAAGATCCTGATCGGGGAGTGCGGGCATGCCAGCCGTTCGGCCAAGTTCTTCGTCAAGACCTTCTGCGGCGGGCGCGACGCGCCGCCGGTCGTGAACATCATGGAATACACGCTGCGGATGCTGCGCGAGGGCAGACTGACGCTCAAGCCCGGCGCCATCGATGCCCGCGTGACCTACCACGACCCCTGCAACATCGCCCGCAGCGGCTGGATCGTCGATCAGCCGCGCGAGATCCTGCGCGCGATGTGCGCCGACTACGTCGAGATGACCCCGCGCGGGCGCGAGAACTACTGCTGCGGGGGCGGGGGCGGCACGGTCTCGATCGACGAGATCCGGAAGTTCCGCACGGGCATCGGCGGCAAGACCAAGGCCGAGCAGATCCGGCGGACGGGAGCCACCCTGCTGGTGGCCCCCTGCGCCAACTGCAAGAAGCAGCTCAAAGAGGTGTGCGAGGACCACGGCCTGGACCACGTGCAGGTGGTCGGGCTGCACGATCTGGTGCTCAAGGCGATCGAGGCGCCGGCGCACATGCGGGTCGGCGCGGAAGCGGCGCCGGCAGACGGCGGCGCGGACGGGGCGGTGGGCGCGGCCGCGGCGGCGCCCCGCGCGGAGGAGGCATGATGGACGGCTGGATCGCGCTGGCGAAGGGCCCCCTGTTCCGGATCTGTCTGGCCTTCTGCCTGGCCGGCGTCGGCTACCGCCTGGCGTTGACGCTCTGGCAGATCCGCACGGCCTGGCGTCGCGCGGGCGACCGCGAGCTGGCCGGAGGCGCCATCGCCCGCGCCACGCTCGGCTGGCTGGTGCCGCTGCGCCTGCTGCGGGCGCGGCCCTTCTTCAGCGCCGCGTCGGTGCTGTTCCACGCCGGCATCCTGCTGGTGCCGCTGTTCCATCCGGCGCACATGGCGCTGTGGCAGCCGGGGGGAGGCTGGGCCTGGTGGCCCCGCCTGCCGGCGGCCGCCGCGGACGCGCTGGCGCTGGTCGCGGTGGTCGCTCTGGCCGGGGTGCTGGTGGGACGCGTGGCGGCGGCGGCGTCGCGCGATCTGACCAGCGCCGCCGACGTCCTGCTGCTCCTGCTGCTGCTGGGGCTGACCGCGAGCGGCTACGCGGCGGCGCACCCGACCGGCGCCCCCGGGGACCCGCGGGCGCTGCTGTTGATCCATCTGCTGCTGGGCAACCTGGCGCTGGTGCTGACGCCGACGACGAAGATCGTGCACTGCATCCTCAACCCCCTGGCCCAGCTGATCGGCGAGCTGGGGTGGCGGTTCCCCGCCGCCACCGGGCGCCACGTCGCGGTCGTCCTGGGCAAGGAGAACGAGCCGGTATGAAATCGTTCGCCATCCTGACCGACATCACCCTCTGCATCGGCTGCGAGGAGTGCGTCCTGGCGTGCAAGCGGGAACACGCCACCGGCGAGGACGCGCCCTGGGCCTGGCAGCACGGCGCTACCGCGCTGTCGGCCACCCGCTGGACGACGATCGCGCCGGCGCCTCAGGGGCGCTACGCGCGCGTGCACTGCCGCCACTGCCTGGAGCCGGCCTGCGCGGCCGCCTGCCCCGTCGGGGCGCTGCACAAGACGCCGCAGGGCGTGGTGGCCTACAAGCCGGACATCTGCATGGGCTGCCGCTATTGCATGGTGGCCTGTCCCTTCATGATGACCCGCTACGGCTGGGAATCGGCCGCCCCGCGCGTCCGCAAGTGCATTCTCTGCTACGACCGCCTGCGCGAGGGGCGGCTGGCGCAGCCGGCCTGCACCGCGGCCTGCCCGCGGCAGGCGACGATCTTCGGCGATCGCGCCGAGCTGCTGCAGGAGGCGCGGCGGCGCATCGCCGCCCAGCCGCAGCGCTATCTCGACCACATCTGGGGCGAGCACGAGGTGGGCGGCACCTCGGTACTGTACATCTCCGACGTCGAGCTGGTGGCCGCCGGCTGGCCGGCCAACCTGCCCGGCCACAGCATCCCCGCCCTGCCCGAGAAGGTGCTGCACACGGTGCCGACCACCTTCCTGACCGTCGGGACGGTCATGGCGGGCATCCACTGGGTGATCAAGCGCCGGCAACGGCTGGCGCAGGAGCAGGCGCTGGCGGCGGCGGACGGAGGCGGGGCGGGCGAACCCGCCGCCGGCGCGCCCGCCGCGAGCGCCGGCGATCCGGACGGCGGCGCGCCCGGCGCCCGCAGCTGACCGCGCCGCGACGGCGCCAGGAGGCAAGGTGAACACCGCGACGAACGTGCGTTTGATCGTGACGAAGGCCGTGCTCTGGTTCCTGGTGGGAACGGCGGCCGTGCTGGCCTGGTTCCGCTTCACCCGGGGCCTGGGGGTGACCACCAACCTGAGCGACGGCGCCCCCTGGGGGATGTGGATCGGCTTCGACGTCCTGGCCGGCGTCGCCCTGGCGGCGGGCGGCTTCGTGATGGCCGCCGTGGTGCACATCTTCCACCGGCACCAGTACCACGCCCTGCTGCGGCCGGCCATCCTGACCGCCTTCCTGGGCTACCTGGCGGTCATCGTCGGCCTGCTGTTCGACCTGGGCAAACCCTGGAACATCTGGCGGATGACCGTCCACTGGCAAGCCAACTCGCCCCTTTTCGAGGTCGGCTGGTGCGTCATGCTGTACTCGACGGTGCTGGCGCTCGAATTCGGACCGGTGGCGCTGGAGGGGCTGCGCTGGGAGCGGGCGGCGCGCATGCTGCGCAAGGCGGTGCTGCCGCTGGTGATCGTGGGCATCGGGTTGTCGACGCTGCACCAGTCGTCGCTCGGCACGCTGTTCCTGATGATGCCGGCGCGGCTGCACCCCCTGTGGTATTCCCCGCTGCTGCCGCTGCTGTTCCTGGTGTCGGCGGTCGGCCTGGGACTGGCGATGGTGACGACCGAGAGCCTGGCCACTTCCTGGCTCTACAAGAAGCCGGCCGAATGGGGGCTGCTGCGCGGACTGGCGCGCGGCGCCGCCTGGGTGCTGGCGTTCTACGGCGCGCTGCGGCTGGGCGACCTGGCCGCGCGCGGCGATCTGGCGGCGGCGTTGAGGGCCGACGGTGCGGCGCTGCTGTTCTGGGTCGAAATGACGATGAGCGTGCTGGCGCCGATCTGGCTCTTCGTGCTGGCGCGGCGCCAGGAGCGCAGCGGCCCGCTGGCGGTGGGCGCCGTGCTGGCCGTGATGGGCTTCGTTCTGCACCGCGCGCTCGTGGGCGGCATCTCGCACGTCTTCGTCACGGGCCAGCCGTACGCTCCGGCCCTGACGGAGATCGCTGTCAGCCTGGGCGTCGTGGCGGGCATGGGGCTGATCTTCCTCTTCTTCGTCGAGCGGCTCCAGGTCTGGGAGCAGCCGCCCGCCGCGGGCGATCATTTCGCTCCGGCCGCCGCCGAGCCGTGGACCGGGCTGCGCGCGGGCGAGCCGTGGCTGGGGGCGGGCGCGCGCGCGGCGCTGGCGCTGATCGCGGGCGGCGTGACCGGTTTCGCCCTGGCCGAAGCGCAGATCGCGGCGCGGGCGCAGCCGCGCCCGACGCCGGCGGGGGCGCCGCGCGCGGTCGCCGTCTGGCGCGCCGCCCTGCCGGAATCGCCGCTGCACCTGCTGGCGCTGGCGGACGACGACGGCGCCGCCACCGCCGCCGGCTGGACCGGCGCCGCCGCGGCGGGACAGGCTCAGCTGGGACAGGGCCTGCTGCTGGGCCCCGGCGAGCAGGGCTATGTCATCTTCGAACACGAACTGCATCAACAGCGGCAGGGGGGCGGGGCTTCATGCGCGGTCTGCCACCATCGCAACCTGCCGCTGGCCGCCGGCACCTCGTGCGCCCGCTGCCACCGCGATGTGCACCGGGCCACCGACACCTTCGCCCACGCCGGCCACGTCGCCGCTCTGGGCGGCAAGGCCTCGTGCGCCGGCTGCCATCCCGACGCCGGGGCGGTCAAGACCCGCGCCACGGCCAAGCCGTGCGACGGCTGCCACGTGCCCGCCCCCGCGGCCGGCACGCGCGTGCGGCCGGCGGCCGGCGGGGTGCCGGGCGTGGCGCCGGGCTACCGCGCGGCGCTGCACGATCTCTGCATCGGTTGCCATCTCGAACATGAAACGGCTGTGGGCGCGGCCGAGCCCTACCTGAGCCGCTGCGCCGCCTGCCATCGCCCCGAGATCGCTCCGCAGGCGGTCTTCCCGCGCCACGCCGGAGCGGCGCCGCGCACCGCCGCGCTGGCGCGGTGAGCCCGCGGGGCGGAAGAGGAACGAAATGACCGGCTCCACGCCACCGCCGCGCGTCGCGCTCGTGGACGACGAGGAGGACATCACCACCTTCCTGCGCCTGGCGCTCGAGGACGCGGGATGCGCGGTGGCGGTGTGCAACCGGGCGGACGATGCCCTGGGCGTGCTGCGCGAGTTCCGGCCCGACCTGGTCTGCCTCGATCTGCTGATGCCGGGGCGCACCGGGGCCTCGCTGTACGCGGAAATGGCCGGCGACCCGGAGCTGGGCGGCGTGCCGGTTCTGATCCTGAGCGGGCTGGGCGCGCGCGACGATCTGCCCGACATCCTCGCGCGCGGCGGCGGGGAGGCGCCGCCGCCGGCCGGATATCTAGAAAAACCGATCGACGCGGCCGGCTTCCTGCGCCTGGTCCGCTCCCTGCTCGGCGCGCGAGGGGAGGCGCCGCGGTGAACGTGCCGGTCTGGCAGAACGATCAGCGGGCCGCCCTGCTGGAGGACATCCCCAGCGGGATCGTGGTCATCGACCGCCAGCACACGATCGTCGATCACAACCGCGCCTTCGCCGACCTGTTCGGCGAGGCGCGCGGGCAGCCCTGTTTCGCGGTCACGAAAGGGCGCGGCGCCCCGTGCCTCTCCTGCCCTGCGCGCGACACCTTCGCCGACGGCCGGCGCCGGGTGATCGAGGAGACGGGCCGCGACCGCGCCGGGCGCGACCTGCATTACCTGGTGCAGATGACGCCTCTGCGGAACGAAGCCGGCGTGGTCACGCACGTCGCCGCCGTCACCACCGACCTGACGGCCACCCGCCGCCTGCAGCGGGAATACCAGACCCTGTTCGAAAAGGTGCCGTGCTACGTCGCCGTCCTGAACCGGGACTACCGCGTGGTCAAGGCCAACGAGATGTTCCGCGCGGTTTTCGGGGAGCCGACCGGCGAGCGCTGCTACGAGCTCTTCAAGAAGCGGCACGCGCCCTGCGAGGACTGCCCGGCGGCAGCCACCTTCGCCGACGGCGCCTCGCACACCAGCCGCCACGTCGGCCTGTCGCAGGACGGTCGCCCGACGCACTACGTCGTTTCGACCGCGCCCCTGTTGCGCGGCGCGGGCGAGGCGGCGCACGTGATCGAGATGTGCCTGGACGTGACCGAATCGCAGCAGCTGGCCGACCAACTGGCGCGCGAGAATGTGCTGCGCGAGGCGCTGGTCGACTGCAGCCTCGACGCCATCGTCGTGCTCGGCCCGGCCGGTCGAATCCGGCTCTTCAACCCGGCCGCCGAGCGGCTGTGGGGCGTCCGGCGCGATCAGGTCATCGGACGGCGCGTGCCTTCAAGGTTGTTGCCGGCGGAGCTGCGCCCGCTGCTCAGCGGCCGCACGGACAGGTTGCTGCGGGAAGCGACGGTGGCCTCTCCCGGCGGCGAACTGGTGCCGGTGCGGCTGGCCGGCATCGCCTTGCGGGCGGGCAACGAGCGCATGGGCACGGCGGTCATCGCGCAGGATCTGCGCGAGATCAAGGAGCTGGAGCGGGCCAACCTGGAGGCCGAACGGCTGGCCGCGGTGGGGCAGACGGTGGCGGGACTGGCGCACGGCATCAAGAACATCTTGACCGGCCTGGAAGGTGGGATGTACGTCACCTCCACGGGACTGCAGAAGAACGACGCCTCGCGCGTGCAGCGCGGCTGGCAGATGCTCGAGCGCAACATGGGGCGCATCTCGGAGCTGGCGCGCAACCTGCTGGCCTTCTCGCGCGGCGAGGTGCTGCGCCCGGCCCGAACCGATCCCGCGGAGCTGGTCCGCCAGGCTGGCGAGCTGTTCCAGGAACGCGCGCGGCAGCACGGCATCGCCATGACCGTGCAGATCCAGCCAGGCGTGGCGACCGCGCCGCTGGACGCGGAGGGGCTGCGCAGCTGCCTGGACAACCTGCTGTCCAACGCCATCGACGCGTGCCTGGTCAGCTCCAAGGAGGAGAGCCGCATCGTTCTGGGGTTGCGCGAGGAGGACGACGACCTGGTCTTCGAGGTGAGCGACACCGGCTGCGGCATGGATTACGAGGTCATGCAGAAGGCCTTCACCAGTTTCTTCACGACCAAGGGGGCTGGCGGCACGGGCCTGGGGCTGCTGCTGACGCGCAAGATCGCGCAGCAGCACGGCGGCACCGTGACCTTCACCTCGGAGCCGGGCCAGGGCACGACCTTCCGGATCGTGTTGCCGCGGCGGCGGCTGCCGGGCGCGGAAGCCGGCGAGGCCGCCGGTCCGAAACGCGGCGGAGGAACGAACGGCGACCCGCCTGCGGCCGCCAAGCGCGCCGGGCGGCGGTCCGGCCGGGAGAGGGGATGAGGCGATGCGCGACCCGCAGCAGCTGCAGGTGCTCGTCGTGGACGACGAACCCGACATCCGCGAGTTTCTGGCCGATGTCCTGAGCGACGCCGGTTTCCAGGTCCAGACCGCGGACGACGGCGACAGCGCCCTGGCCAAGATGCGCGAACGGGCGCCCGACCTGATTTCGCTCGACCTGGTGATGCCGCGCAAGAGCGGCATCCGCGTGATGCACGAGCTGCGGCGGCGGCCGGAGTGGTCGCGCATCCCGGTGCTGATCGTCAGCGGGCATGCGCGCGACGAGGCGATCCGCGGCGATCTCGAGAGCATCCTCGCGGGGGGCTCCCTGATGAGCCCAGCCTCGTTCCTGGAAAAGCCGATCACCGCTCGCGGCTACCTGGAGGCGGCGTGCCGCCTGCTGGGGATCGCGCCCCCAGCGGGCGCGGGCGCGGGCGACGCCGCCGCCTTGCGCCGCGAGGCCGAGGAGCTGCTGCACGGCGCGGACGCGGCCACGCTGGCCGACGTCCTGGCGCGCCTGCGCGGCAAGGGCGGGGCCGGCGGCGGGACCGGCGGCTAGGCGCAAGTGCCGCGGCCGGGGCTGGGCGCCGGCGGCCGGGCGCCTCAGTACTGGAAGCCGCTGCCGCCGATGAACTCGCGCAGCAGCGAGGTCGGCGGCACCTGGCGGGCGTCGATCGGCAGCATCAGGGTCAGCAGCTCGATCAGGCTGCGCGCGGGACCGTAGTTGGCGTCCTCCGGCTCGACCGCCGACAGGCGCGGTTCGGCCCACAGCTTCAGCACTCCCAGCTCGTACGCCAGACTGCTGTTGAAGAAGACATCAGCGTTCTGCTGGAACGGGAAGACGTGCCGCTGCTCGCCGGCGCGCACCTTCGGCCAGCGCGCCAGCGTCTGCGACGCCGTGTAGCCGCGGAATTGCGCGTCGCGGACGATGCGCCGGTAAAGCCGCGTCAGGGTCGTGGGGATGTAGCTGAAGTTGTCGATGTTGAAATGCCCCAGGGCCGACACGTAGATCCGCAGCTTCTGCGCGTCCGGAATCGCGGCCGTCAGCGCCGGATTCAGGGCGTGGATGCCTTCGACGATCAGCGGCTGTCCATGCTCGATCGACGTCGGCTCGGCGCGCGGCGCGCTGGCGCCGGCGTGGAAATCGTACCTCGGCAGCCGCACCGGCCGGCCGGCCAGCAGCTCCGTCAGGTGCTCGTTGAACAGATCGACCTGCAGCGCCGCCAGCGACTCGTAGTCGTACTCGCCGTCGGCGTCGCGCGGCGTCAGCGAGCGTTCGACGAAGTAGTCGTCCAGCGACAGGGGCAGCGGCGAGAAGCCCAGCACGCGCAGGTGCACCGCCAGCCGCTTGGCGAAGCTCGTCTTGCCGCTGCTCGAGGGGCCGGCGATCAGGATCAGGCGCCCGGATTCGGGCAGGGCCGCGGCGCGCGCGGCGGTCTGCACCAGGATCTGCGAATGGCGCGCCTCGCACACCTGGATCAGTTCGGCGGCGCGTCCTTCGACGACGAAGCGGTTGAGCGAACCCAGGTCGGGGAAACCCATCTGCTCGCACCAGCGCGAGTAGGCGCGCATCGTCTCGAGCAGCTTGGGCTGGGGCGTCAGGGCAGCGATGTCGCGCGGGAGGCCGGGCAGGCTCGGCAGCAGCACGAAGCCCGGCGGCTCGGGCTGGAGGCGGAACGCCCGCACGTGCCCGGTGGAGGGAAGCTGCAGCCCGTAGAAGAGCGTGGAGTGTCCCTCCAGGCGGAACAGGGTCAACGACTCGCGCCGCAGATAGCGGGCGGCGCGGAAGCTGAATTCGCGCCGCGCCGCACGGGCCATCTTCAGAAGCTCCCGCTGCGCGAACACCTGGGGCAGCAGCGGCAGGTCGCGGACGGCGAGCTGCCGCATCCGCTCCTCCAGCAGCGCGATCTCCGCCTCGGTCAGCGGCGCCGCGCGCCGCAGCTCGCAGTACATGCCCGGTCCGTAGCTGAAATCGATGAACAGCTCGTCCTGGGGGAACAGCTCCTCGGCCGCCGCGGCCAGCACGAAGCAGAGCGTGCGCACGGCGGTCGAGTGCGCCTCCGGATCGCTCAGGCGCATCAGCTCGACCCGCTCCTCGCCCCACAGGCGCTCGGCCAGGCTGACTCGCCTGCCGTTGACGGTCGCCAGCACGACCGGGTTCTCCCCCCAGATGTCCTCGCCGCCGCTCTGCTTGAGCAGCTCGAGCACGCTCTGCCCCGGCGCCAACGGCGTGCGGGTGCCGGCGACATCGACCCATCTGGCGGCAGCGGGCGCGTTCATGGCGGGACCTCCCGGGGCGTTTGCCTCAGCCTGCATGATACGCGGGTACGGAAACGGTGTGAAGGGCGAGTGGCCCCGCCGCCGGCCCCGCCGCCGGTCTTGACGACCGCGCGGCCGGTCGCTACCGTCGCGCGGTCCGCGCCGCGGCCGACGCGGATAAAGGAGTGGCCATGTCCGGCTGTTCTGGATGCGCGCGGCGCACGCTGGCGGCGCTGGCGCTGGCGGCGCTGGCGCCGGCGGGCGCCGCGGCGCGTGCGGGCGAGGCGGCGACGCTGTCGCACGGAGGCGAGATGCGCCTGCGCGGCGAGGCGTTCGACAACATCCTGGATCTGGACAGCCGGGCCGACGACAGCTACCAGTTCTGGCGTTTCCGCTACCGCTTCTGGCTCGACGCGCGGCCGCGCGACGGCCTGCGTTTCTACCTGCGTCTGGGCAACGAGTACCGTTTCGGCCAGCATCAACTCGCGAGCATACGCGATCCCGAGAGCCGGGTCAGCCTGGACAACGGCTGGGCCGAGATCTCACGGCGGGGATCGACGGCCTCGCCCGGCGCGCCGCCGGGCGACGGCATCGCCCTGCGCTTCGGCCGCATGGACCTGATGTACGGCGAAGGCTTCCTGATCTTCGACGGCACCCCTGCCGACGGCTCGGCCTCGGCCTATTTCGACGCCATCCAGGCGGTCATGCGGCGGGGCGCCGCGCGGCTGGACCTCTTCACCGCCAAGCTCAAGGACGAGGCCTTCGGCGGCGCGGCCCGCGACGAGGACCTGCACGGCCTCTACCTGCGCCGCGGCGGCGTCGAGGCCTACCTGCTGCACCGTTTCCAGCGCGGCGCCGACATCTCCCAGGCCGGCCAGCCGTGGCAGGTGCCGCAGCACCGCCAGCGCACCACGGCCTTCGGGGCGCGGCTGACGCACCTGCCGCCGGCCGGCTGGCAAGGGGCCATGGAGGGGGCGCTCCAGACCGGGCGCTACGAGGACCAGGGGGGCGGCCAGGCGAGCGTCGCCAACACCCGCCTGGGCCGCGGCGGCTATGCGCGGGGCGGGTACAGCGGCGGCGGCGGCCTGCGTCCCGGCGCAGAGGCCGGCGTTCTCTACCTGTCCGGCGACGACCCCGCCTCCGCGCGCTACGAGGGCTGGGACGATTTCTACGCGCAGTGGCCCAAGTGGTCCGAGCTGCTGATCTACACCTTCTACGATCTGACCACCAGGGTGCACGCGCCGGGCGATCCGCCCCGGCCCGACGACGCCGGCGCCTGGACCAACCTGACCGCGCTGTGGCTGGAAGGACGGGCGCGCCCGCGGCCGGAGCTGACGCTGGCCGCGCGCGGCATGAGATTGGGGGCGCCGCGAGCGACCGGGCCCGGCGGCGGGCGGGACCGCGGCGCGCTGCTGATCCTGCGCGCCGACTGGGCGGCGGCGCCCGACGTCGCCGTGCAGGCCTGGCTGGAGTACTTCGATCCCGGCGGCTTCTACGCCCCGGGCGCCGACCACGCGTGGTACGCGCGCCTGCAGGTGACGGCCAGCCACTGAGGACCGGACGCCGCCGCGCGGCGGGGGAGGCGCGATGGAAGCCCTGGGCGTGCTGCTGGCGGTCAGCCCGATCCTGGTCATCTTCCTGCTGCTGCTGCTGCGCCGCACGCCGGCCGACACGGCGGGAGCGCTGGGCTGGCTGGTCACCGCCGCCGTGGCGCTGCTGTGGTTCCGGACGGCGCCCGAGGTCGTCGCGCGCGCCTCGCTGGCGGGGATCGTGGCCTCGCTGCCGATCAGCCTGATGGTCGGCGCCAGCATCTTCCAGATGACCTTCATGCTCGAGGTCGGCGCGGTGGCGCGCATCGTCCAGGTGATGAAGGCGGTCTCGCCCCGCGACCGCATCGTCCAGATCCTGATGATCAACGTCGGCTTCGGCACCCTCGTGACCGCGCTGGGCGCGACGCCGGTGTCGATCCTGCCGCCGATCATGATCGCGCTGGGCTACTCCAGCTACGTGGCCATCGCCCTGCCCGCCATCGGCTACGACAGCCTGTGCACCTACGCGCTGCTGGCGATCCCGGCGGTCGTCTACACCGACGTGCTGGGACCGCTGGCGCGCGCCGCCGGCCTCGAGCTGACGCTGCGCGACACCGGCCTCCTTTTCGCCCGCTTCATCCCGCTGGTGACCACCTGCATCGCCCTGGGGATGTTCTGGATCGTGGGCCGCTGGCGGATGGTGGGGCGGGGGCTGCCGCCGGCGCTGCTGGTCGGGGCCGTGGCGGGGGTCTGCTGCTGGTTGATGGCGCTGGCGGATCTGGTGCCGCTGACCGGCGTGGCGGCGGGGGCGGCGATCATCGCCGTCCTGGCGCTGGTGCTCAGGGCGCGCGGGCTGCCGGTGTACCGGCCGGAGCGGTCCGCGGCGGGGGGCGCCGAGGCGCCGGCAGCGACGATGAGCCTGTGGCGCGCCGCCAGCCCCTGGCTGCTGCTGCTGTTCTTCGCCACCGTGGTCAACCTGAAGGCGCTGCCGCTGTTCGACCTGCTGTTTCATCGGCTGCCGCTGGCGGTGCCGTTGATTCCGGGCAAGCCGATCCCGACCAGGCTGCTGTGGCAGGCCTACACCTGGGTGATGGCGGCGACGCTGATCGCGTCGCTGTGGCTGCGGCCGACCCGGGCCCAGTGGCGGCAGATCCTGGCGCGCACCGGCCGGCGCGCGCCGCGGCCGGTCTTCGCCGCGGCGGTCTTCTTCGCCATCGCCTATGTCATCGACCATTCCGGGAAGGTGGCGCCGCCAGGCGCCGCCGCCTGGCTGCTGCCCGATCCGGAGCGCAACATGGTGCACGTGGTGGCGGCCGCCGCGGCCGCCGGCCTGGGGCCGCTCTACGCGCTGGCGGCGCCGTACCTGGGCCTGCTCGCCGGCTTCGTCAGCGGCTCCGAGACCAGCGCCATCGCCATGCTCAGCCGTTTCCACTGGGAGACCACCGCGGCGTTGGGCAAGCCGGCGGCCGTCGGGCTGCTGCTGGCGGCGGCCAGCGGCATCGGCGGCGGGCTGGCGTCGGTGATCTCGCCGGCCAAGCTGCAGAACGCGGCCGCGATCATCGACCGCATCGGCGAGGAAGGGCGCGTCCTGCGCACCACCACGGTGATCAGCCTGATGATCACGCTGCTGACCGCTCTGATGACCCTCTGGTGGGCGCGCTGAGGGGCGCCGGCCCGAGATGGCGGCCCGCGCCGGTGGGCGCCGGCCCGCGACACACGGCCCGCGACACCGGTTGTCAAACGGCCGGGCGACCTGCTACCATGCGGCGGTCCTTCCCCAACGCCCCGGTCGCCCGGCAGCGCGCCGGGCATCGGCCGGGCCCAGCAAGGAGTCGAGCCTATGCACGGAATCGTAGGATGGGGTTCGTATGTGCCGCGCTTCCGCATCAAAGCGGAGGACATCGCGCGGCAATGGGGCGCCGACCCCGAAGCCATCAAGCGCGGCCTGCTGCTGCAGGAGAAGACGGTCCCCGGTCCGGACGAGGACACCATCACCATCTCCGTGGCCGCCGCCCGCTACGCCCTGGCGCGGGCCGGCGTCGATCCGCGCGAGGTGGGCGCCCTGTACATCGGCTCGGAGAGCCATCCCTACGCGGTCAAGCCGTCGGGGACGGTGGTCATCGATGCGCTGGGCTGCGGTCCGGACTGCCACGTGGCCGATTTCGAGTTCGCCTGCAAGGCGGGCAGCGAGGCGATGTTCGTCGCCTACTCGCACGTCAAGTCGGGCCTCTGCAAGTACGCCATCGGCATCGGGGCGGACACCAGCCAGGGGGCGCCCGGCGACGCCCTGGAGTACACCGCCTCCGCCGGCGGCACCGCCTACGTCATGGGCGGGCAGGATGTGGCGGTCGAGGTGCTGCACACCTATTCCTTCACTTCCGACACGCCCGACTTCTGGCGGCGCGAGGGCGAGTTCTACCCGCGCCACGCCGGCCGCTTCACCGGCGATCCGGCCTACTTCCATCACGTGCTGGGCGCCACGCGCGGCATCCTGGACCTGGCGGGGCTCAAGCCCGCCGATTTCAAGTACGCCGTCTTCCACATGCCCAACGGCAAGTTCCCGCTGCGCGCCGGCAAGGAGCTGGGTTTCAAGCGGGAGCAGCTGGAGCAGGGGTGGATCGTCAACCTGATGGGCAACACCTACTCCGGCTCCTCTCCCACCGGCCTGGCGGCGGTGCTCGACATCGCCCGCCCCGGCGATCTGATCCTGATCACCTCGTTCGGCAGCGGCGCGGGCTCGGATTCCTTCGTGCTGCGGGCCACCGAGCGGCTGCCGCAGATCCAGAAGCTGGCGCCGGCGACGCGCGACCAGCTGGCCGACCGGCGCATCTTCCTGGACTACGGCAAGTACGTCGCCTATCGCGGCAAGATCCGCCTGAACGTCACCTAGGAAAGGGGGGACCATGAGAGACGTCGCTGTCATCGGTGTCGGTCTGACCCAGTTCGGCGAATTGTGGGCCACCCCCTTCCGGGACCTGTTCGCCCAGGCCGCCCACGCCTGCCTTCAGGACGCGGGAGTCGACCGCGAGCGCGTGCAATCGGTCTATCTGGGCTGCATGACCGGGGGATTGTTCGTGGGGCAGGAGCACGCCGCCTCGATCCTGTGCGACTATGCCGGCCTGACGCCGGTCGCCGCCACCCGCGTCGAATCGGCCTGCGCCTCGGGCGGAGCGGCCTTCAGGGCCGGTTACCTTGAGGTCGCCAGCGGGGCGAGCGACCTCGTGCTCGTCGGCGGCATCGAGAAGATGAACGACGGCGCCGACGCCACGTACTGCCTGGCGACGGCCGCCGACCAGGAATACGAGGTGTACCACGGCGTCACCTTCCCCGGCCTGTACGCCATGATCGCCCATGCCCACATGGCGCGTTACGGCACCACCCGCGAGCAGATGGCCGCCGTCGCGGTCAAGAACCACCGCAACGGCGCCCTCAACCCGTACGCCCAGTTCCGTCAGGAGATCACGCTCGAGACGGTGCTGAAGGCCACCGCGGTGGCCGATCCGCTGGGGCTGTTCGACTGCTCGCCGGTCACCGACGGCGCCGCCGCGGTGCTGCTGTGCCCGCTGGAGATGGCACGCGAGCTGAACAAGCCGCCCGTGCGCATCATCGGCTCCGGCCAGGCCACCGACACCATCGCGCTGCACGACCGCGGCGACCTGGCCGCCATCCCGGTGGTGGGACGGGCGGCCGCCGTCGCCTACGCCCAGGCGGGGGCCAAACCCGCCGACATCGACCTGGCCGAAGTGCACGACTGCTTCACCATCGCCGAGATCGTCTGCACCGAGGAGCTGGGCTTCTTCCCGCGCGGGCAGGGCGGGCCGGCCGCGGCCGACGGCCTGACCGCGCGCGACGGCAAGATCCCGGTCAACACCTCGGGCGGGCTCAAGAGCAAGGGCCACCCGGTGGGCGCCACCGGCGTGGCCCAGATCGTCGAGCTGGTCCTGCAGCTGACCGGCCGCGCCGGAGCGCGGCAGCTCAAGAACCCGCGCCTGGGCCTGGCCCAGAACATGGGCGGTTCGGGCGGCAGCGCCACCGTGCACATCCTGGAGGTGAGCTAGATGCTCTCGCCGCGCTACCATCGGGAAATCCCGCAGCGCTACCGCCTGGAGGCGGCCCAGTGCCTGGCCTGCGGCAAGATCTGGTTCCCGCCGCGAACGATCTGCCGCGAATGCGGCGGGCGCGAATTCGGGCCGCTCGAGCTGCCGCGACGCGGCAAGGTCCTGACCTACACCGTGATCCGCGTCCCCCCCGCCGCCTTCGAGGAGCAGAAGCCCTACGTGGTGGCCATCGTCGAGCTCGACAACGGCGTGCGCCTGACCTGCATGGTCACCGAGGCCCCGCCCGACGAGGTCAAGATCGGCACGCCGGTCGAGCTGGTCTTCCGCCGCCTGCAGAAGGAATCGGAGTGGGGGGTGCTGCAGTACGGCTACAAGGCGCGCGTGCTGCCCGCCTGACCGGCGCGCATCGCGCCCCGCCGCCCGGCAACGCGGTCAGGGCCGCCCCCACAGGGCGGCCCTTTGCCGGTGGTAGCCGGGCCGGAACTCTGCAGCGGCGCCGTTGCTGGTGTCGGCAAGCGGGCTTCTGCGCGTGGCGCGGCGCCGACGGCTCAGGCCGCCTTGGCGCCCTTGCCCTTGGCGCCTTTGGCGGGTTCGCTCGCCGGGGCAGCCTTGGCGCCGGTTTGATCCGTCGCGGCCGCTGGCTTGTCCGCCGGCTTGTCGCCGGGCTTGTCGGCGGACTTGGCGGCCGACGGCTTGGCGCGCGAGTCGGTCACGTACCAGCCGGAGCCCTTGAAGACTATGCCGGCGCCGGCGCTGATCAGGCGGCGCACCTTGCCGCGGCAGCGGGGGCAGCGCGCGCGCGGCGGGTCGGAGAACGACGCGAACTCCTCGAACCCGTGGCCGCACTTGGTGCATTCGTACTCGTAGGTCGGCATCGGTCACCTCCCGCCTCTTCGCCGTCTTATGGAAGCGCCCGGGGGACCGGGCATCGGCGCATAATATGATGCGATAGGCGCCCGGACGCCAGCATTTTGGCACTTGGGGTGAGTGACTGCCAAGCCCGCGCACCGCATACCCCGCACGCCGCGCGCCGCGCGCCGCGAGCGCCGGCATCTGGTTGTTTAATTATATTCACTGCAACAAGTTAACATAATGGCCGACGTCGCCCATGGCGCGGGATGGCGCCGGCGGGCGGCCAGCGGTTTGGTCCGGCCGGCACAACCTGCTTGTTGCCCGGCGGGGGCAGGATTAGAGTGTCGGGGTCATTTCCGCGGGTCCCAACAAGGAAGGTGAGGATGGCGGTCCGGATCGGCATCATGGGGTTCGGGCGGTTGGGGCGGAACATGTTCCGCATCGCCTATGATCAGCCCGACATCGAGTTCGTCGCGGTCAGCGATCTGGCGGAGGCCGAGTCGCTGGCGTATCTGCTGAAGTACAGCACCATCGAGGGGCCGTTCGCCGCCGAGGTGCGTCTCGAGGGCAACTACCTGGTCTGTGGTCGCCAGCGGGTGCGCGTGCTGCGCGGGTCGCGACCGGGCGACGTGCCGTGGGACGTGCTGGGCACCGACATCGTCATCGAGGCGACGGGGCAGTTCCGGAGGCGCGCCGACCTGACGCGGCACCTGGAGGCCGGCGCCAAGAAGGTGATCCTGTCGACCCCGCCCCTGGACACGGTTGACCGGCTGGTGATCAACGGCGTCAACGAGAACGATCTGCGGCCGCAGGATCGGATCGTCTCGAACGGCAGCAGCTCGGTGCACGCGCTGGCCCTGCTGCTGAAGATCCTGCACGAGGCGGCCGGTGTGCGGCGGGCGATGATGACGACCGTGCACGCCTACACCAGCGACCAGCAGCTCAGCGACACGGCCAAGCCGGGGCTGCGCTGGAGCCGATCGGCGGCGCAGAACATCATCCCCAACCGCAGCTGGGCCGCGGGTGCGGTCGAGGAGCTTCTGCCCGAGCTGCGCGGCAAGATCTTCGGCATGGCGCTCAACGTGCCGGTGCCCGCGGGCTCGAGCATCGACCTCAACTGCGAGCTCGACAAGCCGCTCAGCGCCGCCCAGGTCAACGCCGTGGTGCGGGAGGCGGCCGAGGGCCGGTACCGCGGCCTGGTGGCCTACACCGAGGAGCCGGTGGTGTCGAGCGATGTCGTGGGCAATCCAGCCTCGGGCGTGTTCGACGCCCAGGCGACCATGTCGCTCGGCAACGGCATGGTCAAGACGCTGATCTGGTACGACAACGGCTGGGGCTACGCCTACCGCCTGCTGGACCTGGCGCGGCTGCTGGCCCGGCACATTCCGGCGCAGGAGGTGGCGCGATGAGGATCGGCATCAACGGTTTCGGGCGCATCGGCCGCGCCGTCTTCCGCCTGTGCGAGGCCAAGCCGGGGATCGAAGTTGTCGCCGTCAACGACATCGCCGATCCGCCGGCGCTGGCCTACCTGCTGCGGCACGACACGGTGATGGGCCCGTTCCAGGGCACGGCCGTGATCGAGGGCGACGTCCTGCGGACCACGCGCCAGGCCGCCAAGATGACGCAGATCGCCAGGCCGAACGAGCTGCCCTGGCGCGAACTGGGCGTCGACTTCGTGGTCGAATCGACGGGCCGCTTCCGCAAGCGCGACGAGATCGCGCTGCACCTGGACGCCGGGGCGCGCAAGGTGCTGCTCACGGTGCCGGCCAAGGACGAGATCGACGCCACCATCGTCATGGGCGTCAACGACGCGGACCTGAAGCCGGAGCACGAGATCGTCTCGAACGCCTCGTGCACCACCAATTGCCTGGCGCCGCTGGCCTACATCCTGGACCAGGAGTTCGGCATCGAGTATGGGCTGATGACCACGGTGCACGCCTACACCAACGACCAGCGGCTGGCCGACGTGCCCCATTCCGACTGGCGGCGCAGCCGGGCCGCCGCCGAGAACATCATCCCCACCACCACGGGCGCCGCGCGCGCCGTCGGCAAGGTGATGCCGCACCTCAAGGGCAAGCTCGACGGCATGGCCATGCGCGTGCCGATCCCGGACGGTTCGATCGTCGATCTGGTGACGGTGATGAGGAAGCCGGTCACGGCCGAGAAGGTCAACGCGGCGGTGCGCGCCGCGGCCGCCACGCCGCGCTTCCGCAACATCCTGCGCTACAGCGAGGACGCTCTGGTGTCGAGCGACATCGTGGGCGATCCCCACTCCTCGATCTTCGACGCCGAGTACACCCGCGTGGTCGACGGCAACCTGCTCAAGACGCTGTCGTGGTACGACAACGAGTGGGGCTACTCGAACCGCGTGGTCGATCTGCTGGAGCTGATGCAGAAGATCGGCTGACGGCCCCGGCCGCGCCGTAGCGGCCGCCGCCGCGGTGGACGCCGATGCGAGGGGGCTTCGCCCCCTCGCGCCGTCCCGGCCGCAGCGCCGCGCTGAAGGGGGAGCGATGACGGACATATCGGGCAAGATCCGCCGGCAGGAGGCGCTCGATTACCACGCCCGCGGCCGCCGCGGCAAGCTGGAGGTGCGGCCGTCCAAGCCGTGCCTGACCCTGCGCGATCTCGCGCTGGCCCACACCCCCGGCGCCGCCGCGCCCTGCCTGGCGATCCGCGACGACGCCGCGGCCGCCTACGAGTACACCGGCAAGGGCAATCTGGTCGCGGTGGTCTCCAACGGCACCGCGGTGCTGGGTCTGGGCGACGTGGGCGCCGCCGCCAGCAAGCCGGCGCTCGAGGGCAAGGCCGTGCTGTTCAAGCGCTTCGCAGACATCGACGTCTTCGACCTGGAGATCGACGCGCCCGAACCCCAGCGCTTCGTCGACACCGTGGTCGCCCTGGCCCCGACCTTCGGCGGGGTCAACCTCGAGAACGTGCGCGCGCCCGCCTGCTTCGCCATCGAGGAGCAATTGGAAGCCAGGCTGGACCTGCCGGTCTTCCACGACGATCAGCACGGCACCGCGATCATCTGCGGCGGCGCCCTGCTCAACGCGCTGGAGGTGGCCGGCAAGCAGCTGCCGGCGGTGCGCATCGTGATCGCCGGCGCTGGCGCCGCGGGGGTGGCGTGCGCCCGCTTCCTGGCCGTTCTGGGGGCCGACCCCGAGAACATACTGCTGTGCGACAGCCGTGGATTGCTGACCGCCGGCCGGGCGGATCTCAACCCCTACCAGGCGTCGCTGGCGCGCCGAACCAGGCTGCGCACCCTGGCCGAGGCGGCGCGCGGAGCCGACGTGCTGATCGGCGTCTCGGTGGCCAATGTCTTCACGCGCGAGCTGGTGGCGTCGCTGGCGGCCGACCCGGTGCTGTTCGCCCTGGCCAGTCCCAACCCTGAAATCCCCCGCACCGTGGCCATGGAGGTGCGGCGCGACCTGATCATGGCCACCAGCGAAGCCGACCAGCCCAACCACATCAACCACGTCCTGGCCACGCCGTTCATCTTCCGGGGGGCGCTGGACGTGCGCGCGCGGGCGATCGACGCTGGCATGCGCGTGGCCGCCGCCCGCGCCCTGGCCGCGCTGGCGCGCGAGGGGGTGCCCGACTCGGTGCTGCAGGCCTACGGAGAGACCAGCCTGAAGTTCGGGCCAGACTACATCGTACCCCGACCGTTCGATCCCCGCGTGCTGCACCGGGTGGCGCCGGCGGTGGCCGAAGCGGCCGTGGGGGCGGGGCTGGCGCGGCAGGACTCGGGCGCGCCGGCCGCCTACCGGACCCGGCTCGCCGCCGCCTTCACGCCGGGCCACGAGATCATGCGCCGGCTGGCCCAGAAGGCGCAGAGCGATCCCCGGCGCATCGTGCTGGCCGAGGGACACGCCCCAGCGGTCGTGCGCGCGGCGCGCATCGCGGCCGAGGAGGGCATCGCGCGCCCGGTGCTGCTGGGGCGGCGCGAGCGAGTCGAGGCACTGTGTCGCCAGCTCGACTGCCCGCTCGACCAGGTCGAGATCCAGGATCCGGGGGCGGACGAGCAGCGGCGGGAGCGCTACGCCCAGGAACTCTGGGGACGGCGGCAGCGCCGCGGCATGACCCTGGAGCGGGCGCGGCGCGAGGTGGTCAACCACAACACCTTCGGCGCCCTGATGGTGGAGCTGGGGGACGCCGACGGCCTGGTCACCGGCCACACCGAGGACTACGCCGACGCCATCCGCCCCGTCCTGCAGGTGATTCCGCCGCGCCCGGGGATCTCGACCGTCAGCGGCCTGTACCTGGTCCTGGCCGATCGCCAGCCCTGGTTCATCACCGACACCACGATGGTGATCGCGCCGACCGCGGAGCAGCTGGCGGAAATCGCCCTGGTGTGCGCCGAGAGGGTGCGGGATTTCGACGTCCAGCCGCGCGTGGCGCTGCTGTCCTTCTGCAGCTTCGGCGCGGTCGACCACCCCCGCGTGCAAGCGGTCGAGCGGGCGCTGACCTTGATCCGCGACCGGCGGCCCGACCTGATCGCCGACGGCCCGCTGCAGGCGAACGTGGCCGTCACCCAGAGCCTGCTGGAGGAGCAGTTCCCCTTCGCGAGGCTCAAGACGCCCGCCAACCTGCTGGTGATGCCCGACCTGGACGCGGGCAACATCTCCTACAAGCTGCTGGGCGCGCTGGGCAAGGCGACGGTGATCGGCCCCATCCTGTGCGGCCTGTCGCGGCCGGTGCACGTGCTGGAGCGCGGCTGCGACGTCGAGACCATCGTGCACCTGGCGGCGGTGACCGTGGTGGACGCGCAGCCGGTCAGGGGGCCGGGGGAGTAGACGGCGCCGCGGCGGCCGCCGGGAGCATGCTCTCGACCAGCAGCAGGCAGGACAGGGCGATCAGCAGCGCGACCACCATCACGACGACCGCGACGCGGCTGGGCCGCTTCAGCGCCACCAGGCGGATGAACAACGCCAGCCCGCCGAGGGCCAGCAGACCAAGCGCGATGACGATCCAGAGCACCTGCGACTCCCGCGGCGATGGGGCGCGCCGGCCGGCAGCGGCGCGCGCGGCCCGGTCTGCGATACAGGACCTTCAAATTAGGTCGGCAGGCGGGCGGCGTCAACGCCGCGTCCGCGCCGGGCCGGCGCCGGGAACGAGTCTGCTCCCGGCTGCGCGCCGGGAGCAGGACTCAACGCACCCAGGCTCTCCATCTGCCTGACGATCACGGCGCCGGCGTCATGCCAGCGCGCGATCGCACTCATCCTTATAGCACGAGCGCGCGACTTGTACAGGGTCAATGTGCGCGCGCAGGAAATTTTTTCCTTCCGCCGCTTGACGCGCGGCGCCGCGCGCGCGTTGTTTCCGGCAACCCACCGGTGCGTGGCCGCGTATCAACTGCCCGCGGCCTCGTTGCCCCCCCACGGCATCGCGACCCACGACAGCACAGCTGCAGCCAAGGATGTTCAGCATGCTCGCGATGAGTGGCCCCTTCCTTCCGGCTCGCCGGCTGCGCCGCGCCCGTGCGGCGGTGCCGGCCGCCCTTGCGCTGGCACTGCTCGCCGCCCTGTCGCTGGCGGGCGGCTGCGCACGCGACTCCACCCCCGAGGTCTGGCTGATCGGCCTGGACGGCGCGGACTGGGACATCCTCGACCCGCTGATCGCGCGCGGGCAGCTGCCGCATCTGGCGCGGCTCAAGGCGGAAGGAGCCTGGGGAGGGCTGCGCGCCGAGGAGCCGCTGCTGTCGCCGATCCTCTGGACGACGATGGGCACCGGGCGCGGCCCCGACCGCCACGGAGTCACCTGGTTCATGAGCGAGACCGCCGACGGGCAGAAGATCCCGGTCAGCAGCCGCGATCGCCGCGTGCGCGCGCTGTGGGACATCGCCGGGGCGCGGGGCTTGAAGTCCGGCGTGGTGGGCTGGTGGGCCACCTGGCCGGCGGATCCTCTGCATGGCTGGCTGGTCAGCGATCACGCCGGCTGGCACAGCTTCGGCGTGGGAGCGGGCGATCCCGGGGGGCCGGGCTCGGTATGGCCGGCCGAGCTGTCGCAGGATGTCGCGCGCTGGATGGCCCAGGCTGGCAACATCGACGCGCGCGAGATCGGCGCCCTGGTGCGGCTGCCGGTGGCCGATCTGGCGGCGGGAGAGGCCGCGGGCGGGCGGGCCGAAAAGCTGCAGCACCTGCGCCAGGCCCTGGCTACCGCCGCGGGCTATACGGAGGTGGCGCAGCGCCTGCTGCAGAGGGACCGCCCCCGTTTCTTCACCATCTACTACGAGGGCACCGACGCGGTGCAGCACCTGTTCGGCCCCTGCGCGCCGCCGCGGCTGCCGTGGGTGGCGCCGGCCGATCACGAGGCCTTCGGCGGCGTGGTGGCCGCCTACTGGAGCCGCCAGGACCAGTTGCTCGGCCGTCTGCTCGAGCGCCGCGGCCCGCGCACGACCGTGATCCTGGTGTCCGACCACGGCTTCCGCTGGGGCGACGAGCGGCTGAAGGAAGAGGAGTTCCGCCTCGAAACCGCCGACCGCGACCACCTGCCGGAGGGGATCATCCTCGTGCACGGCCCCGGCGTCAGGGCCGGGGCGCGCATCGAAGGCGCCGACCACTACGACATCGCACCCACGATCCTGCATCTGCTGGGTCTTCCCCTCGCGGACGACATGCCGGGCGCCATCCTCGCCGGTCCCTGGGGCGAGGGGCGTCCGGAGCCCGCGGCCGGACGCGTGGCCACGCACGAGACCGGCGAATGGCGGCGGGCGCAGGCGGCGCAGGCCGACCCGCAGCTGGCGGCGGGCATGGAGCGGGCACTGCGCTCGCTCGGCTACATCGCGGGCGAGGCGGCCGGCGAGCCCGCAGCAGGAGCCGCCGTCGCTGAGGGCGCGATCGCGGCCAGCGTGGAGCAAGCGGTCAATCTGGCCGTGGTCCTGCGCAAGCAGGGGCGGCCCGACGAGGCGGCGCGCCGGCTGGAGGAGGTGCTGGCGCACCACCCCGGCAACGTCACGGCGCGCACCAACCTGGCCCGCGCGCTGGCCGATCTGGGCCGTCTGCCGGAGGCGGAGGCGATCTTCCGCGAGCTGCTGCGCGAGCAGCCGCAGCGGCGAGACCATCGCGAAGATCTGGCGCGCGCCTGCGCCCTGCAGGACCGGCCCGCCGAGGCGGCGGCGCTGTACGAGCAGGGGCTGGCGCGCGACCCGGAGTGGGCGACCGGTCTGTCCGGTCTGGGCCTGGCGTTGCATCAGCTCGGGCGCGGCGAGGAAGCCCTGGCGGCTCTGGACCGCGCGATCGCGCTGGATCCGCGCCTGGCCGAGGCCCGCTACCATCGCGGCGTGGTGCTGGCCGCGCGGCAGCGGCCGGCGGAGGCGATCGCCGAGCTGGAGCGATGCCTGCGACTGGCGCCCGCGCACCTGCAGGCGGCCTTCGCTCTGGCCGAGCTGCGCGAGCGCACGGGCGATCCGCGCGGCGCCGAAGCGGTCCTGCAGGCGGCGCGGCGGCAGGCGGGCGACGACCCCGAGCTGCTGGCAAGGCTGGGAGCGTCGCTGCTGCGCCGCGGCGAAGCGCGCGCCGCCCTGCCCCTGCTGGAGTCGGCGGCGGCGAGGCGGCCGCAGGACCCCGATCTGCTGGGCAATATCGGCCTGGCGCACGCGCTGGGCGGCGATCTGGAACGCGGAGCGGCCGTGTTCGAGCAGGTGGTCCGGCTGGCCCCCTCCTCGGCCGAGGCGCGGGGACAGCTCGGCGGTCTCTACGCGCAGCAGGGCAGGCTGGCGGAGGCCGAGCCGCACCTGCGCGAAGCGGTGCGCCTGGCCCCCGCGGACCCCGCCTTGCGGCTGAGCTTCGGCTATCTGCTGCAGATGACCCGGCGCCTGGACGACGCGGAACAGCAGCTGCGCGAGGCGGTGCGCCTGGCGCCGCGGCAGGGCCGGTATCTGCTGGCCCTGGGACTGCTCTACCAGCAGCGCGGCGAGGTGGATCGCGCGGCCGAGATGATACAGCGAGCGCGCCAACTGGATCCCGGCGCGGTGGGCGCTTTCGAGCGGGCGACCGGCTCCCCCCTGCCGTGAGCGCCGCCGCGCCGTCGCCCCGGCGCCGGTTGCCGCCCGGGCGATTTGCCGGTATGGTCGGTCGGCGCGGCGGACCGCGGCCGGCCTGAAGCCGGCGCGCTTCCGGCGGCGGAGGGCTGCCTCTGCTCTATCTCATCGTCGCCTCGCTCCTGTGGGCCTTTTCCTTCGGCCTGATCAAGACCCATCTGGCCGCCGTCGATCCGTGGACGGTCGCCGCGCTGCGGCTGGCGATCGCCGCCGCGCTGCTGCTGCCTTGGCTGCGGCCGGCGCGGCTGGCGCCGGGCCTGCGCGCCGCCTGCCTCGCCGCGGGCGCGGTGCAATTCGGCCTGATGTACGTGCTCTACCTGGCGTCCTACCGCACGCTGCCCGCGTGGGGCGTGGCGCTGCTGACCAGCTTCACCCCGTTCTACGTCGCGGGGCTGGAGGATCTGCTGGCGCGCCGGTTGCGCCCGCGCCATTTCGCCGCCGCGGCGCTGGCGGTCGGGGGCGCCGCCGTGGTGATCGGCCGCGGCAGCGCGGACGGCTGGGGATGGATGGGCGTGGTGCTGCTGCAGGGATCGAATCTCTGCTTCGCCGCCGGGCAGGTGGCGTTCCGGCGGCTGGCGGGGCCGCGCGGCGCGGCCGCGCCGGAGGCCGGGCTGCTGGCGTGGATGTACCTGGGCGCGGCGGCGCTGACGGCGCTGCTGTGGGCGGCGCGCGCGGCGGCGGTGGGTGAGGCCGGCTGGCCGCCGCTGGCGGCGTCGGGGTGGGCGGTGCTGCTGTACCTGGGCGCGGGCCCGACGGCGCTCGGTTTCTATCTCTGGAACAAGGGGGCGGCTCGCACCGGGGCGGGCGTGCTCGCGGCCGCCAACAACCTGAAGGTGCCGCTGGGGGTGGCCGTCTCCTGGTTGGTGTTCGGCGAGAACGCGGACTACCTGCGCGCCGTCCTCGGTCTGGCGGTCATCCTGGCGGCGCTGCGTCTGGCCGGCGGCGGCAGCTGCGCAGGGCCCGGGGGGGAGCCGCGCCCGGTCGATATTGCCGGACCTCGGCCCCACGGTTAAGCTGGCTGTAATCGAGGCGCCCGCCGTCCGTCGCCGCGCCGCCTGGCCGCGCGGCCGCGGCCGGCCCGACACCCGAGCCACGGAGGAGCCATGCTCGACCTGTCGTATCTGGGCATCCGCAATGTCGATGCCGTCCACCGCAACCTGACGACCCCCGCGCTCTACGAGGAGGCGGTGCGGCGCCGCGAGGGCCATGTCGCCCATCTCGGCCCCCTGGTCTGCCGCACCGGCAGCTACACGGGGCGCTCCGCCGACGACAAGTTCGTCGTGCGCGAACCGACGAGCGAGCAGGACATCTGGTGGGGCAAGCACAACAAGGCGACCGACGACCGGAATTTCCAACAGCTCAAGCTGCGCCTGCAAGCCTATCTGCAAGGGCGCGACATCTACGTCCAGGACTGCTACGCCGGCGCCGACCCGCGCTACCGCCTGCGCGTTCGGATCATCACCGAGAACGCCTGGCACAGCCTGTTCGCCCGCACGATGTTCATCCGCGAACTCGATCCCGCAGCGCTGGCCGCGTTCGCGCCCGATTTCACGGTGCTGCAGTGCCCCCGCTTCAAGGCGATCCCCGAGGTGGACGGCACCCGCAGCGAGGCCTTCATCCTGGTCAACTTCGCCGAGCGGCTGGTGATCATCGGCGGCACCAGCTACGCCGGGGAGATCAAGAAGTCGATCTTCACCGTCATGAACTATCTGCTGCCGGCGCGGGGCATTCTGGGCATGCACTGCTCGGCCAATCAAGGGCCCGGGGGAGACACCGCGCTGTTCTTCGGGCTGTCCGGCACCGGCAAGACCACCCTGTCGGCCGAGGCCGGCCGCGCCCTGATCGGCGACGACGAGCACGGCTGGAGCGACGACGGCATCTTCAATTTCGAGGGCGGCTGTTACGCCAAGGTGATCCGGCTTTCGCCCGAGGCGGAGCCGGAGATCTACGCCTGCACGCGACGTTTCGGCACGATCCTGGAAAACGTCGCCCTGGACAACGAGACGCGGCGGGTCGACCTGGACGACGGCTCGCTGACCGAGAACACGCGCGCCGCCTATCCGCTGACCCATCTGCCCAACATCGTGCCCTCGGGCCTGGGCGGACATCCCCGCAACATCGTGATGCTGACCGCCGACGCCTTCGGCATCCTGCCGCCGATCGCCCGCCTGACCCCGGAGCAGGCGATGTACCACTTCATCTCGGGCTACACCGCCAAGGTGGCCGGCACCGAGCGCGGGGTGAAGGAGCCGTCGGCCACGTTCTCGGCCTGCTTCGGCGCGCCGTTCATGGCGCGGCATCCCGCCGTCTACGCCGAGCTGCTGGGCGGGCTGATCGCCCGCCACAAGTCAGACTGCTGGCTGGTCAACACCGGCTGGAGCGGCGGCCCCTACGGCGTCGGCCAGCGCATGCCGATCGCCGTCTCGCGGGCGGTCGTCAGGGCGGCTCTCGCGGGCTCGCTGCACGACGCGCCGTGCGATCCCGACCCGCTCTTCGGCTTCATGGTGCCGCGGGCCGTGGCGGACGTGCCGATGGCGATGCTGCGGCCGCGCGGCACCTGGTCCGACCAGGCGGCCTACGACGCCAAGGCGCGCGAGCTGGCCGGGCTGTTCGCGCGCAACTTCGAGGAATACAAGCAGATCGCCGGGCCGGCGGTGGCGGCGGCGGGGCCGGCCGCCGCCTGAAAGCGGCCGGGCACGACCTGGAGGCGGGAGCCGGCGCTCCCGCCTCCGTGCGGATGGCGGACCGCTGCCTCACTCCAGGCCGAACACCCTGACCAGGAAGGCGTACTGGTCGGCCACCTCTTCGATGATCTTCGCGGTCGGCTTGCCGGCGCCGTGGCCGGCCTTGGTCTCGATGCGGATCAGCACGGGCGCGTCGCCACCGTGGCAGGCCTGCAGCCTCGCGGCATACTTGAAGCTGTGTCCCGGCACGACGCGGTCGTCGTGATCCGCCGTGGTGATCAGCGTGGCCGGGTAGGCAATTCCCGGACGCAGGTTGTGGTAGGGGGAGTAGGCGTGCAGCGTCTTGAACTGCTCGGGGTCTTCGCTGCTGCCGTAATCCGACACCCATGCCCAGCCGATCGTGAACAGATGGAACCGCAGCATGTCCATGACGCCGACCGCCGGCAGCGCGGCGCCGAAGAGGTCGGGACGCTGATTGGCGCAGGCGCCGACCAGCAGGCCGCCGTTGGAGCCGCCGCTGATCGCCAGCCGCGAGGGCGAGGTGTAGCCGTTGGCGACGAGCCACTCCGCCGCCGCGATGAAGTCGTCGAAGGTGTTCTGCTTGTTCTCCAGCATGCCCGCCCGATGCCACTCTTCGCCGTACTCGCCGCCGCCGCGCAGGTTCGGTTGGGCGTAGACGCCCCCCATCTCCAGCCAGACCAGGCGGCCGGGCGAGAAGGCGGGCAGCAGGGAGGCGTTGAAGCCGCCGTAGCCGTAGAGCAGGGTGGGGTTGCCGCCGTCCAATCGCAGGCCGCGCTTGTGGACCAGGAACATGGGCACGCGCGTGCCGTCCTTGCTCTCGTAGAACACCTGCCGGGTTTCGTAGGGCGAGAAGTCGAAATCCAGCTCCGGCGCGCGCAGCAGCGTGCTGCGTCCGGTCGCGAAGTCGTGGCGGTAGATCTCGGTCGGGTTGAGGAAAGAGGTGAAGGCGTAGAAGGTCTCGGCGTCGGCGCGACGGCCGGTGAAGCCGCCCGCGCTGCCCAGGCCGGGCAGCTCCAGTTCGCCGCGCGGGGAGCCGTGGCGGTCGGCCAGCTTGATGGCGTGGCAGGCGTCGCGCAGGTAGGTCAGCACGAAGCCGTCGTTGAGCATGGCGCAGTCCTGCAGCGCGTCGTGCTCCTCGGGGATCAGGGTGCGCCAGCCGGCGCGGTCCGGCCGCGCGGCGTCGACGGCGATGACCCGGCCGCGCGGCGCTTCCAGGTCGGTCTGGAAATAGAACAGCGTCCCGTCGTTGCCGACGAAGTCGTAGCTGGCGTCGAAATCGTCCAGCAGAGGCGCGACTGCCCTGGCGGGATCCTGCAGATCGAGGATGTGCACGCGGTTGCGGCGGTCGGTGCCCTGCCAGACGGAGATGACCAGCCAGCGGCCGTCCTCGCTCACCTGCGCCGCGAATCCCCAATCCTTGCGGTCTGGCCGCTGGTAGATCAGCGCGTCGTCGCTCTGCGGCGTGCCCAGACGGTGGTAGTACAGCTTCTGGAAGTAGTTGGTCTCCTGATAGGTCTGGGCCGGCGCCGGTTCGTCGTAGCGCGCGTAGAAGAAGCCCCGGTGGTCGTGCGTCCAGGCGGCGCCGGTGAACTTGGCCCAGCGGATGACATCGTCCAGGTCCTGGCCGGTGTCGACGGCGCGCACGCGCCAGGTCTGCCAGTCCGAGCCGCTCTCGCTGGTGGCGTAGGCGAGGAAGCGGCCGTCCTCGCTCACGCCGAAACCCGACAGCGCGATCGTGCCGTCGGGCGACAGCGCGTTGGGGTCGAGCAGGACGCGCGGCTGCCCCGTCAGGCCGTCCTGAACGTGCAGCACCGCCTGGTTCTGCAGGCCGTCGTTCTTGGAGAAGAAATAGCGGCCGCCGCGCTGCAGGGGCGGGCTGTAGCGCGCGTGATCCCACAGCTCGGTCAGACGGGCCCGCAGCCGCTCGCGCGCCGGGATGGCGCGCAGGAACGCGAAGGTGAGCTCGTTCTGGGCCTCCACCCAGGCGCGCGTCTCCTCGCTGTCGACGTCTTCGAGCCAGCGGTAGGGATCGGCGACGGCGACGCCGTGGTGCTGGTCCACCTGATCGGCGACGCGGGCCGGCGGATAGGCGATCCTGGTCATGGGCGTGGTCCCCTGCGGTTGAGCGGCGGGCGCCGCCGGCGCGGCCGCCAGCAGCGCCAGGCCGACGGCGAGCGCGAGCGCCGAATCCCGGCGACGGCTGCGGATCGTGGTCATCGGAACCTCCTCGCGCCGGCCGGACCGGCGCCCCTTCCCTTCACGCCAGCGCCAGCAGCTCGGCGGCGACCAGGCCGCGGGCGATGTCCACCTTGGCGCCGTTGTGCTCGAGGCCGTGGGCGCCGGCGACCGCCGCCGCGGCCGCGCGGGCGGCCGTCTCCGGCGTCAGCGGATGTCCGCGCAGCACCTCCTCCGCCTCGCGCGCGCGCCACGGCACCGGGGCGACGCCGCCCAGCACGACGCGGGCCTGGGCGACGCGGCCGGCCTCGAGCGTCAGCTGCAGCGCCACGCTGGCCAGGGCGAAATCCCAGGCGCCTCGCGCTCGCACCTTGCGGAAGCGGCCCAGGGCGCCGGGAGGCGGGGCGGGGATGGTCACCTCGGTGAGGATCTCGCCGGGGGCCAGCACCGTCTCGCGCGTGGGATCCTCGGCCGGCGGCACGAAGAAGCGCTCCAGCGGCATGGTGCGGCGGCCGCGCGTCCCGGCGATGGCGACCGTGGCGTCCAGCGCCACCAGCGCCGGCGCCGTGTCCGAGGGGTGGACGTGCACGCACAGATCGCCCCCGAGAATGCAGTGGTACTGGTTCTGGCCGCGCATGGCGTAGCAGACCTCGCCCCCCTTGCGCAGGCAGGGGAAGTCGCCGCGCCAGTACCAGCAGCGCGACTTCTGGCAGAGGTTGCCTCCGAGCGTGCCCTGGTTGCGGATCTGGGGCGTGGCGACCGCGGCGGCAGCCTGGGCCAGGACCGGGTACATGCGCCGGATCTGCTGGTCGGCCGCGATCTCGGCGATGGTCGCCAGCGCGCCGAGGGCCAGCCCGTCGCGCTGCCGGCGGATGCGGCGCAGGTCGTCCAGGTCGTGCAGGCTGACCACTTCGGCACAGGGCAGGATCTCCTCGCGCAGCCAGCCGAGCAGGTCGGTGCCGCCGGCCAGCACCCTCGCCGCGGGCCGGGCGGCGCGCGCCGCCGCCTCGGCGAGCGTGCGGGCGCGGACATAGGTGAAATTCGCGCTCATGGCGCTAGCCCTCCTGGCGCCGGGCGGCCAGGGCCGCCGCCAGGCGTAACGGGGTGACGGGGGCCTCGCGCAGCCGCACGCCGCAGGCGGCGTGGATGGCGTTGGCGATGGCGGGGGCCGTCGGGATAGTCACCGGCTCGCCCAGGCCCTTGGCGCCGATGGTGTTGCAGGCATCGTCCTGCGGCTCGATGGGCAGCGTGGCGATGTCGGCCGGGACGTCGAGCGCCGTCGGCAGCTTGTAGTCGTGCCAGCTCTTGCTGCAGAGCTTGCCGGTCTGGCCCCGGTCGAGCAGGCGTTCCTCGGTCAGGCCGAAACCGATGCCCATCGTCACGCCGCCGATGACCTGGTTGGCGTAGGTCTTGAGGTTCAGGACGCGCCCGCTGTCATGGGCGCAGAGGAAGCGCAGCACGCGCGCCTCGCCGGTGCGCGTGTCCACCTCCACCTCGCAGAACTGGGCCGCGAAGGGGCAGGTGACCTTGCCCTCGGGGTTGGGGCCGCGCTGGCCGACGCCGACGACGCTGCGCCGCCGCCGCAGGGCGGGCAGTTCGACGATCGCCACCTGCCGCGAGGGATCGTCGCGCCGGTGGATGACCGCGCCCGCGTAGATCAGATCGCCGGGGCGAGCGCCCAGCTCCTCCGCCGCCATCTCCAGCAGTAGCTGCTTGGCCTTGACGGCGGCGTCGCGCACGGCCGGCCCGTCGCTGGGGACGGTCTTGCTGCCGCCGCTGGGACCGGAGTAGGGGCAGCTCGCCGTGTCGGCGTTCAGGACGCGTATGATCTGCGGCCGCACGCCCAGCTCCTCCGCCACGATCTGGGCCATGACCGTCTTGGTGCCGGTGCCCAGGTCGGCGGCGCCCATCTCCAGGACCACGCTGCCGTCGCTGTAGACCGTGACCACGGCGCCGGCCGGGGGGCCGCCGCCGCCGGCGACCCAGTGGCCGGCCGCCATGCCGGCGCCGCGCCGCACCGGCGACGCCGGATCCTGGCCGGCCGCGCGGGCCAGCGCGTCCCGCCAGCCGAAGGCCTCGGCCCCCTCGCGCAGGCAGCGCGCCAGGCCGGTCGAGGTGTACGGCGGCGCGCCGGGGCGGCCCTGGCTCACCTCCGGCACGTTGCGCAGCCGCAGCTCGACGGCATCCATGCCGATGGCCGCCGCCAGCTCGTCCATCATCTGCTCCAGCGCCCATGCTCCCTGCGGGTGGCCGGGAGCGCGGAAGGGACGCTGCACGCCAGCGTGGATGGCCCAGTCGGTCAGCTCGGCGCGCACGTTGGGGCAGGCGTACAGATCGCACACTTCCCATTCCAGCAGGCCGGTGCCGCCGCCGTAGACGCCGCCGCTGCCCTCGCCGTGCAGCTCCAGCGCCGTCAACGTGCCGTCGCGCCTGACGCCGGCCTTCAGGCGCATGGTGTTGGCCGGACGATTGCCGACCGCGAGCATGGTTTCCTCGCGCGTCAGGAAGATCTTGACCGGCCGCGCCGCGCGCGCGGCCAACAGCGCCGCGCAGACGGCGTACTTGTCGGTCTGCAGCTTGCTGCCGAAGCCGCCGCCGACGTAGTGGCCGACGACGCGCACGCGCGACAGCGGCAGGTCCAGGTAGCGCGCCAGCTGCTCCTGCACCGCGAAGACGCCCTGCGTCGATTCCCAGACCGTCAGGTTGGGCCCGTCCCAGGCGGCGACGCAGCCGTGCAGCTCCATGGGGGTGTGGAGTTCGCAAGGCGTGCTGTAGTCCCGCTCGAGCACGACGTCGGCGGCCGCGAAGCCGGCCGCGACGTCCCCGCGGGCGTGGACGCGCGGTTCGCCCACGCGGTTGCCGGCGGGATGGACCGCCACGGCGCCGTCTCGCCTGGCGTCGCGGTGATCGACGACGCACGGCAGCGTCTCCCAGCGCGGCGCCAGGGCGCGCAGCGCGTCGCGCGCCTGGTGCGGCGTGTCGGCGGCCACCGCCGCCACCGCCTCGCCCTCGTACAGGCATTCCTCGGGGAACAGGCGCAAGTCCTGGCGGCTGCCGTAGTCGTAGCGCACCGCGGCCGCCTCGGGCGTGCCGCCGTGAATGACCGCGCGCACGCCGGGCATCGCCGCGGCGGCCTCGAGATCCAGCCCCAGCAGGCGGGCGTGGGGATGGGGACAGCGCAGCAGCGCGCCGTAGATCGTGCCCGGCAGGAGCAGGTCCGAGGGGAAGACCGCCGCGCCGCTCAGCCGCTCGTAGCCGTCGACGCGCGGCAGCGCCTGGCCGACCACGGCGGTCGCCGCCCAGGGGGGCGGAGCGGTGCCGGGAGGTGGCGTCTCGGGCAGCGAAACGCCGCGCTCGTGGTAGAGCTTCTCCCCCTCGCTCATGGCGCGCCTCCCTCGCCGCGCCGCAGCTCGGCCGCGCGCGCGGCAGCCTTGAAGATGTGGGCGTAGGCGCCGCAGCGGCAGAGGTTGCCGCTGACGCCGGCGCGGATCTGCTCGGGCGTCGGCGCCGGCGACGCGCGCAGCAGCCCCTCGACCGCCATGATCTGGCCGGGCGTGCAGTAGCCGCACTGGTAGCCGTCCTCCTCGAGGAAGGCGCGCTGCACCGGACCGAGCAGCTCCCCGTCCAGCAAGCCTTCGACGGTCGTGATTTCGTGTCCCTCGGCCTCGACGGCCAGCGTCAGACAGGCGTAGCGCGGCCGGTCGTCGATGAGCACCGTGCAGGCGCCGCACTCGCCGCGATCGCATCCCTCCTTGGAACCGGTCAGGCCCAGGCGCTCGCGCAGCACGAAGAGCAGGGTCCAGCGCGGTTCGACCAGCACGCGGTGATCGCGCCCGTTGATGCGCAGCCGCAGCGGCGTGGTGGCGCCGGCCGGCAGCTCGCGAGGCGGCGACGCGGCGGCGGCCGGGGCGGGGCCGGCGGCGCCGGCGGCGGCCACGGCCGCGGCGCCCAGGCCCACGGTCTTGAGAAAGCCGCGGCGGGAAAGACCGCCGCTCGAGTCGGGCGCCACGTGCGCCGGACGGTCGGGATCTGGCGGATTGGGCTTCATGCTGGACTCCCGGAAGAGGGTCTGCGGCTCGGGTAGGCGATCATCCCCGCCGGCGCGGACCGTGTCAAGCCGCTGCCCCGCCCGTCGGGCGGCCGGCGGGCGCGGCGCCGAGGCGGCGCACTCGCCACAGGCGGCGCACTCGCCCCTTTCCCCCCCGGGGCCCCTTTGCTAACTTGAGGCGGCATGGGAGCCGCGGACATCGACATCCTGTACGAGGACAATCACCTTCTGGCCGTCAACAAGCCGGCGGGTCTGCTCGTGCAGGGGGATCGCAGCGGCGACGAGACGCTGCTGGACCGCGCCCGGGCGTATCTGAAGGCCAGGCATGGCAAGCCGGGCCGGGTCTACCTGGGGCTGGTGCACCGGCTGGACCGTCCGGTGAGCGGCGTGGTGCTGCTGGCGCGGACGTCGAAGGCCGCGGCGCGGCTCAGCGACCAGTTCCGCGGCCGCAGCGTCGAGAAGGTCTACCTCGCCGTGGTCGAGGGGCTGCCGCCGCCCGCGGCGGGCGAGTTGACCGCGCACCTGGCGTCTCGGGCCGACGAGCAGGGCCGCACGCGGCTGCAGCAGTCGCCGTTCGCCGGCTCGCGCGAGGCGCGTCTGGCCTACAGGGTGCTGGACCGGGGCCCGCGCACGGCGCTGCTGGAGGTGCGGCCGCTGACCGGCAGAAGGCACCAGATCCGCGCCCAGCTGGCCGCCCGCGGACATCCGATCGTGGGCGACGTCAAGTACGGCGCGCGTCCGTCCCGCAGCGGGCCGGCGCTGCACGCCTGGCGCCTGACGGTGGCGCATCCGGTCGGCGGTCGACCGCTCGTCATCGAGGCGCCGCCGCCGCCGGGCTGGCCCTGGCCTCCGCCGGCGGTGGAGGCGGGCGGGGCGCGGCGGCCGCGCCGCGAAAGGAGAGGTTGATGGGCAAGCGGTGGTGTGCTGTGGCGGCGGCGGCGCTGGCCGCCGGTCTGCTTGCCGCCGGCTGCGAGGTCGGCAGCCGGCAGCTCGCCGACGGGCAAAGGCACCGCGGCGATCTGGAGCTGGCCGTGGGCGACGTCACCCTCGGGCGCGACTGCAGCGTCAGCGGCGTCATCGCCCTCAAGGCCGGCAACGTCACGATCGGGCCCGGCTCGCAGGTCGCGGGGCGGATCGAGGTCGGCAGCGGCAATGTCGAGCTGGCAGAGGCGGCGCAGGCGGCCGCGGTGCGCGTGACCAACGGGCAGGTGGCGCTGGGTCGAGGCGCGCGCGTGGCGGGCGAGGTGCGCCTGACCAACGGGCTGATCGAGGTGCACGACGCCCAGATCGACGGGCCGGTCGAGCTGACGCGCGGCCGGCTCGAGGTGGGCAAAGGATCGCGGCTGCAGGGTGGTCTGCGCGTGGAGAACCCGGGCCACACGCTGCGCGATTCGAGCCGCGTGGTGATCCGCGCGGGCGCCGTGGTCGCCGGCCAGGTGGCGGCCCTGGGGCGCGTGCGGTTGATCATCGAACCGGGCGCCGATCTGACGGCGGCGACGCTGGAGGGCAATCCGCCCGAGCCGCGTGAATGAGGCGGGCCGCCGCGCCCGCCGGGGTTTCTGATCAGGGATCGACCTTCCATGGCAAGCGAGGTGCAGCATGAAGCGCAAGCCGATGTCCACCGCCGTCCTGCTGGCGGCCCTGTGCGTTCTGGCGTCCGCCGCCGCGCCCGCGGCCGAGCCGGCCGCGAAACCGAAGGCCGATCCGAAGGCCAAGGCCGCCGTCGAGGCCGCGGGCGCGGCCCAGGGCGAGGCGCCCGCCGCCGCCATCTCCTGGCTGGCGTACGATGAGGGCCTGACGAGAGCGCGCGAGAGCGGAAAGCCGCTGCTGATCAACTTCTGGGCGGAATGGTGCCACTACTGCAAGAAGATGCAGCGCGAGACCTATGTCGATTCGCAGGTGGCGGCCTACGTGATGGCGCGCTTCATCCCGGTCAACGTCAACACGACCACCGAGCCGCGGCGGGCGGCGGAGTACTTCGTGCGCGGCTTGCCCACCATCTGGTTCCTGAACAGCGCCGGCGAGAAGATCACCAATCTGCCCGGCTATGTCGACGCGCCGATGTTCCTCAAGATCCTGCGCTACATCGCCAGCGGCAGCTACCAGACGATGGAGTTCAAGGCCTTCCTGGACGCCGGGGCCGGGGAGTGACCTCGGTCGACGTCGGCTGCACGATCGTCGGCGGCGGGATCGTCGGCGGCGCCGTCGCCGCCTCTCTGGCCGGGCGGCTGCCCGACGGCGTCGTCCTGCTGGAGCGCGCGCCGCGCCTGGGCACGGGCGTCACCTCGCGCAACAGCGGGGTGGCGCACGGGGGCATGTACTACCCGACCGGATCGCTGAAGGCCCTCACCTGCGTGCGCGGGCGCAGGCTGCTGCGCGAGTTCTGCCGCGCGCGCGACCTGCCCTACCACGAGACCGGCAAACTGATCGTCGCCGTCGAGGAGTCGGAGCGAGAGGCGCTCGAGCGGCTCTACGCGCAGGGCCTGGACAACGGCGTGGAAGACCTGCGCCTGCTCGAGCCAGACGAGCTGCGTCGGCTCGAGCCGGAGGTCGCCGCCCGGGCGGCGCTGTGGTCGCCGCGCACGGCGATCGTCGATGGCGAGGCGGTTGCGCGCGCCTACGGCGCTCAGGCGGCCGGCGGCGGTGTCCAGGTGCTCACCGAGGCCGCCGTCGAGGGCCTGCGCCGGGAGGGCGGCGGCTGGCGCGTGGACGTCCGGCGGGGCGGCCAGTCCTGGAGCCACCGCAGCCGCTGGGTGGTCAACGCCGCGGGGCTGCACGCCGATGCGGTAGCCGCGCTGGCGGGGGTCGACGTGGCAGGCGAAGGGCTGGTTCTGCGCTGGGCCAAGGGAAGCTACTTCGCGATCGACCCGCGCCACGGGGGGCGGGTCGCGCGCCTGATCTACCCCGTGCCGCCCGCCGACGGCTCCCATCTGGGTGTTCATCTCTGTCTCGATTTCGGCGGCCGGATGCGTCTGGGGCCCGATGTCCAGGACGCGGCAGGCGGCGAGGACTACACTGTCGATCCCGCCCGCGCCGGAGCCTTCCTGGACGGGGCGCGCCGCTTCCTGCCGTTTCTGGCGCCCGGCGACCTGACCCCGGACATGGCCGGCCTGCGCCCGCGCCTGGCGCGGCACGGGGCCGGCTTCACCGACTTCGTGGTGCGCCGTGAGGAGGGAGCGCTGGCTGGCCTGATCAACCTGGTGGGGATCGAATCGCCCGGCCTGACCGCCGCCCCCGCACTGGCGGAAATGGTGGCCGGGACGATCGCCGAGGCCGGCGGCTGACGGAATCGCGGCGCGGGAGGCGTCTAGGGATGGCGTGGATCGTGCTGGCTGCGTTGCTGGCGGCGGCTGTATGGACCGGCCGGCGCGCCGTGTCCGGCGCGCGCGGCGCCCGCCCGTTGCGCGACACCGGCCGCCACTATCGCCGCTGCTACAGCCGGCGCGGTTTTCTGCGCTACGGCGCCGCATTGCTGGTCGCGGGCGCGCTTGTCTACAGCGGCGCCGACGAGGCGCTGGACCAGTGGCACCGCCGGAGCATCCGCTGCGCCGCCAGCGACGCCGTGGCGCGCCGGCTCAAGTTCCTGGGCGAACGTTTCTTCTTCCTCTACTGGGGCGTGTTCGCCCTGCTGGACGGCCTGTGGCGCAGCACCGCCCTGAGCCGCTGGGGCCGCCGCAATTTCGAAGCCATGGTGGTCGGGCTGCCGGCGCTGTGGACCATGCAGTACGGTCTGGGCGCCTCGCGGCCGACCGACAGCGGCAACACCGCGGGACCGCGCTGGCGGCGTCCCTTCCATGACGACAACTCCGCCTCCGGCCACGCTTTCATGGGCGCGATACCCTTCCTGACGCTGGCGCGCGCCGCGCGCGCGCCGCTGCCGCGCGCCGCGGCCCTGACCGCCGCCGCGGGCACCGGCTGGTCGCGGCTCAACGACCGCAAGCACTACCTTTCGCAGGTTCTGCTGGGCTGGGCGGCGGCCTGGCGCGCCGTCGAGGCGGTGACGCCGCCCGGGCAGGACGCTCAGCGGGCCAGCGTCATGCGCCCGGCCCCCGATCCCGCATCGGATTCCAGGCGGTAGAGGTAGACGCCCGAAGGCATCGCCGCCCCCGCGGCGTCGCGGCCGTCCCAGACGATCTCGGCCCGGCCGGGCGCCGCCGACGTCCAGCGCTCGAGCAGCCGCCGGCCCGCCAGGTCGTAGACCGTCAGGCGCACGGGACCGCCGCGCTCGGTGGCGAAGGCGATGCTCGTGAGCGGGTTGAAGGGATTGGGCCGGTTTCCCAGCACGAGGAAGGAGGGCGCGTACGGCACGGGGGTCATGTCCGGCTCGTCCATCGTCCACTGGTCTCCCGCGACCGTGTAGGTGCCGTGGCCGCCTGTCTGGATCACGATGTGTCCTCCCACCACCCGCAGCTGCGAGGGGGGCAGCGTGCCGCCCTGGCCGGCGCCCGTCTGGTAGATGAAGGCCCCGTAATCGCGCAACCGGTTCAGCGTCACCTGGTGCGGATGGCCATAGGAATTCGGCCCGACCGAGATGATGGCGACTTCGGGCAGCGTGGCCGCCAGCAGATTGGCGTTGCTCGAGGTGTAGGATCCGTGATGGCTGACCCGGTAGACCTCCAGGGCGCCGACCCGGCCGGCAATGCTGGTCTCGATGTCCCGGTGGCCCGATTCGGTGACCCCGATCAGATCGCCCGCCACGAAGAAATCGAAGTCGCCGCACTCGACGAGCAGCCCGACGCAGTATTCGTTCTCGTAGGTGCCGTTGTCGTACGGCGGCGCCAGCTGCCCGTGGCTGTTGATGGCCACGACGGTGGCGGTGACGCCGTCGCCCAGGTCGATCACCTGCAGATCGACCAGCGTCACCCTCTGGGAAGCCACCGCGTTGGCGTAGTTGCTGTAGGTCACGGTCGTGTAGCTCCAGCCGCGGTCGTAGACCGAGCCGGCGACCCCCTTGGCCGCGTAGACTTCCCTGATGCCTCCCAGATGATCCGCGTGGTAGTGGCTGGAGGCGATGTGCGTCAGGGGGCCGATGCCCAGCGCGTTGAGGTAGGGCACCACGATGCTGTTGCCCTTGCCGTTGTCGCCGGCGTCGAACAGCAGCGTCTGGCCGCTGGACGAGACGATCAGGGTGGCGTCTCCCTGGCCCACGTCGAGGCAGTGGATGGTGACCGCCGCGCCGGCCGGGCCGGCCAGGAAAACGGCCAGGAGCAACGGCAGCCAGCGACGGGAATCGCACGGACGCGTGACCGAGAGCAGGGGCGAGCGCATGGGGAGGACCGCCTTGTCATGGCCTGGAGATGCGGGGCCGGCGCAACGGCCCTGGCTCTAATTGTAACATCGAAAGAGGGGGTGAGCAAAGGGGCCGGCCCCGCGGCCGGCCCCCGGAGGGATCAGACGGCGCGCCGCGGTCAGCCGGCCGCGCCCACCTGCTTCTTGACCCAGGCCGTCGGCACCGACTTCGGCCGCTCGATCGGCGCGCCGAGCGCGCGGTTGACCACGAGCTGCGAGCACATGCCCATCGCGCGCGAGACCGAGAAGAGCACCGTGTAGTAGGAGAACTCCTTCATGCCGTAGTGGTGGAGAAGCGCGCCGGAGGCTGCGTCCACGTTCGGCCAGGGGTTCTGCGCCTTGCCCTGCTCCTTGAGCACCTCGGGGACGATCCGGAAGACCTGGTCCACGACGCGCATGATCGGGTCGTCCGGGAAGTGTTTCATGCCGAAGGCGCGGAAGGCGGTGAAGCGCGGATCGGTCACGCGCAGCACGGCGTGGCCGTAGCCCGGGATCACCTTGCCGCCGTTGAGGGTGTCCCACGCCATCTTGCGCAGCTGGTCGTCGGTGGGCACGCCCTTGAACTTCTCGATGACCTGCAGGATCCAGCCCAGGCACTCCTGGTTGGCCAGACCGTGCAGCGGGCCGGCCAGACCGTTCAGACCGGCCGACACGCTGTAGTAGGCGTCCGACAGCGCCGATCCGACCAGGTGGCAGGCGTGGGCGGACACGTTGCCGCCCTCGTGGTCGCAGTGCAGCACCAGGTACAGCCGCATCAGGTCGGCGAACTCGCCGTTGGGGTCCTTGATGCCGAGCATGCGGGCGTAATTGGCCGCCCAGGGCAGCTCCGGCTTGGGCGCGATGCGGTTGCCCTTCTTGAAGCGCAGGCGGTAGACCCCCGCCGCGATGCCGGGCAGCCGGGCCAGCAGATCGAGCGAGTCCTCCAGCATCGGCTTCCAGTATTCGGTCTTGGTCATGCCCTTGTTGTAGGCCGCGACGAACTTCGATTCTTTCTGCATGACCAGGATCGCAGTGTCGAGCATCGTCATCGGGTGCGAGCCGGCCGGCATCGCTTCGAGCACCTTCCAGACGTAGGACGGCACCTTGGCGCGCGCGGCGAACTCCTCCTGCAGCGCCTTGAGCGCCTTCTTGTCCGGCAGCTCGCCGGTGCAGAGCAGGTAGAAGATCTCCTCGGGCAGACGCTCGGTCAGCTCGCCGATCGGCGTGTTACGGACGAGCAGGCCGATGTCGGGCGGAACCTCGGACGTGTCGCAGATCATGCACTTGACGCCGCGCATGCCGCCGTAGGCCTGCCTCACCGTCACCTCGCTGATGACCTTGGCGCCGTGCTCCTTGAGCAGGCCTCCGATTTCTTCTCGCCAGGCAGGGATCTTCGCCGCCAGGGTTTTCTGGAGTGTCGCCATGGGTCCTCCTTCACGCAGTCCGAAAACGCAACGACCTCGCGCGGGCGCGCGACGCCCGTTCCGGTGGCCTGCACGCGATGGTAGTAGGTTGTTTAGAAAATATCAATATTTCCTTGCGGCCCCGGCGACCTCGCTTGCCGGCTTGGCGTTTCGGCTTTAAGTGATTAGAATAGCTGCGGAAACGACGCCGCCGCGCCGGGCGCGTCGGGGGCCCTAGCGGGCGGAAGGGATGGTCGGCATGAACGATGATCTGAAGCTGTGCCTGGAGATCCTCGGCAAGGCAATCGCCTTCGAGGATGAGGGGATCCGATTCTTCACGGAAAAGGCCAAGACCGCCCACTCCGATCTGGAGAGGCGGCTGTTCCTTTCCCTGGCCAAGGACGAGGTGGGGCACCGCGAGTATCTGCTGAAGCTTCTCGAGGATCTCAAACGGACGCACGACCTCGATGTGCTCGCCGGCGCCGACGATCACCACCACCGGCCGCCGCGCGAGATCTTCGAGAGTTCGCTGGCGGAGGCGCATAATCCCTACAGCTACGTGCCGGAGGATCTGGAGATCCTGCGCGGCGCCATGGAGGTCGAGAAGAAGGGGTACGCCATGTACCACGGCGCGGCGCAGAATGTGTCCTCGCCGGCCGCACGCGACCTCTTCCTGCACCTGGCGGCCGAAGAGCAGAATCACTACCAGCTGCTGGCCAACACGCACGACTACCTTGAGAATCCCGAGAAGTGGCACGGCTACGACGAGAGCCCGATGCTGGACGGCGGCTGATCCCGCCGCGAGCCGTCGCGCGGCGGGCCGCCCCCGCAGGGGCGGCCCGCGTGCGCCAGGAGACAACGGCGTGATCGCACCTCCTCCGGACGCGCGGGCCTATTTCCGCGGGCGACTCAGCCTGGCGCCTATGGCCACGGGCGGCAACCTGCCCTACCGCCGCCTCTGCCGCGAGTTCGGCGCCGACTTGACCTGCAGCGAGATGGTGATCGCCGACAAGCTGGTCAAGCGCAGCCGCGCCGAACTGCCGCTGCTGCGCCATCACCCCGCCGAAACCGACTTCGGCGTGCAGTTGTGCGGCAAGACGCCGGCGGTCGTGGCCGAAGCCGCCGCGCGCGCGGCGGCGGCGGGTGCGCGCTTCATCGACCTGAACTTCGGCTGTCCGATCGATCTGGTCGTCAGGCGCGGAGCGGGGGCCGCGCTGCTGAAGCATCCGGCGCGACTGGCCGCGGTGGTTGCGGCCGTGCGCCGCAGCGTGACGCTGCCCTTGTCGGTCAAGATCCGCGCCGGCTATCACGAGGACAGGATCAATGCGGTCGAGAACGCGCGCGCGATCGCCGACGCCGGCGCCGACGCCGTGGTCGTGCATGGCCGCACGCGGGAGCAGCACTATCGCCGGGCCGCCGATTGGGGGGTGGTCGCGGCGGTTGCGGCTGCGGTGCCGTTGCCCGTGATCGGCAACGGCGACATCCTGACCCACTGGGATCTGGAGGCGCGCGCCGCCGCCAGCGGCGCCGCCTCGGTGATGATCGCTCGCGGCGCCCTGATCAAGCCCTGGATCTTCCGGGAGCTGCGCCAAGGGCAGGCAATGCGCCATGACGCCGCCGCCCGCTGGCGTGTCATGAAGCGCTATTTCGACCTGGCGCGGGAGCATTTCGGCGACGACAGCCTGGGCCTGGGCCGGGTCGAGCGTTTTTTTCTCTGGCATCTGGGATTCTGGCACCGCTACCGTCCCTACACCGAGGACGATTTCCGGGCGGCGTCGCCGGCGCCGCTGATCCAGCACCGCGACGCCCCCATCGCCGGCGACGGCGACGAGGCCTTGCTGGCCAGCCCGGACCCCGCGGATCACCGGCTCATCTGGGAGCGGATGGTCGCGGGCGACCACCCCGCCGCCTGAGGGGCGGCGCCGCGCGAGGAGCGGCACATGGCGCGCATCTACACCCGCACTGGCGACGGTGGCGAGACCTCCCTGCTGGGCGGCCGGCGCGCCTCCAAGGCCGACCCGAGGGTCGACCTGTACGGCGGCGTCGACGAGCTCAACAGCTGCCTGGGTCTGGCGGTCGCGCTGGCGGTCGCCGAACGCCCAGGCGATGCTCGCCTGGCGGCGCTGGGCACGGAGTTGGCGGCGCTGCAATCGCGCCTGCTCGATCTGGGGGCCCTGCTGGCCGATCCGGAGCGCTGCGCTCGCCGGGCGTTCGAAGATGAGGCGGCGCTGGCCGCCTCGACCCGCGGCCTGGAGGACCTGATCGACCGTCTGGAGGCCGAGCTGCCGCCTTTGCGCAACTTCATCCTGCCCGGCGGAGGTCCGGCCGCGTCCGCCTTCCATCTCGCCCGCACGGTCTGCCGCCGGATCGAGCGCCGCGCCGTGGCCGCCGCTCGCGAGGTCGCCCAACCCGCCGGCGTCGTGGTCTTCCTCAACCGCCTCAGCGACCTGCTGTTCGTGGCCGCCCGCTGGGTCGGCCGCGCCACCGGCGCCGCCGAGGTGCCGTGGCGGCCTTCGCCGACGCCCCGGGATGAATAGCGGGCCGCCGCGGGGGGTAGTGGAGGAGCCGGCGGCGAGCGAGAACCGCCGGGACGCGGACGACATCGCCCGCTTCCTGGGCGGCGAGACCGCCGGCTTCGAGGCTCTGGCGCGGCGCTACCAGCGGCGCGCCTACGCCGTCGCCCTGGGCCTGTGCGGGAGCCACGACGACGCCATGGACGCCACCCAGAAAGCCATGCTGCGGGCCATGCATGCGCTGCCCCGCTTCCGCGCGGGCGAGCCATTCTTTCCCTGGCTCTACCGCATCGTGCGCAACTGCGCGCTCAACCAACGGCGGGACCAGCGGCGGCATCTCGGCCAGACGCCGCTGGAATGGGTCGACGCGACCGACGCGCGGCCCAGCCCGCTGGAGGAGGCGGCCGGCGCCGAGCTGAAGGGCCGGCTGTGGGCGGCGGTCACGGCGCTGCCGCTGGAGCAGCGCGAAACCTTCCTGCTCTACACCTTCCAGGGTCTGAAGTACCGCGAGATCGCGGAGACGTTGGGCGTGCCGATCGGGACCGTGATGTCCCGGCTGCACGGCGCTCGGAGGCAGTTGCGCCGAGCTCTGGCTGAAGAAGGGACGGCGCTGTGAGTGCTTCGCGCCCCGATTTCGACCACGACCGCGAGCCGGAGCTGCTGTCGGGATACCTGGACGGCGAGCTGACCCCGGCCGAGGCGGAGCGCGTGGAGCGCCATCTGGCCGCCTGCCTCCGCTGCCGCGACGAGCTTGCGCAGCTGCGCCGACTGCAGGAGGTCACCGGGCGCCTCCGCCTGCGCGAAGCGCCGCCGGAGGCGTGGGAGCAGTTCTGGCAATCCGCCTACCACCGCGCCGAGCGGGGCGCGGGCTGGATCCTGCTGGGGTTGGGGGCGGTGGTGCTGGGCGCATACGGCTTGCACCAGGCCGCCCTGGCCCTCTGGCAGGAGGCGCAGCTGCCGTGGCTGGTCAAGGCCGCGATCCTGGCCGCCTGCGCCGGCGTGATGCTGCTGCTGGTCTCGGTCGTGCGCGAGCGCGTGTTCACGCGCGGGCGCACCCGCTACAAGGATGTCGTGCGTTGAGGCGCCGGAAGGGGGAGGCATGAGCATGCTGGTGACGACCACCGACGACGTGCCGGGCAAGCGCGTGGTCAGGGTGGTCGGGCTGGTCAAGGGGAGCACCGTGCGCGCCCGCCACCTGGGACGCGATCTCGTGGCGCATCTGCGCAACCTGGTCGGCGGCGAGATCAGCGAATACACAAAGATGGTCGCGGAGGCCCGCGAGGAGGCGGTCGACCGCATGTGCGCGATGGCCGCGGCCAACGGCGCCAACGCCGTGGTCGGCTTCCGCTTCGGCACCTCCGAGGTGATGGAGGGCGCCGCCGAGCTGCTCGCCTATGGCACGGCGGTGGTGGTCACCGACCTCTGAGCCGCCCGCTCTTATTCGGCCATCGCGAGCGCGCCGTTGGGGCAGGCGTCGATGCACGCCTCGCAGTCGAGGCACTCGTCCGGATCGACCTGGGCATGACCGTCGACGATCTTGATCGATTCGTTGGGGCAGGTCTCCAGGCAGTCCTCACAGGCGTCGCACTTCTCGACGTCGACGATCGCGGTCATGACGGCTCCTTGCGCGCGGTCAAGAAATGGGCGCCGGCCCCGCGCCGGCCCGGGGAAAGAATGATCGCCGCGGACGCCTTGTCAAACGGCGGCGCCGCGGCGCGCAACTCCGAAGCAACGGTCAGGCGGCGACCGCGGCGTTGCGCCGCAGGATGCTGCGCAAGGCCCCCAGAGCCCAGCGGTCGCGTGCGTGCAGTTTCAGGATGGGCAGGCAGGCGGCCAGCAGGGCCAGATTGCGCAGCAGCAGATCCAGGCCCACCTTCTCGCCGCCTGTGGTGTTGAAGCAGCCGCAGCTGATGTCGAGGCCGCGCGCCAGGGCGGAGGCGACGGCCACCGCGAACAGCAGCGCCAGCATCATCGCCAGCAACGCCGCGCCGCGGCGCGCCACGCCGGCCAGCAGCGCCGCCCCGGTCACGGCTTCCAGCCAGGGAAGCAGCAGCGCCAGGGGATGCAGCAGCAGAGCCGGCGCCAGGCGGTAATGGGCGATGGCCTGGGCGAATCCTCCCGGATCGGCGATCTTGGCCAGGGAGGCGTAGAGAAGAACGCCGCCGACCGCCAGCCGGCACGACAGCGGCACCAGGGCGATGACGCCGCCGCGCTCCTCGGTCCGCCCGTCAACCATCATGATCCTGTGCGCCCGGGGCACCCTGCCCGACCAGTTCTCCGCCCGCGCGCCGCCAGGCCTCCAGGTCTCCCCGCAGCAGCGACACGCCGTCATAACCGCGCTCCCGAAAGCGGGCGGCAATGGCGCCCAGTTCCCCCAGGTCGCCGTTGCCGTACAGCAGCAGGTGATCGGCGGGAGTCAGGAAGTCGTGCACTGCCAGCAGGTCGTTGTCGAAGCTGCCGGGCCGGATGAAGAAGGCGCCGGGGATGTACACATCCTGAGGATTCTTGCCTGGACGGGTGTCGACGACGAGGCAGCCGCCCGTGCGGTACAGCTGAAGGGCGACCTCCGGCTCCAGAACCGGCGCGTCGAGATTGAGCAGGTAGACAGAAGGATCGGCGCGCAGGGGCAGGCGCGGCGATCCGGCGCCCCAGGCGGCGGCCGCCGCCAGGAGGGCCGCTCCCAGCAGCAAGGAGGCCTCGCGCGCGGCGCCACGCGCGCCGCCGCCTGCCGCCGTCTGCCGTCGATCCGGCTCCGGCCTTCTTGCGTCCGCGCGGCTCACATCTTCAAGAGGTAGCTGACCCGCACTGGAATCTCGGGCCGCTCCCGGCTGGTGGTGCGGATCAGCAGCGTTCCCTGCATGCGGCCTTGGGCGGCGATGGCCCGCGGGTCGCTGGTGGGCAGGGGGCGCCCGGTGAGGATGATCACAGTCTCCACGCCGGGCAAACGCTCCTCGATCTTGGTCTCGAATCCGGGAAGATCGATTTCCACCCCGGTCACTTTGACGCGCGCGTCCGGCGCGGCATTGCGCACGCGCACTTCGGAGCGCAGCAGCTGGTCGCGCTCGACATAGCGGAAGGCGACCGCTTCGGGAGCGACTTCCAGATCGTGGATGACGTTGCCGAACACCTCCAGGTCGACGGTCGGCGCATCGGCCAGGCCGGTCTCTAGGCGCACCACCTCGCGGAAGCTGCCAAAGGGCGCGTCGGGCCGCAGGCGCACGGTGACGAGCTGGTGCGCGGGGTTGTCGCCGGGGGCGGGGCCGCAATCGACCTCGAACAGGTGCCGCGCGAAGCGCACCGGCCTGACCGTCAGGGCCGGCGCCTCCATCGCCATCAGGTAGGCCTGCTGCTGATGGTCCTTGCCGGGCCGGACGTGCCCGAACCCGAGCTGCCGCGTGGCCGGGTTGACGATCAAGGGGACGCGCACGTTCGCCGACACCACGACCTCCACCGACGGCGTGGCCGGATCGTTGGTCACGATGGTCAGGTGCTTGCGCTGGGGCCCCTCGAAGCCCTTGCTGTTGAAGGAGACCTTCATCGTGGTGCTCTGGCCCGGCGCCAGCTGGTTGACCTCGGGCTTGGCGACGGTGCAGCCGCAGTCGCTGGCCACGTTGAGGATGTGCAGCGGCGCTCCCCCCTCGTTGCTCAAGGTCAGCTCGAGGTGACGCACCTCGTTGCGCTGCATGTCGCCGAAATCGATCGCCGGCGGCGATACCGCCAGCGCCGGGAAGCCGCCCGGGTGATCCTGCGCGGCGGCGCCGCCGGCGCCCGCCGCGGCCAGCAGCGCCGGCAGGACAAACAGGGCGCCCGCCGCGGCAAGGCCGGCGGGGCTCCGCCGCGGCGCGCGCGCTCGCATCGCTAGGGCATGGGATCGGAACATCTACGCACCGCCTGAAAGAAGGAGCGAAACCGGAGGGCGGACCCTCGCGGACAAGCGGATGACCCTATACAACCCACGCCGCGCCCGGTTCCCCCGGTCGGGGCGTTCCCTAAATTTCGTCGCAGAATGCGCGACGGCAAGTCGCGGTGAGGGCCGTCCTGCCCGCGGACCGCGGCGCCCGCTTCCGGGCAGAGCCGCGGGAGGACTGCCCAGCGCCCGCCAAATAGTTTATCATGGAGGGGCTGACAGCGGGGGAAAGAGCGCCTCGCCAGGGTTGGTCGCGCGCGGCGCCGCCGGAGGGACCGAAGTGCTGCAGAGGGTATGGCTCGCCCAGCTCTGGGCGGAGAACCTGCTTGGCGTGCTGGCGCGCTCGCGGACGATCTACGAGGAGATCGCGCATCTGGTCGGCCGCGGCGACCTGGCGACCACGCTGCAGGTCTTGCCGCTCTGCTATGCCCTGCCGGTCAAGAACCACGTCGACGCCTACTTGAAAGCGTGGAGCTATCTGCGGCCGCACGCGGGCGGTCCACAGGCCGCCGACTTCTTCCGCCTGCTGCAGGCCCGGGCCCCGGAACTGGATCTGCACCTGTACGACCTGGTGCTCGATCACCGGCTCTGGTACCTGTTCAACAGCCGGCTGTTTCTGGCCAACCCCTGCCCCGAACGTCTGTGGGCCGTCCACCGCGACGCGATGGCGCTGTTGACCTTCACCAGGGAAGGGGTGGCGGCCCGCGGCTGGGGGCAGGTGGCCGAGGAACTGGCGGCGCAGCCCGACGCCGCCGCGCTGCTGGCGAAGGCCGAAGCCGAACTGGTTGTGCTGCGGGTCGGCGACGCGCGCTTCTGGAACCCCAAACTGCAGCCGGCGCCTGGCGCGGAGGCCCTGGTGCGCCGGTTGCGCCGGGCGGGCATAGCGCTGCGCGCCGACCGGCGAGCGCGCGCCGCCGAGGGCTGAGCGCCTCGGCTCCCGGTCGCTGCCGCCTGGCCGACCGCCGGCTTCGCGTCTAGTTTGCCTCCGTCATCGGACCCGATCGACGGAGGCTGAACATGGACCACCAGGCTGCGTCCGGACCGCCGGCCTCGGCCGGCGCCGCCGGCGAGCACATCCTGCCCGACATCCTGGCCACGATAGGCCGCACCCCGCTGGTGCGCTTGCCGCGTCTGAACGATACCGCCGCCGACCTGGTGGCGAAGCTCGAATTCTTCAACCCCATGGCCAGCGTCAAGGACCGGATCGGTCTGGCCATGATCGAGGCGGCCGAGCGGGACGGCAGGCTGCGGCCCGGCGCGGAGATCATCGAGCCGACATCGGGCAACACCGGCATCGCGCTGGCCTTCGTTGCCGCCGCCAAGGGATACCGCCTGACGCTGGCCATGCCCGAGAGCATGTCGCTCGAGCGGCGGGCCATCCTGCGGGCGCTGGGCGCCGAGCTGGTGCTCACGCCGGCCGCCGAGGGGATGCGCGGCGCCATCGCGCGCGCGCAGGAGCTGCTGGAGCAGCGTCCGGGCTCGTTCATGCCGCAGCAGTTCGACAATCCCGCCAACCCCGAGATCCACCGCCGCACGACGGCGGAGGAAATCTGGCGCGACACGGGCGGACGGATCGACGCGCTGGTGGCTGGCGTGGGCACCGGCGGCACCGTGACCGGCGCCGGGCAGGCGCTCAAGGAGCGCAACCCGTCCCTGCGCGTGATCGCGGTCGAGCCCGCCGAGTCGCCCGTGCTCTCGGGCGGAGCCCCCGGGCCGCACAAGATCCAGGGCATAGGCGCGGGCTTCGTGCCGGCCATCCTGGACACCACCGTGATCGACGAGATCGTGCGCGTGAGCAACGACGAAGCGATGGCCATGGCGCGCCTCGCCGCCCGTCGGGAAGGCCTGTTCGTCGGCATCTCCAGCGGCGCGGCGCTGCACGCCGCCCTGGCGGCGGCGCGACGGCCCGGGATGGCGGGCAAGCGGATCGTGGTCATCGTGCCGAGTTTCGGCGAGCGCTATCTATCCTCCGATCTGTTCCGCGAGTTCATGGGTTGACTTGTGCCGCGAAGATTGTTTCCGGCAGGATGTCGCTGGCGAGGAGAACCGCACAATCCATTTCGACACAATGAGTTGGCGTCAGGAAGGGCCGGAACGGGAGTATCGGACTCTGCAACGGCAAGCCCAAGCACGACAAGGCGGTTCGTCACCCGACCGATCCGGACACAATCTTCGCGGCACAACCCTCGGGTTGGGGGCGCGGTGCGGGCCGGTGGACCAGGCCCGAGGAGGCAGGCATGCACAACCATGGCTGGCCCGCGCGGCGGCGGGAGCTGGCGCGCCGGGTCGTTGAATCCTACGCGACCGTCGGCGGCATCAACCGGCCGGGAGACAAGGATCTGCCGCCGCTGGCACGGATCGAGCGGGTGGTGCAGGATCTGCTGGCCCTGGTGTTCCCGGGCTATCACGGCGGCGGCCTGCCGGCGCGGGCAGACCTGGAAGTGTTCGTCTCCTCGCGCCTGGAATCGCTGTACATCCAGCTGTCCGAGATCATCGCGCAGACGCTGCAGTTCTGCTACCGCGCGCCGTGCCACTGCTCCCGGCTGTGGCTGCCCGACGCGGACGAGGGTGAGCGCGGCTTCGGACGCCTGGCCGAGAGCCTGGCCGCCCAGTTCCTGGAGCAGCTGCCGTCGCTTCGCGGCCTGCTCAAGAGCGACGTCGAAGCCGCGTTCGCGGGCGACCCGGCGGCGGTCAACGAGGACGAGATCATCCTCTGCTACCCCGGCCTGCTGGCCGTCGCGGTGCACCGCCTGGCGCACGCGCTGCACGTGCTGTCGGTGCCCCTGGTGCCGCGCATCATGAGCGAATGGGCGCACGGGCGCACGGGGGTCGACATCCATCCGGGCGCGCGCATCGGACCGCACTTCTTCATCGACCACGGCACCGGCGTGGTGATCGGCGAGACGTCCGCCATCGGCGCGCGGGTCAAGATCTACCAGGGCGTGACGCTGGGGGCGCTCAGCTTCAAGCGCAATCCCGACGGCACGCTGGCCAAGGGGGGCAAGCGGCACCCGACGATCGAGGACGACGTGACCATCTACGCCAACGCCACCGTTCTGGGGGGCGATACGGTGGTCGGACGCGGCGCGGTGATCGGCGGCGGGGCCTGGGTGGTCCGCTCGGTGCCGCCGGGAGCCCGGGTGATGCCCCAGGTGACCACGGTCGAGCCCGGCGCGAGTTCTTGACAACGGGCGACGGCGCCGCTTCTTGGTGCCCATGGCGCCGGCCGCGCCGCGCGCGCCGGCCATCCCGCGAGGCCCACATGCCGATCTACGAGTTCCGCTGCCGCAAGTGCAGCCACGCCTTCGAAGAATTGGTCGCCGCGGGCGAGCGGTCCGTCCCCTGCCCGGCCTGCGGCTCCGCGCGCGTCGCGCGGCAGGTGTCGGCCTTCGCCGTCACCGGCGAGGCGCGACAGGCCGGCGGTCACGGCTGCGGCGGTTGTGGCAGCGGCGGCGGCGGCGGCAAGTGCGGCGGCTGCCGCGGCTGCGGCGGCCACTAGGGCCGGGCGCGGCGGCGGTCACTTCCAGAACTGCGAGATGAAGGCGTCGACCTCCGGGATGCCGCCCTGGAAGATCAGGTAGCCATTGTGCGGTTCGCGGTCGGTGATCTCGCCCGCGACCGGCGTCAGCATCAGACGGGTGACCTCGTCCAGGTCGGCGGTCTGCCCCAGAGCCCAGCCCAGCTTCACGTACGCGACCTCGGGCAGCATGTTGGCGGCGGGGATGACCCCCAGCTCCATGATCTCGCGTCCCGTCTCGTAGACGTACATCTGCACATAGCCCCAGAGGGTCTGAACCGTCATGAACATGGCCACCCCGGCCTCGTGCGCCCGGCGCAGGGCGGGGTAGAGGGGGCGGTTGACGTGGCCCAGGCCGGTGCCGGCGATGACGATGCCGCGGTACCCGTTCTCGACCAGCGAGTCGATGATGTCCGGCTTCATGTTGGGGTAGTAGTAGACGATGGCCACGCGGTCGTCGAAGACGGCGTTGAGGCGCAGCGGCCGGTCGGCGCGCCGCCGCCGGTAGTCCCGGCGGAAGGGCGTGACGCCCGCCTCGTCGACCTTGCCCAGCGGGATGTCGCCTATCGTGCGGAAGGTGCTGCGGTAGCTCGAGTGCATCTTGCGCACGCGCGTGCCGCGGTGCAGCAGATCGTACTGGTCGCTGGTCGGCCCGAACATGCAGACCATCACCTCGGCGATGTCGCTGGTGGCGGCGGCGCGGGTGGCGTTCATCAGGTTGATGGCCGCGTCGGAGGAGGGGCGGTCGCTGCTGCGCTGGCTGCCGACCATCACCACGGGCACCGGCAGATCCTGCAGGAAGAAGGAAAGGGCCGCCGCCGTGTGGTGCATGGTGTCGGTGCCGTGCCCGATGACGATGCCGTCGACGCCGCTGGCGATCTCGCGCGCGATCGCCCTGGCCGTGCCGATCCACTGCTCCGGGCCCATGTTCTCGCTGAAGACGCCGTACAGCTTCTCCGTCTCCAGGTTGCAGATGTCGGCCAGCTCGGGCACCGAGCCATACAGCTCGCCGGGAGAGAAGGCCGGGATGACCGCGCCCGTGCGATAGTCGAGCCGGCTGGCGATCGTGCCGCCGGTGCCGAGCAGCTTGACGCGCGGCTTGCGCGGATCGCGCGGAAACTCCTTCTCGGGGATCTGGTAGCGGGCCACCTTGCGGCCGTGCACGTCGATGCCGGTCACGGTGTCGTGCCGCAGTCCTATGTTGTAGCCGTTGCCCAGCTTGAGAACGATGTGGTCGGCGTCCGCGGTCTCGCTGCGCGGCAGGATCAGGCCGGCGAAGTCGCCCCGCGAGGTGCGGATGACGGCCTCGCTCCAGACCGGGGCCCCGAACCGCCGCAGCAAGGCCAGCGTCGGGTCGCGGTATCCCTTGTAATCCTCGCCGGCCGCGCCGGCCGCCGTCGCCTCCGCGCTCACAGCGCCGCCTCCTTGATCCACTGGCGCACCGCGCGGCCCGGCACCCGGCCCCGCAGGCGCGGCATCAGCCGGCCCATCGCGTGCTGCTCGCGCCGGGCCCGGTCGGCCGGGGCGTCCGCCGCCCGCCCGGCGGCCAGCTCCGCCAGCGCCTCTTCGAACAGCTGCCGGCCCTCGGCGGGCCCGCAAGCGGCCGGCGGTTCGCCGGCGCAGCTCCAGACTCCCTCCGGCAGGATCTCGCCGCGCGCCAGCCGGTCGACGATGCGCTCCCACCAGTCGCCGGCGGCGGCCAGATTGGTCGGGCGCGGACAGGAGCGGTCGAGCAGCAGCGAGGCGAGCGCGTGCGGCGTCACGGCGGCGCCCTGTCCCAGCCGGACCGCCAGGCGCTCGAACAGGGGGTAGGCGCGGTGGATGGACAGCCGCGCCGCCAGATCCTCGCCGACGCCCAAGGCTCTCAGACATTCCCGACGCCGCCACGGCGGCTCCGGCAGACCGCACGCGATTCCCGCCAGCCGGTCCTCCTCCAGGCGCACCGGCGGCAGATCGGTGTCGGGGTACATGCGGTCCGGCCCGGGCAGGATGCGCTCGAAGCCGTTGGTGCCGTCGTCCAGCGCCTGGCGCGTCTCAGACGGCACGCCCGCGGTCGCCTCGCGCGCGCGGATGACCAGCTCGCGACAGGCCGTGGCCGCGTCCTCCGCGCTGCCCCAGACCACCAGCACGGGCGTTTCGGGGCCCACGCCGCAGGCGCGGCAGATGCGGTCCCACTCGCCGCTGCTGAGACTGCCCTCCTGGGTGGAGCAGATCAGATTGGGCAGATCGTCCAGGCAGGCGATCACGCGCACGCGGTCGGAGAATTCGCGCAGGAAGGTGGTGCGCGGCTGGGTCGGCGCGCCGAGCAGGCCGTTGAAGCCGGGCAGCGGCACGGCGAACGCCAGCGCGCCCTGATCCAGCGCCCGGCGCACGAACAGGCATTCGGTGCCACGCACGACCGCCGTCACGTCGGCCGGCCGCTCCGGCAGGGCCGCGGCCTCCACGCCCCGGCGCCGCAAGGTGTCGCGGATCGCCAGCAGCGCGCGCTGCCGCAGGGCTTCGCTGTGCACCAGCGCCGGCAGCGCCCGCAGGCTCGGCACCCCCTTGATCTCGATGCGGGTGCCGCCCGCGACGCTGACGTTCACATCCTGCCGCGCCGCGCCGGCGCCCGTGCGCACGAGTCCGGTGATGCGCACCAGCCGGCGCAGGATCTGCCCCACCGCGGCCGCCTCGGCGGGCGTGCGCATGTCGGGCTCGGTGACCGTTTCGATCAGCGGCATGCCCAGGCGATCGGTGCGGTACGTGCGCCGGTGCCCGCGGTCGGACACCTCGCGGCACGAGTCCTCTTCCACCGCCAGCTGCCGGACGCGGATCTCGCGCTCGCCCAGCGGCACGCGGCCGCCGACGCCGACGATCGCGGTGCGCTGGAAACCGGTGGGGATGCTGCCGTCCAGGTACTGTTTGCGGGCGATGTGCACCTCGCCGACGATCTGGCACTCCAGCAGCAGGGCGATCGCCACGGCGCGGTCGAGCGCCTGCGCGTTGAGCTCGAACGGCGGGGCGTCGTCCATCTCGTACGTGCAGACCGATTCGTTCTTGAGCCGGTAGATGATCTGCTTGCGGGTCTTGAACTCCATCAGGGCCGTGCCGTCGTACTCGCCCAGCTCCGACAGGGTGGGGCGCATGTGGCGCAGGATCTCCGCGTCGTGATCGGGCGTGTAGAGGCCGGCGGGGCAGCGGCAGAAGAGCTTGCGGTCGGTCAGCAGCTGTTGGTGGATCTCCAGGCCGACCTTCAGGTCGAGCTCGTGGTAGTGCTCGTCGTCCCACTGCCCGTAGCCCGGCAGCGGTCCTCTCAGACGCGGGTCGATGCCCGATTCGGCTGCGCCCATGGCGTGCGCTCCGCGCGAAAAGGCCGCGGCGGGATCGCCGCGCGGCCGTGACGCCGGCCGGCCGCTGCCGCCGCGGTCCAATATAGGCGGCGGGAGCGGGCGGTCCAAGCTTTTGCCCGGCAACCGCGTCCGCGGCAGAACGGTGGGCCCGAGGCGGCATTAGTCGTTGACCGAAAAGAAAATTGGCGTCATTTCCGATCAACCGCCTCTGGAATGAAATGCGTTTGCCATGTGGGCGGAGATGTTGTTAAATATGCAACAACATCTGCCGCGACGGCAAGGGGAGGCCATGGCCACGAAGGAAAGCAAAAAGGGTTGTGGCGTTCCCGACGCCACCATCCTGCGTCTGCCGCTCTACCTGGACAAGCTGCGGCTTCTGCAACAGCTCGACGTGCGGGAGGTGTCGTCGAGGCAGCTCGCCGCCTCGCTCGACATCAAAGCCAGCCAGCTGCGGCACGATTTCCACTATTTCGGCGGCTTCAGCAAGCCTGGTCGCCCCTATCTGGTGGACAAGCTGGTGCCCGCGCTGGAGAAGATCATCGGCATCGCCCAGCCGGTGCCGACGGTCATCATCGGCGCGGGCCACCTGGGCCAGGCGCTCGCCAACTACCGCAATTTCGAGCTCGAGGGCTTCCCGCTGCGCGGGATCTTCGACGTCAACCCCAAGCTGGTCGGTCTGGAGATCCGCGGCATCTCCATCCGCGACGTCGACGAACTGGAAGAGTTCGTGCGCGCGGAGGAGGTCAAGATCGGCATCCTGACAGTGCCGGCGGCGGTGACCCAGAGCGTGGCCGATCGCCTGGTCGCCTGCGGCATCCTGGGAATCTGGAATTTCGCGCCGATCGACGTGAGAGTGCCGCCGCGCGTTGCCATCCGCAACGAAAGGCTGGCGGTGGGCATCATGGCGCTGAGCTTCAAGGTTAAGTGCCTGCTGGAGACGGCGGCCGATCGGGCGCTGCCCGGAGAGTGACGGAGGACGCCGCCGCTGCCGCCGGCGATGCTCACCAGCGGATCAGCTGCGCCCCCCAGGTGAAGCCGGATCCGAACGCCACGAGCACCAGCAGGTCGCCGCGGCGCAGCTTCCCCTCGCGCACCGCCTCGCTCAGCGCGATCGGGATCGAGGCGGCGGTGGTGTTGCCGTAGCGCGCGATGTTGGAGTAGACCCGCTCCGGAGGAACCTCCAAGCGGCGCTGCACCATCTCGGTGATGCGTTGATTGGCCTGGTGGGGGATGTAGAGCGCCACCTCGTCCTTGCCGACGCCGCCCTTGCGCAACACCTCGTCGATGGCCTCGCCGAAGCGCTGCACGGCGTGTTTGAACACCGCGCGGCCGTTCATGCGCGGGTACTGGCGGCCCTCGGCCAGTTGGGCGTCGGTCCAGCGGCCGTCCACGCGCGCCGACGGCAGCTCGCACCAGAGCTCGCGCGCAAACTCCCCCTGGCTGTGCAGAGAGGTGGCCAGGATGCCGCGCGGGGGCTCCGCCGCCCGCAGCACGGCGGCGCCGGCCCCGTCGCCGAACAGCACCGCCACGTCGCGGCCGCGCGTGCTGACATCGAGCCCGGTGCTGTGGATCTCGGCGCCCACGACCAGCACCGTGCGCGCGGTTCCCGCCTTGATGAAGCCCTCGGCCGCCGCCACGCCGTAGATGAAGCCGGTGCACTGGTTGCGGATATCGAGCGCGCCGATCGTGCCCACGCCCAGCGCCTGTTGCAGCAGGGGACCGTTGCCCGGGAAGGCGTGGTCCGGGTTGATCGTGGCGTAGATGATCAGGTCCAGGTCGGCGGGGGCGAGCCCGGCGTCGGCCAGCGCCATGCGGGCCGCGGGCTCGGCCAGATCGACGCCGCCGGCCCCCGGCTCGACCCAGCGGCGCGCGGCGATCCCGCTGCGCTCGCGGATCCAGGCGTCCGTGGTGTCCATCCGCTGCTCCAGATCGGCGTTCGTGACCACGCGCGCCGGGACGAAGTGGCCGGTGCCGACGATGGCGACATGGGTCATGACGATCCCCTCGGGCTGCGGTCAGGGCGGCGCGGTGCGGGCCGGCGTGCGCCGCCGGCAAGGTCAACGGTGCTGCGGCTCACCCTTGACGCCCAGCCGCGCGCTCTCGCGCGCGGCATACGCGGCGGCGGCGTCGCGGGTTGCGAAGTAGCCGACGCGGACCCGATAGACCAGCCCGCCGCCGGCAGTGCCGCCGGTCTGGAGGAACGGCTGGTAGCCCTTGGCGCGCAGGCGGGCGACAAGGCCTTCGGCGTTGTCCTGCTGGCTGAAGGAGCCGAGCTGGACGACCCACTGCCCCGACGGGCCGGGGATGTCGATCCCCGGCCTGGGCGGCGGGGGCGCCGCCCTCTCGATCGCCGGCGCCGAAGTCGCCGGCGCCTGAGCCGCCGGCGCGGGAGCGGGTGCTGCCGGCGAGGTGGCGGACCGCAGGGCTTCCGCCGCCGCGCCCAGCGAGCCGGCGCCGGTCGCGGCGGCCGCCGCCTCGCCCGCGCTCGTTTCCGGCAGCGCCTTCGCGGCCGCCGCGGCCGGTGCGTCGGACGCGTCCGGCGCGGCGGCGCCGGGGGCCCGCTGGATGACGGCGGGCGCGGCCGGCTCGGCGCGCACGACGGTCGGCCGCGCGCCGGGCTGCTCGGGCACGATGGCGGGGGTTTCGGCGTCGAGATCGACGTCGCCGGACACCGGCCTTTCGGCGCGGGGAGCGCCGGCCTCCGGCAAGGGCAGCACCGAGCGCAGGTCGCCGCTTTCCTGCAACGAGGGGCCGCGGCCGGCCGGCCAGAACAGGAAGGCCGCGCCGGCCAGAATGACCGACACCACGATCAACGCCAGCAGGGAAGGGCGGCGGCGCGCCGGCGGCGCGCCCCCGCGGCGGCGGACGGAGGAGGTCATGGACGGCAGGCGGCCCAGGTCTCCGTCCTGCTCCGTCTCAGGATCGTAGAGAGCGGATGCGCCGGCGCCGCCCAGCGAGATGGGGGTAGGCCGCGAGGGCTGCGGTTCGGCCGGCGACTCCGGGGCGGCGGATTCCGCCGCCGGCGCGGCGCCCAGGCCATGCGATTTCTCCGTGCCGATCTCGTCCAGCAGGTCGCCGAACAACTCCTCGTCGCTCTGGTCGTGGCGGTGCCTGTCGTTATCGCGCATGATCCTCTCCTCCGAGCGGTGAGCGATGCAAGGTCCCCGCCCGCACGTCCGCGGCGGCGGGGAAGATCAGGCTGAAGCCGGCGGTCGCGGCCAGCGAGGCGAGAAAGCCCGGGATCATCTCGTAGAGCAGGGCCTTCAAGGCCGGCACATTGTACCAGATGACCACCACCGCCGTTCCGGTCACCAGCCCCGCGAGCACGCCCGCGCGGCTGGTGCGCGACCACCAGAGAGACAGCAGCAGCGGCGGGCCGAAGGCGGCGCCCAGGCCCGCCCAGGCGTACAGGACGAGCGAATAGACCAGGGCGTCGGCGCGCCAGGCCAGCAAGAACGCCGCCAGCGCGACCGCGACGGTCGACCAGCGGCCGATCGCCAACAGCCGCCCCGGCTGGGCGCCCGGCCGCAGCAGCCGGCGGTAGATGTCCTCGGAAATGGCGCTGGCCGAGGCCAGCAGCTGCGAATCGGCCGTCGACATCATGGCGGCGATCGCGCCGCAGATAGCGATCGCCGCCAGCCAGCCGGGCAGGAACTGCCGGGCCAGCAGCGGCATCAATTGCTCCTGATCGGTCAGGGCGCCGCCCGGGCCGAGCGCCCCGGGTCCGAAATACGCCAGCCCGGCCAGCCCGATCATGATCGCGCCGCTGAAGGCGATGACCGCCCAGGCGACGGCGATCACTCGCCCCGCCCGCACCGCGGTGGCGGAGGTGATCGCCATGAACCGCAGCACCAGGTGGGGTTGGCCCATGTAGCCCAGGCCGATGCCGAGGCTGCCCAGCACGCCCGACCAGCGGCCCCAGGCGGTCGTTCCCGGCGCCCACTCGAGATAGCCGCCGCCCGCCGCTGCCAACCTGGCGCCCAGCGTGGTCATCGCTCCGGTCTCCAGCAGCACCGCCAGCGGCAGGGCGGTCAGGGTCAGCAGCATCACGATCCCCTGCGCCAGGTCGGTCCAGGCCACCGCATACAGCCCTCCGGCCGCCGTGTAGAGCAGCACCAGGAGAGCGCCGATCGCCATGCCCTGCAGCATGGTGACGCCCAGCGCCACCTGCAGCACCTTGCCGGCCGCCAGGAACTGCGCCGCCACATAGAACGTGAAGAAGAAGAGGATGATGGCCGTGGCGGTCAGCCGCAGCGCGTGGCAGCGGTCGGTGAAGCGGGCCGCGAAGTAGTCGGCCAGCGTGATGGCGTCGCGGCGCGCTGTCTCCTCGCGCAGGCGCCGTGCCACCATCGCCCAGGAGAAGGCGATGCCGCCGACGCAGCCGGCGGCGACCCACCAGGCCGACAGGCCGGCGGCGAACGCCACCCCGGGCAGACCGATCAGCAGCCAGGCCGATTCGCCGCTGGCGCGTTCGGAGAAGGCCGCCACCCATGGGCCGAGGCGGCGGTCGGCGAGCAGGAACGACTGCAGCGAACGGTTGCGGCGCACCGCGACGGTGCCCATGCCCACGATCAACAGCGTGTAGAGGGCGAGCCCGATGAGGGTGGAATCCAAACGCGCCTCCCATGCCCGGCGATGGCCGTCCCTGGCCTGCGCCAGTATAGGGACGCCCGGGTCGGCGTGACAACGCGAAAGCGAGCGTGCGCGGGCGTCTTGCCGGGGGCGTCCGCGGGGGTTATGATCGCCTCGGGCAGCGAACGGGAGCGGCATGGGCAGGAGCGAGCCAGTGATTCCCGCGGCCGCCTTCATCTTCGACCTCGACGGCACGCTGATCGATTCGCGCCGCGATATCGCCGCCGCCGCCAACGCGGTGCAGGCGTGGCGGGGGGCGCCGGCCCTGACCGAAGAAGAGGTGGCCGGCTACGTCGGCGACGGGGCGCGCGAGCTGGTGCGGCGCCTGCTGGCGCGCGCCGGCACCGCGGCCGGCGAGGCCGAGGTGGCGGCCGGACTGGCGGTGTTCCGGCGGCATTACGGCCGTCATCTGCTCGACCATACGCGACCGTTTCCCGGCGTGCTGGAAACCCTGGAGCACTTCCGGAGCCTGCCGCTGGCGGTGGCGACCAACAAGCCGCGCGCCTTCACCCGCGCGATCCTGGCGGGGCTGGGGCTGGAGGCGTATTTCCGCCGGGTCGTGTCGCCGGAGGATGCCGGCCGCCGCAAGCCCGACCCGACGCCGCTGCGGATCTGCCTGGAGGGATTGGATCCGCCGCCGGGCGCCGTGGTGGTCGTGGGCGACTCGCCGCACGACATCGCCGCCGCGCGCGCAATCGGCGCCGCGGCGGTTGCGGCGGCCTACGGACTGACCGAGCCGGCGCGCCTGCGCGCGGCAGCGCCCGACCTGATCATCCAGCGGTGCGACGAGTTGATCGCCCGCTGCCGCATCCTGCCGGGCGGCGCGCTGCCGGGCGGGTGCGGCGAGGAGTCGCGATGAGCGCCGAGCGCGTCGCTGCCCTGACCCCTTTTCCCCTCGAGGCGCTACTGGGCCGCGCGGCGCGCGAATGGGAGCGCGACCACGCCGTTTTCGATCTGCCCGCCCGCCGCTGGCATCGCCCGCCGGCGGGGATCGATCTCGGTCTCGAGCTGGCCGGCGGCCGCGTCGCCACGCCGGCCGGCCTGGCCGCCGGACCGCACACGCAGCTGGCGCAGAACATCGTCCTGGGCTGGCTGGGGGGAGCGCGCGCCTTCGAGCTCAAGACCGTGCAGCGTCTGGATCGTCTGGAGATTCCCCGCCCCTGCATCGACATGGGCGGCTATGGCCTGAACGTTGAATGGAGCCAGGAGCTGACCCTGGACGCTTCCCTGGAGGAGTACGCCAAGGCGGCCGTGATGCTGGCGGTGCTGGGCGACTGGGCGCCGCTGAGGCAGGCGCTAGGCGAACCCGGCCCGCACCTGTTCGAGCTGTCGGTCGGCTACGATCTGGAGGGTATCTCCTCGCCGCCCATGCGCTCTTTCATCGACGGGCTGCGCGATGCGCGGCCGCTCGTCCAGGAGCTGCAGCGGCGCTTGCCGCCGCCGTTCACCGCCTGGAGGGACCGGCCGCTGCCCGGCCGTTTGATCGCCGGCGCCACGCTGTCGACCTTCCACGGCTGCCCGCCGGGCGAGATCGCGGCCATCGCCAGGCATCTGATGTCGGCCCACGAGCTCGATGTCACCATCAAGCTCAACCCCACCCTCCTGGGCGAGGCGCGCGCGCGCGATATCCTGCATGGGCGGCTGGGGCACGCGGCGCTGCGGCCGCCGCCGGAGGCGTTCGCCGAGGATCTGGCGCTCGCCGACGCCGTCGCGCTTATCCGCGAGCTGGCGTCGTTCGCGGCCGAGCGCGGGCGCGTGTTCGGCGTGAAGCTGACCAACACCCTGGTGGTGGCCAACGACGGCGGCCGGCTGCCCGGAGACCGCTGCTATCTGTCGGGTCCGGCCCTGCATCCTTTGGCGGCGGCGCTGCAGGAGGAACTGACGGCGCGCCTGCCGGACCTGCTGCAAACGGGGGAGCCGGGACGGGGCGCCGTGCCGGTGGCATTCTCCGCGGGGGTGGGGCGGAGCAACTTCGCCGACGTGGTGGGGACTGGCGCGGCGCCGGTGACCGTCTGCAGCGATCTGCTCCAACCGGGCGGCTACGGCCGGCTGGCTCCCATGCTCGCGGCGCTGGCGGCGAGCATGCGCGCCGCAGGCTGCGCGGATCTGCCGGCGTGGCGCCGCACGCGGCACGCGGCGGCGATCGGCGCGGGGCATCGCGACGCGACCGCGGCCCATGCCGCGCAGCTGGCGACGCCAGAGGGTGCGCGGCCCTACACGCAGGCCGCTGTCGCGCGCCCTCCCCGCAAGCTGGACATCCCCTTGGCGCGCTGGGATTGCTCGGCCTGCAACCTCTGCGTGGTGGTCTGCCCCAACGACGCGATGCTGGCGCTGGCTGAGTCGGCCGGCGATGGGCCTGGCGCCGGGGCGGCGCGGCGCTATGTTTGCCTGGCCGAGCTGTGCAATGCCTGCGGCAACTGCACGACCTTCTGCCCGGAGAACGGCCAGCCGTTCGCCGTCAAGCCGCGCCTGTTCCTGTCGCGCGCTCGCTGGGAGGCGGAGCAGGGGCCAGCCTTCCTGGTGCGGGCGGCGGGGGCCGGCGCGCCGGCGGAGCTGGCGCTGGCGGCGCGGCTCGCCGCGCCCGGCGAGACGCGGCGGCTCGGCAGCTTGATCAACGGCCCGCGCGGTCTGCCGCTGCGCGCCGCCGACCTGCCCAACGAACTGACCGGAGGCCTTTGATGGACGAACGCGACCGCCCCCGGCGGCGCCCGCCCGGCCGCCCGCCAGCCGCGGGCGCTGCGGACCGCAAACCGTCCTGGCGCCGCCCGCCGGCGGAGCAGACCTGGCCCGTCTCCTCCTGCGGCTGCCGCGAATGCCGCGCCGCCTGCGAGAATTCTCCCGGCTGGTTCCTGCCGGAAGAGGTCGAACGGCTGGCCGATTATCTCAATCTGACCCTGGCGGCGCTTTTCCGGGAGCAGCTGGCCGTGGGCGTCACGCACATGCCGGACGGCGGGCTGCGCCACGGGGTCATGCCGCACAAGTACCGTGACCACAAGAAACCGGGGAGCCTGTGGACGCTGGCGGAGCTGGCCCAGCCCGGCCGCTGCGTTTTCTACGATCACGGCCGGTGCGCCATCTATCCGGTGCGTCCGTTCGAATGCGCGCGCATGATCCACGGCCAGCCCAAGCAGGCGGCGCCGCTGCGCCACCACATCGTGCAGCGCTGGACGGCGGCCGCCCTGCGACCGTTCGAGGCCCTCGTCGGCCAACGCCTCGCTCCCCGCGAACAGCGACGGGCGCTGCAGGGCGGCGAGGCCCCGAGCGCCGGAGTGGCCGGGAAGGAGCGGCCGCGCCGCCCGCCGTCGGGGAACAGACGCGCGGAAGCGGCCGCGCGCGAGCGGTCGCGGCGCCAGCCGCGGCGGCCGGACGGACAGCCGCAGCGAACGCCGCAGAGCGAGAGCCCGGTGCATCCGGCGCGGCGGGTGGGGGCGCCGAGATCCCAGCAGGGACCGCGGCACGGCGGGCAGGCCGGGCGGCCCGGAGCGCCGCGGCAGCATCGCCCCCGTAAACGGTCGCGGGGACGGCAGGAACCCTAGATCCGGGGCCGCAAAACGGTCGGGCGCCGGGACAGGAGGGATGGCGGACATGGCCGCGGCCGCACCGATCTTCATTCCGCACGCGGACAGCGAACAGACGATCAAGGTGACGCCGGCGCTGTCGCGCCGAGCGCGCCTGGCGGCATGGGCGCACGACTTCAAGCTGGGCACCGCCGGCTGGCGTGATCTGCTCGATCCGGCCGATCCGCACAACCTCGAGGTGCCCTTCAACAGCCTGACCCTGGCGCTGGTGCTCTGCGCTCGCGCGCAGCTGGCGCTCGAGGAGGGGCTGTCCGCCCTGCACGTCGGCGGCGAAGTGCGCCCGCACACGCAGGAGTTCATCGATCTGGCGTCGCGGATCTACGCGGCCCATGGCATCACGGTGCGCCTGCGGCCCCCGGCCTGGCGGACGACGCCGATCTGGCTGTCCAGCTTCGGCGTCTTCCACGAGGAGCTGGCGGGAGGCGAGAACTTCACCGCGTCGCACAGCCCCGGCTACAAGGGCGGCTGGAAGCCGATGGACGAGAACGGCATGCAGCTGCTGGGCCTGGCCGACCGGATCGCCGACCGCGTGCGCGCCCTGGTCGACCGCGCGGCCGACGACGGCCTGACGATCCCGCTGGCCCCGGCCAACGATCCGCGCATCCGCAGGGATTTCGATCCGCTGGATGCCTACGTGGAGGCGCTGCGCGGCGTGGTGCCGGCGGAGCTGCTGGCCGAGATCCGCGCCGCCGCGGCCGGAGGCTTCCGCGCCGCCTTCTGCACTCTGGGCGGCGCCATGGCCGCCACCGCGGGGCGGGTTTTCACGGCGCTGGCACTGCCGTGCGGCGACGGGCTGCCGCTCTACTTCACGCATGCCCAGGAGCGGGCCGATTACCACGGCATCGGGCGGCTCGACGGCGTCGACCACGGCGTCGATCCCGGCAAATGGCAGGTATACAAACATGTCGGCGCGCAACAGCTGCTGGCGAGCGGCGAGGCGTCGGTCTTCTTCATCTGGGATCCCGACGGCGATCGGTTCAACCTGGTGACGGCCGCGCCGGCGGAGCAGGCCGCCGCAGCCGGCGCGGCGGGGCTGGAGGTCGATCCTCTGGACGCCCGGCGGTGCCTGGTCTACTTCAAGCCGAACCAGCTCTATTTCCTGCTCGCGGCGCTGCGGTTGGATGCCCTGCGGACCGCCGGGCGGCTGGACGAGCACGACTGGATCGTGGCGGCCAGCTGGCCGACCACCCGCAGCCTCGATGAACTGGCCGCAGCGTACAATCGGATGCACGGCGCCGGTCTGCGCACCTTCCGGGTGCCGGTCGGCTTCAAGCACTTCGGCGACCTGGTGGTCGACCTGGAGCGCCAGTTGCTGGACGCCGACGTGGAGGAGGTCGCCACGCGCGCCGTCGACGCCGCCGGGCGCGAGGCGGATCTGGGCTCGGATCCGCGGCTGCTGATCATGGCCGAAGAGAGCGGAGGGGCCGCCTTCGGCCCTCACGACTGGCTGGAGAGCCGCGGCGGCGCGACGGTCTCCTTGGCGCCCAAGGAAAAGGACGGCATGCAGGTCGGGGTCCTGGCGCTGGCGCTGGCCGCCCGCCTCCACCGGCACGGACAGAGCTTCGCGGAGCACTACCTGCAGCAGCTCGAGCGCTTCGCGATCTGCCATCGCTTCTACCAGCGGCGCGACGTGACGCTGTACGACGAGACGCTGCGGGGCGAGGCGAGGCAGGCCGCGCGCGCCGCGGCCGAGGCGCGCAAGCAATCCCTGGTCGGCTTCTTCCGCGGGCTGACCGAGCTGACGCCCGAGCAGGCCGCAGCGACGCTGCGCGCGCGGTTGCCGGCAGGGCTGGCCGTGCCGGCGCCGCGGCGCGTCTTCTGGGCGGGTGACGGCACGCTGATCGAGTGGGACCGGATGTGGTTCCAGCTGCGCGCCTCCGGCACAGACGCCGTGCTGCGCTACTATCTGGAGGGGAGCGACGGGGACGCCGTGACGCGTCTGGGCGAGGCCTTGACCCTCCTGGAGCCATGACGTCCCGCGACGCCGGCTCACCCGCGGCGGCTCAGTACCGCAACGTACCGGTCAGCTCGACGCCTTCGAACGCCGGCTCGAACTTGCAGACGCCCCCGGCGCAGAGGTAGCCGGCCTGCCGCTTGCCTGCCCAGAGGGACAGCCGCGCCCCCTCGCGGGTGGCGTGGGCGATCTGCAGGGCCGGGAAGGGGCCCGCCTTCTCGCCGAACGCGCGCTGCTCGGCGTACTTGTTGTTCATCTCCAGGACCCCGGCGACCGTCCAGCTCGGCGCGCGTCCGTACTCCAGCTTGAGGAACTGCTCGTCGTAGGCGCCCAGGTCGAACCCGGGGCCGCCCCCCATGCGCACGTGCTGATGCTCGATGGTCAATCCGAGCGACGACCGCGGCGTGGCCCGCCAGACGATCTCGCCCACGCCGACCTGGCGCAGGCCCTCGCTGTCGCGGTAGCCGAAGGCTCCGCGCATGCGCCAGCCGTCCCCCGCCTCGCGCTCGAGCTGCCCGTACACCTCCTCGAACAGCAGGCGGCCGTCGCGCCGCTGCGTGCGGCTGGCGTTGAGCAGCAAGCCGACATCGCCGGGACCGCGGGCGGTCAGTTCAGCCTGCAGGCCCCGCTCGTCGTCGGCGTCCACATCGTGCGGGGCGCGGTTGAGCAGCGTGTAGAGATGTTCGCGCGAGAGCGAGGGGGGATTGTTCAGGGCGGCGCGGCCGTCGGCGCGACGCAGCACCGTGAAGCGATGGTAATCCTTGCCTTCCAGAGCCAGCGCCACCGGGCCGGCGAAGAGGTTGACGCCGCCGTAGAAGGCGCGGCCGCGGTGGTAGGCGTCGTCGGGCGTGGGCTCGAAGTCCCAGCCCTTCTTCCAGCCGTACTCGAAATAGCAGTCCCCGAACGGCAGCAGCCATGACAGACGCGGCGCGGCGACCCATTCCCGATGGACCGAACCGTCCGCGGTCGCCAGGTCGTCGGCCTGATAGGTCAGGCCGGACGCGCCGGCGGTCAGGCCGCGGCCCAGATCGATCTCGCCGTCGAGGCCGCGCACGTCGCGCGGCAGGACCAGCGGAGCGCCGGTGAAGGCCGTGACGCGCCACCGCCCGCGGCGGGCGCCGACCAGCAGGCCGTCGAGCGCGGTGTCGACCCGGATGCGCCGGTCCTCGTAGGCTGCGAACACCAGGCCCCGGCCGAACAGGCCGTAGAAATGCCCCGCGCGCACCTCCAGGCCGCCGCGCGCGAACTCGACGAAGCGATGGCGCACCGTGTTGCTGCGTTCGCCCTCTTCCGACGGTTGGCGCGCGTTGAGCAGAAAGCCGGCGCGCAGCTCCCCCAGCAGAACACTGGCGTCCAGCCAGTTCTCGACGATCTCGCGCCGCGTGTCGGTGCTGTAGGAGTACTCGAATTCGTTGGTGGCGGCGGCCTCGATGCCGCCGGTCTGCGCAGGCGCCGAGGTCGCCGCCAGGACGGCGGCGAGACACGCCAGACCCGCCAGACGCCCGCTCGAGGCGCGCCCGGCCCTCACGGCGCGCCGGCCTGGCCGACTTCACCGGCCTTGCCGGCTGCGCCTGCGTCCCGCTCCAGCGCCGCGAACACCTCGCGCCGCAGGGAAGCCTCGTCGCCCTCGCGATAGCCTATGCGCCGGAACAGCTCGCGCCCCTCGCGGTCGTAGAGCACCAGGAAGGGGATCTCGCCGCCGACGTGCAGCTTGCGCGCGACGTCGCCGGCGGTGTCGAGCGGCACGGTCAGCTTGTAGCCGCGCGCCTGCAGGAAGGGACGCACCTTCGCCACGCTGCGCGGGTTGTCCATGTTGACCGCGACCACGGTCAGCCTGCCGGCGGTCTCCCGCGCCAGCTCGTCCAGGTGCGGCAGCTCCTTCTGGCAGGGGGCGCACCAGAGCGCCCAGAACGACACCAGCACCGGCCCCTGACCCAGCGCCCGGTGAAAACTGAACTCGGCGCCGTCGGCGCAACGCAGCGTCCAGTCGGGAGCGGCAAGCCGGACGGGCGCGGCGGCGCCCGCGGCCGCGGCGGCGGCGACCAGGGTCGCCAGCAACAGCGCCGGCATGGTCGGGCGGCGGCGCGGTGGCGGCAATCTGCGCACAGGCTTCTCCTTCGCGCGGCGCGGTCGCGGCCGCGCCTATCCTCGGCCTACTTCGCCAGGGTCAGCTTCACGGTCTCCTGCCGGTCCGCCACGCGCACGCGGGCCACGTAGACGCCGCTGGCGGCGGCGGCGCCGCTCTCGGTGCGGCCGTCCCACACCAGACGCCGCTCGCCCGCGGGCAACGGACCCCGCCACAGCTCGCGCACGCGCCGGCCGCGCAGATCGTAGATCTCGACCGCTGCGGGCGCCGCGCCGTCGCCGCCGATCGCCAGCGCGATCGTCACCGCCGGGTTGAAGGGATTGGGCCAGGCGGCCGGCGCCGCGGCCAGGAACGCCGGCGTCGCGGCAGGATCGGGCACGTCGACCAGGTTGATCCCCAGCCAGACCAGCGCCCGCTCCATCAGCAGGGCGCGGTTGGCGGCGGTGGAGATCCCCTCGAAACCGAAGGCCAGGTAGACGACCTTGAACGGACCGCTCTGGTGGCGCACGGCGGCCTCGCGACCCGCGGCGTAGAGCAGGAAGCCGACGGCGCCGCCGCGGGCGTCGATCTCGCTCGGATACTGCTGGTTGTTGGCGCCGTCGCCCCCGCTGAGCGACAGGACCAGCCCGTCGCCGATCGGATCGCCAGGCACGCCCGTCAGCGTGAGCAGATTGGTGTCGTCGTTGAGGTAGGTCGCGCCCAGGTACGTCTGATACCAGGCCAGCGATTCGGCGCTGTAATCGGAGCTGGTGGGGTCGCACAGCGACCAGCCGATGTCCTGGCCGCTGATCAGCAGCCGGCCGCCGCCGTCGAGGTAGGCGGCCAACGCGGCGCGGTCGGCGGGCGAGACGGCCGGGTAGGCCAGGCCCGCGTTCCAGATCACCACCGCGAAGCGGTCGAGCAAGGAGGCGCTGAGCGCGCCCTCGCTGGATCGATCCCAGACGGCGAAGGGGCGCCCGCCGGCGACAAGGGCGGCGGTGAAGTAGTTCTCGTAGGCGTAACCACCGTCGGCATCCACGCAGAGGATCGGGATGCCGCTGGAGATCGCCTTGAAGGTGCGCGTGAAGCTGCGGCTGGGGTCGCCGCGGCTGGTGGCGGTGAGGGTGACGGTGCCGGTGCCGATCTCGAGCAGCGGCTGGATGTCGACCAGGATGGTGTCCGTCGCGCCGGCGGCGACGCTGACGGTGAAATCGGTGACCCAGGGCGGATAGCACAGGCCGTTGGCGCAGACCGAGGCGCCCCACGACGCCGGCACGTCCTTCTCGATGTGCACGTCGTAGACATCGGCGGCCAGGCCGCGGTTGTGGATCACGGCGTCGAACGAGCGCAGCTGGCCCAGCGTGACGACATCCGCCGTGGCGTGCGCGGCGAAGAAGAAGGCGTAGGGGGCCCGCGGGATCGACGTGCCCGCCTGCAACACCTCGCGGGTGGCGCTGTTCTGCACCCAGCAGACGGCGGCGATCTGGCCGTAGTTCCAGGCGGCGTGGATCGGGACCGTGCGGCTGAAGACGAGCGAATCGCCCGGGACCAACGACAGGGCCGTGCCGCCTCCGTCCGGCAGGAGATCGCGCAGGGTCCAGAAGAAGTCGCGCTCGCCGTTGGAGCCGGGCGGCGTGGCCAGATAGATCTCGCGCTCGATCAGCGCCATCTGCAGGACCAGGGGGCCAGCCGGCGGCGCGCTCTCCGCCTTGACGCCGACCGTGACGGTGACGTTGGCGCCGTCGCTCGTCTGGACGACCTTCAGCGCCAGAGGCGAATCGCGGAGCAGCCGCGCGTCCGCGGCCTGCGCCAGCGCGGCGTAATCGCCGGGGGACGCGTCCGCCGCCCCCTCGACGCGCAGGGCGGGCACGCTGTTGATGCCGTAGTAGGATCGCCGCGCCAGGTTGTCGGTCGGGTTGTGCAGGTAGAACGGATCCGACGCGCTGGGCCAGTTGACGTGCACGGTGACGCCCAGGGCAAGCTCCGGCCCGTAAGCGTCCAGGAACTGCTGGGTGACGGCGTTGGCGCCCGGGCAGTAGGGGCAGCTGGTGTTGGTGAAGCCCTCGACCAGCACCGTGCGCGGGGCGGCGGGCGCCCCGGCGGGCAGGGCCAGCAGCGCGGTCAGGGTCAGAGCGGCGAGCGGAGCGAGCGTTTTCATGGGCGGCCCTTTCCTGGCGGAAGGCGAGGGGGCGCGGCGCCGGAACCTACCGCGCCGAACCCTGCCTGCAACACCTCGCGCGTGCGGTTGTCCTGGACGAAAGCGACGACATGGAGATGGGCGAGCTGCGCGGACGCCGGCGGGGTCAGCAGGCCGCTGCGCACGGCCGGTTCGTCCGCCACCAGCGGCAGCGGGTCGGGCAGCAAACGCTGGAAATCGCGCATCACCCAGTGGAATTCGGTCTCGCCCTGGTTGCCGGGCGGCGCGGCGTAGACGATGGGGTTCTCGACCAGCGCGACGTTGAGCACCGCGAAAGAATTCTCGACCAGTTCGCCGGCCGTCAGGGTGACCGTCACCTCGATCTGCGCGCCGGCGACCTCGGCGGCGACAGCGATCGCGAAGGCGGGCGCCAGAGCCAGGCGGTCGTCCAGCAGATCCCGCAGCTGCGCCGCGCCGGGCGGCTGCCCGGAAGCACCGGCCAACGCGCCGTCCATGACCAGCGTCGGGATGCCGCTCATCAGATAGGTCTGGTAGTAGGTCATCCGCGCGCTGTTGGCGGCGGGGTTGGCCTGGTAGTGCGGGTCGGTCACCTGGGGCCAGTTGGCGCTGTACTTGATCAGCAGCAGCCGGTCCAGACCGTAGCCGTCCGTGTGCATGACCCCGTCGAGCATCGTCGCCATCTCGGGGCAGCCGGTGCAGCTGACGTTGGAGAAGGCCTCCAGCAGGACGATCCGCGTTGGCGGGGCGGCGATCGCCTCGAGCAGGAAGTCGGCGGTCGCGGTCTGGCCGGCGGCAATGTCGATGTCGCGGGCCGCCGGCAACGCGGCGTAACCGGCCAGCTCGACCCTCACCTGGTACGTACCCGGGGCCAGGCTCTCCAGCGTGCCAGGGGTGGTGCGGCCTGTGGCCTGGCCGTCCAGGACGATGGCGGCGCCGGGCGGAGTGGAAGTGACGGCGAGCCTGCCGGTGCCGGGAGGCGGCGGCGCGAAGTACGGCGCCTCTCGCCCGCAGCCGGCGGCGGACAGGAAGGCGAGCAGAGAGAGCGCGCGGACGATTCGCGACGGCGCTGGCGGCATTCTCTTGCTCCCGGGGCAGGAGGCGGTGCGGGGGTGCCGGCTCCTAATGATAGAAGATGGCGGCGGGATAATCAATCTCCCCGAAAGAGGCTGGGTATTGCCGCGGCGCGCCGGCGGGCGTACCATGCCGGCATGATGGGCGCCAGATCTCGTCATCGGGGCCGTGTCCTCTTGCCCGCCTTGCTGGCGGCGGCGGCGATCTTGGGCGTCGCCGGCTCCGAGGCCGGCCACCTGCTGCATCATGCCCTGGAGAAGGACTGCCCGTCGCGCCATGACGGGGACGCCCTTTCCTGCTGGGTCTGCGCCCATTTCCACTTCGGCGTGGCGGCCGATCTGCCGGCGGAGCTTGCGCCTCCGACGGCCGGCGCCCCGGTGCCGCTGACGCCGGAGTCGATTCCCGCCGAACCGGCGCGCGAGCCGCTCGTCCCTTCCGCCCGCGATCCACCCCGCGCCTCCTGAGACCAACGCGCTTCAATAACGTTGCCATCAGTTTCATCGCGATCTCGGGAGGTCATCATGCTCCGTCCGAGCTTGTTCGCTCTGCTTGCTCTGGTCTGCCTGCTGGCGGCGGCCGCGCCCGGCGCGCCGCGCGCGGCGCAGGCCGACGCCAAGGCGTCCGGTGCCGCCAGCACGGTCACCGGCATCTCCAACCGTCTGAATCCGGCCATCAGCGTCAACGGTCTGTTCTGGGCGCAGGTTTCGCGCGACGATCCCAGCCCGGAGCGCAACCGCATCGATCTGCAGGAGGCCGAGCTGCAGTTCTCCGCCGTGGTCGATCCGTTCTGGAAGGCGGTCGTGACCGCGGCGATCCACCCGGCGCACCGGCACGGCGAGAGCCACGAGGAGCAAGAGGAGGCGCATGGCACGGAGGCCGGCTTCAGCTGGGAGCTGGAGGAGGCCTACGTGGAAGGGCGCTTCCTGCCGGGCGGGTGGGCGCTGCGGCTGGGGCGGATGTACCTGCCGCTGGGCAAGCATCCGCAGCTGCACACCCACCAGTACCCGTTCGTCGAGGCTCCGCTGGGCATCCGGGCCTTCCTGGGCGATCACCCCCTGAACGAGAACGGGGCGGCGGTGACCGCCAGTCTGCCGCTGCCCTGGTTCGGCGAGGCGACCGTGTACGGCCTGAACGGGGACGCCGAGCTGTTCGACCGCGACGACCGCGACCTGGTGTACGGCGGCAGGCTGCGCCAGCTGTGGGACCTGGGGGCGTCCGCCACGCTGGAGCTGGGCGGTTCGGCCTTCCGCGGACCCGACGGCCGGCATCCCGGCGAGGGCAAGGCGCTGGACGTCTACGGGGTCGACCTGACCTGCAAGTGGATCGCGGCCGGGCGCTCGCACGGTCCGGCGCTGACCCTGCAGGGAGAGCTGCTGCTGCCGCGGCCCGAAGAGCGCACGGGCGACCCGCGCGGCTGGTACGCGCTGGCGCAGTACCGCCTGCACCGCAACTGGTGGCTGGGCGCCACCGTGGGCGAGGCCGACGGCGACGCCCACGCCCACGAGCACGAGGAGGAGGCCCGGCGGACCGCGGCCGCGTGGAGCCCGCGGGCGTTCGCCCAGCACGAACACGCGCTGGGCGGCGGCAAGATGCGCGAGTACAAGCTCAACCTGGCGTTCGCGCCCAGCGAATTCAGCGCCGTGCGGGCAGAGGTGGCCTGGTACGACGACCGGCTGGGCGAGGCGGACGATCTGCGCTTTCTGCTGCAATGGAACTTCACCATCGGGTCGCATCCGGCCCACCACTACTAGGAGGGCGCCATGTCTTGGTGCACTGCGTTGAAGACCAGGCTGCTGCCGTCGTTGGCGGCGGTCTGTCTTCTGCTCTTGCCGGCCGGCGCCGCGGCGGCGGCGGGCGACCTCCACGTGGTCGCGACCCTGAGCGACCTGGGCTGGCTGGCGCAGCAGGTGGGGGGGGCCGGAGTCAAGGTTTCGGTGCTGTGCCCGGGGGGGGCGGATCCGCACTTCCTGCCCGCCAAGCCGTCGCTCGCGCGCGTGCTGGGCAAGGCCGACCTGCTCCTGTACGCGGGGCTGGAACTGGAGATCGGCTGGCTGCCGCTGCTGGTCGATGCCGCGCGCAATCCGCGCGTGCGGCCGGGGGCGCCCGGCGATTGCGATTGCTCGCAGGCGCTGGCGCGCGTGCTCGACGTCCCGGAAGGTCCGGTCGACCGCGCGCGAGGCGACGTGCACGCCCTGGGCAACCCGCACTATCTGCTCGACCCGCGCAACGGCGCGCGCGTGGCGGAATTGATCGCGCAGCGTCTGGCGGCGCTGGATCCTCCGCGCGCCGAAGAGTACCGCGCGCGGGCCGGGCGGTTGGCGGAGGCGATCGCCGCGCGGCTGCCGGCCTGGCAGGCGCGGGCGGCCGGCGTGGGGCCGCTGGTCGTCTACCATCAGCAATGGGAGTATCTGGCGGACTGGCTCGACCTGGAGATCATGGGCGCCATCGAGCACCGGCCTGGCATCTCCCCCTCGCCGCGCCACGTCGAGAACCTGGTGCTCGCGGCGCGCGCGCGCAGCGGCGCGCTCGTGGTGGCGGCGCCGTGGAACCACCTGGACGCGTCGCGCCGCGTGGCCGAACGCATCGGCGCGCCGCTGCTGGTGCTGCCGGCCGCGGTGGGGGCGCTGCCGGGCGTCGACGGCTACCTCGACCTGTTCGAACGCATCACCGCCGACCTGGCGGCGGCGCAGCCGGCCGGCTGATCCGGCGGGAGGGCCGCGCGCCGGCGGCGGGCGGCCCTCCCGTACCCGCAGCCCGCGGAGGACGATCGTGAGCGGATTCCTGGAAATGATGGCGGCGCCGGTGGCGGTGAGCCTGGTGCTGGTGGCGATGCATTCCCATCTGGGCTACCACGTCGTGCGCCGCGGCGTGATCTTCGTCGACATCGCCCTGGCGCAGGTGGCGGCCTTCGGCGTGGCGGTGGTCCTGTTCTGCGGCGGTGAGATAGGCACCGACGCCGCCTTCGCCGCGGCGCTGGGCAGCGCCTTCCTGGGCGCGCTGATGCTGACGCGCACGCGCGGGCGCGACGACCGCGTGCCGCAGGAGGCGTACATCGGCATCATCTACGCGGTCTCGTCGGCGGCCATGATCCTGGTGCTGACGCAGGTGCCGCACGGCGGCGAGGAGATCTCGCATCTGCTGATCGGCGCCATCCTGTGGGTGACATGGCCGGTGGTGCTCAAGACGGCGGCGCTGTACGCGGGGCTTGGCGTGCTGCTGTGGCTCTGGCGACGCCCGCTGCTGCGGGTCAGCTGCGATCCCGCCGCCGCCCATGCCGCCGGCCTGCCGGTGCGCCGCTGGGACTTCGTTTTCTACATGATCCTGGGCACCGTGGTGACCTCGAGCGTGCAGATCGCCGGGGTGCTGCTGGTCTTCACGCTGCTGGTGGTGCCCGCGGTCATGGGCATCCGGTTGTGCGACGACCCGCGCCGGCGGTTCGTCTACACCCTGGCGGTGGGGATCGCCGCGGTCGTGCTGGGAGCAGGCGCCAGCTACGCGCTGGATCTGCCCACCGGCGCGGCGATCATCTGCGTCTTCGGCCTGCTGCTGGCGGCGCAGCTGGCGCTCGAGCCGCGAGGGCGGCGGGGACGCGCCGGCGCCGCGCCCCGGGGATGAATTCGATCCTCGATATTACCATCGCCGATCTTACTCCTTGTCGCCGGCTGGGAAATGGCCGCGGCGCGCACGGATCAGCCCCGGCGCGGTTGACATCGCCGGGCGCAGGGCCGATGCTCCGATCTGGTGCGGACGTCGAACAGGATTTCCGACAGCGGCAGGAGGTCGGCGATGCGAAGAGACATGCTCTGGACGCTGCGGGCGGGACTGCTCTGTCTGCTGCCCGTCGCGGTCTCGGCCGTGCCGGCGGGCGACGATGCGCTGGGCACGCGCCGTTACGCGGATTATGAAACGCCGGCGGCCTGTGCGACCTGCCACGTGGACATCGCGCGGCAGCACGAGCAGGCCATGATGTCGCAATGTTACACCCACCACTGGGACGAGATCGAGTACTTCGAGCTGGCGGTGCCGCACGCCGAGCAGGAAGCGAAGGTGGCGGGGGTCAAGGCCGGCTGCAACGGGTGCCACGCGCCGCTGGCCTTCCTGGCCGGCGACGTGCCGCCGCCGCGTCCCCATGAGGGCAGCCGCGCCAACGAGAGCGTCTCCTGCGATCTGTGCCACAGCATCACCGGCTTCGCCGGCGAGGTGCCGTACAACTTCAACTGGATCAGCGAGCCGGGCCCGGTCAAGCAGGGCGCGCGCGGCGGCGCCGAGAGCCCGCACCACCAGAGCCGTGCCAATCCCTTCCTGCGCTCGGCGGAATTCTGCGGCACCTGCCACAACGAGATGGACCCCTGGGGGCTGTGGGTGAAGTCGACCCACCTGGAGTGGCGGGACGGCCCGCACGGGCGGGCCGGCATCGTCTGCCAGGATTGCCACATGCCGCCCGCCGCCGGCGCCAGCGCGCTGATGGCGGACGAGCGCCCCGACGTGCGGCAACACCTCTTCCACGGCGCGCACGACCCCGGCAAGTTGGCCGGCGTGATCGAGGTCCGGCTGCATCCGTCCGAGCGCGAGGTCGAGCCGGGCGATCGCATCGAGCTGCGCGCCACCCTGGTCAACGCCAAGGCGGGGCACATGGTGCCCAGCGGCTCGGCCGAGGAGCGGGTGGTCTGGCTGCACGTCGAGGCCGAGGACTCGGCGGGCCGCCGCTGGCACCTGCCGGTCGATCCCAAGGGCTTCGCGGGCGAGGAGATGACGATCGCCGCGGACGACGCGCTGGCCTACCAGGACATCGGCGACATCAAGAAACTGCCCGATTTCCCCGGATTGAAGCGCGACGGCGAGGTGCCGGCGGGCGACCGCATCTTCCGTCTGCCGTACCTGGACCCGCAGGGACGGATGACGATCGCGCAGTGGAACACCGCCGCCTTCGGCCCCGACTACCGCCTGGCGCCGCTGCAGGCGGTCAACGAGACCTTCACCTGGACGGTGCCCGACGACATCGCCGAGGGCCCGGTGACGGTCACGGCGGAGGTTTGGTACTCGCGTCTGGTCTCGTCGGTGGCCGAGTACCTGGGCGTGCCGCGCGAGGAATCGGAGCCGGTCCGCGTCAACGCGCACGCCACCACCTTCGCGGTCTACTAGGGGAGGCAGAGATGATCCGTGCCAGGAACATGCGCTCCGCCGCGGCGGCGGCGGCCGCCGCCGCCGCGCTGGCGACCTTGCTTTTGGCGGCCGGCGACGCCGGCGCCATCCCCGCTTTCGCGCGCAAGTACCGGATGTCGTGCACCACCTGCCACGCTCCCTTCCCGCGCCTCAAACCGTACGGCGAGGAGTTCGCCGCGCGCGGCTTCCGCCTGGAGCCGGGGCAGGAGCCGGCGCGCGCGGTCTACGACGTGGGCGATCCGCTGCTGCTGCTGCCGCGCGATCTGCCGCTCGCCGCCCGCCTGGACGGCTATCTCTCCTGGAAGGAGGACGCCCAGGCCGAGACAGACTTCGAGCTGCCGTGGGTCTGGAAGATCCTGTCGGGTGGGCCGCTATCGCGCACGGCCTCGTATTACTTCTACTTCCTGCTCGAGCGGGGCGAGGTGGTGGGCGTCGAGGACGCGTACGTGCAGCTCAACGAGCCGCTGGGCGCGCCGGTCGCCTTGATGGTCGGGCAGTTCCAGATCTGCGATCCGCTGTTCAAGCGCGAGCTGCGGCTGCAGCGCTCCGATTACGAGATCTACAAGACACAGGTCGGTCTGGCGCCGGTCGACCTGACCTATGACCGCGGCGTGATGCTGGCGGCGGATCTGCCGGGCGGGTTGGAGGCGGTGGTCGAGATCGTCAACGGCAACGGCATCGGACCGGCGGCGGCGGACGAGCGCGCGGCGGGCGTCAAGCGTTTCGATCAGGATCGCTTCAAGAACTACGCCCTGCGTCTGGCGCGTAGCCAGGGGTCGCTGCGCCTGGGGGTCTTCGGCTACGCCGGGCGCGCCGAGGACGCCCCGCCGGCGGCGGAGGACAAGAGCGCCGCCGGCGCCCAGAACACGACCTACTACCTGGGGCCGGACCTGGTGCTCGACCTGGGCGCGCGCTGGCAGCTGGGCGCCCAGCTGCTGTACCGCGAGGACAGCGATCCCTTCTTCACGGGACAGCGACAGTTGCATCTGACTCGCGGCGGCTTCGGCGAACTGCACTTCTTCCCGCACGGCCAGGACGGCCGCTGGGCGCTGTCGGGCCTCTACAATCGGGTCGAATCGCACGACGACGCGGCCGACCGCGAAAGCGCCGCGCTGACGGTCAACCGCCTGGTCGCCCGCAACCTGCGCCTGCTGCTGGAAGGCGACCGCGATCTCGCGGCGGGCCGGACGCGGCTGACGCTGGGGCTGGTCAGCGCTTTTTGACGCTGTCGCGCAGCGAGAGGGCGGCGCCCACCAGCGCGGCCGCGAGCAGGAAGCGAGGCGTCAGACGCTCGCCCAGCAGGGCGATGCCCAGGGCGGCCGCGATGAGCGGCTGCAGGAAGATGTAGAGGGCGACGCGGCTGGCGGGGGCGCGGCGCAGCGCCCAGAGGTTGAGCAGGTAGGTGCCCACCGTCGCGCCCACGATCGTGAATGCCGCCGCCGCCCAGGCTCGCGCCGAAAGCGCCGCCGGCGTCGCCCGCCAGAGGTCGTCCAGGCCATAGGGCGTCAGCAGCAGCGCGCCGCCGGCGAACACGGCGGCCGTGGCGGCCAGGGCGTCGATCCCGCCCAGCAGCCGTTTCGCCAGCACGACGAACAGCGCGTAGCTGGCGGCGTTGCCCAGGTTGAGCAGGTCGCCGGACAGCGTCGCCGCGTCGAACCGCAGCCGGTCGGCCTCCAGCAGCACCAGCACCCCGGCGACCCCGCAGGCGAAACCGGCGGCCTTGCGCGCCGTCAGGCGCTCCTGGCGCAGCAGCAACGCGAACAGCAGGGTGAAGGTGGGGATCTGGCTGTTGATCAGCGCCGAGTGCCCGACGGTGGTGCGGGCGATGCCTTCGAGGAAGAGCGCCTGGTTGAGCGCCACGCCGAACAGGGCGCAGAGCGCCAGGCCCGGTAGGTGGCGGCGCGCCGGCCAGGCGCGGCGGGTCAGGCGCAGCGCGCCTCCCAGCATCGCCGCCGATACGGCCACGCGCAGCCACGCCCAGGCCGGCGGAGGCAGCTCCGCCACCACCCATTTCGCCGCCAGGTAGTGCGCTCCGAACAGCAGCTGCACCGCCAGCAAGGCCGGCCGCACGCCGCCGGGGCCGGCCGGAGCGGGCGCGGCGCCGGGCTGCGGCGCGGGGGCCGTCACGGCGCGCCGTGCGGCCGCGCCGCCCCTGCGCGCCCGTCGAGCAGACGCAACCCGTTGCCGATCACCGCCAGCGAGGCGCCCATGTCCGCGGCGATGGCCATCCACAGCGTGGCCTGCCCCGCCAGCGCCAGCGCCAGGAACAGCGCCTTGACCGCCAGCGCGAAGACGATGTTCTGGCGGACCACCCCCACCACGCGGCGCGCGTGCCGGACAAGCCACGGCAGCCGGGTCAGGTCGTCGGTCATCAAGGCGATGTCGGCGGTCTCGAGGGCGGCGTCGCTGCCGGCCGCGCCCATCGCGATTCCCAGTCCGGCGGCCGCCATGGCGGGGGCGTCGTTGACGCCGTCGCCCACCATGGCGACGTGCCGGTGCTTGGCGGCCAGCATCTCCAGGCGGCGCACCTTGTCGGCCGGCAGCAGGTCGAAGCCGTAGCCGTCCACGCCGGCGGCCGCGGCGACGCGCCGCGCCGCCGCCTCCCCGTCGCCGGTGAGCATGACCACCGTCTCGATCCCGGCTTCCTTCAGCCCGCGCACCGCGCCGGGCGCCTGGGCGCGCAGGCGGTCGGCGATCCCCAGCAGACCCAGCGCCCGCGGGCCGGCGCCGACCGCCAGCACCGTGTGGCCGCCGTGAGCCAGGCGCGCGGCCGCCGCCGCGAGCGCATCGGAGCCGGCGCCCTGCGCTTCCACGAGGCGCCGGCCGCCTATCCAGCAGGCGCGGCCGTCGACGATGCCTTCGATCCCCAACCCGGGTTGCTCGCGCAGCCGGGAGGCGGGTCTCCAGACCGCCCCCGCGGCCGCGGCGCGCCGCAGCACGGCGCCTGCCAGCGGGTGCGCGCTGCCGGCCTCGAGCGCGGCGGCGAGCGCTAGCAGCTCGGGGTCCGTCAGCGCGCCGTCCAGCGGCACGATCTGCGCGACTTCGGGTTCGGCGTGCGTCAGGGTGCCGGTCTTGTCCAGTGCCACGGCGCGCAGGCGGGCCGGCGCCTCCAGGAACGCCCCCCCCTTGATCAGCACCCCCGCGCGCGCGGCCGCGGCCAGCCCCGCCACCACGGTCACCGGCGTGGCGATGACCAGCGCGCAGGGGCAGGCGATGACCAGGATGACCAGCGCCTCGTAGAGCCAGCGGCTCCAGCCGCCTCCCAGCAGGGGCGGCACGAGCGCCACGGCCAGGGCAAGGCCCAGCATGGCCGGCGTGTAGCGGCGGGCGAAGCGGTCGACCCATTGCTCGCTGGGGGCGCGGCGCGATTGCGCCTCCTCGACCAGCTGGATGATGCGGGCCAGAGTCGTGTCGGGGGCGGCGCGGGTGACGCTCATCCGCAGCGCACCCTCGCCGTTGATGGCGCCGGCGAACAGCTCGGCGCCCGGCCGTTTCAGCACCGGCATGGCCTCGCCGGTGATGGGGGCTTCGTTGACGTTGGAGATGCCGTCCTCGACCACGCCGTCCAGCGGCACCCGCTCGCCCGGGGGCACCAGCAACCGATCTCCGGGCGCGATCTGGGCCACCGGCTTCTCGCGCCACTGGCCCTCGCCCGGGCCGATGACGCGCGCGGTGGTGGGGGCGAGCGCCATCAGCGCCTGGATCGCCCGCCGCGCGCGCGCCACGCTCCAGCTTTCCAGGCGCAACGCCAGGGCGAAGAGCAACGTGACGCTGGCGGCCTCGAAGCGCTCGCCGATGGCAAGGGCGCCCAGCACCGCGATCGCCATCAGCAGGTGCATGTCGGGCCGCGCTCGGCGCGCGGCGCGCCAGGCGCGGGGCGCGATGCGCCGTCCGGCGACGGCGATCGCGGCCAGATAGGCGGCCAAGGCCGCGGGCGGCCCGGAGCCGTCGCCCTCGCCCGCGCCCAGCGCCGCGCCCCATCCACGCGCCGCCGCGTCGAGGGCAAGACCCGCGGCCAGCAGCGCCGTGGCGGCGGCCAGCGGGGCCGCCTCGGCCAGCCGCCGCCCGCGCCGGCCGCGGTCGGCCGCCGTGAGGGCGCCGTCCGGGGACCACGGCTCGGCTTCCAGGCCGGCCCTCGCCGCGGCGCGCCGCACGGCGTCGGCCGCGGGCAGATCGCCGCCCCGCGCGGCGTCCGGCAGCACGGTCAAGCGCCCGCTGAGCACATCGATTTGCAGATTGTGCTGGCCGCCCGCCAGCGGCCCGACCTCGCGCCGCAGGGCAGCGGCCTCCTCGGCGCAATCCATGCCCTTGACGCGCAAGACCAGTCGGCGCTCGCTCACGATCCCTCTCCTCGGCCGCGGCCGGCGCGGCATGGGCGATACCCTAGGATCGGCCTGGCTTGCGCGCCAGGGTCAATCCGCTCCGCCGGCGCTCCACCGGGGCGTGGCGATAATATGGATGATTATCATCCGCAAAATATGATCATAAAGACTGGAATTTGTCTATTTTTGTCGCCGGTTTTCATTTCCGCATGCATGTGTTAGTATTGGCAGGAATTTGGACAACACCCCGCCTCCACAGCCCCGCACCAGAAAGGATCCGCAATGCGCTGGCAATCGTTCCTCGGTGCCCTGGTCCTGCTCGTCCTCGTGGCGGGATCGGCCTCGGCCGAAATGCACGCCATCCCGCTCAAGGGCGGGATTTCGGAAATGACGGTGACCGCCGACACCCGCGACGCCGTCAGCTTCCGCATCTCCATCGCGGAACTGCAGGCCATCGACGTCGAGACCAAGGAAGGTCCCTTCACGCGGTTGATCATCCCCGGCTTCCACAGCTCGCAGGTCGAGGGCGCGCCCGAGCTGCCGATGATGAACCGGCTGCTGTCGGTCCCGCTGGGAGCCAGGGCGCGCGTCACCGTGACGAAGGCCGAGAGCCGCCTGATCGATCTGGCGCAGCACGGCGTGCGCCACGCGCTGCTGCCGGCGCAGCCGAGCATGCCCAAGAGCGCCGACCCGGAGACCTGGCCGTTCGTGTACGACCGGGCGGCCTACCAGGCCGACAAGGTCGGCCGCGAGCTGACGGCGCTGGTGGAGCAGGGCCGGCTGCGCGCCATGGACCTGGCGCGGCTGGAGATCTCGCCGGTCGAGTACTACCCGCTGGCCAACCAGATCCGCGTCTTCGACAGCATCGAGCTGACGGTCGAGTTCGCGGGCGCCGACCACGCCGCGGCGCAGGAACTGGTCGCCCGCACCCACAGCCCCTTCTTCGCGCCCGTCTACGCGCAGGTGGCGAATGCCAAGGGGTTCCACGACAGCTATCCCGACCGCGTGCGCGATGTGGTGACGATGGTCGTGGTCACCCCGCCCATGTTCGCTTCGCAGCTGCAGCCGTTCGTCGACTGGAAGACCGAGCGCGGCTTCCACATGGTGGTCGGCGTGACCGGCACGCCCGAGGTGGGCACGACCACGACCTCGATCCGCAACTACATCCACAATCTCTACAACAACGCCACCCCGCAGCTGCCGGCGCCCAGCTTCGTGCTTTTCGTCGGCGACGTCGAGCAGATGCCGACGTGGTTCGAGGCCGGCGACGCGACCGACCGTCCCTACTGCGCCGTCGACGCCGACCTGGTTCCCGACATCTACTACGGGCGCTTCTCGGCCACCAACAGTTCGCAGCTCCAGGCCATCCTGGACAAGACGATGATGTACGACCAGTTCACCATGCCTGACCCCAGCTACCTGGGCGAGGTGTGCATGATCGCCGGCGTCGACAGCTACTGGGCGCCGACGCACGCCAACGGCCAGATCAACTACGGCACGACCTACTATTTCAACGCCGCCCACGGCATCCTCAGCCACACCTACCTGTACCCCGCCTCGGGCAGCAGCGGCCCGCAGATCATCCAGGACGTCAGCAACGGCGTGGCGCTGGTCAACTACACCGCCCACGGCAGCCAGACCTCCTGGTCCAATCCCTCCTTCACCCAGGCCAACGTCAACGGCCTGCAGAACGCCGGCAAGTACACGCTGGCGATCGGCAACTGCTGTCTGACCAGCACGTACGATTACAGCGAGTGCTTCGCCGAGACCTGGCTGCGCGCGCCGAACAAGGGCGCCGTCGGCTACATCGGCGGCAGCAACAGCACCTACTGGGACGAGGACTTCTGGTGGGGGGTCGGCTACCGCGCCACCATCAACGCCAACCCCGTCTACGACGCCAACGCCCTGGGCGCCTACGACGGCCTCTTCCATGACCACGGCGAGAACGAGAATCTGCACTACGTCACCAACGACGCCATCATCTTCTGCGGCAACCTGGCCGTCATGCAGTCGGGCTCGTCCCGCATCACCTACTACTGGAACATCTACAACCTGATGGGCGACCCCAGCCTCAGCACCTACCTGGGCGTGCCGGCGGTCAACCCGGTGACGCATCCGGCGACCGTGTTCACGAGCTGGACTTCCCTCGATGTCACCGCCGTTCCCGGCAGCTACGTCGGCCTGACCCAGGGCGGCGTGCTGGTCGGGGCGGGCACCGTGGGCGCCGGCGGAACGCTGGCGGTCGAGTTCCTGCAGACGCCGCTGACCCCGGGCGTGCCGCTGCGCCTGGTGGTCATGGCGCAGAACCGCCAGCCGTACACGGTCGATCTGAACGTGATCGTGCCGGCGACGGTGCTGATCGATCCCGACGTGATCGACGCCAACGTGGCCACCGACATCACGGTGACCGTGCTCGACGCCGACGGCGTCGTGCCGCAGCCGGGCGTGGACATCTGGGCCGAAGGGCTGATGTACCAGACGGCGCCCGTGGCGACCGGCCCCGACGGCGTGGCCGTGATCACGGTCGATTATCCGTTCGGCCCGACGCTCGGCATCGTCGGCAAGCGGCCGGCGGACAGCTACCGCCTGTTCACCGAGCAGGTGGCGGTCAACGCGCTGCCGCTGACCATGCCCGATCTGACCGTCTCCACGGACATCGGTCTGAGCGATGCCTTCGCGCTCAACCTGCCGGGGACGCTGCACGCGAGCCTGGGCGAGAGCGGCCACACGCTCTACGCCCGCCTGCCCGGCGGCGCCCTGCTCCAGACCGACAAGACCAGCCTGACCCTGACTCCGGCGCAGCTGGGCCAGGTGGAGGGCATCATCGCGGTCAGCGGACATGACCTCTACCGGGAGAGCTTCGACATCATCGAGGCCTACGGCACCCTGGCCGGCACGGTCACCTCGGGCGGCTCGCCCCTGGCCAGCGTGACGGTGCGCGGCTACGACGGCCTGGGCGACCTGGCGTTCTCCGCCGTCACCAACGCCGGCGGCGCCTACAACGTCGCCGCCGACATCCTGGTGGCGTCCTACACCATCATGGTGGACCTGTTCGGCTACCTGCACTACGAGGCGCCGCTGTTCGTCAACTATGGCGCCAACGTCTACGACATCGATCTCGACCCGGCGCCCTCGGGCGTGCTGTCCGGCACGGTCGCGGAGGTGGACACCGGGCTGCCGCTGGCGGCCACGGTGCGGGTCTACCGCAGCGACACCATGGCGCTCTACGCCACGGCGACCACCGATCCGGCCACCGGCGCCTACGCCACGATCCCGCTGCCGTACTTCGATTACGTGGTCAACGTGCGCGCCTACCAGCACCGGCCGCTGACGATCGGCATCACCGTCGACGCGCCGGCGGTCCAGAAGCACTTCCTGCTGGAGACGACCGCGGGCGATCTGCTCGTGCTCGACGGCGGCGCCAAGGGGCCGTTCTTCGCGCCCGACAAGTACGACGAGAAGGGCCAACTCCTGCTGGCGCCCGGCTTTGCCGGCGAGGGGGAGAAGTCGGCGACCACGATCGTGACCGACCTGGAGGATCTGGGCTTCTCGGTGACCTACGAGGACATCGACGCCACCGATCCCGTCACCTGGACCAACTACGACGCGATCATCGTGGCCTGCGGCGCCAACATCACCACGCTGCCCAACTCGGCGCACCGCGCGGCGCTGGTCAACCACGTCAACAACGGCGGGCACATCCTGCTCGAGGGCGGCGAGGTCGGCTACGACCACTACGCCAGCGACCTGACCTTCGCCCGCACGGTCATGCGCACCGACGACTGGAACCACGACTCCAGCGGCAGCCTGACCGTGAGCGACCCGACGCACTACGTGATGAGCGTGCCCAACGCCATCACCGGGCCCGTCTCCTTCACCTACAACAACTACGGCGATCAGGACGCCATGGTCCCGACCAACGGCGGCGTGCGCGTCGCCTCGTGGTCGTCCTGGCCGACCGACTCGAGCATCATCGTCTACGATCCCAATCCGGGGCCCCAGGGCGGCCAGATCGTCTTCTGGTGCTTCAACTACCTGGCGATGGACGCGGCGGTCCGCCCGCTGCTGCTCGAGAACACGGTCACCTGGCTGGTCACGCCGGAGTTCGGCGACGCCAGCGTCTCCGGCCAGGCCCTGCTGATGGGCGAGAGCAGCCACGCCGGCATCACCGTGCGGGCGTTGCCCGGCGGCGGCGAGGTGGTGACCGGCGCCAACGGCGCCTTCACGCTGAGCGGTCTCTACGCCGGCACCTACCAGATCGTCGCCAGCAAGACCGGCTGGTCGACGCGGACCGTCGAGGTGACCCTGAGCCCGGGCCAGAACCTGACCGGCGTCAGCCTGGTGCTGCAGCCCGTGTTCCAGGTCGAGGCATGCGTCTCGCCCATGCTCAACATTCCCGACAACAACCCGACCGGCGTCAGCTCGACCATGACGATCGACACGCCCGGCGAGCTGACCGGAGTAGAGGTCTATGTCAACATCACCCACACCTGGATCGGCGATCTGATCGTACGGCTGACCTCGCCGTCGGGCACGGCGGTGACGCTGCACAGCCGTTCCGGCGGCAGCGCAGACAACATCGTCGGCTGGTACCCGTCGCAGCTGGCGCCGGCGCAATCGCTGGACGCCTTCCTGGGCGAACCGATGACCGGAGCCTGGACGCTGTTCGTCAGCGACAACGCCGGCTCCGATCTGGGCATGCTCAGGCAGTGGTGCCTGCGGCTGACGTACGCCGGCGTGGTCAGCAACGTGGCCGGCCCGCTGGAGGCCTTCGCGCACGGCGGCGGCGTCACGCTGGTCTGGAACTACAACGCCGCGGCGGTGGATGGTTTCCATGTCTACCGCCGGATCGAGGACGGCCCGGCGCTGCGCCTGACCGAGACGCCGGTGCGCGGCCACCAGGGCCACATCGAATACCATGACGCGCCCGCGGTGGCTGCCGGCACGCAGCTGTTCTACAGCTACGCCGCCGTCATCGGCGGCGCGGAGCAAGGCCGCAGCGCCGAGGTCGCGATCGTCGCGGGGGCCGGCGTGCCGGCCGTCTTCGCGCTGCGCGGCAACCACCCCAACCCGTTCAACCCCGCCACCACCATCGCCTTCGACGTGCCGCGTCCGGGCCACGTGACGCTGCGCATCTACGACCTGAGCGGACGGCTGGTGCGGACCCTGGTCGACGAGGCCCTGCCCGCGGCGGCGCATTCCCGCCTTTGGGACGGCACCGACGGCACGGGCCGCCGCGTGGCCAGCGGGGCTTACTACTATCAGCTCAGCGCCGACGGCTTCACGCAGTCGCGCAAGATGATGATGATCAAGTAATTCCCAGCACTCGACGCCGGCCGGTTGCGCGCCGGCCGCGAACCGGCTCCGGCGGCCCCGCAGGCCGCCGGAGCCCTTTTCTGGGCCGTGAGGGGCGCAGGGCCCCCGGCGCGATGACTGGCGCGCTGCACGGACTGGATTGTCCGGCCGGCCAAGGGTTATACTTGAGGTTGAACGATCGCCCGTCCGCCCCCTCCCGCCGGGACCGCGCGGGCCACCAAGCACCCCAGGGAAGGACTGCCTGTCATGCCCAGTTATTGGTCGCGCCTCGCCGGCCGCGTCTGTGCGGCCCTGCTGCTCTTCTGTTTGCTGCTCTTGCCCGTGGCCGCCGCCGCCGCCGAAGGCCCGACGGCGATCCCGCGCGACGCCGCCGGTCTGCCGCTGTGGCAGATCCGGGTCTACGATGATTTTCCGGTGCGGATCCAGCTCGAGAGCCCGGAGGAGCTCGACCTGTTGCTGGAGGCGGTGCCGATCGCCTCGTTCGACCGTTCACAGGTGCGGCCGCTGCCGCTGGGCCCCAAGGCGGTTCGTCTGGTCTTCGAACCGCGCGTGACCGAGGCCGAGGCGCGGGCCCTGGCTGAGGCCGGCTACGCCCTCGAGCGCCTGCCAGATCTGGAGCGGGAGGGACGGCGCGCCATGGAAGCGGCCTGGGCCGCGCAGGCGGCCAAGGGAGCGGGCGCGCTCGCCCTGGGCGAGAAGGGGGTCTACCACACGCACGCGCAGATCGGCGCCATCCTGCAGCAGGCGGCCGCCGACTTCCCCGCCATCGCCGCCTGGTACAGCCTGGGCAACTCGGTGCAGGGCCGCGCGTTGTGGGCGATCAAGATCACCGACAATGTCGACATCTCCGAGGCGGAGCCCGAGGTGCGCCTGGCCAGCACCATGCACGGCGACGAGCCGCCCGGCCTGGAAATGCTGCTCTACCTGGTCGAGCACCTGACCGTCAACTACGGCGTCGACCCGCTGGTGACCGACCTCGTGGACAACTACGAGATCCACATCATCCCCTGCCTCAACCCGGACGGCCTGACGGCGGGCACCAGGGGCAACGCCAACGGGCGCGACCTGAACCGCAATTATCCCGTGCCCGACGGCACCATCGGCGACGACGGCACCTACAGCGAGGAGATCGAGACGCAGCTCTTCAAGGCGCACGGCCAGGGGCGCAAGTTCGTGGTCAGCGAGAACGGCCACAGCGGCGCCCTGGTGGTGAACTACCCCTGGGACTACACCTATGCGCTGACGCCCGACGACGCGGCGATCCGGCTGCTGTCGCTGGAGTACAGCAGCCGCAACCTGCCCATGTACAACAGCTCCACCTTCCCGCAGGGGATCACCAACGGGGCGCAATGGTACGTCGTGCACGGCAGCCTGCAGGACTGGTCGTACCACGCCACCGGCTGCATCGATGTGACCATCGAGCTGAGCAACACAAAGACGCCGCCCGCCAGCACGCTCGAGACGCTCTGGGACAACAACCGCGAGAGCCTGCTGCATCTGATCAAGGCGGCCCGCTACGGCGTCAACGGCCGGGTGACCTCGGCCGCGACCGGGCAGCCTCTGGCGGCAGCCGTGACCGTGACCGGCAACGCCAAGACGGTGACCACCGATCCCGCGCACGGCGACTATTACAAGCTGTTGCCGACCGGCACCTTCGAGCTGACGTTCGCCGCGGCGGGCCACATCACCCAGACCATCAGCGGCGTGGCGACGGTCTGGGGCACGCCGGTCGTGCTGGACGTGCAACTGGCCGAGATCGCGCACGGCGACGTGGCCGGCCGCGTGCGCAATGCGCAGGGGGAGGGGCTGAGCGCGACGATCACCATCCGCACCTGGCCGACCGACGAGCTGGTGGCCACGGTGCAGAGCGACGCGGGCAGCGGCGGCGCCTACACGGCGCGCCTGCCCTACGGCAATTACACCTTCCGCGCCGCCTGCGACGGCTATGCCGCCCGCACGCTGCAGGTCACGGTCGACGACCCTGACGAGACCGTGGACATCACGCTCAACGCCAGCGAGATCGTGCTGCTGCTGGCCGACGACTTCGAAAGCGGCGCCGGCAACTGGAGCGGCGCCTGGGGGCTGGCGACGGCCCAGGCGCACAGCCCGACGCACTCCATGGCCGACAGCCCCATCGGCAACTACGGGCACAACGCCGACATCGTCTGCGCCATGGCGGCGCCGGTGAATCTGGGCACGGCCGTCGAGGGGACGCTGACCTACTGGGCGCGCTGGAATCTGGAGCTGAACTGGGACTGCGTGCAGCTCGAAATCTCGACCGACGGCGGGGGCGCCTGGACCGCGGTGGCCGCCACCCGCACCGTGCCCGCCAGCGGACAGGGGGCGCAGCAGCCCGCGGGCATCCCCGTCTACGAGGGTAACCAGAACAGCTGGGTGCAGGAGACCGTCGATCTGCAGCCGTGGTTGGGGCAGACCGACGTGCGCTTCCGTTTCAGGCTGCGCAGCGACGGCTCGGTGGCTTACGACGGCTTCTATTTCGACGATCTGGAGTTGAAGGTGACACGCGAGGCGGTCACGGGCGTCGGCGACCCGCCGGCGCCGCGCGCGCTCGCGCTGGGCTGCCGGCCCAATCCGTTCAATCCCTCCGCCACGCTGCACTTCACCCTGCCGGCGGCCGGGTCGGCCAGGCTGGCGGTGCACGACATGCAAGGGCGTCTGGTGCGCACGCTGGTCGCGGGAGCCTTGCCGGCGGGCGAGCACGCGGTCCGCTGGGACGGGCGCGACCAGCGCGGTGCGCCGGTCGCCAGCGGCATGTATCTGGCGCGCCTGTCGGCTGGCGGCCAGGCGCGTGCCGTCAAGCTGCTGCTGGCGAGGTAGGAGCGACGGCTCAGCCCGTGCGCGCGGCGCGCCGGCGGGACGGCGGGAGAGTGCGGGGAGGCGGCGCCGGCGGCTGGGGCGGCGCCGCGGCCTCGATGGGCGGCGGCGGCGACGTTTCCATCCGCCGCAGCAAGTCGGCCTGCTGCGCGCGCAAGGTATCGGCCACGCTCCGCATGTTCGCCTCGAAGCAGCGCACGGCGGCCTCGGGATCGCCTTGCCGGCAGACCGCCAGCAGCCGGTGGTGGTTGGCGTGGATCAGGTCGCGCAGCGCGCGCTGCGTGAACAGCACCGCCTGGTAGCGTTTGCTCTGCGCCAGCAGGCCGCGCAGCATCTCCAGCAAGCGCGGGCGTTCGGCGGCCTCGAGCAGCGTCAGGTAGAAGGCCGAGGCCAGGTCGCTCCAATCGTTGATCCCGTCCGTCGCCTCCATCGCCGCCAGCAGCGCCTCGGCCCGGCTCAGGCGCGCCGGCGTCAGGCGCGGCACCGCGTGGCTCAGCGCCAGGGCCGTCAGGGTCAGGCGCAGCTCGAAGATTTCCTCCCCGTCCCGCTGCGAGACCGCCGTGACGACCGCCCCGCGGTAGGGCGCGATGGTGACATATCTTTCGGCGGCGAGGTGGCGCAGCGCCTCGCGCACCGGGATGCGGCTGCAATGGAAGCGCGCGGCGAGGCTCTGTTCGCGCAGAACCGCGCCCGGGGTCAGGGCGTGGGTGATGATCTCGTCCCGCAGCAGATTCGCCAGGCGGTGAGCAAGCGGCGATTGCGCCGCCGCGGCGCCTGGCCCCAGATCGCTCTCCATGCCCCTCCCTCCAGGACAAGAAGACCGGCGCCCCCGATCGAAAACGTCACCTGTCGGGCGAAAACAGGCGACCGCGGAGGCGCCGGAATCAATTGTATACAGTATACAATGCGCAGCCGATTGCCGTCAATCGAACATCGTGCCGCTGATGGCGCCCTCCCGCGAAGAGGCGGTGCTAGACGGCATACCGCTCGGCCGCGATCAGCCGGGCGGCGATGGCGTCGTGCAGCCGGGCCCGGTCGACCGGCTCGTGCCTGGTCAGGCGACGCAGGCCGCCGGACAGCACCCGCAAATCGTCTCCCTCGGCGCACTGGGCGAGCACCTGCCGTCCCCAGACGGCGACGCGGGCGATCGCGTCGTGGGTGTAGAGGGTCACCATGTCCGCCATGGCGCAGGCCGCCTCCGCGCCGGCGCGGGCGGCCTGCTTGCGGGCGCGCAGCAGGGCGCTCTCGCAGGCGTACGCCTCCATGATCATGTCGGCCGCGTCCGACAGGATTTCCTGGCGATCCTTCAGCTGCTCGCCGTGCTTCTGCGCGGCAATGCCCAGGGCGGCCAGGGCGGCCTTTTTCATGCCCGCCACGAGCTTTGCCTCGGTCTCCAACAGCTGCGGGGCGCCCGGCTCGGCCAGCGACGGCAGCGCCGTCAGCTCGTCGGCGACCGCCTTGGCCGCGGCGAAGAAGGGCAGCTCGTTCCTGAGCGCCTTGCGTATGATCATGCCGGGGATGAGCAGGCGGTTGATCTCGTTGGTGCCCTCGAAGATGCGATTGATGCGCTCGTCGCGGTAGATGCGCTCGAGGGGGTAGTCCTGGCAGTAACCGTAGCCGCCGAGCATCTGCACCCCCTCCTCGGCCGCCAGCGCCAGCGCCTCGGTGGCGAACACCTTGATCATCGAGCACTCGATGCTGAACTCCTCGACCTTGGCGATGCCGGCGCGGTCGAAGTCGGGCGCGCCTCGATCCAGCGTGGCGATGGCGCGATCGAGCAGGCCGGCGGTGCGGTAGACCATCGCCTCGGCGGCGAAGGTCGCCGCCGCCAGGTCGCCCAGCTTGCGACGGATCAGGCCGAAATCGCTGAGCGGCTGGCCGAACTGCCGGCGCTGCTTCACGTAGGGCACCACGTGCTCGAGCACCAGCTTGCAGCCCCCCACGGTGCTGGCGCCCAGCTTGAAGCGCCCCACGTTCAGGATGTTGAAGGCGATGACATGCCCCTTGCCGATCTCGCCCAGCACGCGGTCCGCAGGCACCTTGACGTCCTCCAGAATGACCTGGCAGGTCGACGAGCCCTTGATGCCCATCTTCTTCTCTTCCGTCCCGATGCTGACGCCAGGCGAAGCCCGCTCGACGATGAAAGCCGTGAACTTGTCGCCGTCGACCTTGGCGAACAGCACGAACATCTGGGCGTAGCCGGCGTTGCTGATGTACTGCTTGGTGCCGTTGAGCACGTAATGCGAGCCATCGGGGGACAAGCGCGCGGTGGAAGCGGCGGCCAGCGCGTCGCTGCCGCTGCCTGGCTCGGTCAAGGCGTAGGCCGTCAGCATTTCGCCGGTGGCGAGCAGCGGCAGGTACTTCGCCTTCTGCGCCGCGGTGCCGAAATAGACTATCGGCAGGGTGCCGATGCCCGCCTGGGCGCCGTGGGTGACGGCGAAGCTGCCGGAACCCGCCATCGCCTCGCTGATCAGCATGATCGTGGCCTTGTCGGCGCCCAGGCCGCCGTAGGCCTCGGGGATGTCGGCGGCCAGCAGTCCCATGGCCCCCGCCTCGCGCAGCAGCTCGGCGCCCAGCTCGGTGCGTCCCTCGTACTCCAGCGCCTGGCGGCGCGGTTCGATGTGGCGCGCGATGAAGTCGCGGACCGTCTGGTAGAAGAGGCGCTGGTTCTCGTCGAAATCCTCGGGGGTGAAGATCTCTTCCGGAGCGGCGTCGCGCAGCAGGAACTCGCCGCCGGTGGCGTACTGCCTGGGCTGGGCCATCGTGTTCTCCTTCCGCCGCCCGCGCGGGCGGCGCCTAGATCCTTTCGAAGACGCCGGCCGCGCCCATGCCGGTGCCGATGCACATGGTCACCAGGGCGTAGCGGCCGCCGCGGCGCCGCAGCTCGTGCAAGGCGGTCGCGGTGAGCTTGGCGCCGGTGCAGCCCAGCGGATGCCCCAGGGCGATGGCGCCGCCGTTGGGATTGAGGCGCGGATCATCGGGCGCCAGGCCCAGCCCGCGGCACACGGCCAGGCTCTGCGCGGCGAAGGCCTCGTTCAGCTCGATGACGTCCATGTCGTCCAGCTTCAGGCCCAGGCGTTGCAGCAGCTTCGGCACCGCCGCCACCGGGCCGATGCCCATGATCTCCGGCGGCACGCCGGCCACGTTGTAGCCTCGCCACAGGGCCAGGGGGCGCAGGCCCAGCTGGTCCGCCAGCTGCGGCGTGCAGAGCAGAGCCGCCGCGGCGCCGTCGCTCACCTGGCTGCTGTTGCCGGCGGTGACCGTGCCCCCTTCCTTGAAGGCCGGCTTCAGGCGCGCCAGCGCCTCCAGGGTGGTGTCGGCGCGCGGCCCCTCGTCGATCTTGAACTCGACCGCCCGTGCGGCCGGGCGGCCGCGTTCGTCGGCGCCGGGCAGGTGCGCCGTCACCGGCACGATCTCGTCGGCGAAGCGGCCGGCGGCGATCGCCGCCACCGCCTTGCGATGGCTGGCCAGGGCGAAGGCATCCTGATCCTCGCGCGCGATGCCGTCGCGTTCGGCCAGCCGCTCGGCGGTCAGGCCCATATTCAGGAAGGTCTCGGGATCGCCCCCGGCCAGTTCGGGGTTGGGCAGGTAGCGCAGGCCCCCCATGGGGATCATGGACATCGACTCGACCCCGCCGGCGACGACCGCGTCGCACTGCCCGGCGGCGATCATGGCGGCGCCCAGATTGATGGTCTCGATCCCCGAGGAGCAGAAGCGGTTGACGGTCATGCCCGGCACCTCGTCGGGCAATCCCGCCAGCAGGGCGATGTTGCGCCCGACGTTCATCCCCTGCTCCCCCTCGGGCATGGCGCAGCCGACGATCACATCGCCCAGGCGGAGAGGATCGAGCGCGGGGGCCTCCTGCAGCAGGCCGCGCACGACGGCCGCGCCGAGCGTGTCGGGCCGGGTGTGGCGCAGCGTGCCCTTGAGGGCGCGGCCGACGGCGGTCCGCTTGGCGAGGGCGACGACGACGTCTCTCATCGGATCCTCCTTCAGTTCCGCAGCGGCTTGCCGGTCTTGAGGATGTGCTGCATGCGTTCCTGGGTCTTGCGTTCGCCGATCAGGCGCAGGAACGCCTCGCGCTCCAGGTCGAGCAGGTGGCGTTCGCTCACCGTGGTGGGGCCGGGCAGATCGCCGCCGGTGAGGATGCGCGCCAGCTCGCGCCCGATCTTGCGGTCGTGCTCGCTGATCCAGCGCGCCTCGTGCATGTTCAGCAGCACGGTCTCCAGGAGCGCGAAGCCGCCGCGGCCCATCACCGGCACCGCCGGGTCGGGCAGCGGCGGCGCGAAACCGCCGCGCGCCAGCGTCAGGCACAGCTCCTTGGCGTCGGCGATCTGGCGGTCGCGGTTCATGGACCAGGAATCGCCCGGCCGCAGGAAGCCCAGCCGCCGCGCCTCCTCGGCGCTGGTCGACACCTTGGCCATGCCGATCGCCTCGAAGGTCTGCTTGAGGGCGGGATAGAGGTCGGCGCGGTCGGGCAGGCCGGCCACGTGCCGTTTGTAGAGGCGCAGGCAGCCGCCGCCGGCGGGGATCACGCCCGCGCCGAACTCGACCAGCCCCAGGTAGGTCTCGGCCGCCGCCCGCACCGCGTTGCCCGCCATCGTGACCTCGCAGCCGCCGCCGAGCGCCAGCCCGTGCGGCGCGCACACCACCGGCACCGCGCACTGCTCCAGCCGGTCGCCGGCGGTCTGGAAGGCGCGCACGATCAGATCGATCTCGTCCCAGTCGCCCTCCTGGGCCGAGAGCAGCAGCAGCATCAGATTCGCGCCGGCGCTGAAATTGTCGCCCTGGTTGGCCACCACCAGACCGTCCCAGCCTGTCTCCGCCTCGCGGCAGGCGGTCATGATCATCTCGATCGTGTCCTGGCCGATGATGTTCATCTTGCTGTGGAATTCGAGGCACAGGATCCCGTCGCCCAGGTCGAGCAGGCTGGCGCCCGGGTTGCGGCGCACCTCGCGACCGGCGCGGCGCAGCCGGGCGAAGTCGAACGCGCGCGGGTCGCCCGGCACCGCCGCGCAGACGCCCGGGCGCGCGGTGGGAGCGTGCAGGACGCCGTCGATATCTCGGTACAGCGTCTCGGCGCCGCTGTCGTGCAGCGCGCGGACCCAGGCCGGCAGCGGCAGGCCGTCGGCGCGCAGCCGCTCGGTCGTGGGGCGGAAGCCGAGGGCGTCCCAGGCCTCGAACGGGCCCAGCTCCCAGTTGAATCCCCAGCGCAGGGCGCGGTCGATCGCCGCGGCGTCGTCGCAGATCTCGCCCAGCCGCATGGCGCTGTAGCTCAGGGTCGCGCCCAGCAGGCGCCAGATCGCCTGACCTGCCCGCCCCTGCCCGGCGGCGAGCTGGCGCAGGCGGGCGCCGGCGTCCTCGATCCCCTTGGCGGCCTCGATTTCGGGAAAGACCGCCTTCTGCTGCGGCCGGTACGCCATCGTTTGCAGGTCCAGGGTCTCGAGCTGCTTGGTCGGACCCTTCGTCATGCGGTAGAAGCCGCCGCCGCTCTTGCGGCCCAGCAGACCCTTGTCGACCATCCGGCGCAGGAAATCGGGGGCGCGGAACAGCTCGCGGCTCTCGTCGTCCGGCACCAGCGGGTAGAGGTTGTCGGCCACGTGCAGGAAGGTGTCCAGGCCGACCAGGTCGGCCAGCTGGAAGGTCGCCGTGCGCGGCCGGCCGATGGCGGGTCCGGTCAGGGCGTCGACCTCCTCGATCGACAGCCCCATCTCGGCCATCACCTTGACGGTCGCCAGCATGGCGTGCACGCCGATGCGATTGGCGATGAAGTTGGGAGTGTCCTTGGCGGGGACGATCCCCTTGCCCAACCGCCCGCGCGCGAATTCGCCCACGAACGCCAGCAGCTCCGGATCGGTCCGCGCCGTGGGGATCAGCTCGCACAGCTTCATGTAGCGCGGGGGGTTGAAGAAATGCGTGCCGAGGAAGCGCGGCCGCAGCGCCTCCGGCAGCGCCTCGGCCATGGCGGCCAGCGACAGGCCGGAGGTGTTGCTGGACAGGATCGCGCCGGCCGCGATGTGCGGCGCCGCGGCCTGCAGCACGCGGCGCTTGATCTCCAGGTCCTCCTTGACGACCTCGATCACCCAGTCGGCCTCGGCCAGGCGCGGCAGGTCGTCCTCCAGGTTGCCCGCCTGGATCAGGGACGCCCGCTCCGGCGTGAACAGGGGGGAGGGGCGGCTCTTGAGCAACGCCTGGAGCGCGTCGGTGGCGATGCGGTCGCGCACCTTGCGGTCCGCCAGCGTCAGGCCCGCCGCCTCCTCGCCGGGCGAGAGGGCGCGCGGGACGATGTCCAGCACCAGCGAGGCCACCCCGGCGTTGGCGAAGTGGGCGGCGATCGCTCCCCCCATCACCCCCGAGCCGAGCACCGCGACCTTCCTGATCGGCTTCCTCATGATTCCACTCCCCAGGGAAGGCGTGACTGAATACATATTCAGCAGCCTACGTGCCCGACCACCGGATTGTCAATCGCCCAATAGCACCAAAATCATTGGCGTTGTCTGGCCATAAATGATGTCTTATGCTGGGGACGCGCGGCGATACGCCCCACCGATGGCTGAACATCTATTCATTCGTCGGCCACTGGCAGCCGGGCAGGGAGACAAGCATGGCACGTGCCGAACACAGCGCGCAGAGGCGCGAAGAGATCCTCGACGCCGCAGTATTCGAGATCGCGCAGCACGGCTACTACGGCACCACCGTCAGCCGTATCGCCGCGCGCGCGGGGGTGGCCGACGGCACCATCTACCTCTATTTCCGCGGCAAGCAGGAACTGCTGGTCGCCATCTTCGAGCGCGCCATGGGACGGTTCATCGCCGAGGGGCGGGCCCAGCTGCCCGCCGAGGGCGACGCGGCCGAGACGCTGCGGCGCATCGTCCATCTGCATCTGGCGCTGGTCGGCCGCGATCGCGACCTGGCGGTCATCTTCCAGGTCGAGCTGCGGCACACGCTGCACTTCCTGCATCTGCTCTCACGCAGCCGCATCCGCGAGTATCTGGCCATCCTGTCAGAGGTGATCACCGCCGGACAGCGCACCGGCGTTTTCCGCGCCGATCTGGAGCCGCTGCTGGCCGCCAAGGCGGTCTTCGGAGTGCTCGATGAGATGGCGACCGACTGGATCCTGTCGGCCCGCAACACCCGCCTGGAGGCGAAGGCGCCGCTGGTGGCCGACCTGCTGCTGGGGGGGCTGCGGCGGAAGTGACCGGCGGCGGCCGCGGCAAGGGGCAGCGAGCGGCGATGGCATGTCGGGCACGCCGGCGGCCCAAATCAGGGCGGGAGCCGGCGGCGGCCGCGGCCGCGGCCCCCGCCCCACACCCCCCCCCCCCCACCGCGGCGCGCGGCCCCGCGCTCAGCGCCCGATCTGCCGCCAGACCGCGTCCATGTTCATCCCCGCGGCCTCGGCCCGCAGCGCGTGCGCGCGGGCCGTCTCGGCCTGCCCGAGCTGCGTCGCGGCGATGCCCAGATAGGCGTGCGCCAGGGGGTCGTCGGGGTCGATCGCCAGGGCGGCGCGGCACTCCAACGCGGCCGCCTCGAACTGCGCGAAACGGCAGTACAGGCGGGCGCGGCGGCTGTGGGCGCCGCCGCTGCCGGCGTCCAGCGCCACCGCCCGCCCGTAGCTGGCGAAGGCCTCGCGCAGCCGCTCCTGCTGCTCCAGCGCCTCGCCGAGCGCGATCCACACCGCCGGCCGCTCGGGATCGCCGGCCAGAATCCCGCGGCAAGCCTCCTCCGCGGCGCGGGGTTGGCGCGCCGCCAGCAGCGCCGCCGCCAATCCCTCCTGCGCCTCGCGGTGGGCGGGCGCCAGCTCCAGGACGCGCCGGTAGCATTCCGCGGCGCTGCTGTGCCAGTCCAGCCGCTCGTAGATGCGGGCCAGCTGCAGGTGGGCGTCCAGGTGGCGGGGATCGACCTCCAGCGCGGCGCGGGTGGTCGCCTCGGCGTCGGCCAGCCGGTTCTGCTGGACCAGGAGCCCCCCCAACATTGCCAGCAGCGGAGCCGACGGGGTCGCCTTGGCGCGCCCCTCCGCGAGCAGCCGGACCGCGCCGTCCAGATCGCCCGCCGCGCGCAGCGCCTGCGCCGCGATCAGGTAGCCTGCCGGCTCCTGCGGGGCGGCGGCGATGCGGGCCCGCCCCTCGGCGATCGTGGCGCCTCCCTGCGGGGCGGCGGCGCCGGCGACCCCGGACCCGCCGGCGGCCAATCCCATGACGCCGATGACCAGAAGCACGGCGCCCGCACTGGGGCGAGTGCCGGGGCGGGCGAAGTGAACGCGAGACCGGGCGTGATGCTTCATGTCGGGCGAACCCCCGTGTTCCGATGGTTGCGTGCGATGTCCGCTGGGGCGCCCCAAGGGCGCGTGGCGGAGATTGCCCGGAGCGGGCCCGGCCGCCCCATCAAGAGGCGTGCCCGGGCGCGCGGCAATATTACCGGTGTGCCAGGGTCGCCGGAGGGTCTATGCTGCGGCGGCGCGCCCGCTGCCGGCATCCCCTTGAGCGGCCGGCGCCGGCATCTCCCCGGGAGGTTGGACCGATGAAGGAGCTACCGCTGCGCCTGGGCATCAGCACCTGCCTGCTGGGACAGAAGGTGCGCTTCGACGGCGGCCACAAGCACGACCGCTACCTGACCGACGTGCTGGGGCGCTTCTTCGAGTTCGTGCCGGTCTGTCCGGAGCTGGAGGTCGGCATGGGGGTGCCGCGCGAGTCGGTGCGCCTGGTCGGCGAGCCGGACGCCCCGCGCATGGTCGGCAACAAGACCGGCGAGGACTGGACCGAGCGCATGACGGTCTACAGCCGCAAGCGCCTGGCGCAGCTGGCCGGCATGGGGCTGTGCGGCTACATCCTCAAGAAGGATTCGCCCAGCTGCGGCATGGAGCGGGTCAAGGTGTACGACGCCGCGAGCGGCATGTCCGAGCGCAAGGGCCGCGGCCTGTTCGCGGCCGCGTTGCTGGGACGGCTGCCGCTGCTGCCGGTCGAGGAGGAGGGGCGCCTGAACGACGCGCGCCTGCGCGACAACTTCATCGTGCGCGCCTTCGCGTACCATCGGCTGCTGGTCCTGTTCGCCGGGCGCTGGTCGCGCGGCGCGGTGGTCACCTTCCACGCCGCGCACAAGTACCTGCTGCTGTCCCACAGCCCGCCGCACCACAAGCAGCTGGGGCAGCTGGTGGCGGCGATCAAGCAGCACGAGCCGGCCGCATTCCGCGACCGCTACAGCGAGCTGTTCATGACGGCGCTGGCGGCGCGCGCCACCACGCGCAAGCACGTCAATGTCATGCAGCATCTGATCGGGCACCTGCGGGAGCACCTGAGCCAGGGCGAGCGCGCCGACCTGCTGGCCGCCGTCGAGGACTACCGCCAGGAGCTGGTGCCGCTGGTGGTGCCGATCACCCTGATCGCGCATTACGTGCGCAAGCACCAGGTCCAGTACATCGCCGATCAGTACTATCTCGCGCCGCATCCCAAGGAACTGATGCTGCGCAACCACGTGTGAGCGCGCCGGGCGAGTGGCGCGGCGCTGCTCGGGGCGAGAAGCGCCGCGCCAGACGCCGAGTACGACCCGCCGCGCAAGAGGGCGCCGGGTGGTAGAATATCTACCATTATCTCGTAAATCAAATATTGCCAATATATTGCAGATGTTCACCGGGTGAACGGACGCGAAGGATGCCCATGACGGCTGCTTCTGGCGGCTGCGCCTGACGGCCGCTCGAGGCGGCCGCCCGGCGGGCCGCTCAGGACTGCCGCCCGGCGGGCCGCTCATAGGTGTCAGCCCTGGCCCGCCGGCTCAGCGCCCGCCCAGCCCCGCCGCCGGGTCCTTCAGACCGTGCCCCGTGATCAGGACCACGATCCGCTCGCGCGGGTCGATCAGCCCGCCGTCGCGCGCCGCGATCGCGCCGGCCAGCGCCGCGGCGGCCGACGGCTCGGCCCAGACGCCGGCCAGGCGGGCCAGCAGCGAGATGGCGGCGCGGATGTCGTCGTCGCCGACGGCGAGGAAGGAGCCGCCCGAGGCCGCCACCTGCCGCCAGGCCTTGACCCGGTTGCGCGGCAGGCCGACGGCGATCGAGTCGGCCAGCGTGCGCGCCGCGACCGGCGTGACGGCGGCGGCGATGGCGGGGCCGTCCAGTGCCGCCGGCGCGGGCGTGGCGGCCCAGGCGCGCGCCAACGGCGCGGCGCCGGCGGCCTGCACGCCGTACAGGCGCGGGCGGCGCGACGCCAGACCGAGGAGCTCCAACTCGGCGAAGGCCTTGCCGGTCGCCGCGACGATGCAGCCGTCGCCCACCGGCACGAAGACGGCGTCGGCCTGGCCGCCGTCGTCGGCGCCGGCCAGGGTCTCGGCGATCTCCAGCGCGGCGGTCTTCTTGCCCTCGACCAGCAGCGGGTTGTGCGCGCAGTTGCGGCTGTACCAGCCATGCGCGGCGATCTCGCGCAGAGACAGCTCGTAGGCCTGCTCGTACGGGCCGTCGACGCGCTGGACCTGCGCGCCGTGGATCTCCAGCTGCGCCAGCTTGGCGGCCGGCGCGGCGGCGGGCACGAAGATATTCGCCGCCAGGCCGGCCCGCGCCGCCAGCACGGCCAGGCTGGCGGCGGCGTTGCCGGTCGACGCGCAGGCCAGATGCGCGGCGCCGCGCCGCCGGGCGTCAGCGATCGCCACCGCGGCCGCCCGGTCCTTCAGGCTGGCCGAGGGCAGCCCGGTGTCGTCCTTGAGCCACAGCCGCGGCAGCCCGAGCGCGGCCCGCAGCCGCGCCGGCGCGTGCAGCGGCGTGCCGCCCAGCGACCAGGCGGCGTGAGGTCCTGCCGGCCGCACCGGCAGCAGAGAGGCGAAGCGCCACAGGCCGGCGTGCGCGCCGGCCGGCGCCGGCCAGAACGCGGCGGACGCCGGCCCGCCTGCCGTTTCGCCGGCTTGCCGGCCGGCCAGGTCGCGCGCCAGCGCGCCATAATCGTAGAGCGCGTCGAGGATGCCGTCGTCGCCGCAGCGGTCGCAGGTCCAGCCGGCATAGGCGGGCGGCTGTTCGCGCCCGCACAGGACGCAGCGCCAACCGAGCCAGCGGGGGTTGGCCGCGACCTCGGGCAGCTGCGCGCCGCCGCCGTTCATGGCCGGGGCGGCGCCTCGCCGCCATCGTCCGATCCGCCCGGCCGATAGCGCTCCTGCGCGATGCGGCGGATGCGCTCGCGCACCTCGTCGGGATCGACCAACCCCTTCTCGGCCAGCACCTGCAGCAACGCATCGCCCGCCAGCTTGTTGCCCAGCGCCAGCTCGCGCACCGTCACGTCGCGCCGCCGCCCTTCCTGCACGATCGACAGGGCGATGTCGGCGCGGTCGCCTGCGCCGGCCCCGACGTCCGCTCCGGCCGCCGCGCCCGCGCCGCCTTCCCGCTCGCCGCCGCCGCGCCGATCCCGATCATCGCGCCCGCGCGCCCGCCGGCGCAGCCAGTCGAACCATGGAACGCCCATCGCCCGCGTCACCCCGCTCCATATTGAAGAGGGAAAGGACCCACGAGACATCTTCGCCGCGGCGGCCTCCGCGCCGTCGCCTCCCGGCCCGCCGCGAGTGTATCAGCTCGGCGGTGTTCTTACGCGCTGAATCGAGGGCATCCGCCGGCATGCACAGGGCCGTCGTGCCGGCCTCGGCGACGGTGGGTCGATCGGCTTGCCCGCCAGCGCGGTAATCTCGACGATCGCTCTGCGGATTCCACGGCGAGAATGCGACAGCCGTGCTGAGATCGCCCTTCCGCCCCGTTGGTTTTCTGGTATGATCCCCGCCGCCTTCAACTCGAACCCGGAGGGTGAGCCGTGTTCAAAGAGCATCCCAAAGGTCTGATCGTCGCCTTCTTCTCCAACATGGGTGAACGGTTCGGCTTCTACACGATGATGGCCATCCTGGTGCTCTTCCTCCAGGCGAGGTATGGCCTGACCGCCCAGAGCGCCAGCAACTACTACAGCTGGTTCTATTTCGCCATCTACGCCCTCGCGCTGTTCGGGGGGTTGCTCGCCGACGCGACGAGCAGGTACAAGCTGGTCATCGGCACGGGCATCGTGGTCATGCTCGCCGGCTACGTCATGATGGCCGTTCCCGGGATGCCCCTGACCCTGACGCTGGTGGGGCTGTTCACGATCGCCTTCGGCAACGGGCTCTTCAAGGGCAACCTGCAGGCGGTCGTCGGCCAGATGTACGACAATCCCAAGTATTCAAAGGTTCGCGACACCGCCTACATGATCTTCTATATGGGCATCAACATCGGGGCCTTCTTCGCCCCCTATGCGGCGACGAAGATGCGCGACTGGTTCCTGCACTCCCGGGGCTTCGAACACGACGGCAGCCTCCCCGCGCTCTGCCACGCCTTCCTCGGCGGCCGCCTGACCGACCCTGCGGCCGTCAGCCACTTCGAGACGCTGGCCGCCAAGGTCTCCAAACAAGCCGTCTACGGCGGCGATCAGTTGACGGTCTTCGCCAATAATTACCTGGACGCGTTTTCCAGGGGCTACAACTACGCCTTCGGCGTTGCCGGCGCGGCCATGATCATCTCTCTCCTGGTCTTCGTCATCTTCAACAGGCACCTTCCCAACAAGACCAGGAAGAAGGCCGAGAGCGGGGCAGATGTCGCCACGGCCGGCTCGCTGAAGAACGTCGGCGGCATCGTCATCGCCGCCGTCGTCACAGTCGCCACGGCGTTCCTGTTCCAGGCCCTGATGAACGACTTTGCGCTGGGGCTGGCCATCGGCCTGTTCGTCGGCTTCGTGGCCATGATCGTCAGGACCTCCACCAAGGAGGAGAAGCCGAGGGTCGTCGCCCTGATCCTGGTCTTCTTCGTGGTCGTGTTCTTCTGGATGTCTTTCCACCAGAACGGCCTGACCCAGACCTTCTTCGCCCGGGACTACACGGTCAAGGAGGTCGGCCCCGCCACGAACATCTTCTTCAATCTGAAGTCGATCCTGCCGTTCATCGCCGCCGTGGCCGGGCTGGTCCTCTTCTTCACCCGCAAGAAGGCCGCTCACAAGGCGCTCAGCCTCCTGGCGTGCCTGGGGTTCGGTGCGCTGACCTACTTCATCGCCAGCGGCTACGCGGCGCAGAACCCGATCGCTCCGGAGATCTTCCAGTCCTTCAATCCCCTGTTCATCGTCGCCCTGACGTTTCCGGTCATGGGTGTCTTCGCCTGGCTGAGGAAGCGGAACCAGGAGCCGTCGACCCCGCGCAAGATCGGGATCGGGATGATCATCGCCTCCTTCGGCTTCGTCATCATGCTGATCGGCTCGCTCAAGCTCCTCTCGCCGGGAACCGTCGCGGCCCAGGGCCTGACCGAATGGGGGAGGGTCTCGCCCTACTGGTTGATCAGCAGCTACCTGACCTTGACCATCGCCGAGCTCTTCCTCAGCCCGATGGGTCTGTCGTTCGTCTCGAAGGTCTCCCCGGAGAGATTCCAGGGGTTGATGCAAGGCGGGTGGTTGCTGGCCACGGCCGTCGGCAACAAGCTTCTGTTCGTCGGCGGCTATCTCTGGGACCGGGTCGATCTGTGGCTGATCTGGGGAATCTTCGTGGCCTGCTGCCTGCTGTCGGCCGCGTTCATCTTCTCCATCATGAAGAAGCTGGAGAAGGCGACGGCCTGAGCGGCGCTGTCGGCTGAGGCATGCCTGGCTGACAGGCGAGAGCCGGTCAGCCAGGCTCAGTCCTGCTTTGCCAGCGCGGACTCGTACGCCTCGAGGTCGCCGGCCGAGAAGCAGACGATCCGGACCTCGGCGATCTCCTCGTGCTCGTCGAGGGCCTCGCGGATCGCCGCCACGGCGACGCGGGAGGCGCGGTCGACCGGGAATCCGTACGTGCCCGTGCTGATGGAGGGAAACGCGATCGTCGCGTGGCCCAGCTCGGCGGCCAGGGCGATGCTCTGGCGATAGCAGGAGGAAAGCAGCTCGTCCTCCTCGTCGCCGCCGCCGGCGCCCCAGATCGGCCCCACCGTGTGGATCACCGCCCGCGCCGGCAGGTCATAGGCGCCCGTGGCGACGGCCTCGCCTGTGGGGCAGTGGCCGATCCTCCGGCATTCCCGCTCCAGGCCCGGTCCCGCCGCCGCGTGGATGGCGCCGCAGACGCCGCCGCCGCGCGCCAGCCGCTCGTTGGCGGCGTTGACGATGACGTCGACCGCCTGCTCGGTGATGTCGCCCTGGATGACCGAGAGGCGGGTTCTCCAGCTGGTCACGACGACCTCCGTTGACGATCCCCATCGTCGCACAGAATGGACTCCCGGTCAAACCCGGGGCGGTTCACAAGCTCACCGTGGTGAGATGACGGGCAGTGAGGCGTGCCGGCAGCCGGGCACCGATTGCGCCGCGAATCACGAGGCCACTATCGATCCGCCAGGCAGCGCTTCATTGCTGCGTAAGTCGGCCCCAGCGAGCGGCGCAGCCCGTAGTACCGTTTGCCGTCAATCACGGCGATCCCTGCGGCGAAATTGATGGTGTGCAGTCCCTGGTTGTATGCGCCGGCGCGCAGGGGCTCAATCACGGCGATCGTCTCTTCGCGGTATGCGGTTTCTTCTAGCAATCCAATCTTCCGCCATACGATCCGCCGGCCGTAAGTTCCGCGGCAGTCCTGCGCTGGACGGATGAGGGAGTCTTGCCAGGAAATGATGTTGCCTGCCATACGCGCATGCCCGGCGTCGAGAACCACCGGTTCGGTTTGGACGGGACGCCATGGCCCGGTCAGCGCCGGAGCGTGGAATGCGTGCAGCTCGCTGTTTTCGCGGGGACCGCGGCGGCCTGCAAACATCCAGAAGCGTCCGCCGGCATGGAACGGCGTCGCGTCGATGCCGGCAAACCCGTCCAGAAGCGTGGCTTCCCGCACCCAATCATCGGGGACGCGCCGCGCGCGATAGAGTTCGACCCGCCCGCGGTTCGCAGTCTCCGGGATCATGAACACTTCGCCGTCATGCTGCAGCAGGCAGGGATAGGAATAATGGTACGATTGAGCCTTCAATACGGATCGCACATCCACCAGACGCCATCCGGACTCGATTTCGATCAGCTCGCCCGCGACAATCTCTCCCCGTCCGATCTCCCAGTCGAAGCGCTCGCACAGCACAAAGAGCCTATGGTTGTTCTGCAGCAAAAAGGGGTCGGCATGGTGACGGCCTCCGATGTCGGTGAACAGCCAGCACGGCGCCTGGGACAAGCCCCCTTCCAGCAGAGTCGGGGGCGTCAGCGCCATCACGCCAACGTTCCACCCTTCACGCCAACATCGCCGCACCAACCGGCTTCTCCAGGTCGACATCACGTGTCTCCCTCCATCGACTCAGGACCTTTTCCTGGCGATCACGAAGGCGCTGCAGCAATTCATGTCCGCTTCGCTCAGGCGCCGCCAGCGCGGCGCCAGTTGGGCGCGGGTGATGCCATCGGGTCGAGATCTCGTGATAACGTCGACGAGGTCCAGCCCGGCATCATCCATCTGCGCCAGGTGGATTGACAGCGGCTGGCGGTTGATCAGATATGGTCGCCGGCCGCGCAGGCAACGCCACTGCCATTCCGGGACGGCCCACGAGCCGTTCCAGGTGCGGGTCAGCCGCATGGAGGAGAAATCGATCTGGTGAGATGTCATTCCCTCCGGCTTAAGCCACCGGGCCATGGCCGCGTACATCTCTGCCGGATTATCGACATGGGCCATCACCGCATGCGAAAGCACAAAGTCCGCGGCGCCGGCGGGCACGGGATTCTCGCCGCGCCCGGAGACGGCACGACGGCAAGTGATGCCGCCGGCTCTTCCGTCGCTGGCTGTCAGCGCGCGCTCGATGGCTTCAACGCGCTCGGGTCGCAAGCATCGCTCCAGCAGTGCCGCCGTCAGGATATGGGAGGGAAAACCGAGGTCGTCAAGCAGGTGGCTATAGTCCGGCCATCCTGCATTTGGACCGCCGCGGCGTTGCTGCAGCATAGTGTGGGTCTGGTTGAGTTGTTCTCTGCAGCGGGCGATATCCACGGGAGGGGCGATGTCGATCGCATGGTACTCATCCGTGCCTGCCAAAAGAGCGGCCGCCCCTGTGCCCAGACATGGGCCGGGGCCGATTTCAACCAAGACGCGCGGCGGAGCCGTTAATCCATGGGCCGACGCCAAACTCAGATGCTTGAGCCAGACTTCATAGTAATAAAAAGCTGGCCGCGCCGGCGAGACGGCGCAGCGCTCGGCCCACAACCGGGCGCCGGGCAGAAAACTGGCCATACCTTTCAGCAGCGGGCCTGGTCTGACCATCATCCGAAGCAAGCTCGCCAGGGCGCATCGCGCCCCAAGAGAAAGTGTCCCAAGCTCCCATCGACAAACGGGGAGCGGATGGACAAAAGCTCCTCTGCTTCGATGCGCGTCCCGCCTCACCCGGTCGTCCTTTGTCTTGCTGTCTTGAGTGTACCATGTTTGCGCCGGTCGGGCTATGGTCAAGTGTTGTGTATGACCCCCTCACGCAGCGGCCTCCTCCATCA
>CAYWTR010000012.1:0-109702 GCA_964461255.1 uncultured Fibrobacteraceae bacterium | reverse complement strand
TGGACCACTTCCACGAGCAGGTGCTGGCGCTGAACAAGATCGGCGGCGAGGCGCGGGCGATGGTGGTCACCAGCGGCATCGAGCGCGCGATCCAGTACTACCACGCGATCCGCGACTACCTGGCCGAGCGCAAGAGCCGCTACCAGGCGATCGTGGCGTTCTCGGGCGAACACGACTACGGCGGAACGATGGTCAGCGAGGCGTCGCTCAACGGCTTCCCGTCGAGCAAGATCGCCGACAAGATCCAGGAAGATCCGTACCGGTTCCTGGTCTGCGCCGACAAGTTCCAGACCGGCTACGACGAGCCGCTGCTGCACACGATGTACGTGGACAAGATCCTCTCCGGCATCAAGGCGGTGCAGACGCTCTCGCGGCTGAACCGCGCACATCCGAAGAAGCACGACGTGTTCGTGCTCGACTTCATGAACGACGCCGACACAATCCAGGAGGCATTTGCCGACTACTACCGCACGACGATCCTGGCGGAGGAGACCGATCCCAACAAGCTGCACGACCTGAAGGCGGCGCTGGATGGTTATCAGGTGTATGCCTCGGCACAGGTGGACGAGCTCGTGGCGCTCTACCTAGGCGGGGCGGACCGTGACCGGCTCGATCCCATCTTAGACGCCTGCGTTGCCGACTACCGCGAGCAGCTCGACGAGGACGGGCAGGTGGACTTCAAGGGGAAGGCCAAGGCGTTCCTGCGAACATACGGGTTCCTCTCGTCGATCCTGCCCTACACGAATGCCGAGTGGGAGAAGTGCTCGATCTTCCTGACATTCCTTGTGCCCAAGCTTCCAGCTCCCGTTGAGGAAGACTTATCGAAGGGTATTCTCGAAGCGATCGACATGGACAGCTATCGTGTGGAGAAGCGGGCGGCGGTGAGGGTTCTCCTCCCGGATGCTGAAGCCGAGATCGAGCCGGTGCCGACCACCGGCGGCGGCCACAAGCCCGAGCCCGAGCTCGACCGCCTCTCGAACATCATCAAGACCTTCAACGACCAATTCGGGGACATCCCGTGGTCCGACGCCGACCGCGTGCGCAAATTAATCACCGAAGAGATTCCGAGTCGCGTTGCAGCCGACAAGGCTTTCCAGAACGCGCGTCAGAACTCAGACCGACAGAACGCGCGGATTGAGCACGACAAAGCGCTCCAGCGGGTCATGACCACGGTGCTCAAGGATGACACCGAACTCTTCAGGCAGTTCGTGGACAACGAGGGTTTCCGGCGCTGGCTGACGGATACAGTGTTCGGGATCACTTACTAGGTTCAAGGCCCCGGTATCCGATCACTTATCGAGGATCGGCGTGACCAACCTGACTAGACGTGGCTTGGCTTGAGATGGGGGCCAAGAGGCTCGACGTAGCATGTTGACCTGGGCGGGGAGGGGTCTGATGGAGGAAGCGGTTGTTGGGAATCTCAAGATCACTTTGTCGAGCGCGGTGACATGGCTGTTGAAGAATCGCCAGCCGCAGGGGCACTGGGGGGACGTGCGGGGGACGGCGATCGCCTGCTGGGCGCTGTCGGATGTCATTCGAGGGCGCAACGCGCCGCGGGGGTCGATCGAGGATCTGCGCGCGACGGTTCGCAAGGCAGCCCAGTGGCTCGTCGGCCAGGCCCGTAAAGATGACGGCGCGCTTAGCTGGGAGTCCGAAGCCTGGGACACCAGCCTGGCCATCATCGCCATCACCGGGGCGATGCTCAGCGAGAACGCGCAGGGAGGCAGCCTGAGGAAGTCCGACGACCACGTCGAGAGCGTCATGAGCGCCGCGAAATGGCTCCAAGCGGTCCAATGCGAGCGGACGCGGGCCTGGTACGACGAGGTTTGGGAAACCTCGCTCGCGGTCATCGCCCTGATGCGCGCCCAGGAAATCCAGCGGGGTCCGACCAAGTCCCTCACGGCGGATCTCGGGCGCATCATGGCCTGGTTCAACGGCCTGCCCTCCAACGAGCGCGGGCTGTTCATCGTGCCCCATTACTCCGGATTCATCGCCTGGCTGCTGGCCGAGATGCGCGCTTCGCCGGATTACGAGACGATATGCAGGCAGGCGTCCTTCCCCGGTTTCGTGGCCAAGGTGGACCGCGCGGCCAAGTGGCTGGTCTGGGCAGCGCGCAGAGACATCGCCAACACCTGGTCGACCGACACCTTCGCCAACGCCTACGCGGCGTATGGGGTGGCGAAGCTGTACTCGATCGCGGATCGCGGCCGGGGGATGCCCGACTATCGCCGCCGCGATCGCACGTTCGTGAGCGATATCATCACCTGGTTCCACGCCCACCGCGGCAAGGGCGGCGGATTCGAGGACACCGAAGACACCGGGCTCGCCATCCTCGCGCTTTCCGCCTGCATGGATCTGCTGGACATCGACTACCCCGAGATCGTCACCTCCGTCCGGAGCGGCTGGGCGCGGGTGCCCTGCTTCCTGGCGTATGCCGGCAAGGCCAGGGCCAAGGCGGTCAAGGTCAAGGCCGCCCTCGACGCGCTGAAGCTTCCCATACAGGTCATAGACTGGTGGGACTACTCCCACGGCAGGTCGATCTTCGACCAGGTGATCCTGGACAAGGGCGAGGAATGCTCGTTCGCCATCGTCATCGCGACGCCCGACGAGGTGGTCAAGACTCGCAGGGGCGAAACCAGGCACCCGCGCGACAACATCCTGCTGGAGATCGGGTACTTCTACGGCAAGTTCGGCGAGAAGAACGTCATTCTGCTGGTCGACGGCGATACCGAGCTGCCCGCCGACATCAGGGACCGGACCCACATCCCGCTGCAGGTGGACGCCAGGTCGATGCCCACCATGATGAAGAGATTGGAGAAGGCGATCCGCGAGATCATCCGCTATTACGAGTGACCGCGACGCGACGAGACGGTGGCGTCTCTGCCGCGCCGGGAAGCTAGGCGCCCTTGCGCTCGGCCCGCGGCAGGGAGTCGACGAGCGCCAGCTCGCCCGAGGGGAGCGTCGCCTGCACGCGCCCCAGGACCGTCGTCATCACGTAGTCCTCGGCCCTGCGCATGGCGGCGGGGGCGAGCCTGCTGCGCCAGTAGCCCAGGCTCCAGTTCTCATAGATCGCCCGGATGATGGCGAGCAGCTGGCCGCTGCCGATGCGGTCCCGCGGCCCGTCCATGGGCGCCAGCAGGAGCGTCTCGGGGACCTCGGCGCACAGAGGCGAGCCATCGGCGAGGAATTCCAGCGGGGGCTGCAGATACTGGCAGCCGCGCGGCCAGAGAAAGCCCATCTTGCGCCAGAAGCCCAGCGAGTCCGGTTCGGCTTCGGCCACGGCGTAGGCCAGGGCAACGCCGTCCCGCCGCGTTTCCTCCCGGGCCACCTGGATGGCGAAGCCCAGCAGCGCGCTGCCCACGCCTTTCAGCCCGGCCGCCTTCAGGCGCGGGGACGTGGCCATGTTGCCCAGCGCCAGGACGGCGCTTCTGGTCCGATGCTCGATGACCATGACGTTGGCGCTGAGGAATCCGGCCAGGATCTCATCTCCGTCGACATCGAAGCAGGCTGCCGCGAAGCAGGGTATCAGCTCGCGGCAGGTGGGAGCCCAGTTCTGCAGACCGTCCTTGTACACATCCAGGGGATCCATGACCGCCCGGGGGAACACCCGCGTGAACAGCTCGTAGCCGCACTCCAGGGCCGGCCCGACGTCGGCGACCCTCACGGTCCGCAAGTCCTCCAGGCGCAGGCTGCCAAGATCGCAGAGGGCGTCGTCCGCAAGCTTCATTCGGATGGCTCCATCGCCAGGTGGTCCGGCGCCAGCCGCCGCCCGGCCGTCTCGATCGCTGCCGCGGCGGACCGCCTTCCCGACGCGTTCGGGCGGCGGGCGCGGCAATGGCTGGTCGAAGGCGCTGAAGATATTCCCTTCGCTGGCCGGCGTCCACCGGCGCGCAGCGGTTTCGGTGGGACGCTCGGCCTCCGGGAACGGCGTGCCCGCCGGCCGCCTGGCCGGGCGCGAGGATCGCATCCGCCGCGAGATGCCCGGCCGGGTGCGCGTGCAGACGAACATGCTGCGCGCGTGCGGGTCGACGCCGCAGTAGATGCGATGCTGAATGGGGTAGAGGTTCATCGGGCCCCCTCCCTCTGGGTTGGTAAGATTCCCACGCGGACTGCGGCGGAACGCTGGGGAGCCGCCTCAATGAGTATCAGCAGAATGCAGCGGAAGGCGCTGCGCGCCGCCGCTGATGCTGGGCGTTGCGGGGACCGGCGCGGGAGTTGCGTTCGCCAGGGGAACAGGGAGTCAGCGTGAACGACCAACCAAAGGGAGCGATTCGACGAATTGGGCTTGACCGGCGCCTCGCTCTCGCCGACAATCATGAGCAGTCAGCCCCAGTTCGGCTCGCTGAGCCGACTGGCCCCCTCCGGGTTGCGACCCGGAGGGTTTCTTTTCGTAACCACCATGAATAGAACGACTTTCCTGGTTGACGGCTTCAACCTCTATCACTCATTGCGCACGGCGTCGGAGGATTTGGGCGGCGCCTCCACGAAGTGGTTGGACCTGTCCAGTCTTCTGCGATCCTACCTGCCGAACATCGGCGGCGGCGCGCATGTCGAGCGCATTTACTATTTCTCCGCGCTTGCCACACACCTGGAGCAGCGACAACCGGGCGTGACGGATCGCCATCGTGCCTACATTGAATGCCTGCAGTCGACGGGCATTGTGCCAGTTCTTGGTCGCTTCAAATCAAAGCAGGTCCATTGCAGGAACTGTGGTCGGCAAAGCGAGCACTTCGAGGAGAAGGAAACGGACGTCGCAATGTCGACGAAATTGCTCGAGGTGCTCCATTTGGACGTCGCGGACACCGTAGCGCTCGTTACCGGTGACACGGATCTGGCGCCGGCCGTCCGCACCGCGCGGTCGCTGTTCCCGACCAAGCGCATCTGGTTCGTTTTCCCGTACAAGAGAAAGAACAAGGAGCTTGCACAAATCGCCGGGGGAAACTGCTACATCCGCAAAGAGCGCTATGTGCAACATCAATTCCCTGCGGCGGTGACCTTGGCAACTGGCCGAACCGTAGCCAGGCCAGCCACGTGGTAGAATGTCTGAACGGCTGGTCGTGCCGTTGCTCGTCCGCATGGGCTACGGCGTGTCCGCAGCGCGGTCATAAGAGGTCGAGAAGGTCGACTCCCCATTGTAGATCGCCTGATGCTGTTTCCCTTCTTCCCCGGCCGGGCGCCGAAGTCGCTGGTCGCGAGGCATCCGGCAGGGTAGCATCGTGGCGGGTCGCGTCGGGGGAGCCGGCCTGCCGCCCCCGGCCGAGGGGGCGCCGCAGCGGGGGGGAGAGCACGTCATGAGCCACGGTGATCGGCCGGCCGGCAAGGAAGGCGGCGACCAGGGCCGGCCATCCTCCGCGCCGCGCCGCCGGCCGCCGTCTCGGTCTGGAAGGCCCGCCCGATCTTCATCTCCTCGACCTTCCGCGGCATGGACGCCGAGCGCGACTACCTGCGCGATCATGGCTTCCCGCGTCTGGCGGAACGGCTCCGGGAGCGCTGCCACCATCTCGACACGATCGACCTGCGCCAGGGCGTCGAGAGCGCCGGCGATGCCGACGAGGCGCGGCGCGAGATGCAGGTGCTCAAGGTCTGCCTCGACGAGATCGAGCGCTCCAGGCCGTTCCTCGTGGCCCTGCTGGGCGAGCGTTACGGCTGGATCCCTCCGGCCGAGCGCATCGCGGCCGCCGCGCGCGACGCCGGTCTGCCCGAGACGGTCGAGGTCACCGGGCGCAGCGTGACCGAGCTGGAGATCCTGCACGGCGTGCTCGAGAACCCCGACCAGCGCCGGCGCAGCTGGTTCTACTTCCGCACGCTCGACCGCACGGGCATGCCGGCCGAGGTGTCGGCCCGCTTTCCCGAAGAGGACCCTAGCGCCGATCCCGCCTCGCCCGCCGGCCGCCTGGCCGCGCTCAAGGATCGCATCCGCCGCGAGATGCCCGGCCGGGTGCGGGAGTACACCCTGCGCTGGGATCCCGACCGCGGGGCGCTCGGCGGGCTGGACGAGCTCGACCGGCAGGTCGCGGCCGATCTGTGGAGCGACCTCGACGCCGAGACGGCCGACTACCTGCGCCGGGCGCCGCGGACGTGGCAGGAGGCCGACGCCCGGGCCGTGGCCGACTTCGTGGTCGAACGCACGCGCGGCTACGTCGAGCGGCCGGCCGTCACCGATCCCATGATCGAGCACGCCCTCAGCCCGCCGGCGCCGGACGCGGCGTGGGGCCTGTCGGTGACCGCCGATTCGGGCGGCGGCAAGAGCAGCCTGTTCGGCCGGGTGTGCGACGCCCTGCATCCGCGGGCGCAGTCCGGGCAGATCGTGCTGCTGGCCCACGCGGCCGGCATCTTCCCCATGTCGGGCCAGGTGGACCGCATGCTGCGGCGCTGGGTGTTCGAGCTGGCGGCACACCTGGGCCGGCCCGATCCGCTCGAACGTCCCGACCAGCCGCAGGCCGACGATCTTGAAGGTCCCCACCACACGAAGGGCGGCCCCAGGATCACATCCGATGACATCGACCAGGCCTTCGCCTCGCTGCTGGGACAGGTCGCCGCGCAGCGCCGGGTCGTGGTGCTGGTGGACGCGCTCAACCAGTTCGAGCCGACGGTCCGTTCGCAGCACGTGACCTGGCTGCCGAAGCTCTGGCCCGGCAACGCCCGCCTCATCGCCACGGCCATCCCCTGCCAGGCCACGGCCGCGCTCGCGGAAAGGCCCGGCTGCCGCGAGCTGCCCGTACCGCCGGTCACGGCCCACGAGGCCCGCGAGATCGCCCGGCGCTTCTACCGCGAGCGCCACCACCGCGACACCAACGAGCGCGTGCTCGAGGCCCTGCTCGGCAAGCGGCTTCCCGCCGGCGGCCCGGCCCACGGCAATCCGCTCTGGCTGGCCCTGGCCCTGCAAGAGATGAACCTGCTGGAAGCCGACGACTTCGAGCGCGCCGACCGCGAGTACGCCGATCTGCCCGGCGCCGAACGCATGCAGGCGCTGCAGCTGGATGAGGCGCACAGGCTTCCGGCCGATGTGCCCGGCATGTACGGCGAGCTGCTGGATCGCGCCGAGCGCGGGTTCGGCCGGGCCTGGGCGCGCGCCTTCACGGGGCTGGTCGCCGTCAGCCGCGCCGGCTGGCGCGAAAGCGATCTGCGCGAGCTCATGCCGGCAGCCTCGGGCCGGCCCTGGGACGAGCTGGCATTCGCGGATGTCCGCCGGGCGCTCGGCGCGCACGTCGTCCAGCGCGGCGCGCAGGCCCAGTGGGACTTCTTCCACGCCGCCCTGCGCGAGACCGTGCTGCGCCGCGACCTCGCCGACGAGGTGGCCCGCAAGCGCCTGCACGGCCTGATCGGCGATCATCTCGATCGCCTGCCGGCCGGCGACCCGCTGCGCATCGGCGAGAGCATGTTCCATCTGCTGGGGCTTGGGGACCGCGAGCGGGCGGCGAATTATCTGGCCGTCAGCCAACTGCAGCGGCGGTCCCGTGGCGACGCAGGTCTAGCCCTCGCGGCCGCGGTTGCCGTCATGGTCGAGGCAATCCGGTCTGCCGCGGACGAGGGCGCGCGGCAGCAGCAGACCGACTGGATCGCGGCGCTGATGGGCGGTGAACATGATGAGCGCTGTGGCCGCGTGGCCAACGTCATCCTCTTCGATCTCAGCGATGCGCTGGCAATCACCGGTGAGGCGCGGACGGAGGCCCCGCGTTTCCATCTGCTCCAGGCGGCGCGCGCGACGCTGCAGCGCCTGGCCGCGACCGATCCCTCGAACGCGGGCTGGCAGCGGGATCTGTCGGTGAGCCATAACAAGGTCGGCGACGTGCTGCTGGACCAGGGCGATCTGGCCGGGGCGCTTGGGGCCTACCGGCAATCCCTGGCAGTTGCTGAGCGCCTGGCAGCGGCCGATCCCTCGAACGCCCAGTGGCAGCAAGATCTGGGGATCAGCAACGAACGGATAGGTGACGTTCTCCTCACCCAAGGCAACCTTACCGAAGCGCGACATGCCTACGAGCTTAAGCGCCGAATTACCGAGCGCCTGGCGGCAGCCGATGCCTCGAATGCCAGCTGGCAGCGGGGTCTGTCGGTGACTCACCACAAGATCGGCGACGTACTGCTTGCACAGGGCGATCTGGTCGGCGCGCTCAGATCCTACCGGGAGTCACGGTCGATCCTTGAGCGCCTGACAGCGGCCTTGCCCTCGAACGTCCAATGGCAGCACGATATGGGGATCAGCAATGAACGGATCGGCGACGTTTTGCTCGCCCAAGGCAATCTCGATGAAGCACGACATGCCTATGAGCTTGGACGCCGAATCATCGAGCGCCTGGCGGCGGCCGATCCCTCGAACGCGGGCTGGCAGCGGGGTCTGTCGGTGAACAGCAACAAGGTCGGCGACGTGCTGCTTGCTCAAGGCGATCTGGCCGACGCTCTCATAGCCTATCAAGAATCCCTGGGTATCGCTGAGCGCCTGTCAGCGGCCGATCCCTCGAATGCGGGCTGGCAGAGGGATTTGTTGGTGAGCCATACCAAGGTCGGCGACGTGCTGCGTGCTCAAGGCGATCTGGCCGGTGCGTTCAAAGCCTACCGGGTATCCCTGGGTGTAGCTGAGCGCCTGGCAGCGGCAGATCCTTCGAACGCGGGTTGGCAGCGGGATCTGTCGGTGAGCCATAACAAGATCGGCGACGCGCTGCGCGCCCAGGGCAATCTGACCGGTGCGCTCAGAGCTTTTCGGCAATCCCTGGGAATTCGGGAGCGCCTGGTAGCGGCCGACCCCTCGAACGCGGGCTGGCAGCGGGATCTGTCGGTGAGCCAGGAGCGAATAGGCGACGTGCTGCGTGCCCAGGGCGATCTGGTCGGCACGCTAGGAGCATATCGCGAATCCCTGGGAGTTGCTGCGCGCCTTGTGACGGCCGATCCCTCGAACGCGGGTTGGCAGCGGGATCTGTCGGTGAGCCAGGAGCGAATCGGCGATGTGCTGCTTGCTCAGGGAGATCTGGCCGGCGCGCTCGGAGCTTACCGGGTATCCCTGGAAATCCGGGAGCATCTGGCAAAGTTCGATCTCTCGCACGCGGGCTGGCAGCGGGATCTGGCGGTGAGCCAAGAACGCATCGGCGACGTGCAGCGCGCCCAGGGAGATCTGGCCGGCGCGCTCAGCGCCTACCGAGAATCCCTGAGTGTTAGAAAGCGGCTGGCAGCAGCAGACCTCTCGAACGCGGGCTGGCAGCGGGATCTGTCGGTGAGCCAGGAGAAAGTTGGCGACGTGCTGCTTGCCCAGGCCGATCTGGCTGGGGCGCTCCAATTCTACCGGGAATCCCTGGGAATCGCGGAGAGCCTTGCAGCGTCCGATCCCTCGAACGCGACCTGGCAGCGGGATCTGTCGGTGAGCCAGGAGAAAGTAGGCGACGTGCTGCTTGCCCAGGCCGATCTGGCTGGGGCGCTCCAAGTCTACCGGGAATCCCTGGGGATTCGGGAGCGCTTGTCGGCAGCCGATCTCTCGAACGCCAGTTGGCAGCGGGATCTCGTCTTGAGTTACTGGCGCATGGCCGACATCACCGAGAGGACTGGACATGGCGATGCGATGGCGTGGTGGCTCAAGGCCTACGAACAGCTCGCCGGCATGAAGCAGCGGGGTATCATGCAGCCTACGGACGAGCAGTACCTGGCAGTTCTCAGGGAGAGAGCAGGGCTTTGAGTCAACCGTCTATGTCCAGGAGAGTAATTGTCCCGGAGGTTGATATCCTGTTCGCGGCAGAGCGGCTCCCTCCGAGACTGTCCCTGCCAGACCTGCGAGACGAGAACCGGCCAGCGGGCTGATCGCCGATGGTTCGCTGCAGATAGGAGGGCTGCATGACCAAGCCAACGTCCTACCGCTACTGGGCTTTCATCAGCTACAGCAACAAGGACAAGGCCTGGGCGCGCTGGCTGCACAAGGCGATCGAGAACTACGGCATCCCCGCGCGTCTGGTCAGCCATCCGACACCGACCGGCGATCCGGCCCCCAAGCGTTTTCGCCCCCTCTTCCACGACCGTGCAGAATTGCCGGCGTCTGCCGACCTCGGTGCCGATATCAAGACGGCGCTGCAGGCGTCGCGCTATCTGATCGTGATCTGCTCGCCCCACGCGGCGCAGTCCCCGTGGGTGAACAAAGAAGTCAAGACCTTCATAGGGCTGGGCCGCCGCAACCGTGTGCTGGCGGTCATCGTGGACGGCGAGCCGGGGGCTGGCGGCGATCGAGAGTGTTTCCCGGCAGGCTTGCGCCAGGCCGAGCCGATTGCCGCCGACGTTCGGCCTGAGGGAGACGGAAGGACAAACGCGAAGCTCAAGCTCCTGGCTGGGATGTTGGGGGTGGGCTTCGACGGCCTGAAGCAGCGGGACGTACGGCGCCGCATTCGCCGTCTGCAGATTGCGGCTGGATTCTCCCTGATGCTGGCGATGGGGTTCGCCGGACTGGCGCTCTATGCGCAGCGCCAGCGGGACAAGGCTGTCATGGCGCGGCGCCAGGCCGAGAGCATGCTGGAGTACCTGCTCTTCGACTTGAGGGACAAGCTGGCGCCTGTGGGGCGTCTGGACATCGTGCGCGATGTGCAGGAGAAGGTGGATGGGTACTTTCGTGAGTTCGGAATCGAAAAGAGAGAGCCAGGCACACTTCGCAATCAGGCCGTTGCCTTCGTCAACAAGGGTTCTCGCCTGTTTCTTGAGGGTGATCTGGAAGGTGCGTTGCGGGAGTTCCGGGCGGGCTTGCAGATCGCCGGGCAGCTGGTAACGACAGATCCCTCGAACGCGCTCTGGCAGCGGGATCTGTCGGTGATCCAGGACGGAATCGGCGACGTGCTGCGGGACCAGGGCGATCTGGCCGGCTCGCTCAAAGCCTACCGGGAATCCCTGGGAATCAGGGAGCACCTGGCTGCGGCCGATCCCTCGAATGCGCTCTGGCAGTCGGATCTGTCGGGGAGCTACGGCAAGGTCGGTCACATGCTGCTGGCCCAGGGCGATCTTTCCGGGGCGCTCAAGGCTTACCGGGAATCCCTGGGAGTCGCTGAGCGCTTAGCAGCGGCCGATGCCACGAACGCGGGCCGGCAGTGGCATCTGTCGGGGAGGCAGGCGAGCATAGGCGACGTGCTGCTTGCTCAAGGCGATCTGGCCGGTGCGTTACAAGCCTACCGGGAAGGGCAGGCGATACTGCAGCGCCTGGCAGCGGCCGATCCAACGAACGCGGGCTGGCAGTGGGATCTGTCGGTGAGCCATAGCAAGGTTGGCGGAGTGCTGCTGGCCCAGGGCGATCTGGCTGGCGCGCTCAATGTCAACCGGGAATCCCTGGGAGTCGCTGAGCGACTGGCTGCGGCCGATCCCTCGAACGCGGGCTGGCAGCGGGATCTGTCGGTGATCCATAGCAATGTTGGCGACGTGCTGCTGGAGCAGGGCGATTTGGCCGGCGCGCTCATAGCCAAACGGGAATCCCTGGGAATTATTGAGCGCCTGGTTGCCGCCGATCCCACGAACTTGCGCTGGCAGGGGGATCTGTCGGTGAGCCATATCAAGGTCGGCGAAGTGCTGCTGGCCCAAGGCGATCTTGCGAGTGCGCTCAAGGCCTACCGGGAAGGGCAGGCGATACTGCAGCGCCTGGCAGCGGCCGATCCAACGAATGCCGGCTGGCAACGGTATCTCGCCTTGAGTTACTGGCGCATGGCCGACATCGCCGAGAAGGCCGGCCAGGGTGACGCTAGGGCGTGGTGGCGCAAGGCCTACGACCAACTTTCCGGCATGAAGCAGAGGGGTATCATGCAGCCGGCGGACGAGCAGTACCTTGAGCAGCTAAGACGCAACTCAGGGGGCTGAGCATTGATCGCAGCAGGAACAGCGAACACCAACCCTCGCTGCGCCCGCCTGGCACGCCGTCGCTGCCGCTCTGTAAAGCCGTCCTGCCCATGCAGGCCGATGAGCGCGGGTCACGTCCTCTTTGCGCGCCAGGCGGCGGCGTCGCGGGGGCGGCCTTGGGATTCGTACAGCTTGATCAGCAGGTGGACGGCCAGCTGGGTGTCGGTGTCGGCGGGGCCCTTGGCGGCCAGCAGCAGGTCGTAGGCGCGGCGCAGGCGGGCGGCGGCTTGCGCGGTGCGGCCGAGGCGCTGCAGGGTCTCGCCGAACTCGATCTCGGCGCGGCCGGGCAGCCAGGGCGGCACCTGGCCGGGGGCCGGGTCCAGCGCCTGCGCCAGCAGGCGCTCGGCGTCGTCGTCGCGGCCGGCGCACAGCTCGACCGTGGCCAGGCGCAGGCGGGCGACGCGCGTGCCGGTGCCGGCCTCGCCCGAGCTCTTCTGGAAGAAGGCTTCGCAGGCGCGCAGCTCCTGCGCCGCCTCCTCTAGCCGGCCCAGGTCGCGCAGCACGGCTGCGTAGTGGTACGTGGCGTTCCAGCGGCCGGGGTTGTCCAGGCCCTTGGCGGCGGTGTAGTCGTCCCGGCCTCGCTGCAGCGAGGCGGCGGCCTCTTCCAGGCGGTCCAGCCGCCAGAGCGCGCGGCCCAGGTCCGCGCGCGTGATCGCGGTCTCGGGGTGGGACGGCCCCAACACCCGCTCGCGCGCTGCCAGCACGGCCTGCAGCTGCTCCAGCGCCGCGGCGTAGTCGCCCAGGTTCGACAGGCAGCGCGCGCAGTCGTTGCGCACGAGCAGCGTGTTGGGATGTTCGGCGCCCTGCAGCGCCGTGTACAGCTCGATCGCCTCCCGGAAGGCGGGCAGCGCCTCGCGGTCGCGTCCCTGGCGCGACCGGGCGGTGGCCAGGCGGCTGAGCAGGTCGGGCAGCAGGCCGGGATCGGCGGTCGCGCGCGCGCGCGCCTGCGGCAGCATGGCGGCGAAGTGCGCTTCGGCCTCGGCGGCGCGGCCGCTGCGCTGCAGCAGCTCGCCCACCGCCACGCGCGCGCGCCGCGTCTCGACGGCGTCGTCGCCGTAGAGGCCGCGCGTCATCAGCCAGGCGGCGTTGACCAGCGAGTCGGCCTTGTCCGGACGCTGCTGGTTGAGGTAGAACTCGGCCACCGAGCGCATGACGACGGCCTTGTCGGCGTGCGGCCCGGCGTGGACCTTGTCCAGCGTCGCCAGCGCGTCCAGCAGCAGCGGCTCGGCCTCCTGCGTCTTGCCGCGCGCCTCGAGCAGACGTCCCAGGTTGTGCAGGTCGGTCGCCACGTAAGGATGATCCTCGCCCAGCACGCGGCGATGGATGTCCAGCGCCTCGCGGTAGCGGCTCTCGGAGGCTTCGAGATCGCCCTGGTAGCGGCCGAGGTTGCCCAGGCTGTTGAGCGCCACGGCGATGCCGTCGCCGGCGGGCGCCCGCCGCCGGTACACCGCCAGGCCGGCGTGCAGCAGCGAGTCCGCCTCGTCGTGGCGGCCCATCTGCACGATCACGTTGCCCAGGTGCACGTTGGCCTCGGCCCAGGCCAGCGAATCGACGTCGGCCGCGCCGGCCATCGCGGCCAGGGCCTGCCGGTACTGGCTCTCGGCGGCGGGCAGGTCGCCGCGGTTCCAGGCCAGCGTGCCTTCGGCCATCGCCACCGGCGCGGGCCCCGGCGAGGCGACGCCGCGCGCCGCCTGCAGCTGCTTGACCCGCTCGAGCTGCGCGGCGGCCGCCTCCCAGTCGTTCATCTGGCGGTAGGTGTGGCTGAGCTGCAGGCGCAGCGCGGCCTCGACGTCGGGCTCGTCGGCCAGCTCGGCGCTCAGCCGCTTCTCGGTGTCGGCCAGAATCGCCCGCAGCAGCTCGGTGTCGCGGCCGCGCGCCACGTGCGGGCCCACGCCCGTCAGCATCTCGCCCATGAAGCGCGACACCTGCGCGGCCCGGGTCGCCTCGCGCCGCGCCAGCCGCGAGGCGCGCTGCTCGCGCGCGTACATCGCCGCGCTGACGATCGTGGCGGCCACCATCACCACCGCGATGACGGCCAGCGCCGTGAACACGCCGCGGTTGCGGCGCACCAGCTTGCGCAGCCGGTAGCCGCGGCTGGGCGGGCCGGCCGTCACCGGCTCGTTCTGCAGGTGGCGCCTGATGTCCGCCGCGAGGCCGTTGGCGGTCTCGTAGCGCCGGCTGCGGTCCTTCTCCAGCGCCTTCATCGTGATCCAGTCCAGATCGCCGCGCAGCTCGCCGCGCAGCCGCGCGGGCGCCGTGCCGCGCGCCTGCGCCACCGCCGTGGCATGCTCGCCCAGCGTGCTCAGGCGCGTGCTCGGCCGTGGCGGATCCTGCTCGATGATCAGGCGGCGGATGGCGTCGTAGCCGGCCTTGCGCATCTGCCGCGCATCGAACGGCAGCGCGCCGGCCAGCAGCTCGTACAGCACCACGCCCAGCGCGTAGACGTCCGCGCGCGTGTCGATGTCCTCGTCGCCGGCGGCGGCCTGCTCGGGGCTCATGTACTCGGGCGTGCCGACCAGCTGGCCCAGCTGCGTGTGGACCGTCATCTCGGTCAGGCGCTGCGTCGTGGCCTTGGCCACGCCGAAGTCGATGATCTTGGGCAGCGGCTTGCCGTCGACCTCGGCCACCAGGATGTTCGACGGCTTGAGATCGCGGTGGATGACGGCCTTCTGGTGCGCGTGCTGGACCCCCTCGCAGACGCGCACGAACAGCTCCAGGCGCGCGCGCGTCGACAGGCCGCGGCGGTTGCAGTGGTCGGTGATCGGCAAGCCCTCGACGTGCTCCATCACGAAGTAGGGGCGGCCGCGGTCGGTGGCGCCGGCGTCCAGCACCTTGGCGATGCAGGGGTGGTCCATCAGCGCCAGGGCCTGGCGCTCGGCCTCGAAGCGGGCGACCACCGCGCGCGTGTCCATGCCCTGCTTGATGACCTTCAGCGCCACGCGGCGGCGAATGGGCTCGGACTGCTCGGCCAGGAAGACATCGCCCATGCCGCCCCGGCCCAGGCGGCCGATCAGGCGGTAGGGGCCGATGACCGCGCCGACGTCCTCATCGGGGCGGGGCGCGTCCGCCGCGTCGGCGCCGCCGCCCAGCGGGACCGTCCGCTGCGGCGGCAGGGTGGGAGCGCTCTCGGGGCCGGGCGGTGGCGGGAGGTCGTCGTGTGCCAAGGCGGCGCCTTCCTGATCGGGCAATTATTGCAGATCAAAATCATCCACGATGCTAAGGGCATCTCGGCCAGGCGGCAACCCCGATCCTGGCCCGGCGGGGCGGGTGGGACCCGTCCGGACGCTGCGCCGACAACCGTGCCGTCGGACAAGAAGCGGCCCCGGCGCTCCCTCCTCGCCGGGGCCGACGGTGTGCCGCGCGGTCTGCCGGACGCGCGCGGGCCGGGGGCGGCTACCTCACCAGCAGCAGGCGGGCGGAGCCGACCTGGCCCGCCGCCGTGACGCGCGCGTGGTAGGCGCCGGAGCTGAGCGGCCGGCCTTCGCCGTCGCGGCCGTCCCACGCCAGCTCCACCCTGCCGGCGGGGCGCACCTCGTCCAGCAGCGTGGCGAGCAGGCGGCCGCGCAGATCGAACAGCTCGACCTTGACGCGCCCCTCGCGAGGCAGGGCGAACAGGAGCGACGTGCGCGGGTTGAAGGGATTGGGGGCGGCGCTGACCGCCAGCGGCGCGCCGAGCGGCAGGCCGGGCCCGCCCACCGAGGTCAGGGCGGGGTTGCCCACGCGCACGTCCGCTTCCTGCGGGCCGTTGCCCGCCGGCGAGATCCACGGCGAGTGGGGGTGGTAGGGCGAGCGGCTGGCCACGCGCAGGCGCCAGTGCGCCGTCGCGGCCGCCGGCAGGGTCAGGTTGCCGCTGTCGAGCGTCGGCGGGTTGCCCGCGCCGCCCAGGCCGTTGTCGGCCCAGGTGCCGCGGCCCGAAAGCTGGCCGTCGAACAGCAGGCCGAGCGGCTTGACCTCCCACTCCAGGCGGACCCGGGAGCGCCCGGCGGCCGACGCTCCCAGCGCCTTGAGCCGCAGCGCCGGCGGCGTGCCGGTGCGGCCGAGCAGGGCCAGCGGAGCGCTGTCGTCCCCGCGGCGCTGCCGCGCCTGCCAGCTCCGGGTGTTCTCCACGTTGAAGAGACGATTGCCGTAGAACACGAGCATGCGCCCTTCGCCGAAGAAGTTCGCCGTGTAGCCCGGCGAACCGGTCAGGATGTCGGCGAAGCCGTCGCCGTTGATGTCGCCGGCCGCGCCGACGGCGTTGCCCAGGTTCTCGAAGCTCTGCTGCCCGGCGAAGGACCACAGCGGCGTCGTGGCCGCGGCCCCGGTGAGCGGACCCGCGAAGACCAGCGCCTGACCGTTGTCCTGATAGCCGTTGCGATCGGCGAAGAGCGCGCCCACGATCACGTCGCTGTAGCCGTCGCCGTTGACATCGCCCGCTCCCGCCACCCAGGAGCCGAGGTTGGCGAAGGCCTGGCCGCTGCGGTGGCTCCAGTGAGCGGTGGAGGACAGACCCGACGGCGAGCCGCGGAACACGTAGACCTCGCCTTCGTCGGTGGTCGTGACGTCCGCGTAGCGCGCCGCGACGATGACGTCGCTGTAGCCGTCGCCGTCGATGTCGCCGGCGGGGGCCACGCACGAGCCGAACTGGTACAAGCTGGCGGCGCCGCCGATCGTCAACGCCGGCGCCGTCGCCGGGCCGCCGGCCCCGCCGTGGTAGACCAGGACCAGGCCCGCGTCCGGCAAGGAGAACGGGGGACTCAGCGCGATGTCCCACATGTCCGCCCCCACGATCACGTCGCTGTAGCCGTCGCGGTTGACGTCGCCGGCCGACGCCACCGAGATGCCCAGGCGCGCTCCGGCCTGGTCGCCCTCGACCACCCACGCCGGCGCGGCGGCCAGACCGGCGGCCGAACCCAGGAACAGGTAGGCGCGCCCCTCGTCGGTCTGGTCGTTCTCGTCATTGGGGGCGCCGATGATCACGTCGGCGTAGCCGTCACCGTTGACGTCGCCCGCGCCGGCGACGCTGGCGCCGAACCACGCGCCGGCGGTGCCGAAGCTGGCGCTCCAGTCGGCGGGGCCGCTGGACGGCCCGAACGGCCCGCCGTGCCACACGTAGGCCTTGCCTGACGAGCCGGTCAGCGGGGCGCCGACGATCACGTCGCCGTAGCCGTCGCCGTTGACGTCGCCGGCCGCCGCCACCGCGTAGCCGAAGCTGCCGCCGCTCTGCTCGCCCGCCCAGAGCCGGGTGGCGGACAGACCGGAGGCGGAGCCGTTGTAGAGGAGCACGCCGCCGTCGGCGGCCATGTTGACGTTGAGGTTCGGAGCGCTGACCGCCACGTCGCTGAAGCCGTCGCCGTCGACGTCGCCCACGGTCGTGGTCACCCAGCCCAGGAAGGTGCTGTTGTGCCAGCCGTTGACCGAACCGTTGAAGAGGCTGGAGAAGGGAGGATCGCCGCCGCCGTAGAAGATCTCGGCCGCGCCCTCTTCCGTCTGGCCGTTGGCGTAGAGCGGGGAGCCGACGATCAGGTCGCTGAAGCCGTCGTTGTTCACGTCACCGGCCGTGCCCACGACCGCGCCGAAGCCCGCGGCGTTGCCGCGCGGCACGAACCAATAGATCGAGGGGGTGCCGACCCCGGCGCGGGCCCCGCGGACCACGGCCGCGTAGCCGTTGTTGGGCAGGCCGTCGATGCGCGACGGCACGCCCACCACGACGTCCGCCAGGCCGTCGCCGTTGACGTCGCCGGCCGGGGCCACGGCGGCGCCGAACTGAGCGAACGCGGCGTTGCCGCGCTCCTCGAAGATCGGCGTGGTGCTCACGCCGCCGGCCGAGCCGGGGAAGATCTGGGCGCGGCCGGTGTCCGTGCTGCCGCTCGGCGAGTCCCACAGCGGCGAACCCACGACCACGTCGGCGTAGCCGTCGCCGTTGACGTCGCCGGCCCCGGCGACCGCCCGCCCGTGGGCGGCGCCGAACTGCAGACCGAAGAGACGCGTGGTCGGGAACGAGGCCAGACCCGCCGGCCCACCGTGGTAGACGTACGCGACGCCGTAGTACGGATCGCCCTGGGGGGTCGAGCCGCCGGCGCCCGTGGCGCCGATGATCACGTCGTCGTAGCCGTCGCCGTTGACGTCTCCGGCGCCGCTGACCGAGATGCCGAACCTGTGGCCCGCGCCCCCGCTCAGGGACCAGTTGACGGCCGGGCTCAGGCCGCCGACGCCTCCGAGGAAGACGAAGGCCGCGCCCGCGCCGTCGCCGGAAAAGTCGGCGCCGATGATGATGTCGTCGTAGCCGTCGCCGTTGACGTCGCCCGCCGGGGCCACGCTCGAGCCGAAGCGCGCCAGGGCGAAGCCGGGGTCGTTGTGCGCGTACTGCCAGGCCGGGCTGGCCTGCAGGCCGGTCGGCGAGCCCAGATAGACGTGGACCCGGCCGTCGGCGGCGTCCGGCACGCCGACCAGCAGGTCGTGGTAGCCGTCGCCGTTGACATCGCCCGCGGGTGCCACCGCCGCGCCGAAGCTGCCAAGGGTCGAGTAGAAGCTCTGGTCCGGGGTTGTGTTCGGTCCGCCCTGCCGGCCGAAGAAGACGAAGACGGCGCCGCCGTTGAGCTGGCCCGGCTCCGGGCCGTCGTAGTTGGGGGCGCCGACTGCGAAGTCGCTGATGCCGTCGCCGTTGACGTCGCCCAGCGTGACCGCGGCGGCGCCGGCGTTGGCGAAGGCGTTGTTGCTCTCGAACAGCCAGTTGGCGACCGTCGAAATCGCCTTTTCATCGCCGCCCGGCTGCGGCTTGGCCGGCGCGTGCTGAACCGCCGGCGGCGTGCTGCCGGCGGCCGGAAATGCGAGCCAGAGGGCGCTGAAGGTCGTGATCATCGATGCCAGGAACGCGCGCCGGACGCGCGCGTGACGCTGCTGTCTGACCATGTGAAACCTCTCCTCCCATCCCAAGGGTCGCTCCCCGTCGTCGATGCGGGGCGCGGACCCAGGCCTAATCATGAGTCGCCGCCTCAGCAATCGCCGCCAGACGCCGGCCGCGGCGGCCGGTGTCCGGCGTAGGACGCAGCAAAGTAATCAGGGAAGAGGCAGGAGGCCGGCACAAATCACATGAGTTTTGTCTTTTATTTTCATGGCGCCAGGGTCTGGAGGGGGGAGAGCGAAACGAGCGCGTCGCCAGAGAGCGCACGAACCCGGACGAGCAGGCGGCCGCCGCCGGCGCGGGCGAGCACGTCCGCCCCGATGCGAAGCGGCGGGCGCGGGATAGGCCCGCAGATCGCCACCGTGTCCAGAGCGCTGTCGAACAGCTCGACGACATAGCGGTCGGCGCCCGTCACGGCGGCCCAGCGCAGCTCCAGATCCCCTCCCGGCAGGGTCAGCGGGCGCTCGAGGATGAGGCCGCCCGCCGCGCCGCCCAAGTCGCCGGCATCTCCCCGCGTTCGCTGGCCCAGTCGGCCCGGATCGGGGCCGTCGCGCGACACGTGCACCATGACCGCGGCCAGGGCGCTGGCGGCCGCCAGGGCCGCCGTCCTGGCCGGAGTCCAGCCGCCGAGCATTGCCCGCCACCGCCCAGCGCGAGCGCGCAGGGCGCGCGTCGCCTTCGACGGCGCCGTCGTCACCAGCTCCTGTGCGATGAACCGCGCCAGGGCGCGTTCGGCGGCGCCCTGCTCGCGGCGCGGGATCGTGGGATCGCCCGCCAGGAAGGCGCGCAGCGCGCAGAGCATGGCATCGCACCGGGGACACCCGCCGGCGTCGAGGCGGCGAGGGTCGTCGGCCGGCAGCTCGAGCAGCCGGGCCAGGTCCTGGGCGGGCGGGCAGCGATGCGTCAACGGGCACCTCCCGGCGCGCGCGCGCCCCGGTTCACGGCGAGCGGCGCTGCCTGGCCGCGCGCAGCTTGCGCCTGGCGGTCTGCAGCAGACCCCGCGCGCCCGAGGCCGTGCGCAGGTTCAACACGCGCGTGATCTCGTCGATCGGCATGAGTTCCGCGTAGCGCAGCCACAGCGCTCTTTGCTCCACGGGTTCCAGATGCTCCCTCACCAGCGCGATCAGCTCGTCCCGCGCCCGCTCGTCCTCGAGCAGGGTGGCTGGATCCGGTCGCGGATCGGGCAACGACGCCAGCTCCGCTTCCTCGTCGCGCTCCAGCGGCCGCCGGCGGACGGCGCGCAGGCAGGCATGGTGGGCGATCGTGAACAGCCAGCCGCCGAAAGGCGCGCGCCCCTCGTAGGTGTGCAACGACCTGAAGGCGGCGGCCAGCACCTCCTGCGCCAGATCGCACGCCTGGTCGTGATCGCGCACGTACCTGCGGCACCAGGCGTACACCCGCCCGCGATAGCGCCCGAAGAGCTCCGTCGCCGCCGCTTCGTGGCCTGCGTGGTCGCGGTCGCGCACCAGCGCCACTAGCTCGGCGTCGGACCTGTCGCGCTGACGAGCCGCTCCAGCCATGGGGGAGTCACCCCGCCGGGAAAAATCACAAACCGGCGCCGCCTCGGCGGCGGCGCGCGCGCAACGCGGCAGCGCCCAGGCCCAACGCCAGCACGGCCAGGGCCGCCGCGACCCAGTTCCCGAGTGTATCGAACGTCCGGCGCGCGACCTGGACGGAAATCAGTCCATCTCCCACCACGACGAAGCCTGCCCAGTAGAAGGGATGGGCTGTTTCCCGGTCGTTCCTGAGCATGGCCTGCGCCCGCCGCAGAGCGTCGGCGACCGGCCGCCCCCGGGCGAGTTCCCGGTAGAAGGGCCGCATCAGGCGCAGGGTCGCGACATCGTCGACCGGCCACAGCGAAACGACCGTGGCGGTGACGCCGGCGCCGAGGAAGGCTCCGGTCAGCCCCAGCACCCCCTCGCCCGCCAGCATGCGCCCTGCGGCCGATTCGCAGCCCGAAATGACCGCCAGGCGCGCTCGCAGCGGCAGCGAGGCGATGTGGGCGGCGTCGAGCGCGCATGGTTCGCCCTGGTCATCCGCCCCCAACCAGATCCGCGACAGCCAGGGACGCTGATCGAAGGCCTCGCTGTGGGCGGCGATGTGCAGCACCTGCCGGCCGCGGCAGAGGGCGATGAGATCGTCGCCGCCGGGCTCGGGGCAGAGATCGTCCCGCACGACGACGTCGCGAAAGCGGGCGGCCAGCCAGGCCGCTTCCGCGGCGGCCCCCGGCAGATGCGGCTTGTCCGGCGCCCTGCCTCCGGACAGGGCCAGCACGCCTCGCGCCGGCTCGGCCGGTGACGCCGTCCTCCCGCCGCGCAAGACCGAGAGCACCGACGCCGAAGGGACGCGGAACGCGCCGCGGTCCCCGATCCGGGCGCACGGGGACGGGGCGTTGCGTCCTCCCTCCGCGGGCAGGCACAGCTGTTCGACCGGCAAGCCGCTGAGCAGACCGTCGAGCGCGAGGATGACGCGCCGGCTGCTGTCCACCATGGCGCGCGCCGGTTCGAACAGCTCCCGGCCGAGCCGCCGTGCGGCCAGGTCGATCGCGTCGCTGCCGGGCGCGCCGGCGGCCCCGGACGGGGAGCGGGCGACGAGCGCCAGGTACAGCTCGGTCAGCTCGGCCAGCCGGTCGCGCCCGGCCAGGGGGAACACGGCGCAGGTGTCGCGGCCGGCGGCGATCAAGAGCGACCCTGCTTCGCCCAGGTAGAAATCGAGCAGGAGCTCGCCTTCGCGCAGGATCCCCTCCTGCAAGGCGGCCAGCGTGACCGCTTCGCGCGCCCGCGGGTCACGGGCGTCGAAAGCGTCGGGGCCGAGCATGCGCTCCAGCAGCGTGCGCGCCTTGTAGCGCTGCAGCAGGTCGATGGCGGCGCGCCGTCGCTCGGAGACAGCCGCCTGCGCCGGCTCCCGCAGCAGCAGGCGCGCCAGCTCCAGGTGGATCTCGCCGCCGAGGGCGCCGCGCTGCTCGCGCCAGCGCGGCTCGCGCGGCACCTCGCGGTGATCCTCCCAGAGAATCTGGGCGGCCCACAGGTGCGCGGCGGCGCTGTCCGGCGCGCCGAGCGCCAGCTCGCAGCGGCCTTGCAGCAGCAGGCCGCGCGCGCCGAGCTCGCGGAACCCTCCCGCCCGCGCCAGCGCCTGCGCTTCCCGCAGATCGGACAGCGCCTCGGCATGGCGGTCCAGACCGTGCAGGGCCGCCGCCCGCTCCAGCAGCAGCTCGCCCCGCCACCTCGGCGGCAGGCTCCGCCGCAGCGCCTGGCGATCCGCGTCCAGCAGAGCGAGGGCCGCGGCGTGCCGGGAGGCGGCGTTCAGCGCCGCCGCCATCTGCTGGGCTGCGACGGCGCGTTCCTCCAGGGAGACGTCCGGATTGCGCAGGACCCCCTGCCAGGTTTCCGCCGCGGCCTGCGGTCGTCCCTGCGCCGCGCGGACCGCGCCGAGATGGTTGAGCACGGCCGCCTGGAGTTCGAGATAGCCCTCCTCCTGGCATCGCGCGCTCAGTTCCGCGAGCGCCCGCTCGGCCTCGTCGAGCTCTCCCAACTCCAGCCTCGCGGCCGCCAGATTGAGACTGGGCACCACGATCGCCCGCAGATCGCCGGTCTCGCCCAGCAGGGATGCGGCGCGGGCCCAGTACTCCATCGCTCGCGCCGGATCCCCCGCCTGCGATTCGTACACGGCCAGATTGTTGAGCGCGTAGCTCTCGACCTGACGGGCCCGCGCAGCCCCGGCGCGCTCGAGGATCTCCATGTAGAGCCGTCGCATCTGGTCGTAACGGCCCGCGAGCGCGAAGGCCCGCGCCAGACCGACCATGGCTTCCAGCTCCATCACCCCTTCGCCGCTGCGCGCGAAGAGCGCGATGGCGCGCCGGTAGCCCGCTTCGGCCTCGCGCCAGTTCCCGTCTTGGAGCGCGAAGTAGGACAGCCCCATGCGGGCGTAGGCTTCTTCCCGGGCATCGCGGGCCGGCAGCGACGCGTCGCGCAGGGCCCGGTACAGCGCCGCCGATTCCCCCCGCCGTCCCTGGCCGAGCAGCGAGTAGGCCAGCCAGCGCATCGCCATGCGGGCTCTCTGCGAATCCCCTGCCGCGCGCGCCAGACTCAGCGCGCGCCTGCTCGCCGTCTCGCCTTCGCGCAGCCGCCCCAGGATGCACAGGGCGCTGGCCTCGTGGAGCCGGGCGCGGCGCTCGAGGGAGGGGTCTTCTCTCGCGGCCGCGCTTTCCAGCAGAGGACGCACGAGCGCCAGGGCCGAGTCCCCCTGACCGGCCCTCACCAGGCGTTCGATGCGCAGCAGGAGCGTGTCCGTGGGAACGCCGCCGATCGCCCCGGACGGCGGCGGAGCTTCCGCCGCCGCGGTCGCCCCGGCGAGCAGGCAGATCGCCAGCAGGCAGCGCCAGCAGGCGCGAACACTGCATTCCGTCAAGACCGACCGCCCGCGGAAGCGAAGCCCTGCCCTCCCCGACCCCAGTCCATCATATCATCCGGCGGCGCCGGACCGCACCTGGTTGCGCCCGGCGGCGGGCGCCGGCCTACGGCACCCCTACGGCACGGTCAGCACCAGGCCGTCATGGGCGGTATGGACGGGGCCGTCGAAGCGGCGGCCGATCAGGGCCGGCAGGTCGAGCGCCTCGGCGGGTGGATAGAGGTGGGTCAGCACGACCCGGCGCGGGCGGGCCGAGACGCACAGATCGGCCACGGCCGACGGTGTCATGTGCCCGGGCGTGGCGAGCGCGTCGGGGGTCGAGCACTCCACCACCAGCAGGTCGGCTCCTCGGGCGGCCGCCAGCAGGCCGGGTCCCGGTTCGCCGTCGCCCGAGTAGCACAGCACCCCGCCGGCGGCGTCGCGGCAGCGCAGGCACAGGTTGGCGCCGCTGAAGCGGTTCTCCGAGTGGTTGGCGGCGTGCGCGATGATCGCCGCGCCGCCGCCCGCCAGCTCCTGCTCCTCGGCGCGGCGCCAGGCGGGCGCTTCCGCTTGCGGCGCGCCGCCCGCCGCCGGCGCCACCGCCTTGCCCGGCCGCAGCTCGATGACCTCCAGCGGGCGCCGGCAGGGCTGCAGCCAGTCGCCGTACAGGTCGCGCAGGCGCTCCAGGTAACCGGCCAGGCCGGGCGGCCCGATCAGCTGCAGCGGCCAGACAGCCTGGGGGATGCAGGAGTGCAGCGCGAAGAGCAGCGGCGCCAGATCGGCGCAGTGGTCCAGATGCAGGTGCGTCAGCACCACCGCGCGGATGCCGTCGACATCTCCCGGGCCGCGCGGGTGGGCCATCAGGCGCACCAGGGCGCCCGGCCCCGGGTCGACCAGGGCGGTGCTGCCGTCCAGTTCCAGCCAGTAGGCGGCGGGCCCGCGGCGAGGGGTCGGCACGGCGCCGCCGGAACCGAGCACGGTGAGCGCGATCATGCCCCTCAAGGACGCCCGCCGGGGGGGGAACGTCAAGCCCGCAGGAGGGTTTCAAACCTGAGGCGCCGCCGTCCGGCCGGCTGGCGGTTCCTGGACAGCCGCTGCGGCGCCCGCTATCATGGCCGCGGCCGCCCGGCCCCCGCCGCCCCGCCCACGGTCGTCGCCCCGCGATCGGCCTCTCCGCCGGCGGCCCCTCCGCCGGCGGCCGTCCCAGGAGGATGCATGCGCGCTCGCACCTTGATCAACGTTGCCCTGGCGGTCTGCTGCCTGCTCGCCGCCCGCCCGGGCGGCCCGCCGGCCGCCGCGGCGCCGCCGGCGCCGCCGCCGCCGCCGCCGCCCGCGGGCGCCGCCGCCGCCGGGATCGATTCGATCGAACTGCGCAACCAGCGCGCCGCCGCCTTCAACGCGCGGCAGGCGGCGATCCGCGACAGCCTGGCCGCCGAGGCCGAGGCCTGGACCTACGAGCACAAGGAGATGACGGTCGACGAGCAGATCGCCGACCTGAACGCCAAGATCCTGCGCGAGCCGCGCAACGCCGAACACTACAACAACCTGGGCGTGCTCTACGCGGAGCGGCAGCAGTGGCTGCTGGCGCGCGACGCCTTCATCTCGGCCGTGCAGGCCAACCCCCTCGACGCCGACTTCCACCGCAACCTGGCCCTGGTGCTCGTGCAGCTGGAGAACCACGAGCTGGCGGTGTCGGAATTCCAGGCCTACCAGCGGCTCGACCCCGAGGGGGGGCCGGACGCCTGGCGCCTGATCGGCGACGCCTGGCGCCATGCCGGCGATGTCGAACAGGCGCGCCGGGCCTACCTGACGGCGCTGGAGAAGCTGCCCGCACAGCAGGGCGCCGAGCGCATGCGCGTGGTGCTGGCCTGCGGCCAGCTCGAGACCGAAGGCGCGGACCAGTCCGGCTGGCGGCGGCTGCTCGAGCGGCATGCCGGCGAAGCGCAGAGCCTGCTGGGCGGCGCGGGGGACGATCCCGCGGCCGCGGCGGCGGCCGAGCCGGCGCGGCTGGTCCTGGACAACCTGCTGGCCATCTACGTGGGAGATGCCAAGATCCTGCTCGATTCGGACCTGCCCGCCGAGGCGGCCGAACTCTACGGCAAGGCGGCCGCCCTGGCGCCCGACCGCGAGGACCTCGTCGTGGCGCAGGCCGCGGCGCTGCTGCAGGCGGGCGACGCCGCCGGTGCTCTGGCCGCGGCGCGGCGCGCGCAGACAGAGCGGCCGCGTTCGGCAGGCGGCTGGCAGGCCGAGGGGATGATCGCCGAGCAGCAGGGCGACGTCGAGGCGGCGATCGCGGCGTTCCTGAAGGCGCGCGAACGGGCGCCGCAGCAGCGCGACCTGGATCTGCGCATCGGCTCCCTCTACCTGCGCGCGGGCGACGCCGCCAACGCGCGCCGCTACATGGGGGCAGGCATCGACCATCCCGACACGCCGCCGCCGGTGCTCTACAACTACGCCGTCAGCCTGATCCGCGAGCAGAAGCACGCCCTGGCCATCCCGCCGCTGCGCCGCGCCGTGCAGGCCGATCCGCAGATGGGCCAGGCCTGGGCAGCCCTCGGTCTGAGCCTGCGCGCCACCGAGCAGTACGCCGAGGCCGCCGAGGCCTACCGCCGCGCGTTCGCCCTGGCGCCCGATTCCAAGCTGGCCTTCAACCTGGGATTGAGCCTGGCGCGGGCCGGGCGCAGCGACGCGGCCATCGCCGCCTACCGCGAGGCGCTGGCGCTGGAGCCCGACTTCAAGGAGGCGCAGTTCAACCTGGGCAAGACCCTGCTCGACGCCAAGCGTCCCGCCGATGCCAGGGTCGCCCTCGAGCGCGCGCGGCAGCTCGAGCCCGATTCCTATGCCGTGCTGTTCTCGCTCGGCCTGGCGCACTACCAGCTGGGCGAGTATCAGCGGGCGATCGATTTCTACAACGAGGCCCTGGCCCGGCGCGAGACCGCCGACGCCCTGCAGAACATGGGGATCGCCTACGAGAAGCTGGGCAAGAAGGAGGAGGCGGACAAGTGCTACGCGGCCGCCAAGAGCCTGCGCGGCGGGTCGCGATGAAGGCGCCGGTCCGGGCCCTGACGCCGGCGCTGGCGGCGCTGGCGGCGCTGCTGCTGATGCCGCTGCTGCTGCTGCCGCTGGCGGGCTGCGCCGGCCGCGCCGGGCGCGTCGCCGCGCCGGCCGTCAGCGTTGCGCCGGCCGTGGCCGATGCGCCGGCCGTGGCCGATGCGCCGGCCGTGGCCGATGCGCCGGCCGTGGCCGATGCGCCGGCGGCCGCCGACACTCCGTCCGCGGACGCTCCGCCCGCGGCCGCCGCTTCGGCCGCTCCGCCGGCGGCGCCGCACCCGCACCTGCTGCGCGACCTGACGCCCGACGGACCGTATCCCCGTTTCACCCCCGCGGAGCTGGCCGCCTGCGGCTATCCCGACCACATGCACGCCTTCTTCTGGCCCGGCTGGAGCTCTCCCGTCGACCAGCAGGGGCGCCCGTACGGGCCCGGCAGCAGCTGCCGCGGCGGCCGGCCGGCGCCCGGCTCCGGTATGGAGGGACGCGAAGGTCTGCTGGCGCTCGGTCCCTTCGCCCTGGAGACGCCCGCGGCCTACACCCCGTGCGAGGTGGTCTTCTTCGCCGAGATCTGCGACTGGGCGCGCGTGCGCTGCCGCGACCTGCTCGGCCTGCGGCCGGCGGGCCGGCTGCACATCATCAGCCCGCCCGACCTGGACGCCTACCGCCAGCGCACGGGTTTCGGCGCCTGGCGGCTGCACGCGCTCGCCGGCGACACCTGCGTCATCCAGCCGCTGGGCACGCTGCTGGCGCGCACGCTGGCCGGGCACGCCGCGGTCGAGCTGACCACTCTGTGGGCGCTGGACCGGACGACCGGCCAGGCCCTGCCGACGTGGCTGCGCTGGGGGCTGGCGCTCTATCTGGGCGACGCCGGCATCCATCTCAACAACTTCGTCGCCCGCCACCGGGCGGCCGGCATCGTGCCGTATGCGCCGGCGCGAGCCGATGCTATCCTGAGCGCGCCGCCGGCCGCCGATCCGGACGTCGATCAGCAGGATTTCCGCCTGGCCATGCACGCCGCGTTCCTGATGGTCTGGCGGCTGGTCGAGGACGAGGGGGGGCTGGCGCCGCTGCGCGACCTGCTGGCCGGCGCGGCCGGCGGCGAGAGCTTCGCGGCCGCCTGCCGGCGGGTCTACGGCGTCGAGCCGGAGGCGCTGGCAGCGCGGCTCGATCCGACGGCGCGCGGCGAGCCCGTGCCCGGGCTGCTGCGGCCCCAAGATCCGCACCTGCCGCCCCCGGCGCAGGGCGACGAGCGCTGACTCCGAAGGACAGACGATGACCGACGCCAACACGGTGCGGGTCAGGTTCGCTCCCAGCCCGACCGGCTACCTGCACGTCGGCGGCGCGCGCACCGCCCTGTTCAACTGGCTGTTCGCGCGCAGCCAGGGGGGCGTGTTCATCCTGCGCATCGAGGACACCGACCGGCAGCGCAGCACCGACGCGGCCACCGCCGCCATCCTCAGCGCGCTGACCTGGCTGGGGCTGGACTGGGACGAGGGGCCAGGCCGCGACGGGCCGAGCGGGCCGTACTTCCAGGCGCGGCGTCTGGACATCTACCGCGAGCACCTGCAGCGGCTGCGCCAGTCCGGGCACGCCTACCCCTGCTTCTGCGCCGCCGACGAGCTGGAGCGCCGGCGCGCGGCGGCGGCCGAGGCAGATGGCGGCGGCGGCGGCGAGGGGGGCGAGGGCGGCGGCGACGAGGGCGGCGGGGGGGCCGCCGAGGCGTCCTTCGGGTACGACGGGCGCTGCCGGCGCCTGACGCCGGCCGAGCGGGAGCGGCTGCTGGCCGAGGGCAGGCCGTGCAGCTGGCGGCTGGCCACCCCCGCCGGCGGCGCGACTTTCTGGTACGACCTGGTCTTCGGCAAGCGCGAGTTCCAGAACGACACGCTCACCGATCGCATCATCGTCAAGGCCGACGGCTTTCCGACCTACAACTACGCCGCCGTGGTCGACGACCACCTGATGGGCATCACCCACGTGCTGCGCGGCGACGACCACATCAGCAACACGCCGGTGCAGTTGCAGCTCTACGACGCCTTCGGCTGGCCTCGCCCCAAGTTCGGGCACATGCCGATGATCCTGGGACCGGACCGCAAGCGGCTGAGCAAGCGGCACGGCGCGACCAGCGTCGAGGAGTTCGCCGGCGAGGGCATCCTGCCCGAGGCGATGGTCAACTACCTGGCGCTGCTGGGCTGGTCGGTCGGGGCGGCCGGGGACGAGGTGCTGACGCGCGAGCAGCTGGTCAAGAGGTTCAGCCTCAAGAAGGTGGGCAGCTCGCCGGCGGCCTTCGACTACGACAAGCTGCGGCACATCAATGCGCAGCACCTGAAGCGGCTGACGCCGGCGCAGCGGACGGCCCTGGTGCGGCCGTTGCTGGCGGAGCGCGGCTGGACCGCCGACCCGGCCTGGCGGGCGCCCGGCGGCGGCGACACCGCGGCCTATCTGGAAAAGGTGCTGGCCACGCTGAGCGGCCGCTTCAGCGATCTGCGGCGGGTGCCGGAACAGATCGCCTTCTTCTTCAGCGAGGAGCACCCGGTGGATCCCGAGGCGGTCGCGGCCCACCTTCAGTCGCCGCAGGCGCGCTCCCGCCTGGCGGCGCTGGCCGAGGCGGTGGAGGCGGCGATGCTGCCCGCCGCGCCGACCCCGTCGGCAAGCTACGAGGGCGCCGTGCGCGAGCTGGCCGAGCGGCTGGGCGTGCCGGCCGGCGAGCTGATCCACCCCGCCCGCGTGGCGCTGACCGGCCTGACTCGCAGCGCCGGCATCTTCGAGGTGATGGAGCTGCTGGGCGGGCCGCGGGTGGTGGCCCGCCTGCGGCGCGCGGCCGGCGGCGGCGCATGACCGGCGCCGGCGCGCATCCGACCCGCCGCCGGGGCGCGCCCGGAAGCGACCGCCGCCCGCGGCCCGCCGCCCTCCGCCCGCCGCGCGCGAGGCGCCGCATATGAAGACGCTGGCCGGGATCCTGCTGCGCTACCTGCTGGTCTGGGTGATCAACGCCCTGGCCCTGCTGCTGGCCACGACGCTGCTGCCCGGCTTCCGCTTCGACACCAGCCTGCCGCACTGGTGGACGGTCCTGCTGACCCTGCCGGTCACCTTCGCCCTGCTGGTGATCGCCCTGCGGCCGGTGCTGGTGCTGCTGACCCTGCCGCTCAACGCGGTCACCCTGGGCGTGCCGACCCTGTTCCTCAACGCGGTGCCGCTGTACCTGGCCGCGAACATCGAGGGGCGCATCATCATCGACAGCCTGCTCGACGCCTTCTTCGGGCTGGCCATCGTCACCTTCATCAGCACCAGCCTGATCGGCCTGCTCGGGATCGACGAGACCTATCCCTTCTTCCAGACGATCCTGACCAGGCTGGGGCGGCGGCTGGCGCCGGCGCCGCCGGCCGGCGGCGGGCGCGGCCTGCTGATCCTGCAGATCGACGGCCTGTCGCACGCCAGCCTGCGGCGCGCGCTGGCGCGGGGGCGGATGCCGGGGCTGAGCGGCCTGCTGGCCCGCGGCGGGCACGTCCTGACCGCCTGGAATTGCGGTCTGCCGTCCAACACCCCGGCCGTGCAGGCCGGCCTGTTCTACGGGGCGCGGCGCGACGCGCCGGGCTACCGCTGGTACGATCGCCAGGCCGGCCGCCTGCGCGAGGCCAGCGCCGCCGGCGACCTGCGCCGGCTGGAGGCCGCGGCCGCGGCGGGCCTGCCCCCCGGCGGCGCGCCGCTGCTGCGCGGCGGCTCGGTGATCAACAGCTTCTTCGCCGGCGGCGCCGCCAAGCGGCTGCTGACCGTCACCGCCCTGGGCGATCCGGACGCGCCCCGCAGCAAGGCCGAGCTGCGCGATTTCCAGCTTTTCTGGCTCAGCCCCCACGACTACGCCAAGGCGGTGGTGTCGACGGTGTGGGACGTGCTGACCGCCGTGGCGTGGGAGGCGATCGGCCGCTTCGGGCGCCGCCGCCTGCGCGTGCGGCGCGGGCTGCGCCACCATCTGATGCGCGCGGTGGCCAACGCCTTCCTGCGCGAGATAGCCTACTTCTGGCTGCGCCAGGACCTGAGCCGCGGCGTGCCGGTCATCTTCTCGAACTTCGTCGGCTACGACGAGGTGGCGCACTACGCCGGGCCGGACGCCTACGAGGCGCGGGTGTCGCTGGCCGCCTTCGATCGCAAGTTGCGGCGCCTGCTGCGGCTGCTGCGCGGCGGCACGCCCATCGCCTACGATCTGGTGCTGCTGGCCGACCACGGGCAGACCGCCAGCGTGCCCTTCCGCCAGCTCTACGGGCGGCCGCTCGAGGCGATGGTCGAGGAGCTGGCGGGCGCGCCGGCGGATGCCGCAGCGCGCGAGATCCCGGTGGGGGCAGATGTGGGGCGCGGCGGCGGCCGGCGCCGCCGGCGCGGCGATGGGGTACGGCCCGCCGCGTTGCGCTCGCAGTACGTCGCGGTGCTGCTGGAGGAAATGCGCGCCAGCCAGGTCGGCGGCGAAGCCCCCGCCGCCGCGCGCAGCCGCCGCACCCTGGAGCGGCTGGAGACGGGCGGCGGCGGCGACCCAGGCGCGGCGGCCGGCGTGGCGGTCTGCGTCTCGGGCTGTCTGGCGCACCTCTATGCGCGCGGCAGCCCGCATCCCCTGGACCTGGAGGATTTCCGCGCCCGCCACCCCGGCCTGGTCGAGGCTCTGGCCAGCCATCCGGGGCTGGCGTTCGTCGCCGCCCGCCTGCCGGGCGGCGGCGCCGCCGCCATCGGCGCCGACGGCGTGCGCGACCTCGCCAGCGGCGAGGTGCGCGGCGACGTGGATCCGCTGGCGCCCTATCCCGACCCCGACCTCTGGGCCGCCGAGCTGCGCCGCCTGCTCGCGGCCCCCTCGGCCGGCGACCTGCTGCTCAACGGCGCCTGGCTCTCCTCGGGCCGCGTCGTGGTGTTCGAGGAGCAGATCAGCAGCCACGGCGGCCTGGGCGGCCCGCAGACCGAGCCGTTCCTGGTCGTTCCGGCCGCCTGGGGCCCGACCGCCGCCGACACCGCCTCCCCCGAGGCGCTGCACGCCTTCCTGTCGCGGCGGCGGGTAACGGCCAGCCGTTGACCGGGCAGAGCGCGGTGGCGCGAGAAGCGCAGCAGCGCGGCGGCGGAATGCCTTGCGTTCGATCCGGGCGTGGTCTATCTTCTCAAGCCGTCTGCCCGGTCGTCCAATGGCAGGACAACTGACTCTGGATCAGTCGATGGGGGTTCGAGTCCTCCCCGGGCAACCACGCGGCCCCTTCGTCTAGCGGCCTAGGACGCCGCCCTCTCACGGCGGAAACACGGGTTCGATTCCCGTAGGGGCTACCACTATCGGGGCCGCCCGCAAGGGCGGCCCCGCTGCCTTGGCGCCGCCGGCCGCGCCGCGGTTGCGCCGGGCGCCCCTTTCGGCTTTCTTGTGGCCCGCGTTCAAATTCAGCCTGGTTATAGGAGCATCTAATCGGGCGCGGACCATGCCGCCGGCCGGCCGCAGGCTGGACCGCCGGCCGGGCCGCCCCAGGAAACGGAGGAATCCATGTCGTGCTTCGTCGGCCAGAAGGCCCCTGACTTCAAGGCGACCGCGGTGATGGCGGACAACAGCTTCCAGGACGATTTCACGCTCAGCGGCCTGAAGGGCAAGTACGTGGTGCTGTTCTTCTACCCGCTCGACTTCACCTTCGTCTGCCCCACCGAGATCATCGAGTTCGACCGCAAGCTCGACGAGTTCAGAAAGCGCGGCTGCGAGGTGGTCGGCGTGTCCGTCGACAGCCACTTCACCCACGCCGCCTGGAAGGACACGCCGGTGGAGAAGGGCGGCATCGGCAAGATCCGCTACCCGCTGGTGGCCGACCTGACCAAGCAGATCAGCCGCGATTACGGCGTGCTGAGCGCCGACGGCGCGGTCGCCTTCCGCGGCACCTTCCTGATCGACAGGGAAGGGGTCATCAAGCACATGGTCATCAACGACCTGGGGCTGGGCCGCAACATCGACGAGGAGCTGCGCATGGTCGACGCCCTGCAGCATCTCGAAAAGCACGGCGAGGTCTGCCCCGCCGGCTGGCACGCGGGCGAGGACGCCATGAAGCCGACCCACGAGGGCGTTTCGAGCTACCTGGCCAAGCACGGCAAGTGAGCATGGCCCGGCCGGCCGGGATCAGACGCGCGGACGGGGCCGGGGAGACGAACTCCGGCCCCGTCGTCTTGCTGTTCGTCGACGGCCTGGGATGGGGGGCGCCCGACCCGGTGCGCAACCCGTGCCACGGCTACGGCGGGCGGCTCTTCGCCCTGCCCGATCCCCACGAGGCGGCCGGCGAGCCCATCCCCATCCAGGGCGGCGGCTGGGCACGTCCCCTGGACGCGGCGCTGGGGGTGCCGGGCATCCCCCAGAGCGCGACCGGCCAGACCACCTTGCTGGCGGGGCTGAACGCCCAGGGGCGCCTTGGGCATCATCTGACCGGCTTTCCCAACGCGGCGCTGCGCGAGCTGCTGCTCGAGCGCTCTCTGCTGCGCACGCTGACCCTGGGCGGCGTCGCCAGCATCTTCCTGAACTGCTACCGCCCGGCCTTCTTCCTCCTGTCGCGCGAGCGCCGGCTCCGCCTGTCGGCCACGACCGTGGCCAACCTGGCCGCCGGCCTGCCGTTCCTGACGCTCGACGATCTGCGCGCCGGGCGGGCGCTGTACCAGGAGTTCACCAACCTGGAGCTGCGCGAGCGCGGCTTCGACGTGCCGCTCCTGTCGCCGGCCGAGGCGGGCAGGCGGCTGGGGCGCGAGGCGCGGCGGCGCGGCTTCACGCTGTTCGAGTACTTCCAGACCGACCGCGCCGGTCACGCCCAGGACCCGGCCCGGGCCGCGCGGGAGCTGGCGCGGCTCGAGGCCTTCGTCGCCGCCCTGCTGGCCGAGCTGGAGTTGGGCCAGGGGGAGGCGCCGCCGGAGGCGCCGCTGGTGCTGTTGACCAGCGATCACGGCAACCTGGAAGATCTGGCCACGCGCGGCCACACGCGCAATCCGGTGCCGCTGATGGCGTGGGGGGCGGGGGCGCGGCCGCTGGCGCGGGAGACGGCCGACCTGTCCCAGGTGACGCCGGCCATCGTCCGGCGGCTGGTCCCGGGCCGCGCCGGCGCCCCGCATCTCCGGGAGAAAGGCCCGGAGGCGGCGCGATAGGGCTCAAGTCGGGCGCGCGGCTGCCGATACAATGGCGGGAGGGTGCGCCATGACCATCGACAGCTCACTGGCCGCCGTGCAGGCCGCGCTGCTGCGCCGCGACGTCGCCGCGCACAACCTGGCCAACCTGCGCACCGAGGGGTACCGTGCCTACCGCGCCCGGCAGGTCGAGGCCGCCCCCGGCGCCGGTCCCGCGGTCGAGATCGAGCGCACCGACCGCCCGCCCGAGATGGTCGAGGAGATGGTGGCGGAGATGATCGCGCGCTACGACGCGCGGGCCAATCTGGTAGCGCTGCGGGCGCAGCACCGGATGCTGGGCACCGTCATCGACCTGCTGGCGTGACCGCCGCCGGCTCCCCCGCCGGCTGGCCCGCTGATTGCCCCGCCGCCTTCGCCGCCGCCGCCTTCGCTGCCGCCTCCGTCGCTTCCCCCGCCGCTGCCTCCGGCCCCGGCCAGAGCGCGTGCAGGATCCGGCCGACCTCGGCATTGTCGATGTAGGGCCCCCACACCGGGTCGCGGCCGGTCGCCGCCGCGCGCAGACGCTCCGCGCCCGGCCCCCGCGCGTAGAGCGGGACCAGGCTGTTGGTGTGGCCGTCGGCGTTCCAGACCAGCAACGGCAGCCGGCCTTTGCCCTGCCCCAGCGGCGGAGAGGCGGCGCCCCGGGCGGCCGCGTCGGGGCCGGTCAGGTAGCCGCATTCGTGGTCGGACGTGACGATGAGCAGGGTCGCGTCGCGCAGCTTCCGCCGCCGCAGCCAGTCGTCCACGGCCGCCACGGCGCGATCGAAATCGAGCATCTCCTCGATCATCCGGCCGGACTGGTGGTCGTGGCTGGCCCAGTCGATGGCGCCTCCCTCGACCATCAGGAAGAAGCCGTCGGGATCGGCGCCCAGCACCTCGAGCGCGCCGGCGGCCATGGTCGCCAGATCGGGCAGGCCGGGCGTCAGCGGCACGGCGAAGGGGGCGGCGTCGCGGTCCCCCGGGCGCCGCTGCTGCAGCGTGCTGCCGACCTGGGGCACGCCCAGCACCCGGCGCGGCGGCGCGCCGCGGCCCCGGGCCAGTTCGGCGAACTCGCGCTCGGTCTGCACCAGCCGCCAGGGGGCGATGCCGTCGGCGTCGCCGTCGCCGCCGCCGCCGGCCAGGCCCGCCGCGATCTGCTGCCAAAGCGTCTGGCCGCCCACACGGTCGTAGCGGCGCTGCCCGGTCACGGGCAGTCCGGCGTCGTCGAAGTCGGGATGGCCGCAGCCCATGATCACGTCCAGATCGGACTCCAGGATCATCTGCCGGGCGATCTCGGCGTAATCGCCCCGCGAGGGGTTGCGCACGACGAAACCGGCGGGTGTGGCGTGGCTGAACGGAACACTGGTGACCACGCCGGCTGCCTTGCCGAGCCGCTTGGCCCGGTGCAGCAGATGCGGCAGCGCCCGGCCGGCCGGGTCCAGCCCGAGCACCCGGTTGTCGGTCTTGACGCCGGTCGAGAGCGCCGTGGCGGCGGCGGCCGAGTCGGTGCTCAGCTGGAGCAGGTAGTCGAACTCCGCCGCCGCCCGCGCGGGGTCGTACCCGTGGCCGCCAGTGGGATAGGTCGACATCGCCAGGCGCAGCGGCAGCTTCTCGCACGCCAGCGTGCCGGCGCGGCCGTGGGCGTAGAGCCCCGCCGCCGCGACGTGGTGGAAGCCCATGCCGTCGCCGATCATCAGGATGATGTTGCGCGGGGAGGCGGCCGGCGCCGTTTGCCGGGCCGTCGCCGGCTCGACCGCCGACGCCGGCGCCGGCGCCGACGCTGCGGCGGCAGCCCAGGCCGCGATCAGTGCCCAGGCCAGCCGCCGGGGCGCGAGGGTGTGACGGGCGCGCCTGCCGGCATCTCCCGTCAGGCCGTCGCGACGCCGTTGAGTGCCGCTCATCAGGACCGTTCCTTCCCGCGGGTGACGGCCGCGCTGGAAAGAAGGTAACCGTCGTCACGGCCAGCGCCACGTTGGTGCGGCGAATTAACGAAAAAACAACCGGGGGCGATCGCTCGCCCCCGGTCGTGCCTTGACAGCGCCCGCCTCGCTCCGTCGGCGCGGTTTCAGTCGCCGGCCTCCGTGCCGGCCGCGCCAGCGTGCGCAGGCGCCGTCGCGGCGGCGCCGAGCGTGCCTCCCGGATCGGGATAGCGGTAGACCTGCCCCTCGTAGTTGCGCAGCAGCAGGTCGTCGCCGTCCCGGCCGGCCACGAAGTCGGGCAGCAGGGGGATCTTGCCGCCGCCTCCGGGCGCATCGACCACGTAGGTCGGCACCGCGTAGCCGGAGGTGTGCCCCCGCAGCCCGGCGATGATCTCCAGCCCCTTCGCCACCGGCGTGCGGAAGTGCGAGGAGCCGGAGATGGGGTCGCACTGGTACAGGTAGTAGGGCTTGACCCGCATCTTGATCAGGCCGTGCATCAGCGCCTTCATCACCGGCACGCTGTCGTTGACCCCCGCCAGCAGCACCGTCTGGCTGCCGAGGGGGATGCCGGCGTCGGCCAGCCTGCCGCAGGCCGCCGCCGACTCGGGCGTCAGCTCGTCGGGATGGGTGAAATGCAAGCTCATCCAGAAGGGATGGTAGCGCTTGAGCATGCGCACCAGCGCCGGCGTGACGCGCTGCGGCAGCACGGCCGGCACCTTGGTCCCGACGCGGATCATCTCGACGTGGGGGATCCGGCGCAGGCCGGACAGCAGCCACTCCAGGGTATCGTCCGCCAGGGTCAGCGGGTCGCCGCCGGAGATCAGGACGTCGCGGATCGCCGGCGTCGCCGCCACGTAGTCCAACGCCCGCTGCCACGCCTCGCGGCCGAAGCGGTATTCGCCGCTGCTGCCGACCATGCGCGAGCGCGTGCAGTACCGGCAGTACACCGAACAAAAGCCCGTGACCAGGAACAAGATACGGTCGGGGTAACGGTGCACCACGCCCGGCACCGGCGAGTCGTGGTCCTCGCTCAGGGGATCGTCCGCCTCGCCCGGCACACGCAGGTACTCGCCCATCACCGGCACGACCGTGCGGCGCAGCGGCTGCTCCGGGTCGCTGGGATCGAGCAGGCTGGCGTAGTAGGGGGTGATGCCGACCGGCAGCGGTCCGGAGTGCCGCAGGATCGACTCGCGCTCGCTCTCCGAGAGGCGGATCACGCGGGCGAGGGTGTCGATGTCGCGGATGCGGTTCTTGAGCTGCCAGCGCCAGTCGTTCCAGTCGGCCAGGGTGGCCTCGGGAAACATGCGCCGGCGGAATTCTCTGGATCGGGGGTTGCTCCTGGCGACCGCCAGGGTCAGGGGAGGTGAGATATCCGTCCCCTCGTCGAGGAGGGTGACGGCGCCGTGACCTGGGCTCGGAGGCTCGGCTTCGGGCTCGGCGCCGGCCTCTTCCCGGTACGCGTGAGCCGCCTTGTTCTGCATGGAAGGTCTCTCCTTACGCTCGTGAGTCGCCCTCTTGACCGCGCACGCAGGCTGCGGTTGGGCGGTCATGTTAATGACCTTTGGGACGGAGTCAAGCGGCAATGACGAGATTGATCGTCCCGCCGGCGATTTTCTTCGCGCGCGCCGCGCGCGGTCGCCGTCCCGACCCGCATCATCGACGCGCCGCCGTCCGACTTGATCGAAAACGGGTCGCGGGCGGCCGGTGGTGAGCGGTATCATGCGGGCGGGCCGGCGCCGGCGGCGGGTCGCGGGAGCCGGCCGCCGGACGCTGGCCCCCGGCCGACGCCTCAGGAAGGACCGCGCATGCTCGATCGCTACAGCTTCACCGGCTTCCCGCCCGAGGCGGTCCGCTTCTACCGCCAGCTGGCGGCGCACAACGAGCGCGACTGGTTCGCTGCTCACAAGGCGGTCTACGAGCGGCAGGTGCTCGAGCCGGCGCAGGCGTTCGTCGTCGCCCTGGGCGCGCGGCTGCGCCGGCTTTCGCCGACGCTGCGCTTCGACCCTCGCCCCGGGGGGTCGGGCTCGATCTTCCGCATCCACCGCGACACCCGCTTCAGCAAGGACAAGACGCCGTACAAGACCCACCTGGGGATCTTCTTCTGGGAGGGCGAGCGGAAGTGGGGGCCGGGATTCTATTTCCATCTGGAGCCGCCCCGGCTGCAGCTCTACGTCGGCAAGTACGTGTTCGACCGGGAGGCGCTGGCGGCCTGGCGGGCGGCGGTGGCCGGCCGGGAGCTGGGCGAGCCGCTGGCGGCCTTGCTGCGCCGGCTGCAGCGCCGGGGCTACACGCTCGGCGGGCAGCACTACAAGTGGGTGCCGGCCGGATTGGCTGCCGACCACCCGCGCGCCGACCTGCTCAAGCACAACGCGGTGTGGCTCTGCGCCGACGAGCCGCTGCCGGACGTGCTGCACGCCCCGCGGCTGGTCGACCACTGCTTCGCACACTTCAAGGCGATGAGCCCGCTGCACGTCTGGCTGCGCGAGGTCATGCCGAACTCCGGGCCCTGAACGACGCTCGGCCGCCGGCCGCTACGGCGCCGGCTCGACCTCGGGAGCGCCTGCCGCCCCGACCGCGGGCGCGGCCGCCAGCTCGAGCATGTAGACGGCGACGGCGCTCAGCTTCTCATCTCCCAGCCTGAAGGCCGGCATGGGCGGAAAGTCGGGGCGCTTGCGGCCCGGGGCGTTGGTCCAGCGGACGATGCCGGCCGGGTCGCCCGCGTAGAGGGCGGCGATCTCGCGCAGCGACGGACCGACCAGCACGCGGTCGACGGCATGGCAGCTGGCGCAGGTGCCGTCGAAGATGCGCTGGCCCGGCGGCGTCTTGTCCAGCGTGACGCCGGTCGCCTCGCGCCAGCGGGCGGCGGCGACCTGCCAGCCGTGGTCAGCGGTGCGCTGCGCCATCTGCGCGCGGTGGCCCGCCACCGCCGTCTCGCGGTAGAGATGCCGGCCGTAGCCCATCGAGAAGGCCGCCCCGGTGATCAGCACGACGACGGCCGCGTAGTGGCGGCCGACACGGGGCGCCGGCCGTCCGCCGAAGTCCGGCGGCGGTGTGGCGATCTCCCGCCACATCAGCGCCATGGCGGCCACGGCCAGCGAGGCGCCCAGCGCGATCACCGCCAGCAGCAGCCAGCTCATCCCCTCGCGCGGCAGCGTGGCCAGCAGCAGCGGGCCGGCCAGCAGCTGGCCGGCCGAGGCGCCCAGGGCGATGCCGTAGAACAGCCGCCGCAGCGCCGGCCGGTCCAGCTCCGGCAGGCGAGCGGCGAGCGGGTAGCCGGGGCGCGTGAACCAGAAGAGCAGGAACAGGGCGGCCACCGCGACGCTGGCCAGCAGGAAGTGCAGGTAGCGCGGCAGCGCGTTGGGCAGCGCCAGCGCCGACAGGAAGCCGCGCACGTGCGGCCACCGCTCCGGGAACAGCATCAGGTTGACGTTGCTCAGGAAGATCAGGGGGATCAGCAGCAGCAGCAGGGCGGCCAGGCCGCCGATCGCCAGGTGCAGCCCGGGCGCGTGCGCCAGGCTGTTCCAGCTGTACTTGTGCGCGTAGGCGGCCAGGAAGGCGGCCGTGACCAGCGGCACGATCATGATCCAGGCCGTGCCGGTCAGGGCGTTGGCGGAGTAGAAGTAGACCGTGTAGAGCACGTTGATCCCCAGCAGGGGACCGACCCCCAGCACCACCGCCAGGCTCTTGTTGACCGTGACGGTCTTGACGATCTCGTGCGCCAGCTCGTCCCAGCGACGCCGGCGCCGTCCGGCGATTTCCAGCGCCAGGGCGATCAGCATGCCGCCGACCATCAGATTCACGAACAGGATGTGCAGCATGAAAGTGACGACCAGGACCGCCTGCAGCAGCACCGGATCGGCGGGCAGCGGCAGCGGGATGTCGCGGGGCTGGGGCAGGCCGGCCAGCGGATCCATCGGGCGCTTCCTCCCGTCCTCTTCTCGCGCGCGCTCGCGGCGCTTCGGTCCGGCGGTTCAGCGCGGCGGCAGGACCACGCCCGCCGTCTGCGCGCCCGGCAGCGGCGCCGGATCGGCGCGCAAGGCGATCAGGTAGGCCGCCAGCGCCGCGCGCTCCTCGCCGGTGCCGGGCAGCGGGGGCATGAACGGCCTGGTGTTGTGCATGCCGGCAAGGTAGGCCTCGATGGCCGCCTGATCCCAGGCGTTCCAGCCGTACATGCGCCCCAGCTTGGCGACGACGCCGTTGTTGCCCGTCGTCGTGTGGCAGCGCGAGCAGGCGATCCGGAACATCTCGCGGCCGGCCGGCAGCGGGTCGGCCGGATCGGCCGCGCGCAGCGGCGTGTAGGCGGCGTGCGCCAGGACCCCCTCCTCGCGCAGCAGCGGGTAGTCGTCGTGCCGCAGCGCGTTGGAGTACATGTAGGCGGCGATGACGTCGGGCTTGCGCACGAACTCGCGCACCCGCTCGAAGTAGGCCAGCAGCCAGCAGCACAGCACGGCCGGGACCAGCAAGGCCGGCCCCGGCATGGTGCGCGGCGCCAGCGTGGCCCAGAGAGCCGCCAGCACCGCGGCCGCCGCCGCCGCCGCGATCAGCAGGCCCAGCAGGGCGTGCTGCTGCTCGAACTGCAGCGTGCCCAGGGCCACCGGCAGGTTGGCGTGCAGAGCCGCGGGGACGGCGCGCCAGTAGACGGCCGCGCCTAGGGCCAGCGGCGCGCTCCAGGCCAGCGTCCAGACGCCGGCGAAGCGGACGGCGTGCGGGCGGAAACCGTCGCCGCGCCTGGTGAAGAAGCAGGTCAGGAAGAGGGCGAACAGCCCCGCGGCGACCATGGCGAAGGGCGTGCGGAAGGCAAGCTGCGGCAGGTACAGGGGGTTAAGCACAGCCGCGCGCAGCCCCTGCTCGATGGTCCAGACCCCGGTGTCCATCTGGAAGCCGAGGATGGCGACGATGACCGCCATCGTGAGCCACGACATGGCGCTCAGGCCGATCCCCAGCCCCAGGTGCGCCCGCTTGTGCCGCCGCCCCCAGCCGTCCCAGGTCAGGTAGTAGGCCAGGATCAGCGCCACCTCGGTCACGAAGACCAGCCACTCGAAGAACCAGGCCCAGAAGAAGACGCGGATCAGGCTGCCGATCGCCGCCGGGTTGACCAGCGAGGCCGACAGCCAGATGCCCACGCCGGTGAGCGCGCCCAGGCTGGTGGTGACGATGAAGCAGACCAGCAGCATCCGCCTGGCCAGCAGATCCCACCGCGCCTCGCCGCTGCGCATCCCCCGCCACTCCATGGCCGCGATCAGCGGCATGGCGCCCACGGCGAGCGTGTGGTTGATCAGGACGTGCAGGCTGGCGATGACGGCGATCAGCAGGCGGTTGCCGAAGAAATCGAGGTGGAACAGCGGGAAGTCCATGCCGCGCGAGCCTCGCCGGACTGGGGGTCGCCGGCGGCCCGGCGGCCGCCGCCGCGACCATGATACGCGGGAGGGCGGCCGCCACAAAGCGGGATCTTGCGCGGCCGACCCGCGCAACGTCAGCGTCGCCAAGATCTTGCGTGCGGCAAAGCCGAGGTGGCCGCTCGACTATCGCGGCCGCCCCGGCGGCGCGGGCTATTTCAGCAACACCAGACGGCGGCTCGTCTGCTCCTGCCCCGCCCGCAGGCGGACCACGTAGACGCCGCTGGCCGCCGGCCGGCCGCTTTCGTCGCGGCCGTCCCAGCTCGCCGCGTGCACGCCCGCTTCCCGGCGGCCGCGGGCCAGCGTGCGCACGCGCCGGCCGTCCAGCGCATGCACGCACAGCTCGACCTCGACGGGCGCCGGCAGCTCGAAGCGCACGACGGTCGCGGGATTGAAGGGATTGGGATGCGGCGCGAGCAGACGCAGCGCCGCCGGCGCGGCGCCGGCGGGGCCGTCCGGCACGCCGGTCTGCGGCGCCTGGACGATTTCGACGACCTGGTCCGCCGCCAGGCGCGCGAAGGTCTGCACGCCGCCGCCGGGCCAGATCACCTGCACCGTGTCGGCCCGCGTCGCCGCGCCCAGGCCGAAGTGGGCGGTCGGATCGTTCTGCGCGCGGAAGCCCGAGCCGGCGGCCAGCTCGCGCAGCTGCGCGCGTCCTCCCGCGACGACCCGCACGCGCGCGCCGATGGCCGCCGCGTTGGCGGTCACGCCGCGCAGGCGGATCCGCAGCCAGTGGCCGCCGCCGGCGCCGTCGTTGCGCAGCAGAGCGCTGGGCCCGCCGTCGTTGACCAGATAGACGTCGAGATCGCCGTCGCCGTCCAGGTCGCCCCAGGCGGCGCTGTTGCCCTGGCCCGACGCCTCGGGCACGCCCAGCGGCACGCGGGTGAAGAGGTCGCCGCCGTCGTTGCGCAGCAGCAGGTCTGGCTGTCCGTGGCGCGCCACGTACAGGTCCAGGTCGCCGTCGTTGTCGTAGTCGCCCCAGGCGGCGCCGCGCCCGCGGCCCGCATCGCCCAGCGCGCCCCCGGCCACCAGCGAGAAGCCGCCGTCGCCGTTGCGCAGCAGCAGATCGGCCTGGCCGTCGTTGGCGACGTAGAGGTCGAGGTCGCCGTCGTTGTCGTAGTCGCCCCAGGCGGCGCCCATGGCGTTGCCGGTGTCGCCCAGCAGGCCGACGGTCACGTCCCAGAAGCCGTAATCGCCGTTGTTCTGCAGCAGCCGGTTGGCGCCGTAGCTGTTGGCGATGAAGAGGTCCAGGTCGCCGTCGTTGTCGTAGTCGGCCCAGGCGGCGCCGGCGCCGGGACCGGCGTCGCCCGCGGCGCCCCCGACCTCGAAGAAGAACCACTGCCCGATGCCGGGATCGCCGTAGCTGCGGTACAGGCGGTTGGGCGCGTCGTGGTTGACCAGGTAGAGGTCGACCAGCCCGTCGTTGTTGAAGTCGGCCCAGCAGACGGCGCGTCCGGGTCCGGCGTCGGCGATCGTCGTGGTGGTGGCGTCGCTGAAGACGCCGCCGTCGTTGCGCAGCAGCAGATTGGCCTGCCCGTCGCGCGCCAGGTAGAGGTCCATGTCGCCGTCGTTGTCGTAGTCGGCCCAGGCGGCGCCGCCCGCGGGGCCCGCGTCGGCCAGGGCGCCGGCGGCGATGTCGGTGAAGAGGCCGCCGCCGTCGTTGCGCAGCAGCCGGTTGGACTGCAGGTGGTTGACGACGTAGATGTCCAGGTCGCCGTCTCCGTCGGCGTCGATCAGGCTGACGCCGCGGCCCGCGCCGGCGGCGCCGAGCGGACCGGCCGTGACGGCGGCGAAGGCCCCGCCGGTGTACAGCCCCGCGAAGGTGATGGTGCCGCCGACCGGCGCGTCGAGCGTCTGGGTGGCGGGGGACGGCGTCGTCCAGCCCGCGACCTGCTGCCAGGCGAGCGTGTGCTCGCCGGCGGCGAAGACCGGCAGCGTCTTGTCGCCGCTGCCGCTGAGCGACAGGCCGTACGGTCCGCTCAGATGCCAGCCGGCGTCCAGGCCGTCGGGCTCGGCGTCGATCACCACGGTCGCGGCGTAGTTCGGGACTGCCTTCGCGGCCTGCAGCACCGCCTTGTTGCCGGCGTGGCTCTGCACGAAGACCACGATCCCGATCCGGTCCGGATCCCAGCCCGCCTCGAGCGTGAACTCGCGGGCGATGTCGACGCTCTGGCCCGGCTGCGTCAGCAGGAACGATTCGTTGGCCAGCTTTCGCCGCGCCAGGTTGACCTGGCTGTGGGCCTGGTCCTCCACGATCACGAAATGCACCTGGTTGCTGGTCGTGGTCACCGCCGCGGTCACCTCGATGTGGACGTTGATCATGCCGGTCGTCCCCAGCAAGGCGTACTGGGCCGACATCGCCAGCGGACTGTCGGCGGCCAGGTGAGCGGCGACGATAGGCGCGTAGCTGCTGTACATCGAACCGGCCGGCATGCCCCCCACCACGGCGTCGTAGCCGTCGAACATGGCGCTGGGGGTGCCGGAGAAGCCGAGCCAGGAGAAGCGCTGCACCCCCTCGGGGAAAGCGTAGGGGGCGGATGTGTACCAGGTGACGGGCACGAAAGCCGTCGCGTCGTATTCCTGAGCGAGCTGCCTGATTCCCGCGACCGCGGAAGGGCAGTACGGTCAGCCGTCGGACGAGAACAGCTCGCCCAACACCGCGCGCGGCGCGGCGGCGGCGGGGGCGGCGGCCACGAACACGACGGCGGCGGTGCCCATGACGGCGCCCAGCAGCCCGAGGGTCATCGAGCGCGCGGGCGCGGCGGCACCGCGGCGGGCGCGGCAGGCTTGGCGGAGGATCATCGGGTTCTCCTTGTCGATCTCGTGGGGCGATGCAACCGTGAATTGCGCACGGTCGATGATTATAGCATGCCCGTGCCGGCCCTGGGCGCGGGGATGCGAACGCGTTATCATGATACTGACGGCTGAATTCAACGCGCCGTCGCACCGTCGATCGAGCGGGAGCGCCGCGCGAGCGGCGGCTCCGCAGTACGCGCCCGGGCGAGCGCGGGGGGGACGCCATGTTCGGTCTGATGAAGAAGCGCCGCCGCGCCCGGCTGCGCGCGCAGCCGGTCCCCGCTCACTGGGACGATGTCATCTCCCGCCACGTGCCCTACTACCGCCGCCTGCCTCCGCAGCAGCGCCGCGAACTGCAGGGACTGATGCAGGTCTTCCTGGCGGAGAAGAATTTCGAAGGGTGCGGCGGCCTCGAGCTGACCGAGGAGGTGCGGCTGGCGATCGCCGCGCAGGCGTGCGTCTTGCTGCTGGGGCGCGAGACCGACATCTACCCGCGCCTGCAATCGATCCTGGTGTATCCCGAGGCGTTCGTCACCGGCGAGCTCATCGAGGAGGAGGACGGCCTGGTCACCGAGGACATGGGCGAGCGTCCCGGCGAATCGTGGGGGCATGGCACGGTGATCCTGTCCTGGCAGGACGCCGTCGAGGGCGCGGCCGATCCGCTGGACGGCTGGAACGTGGTCTACCACGAGTTCGCCCACCAGCTCGATGAGGAGAGCGGCGAATCGGACGGGGTGCCGCCGCTGGCCGATCGCGAGCAGCTGGCCGACTGGCTGCGCGTGCTGGGCCGCGAGTACGAGGCGCTGCTGCAGCGGACGCGGCGGGGCCGCCCGGGACTGCTCGACGAATACGGCGCCGAGAATCCCGCCGAGTTCTTCGCCGTGGCGACCGAGTTCTTCTTCGAACAGCCCCACGCCCTGCGCCGGCGCCATCCGGAGCTTTACTCGCAGCTGCGGCGCTACTACTGCCAGGATCCGGCGGCCCTGTGGGAGGATGGTCAGCGCTGACGGCGCGGCCAGGCGCGTCTCACCCGCCGAAGCCGCGGTCGTAGACGACCTCGTCCAGGGGCAGGCAGCCCTGGCCGCGCGGGTCGGCGTCGCGGGACACGTCGCCGTCGCACAGCCAGTGGTTAGGTTGTGCCGCGAAGATTGTGTCCGGACCGGGCGGGTGACGGATCGCATTGGCGCACTTGATCTTGCCATCGCGGCACGTGATCCTATGGCTCCTGCTCCATCTGAAAGCAAGTTATTGTCCCATAATGGATTTTGTAGTTCTCCTTGCCGCAGGCATCCTGCTGGAAACAATCTTCGCGGCACAAGTCAATGCCTGTACAAATATTAGACGACAACTCCGGAAGTATTATAACTCTTTGATCGATAATCAATTATTGAAACAAAGATTAATTGTGTATTGAATTGGCCCCCCTCCTTATTATATGCTGGATGTGGCGCCGGTCTCTTTTCCCGCCCGTTGGGCGCGCACTGGTGCACCCTGGGGCGGCGCGCCGAATCCCCGAGGAGGGTCGGGCATGGAGTTCACCGAGGACCAGCACAAGATCTGGCGCACGCTGCATGACCGCATGCTGCCGCGCATCCAGCAGCACGCCTGCCGGGAGTATCTGGATGGATTCCAGCGGCTGCAGATCCCGCGCGAGACGATCCCATCGCTCGAGCAGCTCAACGCGCGCATCACGCCGGCCACCGGCTGGCGCACGGTCCGCACCAACGTCCGCTACTCGACCGCCGAGGCGTGGTACGAGCAGTTCGCCCGCAAGCAGTTCCTGATCACCGACTACATGCGCGACTGGCCCGAGCTCGATTTCACCCCCGAACCGGACATGTTCCACGACATCTTCGGGCACCTGCCGTTCATGACCCTGCCCGCGTACGCCGAGCTGGAGGAACTGTTCGCGCCCGCCTTCCTGCGCGGCGACGAGCAGCAGCGCGAGAACGTCAAGCGGCTGGCCTGGTACAGCACCGAGTTCGGCTTGCTGCGCGAGGACGGCCGGCTGAAGCTGTTCGGGGCCGGCCTGATCTCCTCCGCCGCCGAGACCGACAAGGTGATGTCCGGCGGCACGCCGCTGGAGCCCTTCACGGTCGACAACATCATCAAGCACGAGAAGTCGGTCTGGGAATTCAATTCGATCCTGTTCGTCGCCGACTCGATGGCGGCGATGAAGGACGAGCTGCGGCGCTACTTCGACACCATCGGCGTCTGAGGCGGCCCGCGCCGCCGGCAGGCGCGCCGCCGGCGGCCCAGCCGTGGCCGCCGCACCACAACCCGCTTGACGCCCCGCGCCTCGCTGCTGATTGTTCGGGCGCGGCGGCCAGTGATCTTCTCGCTGGCGCGCGATCCCGAAGGAGCGACGTGAACGAGGCTTCGCCACCCGACCGCTCGGCCGCCCAGGCGGCGGCCCGCGCCGTGCAGCCGGAAACGCCGACCGCGCCCCCCGTCATCTTCATCGCGTCCGACCGGCTAGGGCGCGGCGACGACGATCTGGGCGCGGCGCTCATGTTGTCGGCCCTGAGGAGCCTGGCCAAACTGCCGCAGCCGCCGGCCTGCTTGCTGTTCATGAACGCGGGCGTCAAGCTCTGCTGCTCGGGCTCGGCCGCCCTTGACGACCTGCGGGCGCTGGCGGATCTCGGCGTCGAGGTCCTCTGCTGCGGCACCTGCCTCGATTATTTCGGCCTGGTCGACCGGCTGGCGATCGGACGAGCGTCCAACATGGTGGAGATTCTGACGCGGCAGTCGCAGGCTGCCAGGCTGATCCGGCTCTGACGGGCGGCGCGCACGCCGCTGCGCGGCCGAGGTGTCCCGGCGTCCGGGCGCCACGGGCAGGCCGCCGCACGCTCGCGGCTCGGCTCGCGATCACCGCGGGGCCGCCACTCCCGGATAGGTCGTCATCGAATAGGGCAGGTGCCCCGAGTCGGCGAAGGCGAGGAGCTTGGCCGAGCCGTCGGCGCGGATCTGCACGATCGTCAGGCTGCAGTTGGCGATGCTCATGCCGAGCCAGGCGGCAGGATCGACCTCCAGCGCCTGGCAGACGAACCAGCGGATGACGTTGCCGTGGCAGACGAACAGATCGTGCTCGTCGTGCGGTCCGCCGGCCGGACGGGCCAGCCGCGCCCAGGCCGCCGCCAGGGTCGCGGCGCAGTCCGCGGCATGACCGGGCTCGAGGCCGGCCATGATGTCGGCGCGGCGCGTCGGCGGGGTGCACTCGCGCAGGTCGTCGTGTCCGGACGGAGCCAGGTCGGGGAAGCGCTCGGCGATGAGCGCCGCGGTCTCGCGGGCGCGGATCATGGTGCTGGTCTGGAGCGAGGTGAAGGCGATCGGCATGGCCACGAGGCGGTCCGCCAACAGGCGCGCCTGCTGGCGGCCCAGAGCCACGAGCCCGCACTCGTCCGCGGGGTTGCAGCCGGCGCTCTGGCGGTCGTACTCCCCGTGGCGGATGAGATAGAGGGTGCGAGTCGGCTCGTCGTGAGTGGGCAGGACGGCCGGGACGAGGCCTGGAACCAGGAGCGCGAGCGCGCACAGCGCCGTCGCGAGGCTCGCCGCGCGGGAATCCGCCGGCCGGGGCGCGGCCGGACGGCGCGCTGGGTCCGCGGCCGGGCGGCGTGCCTGGATTCCGGCGTGGCCGTGCCCCGTTGCCGTCGCCTGACAGCGCATGTGCGTCACGGTCTGGAAATGCATGAGCGGTCTCCGGGATCGAGGGCGGCTTGGGGGTCGGGCAGGTTTCCACCAGACGATACCAGGATCGGTCACGCAGGGCCAGTCGCGGCCAGCGCGTGTGGCCAGCGCGTGGCCGGCGCGCCATGCGATGGCGGTCTCTCGGGCCCAAGCTGGCGCCCCACTGGCCGGGATGAATCCGATCGTGCGGCGAAATCCGCTGGCTGTTTGCCGCTCGTTCTCTCTCAATGCTCGCAGAAACTCCTGGATTTTACCCGGGTAGAATCTCCAGGTTGTTTGCATGCCATCAATTCGAAGAGCAGCGGCGCCGGCCGTCTTCGCGCGCGGCGCGCGCGTTTCATTCGTTCTGCAGGCCATTGGCGTGGTCGCTGGCGGGCGCGGCCGTGGGTCCGGTCGTCTCCCGGTCGAGCAAGGTCAGCTCCTCGTCGGCGGTTGGCCGAGCCGGCAGCAGGTGGCTGGGCAGGAAGAAAGCATTGGCGATCAGCGTGGGGACCACGGCGCTGGCGATCACCACGATGACCAGGATCGAATACTGCTCCTGGCTGATGATGCCGTTGGACAGACCGTACAGCGCCGAGATCGTGCCGAAGGTCAACCCTGTCGACATCAGCAGGGTGTAGTACCAGCGCTCGCGCGCCTGCGCGCGGAAGAGGCTGATGACCGGATGCAGCCCGAACACCTTCGAGGCGATCTTGGCGGCCAGCAGAACCAGGATCACCAGCGGGGCGGCGGCGAGCGACGGCAGCGACACCAGCGAACCCGCGCGCAGGAAATAGAACGGGGTGAGAAAACCGATGGTCAGGGTGCGCAGGCGGCGGATGAAGAATTGATCGCGGCTGACCGTGCCGGCCAGGATCATGCCGGCGATGTAAGCCGGCAGAACCGCCTCGCTGCCGGCCCACAGCGCCAGGGCGCCCAGGCCGCACAGCACCATCAGGATCCACTTGGTGCGGATGGCGGCTGTGCGGTGCCCGAACCAGCGGGTCAGCGCAGCGGTCACGACGGGCAGCAGGGCGAAGGTGACGGCGCAGACAGCGATGAAGATGATCGAACGGCGCGAGAAGGGCGCGAACAGCAGGCCCAGGGCGATAACGGTGCCGAGATCGGTGATGAAGCAGGCGCCCAGGATGCCCTTGCCGAATTCGGTGCGGTTGAAGCCGTATTCCAGCATCACCGCGTAGACGACCGCCATCGACGTGGTGGACAGCGCCACGCCGGCCAGCCAGCTCTGCGGCCCGTTCCACCCCAGCAGCCAGTGCGCCACGGCGGCGCAGAAGAGGAAGGGCGCCAGGAAGCTGATCAGCCCGACCACGAGCACCTCGCGCAATTTTGCGCGCAGGACCGTGGGGTCGAGTTCGGCGCCTGCCAGGAAGGTCAACAGCACCGCGCCCATGGCGGCGACGAATCGCAGCCAGTCCTGATCGGCGCCCAAGGCCTGCGGACCCAGCCAGCGGGTCACGACGGCGGCGGCGGCGACGCCGACACAGATCTCGACCAGCGCCATTGAGACGCGCATGCGGTTGGCCAGGATGGTGGCGAGAACGGCCAGGGCGAGCCAGAAGAAAGCCAGGGCGAAGGCGCTTTGCATGGGGGAGTCCTCCCGGGATCCGGATCGACGGGCCGCCTGAGCGGGCCAACATCCTGCGGTTGCCGTGCGGGCAGAAGAGGCCCTCTGCCCAGCTTCCTACAGGAGTCATCAGCCCCAAGAGGGCGGTTGACGGGGGACTCCATCCCCTGACCGGGGCAACATAGATTGGCGGGTGCCGGCGGTCAAGGGACGTCGCGGGCCGCCCGCCCCCATCGACCCGCGCCCATCGGCATTGACGCCCCGCGGAGCGCGGCATAGATTTGGCGCGTGGGTTCGCATCGGCCCTCCTTCGGCCGCTGACCGGCAGCGGGCAGCCGTGACAGGTCGGCGGTCCGTGCTTTTATCCGACCCCGGGAGCAGCGACGAGCCATGATCCTCAGCAAACTCGCCAGCGCCATCGCCGAGTCGCCCACGCTGCGGCTCAACGAGGAGGCGCGCATCCTCAGGGAAAAGGGAGAGGCGGTCATCCACCTCGGCATCGGGGAGCCGAAGAACAAGGCGCCCATCAACGCCATCCTCAACTCGGCCGCGCGCCTGAGCAGCGGGGAGGTGAAGTACGCGCCCTCGGACGGCCTGCCGTCGCTGAAGAAGGCGATCATCCGGTACACGGAAGAGAATTACGACCGCGTCGCCGCGCCGGAGAACGTGATCGTTTCGGCCGGCGCCAAGCTGTCGCTGTTCAACCTGCTCTTCAGCATCCTCAATCCGCAGGACGAGGTCATCCTGCTGGCGCCCTACTGGGTCAGCTACCCCGAGATGGTCAAGATGTGCTACGGGGTGCCGGTGGTGGTGACGCCGGAGGACGGCAGCTTCCAGCCGCGGCTGGCCGACATCGAACGGGTGGTCGGGCCCTACACGCGGGCGATCATCGTCAACAGCCCCAACAACCCCTCGGGCGTGGTGTACAGCGAGGAGTTCCTGGCCGAGATCGTCGATTTCTGCGAGCGGCGGCAGATCTATCTGATCGCCGATGACATCTACCACAAGCTCGTGTTCGACGGGCAGCGCGCCGTCCCGGCGTACGCCCATACCAAGCGCGACCTCGAAGCGACGATGGTGATCACGGTCAACGGGGTGTCGAAGCTGTACGGCATGACCGGCTTCCGGGTGGGCTGGGTGGTGGCCAACCGAAAGCTGGTGCAGGTGATGAACAACGTGCAGGCGCAGACGACGTCGTGCACCGCCACCGTGCTGCAGGCGGCGGCCGAGGGAGCGCTCAACGGCCTGCAGAGCGTGGTCGAGAGCCTGCGGCAGACCATGGAGAACAACCGCAACGTCATCATGCAGGAGCTCAAGTCTTTCAGCGGCGTGCGCTGCGTCAGGCCGGGCGGCACCTTCTACTGCCTGCCCGATTTCCGCGCCTACAGCAACAATTCGCTGGAGCTGTGCGAGTTCCTGCTGCGCAAGGCCATGGTGGTCACGGTGCCAGGCAAGGAGTTCGGCATGGAGGGGCACCTGCGCCTGAGCTACGGCGGCACGGTCAAGGACCTCATGACCGGCATCGAACGCATCAAGTGGGCGCTCGACCCGAACAGTCCGAACGAGATCTATATCGGCGACCGCAAGCTGGTGAGGGACTGGCTATGAACAACATCCTCGACATCAAGACGCCGAGCGAGGGGCAGGCGGCGGCGCTCAAGGCCGACCTCGGGCTGGTCAACCACGGCCTGGTGGATCTGAACCGTGTCTACTGGAACCTGCCATCCGAGGCGCTCTACGAAGAGGCCGTCTTCCGCGGCGAGGGGCGTCTGTCTCGCCACGGGCCGCTGGTGGTCGCCACCGGCAAGCACACCGCGCGGGCCGCCAACGACAAGCTGGTCGTGCGCGAGCCGAGCACCGAGGAGCACATCTGGTGGGGGCAGTACAATCGCCCCTACCCGATGGACAAGTTCAACGACCTGTTCAACCGCGTGCAGGGTTATCTGCAGGGGCGCGATGTCTTCGTGCAGGACTGCTACTGCGGCGCCGACGAGGCCTACCGCCTGCCGGTGCGCATCGTCACCGAGTTGGCCTGGCACAGCCTGTTCGCGCGCAACATGTTCCTGCTGCCGGCGACCGCCGAGGAATACCGCCGCCACGTGCCCGATTTCACGGTGATCGCCGCCCCCGGCTTCAAGGCCTTTCCCCAGATCGACCAGACTCCCAGCCAGACCGTGATCGCCATCAACTTCGCCCAGAAGCTTTGCATCATCGGCAACAGCGGCTACGGGGGGGAGATCAAGAAGGCCATCTTCACCATCATGAACTACCTGCTGCCGCTGCAGGGCGTGATGACCATGCACTGCTCGGCCAACGTCGGCCGCGACGGGCAGACCGCGCTCTTCTTCGGGCTGTCCGGCACCGGCAAGACGACGCTGTCGGCGGATCCGGGCCGCGGCCTGATCGGCGACGACGAGCACGGCTGGAGCGACGACGGCGTCTTCAACTTCGAGGGCGGGTGCTACGCCAAGGTGATCGCGCTGTCTCCCAGCGCCGAACCCCAGATCTACGCCTGCACCCATCGCTTCGGCACCATCCTCGAGAACGTGGTCTACGATCCGGTGACGCGGAAGATCGATCTGGACGACGACACGCTGACCGAGAACACGCGGGCTTCCTACCCCCTGGAGTTCATCGACAACGCCGTGGCCGAAAAGCGCGGGGGACACCCGCGCAACATCATCCTTCTGACCTGCGACGCCTCCGGCGTGATGCCGCCGATCGCCAAGCTGTCGGTTGACCAGGCGCTCTACCACTTCATCAGCGGCTACACCTCGAAGATCGCCGGCACCGAGATCGGCCTGGGCGAGGAGCCCGAGATCACGTTCAGCACCTGCTTCGGCGGCCCCTTCATGGTGCACCGGCCCGCCTACTACGCCGAGCTGCTGCGGCGCAAGATCGAGCGCTACGGCGTCAACTGCTGGCTGCTGAACACCGGCTGGGTGGGCGGCCCCTACGGCGTGGGCAAGCGCATCAGCATCAAGTACACCCGCACCATGCTCAACGCCGCCCTCGACGGCAAGCTGCTGGACGTCCCCTACGGCGTCGACCCGATCTTCGGCTTCGAGGTGCCCAAGAGCTGCCCGGACATCCCGGACGGCGTCATGAATCCGGCTGCCTCGTGGCCCAGCGCCGATGCGTACATGAAGCGCTACCGGGGCCTGGCCTCGCGCTTCATCGACAACTTCAAGAAGTTCGCCGACGACTGCCCCGAATCGGTGCGCCGGGCGGGGCCGAAGATCTGACACCCCCTGCCCCCAGGAGTCGCCATGCATCGCCGTGCCCTTCGCGCCGCGGGCGTCCCGCTCGCGGCGGTCATGGTCCTGACGTTCGCGCTCGCCGCCGCCGCGGCGGCCGTGATGACCGCCCCGCCCGCCGCCGCCGCGGCGGCAGCCGCGCCCGCCAAGGGCGGCTCGGGGGCGGAGCGGCCGGATGCCAAGGATCCCTTCCAGGCCGGCAACTTCACCGGCCTGGCTCTGCGCGGGATCGGCCCGGCGTTCATGTCCGGCCGGATCGGCGACATCGCGGTCGATCCGACCAACCGCAGCATCTGGTACGTGGCGGTGGCTTCCGGCGGGGTCTGGAAGACGGTCAACGCCGGCACGACCTGGACGCCGATCTTCGACGGCGAGGGCTCCTACTCGATCGGCTGCGTGGCGGTCGACCCGCGCCGGCCGCTGGTCGTCTGGGTGGGGACGGGCGAGAACAACAGCCAGCGCAGCGTCGGCTTCGGTGACGGCGTCTACAAGTCGCTCGACGGCGGGCGCTCCTGGACCAACGTCGGTCTGAAGGAATCGGAGCACATCGGCAAGATCGTGATCGACCCGCGCGACACGGACATCGTCTACGTCGCGGCGCAAGGGCCGCTGTGGGGGCCGGGCGGCGATCGCGGCCTCTACAGGACCACCGACGGCGGCGCGACCTGGAACCGCGTGCTGGCGATCGACGCCGACACCGGCGTCAGCGACCTGGTTCACGATCCGCGCGATCCGGACGTCCTGTACGCCTCGTCGTACCAGCGCCGGCGGCATGTCTGGACGCTGATCGACGGCGGCCCGGGCTGCGCGATCCACAAGTCGACCGACGGCGGCGCGAGCTGGCGCAAGATCACCAAGGGGCTGCCGTCCGAGGAACTGGGCCGCATCGGCCTGGCCATCAGCCCTCAGCGGCCGGACGTGGTCTACGCCATCGTCGAATCGGTGGGCGATGCCGGCGGCTTCTACCGCTCGGCCGACGGCGGCGAGAACTGGCAACGCATGAGCGGCTACGTCAGCGGCAGCCCGCAGTACTACCAGGAGATCTACGCCGACCCGCACCAGTTCGACCGCATCTACTCGATGGACGTCTGGCTGATGGTCAGCGACGACGGCGGCCGCAACTTCCGGCGCGTCGGCGAGCGCTTCAAGCACGTGGACAACCACGCCCTGGTGTTCTCGCCGGACGATCCCGACTACCTGCTGGCGGGCTGCGACGGCGGCGTCTACGAGTCGTTCGACCGCGGCGCGACCTGGGCCTACAAGGCCAACCTGCCGGTGACGCAGTTCTACAAGGTGGCGCTGGACAACGATCTGCCGTTCTACAACGTCTACGGCGGCACCCAGGACAACAACACGCAGGGCGGGCCGTCGCGCACCAACACGATCCACGGCATCCGCAACTGCGACTGGTTCGTCACCCTGGGCGGCGACGGCTTCAAGCCGCAGATCGATCCGACCGACCCCGACATCGTCTACTCGCAGTACCAGCACGGGGGCCTGGTGCGCTTCGATAGGCGCAACGGCGAGCAGATCGACATCCAGCCGCAGCCGGAGGCGGACGCCGACGAGCTGCGCTGGAACTGGGATTCGCCGCTGCTGATCAGCCCGCACCTGCACACGCGGCTCTACTTCGCCGCCAACATCCTGTTCCGCAGCGACGATCGCGGCGACACCTGGCGCGCGGTGAGCCCCGACCTCACCCGCCAGCTCGACCGCAACCAGCTGAAGGTGATGGGGCGGATCTGGAGCGTCGACACCGTGGCCAAGAACGCCTCGACCTCGTTCTACGGCAACTGCGTGTCGCTGGCCGAATCGCCGCTGCGGGAAGGGCTGCTCTACGTCGGCACCGACGACGGGCTGGTGCAGGTGACCGAGGACGGAGGCACGACCTGGCGGCGGCTGGAGACCTTCCCCGGCGTGCCGGAGCGGACGTACGTCGCCGACCTGGAGGCGTCGCTGCACGCGGAGGGGCGCGTCTACGCCGTCTTCAACAACCACAAGATGGCCGACTTCAAGCCTTACATCCTGCGCAGCGACGATCGGGGACGGTCGTGGCGCTCGGTGGCGGGCGATCTGCCGGCGCGCGGCCCGGTGTGGGCGCTGGCCGAGGATCACGTCAATCCGGAGCTGCTGTTCGCCGGCACGGAGTTCGGCGTCTTCTTCACGGTCGACGGCGGGCGGCGTTGGACCCAGCTCAAGGGCGGCGTGCCGACGATCGCCATGCGCGACCTGGAGATCCAGCGGCGCGAGAACGATCTGGTGTGCGCCTCGTTCGGCCGCGGCTTCTACGTCCTGGATGATTACACGCCGCTGCGGCGGGTCACGCCGGCCCTGCTGGCCGCCGAGGCGACGCTGTTCCCGGTCAAGACGGCCCTGATGTACATCCCCGCCTCGCCGCTGGGCTGGCTGGAGAAGGGCTCGCAGGGCGACGCCTACTACACGGCGCCCAACCCGCCTTTCGGGGCGGTCTTCACCTATCGCCTGGCCGAGGACATCAAGACAAGGCGCCAGCAGCGGCAGGCGCAGGAGGGCGAGCTGAAGAAGGCGGGCAAGGACGTTAACTACCCCGGTTGGGACGCGCTGCGCGCCGAGGATCGCGAGGAGGCTCCGGCCATCCTGCTGACCGTCACCGACGAGGACGGCAACGTGGCGCGGAGGCTGGAGGGACCGACCGGCGCCGGCTTCCACCGCGTCGCCTGGGATCTGCGCTATCCGGCGGCCAACCCGACCGACCTCAAACCCCGCTCTGGCGATCCCTGGGACGTCGGCCCGGAGGGGCCGCTCGCCGCCCCGGGTCGCTACACCGTGGCCCTGGCCAAGCGGGTCGACGGCGTGGTGACGCCGCTGGGGCAGCCGCAGACCTTCGCCGCCGAACCGCTGGGGATCGCCGCGCTGCCGGCGCCCGATCGGGCAGCGGTCCTGGCCTTCCAGCAGAAGACGGCAAGGCTGCAGCGCGCAGTCCTGGGAGCCAACAAGGCCATCGACGAGACGCGCGGGCGCCTGGACCATCTCAAGGTCGCGCTGCGCGACACGCCGGGCGCCGACCCGGCCCTGGCCGGCGAGCTGCGCGCGCTCGAACTGCGGCTGCAGGATCTGACCGAGGCGCTGCGCGGCGAGCGCACCCGGCCGCGCCGCAACGAACCGGGCAAGATGGGCCTGGTCTCGCGCGTGCAGGGAATCGTCTACGGCCACTGGAGTTCGACCGCGGCGCCGACCGCCACGCACCGCCAGGCCTATGACACCGCAGCCGCCGCCTTCGGCGACGTCCTGGCGCGGCTGCGGACCCTGGTCGAGATCGATCTCAGGCGGGTCGAGGATCGCCTTGAGGCCGCGGGCGCGCCATGGACCCCGGGCCGCCTGCCTGCCTGGCGGCCGGAGTAGGGGGGACGGCGCGGCGTCGAAGACAGAGGCCGCCGGCGAGCGCATCGCCACCGGCGGCCTCTATGGTCGCTTGCCCTCCAGGTAGAAGACCTCGAAGACCTTTTCGTGGAAGATCGGTCCGTGGCCGAAATAGCCGTCCTCGCCGAACAGCTCGCCGTGGTCTGACATGATCATGAAGTAGGTGTTGGACGGGCATCGCTGCATGAACTCGCCGACCACCCCATCGAGCCATTCCACGTTGGCCACCTGCTTGTCGTAGAACGACTTGAACTGGGCGGCGGTGAAGAACTCTTCCTGCTTGCGGTCCTTCATGAACTCGGACGGGTTCTTCAGGAAATCGTCCAGGTTCTTGAACACGCCGTGCACCCCATGGATGTGCGGCAGGTCGGCGGCGGTCTCGCCCGGCAGCAGGTAGGGGTAGTGGGTCTCGCCGGTGTTGATGAAGAAGAAGCTGGGGCGATCGTCGCGGAACTGCAGCTGCGCGAAGATGGCGGGCAGGTCGTTGTGCGAAGGCGCCAGCTCGTACTTGTCGAAATGGGCCGAGATGCTTGTCAGCGGATTGAGCACCGGCAGGCTGACCCATCCTTCGCACCAGTAGCCGGCCGCCTTCAGGAAGTAGGGCAGCGACAGCTGCGGCACGAATTTCTTGAATTCCACGTCCGGGATGTTCAGCCGCCGCGACCAGAGCGCGAACTCCTCGCGGTAGACGTTCGAGGCGAACACCCCCTTGGGGCTCAGGTGCGGGATCATCCCCATCAGGAAGACGTAGTGGCTGGGGCTGGTCCAGCTGGCGTAGCTGTAGCGCAACTCCGCGGGGGCGATGCGGTCGAGGTTGGGATGGCGGGCCGCCTGGTAGGCGTCGTGCCGGCAGCTGTCGAAGACGATGAAGACGATGTTGTTGGGCTTGTCGTCGCGCCCCTTGAAGAGCGCCTTGACGCCCTCGATGATGCCGGACATGGCACCTCCTCGGCTGGCTGGACCTCGCATCGCGCAGCGGCGCCGCGCCCTTCTAGTATCGGTCGCTGCCGCCGGTGAAGCAAGCGAGGCCGCCGGCGCTTGCGCCGGCGGCCCCTGCCGCGTCGCCGCGTGGCCCGTCGGCCGGACCGGATCGACTCAGGCCAGATTCTTGTCCAAGACCTTGGCCAGCTCCTCCTTGGAGCGCAGGCCGACCAGCGACTCGACGGCCTTGCCGTCCTTGAACACCATGACCGTCGGAATGCCGCGGATGCCGAAGCGGACCGCCAGCTCCTGGTTGTCGTCCACGTTCACCTTGGCCACCTTGATCCTGCCCGCGTAGTCCGCCGCGAGAGCCTCGATGGTCGGGGTGAGCATCTTGCAGGGGCCGCACCAGGGGGCCCAGAAATCGACAAGCACCGGCTTGTCGCTCTTGATGACTTCCTGCTCGAACGTTCCGGCTTCCACCTTGAGGGCCGTCGACATCGCTCGCTCCTTTCAACTTGGGCGGCGCCGACCTTGCGGTATGTTGCGCCATGAGTTCAGAAAAGCTATCCGCCGCCATCCATAGCAGAGTGCATGCCATCTCTTCGTGAAATCATCGCGACCTTGTATAGGTTCTTAATTGTATTAATTAAAATACTTTACATACATATCGGCACCGTCACCCAATGCGGTCCCATTGTCCCCACCCAGAATTTACGCGGCTGCGCAGCATAATCGTTGCAACATAAATGTTGCATACAACGATTTCCTGCCCTATCATCACTTGACTTGTGCCGCGAAGATTGTTTCCGGCAGGATGCCGGCGGCAAGGGTAAGTTCCCAATCCATTTCGAGACAGGAAGTTGGTGTCAGATGGGGCAAGAGCCAGAGGATCTATGCCGCGATAGCAAGCCCAAGTGCGCCAACGCGGTCCGTCACCCGGCCGGTCCGGACACAATCTTCGCGGCATAACCTGACATGAGCTCACATGACCAGCCGGCCGCCGCGCTGCCGCTTTGCCGTTTCCAGCCCGAGAGCGTGCAGGCGATCTTCGACGCGCTGCAGGACGCGGTCATTGTGATCGATGCGGCGCTGCGGATCGTCTCGCTGAACCGGGCGGCGGCGGCGCTGCTGGGGCGCGCGGAGGGCGCGGCCGCCGGCGTGCCGCTCTGCGACCTGTTCCCCGCGCACAGCTGCCCTCGCGACGTGATCGAGGAGACGGTGCGGACCGGCCGTGCCGTCCTGGACTTCCAGACCGCGGTCCAGCTGGCCGGCGGCGCCATCGGTCAGGTGATCATGCGCACCGTGCCGTTGCGCGGCGACGACGGCGCTCGGGCCGGTGCGGCCGTCATCCTGCGCGATGTCACCGAGGAGACCACGCTGCGCAAGCAGGTCAGCGGCCGCTATCGCCTCGGCGGCATCGTCGGCAAGAGCCAGGCCATGCAACGGCTCTACAGTCTGATCGAGGACGTCGCCCCCAGCTCCGCCGCTGTGCTGCTGCGAGGCGAGACCGGCACCGGCAAGGAGCTGGCCGCCCGGGCCATCCATTACGCCAGCACGCGCGCCGAGGGGCCGTTCGTCCAGGTCAACTGCTCGGCCCTGTCGGAGGGGTTGCTGGAGAGCGAGCTGTTCGGGCACGTGCGCGGCGCCTTCACCGGCGCCGTGGCCGACCGGCGCGGCCGGTTCGCCGAGGCGCACGGCGGGACGCTGCTGCTGGACGAGGTCGGCGACATCAGCCCCGCGGTGCAGGTCAAGCTGCTGCGGGTGCTGCAGGAGCGGGTGTTCGAGCGGGTGGGCGACAACCGGCCGCAGCCGGTCGACGTGCGGGTGATCTCGGCCACGCACCGCGATCTGGAGGCTCTGGTGGCCTCGGGCCGCGTGCGGGAGGACTTCTACTACCGGATCAAGGTCGTGAGCCTGTGGCTGCCGCCCCTTCGCCAGCGGCGCGAGGACATCCCGCTGCTGGTCGCCCATTTCCTCGCCAGGCTGCGGGGGGCCGCCGTCCCGACCGGCGCCGCCCCGACCGGCGCCGCCCCGACCGGCGCCGCCCAGCCCGTTGCTCCTGCCGCCGCGCCGCCGCCGTCGCTGGCGGAGGAGGTCGTCTCGCCGGCGGCGTTGCGCGCGCTCATGGACCACCTCTGGCCGGGCAATGTCAGAGAGCTGGAGAACGCCGTCGAGCACGCCGTCGTGCTCAGCCGGGGCCGGACCATCCGCCCGGAGCATCTGCCGCCCGAAGTGATGGCGGGCGCCGCGGGAGCCGCCGCCCGCCCGCTGTCGGGCGCGCCGCCGCACAGCCCGGCCGAGCGCGAGCTGATCCAGGCCGCGCTGGCCCGCACGGGCTGGAACCGCACGCGGGCCGCACGGCTGCTCGGCATCGACCGCACCACGCTGTGGCGCAAGCTGCGGGAATACGACCTGCGGCCGGAGTTCGATTGAAGGCACGCCGGCCGCCCGCTATGGTCAAGAGGGCGGCGCGCGCCCGCTGAGGCCGCGCCATCCCCATGAGGGAGGTCACGCTTGGCCGGCAGCGCTCAGAAATGGCTGCTGGGCTGCGGCATCGGCTGCGGCCTGGCGCTCCTGCTCGTCGCCCTGCTGATCGGCGGCGGCGTCTATTTCTTCCGCGACGTGGCCGACTCCTTCAAGGGGGCTGGGGACCGCGGCCTGGCGCTGCAGGAGCGGTTCGGCGAGCCGGGCCAGTACACACCGCCGCCTGCGGGCGCCGTGCCGCCCTCCCGCATGGAGGCCTTCCTGGCCGTGCGCGACACCCTGGCCAGCGACCGCGAGCGCTTCGCGCGCACTTTCGCCAGCTTCGAGGCGCTGCAGCAGCGCGAGCGGAGCGGACGGCGCGATTTCGCCGCGGTCTTGCACGCGGTGCGGGGCGGCCTGGCGCTGGCGCCCCTGATGGGCGATTTCCTGGAGCGGCGCAACGAGGCGCTGGCCGCGCACGACATGGGACTGGGCGAGTACGCCTACATCTACACGCTGGCGTACCACGTGCATCTGGGTCACCCCGCCAGCGACGGGCCGCGCGACGTGAAGGTGGGCGACGACGAACACCTGCGCGACATGCGGCCCCGGCTGCGCGGCGCGCTGCTGTCGATGCTGCGCAACCAGCTGGCAGCGGTCGAGCGCGAGGCGCCGCGGGCGGGGAACGCATGGGTCGATTCCCTGCGCGCCGAAATCGCCGCGCTGCAGGCCGATCCGGCGCGCTTGCCGTGGCAGGACGGATTGCCGCCGGCCATCGCTGCGTCCATGGCACCCCATCACGAGCGTCTGGCCGCGACGTACGAGCCGCTCAGCAACCCGTTCGAGCTGGCGTGGACCGCGCGCGGCGGCGGCAGGATGGAATTCAACGTCGGCGGCGAGGGATCGGAGTCCGGAGATGAGAACTGACGGCGGCCATGGCAAGAGCGCGCCGGGCGATGCCAGGCGCGGGGCGAGCTCGCCGCGCGCGGCGTCGGTCGGTCGCGCGCCCGGCGAGCGCCCGGCGAGCGCCCGGCGGCGTCTGCTGCCGTGGCTGGGGGGCGCCGCGCTGCTGGCGGCCATGGCCATCGGCGTCTGGCGCGGCGGCCTGCTGTCCGCGGGCCGCGCGGAGAACCTGCTGCTGATCACCCTGGACACGACGCGGGCCGACTACCTGGGCTGCTACGGCGCCGGCCCCGAGGCCACGCCGAACCTTGATCGCGTGGCGCGCGCCGGGGTGCGATTCGCGCGCGCGACCACCTGCTCGCCCATCACCCTGCCCGCGCACTGCACCATCATGACCGGCGTCTACCCCTTCGCGCACCAGGTGCGGCGCAACGGCTTCGAGCGGCTGGGCGACGAATGGACCACCCTGGCCGAACTGCTCAAGCAGGGCGGCTACGTCACCGAAGCGGTCGTCGCCTCGGCGGTGCTGGCGGACCGCTTCGGCCTGGCCCAGGGCTTCGACCGCTACCACAACGTGCCCACGCACGGCGGCGGCAACGTGGCGGCGGCCGAACTGCCGGCCGACCGGGTCTGCGAGCGCGCCCTGGCCGCGCTGCGCGCGCTGCCGCGGCGAGGTTTCTTCCTCTGGACGCACTTCTACGATCCCCACCACCCGTACGTCTCGCGGCGCGGCGCCGCCCCGGATTCGCCGGCGGCCTACGCGGAGGAGATCGCCTTCATGGACCTCCAGGTGGGGCGGCTGCTGGCCGAGCTGCGCACGCTCGGCCTGGAGAAGAACACGCTGCTGGTGATCGTGGGCGACCATGGCGAGGGGCTGGGCGAGCATGGCGAATCGGAGCACGGCTATTTCGTCTACGAGACGACCCTGCGGGTGCCGCTGCTCTTGCGGGGGCCGCGGCCGCTGCGGGCGGGGAGCGTGGTCGCGGAACGCGTGCGGACGGTGGATCTGACGCCTACGATTCTCGATCTGCTCGGTCGGCCGGCGCCGGCATTCACGCACGGCCAGAGCCTGCGCCCGCTGCTGGCCGGTCGCGCCGGCGACCCGCCGCCTCCCGCCTACGGCGAGGCCATGGCCCCGCAGGAGGTCTTCGCCCTGTCGCCGCTGCGAGCGTTGGTCGAGGGCGACTGGAAGTACATCGCCGCGCCGCGGCCGGAGCTGTACGATCTGGCCGCCGATCCGGGGGAGGTGCGCAATCTGGCCGAAGCCGAGCCGGCGCGGGCCGACAGGCTGCGCGGGCAGCTGGCCGATCTGCTGCAGCGGACGCCGCCGCCCGCCGAGGCGCCGGAGCAGGTGCAGCTGTCGCCCGCGGAGGTGGCGCGCCTGCGCTCGCTGGGCTACCTGGCCGGTCCGGAGGCGGCCGGCGACCGCCGCGGCCGTCCGCGCGGCGAATCGCTCGAGAGCGGCGGCGGCAACCCCGCCGACTTCGCGCCGGCGATCGAGCTGTACGCGCGCGCGCACCGCGAGCTGGCCGCCCGGCGCTGGGCGGAGGCCGAACCGCTGCTGCGGCAGGTCGTGGCCTCGCTGCCGGGAGCGCCGAACCCCTGGCGCGACCTCGCCACGGCACTGCGGCGGCAGGAGAAGGGGGACCAGCTGCTGGCCTTCAGCGCCGAGCTGCTGGCGCAGCACCCCGACCAGACCGCGCTGCGGATCCAGCACGCGCGCCAGCTCGCCCTGGCCGGCCGCGTGGACGAGGCCCAGTCCCAACTCGAGGAGGCGGTCCGCCGCGACGCGGTCAGCGCGGACGCCCGCGTGGAGCTGGCGGCTGCCCTGAGCGGCCGGCGGCGTCCCGACGAAGCGCGCGCCGAGTACCTGACGGCCCTGGCCCTGTCCCCGCAGGATCTGCGCGCGCTGCGCGGTCTGGCATCGCTCTACGCGCAGCAGGAGCGCTGGGAGGACGCCGCGGCGCTGCTGGAGCAGGCCGTGGCCCTCGACCCGCGGTTCGGGCCGACGCGGCGCGAGCTGGAAAGGGTCAGGCAGCGCCTGGGCCGCTAGCTCTCGGGCTCCGGCTCGGGCGGAGGAGCGGACCGCGTCCCGTCCGGGGGCGCGGCCTGACCCCCAGCCCGCTCCTGTTCCGGCGCGGTGTCCCGCGCTCCGCTCTCGCGTTCCGCCCGCTGCCCGCCGCCGCGCCCGCGCTGGCTGACCGCCTGCCGCAGGATGAACTCGATCTGGCCGTTGACGCTGCGCAGCTCGTCATCGGCCCAGCGCCGGAGCTGCTCGTACAATTCCGGGTTGAGGCGCAGCGGGAAGGCTTTCTTCTCTGCCGCCATCGCTTCTGGCCCGCGCGCCCGCTACTGGTACAGCGTGCCGGTGTTGAGCACGGGTTGGGCGGCATGCTCGCTGCACAGCACCACGAGCAGGTTGGACACCATGGCCGCCTTACGTTCCTCGTCCAGCTGCACCGTCTGCTTGGCGCTGAGTTCGTGCAGCGCCATCTCGACCATGCCGACGGCCCCCTCGACGATCTTCTGCCGGGCCGCGATCACGGCGCTGGCCTGCTGCCGCTGCAGCATGGCGTGCGCGATCTCGGGCGCATAGGCCAGATGGCTGAGCCGCGCCTCGACCACCTCGACGCCCGCGCGTCCCAGGCGCTCCTGCAGCTCCCGCTGCAGATGCTCGTTGACCGTCTCGGTGGTGCCGCGCAGCGTGGTCTCTTCTTCGCCGCCGTCGTAGGGGTAGGAGCTGGCCAGGTGACGGATGGCGGCCTCGCTCTGCGTGGTCACGTAGTTCAGGTAGTCGTCCACATCGAACAGAGCCTGCGCCGTGTTGCGCACCTGCCAGACGACCACCGCCGCGATCTCGATCGGGTTGCCGACCAGGTCGTTGACCTTCAGCTTCTCGCTGTTGAGATTGCGCACCTTCAGCGAGATGCGCAGCTTGCGGTAGAAGGGATTGGCCCAGTGGAACCCGTTGGTCTTGACGGTGCCGCGATAGGCGCCGAAGAGCAGCAGCGCCGCCGCGTCGTTCGGATTGACGATGAAGAAGCCGCACGTGTGCAGCAGCGCCGCGATCAGCAGCCCCCCCCCCGCGGTTCCCGCCTGCCACCCCCCTCCACGCGCCGCGGCCACGAGCAGATAGATGCCCGCGGCGTAGGCCGCGAGGTTGAAGAAGAGGTGAGGCCATCCCGACGCCACCTTGCGCACCTGCTCTGTGATCATGTGCCAACCTCCAGGTCATCTCCGCGCCGGCGTGTGGTCGCTTCATGATTTGATTTATTGATGATATCATTAATATATCGCCTGTCAAGGCCGATTCTTGACCGATTTCGGGCAGTGCCATCGATGAGAAGGCTGGCTGGCCGATATAGGCGAAAAAAGCGGCGGCCCCGCCCTGGAGCGGGGCCGCCAGCTTCTGCCCACCGCTCGCCGCCGGGCGGGCGATCGGCGCCGGACGGCGCCCATCGCTCGGCCCGAGCGGCCAGCGCTGGCTAGGTGGTTCCCTTGTCGGCCGAGCCGGTCTTGGCCGGCGCGTCCTTGGCAGCCTTGGCCGCCGCGGCGGTCGCGATGGGGCACTTGGCCGGATCGCAACCCTTCTCGGCGCAGAGGGCGGGATCGCAATCGAACTCGACACCGGCGGTCTTGGCTTTCTCGGCGCACGCGGCCGGATCGCACTTCTGGCCCTCGGTGGCGGCGGTCTGCGTCGCCGGCTTGGCCGCCGTGCAGCCGCTCTTTTCGGTGGCGGCCGCCGTCTTGGCCGTGGCGGCGCACGCGGCCGGATCGCAGCCCTTGCCCTCGGCGGCGGCGGTCTGCGCGGCCGGCTTGGCCGCGGTGCAGCCGCTCTGCTCGGCGGCCGCCGCCTTGACCGTTGCTCCATGGCTGCAACCGCTCTTTTCCGTGTCGCTGGCATGGGCGGCCTTGGCCGTGTCGCAGCTCTTGGCGGCGCTGGCCTGGGCGGCGGTCGGCTTGCTGCCGCAGCTGCCGCTGTTTGGTTCGCCCGCCGTCAACGCGACCACGGCCAGGAGGGAGATGGCGACTACCAGCAGGGAACCAGTCAGGATGCGCTTCATCGTCATGTCCTTTCGAGGCACGTTCCAGATTCATGCTGCGGCGGCGGGGTATCGGGATGGCCCGCGGCCCGTGGCGCTTGCCCAACTAAATCGGACAGCAACAGTATAGGTTTAGGCCAGCCGGGGTGCAAGATTGATTGTTGCCTCGCCGGGCCTGCTCCCGCGCCGTCCGGGCAGATCATAACACATGGCGGCGCCCGGAGTTCCATTAAATTCGATTTCGTTACTGTGATCTTTCCGGCCGCGGCGCCGCACTCAGCCGACGCGGCCCGCCCGGCCGTGGGGCGAGCGGGCCGCGTCGTGGGCCGGCGGTCTCAGGCCGCGGCGCTCTTTTCGGTCCAGACAGCCACCGTCTGCAGGATGGCCTGCGTGGCCAGCTCCATGTCCTTGGCGCAGATCCACTCCCCGTAGCTATGGAAGCTCTGCTCGCCGGTGAAGATGTTCGGCGTCGGCAGCCCGCGGGCGCTCAGGTTCGAGCCGTCCGTGCCGCCCCGGATCGAGCCCAGCAGCGGCTCGATGCCCACGCGGCGGATCGCCTCCATGGCGTAGGCGACCGCGCGCGGCTCCTTCTCGAGATCGTACTTCATGTTCCGGTAGTATTCCTTGATCTCGAGCTGGAACGAGGCGCCGGGCCACCGGCGGCAGGCATCCTCGGCGTGGCGCCGGATGGCCTCGGCCTTGGGCTTGAGCTGCGCGACGTCGAAGTCGCGGATCAGCAGGCTGACCTTGGTCGCGCTGGTGTTGCCCTCGATCGAGATGGGGTGGATGTAGCCCTCGCGCCCCGCCGTGGTCTCGGGCGCCCCCTCGCGCGGCAGCGAGGCCAGGAAGGCGCCGGCCACCTTGATCGAGGGGATCATCTTGCCCTTGGCGTAGCCGGGGTGGATGTCCTTGCCGGTGAAGGTCACGATCGCCGTGTCCGCGCAGAAGGTCTCGTTCTCGATCTCACCGCGGCGGCCGCCGTCCATGGTGTACGCCACCAGGGCGCCGAATTTCGCCACGTCGAAATGCTTGACCCCGGCGCCGACCTCCTCGTCGGGGGTGAAGGCCACCTTGACCGTGCCGTGGCGGAACTCCGGGTTCTCGACCATCCGGGTCAGCGCCTCCATGATCTCGGCGATGCCGGCCTTGTCGTCCGCGCCGAGCAGCGTCGTGCCGTCGGAGGTGATGATCGTCTCGCCGACGCACTCGGCCAGATAGGGATTGTCCTGCGCCTTGATCACCACGCCGGACGGCAGCGCGATGTCGCCGCCGCGGTAGCCGTGATGGAGCTGCGGCTTGACGTTCTCGCCCGGCACCTCGGGGTAGGTGTCCATGTGCGAAATGAAGGCGATCACCGGAACCTTCTCCCCGCCGGGGAAATTGGCCGGCAGCGAGGCGGTCACGTATCCGTGCTCGTCGACGGCGGCGTCGGCGAGTCCGAGTTCCTTGAGCTCCCCGACGAGCTCGCGCGCCAGGTCGAGCTGGCAGGCGGTCGACGGGTAGGTGTCCGAGCCTTCCTTGGAGGCGGTGTGGATGCGGACGTACTTGAGAAAACGGTCCAGCAGGCTCGGGAACCTGGAATCGGGATTGCGCTTGAGCATGCGTCTCCTCCCTGGCCAAGAGCGTGGGGCAGTGCCGCCGGGCGGGCCGTGTCGGGAACGGCCCCAACCGGGCCAAGGTAACCCCCCGGGGACCGTCCAGGCAAGCACCGCCGGGATCGCGGCGGCGGCGCCGGCCTCGTCCAGGCCAGGCCCGCACAGGACAGACCCGCGCTTTACGCTGCGCCGGCGCGCGTGCTATCTTGCGCGGATCCGTCGCCCAGCCGCCGAGACGTCCGCCGGGCGTCGCCGGCGTGGTCCATCGACCGGAGGTGCCCATGGAAATCAGTGGCAAGGGCAAGGGCCTGCCCGAGAACGCTTATCGCCTGCTCAAGCCGGGCGAGCAGTACGTGCCGGTCGTGCCGGCCGACAAGATCGTGCCGGAGGCGACGCGCTACTCGGTGGGCTGGGGGCTTTTCTACGCGGTCCTGTTCTCCGCCGCGGCGGCCTATCTGGGGCTGAAGATCGGCCAGGTTTTCGAGGCGGCCATCCCGATCGCCATCCTGGCCGTCGGCACCTCGGTGGCGATGAAGCGCAAGAACGCGCTGCAGGAGAACGTCATCATCCAGTCGATCGGCGCCGCCTCGGGCCTGATCGTGGCCGGGGCCATCTTCACCATTCCCGGCCTCTACATCCTGGAGCTGGACAAGCAGGCCGGATTCTTCCGCGTGTTCATGGCGTCGGTGCTGGGCGGCGTGCTCGGCATGCTGTTCCTGATCCCGTTCCGCAAGTACTTCGTCAAGGACATGCACGGCGAGTTCCCGTTCCCGGAAGCCACGGCCACGACCGAGGTGCTGGTGGCGGGCGAGGCTGGCGGCGACCAGGCCAAGACGCTGGTGCGGGCGGCGATGGTCGGCGGCCTGTACGACTTCGCGATCAGCGCCTTCGAACTGTGGCGCGAGGTCTTCTCGACCACCGTGTTCAAGTGGGGCCAGAAGCTGGCGGCGACGGTCCACCTCGATTTCCGGATCAACGTCGGCGCCGCCGTGGTGGGGCTGGGCTACATCATCGGGCTGCGCTACGCCTCCATCATCTGCGCCGGCTCGTTCCTTTCCTGGTGGGTGCTCGTGCCGGCCTTCAGCTACATCGGCGGCGGGCTGACGGCGGTGCTGGGGGCCTCGACCACCAAGCTGATCGCCGACATGACCCCCAGCGAGGTCTTCACAAACTACGTCCGGCACGTCGGCATCGGCGGGATCGCCATGGCCGGCCTGATCGGCGTCTTCAAATCGCGCAAGATCATCTGGGGCGCCTTCCAGCTGGCCCTGCACGAGATCAAGGGCGGCGGACGCACCGACGCCGCCCAGGCGGAGCGGACGCAGCGCGACCTGCCGATGAAGTGGATCGCCTTCTTCACCGTGCTGACCCTCACGGCGGTTTTCCTGTTCTTCTGGCTGGGCGTGGTCGGGAACCTCGGCTGGGCGGTGGCCGGGCTCCTGATCGTGACCATCATCTCGTTCCTGTTCACCACCGTGGCGGCGCGAGCGATCGCGATCGTCGGCTCGAATCCGGTCTCGGGCATGACCCTGATGACCTTGATCCTGTCGTCGGTCATCCTGGTCAACATCGGGCTCAAGGGCGACGCCGGCATCGTGGCGGCATTGCTGATCGGCGGCGTGGTCTGCACGGCGTTGTCGATGGCGGGCGGCTTCATCACCGACCTGAAGGTCGGCTACTGGCTCGGCACCACGCCGGCGGTTCAGCAGCGGTACAAGTTCCTGGGCGTGCTGTTCGCCGCGGCGGCGGTCGGCGGCGTCATCCTGTTGCTGAACAAGACCTACGGCTTCGGCGCCGAAAAGGGCGGGCTGGAGGCGCCGCAGGCCAGCGCCATGGCGGCAGTGCTCAAGCCGCTGATGACGGGCGCTCCCGCGCCCTGGTTGCTCTACCTCGCCGGCGTCATGATGGCGCTGATCCTGGAGTTCGTGAAGGTGCCACCGCTGGCGTTCGCCCTCGGCATGTACCTGCCGCTGCACCTGAACACTCCGGTCCTGCTGGGCGGCATCCTGGCCCACATCGTGGCCACCCGCAGCAAGAAGGACGATGTGAACTCCGCCCGGCGCGAGAAGGGGACGCTCATCGCTTCCGGATTCATCGCCGGCGGCGCCATCATGGGCGTGGTGGCTGCGCTGGTCACCTTCTTCGGCCGCATGATCGTCGGCAACGACGACTGGACCCTGGGCCTGGCGGTGGGTCTGGAGCACTGGGCGACCGCCAACCCGGGCTCGGCCGTACTCTCGCTCGTGATGCTGACGCTGCTGGCCGTCTATCTGGTCCGCGCCTCGCTGAGCGCGCGGCGGGAGAAGGACTGAGGCCGCCGCGCGGGGCGGGGGCGGCCGGCGCCTCGGCGCTGGCGGCGGTCCTCGGCTTGCTCGGCTGGCCGGCGAACGCGACCGCGGCTCCCGCCGCGGTCGCGCCGTCTTGGTCGGAGCGCGTCGCCGACCTGGCCGACTCGGCGGCGGCCGTGACCGGCTGGCCGCTGCTGCGGCCGGTGACGGTGGAAGCGCTCAGCCTGGAGGAGTTTCGCCTGCGCGCGGCCGAGATGCTGGACGCCCAGACGCCGCCCGACCGGCGCGCCGAGGTCGCTCGCGTTCTGCAGCGGCTGGGCCTGCTTCCTCCAGGCGGCGATCTGGGCGCGCTGCAGCTCGACCTGGTCGCCGCCGCCGCCGCCGCTTTCTACGACAGCGAGACCGAGCGGCTGTGCATTCTGCCGCAGGGCGAGGCATCCGCCGAATTCGAGCTGGTGCTGGCGCACGAACTGGCGCACGCCCTTCAGGACCAGCATCACGATCTCGATCGGCTGCTGGGGCTGGCCGCGCCGGCCGATACCCTGTCCGGGGATGCCCGCGCGGCAGGGCATTTCCTGGTGGAAGGCCACGCCACCTGGGTCATGTTGCGGCTGGGCGCGCCGGGGCCCCGGGCCGCGGCGGCCGCCGACGCGGCGGCCGGGATGCTGGGGATGCTGGCCGATCTGCCGCTGGATGCGCTGCTGGGCCAGGCGGCGCGGCTGGGCCTGGCCGGCGGCGCCGATCCCGCCGGCGTGGTCGCGCTCGCGGAGGCCCCGGCCGTGCTGAGCCAGCCTCTGCTGCTGGCCTACCTGGCGGGCGCCGGTTTTGCCGCGCGGGCGCGCCAGCGCTACGGCGCGGGATGGCAGGACAGCCTGTTCGCGCGTGCGCCCGCCGCCACGGCTCATGTCCTGCATCCTGAGCGCCATTTCGCCCGCGAACCGGTTGTGCGCTTTCCGCTGCCGCCCGCGTCGCGGCTGTTGCCGGGCGCGCGCGTGCGTCATGCCGACACCGCCGGCGCCTTGCTGGTGCGCATCTTCTTCCAGCAGCACGGCCGGGGCGCGGCGGCGCGCGACCTGGCCGCCGGCTGGGCCGGCGATCTGCTCGTGGCGCTGGAGGCGCCGCGCGGCCCGCTGGCGCTGTTGTGGTGGTCGGCCTGGCGCGGCGAGGGCGAGGCCGCGGCGTTCGCCGATGCCTACGAACAGGCCCTGGTCCGCCGGCTCGGCGTCGTCCGGCTGGCGCGCGGGTCGTACGGTCGCCCCGGCAGCGGCCTGCGCTGGCAGGTCGCGCGCGACGGCGCCGTCGTGCACGTGATCGAGGGGGCGGCCGCCGCTGATCTGCCGCGGCTGCGGCGAGCCATGGCTGCGGCGGAGCCGCGCTGATGACGGCCCGGCCGCGCTGGAGATCGCCGCGGCCGTGTGGTACCTTGGCCGAGCCGGCGGCCGGCGGCGGTGGCGCCGCCGCGCCGCGCCGGCGCAGGAGGATGGCATGCTTGCCCGTCTGATGACGCTCGCGGCCCTGTGCGGCGCGCTGCTGGCCGCCGGCTGCGGCGGTGGTGGCGGCGGCGGTCCGCGCGAACTGGCCGCCTACCCGCTGGACAGCCTCGAGGAGATCCTGGACAGCGACGAGGACCTGGCCATCGACCACGAGATCCACACCGACGGTCGCGCCTCCCTGCGCGTGACCGCGACGCGGCCGCGCGTGGTGCGGCTGTTCGCGCTGGAGAATCCCGGGGTCGATGACTGCCTGCTGGTGTGGCAGGCGCGCCTGCGCTGCGAGGCCCTGCGGCGGCGGGTCTTCCTGGAGACCTGGGTGCGGCTGCCGGGCACCGACGAGTATTTCGGCCGGGGTCTCGAGAGCGCGATCGGCCGCACGACGGAGTGGCGGGAGGCGCAGGCGATCTTCCGTCTCGAAAAGGGGCAAGTGCCCGACCGGGTGCGGTTGAACCTGGTCATCGAGGGCGAGGGCAAAGTCTGGATCGACGACGTCCGGCTGACCGTGGCGCCTTTGCCGCGCTGATCGCCGGCCGCCACCAGCCGCGCGAGGGGCCTCATGCGCCAGGTCTGGATCACCCGCCAGGGCCCGCCCGAGGTGCTGGTCGTGCGCGAGGCGCCCGATCCCGCGCCCGGTCCGGGCCAGGTGCGCCTGCGCGTCGCCGCCTGCGGCGTCAATTTCGCGGACGTCATGATGCGGCTGGGGGTCTACCCGGACGCCCCGCCTCTGCCCGCGGTGCCCGGCTACGAGGCGGCAGGGACCGTCGACGCCCTGGGAGAAGGGGCGCCCGCCGAGCTGCTGGGGCGGACGGTGGCCGTCTTCACGCGCTTCGGGGGCTACGCCGATTGCCTGTGCGTGCCGGCCGCCGCGGCGCTGCCGCTGCCGCCGGGCATCGCGCCGGCGGTGGCGGCGGCCCTGCCCGTCAACTACCTGACCGCCTACCAGATGCTCACGGTGATGGCCGGCGTCCAGAGCGGCGATGCCGTGCTGGTGCACGGCGCCGCCGGCGGCGTGGGGCTGGCGGCGGTCGATCTTTGCCGCCTGGCCGGAGCGCGCGTGATCGGCTCGGCCTCGCCGTCCAAGCACGATTTCCTGCGGCAGCGCGGCCTGGCGCATGTCTTCTCGTCCCTGGCGCCGCGCTTCGCGGCCGAGGTGCGCGCGGCGACGGGCGGGCGCGGCGTCGACATCGCCCTGGAGCCGCGCCACGGGCGCTGGATCATGGAGAGCTACCGGTCGCTGGCGCCGACGGGGCGGCTGGTGCTGTTCGGCTTCTCCAGCGCCGCGGCCGGCAAGCGCGGCGGGAGGCTGGCCGCGCTGCGCACGCTGGCCCAGGTGCCGTGGCTGGCCATCAACCCGCTGCGCCTGATGAACGACAACCGCGGCGTGCTGGGGGTGAATCTGGGCCGGCTGTGGGAGGAGCAGGATCGGGTGCGAGGCTGGGCGCTGCGGTTGCTGGCGCTGCTGGCCGAGGGGAAGCTGCAGCCGCACGTGGGCCGCGCCTTCCCGCTGGCCGAGGCGGCCGCCGCGCACCACTACCTGCAGGACCGGCGGAACATCGGCAAGGTCGTCCTGCTGGCGGATGACAACGCCGCCGCGCCGCCGGAGGCGACGGCGTGAAGATCTCGGCGGTGATCATCACCCGCAACGCGGCGTCGGCCGGGCTGGAGCGCTGCCTCGATTCGCTGGCGGGCGCCGTGGACGAGGTCGTCGTGCTGGACCAGGCCAGCGACGACGGCACGCCCGAGCTGTGCGCGCGCCGGGGGGCGCGCGTGGTCCAGGGCGAGTGGCGCGGCTTCGGCCCGACCAAGCAGGCGGCGGTCGCGCAGGCGTCGCACCGCTGGGTGCTGAGCATCGACGCCGACGAGGAGCTGGATGACCAGCTGCGTCGCGCGCTGGCCGCCTGGCGCGCCCGCCAGGATGCGCCGCCGCAGGCCGCCCTGGCGGTCGATCGTCTGTCGCGGTTCCTCGGCCGCTGGATCCGCCACTGCGGGTGGCATCCCGACCTGGTGGTGCGGCTGTTCGACCGCGAGCGCGCGCGCTTCGACGACCGGCCCGTGCACGAAGGGGTGGTGGCGCCGCCGCCGCTGGGGCGCCTGCCGGGACGGCTGCTGCACCATGCGTACGACAGCATGGAGCAGTACGTCGAGAAGCTCAACCGCTACACCACGCTGGCCGCGGCGGCCGCGGTGGCCGACGGCCGGCGCGCGACCCTGCCTGGAGCGGCGTTGCGCGCCCAGGCGGCGTTCCTGCGCATGTATCTGCTGCAGCGCGGTTTCCTCGACGGCTGGCACGGCCTGGTGCTCTGCCTCTGTTCGGGCTTCTATGTGCTGGTCAAGTACGTCAAGATCTGGCGAGCGGTTCGGCCGTGAAGGCGCTGATCGCGCGCACCGACCGGCTGGGCGACGTGGTGCTGTCGCTGCCGGTGTTCTCCGACCTCAAGGCGCGCCACCCGGGCTGGGAGCTGCACGCGCTGGTGGCGCCGGAGGCGTCGCCGCTGGTCGAGAACGATCCTGGCGTGGCGCGCGTCTGGACCGCGCGCGAGCGCGAGCTGCCGGCGCTGGCGGCCGAGCTGGCGGCGGCGCGATTCGACGCCGCGGTTCTGCTGCACTACCGGCAGCGGCTGGCCGCGGCGCTGCGGCGCGCCGGCGTGCCGAGGCTGATCGGCCCCCTGTCGAAGTGGTCAAGCTGGCTGCTGCTGAACGAGGGCGTGCGGCAGGGCCGTTCGCGCGTCCAGCGGCACGAGCGCGACTACAACGTGCTGCTGGCGCGCCGGTTGGAAGGGCGCGGGCCGCCGCCGGACGCGGGGCCTCCGCCCGATCCGCGCCTGCGGCTGACGGCGGCCCAGATCGAGGCGGGCCGACGATTCCGGGCGGAGGGGGCGCCGGGCGCGCGCGCCCTGGTGTACGTCCATCCCGGCTCGGGCGGCTCGGCCTTGAACTGGCCGCCCGAGCGTTTCGGCGCCGTGGCGGCCCGCCTGGCTGCCGTGCCGGGAGTGCGCGTGCTGCTGACCGGAGGTGCTGCTGACGCCGCCATCGTGGCGCGGGCGCAGGCGGCCGCCGGGCCGGCGGTGGCGTCGGTCGCGGGCCGGTTCGATTTGCGGTCGTTCTTGAGCCTCCTGGCAGCCGGCGATCTGCTGATCGGACCAAGCACCGGGCCGCTGCACATGGCGGCGGCGCTGGGGCTGGCCGTGGTGGGAGTATACCCGCCGCTGCCGGCCCAAAGCGCGGCGCGCTGGGGGCCGTTGGGACCGCGGGCGCAGACGGTCGCGGCGACGGCGGCCTGCCCGGCGCGGCTGTCGTGCCGCCGCGAACGCTGCCGGTTCTGGAACTGCATGCTGGAGATCGAGGTAGACGCCGTGGTCGCGGCGGCGCGGAGGGCCCTGCAGCTCGCGACGGGCGGCGGGTCGTGAAACAGGAGGGGCGTTGATCATGTCCGCAGATGCTGGCGGCGGGCGGCGCGCCGGACGGCGGCCGCGGAGCGCGAGGGCACAGCTGCTGTTGGCGGCGGCGCTGCTGGCCTTGACGGCGGCGGCGGCCGCGGCCGGCGCGGCGCCGGGGCGGGTGCCGGAAGAGCTGCTGGCGCCCGCGCGGGCGCGCCTGAAGGAAGCGGCCGACGCCGGCGCCGCGCGCCGCGTCCCCTCGGCCTACCGCGAGGCCGCGGCCGCGATCGATTCGCTGCGGGCGCGGCTGGATGCCGATCCCGAGGGAGCGCGCGCCGGCCGCTACGCGGCCGAACTCGCCGCGGCCGAGAGGTCGGCCGCACGCGCGGCGGCCCTGGCGCGGTTCGTCAACGACCTGCGTCTGGCCCGCAACGATCACGAGGCGGTGGCGCTGCGCTACGACCGCGACCTGAGCGATCTGGCGCGCGCGGCCGGCGTGTCGCTGTCGCCCGGCGTCGCCGGGACGGAGGCCGCGCAGGCCCTGATCGATTCGCTGGGCCGGCGGCGGCTGCAGCAGCAGTACCAGCTCGATTCCCTGCGCGTCGCCCTGCGCAGCGAGCGGCAGCGCTGCCGGGACGACCTGGCGGTCAAGGAGGCCGTGGCCGACGAGCTGCGGCAGCGGGTCAGCCGCCTGGAGCAGCAGCTCTGGGGCACCGAGTTGCGCGCCGGCAAGCTGGAGGCCGACGCGACGCACGCCGAGGCGCGGCTGCGCGCCAAGCAGCATCGCCAGGAGACGGTCAAGCGGCTGGGCGAGCAGTTTGGCAAGCTGGGATGCGAGGTGCTGATGAGCCCGGCCGGCGACGTCATCATGCGTCTGAGCGCGCTGAACTTCCCCGTCGGCCAGGCCGCTCTGGCCGCCGATTCGCAACGCCTTCTCGACACGGCGATCGCCGCTCTGGGCGAGTTCCCCGGCGCGCGGCTGAGGGTCGAGGGCCACACCGACGACACCGGCGGGCGGCAGGCCAACCTGCGCCTGTCGCGCGAGCGCGCCGAGACGATCGCCGCCCTGCTGCGCGCGCGGCTGGCGCTGCCCGCCGAGATGGTCGAGGTGGTCGGACACGGGCCCGACCGGCCGCTGGCCTCGAACGCCACCCCGCAGGGGCGGGCCCAGAACCGCCGCATCGACGTCGTCGTGCTGACGGGCGACGAAGGCAAGCCATGACCCTCGAGACGCCGGCCGCGAACGATTCGCTGCGACCGCGGCTGGCTGCGGCCGGCCTGCTGGCCGCGGCCTTCGGCTGGATCGAGGCGGCGGTCGTGGTCTACCTGCGGCGGCTGTACTACCCCGGCGGCTTCGCCTTCCCGCTGCGCCCGATCGATCCCGCCCTGCTGCGCGTGGAACTGGCGCGCGAGGCCGCCACGCTGATGCTCCTGGCCGCCGCCGCCTGGCTGGCCGGCCGCCGTCCGGGCGAGCGCTTCGGCTGGTTCCTGGCGCTGTTCGGAGTGTGGGATCTGGCATACTACGCGGGGCTGAAGATCGCGCTGGACTGGCCGGCCGGCTGGGGGGAGTGGGACATCCTGTTCCTGCTGCCGCTGCCCTGGGTCGCCCCCTGGTGGACGGCGGCCGTGATCGCCCTGCTGATGGCCGTCGTGGGGATCGCGGCGGTGGGGGCGGCGGCGCGCGGGCGCCGGCCGCGGGCCGATCGCGCGACCTGGATGCTGGCCGCGGCCGGGACGGCGGTGGTGCTGTGGACGTTCATGCGCGACCTGGACGCGGGCCTGGGCCGGACGTTGCCGGATCGCTTCCCGGTCGCCGCCTACCTGGGCGGGGTGGCGGCGCTGGCGGCGGCGGCCGTGCGCTGGCTGCGCGCGGCGCGCCCCGAGGCCTCCTGATGGCCGCGCGGGCGGCGGGCGCCGGCATCGCCTGGCGGCGCTGGGTCGCGATCGGCGCCATGACGGTCACCATCACCCTGCTGCACTACAGCACCTCCTTCCATCTGCACGGAGCCCACGGCATCTACCGCCGCCTGTACTATTTCCCCATCATCCTGGCCGCCTTCACCGGCGGCTGGCCGGCCGGGCTGGGCACGGCGCTGGCCGTCTGCGCGCTGTACATCCCGCACGCTTACGGCGTGATCGGCCGCGATCCCGCGCCGACCCTGGAGAAGAGCCTGGAGATGGCGTTGTACATCGCGGTCGGGCTGGTGGCGGGGATGCTGGTGTCGCGCGAGCGGCGCGCGGTCGCCCAGAAAAAGAGCGCGGAGGCGCAGCTGGCGCGGCAGGCGCGGCTGGCCGCCGTGGGGCGGCTGTCGGCCGGGCTGGCGCACGAGATCCGCAATCCGCTGGCCTCGATCCAGGGGGCAGCCGAGGTGCTGGCGGACGATTTCCCGCCGGGCCACCACAAGGGGCGCCTGCTGCGCGTGCTGATGGACGAATCGGGGCGGCTCAACACCGTCCTGACGCGCTTCCTGGCCTTCGCGCGCCCGCAGCAGGGGCGGCGGGAGCTGGTAGAGCTGGCGGCCGAGGCGCGGGACATCGTGGAGCTGGTGCGCCATCGGCCAGGCGCGCCGCGCCTGGCGGGACCGCCGCCGGCGGCGGCGGCCGCGGTGCGCGGCGACCGCGAGCAGCTGCGGCAGCTGCTGCTGAACCTCGTGCTCAACGCTGCGGAAGCGGCGGGCGCGGCGGGGATGGTGCGGGTCGAGATCGCGCGCGCGGGCGCGGCGGTCAGCTGCACGGTGGAGGACGACGGTCCCGGCTTCGGAGCGGAGGCGCTGGCGAATCTGGGGCAGCCGTTCTACACCACGAAGGAGGGCGGCACCGGGCTGGGGCTGGCGATCGCGCTGCGCATCGCGGAGGATCACGGCGGCCGCCTGGCCGCCGCCGACCGTCCCGGCGGCGGCGCGCGCGTGACGGTCGAGCTGCCGGGCGCGGAGGAGGGATGATGGCGCGCATCCTGGTGATCGACGACGACGCCGGCCTGCGCGAGGTGGTCGGCTTCATCCTGACCGAGGCGGGCCACGAGGTGCTGGCCGCCGCGGGCGGCGAGGAAGGGCTGCGCCGCTGCGACCAGGACCAGCCCGACCTCGTGCTCACCGACATCCGCATGCCGCCGCCCGACGGCATGGAGGTGCTGCGCCACCTGCGCGAGTCCGGGCGGGCGGCGCCGCCCCCCGTCATCGTCCTGACCGCCTTCGGCGACGTCGGCCAGGCGGTCGAGGCCATGAAGGCCGGCGCCTTCTCGTACCTGCTCAAGCCGTTCAAGCGCGACGAGCTGCGCCTGACCGTGGAAAAGGCGCTGCGCACGCGCGCGCTCGAGACGGAGAATCGCAGCCTGCGCGGGCTGCTGCGCGCGCGGGTCGAGCGCCCGGCGATCGTGCACGCCTCGGCGGCGATGGCGCGGCTGCTGGCGCAGGTGCGGCGCGTCGCCTCGACCGAGGCGGCGGTGCTGGTCACGGGCGAGAGCGGCACGGGCAAGGAGTTGGTGGCCAGAGCGGTCCATGACCTGTCGCCGCGCTGGGATCGACCCTTCGTGGCGGTCAACTGCGGCGCCATCCCCGCCCAGCTGATGGAATCGGAGCTGTTCGGCCACGCGCGCGGCGCCTTCACCGGGGCCACGGCCGCGGCGGCGGGCCGGGTGCGGGCGGCGGCGGGCGGCACGCTCTTCCTGGACGAGATCGGCGAGCTGCCGCTGCCCCTGCAGCCCAAGCTGCTGCGGGTGCTGGAGACCCGGCAGGTCGATCCCGTGGGGGGGCCGCGTCCGGTGCCGGTCGATTTCCGCCTCGTCTGCGCCACCAACCGCGACCTCGGGGCCGATGTCGCCGCCGGTCGCTTCCGCGAGGATCTGTACTACCGGTTGGCCGTCCTGCACCTGCACGTGCCGCCGCTGCGTGAACGCCCGGAGGACGTGCCGCTGCTGTGGGAGCATTTCACCAGAGTGCACGGCGGGGAGGGCGTGGCGACGACGCCGGCCCTGGCCGCGCAGCTGCGCGCGCGCGCCTGGCCCGGCAATGTGCGCGAGCTGCTGAACCTGAGCCTGCGCCTGCTGCTGCTGCGGCGCGGCGACGTGCTCGACGCCGACGATCTGCGGCGGGCCGAGCCTCTGGGGCCGCTGCTCGATCCCGGCGCGGCGCCTCTGGCCGCGGGCGCAGGCGCACGCCCGCCGGTGCAGCCGCCGCCGGTGCAGCCGCCGCCGGTGCAGCCGCCGCCAGCGCAGCCGCCGCCGGCCGGCGCGCCCGCGCCGCCGCCGGTCGCCGCGCCGGCGCCCCTGCTGGGCCCGCTGCCGGAGGAAGGCATCTCCCTGGTGGCGCTGGAGCGGGAGCTGATACGCCTGGCGCTGGCCAAGCACGGCGGCAACAAGTCGAAAGCGGCGGCCTACCTGGGCATCCCGCGCCACGTGCTGGTCTACCGCCTGGAGAAGTACGGCCTGGGATGAGTCGGCGGCGGCGCGGGGCGCCTCAACGCGCGCGCAGCGCCCGCACCAGGTAGATGATCGCGGGCGCAAACGAGAGCGCCAGGAAGAGCGGCAGGAACCACGCGCCCAGACCGCCCTCGCCGCCGCGGGCGACGGCGACGATGCGCCACTGCATCACCACGAACAGCCAGACCACCCCCGCCTGCAGCATCGCCACCAGCTCGCGGGCCAGGCGGGCTTGCCGCGCGGCGTTCTCGGGGGTCAGCGCCACCGGGTAATTGAAATGCTCCGGCCGGCGCGCCAGCAGGGAGAGGCCGACCAGCAGGGCGAGACTGAGCAGCGGCAGCCACAGCAGCGTCGACCTGGGGCCGTACGCATCCGGCCTCCCGTCAGCGCCGAAGTGGCTGGGGATGCGCGCGGGCAGGTCGTTCCATTCGGCGATGGCCAGCGCGAAGCCGATGACCACGCCGGCCGCCGCCAGCAGCCGCAGCGGCAGCTCCAGCGGCGGCGGCGCCGCCGCGCGCAGAAGCTGTCGGATGTCCGCCGCGAACCCCGCGCGCCGCCGCCACGGCATGGCGTCTCACCCCCGCAGCACGTCCGCCACCGCCTTGAAGTCGGGGGTGCCGGCCACGCGCAGGATCTCGAACATGATCATCTCGGTGCTCATCAGCTGCGCGCCCAGCTCGCGCATGCGCGCCAGCCCGATCTCGCGGTTGGTCGCCAGGCGCGAGCCGATGGCGTCGGCCGCCAGGGCGACGTGCAGGCCCGCGGCGCGCAGATCGTAAGCGGTCTGGTAGACGCAGACGTGCGTCTCGATGCCGCACAGGACGACCTGGTCGCGGCGAAGGCTTTGCAGGCGGGTCGTGAAATGGCTGTCGCCGGCGCAGGAGAAGCTGACCTTCTCGATGGGCGCGACGTTGGGGACCAGCTCCGCGAGCTCGGGCAGGGTCCGTCCCAAGCCCTGCGGGTACTGCTCGGTGATCACGATCGGCAGGTCCAGGCGGTCGCAGAAGCGGATCAGGCGCCCGCAGTTGCGAACGATCTCGTCCATGCCCGCGATGAGCGGGCGGAACTTCTCCTGCATGTCGACCACCACGAGCGCGGTCCGCACTTTCTCCAGACGGGGAGGCAGGCCTGGCATGGCGCTCCTTTATCCTGTTCAGGCGCCGCCGGTGGGGACGGCGGTTTCCCCCGCTACCAGGCGGAATTCCCAGGTGCAGTACCAGTCGTCCGGGTGCGGGTCCGGCGGACAGCCGAGGCAGGCGGTGCGCAGGCGCGGATCGACGGTCTGCGCGAAGGTGGTGTACTCGACCAGCCCGACCTCCTTGCAGGGGAAGTCGGGAAGCGCCTTGCGGCGCCGTGCGTCCTGCACCCGGCACGTGCGCATGCGGAAGACGCAGTGCGTGTCGCTCTGTTCGACCACTTCCTGCAGGTTGAGATGGGCGTAGAGACGGTGCTGCAGGCAGCGGACCAGCGCCGGCACCCCGCCGCCGGGCTGCAGGCCCAGACGCGCCATGATGCGGCGCGCCTCGATGGGGGAGAAGCGGCCCCAGGCCTCGGCGTCATGTCTGATCGCCGTCTGCTGGCCATGCGTCTCCTCGACCGCCTGGAACCACAGACCGTCGTGGGCCAGCCACAGCTTCGCGGCGTCGCGCAGCCAGGCGCGCAATTCCTCGCGGCCGAGAGCGGCGAAGGCGTCCTCCATCATCCCGCTGCTCCTTTCGTCTACTCGCCGATTCGCGGCGGGGCGTACTCGCCGCCGGGCTTCGCCGGCTCCGCGTACGGCCCGTCCCAGACCTGGGTGAAGAAATCGATCAGGTCGCGCGCCACGCCGTGCCCCGGGTCGCCGTCGACGAACAGGCTGAGGTTGCGCGAGCGCGTGAAATAGTCGCCGGACCAGTTGGCCGTGCCCAGCCAGCAGGCGGCGGCATCGGCGACGGCGAACTTGGCGTGCGCCACGCGCGCGTAGGGGATGAAGCCGTCCGGCGCCTCGGGTATGTTGGTGAAGCGAACCTCGAGATTGGGCACCGCCGCCAGGCTCAGCAGATGCGGCAGCGTGCCGGGCCGCTTGCTCCAGTTGGCCACGCACAGCCTGACCTGCACGCCGCGCGCGGCGGCGCGGCGCAGGGCGGTGTCGAGCGCGTCGTAGTAGCCGCCCCCCCGCTCGAGCGGGCTGTAGCTCAGCAGCTGCACGCGCAGGTCGGCGCGTGCCCCGTCGATCAAGGCCACGAGCAGCGGCTGGTCCCACGGAACCTCCGGCGGCAGCGCCTGGGGCGGGCTGGCGGCCAGCCTCGCCGTCACCAGATCGCCGCGCGCGGTGCGCAGGCGGGCGCTGGCTGTCGGGGCGGCGGCCGGGGCCGTGTTGGGGACGCCGGGCGCGGCCGCGGGCAGCGCCAGCCGCCAGTCCAGTTCGAACACGCGCCGCACCGCCGCGGTCAAACCGGCGTGGCGGACGCGCACGCCCAGCTCGCTGATGTGCTCGAGCGCGCGCCAGTCCCAGTTCTGGCTGCCGAGGAAGAACTCGCGCCCGTCGACCGCGAAGTACTTGGCGTGCATGACGCCGCCCCAGGCCGCGCGGGCGTCCAGCAGCCGCGCCGTCGCGCCCGGCAGCGCTCCGATGCGCTCGGGGATCTCGGGGTAGGTGCGGGCGAAGCCGGCGTCGGCCAGAGCCCGCACGCGCACGCCGCGGCGGGCCGCGGCCGCCACCGTCTCGAGCACGAGGTCCAGCTGATCGCTCTGCCCGGGATCGTCGCTGTAGTAGAAGGCGCCGATGTCGAGGGCGGCGCGCGCCCCGGCGATCATCTCGCGCCAGACCGCCGCGGCCTCGCGCAACCGCGGCAGCCCCAGCGCCGTACCCGTGGGGACGCTCTGGACCACCTCGATGTCGCCCACGGCCTCGCCGCCGGCGGGGAGGGCTGGAGCGGACGGCGAGTCGGAAGCGACGGCCAGCAGCCAGGAAGCCGCGGCCAGCGCGGCCAGGCAGAGGATCATAGACGGCGCACCTCCGGACGCCGGCCACGATAGCACGCCACGCCGGCTGGGCAAAGAGCCGCGGCGCCTTCGCTGCGGCCGATGGGACTGGCGCGGCGGCGGCGCGGATGTTACAAAGGGGACGGCGGCGGCGCCCGCCGCCCGCCGCCGTCCCGCCCGCCTGTCGAGAGGAGAACACGATGGCTTCCCGCAGCGCCGGCGGCGCCCGGCCCGCCGTCTCGATCGCCCCCACGGGCGAGAGCTTTCCACTGCCCGGTCCCGACGACTACGAGGTCGAATTCAACCGCCTGGCCGGTCTGGTGCGCCAGCAGCGCGAGCTGGGGCGAGAGATCGTGGTTGTGATGGGGGTCGGCTTCGTCGGCGCCGTGATGGCGGCGGTGGTGGCCGACGCCGTCGACGCCGCCGGCCGCCCGAGCAAGTTCGTCATCGGCATGCAGCGCCCCAGCCCGCGCAGCTTCTGGAAGATCCCTCTGCTCAACCGTGGCTTGCCGCCGGTCAGCGCCGAGGATCCCGAGGTCGCGGCCATGATCCAACGCTGCGTCATCGAAAAGAAGACGCTGACCGCCACCTTCACCTACGACGTGCTCAAGCTGGCCGACATCGTGGTCGTGGACGTGCAGTGCGACTACCTCAAGGAGGATCTGGGCAACGTGCGCAGCGGCAGCGCCGACATGGCGGCGCTGGAGGCTTCGTTCCACGTCATCGCCGAGCGCATCCCGCCTTCCTGTCTGGTATTGATCGAAACCACGGTCGCGCCCGGGACCACCGAGCAGGTGGCCTACCCGATCCTGCGCAAGGGCTTCCGCGCGCGTGGGCTGGACGGCGAGCCGCTGCTGGCGCACAGCTACGAGCGCGTCATGCCCGGACGCCACTACGTGGCGAGCATCCGCGATTTCTGGCGGGTTTGCAGCGGCGTCAACGCCGAGGCTCGCCGGCGGGTCGAGAAGTTCCTGCACGAGGTGCTCAACACGCGCGACTTTCCCCTGACCGTGCTCGACCGGCCGATCGAGTCGGAGACGGCGAAGATCGTGGAGAACAGCTTCCGGGCCACCCTGCTGGCCTTCATGGATGAATGGAGCCTGTTCGCCGAGCGCAACGGCGTGGATCTGGCGAAGGTGATCCAGGCCGTCAAGGTGCGCCCCACCCACTCCAACATCATGTTCCCCGGACCCGGCATCGGCGGCTACTGCCTGCCCAAGGACGGCGGGCTGGGCTTGTGGGCCTATCGGCACATCCACGGCTGGAACGACGACATCTTCCTGCTGACAGGCGCCGCCATCGACATCAACGACACGCGCGGCCTGCACGTCGCCGAGCTGACCCGCGACGCGCTGCGCAACCTCGGCCGGGCGGTGGCGCTGGCCGAGGTGCTCGTCTGCGGCGCCAGCTACCGCGAGGACGTCGGCGACACCCGCTACAGCGGTTCGGAGCTGATCGTGCGCAAGCTGACCGAGATGGGCGCCGAGCTGCGCGTGCACGACCCCTACGTCGAGCAATGGTGGGAGTTCACGCAGCAGGACCAGTACCCGGCGCCGGGCCGCAGCCTGGCGCGTTTCTTCCGCAATCAGGACAAGCTGCGCGAGCTGCGCGTGCAGAAGGACCTGCACGCCGCGCTGAAGGGATGCGACGCCGTCGTGCTGGCGGTCCGGCACGCGCCCTATCTGGATCTGCAGCCCGACGAGGTGGTCGCGGCGGCCGGCGGACCGCTGGCCGTGATCGACTGCTTCTGCGTGCTGGACGATGACCGCATCCGGCGCTATTTCGAGCTGGGGTGCGAGGTCAAGGGCCTGGGCCGAGGCCACGTCCAGCGCATCAAGGAGGCCGTGCGCCGAAGCAGCGGTTGAGCGCCGGCGGCGCCCGCCACGCTCCCAATCCCTCCGCGGCGCGGGCGGAGGCACGCCCGCCCGGCGCCGCGCGCTCTCGTTCCGCGTGCCGCGTGACCGCGGGAGGAACCATCGTGTCGCACCGTTTCAGGATCGCCGCCGCGGCGCTGCTGCTGGTCGCCGTGAGCGCGGCCGCGCCCGCCGCCGCCCAGACCAAGCTGCTGCGTTTCCCGGACATCTCCGGAGAACGCGTCGCCTTCTGCTACGCGGGGGACATCTGGACCGCGCCGGCCGGGGGCGGGGTCGCCGTGCGCGTGACCGCGCACCCCGGGCAGGAGCTGTTCCCGCGCTTCTCGCCGGACGGCCGCTGGATCGCTTTCACCGGGCAGTACGACGGCGACGAGCAGGTCTACGTCGTGCCGGCGGCCGGCGGGGAGCCGCGCCGCCTGACCTGGTACCCGGCGCGAGGGCCGCTGGCGCCGCGCCACGGGGTCGACAACCAGGTCTACGGCTGGACCCCCGACGGCGCGGCGGTGCTGTTCCGCTCGATGCGCGACGCCACCGTCGGCGTCACCAGCCGTCTGTACACCGTGGGGCTGGACGGCGGACTGCCCGAGCCGCTGCCGATGCCGGCCGCCGGCGCGGGCGATTTCGCGCCCGACGGCAAGCGTCTGGTCTACTCGCCCCTGTTCCGCGATTTCCGCACCTGGAAGCGCTACGAGGGCGGCCGCGCGCAAAAGCTGCACATCTTCGACCTGGCCGACCACGGCGCGCGACAGATCGCGCCGAGCCCGCGCACCGAGCGCGACCCGATGTGGATCGGCGACGCCATCTACTTCGTCTCCGATCGCGACGGCACGCTGAACCTCTACCGCTACGATCCGGCTGCCGACGCGACGACGCAGCTCACGCGCGAGACCACCTGGGATGTGCGCTGGCCCGGCACCGACCATCGCCGCCGCATCGTCTACGAGCTGGCCGGCGAGCTGCACGTCTACGATCTGGAGGCGGGAGTCTCGGCCAAGCTCGACATCCACGTGCCCGACGACGGCCTGGCCCGCCGGCCGTCCCGCCGGGCGGTGGCGGACAACATCGAGGATTTCGAACTGAGCCCCAAGGGCGAGCGCGCCTTGTTCGTCGCTCGCGGCGACATCTTCACGGCGCCGATCGAGAAGGGTCCGACGCGCAACCTGACCGCCAGCTCCGGCGCGCACGACAAATGGGCACGCTGGTCGCCGGACGGCGCCCGCATCGCCTTCGTCTCCGACCGCAGCGGCGAGGACGAGATCTGGGTGACGTCGCAGGACGGCCGCGGCCGGCCGGAGCAGCTGACCACGGGCGGACAGGCGATGCGCTACGCCCCCGACTGGTCGCCCGACGGCGCGCGTCTGGCCTTTTCCGACAAGGACGGCAGGCTCTACGTGCTGACCCTGGCGGACCGCAAGCTGGTCGAGATCGCCGACGAACGGCGCGCCCAAATCCGCGACCACGCCTGGTCGCCGGACGGGCGCTGGTTGGCCTTTTCCCTGAGCGAGCCGGCCGGCCAGCGTGCCCTGCACGTCTGGAGCGCGGCCGACGGCAGCGTGCGGCGGCTGACGGCGGGCTGGTGCGACGAGCAATCGCCGGCCTGGGACCCCGACGGGGGGCTGCTCTACTTCCTGGCCAACCGCGACTACGCGCCGCAGATCAGCACGCTGGAATGGAATTTCGCGGGCAACCGCATGACCGGCGTCTTCGCGCTGGCGCTGCGGCGGGACGCGCCGCATCCGTTCGGTCCGCAGAGCGACGAGGTGAGCGTGGGCCCCCTGGGCGGCGACGCCAAGGCCGGCGAGAAGGAGGGCAAGGGCAAGGACAAGGACAAGCCGGCGTCCGGGGGCAAGGGCAAGGAAGGCAAGGGCGGGCTGCCGGAGGTCGTGATCGACTTCGACGGCATCGCCGCCCGGGTGGCGCGCGTGCCGGTCGAGGCCGACAATCTGCGCGCCCTGGCCGCCGGCCAGGGTTGCCTGCTGTTCGTGCGCACCGGCGCGCCGTTCTACGGCCGCGAGAGCTACGCCAAACCGTCGCTGCGCATCTTCGATCTCAAGGAGCGCAAGGAAGCGGAGCTGGCGGCGGACGCCGGCGGCTTCGCGCTGTCGCGCGACGGCGCCAAGGTGCTGGTGAGGCAGGGACCTGCCTTCAAACTCTACGACGCCAAGCTCAAGGCCGGCGAGCCCAAGGCCGTCGCCACGGACGGCCTGGTCGTCGACCGCGTGCCGGCGCAGGAGTGGGCCCAGATCTTCGACGAAGTCTGGCGCCGCTACCGCGACTTCTTCTACGTCGAGAACATGCACGGCTACGACTGGCGGGCCATCGGCGACCGCTACCGCGAGCTGTTGCCGCACGTCGCCCATCGCTCGGATCTGAACTACGTGCTGGGCGAGATGATCGCCGAGCTGAACGCCGGCCACTGCTACATCGAGGGCGGCGATTACGAAACGCCGCCGCGGGCCAAGTTCGGTCTGCCCGGCGCCCGTTTCGCCCTCGACCGCCAGGCGGGCCGCTACCGCCTGGCCAAGATCTTCCGCGGCGAGAACGCGGAGACCCGCTACCGCGCGCCGCTGACCGAGATCGGCGTCGCGGCGCGCGAGGGGGACTACGTCCTGGCCATCGACGGCGTCGAGCTGGCGGCCGGCGACAATCCCTACCGCCTGCTCCAGCACAAGACCGATCCGGTGACCCTGACCCTCGCCGACCGTCCCGACGGCGGCGGCCAGCGCCAGGTCGTCTACCGGCCGGTCCACGACGAGGCGCCCCTGGTCTACCTCGACTGGGTGCAGGGGCGCAGCGCCCTGACCGACCGGCTGTCCGGCGGGCGGATCGGCTACCTGCACATCCCCGACATGGGCGCCGGCGGCATCGCCGAGTTCGTCAAGTGGTTCTACCCGCAGATCCGCAAGGAGGGGCTCATCGTCGACGTGCGCGACAACGGCGGGGGCAACGTCTCGCAGTGGATCCTGGAGAGGCTGGACAACAAGCTGCTGGGGACGCGCTTCGGGCGCATCAGCCAGGAGCCGGCCACCTATCCGAACGTCGTGTTCCACGGCCATCTGGCCTGTCTGATCAACCAGAACGCCGCCTCCGACGGCGACATCTTCCCCTATCGTTTCCGTTTCGCCGGGCTGGGCCCGCTGATCGGCAAGCGCACCTGGGGCGGCACCGTCGGCATCTCGGGGCGCGGCCCCCTGATCGACGGCGGCAACGTCTTCGTGCCGGAGAACGGCACCAACGCGCCCGACGGCCAGTGGATCATCGAGGGCCACGGCGTCGATCCGGACATCGAGATCGAGAACGAGCCGGCGGCCCTGATCGCCGGCCGGGACCAGCAGCTCGAGCGTGGCGTGGAGGAGATTCTGCGCCGGCTGGCCGCCGAGCCGCGCCGTCTGCCGGACCGCCCCGCCGATCCGGTCAAGACGCCGTAGCGGCGCCGGCGCGCCGCGCGCGCCTGCGTCCCGGGTGAATCGACAAGACAAGGCCCGCCTCGCGGCGGGCCTTGTCGCTACGCGGCCCGGCGGTGGACCGCCGCGTCCTTCTAGGCGCCCTCGGCCGCCTGCAGCATGCCGCGCAGGCGGGCCAGCCGCTGCGGCCGGGCCAGCGCGAAGCGGACCACCCCTTCGGCGATGTGCCGCGGCGACAGCTGCGCCTCGTCCAGCACCTCGTCGATGGCGCCGCCGGTGCGCCAACGGTCGTCCTTGTCGCTGGCCAGGGCGTACTCGTCGGCCAGCGGGTTGAACGCCCAGTCGTGCATCAGGCGCTTGGCGCGGTTGGTGATGTAGGTGCTGTCCAGGCGGTCGGCGTCGCTGATCACCTGCCGGCGGTAGCTCTCGGGCTGCAGGGCGAAGAGTTGCGGGCTGGGCGCCGCCACGAACTTGACGTTCACGCCGGCGTCGTCGATGGGGGACAGCGCGCGCAGCAGGTTGTACGTCGACATCGTCCCCTGGACGATGACACAGCCCATCCGCGGCTGGCCGGGACGGTAGTCGCGCAGGATGTAGGCGCCCTTGGCCGCCTCGAAATGCGAGGCCAGTCCCAGCTTCTCCCGGTCCGGGATCTCGACCGGTGGTCGCGTCAGGTGCAGGGCCACCAGCGGCCGATCGGTCGCCAGCGCCGCGGCCAGCAGCACCGGCACCTCGTTGTACTCCCACGGATGGAGATCGATGACGTGCCCGTCGGGGAACAGCTGGGTGACGCCGGGCGAGAAGACGCCGAAGTGCGTGCGGCTGTCCTCGGCCGTCTCGGGGCCGGAGTGGCCCGCGACCCAGATCACCTTGCCCACCTTCAGGTCGCAGTCCTGCGCCAGCTGGCTGAACAGACGCATGGGGCCGTATTTCAGGTACGAGAACGAGCCGTAGGTCGAGCAGGCCGCGAAGTAGCCGTTGAACTCGCTCTCGGGCCGCGGCGACAGGTTCACGGTCGCCGCGCCGACGCAGATGCCGGCGTTGGCGAACTCGGTGATCTCCTGGGGCAACACCGCGCCCGACGGGTTCTCCTGCCGATCGTACCAGCCCCAGCCCGGCATGCCGTCGAATTCCTTGCCGAATCCGGAGATGTTGGTGGAATCGGCCAGGTCGGCCGAGCAGACCAGGAACAGCGGCCGGCCGTGATGCTGCCGGCAGTAGGCGTTGATCCAGGCGCCCCAGCGTCCCAGGGCCGCGCGGTTGGGCTGCTGCTCGCCCGGCTTGGCCCACAGGGAGGCGGGGTAGGCGCGGCAGTCCCACAGCTTGGGATCGCGCAGCGGGTTCTTCTGCTCGGGCAGGAAGAAGCTCTTGACCTCGGCCGGCACGCTGTCGCCCAGCTCGACCAGGCGGTCGGCCAGGTAGGCGCAGGTCGGGCTGCCGCGCAGCACGTCCAGGGCGACGTTGACGTTGGCCGCCGCCTGCTTGAGCAGCTCGTCGCGCCCCGCGGGCGCGGGCTGGCCGACGCCGTGCCAGGTCACGCCGTACTTGTCGCCGAATTCCTGCCGGCAGCGCCAGAACAGCTCGCTGTTGAGCTTGTGCGGCACGCCGTGGCTCTTGTTGTCGTGCACGTGGTAGCCGCGCCCCTTGCGCGTGCGTCCGAACAGCAGGCCCGGCCGCAGCGGCGGATTGTCGCCCGCCACCATCTCCAGCAGGCCGCGGGTGACGTCGGCCCAGTCGCTGCCGTCCTTGGCCTCGTGCACGTGCCAGCCGTAGGGGGCGAACCAGTCGCGCGGGGTGCCGTGCACCACGCTGGAGACCGGCTGGTCGTCGATGCCGAAGTCGTTCCAGTCGAGCAGGAAGTACAGGTTGTCCAGGCCCAGCCCGTAGGCCGAGTTCTTGGTCTCGTGGTGGCAGCCGGCCGTGTGGCCGCCTTCCCCCTCGAGGGCGAACACCTTGACCCCTTCGGCGCGGGCGTGCTTGAGGGCCAGCGCGGCGCCCGCCGCGCAGGGCGCGCCGTGGCCGCTGGGGCCGGTGTTGAACTTGACGAACAGGTTCTTGCCTTCCATCTCGACGTGCCCCGGCAGCCCGCCGCGGCGCCGCAGCACCAGCAGATCCTCCCAGGTCAGCTGGCGCGCGGGCCCCCCGGGCACCAGGTATTTCGGATCGCCCGTGCGCTGGTGCATCGTGCGCAACGCCTCGTTGAACACGGCCAGCGTGGCGTAGACCAGCGGCGCGGTGTGGCCAGCGATCAGCACAAAGCGGTCGCCGAAGCGCTTCTCGGGATTGCGGATGTCCCAGCGCATGACGCCCGACAGCAGGGTGGCGACCAGGAAATGGACCTTCGACCTGCTGCCGCCGGGGTGCCCGCTCTGGCGGTAATTGAGCATGAGGTCGATCTGCTGGTCGATGACGTCCTTGATCAGCTCCCAGTGCGGGAAGTTGCGGGACTGGGCTTCGTACAGCTTGCTGGCGTCCGGCACGGCCGACTCCTCTCGCAGCGAACGTGACCGGCGGCCCCGGCCGGGGGCCGCGCTCGGCGTCGACCCCAAAATGGCAGCCGCCGCGGCGGGGGGCAAGCAAATGCCCCGCAGCGAGCCCGCGCGCCGCTCAGGCCAGGGGACGGCCCAGGTGGAAGACCTGCAGGATGGCGGCGGCGGCGCGCGCGTCGTCGACGGCGCGGTGCTGCCGCGCGGGCGGCGGGATGCCCATCTTCTCGAGGATGACCTCGAGCGTCAGCCCGCTCGTGCGTTGGCTGCGCTCGGCCAGCCAGACCGTCGCCACCGCCCGCAGGTCGAGCGCCCCGCCCGCGATGTGCCGCCGGAAATCCAGCCCCGCCGCGGCGAAATCCCTGCGCAGCAGCGGGATGTCGTAGTACACGCCGAACGAGGCGATCATCGCCCGGTTGCGCGGCCCGTACCATTCCAGGAAGCGCGCGCCCACCGCCGCGAAGGTCTCGCGATCGGACACCATCGCGGGTGTGATGCCGGTCAGCTGGGCGATGAAGGGGGAGATGGGGAACTCCGCCGGCCGCACCAGCTCGCTGAAGGCGCCGACCTCGGCCAGGCTGCGGCGGTCCAGGCGCACGGCGCCCACCTCGATGATGTTGCTGCGCTCGACGCTGTTGGGCTGGTCCGGCGGCGACGACGCCTCCAGATCGATCACCACGATGTCGGTGGAATAGCGCATCGCTGGCCTCGCTCGCCGCGCGGCGAAAGGCGCTCGCCGTCTCGGCGCTGGGACTCAATGTCCGGGATCGGGCATCCTACACCAGATGCCGATGCCAGCCAACCGCTCGCCTGACGCCGCCCGCCTGACGCCGCTCGCCTGGCGCGGCCGCCGGGCCTCGCCATCCCGGCGCCGCCCCCCCCGCGGTGGCGCGCTCCGACCGCCGGCGTTAACCTGGACCGGCACCCGACCGCCAGGAAGGGCCATGCCAGCTCAGCGCGAAGCCGACGATCCCGGACTGGAGCTGCAGCGCCGCGCCGACCGCGTCACGGCCCTGATCCTGTACAGCGATTATCCCGATGTCGACATCGACATCGAGATCGCCAAGCTGCGGCGCTGGTGCGCCGAGCATCTGCCCGACCGCCTCGAGCTGTTCGAGATGATCCTCGCCAGCCGCTTCCAACGTCTGCGACAGCAGTTTCCCCGCGGAAGCTGAGTCGGCCCGCCGCCGCGGCGGCGCCTGAGCGCCATCGTTGAATACTATTCTCGAACCGCCGCTCGCCAATATTCTCCAAACCGGACGGCGGCGTTTCCCGGTTGTTGCTGTAAGTAATTTTATTTTAACGAGATAAGGCCATGGAACATCTCTTGCCCTGGAGCTCGCGCACCGGCGGCGGCGCGCTCCGTCCGCCGGTTGGGCGCCGGCTGTACGCCGCACAGTTCGCACGGGAGCGAGAACCATGGGTCGCTCGATATCGAGCCTGCTGCTGGCCTTGGGGGCATTGACGGCCGCGCCGGCGCCGGCGCGCGCGGAAACCGGAGACCCGCGGCAAGCCGGCGACGCGGCACCGCCGGTCCGGGTCGAGACGCTGGTGGCCGAGGCGCTGGCCGCCTCGCCGGCCCTGGCGGCGGCGGCGGCGCAGGCGGCGGCCGCGCGCGAGGAGGCGCTCCCGGCCGGCGCGCTGCCCGACCCGATGCTCGAGGTGATGCTGCAAAACGCCGGTTTCCCGCAGTCGACCGTCGGCCGGGCCGAGATGTCGATGGCCGGGATCGAGCTGCGGCAGGAGCTGGCGTGGCCGGGCAAGCGCCCCGCACGGCGCGCGGCGGCGGCCGCCGCCGCGGCGGCGCGGGGAGAGGAGCTGGCGGCGCTGCGCCGTCGGCTGATCGCCGAGGTGCGCGTGCTGGCCGCGGCGCTGCACGCCGTGGAGCGCGAGCGCGCCGTCCTCGACGACGCGCGGGAGCTGCTGGAACTGCTGGCGGCGACCACCGCGGCGCGCTACGCCGCCGGCGAGGCCGGCCAGGGGGACGTGGTGCGGCGGCAGCTGGAGGTCGCGCAGCTGCAGTCGCGGCGGCTGGACCTGGACGCCGAGCGCACCGGCCTGGCGGCGCGTCTCAACGCGCTGCGCGACCGGCCCCAGGACCAGCCGCTGGGTCCGGTCGCCGCGCTGCCGGAGATCGCCGCTCCCGCCGCAGACTGGGAGGCGCTGGCCGCCGCCGCGGCGCCCGCGGTCGCCGTCCGCCGGGCGGAGGCCGCGGTGGCCGCGCGCCGCCGCGACCTGGCCCGCGCCGAATCGCGGCCCGACGCCTTCGCCGGCGCCGGTTACGGATACCGCGGCGATTTCGACCCGCTGGTGACCCTGCGGCTGGGCGTGACCCTGCCGCTGCGGCGCGGGCAGCGCCAGCTGCCGGCGCTGCGGGCGGCCGAGCACGAGCTGGCGGCGGCGCAGAGCGCGCAACGGGATGCCGAGGCGGCGGCGCGGGCCGAGGCGGCGCGCCTGGCGGCACGTTGGCAACGCGACCAGGCACAGCTGAGTCTCTACCGCGAGGCGATCCTTCCTCGCAGCAGCGCGGCTTTCGACGCCTCGCGCTCCGCGTATCTGGCCGGCCGGGGAGAGTTCGCGACGGTGATCGACGATCTGGCCGCCTGGCTGGAGGCGCGCGTGCAGCTGGCGCGGCGCGAGGCGGATCGCTACGCGACCTGGGCGCGCATCGCCGAGCTGGCAGGTGGATCCCCGGACATGCCCGCCGGCGGCGCGCAGGAAGGACAGGAGCCATGAAGCAGACGAGTCGATCCGGCCGGCGCGTGCGCGCGCCCGGCGCGGCGCTGCTGCTGGGGTTGGCGCTGCTGGCGGCGATCGCCGCGGCCGGCGGCTGCCGCGGCGGCGCGGAGCCCGGCCCCTTCCACTGCCCGATGCATCCGACCTATGTCGCCGACCGCCAGGGTGACTGTCCGATCTGCGGGATGCGCCTGGTACCGGTCAGGCCCGAGAGCGGCGGCGGCGCGGACGGCGGCGGCGAGAGCGGCGCCGCCGCCGGGCACGGCGCGCCGGGCGCCGCCGTGACTCCCCCCTCCGGCGCGGCCTACTACTGCGTGATGTGCCAGGGGGTCGGGGCGGCGCAGCCCGGGCGCTGCCCCGAGTGCGGCATGCGGCTGCAGCCGGTCCCCGCGGCGGCGGGGCCCGAGGGCGCGCCGGCGGGCGCGGGCGTCGCCGGTCTGGCGCCGGTGTCGCTGTCCGGGGAGGCGGTGCGCCTGGCGGGCGTGCGCACCGCGGAGGCGGCGAGCGGGCGTCTGGCGCGGACGATCCGGACCGTGGGCATCGTGGCCGCCGACGAGACGCGCGTGCATCGCTGGCAGCCCCGCACGGGCGGCTGGATCGAGCGGCTGCACGTCGACTTCACCGGCCGCGCCGTGCGCCGGGGCGAGCCGATCCTGAGCCTGTACGCGCCCGAGCTGCTGGCGGCGCAAGAGGAGTACGCCGCCGCGCGCGCCGCGGCGGACGGCTTCGCGCGCTCGGCGCTGCCGGAGGTGCGCCGGGGCGGCGAGGAGCTGGCGGCGGCTGCCCGGCGGCGGCTGGAGCTGCTGGGGGCGCCGGCCGACCTGCTGCTCGAGCTGGACGCCGGCGGCGCGCCGCGGCGCGAGGTCGTCCTGCACTCGCCGCAGGCGGGCCACGTCACCGGCAAGCAGATCTTCGCCGGGCAGTACGTCGAGCCCGGCATGGAGCTGCTGACGATCACCGACCTGTCGGTGCTCTGGGTCGAGGCCGCCGTCTACGAAAACGAGGCGGCCTGGGTCGCCGTGGGCCAGGAGGTGGCGCTGGCGCCGCCCCACGATCCCTCCGCCCGCCGCGCGGGTCGCGTCGCCTACATCAACCCCGAGCTCGATCCCCGCAGCCGCACCCTGACCGTGCGGCTGGACGTCGCCAATGCCGATCTGGCGCTCAAGCCGGGCATGTACGTCGACGTCGAGCTGCGGCTCGACGCCGGCGAGGGCATCCTCGTGCCGGACGACGCGATCCTGGACACCGGCGCGCGCCAGGTGGTCTTCGTCGAATCCGGTCCCGGACGGTTCGCGCCGCGCGCGGTGACCGTGGGCGCGCGCGGGGACGGTCGCGCCCTGGTGCGCGCGGGGCTGGTCCCCGGCGAGCGGGTGGCGGTGCAGGCCAACTTCCTGCTCGACTCCGAGGCGCGCCTGCGCGCCGCCATCGGCGCCGCCGGCGGCGGCGGCCACGCCCACCAAGGCGGATCGTCCCCATGATCGCCCGGGTCATCGGCTTTTCGGCCCGCAACCGAGCGCTGGTGCTGCTGTGCGTGGCCGCCCTGGTCGCGCTGGCCGCGCACACGCTGCGCACGATCCGGCTGGACGCCCTGCCCGACCTGTCGGACACGCAGGTGATCGTCCACTCGCGCTGGGACCGCGCGCCCGACCTGGTCGAGGACCAGGTCACCTACCCGATCATCTCGGCGCTGCTGGGGGCGCCCCGCGTCAAATCGGTGCGCGGCTTCTCCGACTTCGGCTTCTCTTTCGTCTACGTCATCTTCGAGGACGGCACCGACCTGTACTGGGCGCGCTCGCGCGTGCTCGAATACCTGTCCAAGGTCCAGCCGCGCCTGCCGGACGGCGTGCGCACCGAGCTTGGGCCCGATGCCACCGGCGTCGGCTGGATCTACCAGTACGCCCTGGTCGACCGCGAAGGGCGGCACACGCTGGAGCAGCTGCGGTCGTATCAGGACTGGACGCTGCGCTACGCCCTGCAGGCGGTGCCCGGGGTGGCCGAGGTGGCGTCGCTGGGCGGTTTCGTGCGGCAGTACCAGATCACGGTCCTGCCCAACGCGCTGGCGGCCCACGGCCTGTCGCTGCTGGACGTGGCCGCGGCCGTGCGCGGCGCCAACGACGAGGCGGGCGGCAGGCTGATCGAATGGGGGGGCGCCGAGTACATGGTGCGCGCCCGCGGCTACGGCCGCGCGCGCGAGGACTTCGAGCTGATCGTGCTCAAGGCCGCGCCGGGCGCCGCGCCCGTCCTGCTGCGCGACGTCGCCCGCGTCGACCTGGGGCCGGAGCTGCGGCGCGGCGTCGCCGACCTGGACGGCACGGGCGACGTGGTCGGCGGCATCGTGGTGATGCGCCACGGCGAGAACGCGCTGAACGTCATCGCGCGCGTGCGGGAGCGCCTGCGCGAGCTGCAGCCCTCGCTGCCGGCGGGAGTCGAGGTGATCGCCACCTACGACCGCGCCGACCTGATCCAGCGCGCGCTCGACACCCTGAAGCACGAACTGACCGCGCAGATGATCATCGTCTCGCTGGTCATCCTGCTGTTCCTGTGGCACGTGCCGTCGGCGCTGGTGCCGATCATGACCATCCCCATCGCCGTGCTGCTGGCCTTCATCCCGCTGCGGATGCTGGGCGTGACGGTCAACATCATGTCGCTGGCCGGCATCGCGATCTCGATCGGCGTGCTGGTCGACGGCGCCATCGTGGAGATGGAGAACGCCTACAACAAGCTCCACCTGTGGCACGCGGGGGGGCGGCGCGGCGACTACCACCAGGTGCGGCTGGCGGCGCTGCAGGAAGTCGGTCCCGCGGTCTTCTTCTCGCTGCTGGTGATCGGCGTCGCGTTCCTGCCCGTCTTCGCGCTGGTCGATCAGGAAGGGAGGTTGTTCCATCCGCTGGCCTACTCCAAGAACCTGGCCATGCTGTTGGCGGCTCTGCTGGCCGTGACGCTCGACCCCGCGATGCGCATGCTGTTCACCCGCGTCGAGCCCTTCGCCTTCCGGCCCCGCCCGCTGGCCCGGCTGGCCAGCGGGCTGCTGGTCGGCACCTACCGCGCCGAGGAGAACCATCCGATCAGCCGTGTCATCTTCCGCGTGTACGAGCCCGCCTGCCGTTTCGTGCTGCGCCGGCCGCGCCTGGTGATCGGCGCCGCCGTCCTGCTGGTCGCGGTCAGCCTGCCGATGTACTGGCGCCTGGGCAGCGAATTCATGCCGCCGCTGAACGAGGGCACCATCCTCTACATGCCGACGACGCTGCCCGGCATCTCGGCGTCCGAGGCGCAGCGACTGCTCGAGATCCAGGACCGCGTGCTGGCCGGCTTTCCCGAGGTGGAGCGCGTGCACGGCAAGGCCGGTCGCGCCGAGACCTCGACCGACCCGGCGCCGCTGTCGATGATGGAAACGGTGGTGGTGCTCAAGCCCCCCGCCGCCTGGCGGGCCAAGCCGCGCTGGTATTCCGGCTGGGCGCCCGGCTGGCTGCAGGCGCCGCTGCGGCGCCTGTGGCCCGACCGCCTGTCGTGGGACGAGCTCGTCGACGAGCTGGACCGGGCCCTGCGCCTGCCGGGGGTCACCAACGCCTGGACGATGCCAATCAAGGCGCGCATCGACATGCTCACCACCGGCGTGCGCACTCCCGTGGGGATCAAGGTCTTCGGCGACGACCTGGAGGTCCTGGAGCGCGTGGGAGCCGAGCTGGAGGCCGTGCTGCGCGAGGTGCCCGGCACGCGCAGCGTGTTCGCCGAAAGAGTCGTGGGCGGCTGGTACGTGGACATCGAACCGCGCCGCGATCAACTGGCTCGCCACGGCCTGAGCGTGGCCCAGCTGCAGATGACGATCATGAGCGCCGTCGGCGGCGAGAACCTGACCAGCACGGTCGAGGGGCGCGCCCGCTATCCGGTGAACCTGCGCTACCCGCGCGAACTGCGCGACGACGTGGACGAGCTGCGCCGCGTGCTGCTCGCCGCGCCCGACGGACGGCAGGTGCCGCTGGGCCAGGTCGCGGACGTGCGCCTGCTGCAGGGAGCGGCCATGATCCGCAACGAGAACGGCTTCCTGGCCGGCTACGTCTACGTCGACGTCGCGGGGCGCGACGTCGGCCGCTACGTCGAGGACGCGAAGCGCGCCGTGCGCCAGCGCCTGGCGCTGCCGGCGGGGGTCGTGCTGCAATGGAGCGGGCAGTACGAGAACATGCTGCGGGTGCGCGACCGCCTGCGACTGATCGTCCCGATCACGCTGGTGCTGATCGCCGGGCTGCTCTACGCCAACACGCGCTCCGCCTTCAAGACGATGCTGGTGATGACGGCGGTGCCGCTGTCGGCGATCGGGGCGGTCTGGCTGTTCCACCTGCTCGGCTACAACGTGTCCGTCGCCGCCTGGGTGGGGATGATCGCCCTGCTGGGGCTCGACGCCGAGATGGCGGTGTTCATGCTGCTGTTCCTGGACCTGTCGTACGACGAGGCGCGGCGGGCCGGCCGGCTGCGCAGCGTGGCGGAGCTCGATGCCGCCATCCTGCACGGGGCCGTCAAGCGCGCCCGCCCGAAGATGATGACCGTGACCGCCACCTTCATGGGGCTGTTGCCCATCATGTGGGCGACTTCCGCCGGCGCCGACGTCATGAAGCGCATCGCCGCGCCGATGATCGGGGGCCTGACCACCTCGTTCGTGATCGAGCTGCTGCTGTACCCGGCGGTCTACAAGCTCTGGAAGCTGCGGACAGAGCTCAAGGGGCTGCCGCCGCGCTGAACGGCGGCAGGCGCCCGCCAGGGCCGGCGCTTCGAATCAGGGGTCCGCGACCTCGGGCGTGTAGGTCGCGGAATCGAGGGAGAACGGACCGAAGCGGCCCTGCGCGTCCACGGCCCGCACCTTGACCAGCAACCGCTTGCCCAGCAGGGTGTCGAACGTGTACGAGGGCGAGGGCGTCTCGGCGATCTTCTCCCAATCGCCCAGGTCGAAGCGCACCCAGACCTCGTAGCGGGCCACGGGCGGGCCCACCGTCGGGGCGGTCCAGGAGTAGGTGACCCGCTCGGTCTGCGGCGGGGGCGACGCTCCCGCCAGCAGCGCCAGACCGCAGCAGAGCGCAAACAGCGCCAGCGCGCGCGACGCGATGGGGCGGGCGGTGATGGTCTTGGCCATGGTCGATGGTCCTTCCCAACGGCGCGCGGCGAGGGGGGCGCACAGAGCCGTGGGCTCATGTTACAGCACGCGGGCGGGTCCCACCAGCAACAATTGCCGGCTAGCCGGAAGGTCGGCTGCGCCCGCTGGCAAGGCGGGCGCCCTAGTTGATTGATGGTCATGATATTACACAAATCCGCTTGATCGCCGGTCGCGCGGCAAAATTCCTGCATCGATGGTGGACTGTCGGGCCTGGCCGGCCTATCTTCAGCCCACCACCGCCGGCCGGCGATGGGCTCGCCGCCGCGCTGTCCCACCCAGCGCGCGCTTGCCGTGGAAGGAGCCGCTGATGCAGGTGCGCACCATTGCCGTACTCACCCTGCTTGCCTGCCTGTTGAGCTCTGCCATCGTTCCCGCCGCGACCTGGCGCGTTCCCCAGGACGCCGTGACCATCCGCGCCGCGCTCGAGCGCGCCGCGGCGGGCGATGCCATCGTCGTCGCCTGCGGCACCTACCGCGAACACAATCTGCTGCTCAAGAGCGGCGTCGTTCTGCGCAGCGCGACCGGGCAGCCCGATTGCGTGACCATCGACGCGCAGGGCGCCGGGCGCGTGCTGCACGGCGAGAACCTGAGCGCAACGACGGTGGTCGAGGGCTTCACCATCACCGGCGGGCGCGCCGAGGGCCCGACCGCGTTCGAAGCCAGCGGCGGCGGCATCTTCCTGGCCGATGCGCATCTGACCGTCCGCAATTGCGTGATCGCGGGCAACACGGCGCAGAAGTACGGCGGCGGCGTGCGCGTCAACGGCGGCTCGCCGGTGTTCGTCGGCTGCGCATTCCGCGGCAACGGCGTGGCGACCGGCGGCGGCGGGGGGGCATCCTGCCGCTACGGGGCGACGCCGGCCTTCGTCGACTGCTCGTTCACCGGCAACCTGGCGGCGTGGGGCGGCGCGCTCGAGTGCCGCGTGGAAGCCCAGGCGACACTGACCGGCTGCCTGCTGCAGGGCAACGTGGCCATCGCCCCGCGCGGATTCGGCGGGGCGGTGTTCTGCGACTTCAGCTCGTCCCCCTCGCTCGAGCAGTGCACGATCATCCTCAACGAGGCGCTCACCGGAGGGGGGCTGGCCCTGTTCAGCGGCGCCAGCCCGCGCCTGGCGCGCTGCACCATCGCGGCCAACCGGGCGCAGGAAGGCGGCGGCGGCCTGATGTGCCTGGGGGCCGCGCCCGACATCCAGAACTCGATCATCGCCTTCAACCAGCTGGAAGCCCTGGCCGCCTACGGGCAGGAGGTCCCGGCGCTGCAGTGCAGCAACCTGTTCGGCAACGACGGCGGCGACTGGGTGGGGGCGATCGCCGGCCTGGGCGGACGCGGCGGCAATCTCAGCGTTGATCCGCTGTTCTGGGGCGAGGTGTTCGACGGTCCCGAGGATTTCAACCTGCACCCGGAGTCGCCGTGCACGCCGCAGAATTCGGCCTGCGGCGGGATGGGCTCGCGCGGCGTCAGCACCGACGGGGTGACGGACGCATGGCCGGCGCCCGAGGTCCGGACGCAGGGGTCTCGCGTCACGCTGCGCTGGCGGTTCACGGGCGATGGCCCCGCCCCTGAGTTCCGGCTGCTGGCCGTGAGCGATGGCGTGGAGTGGGTGGTGCCGGTCGTCGCCGAGGGCGGGGGCTGGTTTTCGGCGGCCGACGATGCGGCGCCCGGCGGCGTCGTGGTCTACACGCTGCAATACCGCTACGGCGACGGCGATTGGCGGTTGGCGTGGACACAACCGGTCCAGGCTGGAGCCTCGCCTCCGCTGCTGCGCATCGCCGGCGCGCATCCCAACCCCTTCAATCCCCGCACGACGATCACGCTCGAGCTGGGTTCGGCGCAGCGGGTCCGCCTGGCCGTGCACGATCTGCGCGGACGCCCGCTGGCGACCCTGTTCGCCGGCTCGCTCCCGTCGGGCGCTCACGCCTTCACCTGGGACGGAACCGACGACGCCGGCCGCCTGCTCTCCTCGGGCACGTATCTGGCGGTGCTCGAAGGTGGCGTCAACCGCGACGCGCACAAGCTGACCATGCTCCGCTGACCCATCATGCACGCGCCGTTTCCGCTCACCGACCCGCTGCTCTGGCTGCGCTGGTCGGCGGCGGCGGCCATGCTGCTCTGGCTTCCCGGGCATCTGGCGGTCGGCCGTTGGCTGAGCGGCCTGGAGCCGCTGGGGCGAACGCTCTGCTCGCTGGCGGCCGGGCTTCTGCTCGTCCCGCTGCTGGGCACGGCGTTGGGACTGGCCCGCCTGCCGCTGTCGCCGGTCGTCTACCTGCCGGCCGCCCTGCTGTCGGGGCTGGCGCTGGGCCGCGCGCCCGCGCACCGGCGCGCCGTGGAGGCCTGGAGCGCGGGGCTTGCGCCCCTGAGCGGGGCGGCCCAGCTGTGGCTGCTGGGCTGCGCCGGCGGAGTCGGCCTGATGCTGTGGGCCGGATTCCACGACCTGCCGGTGCCGCCCCATCTCCACGACGCCGCCAACCATGCCGAACTCGTGCGGCGCGTGATCGGGGCGGAGGCCCTCTCGCCGGCGCGGCTATTCCCCGCCGGCGGCGATCGGCCGGCGGCGCTGTACCTGGCGGGATGGCACGGCGCCGCCGCCCTGATCGCCCGACTCGGCGGCCTGGCGCCCTACGTCAGCGCCTGGTTCCTGCCCCTTTGCCTGCTCTGCCTGCTGCCGGCCGCCCTGACCTTGCTGTGGCGCGCCTTCGGCGTCGCCGGAGGCGGCCTGATGCTCGGCGCCCTGCTGACGTCGCTCAACAAGTTCGCGCCGGCCGGGGTGCTCGGCTGGGGCGGCTTCGGCCTGATCGCCGGCATGTTCCTGACGCCGGCGGTCGTCCTGGCCTGGCGCGGCGCCGCCCGGGAACGCACACCGTGGGCGGGCGCGCTGGTGGGGCTGCTGCTGGGCGGGCTGCTGCAGATCCACGCGGCCGAGGTCGTGGTGGTGCTGTTGCTGGCGATCTGGCTGCCGCGCCACCGCGCCGGCGGCGAGAGGGGAGTCGCCACGGCGGCGCCCGGACGGCGAGCCTGGCCCGCGCTGCTCTGCGGCGCCGGCGCTCTCGCGCTGGCGGCCTGGCCGGAAGCGTTGCCGCTGCTGAGCGTCTACGCCGGCAAGGCGGTCGCCGAGGGGCACGCGCCGCTGTCCCTCGGACAGGCCGTTGGGGAATACATCGGCGCGGGCGGGCGTGCCGGAGCGCTCAAGCCGCTGCTGCTGGCCGGGGTGGCCCTGGGGCTCGCGTTGCCGGCGCTGCGCCGCCTGAGCCTGCTCGGCCTGGCCCTGGGCGCCTACTACCTCGTCGTGGCGACCCGACCCGCGCCGGACGCCGGCGCGCTGGCGGCGCCGTTCTACGGGCAGGCGGCGCGCGTGCTCTACCTCCAGGTCTTCGTGCTGGGGCCCCTGCTGGCCGCGCCGCCGCTGGTCGCGGCGGCCTGGGTGCGGGCGCGCCGCGGCCCGGCATGGGGCGCGGCCGCGCTGGTGCTGCTCTGCGCCGCCGCGCTGCATCCCGCGCCGCGCGCCGTGGTCAAGATGTACCGCAGCTTCCACGCGGTCGTGCCGTTCGACAAGGCCGCCTACGAACTTGCCTGCCGGCTGCCCGCCGCGGTGTCTCCGGGCGACGTGGTCGCCAACTTCCGGGACGATGGCAGCGCCTGGGCGGCGCAGATCTCGGGCTGTGCCTTCCTGCAGCCGTGCAGCTGGGAGCTGTGGGACGCGCAGGGCCGCAGCCTGCACCGGCTGGCCTGCGGCCTGGCGGCCAGCCCGTGGGGCGTCGAGGCGGAGGCTCTGCGCCGGCGGGGTGTCAATCTGCTCTGGGCCAGCGACTTGAGTCTGCCCGCGCCGCACCGCGCGCCGCTGGATCGCGCCGCCTTCGCCGGCGATCCACGCTTCGTGCCCCTGCTGCAAGGGACCAGCGCCACCCTCTACCGCATCCGCTGGCAGGCGGGCGCCGAGGGCCAGACGCCTGGACGCGAGCGCCCGGCCGTGCCATGATCACGCGGCTCCGGCCGGCTTGACCGCGGCGTGCCGCCGGACGATCTTGCCCGCGATCCCCGCTTTCTCCCGCGCGAGGGCGCCTGCCGATGCGGATATACCTGCGCACGCTGCGCTACATCCGGCCGTACCTGGGCCAGCTGATCCTGTCGACGCTCTTCATGATCGTCTTCTCGGTGCTCAGCGGCATGAGCGTGCTGATGATCTCCCCCTTCCTGGGCACGTTGTTCTCGACCGAGGCTCCCCTCGACGCGGGGGCGGGCGCGGGGGCGGGCGAGGCGACGGGCGAGGCGACGGGCGAGGCGGCCGGCCAGCTCGTCGCGCCGCCGCCCGTGTCCGGCGCGCCGGCGGCGCTCGACCTGGGGGCGGGCGTGACCGGTCTGACGGGGCTGCGCGACCGCCTCAAGGCGCGCGTCGACGGCTACCTGCTGCGCGGCACCAAGCTGGAGGCGCTCTGGCGCATCTGCGTCATCTTCTTCTTCATCTACCTGGTCAAGAACGCCGCCGGCTATTTGCAGGCGGTGCTGATGTCGTACGTCGGCCTGCGCATGATCAAGGACCTGCGCGACGAGCTGTTCACGAAATTCATGCACCTGCCGCTCGCCTTCTACCACCAGCGGCGGGCCGGCGAGCTGATCAGCCGCGCCACCAACGACGTGCAGGTGGCCTACAAGTGCGTCAACGTCAGCTTCACGAATCTGGTGCGCGACCCCATCTTCATCGTGGTCTTCCTGGCGCAGGCGCTGCTGATCAGCTGGCAGCTGACGCTGCTGGCCCTGGCCGTGCTGCCGCTGAGCATGCTGATCATCATCCGCATCGGCCAGAAGCTGCGCAAGTACAGCCACCGCCAGCAGGAGAAGATGGCCAACCTGACCTCGATCCTGCAGGAGACGGTGACCGGCGTGCGCGTGGTCAAGGCGTTCGTCATGGAGCGCTTCGAGGGGGCGCGCTTTCTCGCCGAGTCGCACCGCCTGTTCCGGGACATGTACAAGATGGCGCGCATCGAGCGGCTGTCGTCGCCGCTGACCGAGCAGCTGTCGGTGGGGGTGGGGCTGTTCATCCTGTGGTACGGCGGCCGCCAGGTGCTGGCGGGCGCGCAGCAGCTGCCGCCCGACCTCTTCATCGTCTTCCTGGTCTGCATCTTCTCGCTCGTGCACCCGGTCAAGGCGCTCAGCGGCGTCAACAACAATATCCAGGAGGGGATGGCGGCGGCCGAGCGCATCTTCGCGGTGCTCGATGTCGTTCCCGAGCCGGTGGCGGCGCCCGGCGCCAGGGAGCTGGCGCGGCCGCGGGGCGAGGTCGCCTTCGAGGATGTCTGGTTCGCCTACGTGCCCGGCGAGCCCGTGCTGCGCGGCATCTCCCTGCGCGTGGCCCCCGGCGAGGTCGTGGCGCTGGTGGGACCCAGCGGGGCCGGCAAGTCGACGCTGGTCGACCTGATCCCGCGCTTCTACGAGCCGCAACAGGGACGGGTGCTCATCGACGGGCAGGATGTGCGCGGTTTCACGCTGCCGTCGCTGCGGCGGGCGATGGGCATCGTGACGCAGGAGGTCATCCTGTTCAACGACACCGTGCGCGCCAACATCGCCTACGGCCTGCGCGACGTGGACCAGGCGCGCATCGAGGCCGCGGCGCGCGCGGCCAACGCGCACGATTTCATCGCCCAGATGCCCCGCGGCTACGACACCGTGATCGGCGACCGCGGCGTCAAGATGTCCGGGGGGCAGCGCCAGCGCTTGTCGATCGCCCGCGCGATCCTGAAGGACCCGCCTATCCTGATCCTGGACGAGGCCACCAGCGCCCTCGACACCGAATCCGAGCTGCTGGTGCAGGAGGCGATCGATCGCCTGGTGCGCGACCGCACGACGATCGTCATCGCCCACCGCCTGTCGACCATCCAGAGCGCCGACCGCATCCATGTCCTGAAGGACGGGCGGCTGGTGCAGACCGGCACCCACGCCGAGTTGGTCGAGGCCGAGGGGCCGTATCGGGCGCTGCACAACCTGCAGTTCCGCAGCTGAGCGGGTGGGGCCGCCCGCCGCCGGAGCGGCCGGCCGGCGGGGCGGCGCGCCGCGGGGATGGCGCGCCGGCTCACGCCGCGCGCCGGCGGGCCCGTTCCCGCCGGGCGCGCTTGCAGTCGCGCAGCACCGCGCCCCAGGCGGACGTGGCGGCCCACACCAGGCCGGGCCAACCGTCGCGCCAGCCGCCGCGCCCCAGCCAGTGCCGCAGGAAGGTCAGCGGCCCGGTCGTCAGCAGATGCAGCGGCCGGAACGGCTTGGCGCCGGAAGCGGCGTCGAGCGTGGTGTAGAGATCGACCTTGCGCAGGTAGGCGCGCCAGCTGGTCATCGCCTCGTGCAACAGCGGCTCGCGCAGGCGGCCGACACGGCTGCCGGCTGGCAGGACGATCCCCTCGTGCACCAGCGAGTCCGAGAAACGGGCCCCCTCGGCGCGGAAGAGCCGCAGGATGTGCTGGCCGGACAGGTTGCGCCCGGTCATCACTCGCCCCAGCACGCGGTTGACCCGTTGGATCTCCCAGCCGTCGCAGGTCGCCAGTTCGCCGCGCCGGCGCAGCTCGCGCAGGCGCAGGCGCAGCGCGGGCGAGAGCGCCTCGTCCGCGTCGATCCACAGCGCCCACGTCGTCTGCACCAGCGCCAGCGACGCCTGCCGCAGCGCGCCGAAATTCGTGAAGGGGCGCTCGGTCCAGTCGAACCGGCGGAAGCGGCCGGACGCGGCGGCGGCGGCCAGGACGTCGCGCGTGCCGTCGCGGCTGCCGGTGTCGATGGCGGCCACTTCATCGGCGACCCCGGCCAGGCTGGCCAGGCAGCGGGGCAGCAGCGCCTCCTCGTCGCGGACGATGAGGAAGGCGGTCAGGCCGTCGCGCCGCGGCTGCGCCACGTCGCCTCCTCGCACCGGCGGGCCGCCTCAGGCCGCGCCGTGGGCATAGACGCTGAGCGCCTGCACGTTGACGAATTCCAGCAGGCCGTGCCTCGCGAGCTCGCGCCCCAGGCCGCTCTGCTTGACGCCGCCGAAAGGCAGCCGCGGGTCCGACTTGACGATGCCGTTGACGAAGACGGCTCCCGCCTCGAGGCGTCGCGCCAGACGCTCCCCGCGCTCCGGGTCGCGCGTCCAGACGCTGCCGCCCAGTCCGAAGGCGGTGGCGTTGGCGACCGCCGCCGCCTCCTCCTCGTCGCGCACGGCCATCACGGGCGCCACGGGGCCGAAGACCTCTTCCTGCCAGACACGCATGCCGGCGGTGACATCGGCCAGCACGGTCGGCGCCAGGAAGAAGCCGGGACCCGGCAGCCGCCGCCCGCCGGTCACCACGCGCGCTCCCCGCGCGCGCGCGTCTTCGATCTGCGCCTCCAGCTCGGCCAGCGCCTCGTCGCCCACGACGGTCCCGACCTGCGTCCGCTCGTCCAGGGGATCGCCGACCCGCTGGGCGGCCATCAAGGAGGCGAAGCGGGCCGTGAACGGCTCGGCCAGCGCGGCGTGCACGATGAAGCGCTTGGCGGCGATGCAGCTCTGCCCGCTGCACAGCAGCCGCCCCCGCACCGCCTGCGCCGCCGCCAGCTCCACGTCGGCGTCGTCGAGCACGATGAAGGGATCCGACCCGCCCAGTTCCAGCACGACCTTCTTGAGCGCCCGGCCGGCGGCTTCGGCCACGCGGCGGCCGGCCTCGGTGCTGCCGGTCAGAGAGACGGCGGCGATGTCGTCGCCGGCGATCAGCGCCGCCGCCGCCGCGTGATCGGCCAGCACGGCGCGGAACAGATCGGGCGGGAAGCCAGCTTCGCGGAACGCCGCCTCGATGGCGAGGGCGCAGCCGCTGACGTTGCGGGCGTGCTTGAGCAGCGCGGCGTTGCCGGCCGTCAGCGCCGGCACGGCGAAGCGCAGCGCCTGCCAGAAGGGGTAGTTCCACGGCATGATGCCCAGGATCACGCCCAGCGGCTGGTGCACGACGCGGTGGCGCAGGCCGTCGGCGGCGACCTCCTCTTCCCGCAGCCAGTCCGCGGCCCGCTCCGCGTAGACCTCGCACAGCCAGGCGCACTTCTCCACCTCGGCCCGGGCCTCGGCGATCGGCTTGCCCATTTCCAGCGTGATCTGCCGGGCGAAGTCGTCGCGGCGGGCGCGCAGGACCGCGGCCAGCGCGCCGAGCAGAGCCGTGCGCTGGGCCAGGGGCCGCTCCCGCCAGACTCTGAAGGCGGCGCGCGCGCCGCGCGCGGCGGCGGCGACCTCGGCGGCCGTGTGCAGGCGGTATTCGGCGACCATCTCGCCGGTGGCGGGGTTGACCGTGCGGAACGTCATCGCTTGCGCCTCCGCGGGTTGGGCGGGGTTGAAAGACGACGGGGGCTCCTGATCGGAGCCCCCATCTCTGCACGCGGCGCGCGGGGCGTCGCGTTCAGAAGCCGACGTTCATGCCGGCGGCGAACGTGGTCAGGCGGCCGCTCAGGTCGCCGTAAACGTAAGCCTGGTCGTCCCGCAGGTCCACCATCGAGATCGACCCGTACAGGCTGGCGCGCGCGTTCAGGGCGTAGCCGGCCCCCAGGGTCCCCTCGAGCTGGATGTAGTCGAGATCGCTGTAGCGATAGATCTGCGAGTAGTCGTTGTCCCAGTTGCTCGGCGCGGTGTGCTCGGCGTGGCTGACGGCCGGCAGCCCAAAGCCGTCGAAAGCGCCCTGGCCGTGGGCGTAGACCCCCTCGGCGAAGAGGTTGAGCTTCGCGCCGGCGGCCCAGTTCGCGCTGACGAAGGCGACCGTGGTCCGCGTCGTGTACTCGGAGGTGGCGTCGACCGAATCGAAGTGTTCCAGGTCCGCACCGGACCCGAGCAGGTGGCCCGCTCACCCATCGAAGATTGGCGGACACAGGTTGGCGTTCGACTCGATCACGCTCCAGGTGTATCCGGCCGTCAGCATCAGCTTTTCGGTCGGGGCCGTCCAGACGTTCACCCCCGGCATGAGCACGGTCCGCTCGTAGGTGTAGACGTTGAGCTGGTCGTTCTCCTCGAAGGCAGCGGTCAGGAAGCCGCTGAGCGATGTCCGCGACGAGAGCTGGTAGGCGCCGCGCAGGTTGGCCCGATTCGACGCCGAGGGCAGGCTGGTGCCGTTGCCGTAGCGCTGGCGCTGGAAGTAGTAGACGAGGCTGTTGCCGTCCAGGTTGTGGCTCTCGCCGCGCAGCCCCTCCTCGCACATCGCCGTCGGGTTCATGAAGGGGCGGTCCACCTTGGTGTAGGTGTAGTCCAGGTGGCTGCTTCCCTTGCGCCCGTAGCGATTGGAGAAGGCCAGCTTGAAGCGGTCGAGCGTGGTCTCGTTGGCGTAGGGCGCGGCCGGCACGTACAGGTCGGCGCCGTCGGCCGGCACGTAGGTGGCGTGGGAGATGGCCATGGCGTGGCGGTCGATCACCTGGTGGCGCCAGCCCGCGCGCACCTGCCCGCCCTTCCACAGCCGCCTACTGGCGTCGACATCGGTCTGCCAGACGTCGCGGTTGGCCGCGCTGATGCGGGTCCAGTCGAAGCTCTGGCCGCCGCCGGGCCGGCCGTTGCGCCAGTTCGGCAGGTCGACGAAAACGTCCTCGACCTTGACCTGGTAGGACAGGAAGCGCGCCGTCAACCGCGTCTTGGCGTCCAGCTGCGAGGCCCAGCTGCCGGCGTAGGCGTCGAGCTTGCCTTCGACCCCGCTTTCCCAGTTCTTGCGGTCGGTGCGGTGGTACGAGCCGCGCAGGGTGTTGTCCCGCGGCAGCTGCAGCTTCAGGCCGGCGTAGTGGCTGCGGCGCTCGGACGAGGTGCTGCGCGCGTACGGCAGCGTGACGTCGGCGTACGCCAGACGCGAGCCGAACTCGACCGCGTAATTGGCGCCGGTGACCGGATCGGTTTCGCCGAACACCGGGTGCATCGCCGCCGCCCAGCGCCGCGTCGGCGACCGCGAGCCGTCCAGGTGGTCGGCGGCGCCGTACTCGTAGTTCCAGGAAAGCCGTCCCACCGTGCCCTCGGCGCCCGCTCGCCAGGTCTTGGTCTGCTCGTCGACCTCGCGGCGGTCGGCCGAGATGTGGCAGAAGGCGCAGTGGTCGATCGCCGTCGCCTGCCGCCAGCCGTGGCGCCGCTGGTCGTCGTACTTGGCGTAAAGACGGCCGTCGGCGAGCTTGGGCAGCCGGACCGCCATTTCGCCCTCGAGCCGTTCGTGGCGCAGGGAGTAGCGGCCCCGCGGGTCGAAGTCGGTGTGGTAGATCTGCTTGCCGCCCGGCCGGAACTCGCCCGCCCCGGCGTTCCACACCAGCTCGCGCGCCTGCAGGTTCTGCAGCCGGTCATGGTCGAGGTTGTGGGCGAAGGAGCCGTAGCTGAAACCGGCCGTGACGTCGGCGCCGGTGTCGAGCCTCATGCCCAGACCCTGTTCGTCGGCGTCGCGGTAGAGCAGCATGACGTCCAGCAACGTGCGGGGAGTCCCCGCGCGCAGGTCCAGCGTCACCAGCGGCAGCAGGTCCTCGACGCCGCGGGCGCTGACGTACTCGCCCGCCCGGCCGAGCTCGTCCCGCACATCGGTGTAGCGGGCGCCCACCGCTGCCGTCCCCTCCAGGAATTCGCCTTCATCCGCGCCCGCGCCGCCGGCCGTCCCGCCCAGCAGCAGGAAGACCGCGGCGCAGATCATGACATCCAGCCTCTTCATGGTCACCTCTGTCGGTTCGAGGCCGCCGCCTCGCCGGGCCTTCCCGGCGCCGGCGGCCTGCGGGTCCTCACCGGTTCAGCGCGCGCCCGTGGCCCGAGATCCCCTGCGACGGCAGGTCGGTGCCGTGGACCGCCTGATGGCATTGAGTGCACTTGGTCATCATGACCCTCTTCATGCCGTCCGGCGTCGATACGCCCGACAGCTGGCCGTAGGCCGGGTTGTCCTCGACCACGGCCGCCGGCGGCGAGAAGGGCCCGGTCATGGCCATCAGCCCGGAATGGAAATGCGGTTGGTGGCATTGCAAACAGAGGAACGGCTCGTTCTGGTGCAGAAGGTTGTTGGCCACGGCGCCGTGAGCGGCGTGGCAGATGCCGCAGTCCTCTTCCACCGGCGAGTGCTCGAAGATGAACGGCCCTTGATGCCGCGCGTGGCAGCTCAGGCAGAGATGGCGCGACGGCTCGCCGGGCTTCAGCCCCGCCAACTCGGCGGCATGCGGCTGGTGGCAGCTGGTGCAGGCCATCTTGCCCTCGCGCAGCGGATGGCGGCTCGGCAGCTGGAACTGCCCGGCCTGGTCGCGGTGGCACTCGTAGCAGAGCGCGGGCTGCCGGTCCGCCAGCAGATACGCCCGCCCGTCGCCATGGATCCGGTGGCACGCCTGGCACGAAAGATCCGCGCCGCCGTGGGACGACAGGTCCCAGCCGGCGGTCACGCCTGTGCGATGGCATTCGAGGCACACGCTGGCCGAGAGGCGCCCATCCGCGGCCGACAACCGTGCGATGTCGGCGGGATCGCCGCTCTCGGCGTGCGCCGCACCGGGGCCGTGGCACGCCTCGCAGCCGCGGGCGCCCCCTCTCTGCTGGCCGTGGTCAAGGCGACCGTGCCGCGTGCGCGCGAACGCGGCACCCAGCTCGTCGTGGCATTCCAGGCAGGTCTGCTGCCCGACGTAGGCGTCGGGCAGATCGGGCGCCGCGGCGCCCAAAGTAAGGGCCAGGGCTGACCCGGCGAACAGCATGAGCACCGGGTTGCTCCGGCTGGGAGTGGGGCGTGGCATAGGACGAACCTCACCCGAGTTGAATTTGCCGACCATGGGCCGGACGGCGACGACTCGCCGGCCGGGCCGTTTGATCCGGAACGTTCAACCAGTGACTGGGAATCACCTCCTCCGTCCTGCTTGCGGCCCCGGTCTGCAGCCGACCAAGCCCGATTAGCCAGTATATCAGTATGTGTTTTTCTTAACCGCCTGGCGCAATATAGCAGTGCCCTGCCGCCGCGTCCATGGGAAATTAAAATCTAAGTTGTTGTTATGTAATTGATTCGCATTATCCGATAATTCATGATCAAAAAAGATCTGTTTTTCTTCCTGCAGGCACCGCACGGCCTGGTTGGCGAGAGGTGGAGACATCCGGCTTCAGGGGACTGGGCTGAAGGCTCGGTCAGGGTCTAAATTTTGACCTGCCTTGTGCTTGCCGGCTGGATCGCCACAGAATCGCGCTTGCTTCTGCCAAGCTCGGGCTGCACTATTTCGAGACAGGTTGGCGATTCTGCCCGCCGGGCCATCTTGATAATCGGCGTGCTTGTCGAATGTTTGGCAGGCCGCGGCCGGCGCCATCGGCCCCCTTGGCCCCAGCCAGCTCCATAGCGAGGTGTCGACGATGCCAGACCGCGCTCTTCCGCGCCCTAGCGCTGCTTGGGCCTTGTCGCTGGGCGGGCTGCTGTGCGGGCTGCTGTGCGCGCTGCTGTGCGCGCTGCTGGCGGCGCCGGGGGCCATCGCCCAAGAGTTCGGCAACGATGACTGCGCCATGTGCCACAGCGGTTCCGGCGGCGATCCCGTCGAGGTGGACGACGCCCATCTGGCCGGCAGCGTGCACGCCGGCTTCGGCTGCGTCGACTGCCATGGCGGCATCGATGAACTGCCGCACGCTGAGCAGCTGCCCAAGGTGGATTGCGGGCAGTGCCATGCCGAGGAGAAGGCGGTCTACACGCAGCATGGTCGCGGCAAGGTCGGCGTCTCCGACGCCATCCCCTCGTGCGCCGGCTGCCATGGCACGCACCGGATCCTGCATTCCACCGACAAGAACTCCACCGTCCACGTGCGGCATCTGCCCGCCACCTGCGGCTCCTGCCACGAGGACTCGACCCTTATCCGCGACCGCAACATCAAGTTCAAGCATCCCATCCGCGTCTATTCCGCCAGCGTGCACGGCCGGGTCACCGCCAAGGGGACCCACATGGCGGCGTCGTGCAATGATTGCCACTCGTCGGGCACGGCGCACCAGATCCTGCCGGCGGGCGACACCCGCTCGACCGTCAACTATTTCAACATCCCCAACACCTGCGGCCGCTGCCACGGGGCGATCGCGCAGGACTACTGGGAAGGGATCCACGGGCAGCTGACCGCGGACGGCAAGGTCGATTCGCCCACCTGCACGCATTGCCACGGCGAACACGGCATCCTGTCGGTGCGAGACCCGCGCTCGCGCGTCAGCCCCTACCGGCTGGCCGAGGCGACCTGCTCGCCCTGCCATGATTCGGCCGCGCTCAACGAGAAGTACGACCTGCCGACCGGGCGCCTGAAGTCGTTCGTCGACTCCTACCACGGTCTCAAGAGTCGTGCCGGCGATCGCTCGGTGGCCAACTGCGCCTCCTGCCATGGCGCGCATCGCATCCTGGCCTCGAGCGATCCAACCTCGTCCATCCACCCGAACAACCTGCAGCACACCTGCGGCGAGTGCCATCCGGGCATTTCCGCCAGCATGGCCACCACGCCCATCCACGCCACCGCGACCGGCCACGACACCGGCTGGCCCCGCTTCTTCCGCATCGTGTACCTTGTGCTGATCACGGTGGTCATCGGCGGGATGGTGCTGCACTGGCTGATCGATCTGATCCGGCAGATCGTCAACGTGACGCGGGAAAAGCAGGTGCGGCGCATGGACCCGGACGAGGTCGTGCAGCACACCGTGCTGGCGATCGCCTTCACGGTGCTGGTGATCACCGGTTTTTCGCTGCGCTTCTATGACTCCTGGTGGAGCCGGCTGCTGTTCGGCCGCGAAGGCGGATACGCCGTGCGCGGCACCATCCATCGCGTGGCCGGAGTCATGCTGCTGCTGGCCAGCTTCTGGCACCTGGGCTACCTCTTGACGGCGCGCGGTCGCGCCTTCCTGCGCGACATCAAGCCGTCGCGGCTGGACTTTCGCCAGTTCTTCCAGATGATGAGCTACAACCTGGGCAAGTCGGACCACCACCCGCAGATGGGCCGCTTCAGCTACGTCGAGAAGGCTGAATACTGGGCACTCGTGTGGGGCACGGTCGTGATGGGCATCACCGGCCTGTTCCTGTGGTTCGACAACCAGGCCGTGCGCCTGTTCACCAAGGGCTTCCTCGACGTCATGCTGGTGATCCACTACTACGAGGCCTGGCTGGCCTTCCTGGCCATCCTGATCTGGCACATGTACGCAACGGTGTTCAATCCCAAGGTCTACCCCATGAACCCGTCGTGGCTGACCGGCAAGATGCCGGAGCGCATGTTCAAGGAGGAGCACCCCGCGGCGTTGGCGGCGGCGAACGTCGACGAGGTTCTGCGGCGCGATATCAGCGATACGTGAGTTATTCCACGAAGATTGTTTCCAGATTGTGGATCAGGGATTTGGTCCTAGTTTCAAG
>CAYWTR010000011.1:57622-111579 GCA_964461255.1 uncultured Fibrobacteraceae bacterium | reverse complement strand
ACATCCACGCCGAGGGCTATCCGGCGGCGGAGATGAAGCATGGCCCCATCGCCCTGATCGACCCGCACATGCCGGTGGTCGTGATCTGCACGCGCGACGGCAGCTACGACAAGATCCGGGGCAACGTGCAGGAGGTGCGCGCGCGCAAGGGGCGGATCATCAGCATCGTGACCGAGGGCGACGAGGAGATCGTCAACCTGAGCGACCATGTGATCACCATCCCGCCCACCATGGACATCTTCACGCCGCTGCTGTCGGTCGTGCCGCTGCAGCTGCTGGCCTACCACGTGGCGGTGCTGCGGAGCGAGAACGTCGACCAGCCGCGGAACCTTGCCAAAGCCGTCACGGTGGAGTAGAACCAGGACAGGCGGCGGCGCCGACCCGCGCCGCGCCGGGGAGCGGTGGCGATGACACGTCGGATCGTCAAGACGGAGCTGGCCCCTGCGGCGATCGGCCCCTACAGCCAGGGAGTCGCGGCGGCCGGCTGGGTGTTCACGGCGGGACAGCTGGGGCTCGATCCGCGCACGGGCGAGCTGGCCGGCGACACGGCAGCCGCCCAGGCGCGGCAGGCGCTGGCCAACGCTCAGGCGGTGGTGGCCGCGGCGGGCCTGACGCTGGCGGATGTCGTGAAGGTCACGGTCTTCCTCAAGGACATGGGGGACTTCGCCGCCGTCAACGAGGTCTACCGCACCTTCTTCGCCGAGGCGCCGCCCGCGCGCTCCGCCGTGGAGGTGGCGCGGCTGCCCAAGGACGGCCTGGTCGAGGTGGAGATGATCGCCTGCGCCGCGCAGGCTCGCTGATCGCCCTGGGCGGGAATGGATGGGTCCTGGTGGGCCCCCAGGACTTCAAATCCTCGTGTCGGGCGCGTTTGCCGTCCGAGGTGGGTTCGATTCCCACACATTCCCGCCACCGTTTCCGGAGCCGCCCGCCATGGATTCAGCCGCGGTGATCGTCAATCCCGCCGCCGGCCCGCCCGGCGCTCGCGTCTCCCCAGCCGCAGCGTCGGCGCTGGTGGCGAGGCAGGGATTTCGCGTCGAGGTGCTGGTGACCGCCCGCCGCGGGCAGGCGATCGAGCTGGCGGCGGCCGCCGGCGCGCGCCACCCGGTGGTGATCGCTGTGGGCGGCGACGGCACGGTGCGCGAGGTGGCGACCGGCCTGCTGGGCGGCGCCGCGGCGCTGGGCGTGCTGCCGTGCGGCAGCGGCAACGATTTCGCCCGGGGGTTGGGGCTGGCGGACGCGGATGCCGGCGCCGCGGCGGCCGGCCGCCGCGCGCCGCGGCGGATCGACGTCGGCTTCCTGGGCGGCCGCCCCTTCTTCAACAGCGCCGGTTTCTTCCTGAGCGGCGAGGTGGCCCGCCGCGCCGCGGGCCTGCCGCGCGCGCTGGGCCGCCTGCGCTACCTGGTGGCGGCGGCGGCGGCGCTGGCGCGGGCCCCGCGTCCCTCGGCGCGCTGGCGTCTGGAGGGCGAGCGCGCGCCGCGCACTGGCCGCTGGACGCTGGTCGAGGTGGGGAACGGCCCGCTGTGCGGGGGCGGTTTCCGGCTGACGCCGGACGCGGACCCGGCCGACGGGGCGCTCGATTTCTGCCTGGTCAGCGCGATCGGCCGGGGCGCGGCGCTGCGCCTGCTGCCGGCCTCGTTGCGCGGGGAGCATCTGCGCGACCCGCGCGCGGTCTGCGCCCGGGCCAGGGCGGCGATGCTGCGGCTGGCGGCGCCGGTCTGGGCGCACCTGGACGGCGAGCCTCTGCGGCTGCCGCCGGGCGACTATCCGCTGCGCGTGGTCCGGGGTCGCCTGGCCGTGCTGGCGGCCGGGGGCGCGCCGGCCGTGCGGGCGGCGGAGGCGCGCGCATGAAGCGCGGGCCGCGCGCGAAGCTGGCAGGGCGCGGGCTCCGGCCCGACGGCCTTCTCGGCTGGTGGGCCGGCCTGGCCGCGGCGGGCGCCATCGTGGCCGCGGGCGCGGTCGCACACGCGTCGGCGCAGCCGCCGGCGGACGCGGACACCCTGACGGCGCCGGCCGCGCCGCCGGCGCCGTTGTCGGCGCCGCCGTTTTCGGCCGAGCCCGTCGCCGCCGAGGCGCGGCGCGTCAGCCCCACGCGAGCCGTGCTGGTCACGCCGCTGTTCCCCGGCTGGGGGCAGCTCTACAGCGACAACGGCTGGCGGGCCGTCCTGGCCTTCGGAGCCGAGAGCTTCTACTGGAGCCATCTGCTGATGAACGACCGCAAGGCGGTCCGCCATCAGGACCACGCCCGCACCCTCGCGCCGTCGGAGGTGCGGACGCTGTACGATCTCCAGGTCGAGGAATACCGGGAGCGCGTGCGCGATTTCGCCTGGTGGAGCCTGGGCGCCCTGCTTATCATCGCCCTGGACGCCTACGTCGACGCCCACCTGGACGCGTTCGAAGATGATCCGGCGCCCGTGCCGGCGCTCGACCAGACGCCGGCCGCGCACGCCTGGCGGGCCGAGCCCCCGCCCGGGCCGGACGGCTTGGTCGTCTGGCGCTGGCGGTGCACATTCTGAAGGGGCGCGGCGCCGCGATGCGCAACATCCGCAATTTCTGCATCATCGCGCACATCGACCACGGCAAATCGACGCTCGCCGACCGGCTGCTCGAGCTGACCGGCACCGTGTCGGGCAAGGAGCTGAGGGCGCAGGTCCTGGACTCGATGGATCTCGAGCAGGAGCGCGGCATCACCATCAAGAGCCATCCGGTGCGCATGCTGCACCAAACGGCCGACGGCCGGTCCTGCGCGCTGAACCTGATCGACACCCCCGGGCACGTCGATTTCCATTACGAGGTCAGCCGCAGCCTCGCCGCCTGCGAAGGGGCGGTGCTGGTGGTGGATGCCGTGCAGGGGGTGCAGGCGCAGACCATCAACAACCTGTACCTGGCGATCGAGCACGGCCTGACCATCATCCCCGTCATCAACAAGATCGATCTGCCGGCCGCGCGCGTGGAGCACGTCACCGAGCAGTTCGTCGAACTGCTCGGTTGCGACGCCGATGATGTCCTGGCGGTCAGCGCCAAGACCGGCGCCGGCGTGCGGGAGCTGCTGGAGGCGCTGGTGGCGCGCGTGCCGCCGCCGCGGGGCGACGCCGATGCGCCGTTGAAGGCGTTGATCTTCGATTCCGTCTTCGACCCCTACGTGGGGGCGGTGGCTTACGTGCGGGTCTTCGACGGCCGGCTGCGCGGCGGACAGCGTATCCGGCTCTGCCGCACCGGCGGCGAGTTCGAGGCCCAGGAGGTCGGCTGGTTCCGTCTGGAGCGCCAGGAGCAGCCGGCGCTGGAGGCGGGGCAGGTCGGCTACATCGCCACCGGGGCCAAGAACGTGCGCGACGTGCGCGTGGGCGACACGATCACGCTGGCGGCGCAGCCTTGCGTCCATCCCTGCCCCGGCTACGTCGAGGCCAAGCCGATGGTGTTCAGCGGGTTCTATCCCACCGACACCGGCGGCTACGACGACCTGAAGGACGCGCTGCAGAAGCTGCAGCTCAACGACGCCGCGCTGACCTTCGAACCCGAGACCAGCGCGGCCCTGGGCTTCGGCTTCCGCTGCGGGTTCCTGGGGCTGCTGCACATGGAGATCGTGCAGGCGCGGCTGGAGCGCGAATACGATCTGAGCCTGATCGCCACCCTGCCCAACGTCGAGTATGAGGTCGTGCTCAAGAACGGCGAGGTCCTGCTCTGCGAGAACCCCGCCCTGATGCCGCCCGCGGCGGAGATCGCCGAGGTGCGCGAGCCGATCGTGCGGGCGGCGGTCATCACGCCGAAGGAGTACGTGGGCAACGTCATCCAGATCTCGCTGGAACGTCGCGGCGTGCAGCGCAAGATGGAGTATCTCGATCCGGAGCGGGTCAACCTGGAGTTCGACCTGCCCCTTTCGGAGCTGGTGGTCGACTACTACGACAAGCTGAAATCGGTCACCCGCGGCTACGCGTCGCTGGATTACGAACTGCGCGGGCTGCAGGCCGACCGCCTGGTGCGGCTGGACATCCTGATCAACGGCGATCCGCTCGACGCGCTGGCCTGCATCGTGCACCAGGACACGGCCTACAAGTGGGGGCTGGCGCTATGCCAGAAGCTGAAGGAGCTGATCCCGCGCCAGCTGTTCCAGGTGGCGATCCAGGCCGCCATCGGCTCGCGCGTGGTGGCGCGCACGACGGTCAAGCCGTTCCGCAAGAACGTGACCGCCAAGTGCTACGGCGGCGACATCTCCCGCAAGCGCAAGCTGCTGGAAAGGCAGAAGGAGGGCAAGCGGCGCATGAAGCAGGTGGGCGCCGTGGAGATCCCCCAGGAGGCTTTTCTGGCGGTGCTGAAGGTCGAGCGCTAGATTTCAACGTCATCCGCCGGCGGAACTCCGGCCGCCGCCGCGCGTATAAGGCCGGCGGCGCGCGGACCCGGGCGGCGCTCCGGAAAGGCAGGCCGGGATGACCGAGGTTGGCAGCGTGGGCAAGATCGAAACAGCGGCGCGCGCCAAGGCGGCGGGGAGGCCGCGCGCGCGGCGGATCGTGCTGGAGTACGCGCGGGCCATCGGCCTGGCTGTGCTGCTGGCGCTGGTGATCCGGCAGTTCGTGGTGCAGGCCTTCCGCATCCCGACCGGCTCGATGGAGCAGACCCTGCTGGTCGGCGATTTCCTGTTCGTCAACAAGTTCCTGTACGGGGCCAAGACGCCCGAGCGCATCCGCCTGTTCAACCACACGCTGGCCGAGGGGCTGCCGGTGCTGAAGCTGCCCGCGCTGCGGCAGCCGCGCCAGGGGGACATCATCGTCTTCCAGTACCCGCGCGACCTGAACCAGGATTACATCAAGCGCTGCGTCGCCGTGGCGGGCGACACGGTGCTGGTGCGCGAGGGACGGCTGCTGGTCAACGGGCGGCCCTACGAGCACAACGCCTACCACGACCAGGGCAAGCTGGCGCGGGGCAGCGAGCTGAACCGCCGCTTCGGCCCGTACGTCGTGCCGCCGAGCACCATCTTCATGATGGGGGACAATCGCTACAACAGCGCCGACAGCCGCTTCTGGGGGCCTCTGGACCTGGAGCTGGTCAAGGGCAAGGCGCTCTTCATCTACTGGTCATGGGACCGAGACCGGCTGCGCCCGCGCCTGGAACGGCTCGGGCGCCTGATCCGCTGAGGGGCTCGCCGTGAGCGGCACCGCGGCCGGCCTCCGCGGCGGCGGCGGTCTTTACCTGCACATCCCCTTCTGCCGGTCGATCTGCTCCTACTGCCACTTCGCGCGCGTGACGGCGCCGGACGCGGCCGAGCGGCTCGCCGTCGTCGCGGCGATGGCGGCGGAGTTCACGCTGCGGGCCGGGCGCTGCGCGGCGCTGCGGGCGGGCCGGCGCCCGTTGCGCACGGTCTACGTCGGCGGCGGCACGCCGTCGCTGCTGGAGCCGGAGCTGCTGGCCGGGCTGCTGGCTGCCACGGCGGGGCGGCTGCCGGCGGCGCCGGAGCAGGAGGTCACCGCCGAGGCGAATCCCGAGAGCTTCACGCCGGCCGTGGCGGCGGCGTGGCGCGCGGCCGGGATCAATCGGGTCAGCCTGGGGGTGCAGAGCCTGGACGACCGGGTGCTGCGGCGGCTGGGACGGCCGCCGGGGGCGACGGCGGCGGCCGGGCGGGCGGCCATCGCCCTGGCCGCCGCGACCTTCCCCCGCGTGGCCGCCGATTGGATGCTGGGGACGGCCCTGCGCCCGGCCCGTCTGGCGGCCGAGCTGCGCGAGGCGGTCGGCGCGGGCGTCGGCCATGTCTCGCTCTACCTGCTCGAGCTGCATCCCGGCACTCCGCTGGCCGCGGCGGCGGCGGCGGGCCGCTGGCGCCCGCCCGGCGAGGCCGCGGCGGAGCACGCCTACCTGGCGGCGGCCGACACCTTGGAGGCGCTGGGCTTGCGCCAGTACGAGGTGGCCAACTTCGCGCGCCCGGGGCAGGAGTCGCGCCACAACCAGGCCTACTGGCAGGGGGTGCCGTTCCTGGGGCTGGGGCCGGGAGCCCACGGCCACTGGGGGCGCCGGCGGTACGCGAACCTGGCCGACCCCGCGGCATACCGCGCCGCGGTGGAGCGCGGCGAGCTGCCGGAGGCGATGGTCGATCCGCTGTCGCCGGCGGCGCGGCGTCTGGAGCGCGTGATCCTGCCCCTGCGCACGACCGCCGGCGTGCCGCTGGCGCGCCTGCCGGCGGGTCTGCCTCTGGCTCAGGGCCAGGACGAGGGGCTGTGGCGGGTGGAACAGGGGCGCCTGCGGTTGACGCGGCGCGGCATGCTGCGTCTGGACAGCCTGGAGGCGCTGCTGGCCCGCGCCCTGGAGCGCGCGCCGGCCGGCGCGGAATCGGGACCGGCCGCCCGCGGTTGACATCGCGCAAGTTGCTGACTTAGATTGCCTTGGCCACGTACCCAGTGCCGCCAGCAGCCGGCCTCCGGCCGGGTAGGGAGAATAGGGTGGCGGGCATCCGCACATCGACCTCGCGACGCTTCGAGATCCTGGACACCGTGGTGAGGCTGCACGTCGAGACCGGCCAGCCGGTTCCCTCCAGCATGGTGGCCCGCTCCCTGGGCGGAGCGCTCTCGCCGGCGACCATCCGCGCGGTGATGCTCGCCCTGGAGCGAGACGGATATCTCGTGCAACCGCACACCTCGGCCGGCCGCGTGCCGACGGACGAGGGCTATCGCGCCTGCGTCGATCGCTTCCTGGCGCAGTGGCGCTTCCGCGGCTGGGAGACGCCGGCGACGCTGCGGCGCCGCGTGGAGGAGGAGCTGGCGCGCACGGCCGGCACGCCCGTGATCGGCAAGGCGCTGGCGGCGCTGCTCAACGAGTTGACCGCCAGCCTGGGCATCATCCTGGGACCGGCGTGGGACGGATTGCGGGCCCTGCGCCTCGACCTCTACCCTCGCGAGGGGCGCCGGATCCTGATGGTGCTGCTGCTCGAGAACGCCCCGGTGCGCTCGGCGGTCGTCACGACCGGCCGCGCCTACCAGGCGGCTGTGGTCGAGGAGGCGGCTCGCCTGCTGTCGGAACGCATCGCCGGCCGCGCGGTGGCCGAGATCCGCACGCGCGTGCTGCCGTCGCTCGACGCAGCCGCCTCGGCGGCCGCCGGCTGCGCGCTCGATGTGGTGGCGCGCGGCCGCGAGCTGTTCGACGATCTGGAAACCGGCGACGTCGAACTGCGCGGCGTGTCGCGGCTGCTGCAGGAACCCGAGTTCTCCGAGCCGGAGCCGCTGCGCAGCCTGGTCCGCCTGCTGGAATCGCCGCAGCTGATCGCCGACGCGCTGCGCCGGCTCTGCCCGGAGCCCGGGGGGCTGGCGGTCTGGATCGGCGCGGAGAACCCGATCGACGCCTTGCGCCCGTTCGGAATGCTTTCCGCCTCGTTCAGCCTGAGCGGCCGGCGCGGCATCCTGGCGGTGCTGGGACCGCGCCGCATGCCCTATCCGCGCGCCGTCGCCGGCCTGGCGGTGGTGCTGGACGGGCTCGAGCGCATCGCCTGACTGGCTCGACCGCCAACCGCTTCAACGACGGAGGTTTGTCTTTCATGGCCGACAATAATCCTCAACCCGGACCCCGGCAGGCCGATCACCACCAAGCGCCCCCGGAGGGCGCCCAGGCGGCCGGAGCGGCGCCGGATGAGGGTACCGGCGCCGCGACCCCGCCCGAGGCGGAGGCGCCCGCGGCGGCCGAGGCGGCCGAGACGCCCGCGGCCGAGGAAGCGGAGCTGTCGCCCGAGGAACTGCTGCGGCGCGAGCGGGACGAGCTGAAGGAACGCTGGCTGCGCACCGCGGCCGAATTGGAGAACTACCGCAAGCGGACGCGCAAGGAGATGGAGGATGTCCGGCAGCTCGCGGTGGCGGGCCTGCTGCGCGACCTCCTGGAAGTGCTCGACAATTTCGAGCGCGCCGTGATCTCGATGCGCAACGCCGCGGCGGGGGAGGGAGAGCTGGAAAGCCTGAAAGCCGGCGTGGGGCTGATCTATCAGCGCTTCCGCGATATCCTGCTGGCGCAGGGGCTGGAGCGGATCGATCCCGACGGCGGCGAGTTCGACCCCGCTCTGCACGAGGCGATCCTCCAGCTGGAGAAGGAGGGGCTGGCGCCCGGGCAGATCGCGGAGGTCGTGCAGCCAGGCTACCGGCTCAAGGACTTGGTGATCCGGCCCGCGCGGGTGATCGTCGCCAGTTGAGCGGCGCCCGGGCGGCGCCGCCGGCCGGGAGGCGACGATGGGCAAGGCCATTGGCATCGATCTGGGCACCACCAATTCGGTCATCGCGGTCTGCGCGGGCGGCCAGCCCGAGATCATCACCAACGAGCAGGGGCATCGCACCACCTCGTCGGTGGTCAGCAAGAGCAAGACCGGCACCTGGCTCGTGGGCCAGATCGCCCGGCGGCAGGCGATCACCGCACCGGACAAGACCATCGTCTCGATCAAGCGGTTCATGGGGCTGCGCTACGACGAGGCCCTGACGGAGGTGCAGCGGGCCGCCTACAAGGTGGCCAAGCACCCCGAGACCGGCCTGGCCGTGGTCGAACTGGACGGCGAGACCTTCACGCCGCAGGAGGTCTCCGCGCGCATCCTGCAGGCGCTCAAGCTGCGGGCGGAGGAGGTGCTGGGCGAGGAGGTCTCGGACGCGGTCGTCACCGTGCCCGCCTACTTCAACGACGCGCAGCGCCAGGCCACCAAGGACGCGGGGCGCATCGCCGGGTTGAACGTGCTGCGCATCATCAACGAACCGACCGCCGCGGCCCTGGCCTACGGCGCCGAGAGCCGCAAGCAGGGGTGCATCGCCGTGTACGACCTGGGCGGCGGCACCTTCGACATCTCCATCCTGCAGCTGGGAGACGGCGTCCACGAGGTCAAGTCGACCGCCGGCGACACCCACCTGGGCGGCGACGATCTCGACCAGGCCATCATCGCCTGGCTGGTGGAGCAGTTCCGGGAGGAGCAGGGCGTCGACCTGTCGCGCGACCGCGTGGCCATCGCCCGGCTGAAGGACGCCGCGGAGAAGGGCAAGTGCGAGCTGTCATCGACGCTGGACACGCACATCAACCTGCCGTTCATCGCCAGCAAGGACGGCGCGCCGGTGCATCTGGACATGGTGCTGTCGCGGGCCCGTTTCGAGGCGCTGGCCGCGCCGCTGATCGAGCGCACGGTCGAGCCGTGCCTGCAGGCGCTGCGCGACGCGCACCTGGAGCCCGAGCAGATCGACGAGGTGCTGCTGGTCGGCGGCTCGACCCGCGTCCCGCTGGTGCAGCAGACGGTCAAGAGGATCTTCGGGCGCGAGCCCAACCACGGCGTCAACCCCGACGAGGTGGTGGCCCTGGGAGCGGCGCTGCACGCGGCCATCCTGGACGGCGCCGTCGACGAGATCCTGCTGCTGGACGTGACACCGCTGAGCCTGGGCATCGAGACCTTCGGCGGCGTGATGACGCGGCTGATCGAGCGCAACACCACCGTGCCGACCCGCCGCAGCCAGATCTTCAGCACCGCCACCGACAACCAGTCGGCGGTGTCGGTGCACGTGCTGCAGGGCGAGCGCGAGATGGCGGCGGACAACCGCAGCCTGGCGCGCTTCGACCTGGTGGGGCTGCCGCCGGCGCCGCGCGGCGTGCCGCAGGTGGAGGTGGTCTTCGACATCGACGCCAACGGCATCGTCAGCGTCAGCGCCACCGATCTGGGCACCGGCAAGAAGCAGGTGGTCAAGGTGCACGCATCGGGCAACCTGTCCGAGGAGGAGATCGCGCGGCTGGTCGGCGAGGCGCAGCAGCGGCGCGACGAGGATCAGCTCAAGAAGAAGGCGGCCGAGCAGCGCAACCGCGCCGAGCTGATGCTGCTGAACGTGGGCGAAGCTCTGCAGTCCTACGGCGGCGGCCTGGCCGAGCAGGAGCGGCAGCGGATCGAGACCGCCCTGGCGGCGGTGCGCCAGGCGTTGGCGGCCGGCGAGCCGGAGGGGCTGTCCGAGCTCACCGAGGAGCTGATCCAGGCGTCGCACGTGATCGCGGACAAGCTCTACGCTCGCTGACGCGCCCAGCGCGGCTCGTTGCGCCTTGACCCTCGGGGGCGGTTCTCTTAACGTGGCGCCGCACGCGGGCGGCCGGGCGGCCGCCGCGGCGGAGAGCCGTCATGAGCCCCAAACGCGATTACTACGATGTGCTCGGCGTCGGCCGCGGCGCCGACGAGGGCGAAATCAAGCGGGCTTACCGCAAGCTCGCCGTCCAGCATCATCCGGACCGCAATCCCAACGACTCCACGGCGGCAGAGAAGTTCCGCGAGGCCACCGAGGCCTACGAGGTGCTGCGCGATCCGCAGAAGCGGGCGCACTACGACCGCTTCGGGCATCAGGCCCCCGGCCCCGGCTTCGGCGGCGCCGGCGGCGCCACGCACTTCGACATCAACGACGCGCTGGAGGCTTTCCTGCGCAATTTCGGCGGGTTCGGTGATTTCTTCGGCGGCGGCGGCGGCATGGGCGGCGGCGCCGATCGGGGCCACGACATCCAGATCAAGCTGCGGCTGACCCTGCGGGAGGCCGCCGCCGGGGCGCGCAAGAAGCTGAAGGTCAAGAAGCAGGTGGCCTGCGGCGCCTGCCAGGGCAGCGGCGCCGCCGCCGGCAGCCGGCCCCAGCCGTGCGCGCAATGCGGCGGACATGGCCGGCTGCGCCAGGTGCGGCAATCCCTGATCGGGCAGATGGTCACCGAGAGCATCTGTCCCCGCTGCCGCGGGCGCGGGCGGGTCGTCAGCCAGCCGTGCGGCGATTGCCGGGGCACGGGCACGGTGCGCGGCGAGGAGACCATCGAGATCACGGTGCCGCCGGGCGTCAGCAGCGGCAACTACATGGAGATCCCAGGACGCGGCGACGCCGGCGAGCAGGGCGGCCCGCCCGGCGATCTGCGCGTGGTGATGGAGGTGGCCGAGGACGAGCATTTCACCCGCCACGGGGACGATCTGCTGCTCGACCTGCCCGTCTCGCCCATCGACCTGATGCTGGGGGTCAAGATCGAGGTGCCGACCCTGGACGGCAAGGTGGCGTTGAAGATCCCCGCCGGCACGCAGACCCACAAGGTCTTCCGCATGCGCGGCAAGGGGCTGCCGCGCCTGCAGCAAGGCGGCCGCGGCGACCAGCTGGTGCGCATCATCGCCTGGACCCCGGAGAAGCTGACCGCCGAGCAGAGCGCGCTGCTGGAGCGCCTGCGCGAGGGGCTGGCCCGGCAGGTGCCGGCGCCCGGCCGGGGTCGCTGATCCGCGCCCCAGATCCTGCCGGAGGCGCGCCATGCGGCTCTTCCTGCTCCCCGACGATGGCGGCTCCCCGCCGGCGCCCGGCAGGGCCGTGCGGCTCGACGCCGCGGAGTCGCATCATCTGGTCAAGGTCCTGCGCGCGGCGCCGGGCGCGCCGGTGCGGCTGGCGGACGGACGGGGCCGTTTCCTCGCCGGCGTCTACGCCGGCCTGCAGGAGGGGCGGGCCGTGATCACGCTGCAGAGCGCGCGCGACGACCCGCGCGAGCTGCAGGCGCCGCGGCTTGCGCTGGCCTGCGGGCTGCTCAAGGGGCGGCGTTTCGAATGGGCGCTGGAGAAAGCGGTCGAGCTGGGGGCGCACGAGATCTGGCCGCTGCGGACAGCGCGGGCCGTGATCGAACCCGGCGCCGGCCGGCACGAACGCTGGCGCGCCATCGTGCGCGCGGCCGCCAAGCAGGCGGCCCGTTCGCTGGTGCCGGCGCTGCACCCGGTGACCGATCTGGACGGCTTGCTGGCCGGGCGCGCGGGCGCGGCCGTCTGCTACGGCGAGGAAGAGGCGCGCCACGACCGCGGACCGGGTCCGGACGCGCAGGAGGCCGCTCTGCCGGCGGGCGCCGCCTGGTGGGTGTGGGCCGTGGGGCCCGAGGGCGGCTGGGACGACGCCGAACGCCGCCGGCTGGCCGGCGCGGGAGCGCGGCCGCTGCGCCTGGGACCGCATCGGCTGCGCACCGAGACCGCCGCGGCGGCGGGGCTGCTGCTGCTGCTGCGACGGCGCGAGCGGCTGGTCGCCGACGGCGGCCCGGCGGCCGGCGGCCCGGCGGCTTGACCCCGCGGTGCCGGCCCGCGTAGACTGGCCGCGACGCGCCGCGCGGGTGGCGCGGAAAGGAGCGCCCGGCGCGATGGCCAAGGGACAGCTGGGAGCCGCCCTGCAGGCGGCCGTGGTCGCCGCCATGAAGCAGCGGCAGCAGGAGCGGCTGGGCGTGCTGCGCATGCTGCAGGCCCAGATCAAACAGGTGGAGGTGGACCAGCGCGTCGATCTGGACGACGCCGGGGTGGTCAGGACGCTGGTCTCGTACCAGCGCAAGGTGAAGGAGGCTCTGGGCAACGCCCGCGACGCCGGCCGCGCTGATCTGGTGGCGCAGGCGCAGGGGGAGCTCGCCGTGCTCGCCGAATTCCTGCCGGCCGAGCTGGATGACGCGGCGCTGGAGCGGATCGTGCGCGAGGCGATCGCCACGACCGGCGCCGCCGGCCCGCAGGATCTCGGCAAGGTCATGAAGGCCGCGCTGGCCAGCGCCGCGGGCCGGGCCGAGGGAGGGCGGATCAGCGCCCTGGCCAAGCGCTTGCTGAGCGGCTGAGGCTGTCCGATGACGCTGCTGTTCATCCTGACCGCCGTGCTGATCCTGGTCTTCACCATCCAGGGCTTCCGCGTCGGCCTGGTGCGCCGGGCCGTGGAGTTCGCCGGCGTGGTGGCCAGCTTCGTCCTGGCCACCACGCAGGCGGCGCGTCTGGCCGCCTGGATTCCACGCGCCGAAACGCTGCCAGGCAATCTGCCGCTCTACCTGGCCTGGGTCATGGTGTTCGTGCTCGGCCTGGCCGCCACGCGGCTGCTGGCCTGGGCGCTGGGCAAGGCCGTGCGGATCTCGATCGTCGGCTGGCTCGACCGCCTGGGGGGCGCCGCCTTCGGATTGCTGGCCGGCGTGCTGCTGGCCAGCGTGATCCTGCTCGCTCTGACGCGCGCGCCGGGAGGGGAAGCGGTCAGGACCGCGTTCGAGGCCCATCCGGCCACGCGGCTGGTCTACCGCGCAGCGCCTAGCCTCTACGCCCTGCTGCGGCGCCTCGGCGCCGATCACGGCGAGGCGTGGCAATGGATCGAGGTCCGAGCCCGCCGCCACGCGGCCGACGACTCCGCGCCCGCCGCGCCGCCCGTCCTCGCCCGCCGGGGTTGAGACGATGATCCCCCTGCTCAGCCGGATCGCCGCGTGCGAGGCCCGCACGCTGTCCGCGGACGACGCCACGGCGCAGGCCCTGCGCCTGCTGGAATGGCCGCAGGTGGCCGGACAGGTCGCCGCGCACTGCCTCTGCCGCCGCGCCGCGGCGCGCACCGCCGGACGCCTGCCGCTGGTCGACGCGGAGGCCATCGCGCTGCGCTGGCTGCTGGCGGACGAGCTGCGCGCGGCAGGCGACGAGGGGCGATGGCCGCCGCTGCTGGAGGTCTCCGCGCTGCTGGACTGGCTGGAGGCGCCGCGCACCCGCCCGCGCGACGGCCCGGAGCTGGTGCACGCGGCGGCCGTGGCCGCGGGCCTGGACGAGGTCGCCGCCTTCTTCGGCCGCGCCGCCGGGGAGATGCCGACCTGGGCCGCGGCGGCGTCCGCGCAGGCGCGATTCGCCGGGATGGTCGCCGCCGTGCGGCGGGCGCTGGACCGGGATGGCCGGCTGCTCGACGGCGCCAGCCCGCTGCTGGCGCGGCTGCGGCGCGAGGGGCTGGCCCGGGAGCGCGAGGCCCGCGCCGCCGCCCAGCGGGCGCTGGCGGCCGCGCGGCAGCGCGGCCTGACCACCGGCGAGGAGGTCGTGCTGCGAGGCGACCGCTATTGCGTGCCTTTGCGCGCGGGCGTGCGCCGCCGGCTCGAGGGCATCGTTCACGACCGTTCGGCGAGCGGCGGCACGCTCTTCGTGGAACCGGCCGCCGTGGTCGAACTGACCAACCAGCTGGTGGAGATCCGTCTCGCGGCAGCCGCCGAGGAGGCGCGCATCCTGCTCGAACTCAACCGCCTGCTGGAGGCCGCGGCAGAGGACCTGCGCCAGGCCTGCGGGCTGCTGCTGCTCGCGGACGAGACCCGGGCGGCGCTGCTATGGAGCCGGCAGCGCCGCGCCCGCCGGCCGGCAGTCGCCGCCGGCGCCACCCTGCGGCTCTGCGCGGCGCGCCACCCGCTGCTCGAGGCGGCCGGCGCCGGCGGGGGCGCGGGCGGCGAAGTGGTGCCGCTGGACCTGGAGCTGCCGCCGGAGCGCCGCGTGCTGCTGATCAGCGGGCCCAACGCCGGCGGCAAGTCGGTGGCGCTCAAGACCGTCGGCGTCTGCGTGCTGCTGGCCCAGTGCGGCTGGGACGTGCCGGCCCGCGAGGACAGCCGCCTGCCGCTGGTCGAGCGGCTGTTCGTGGATTTCGGTGACGAGCAGTCGATCGCGATGTCGCTGAGCAGCTTCTCGGCGCACCTGGGCAATCTGGCTCGCTTTCTGGCCGGGAGCGGACCGTCGACCCTGGTGCTGTGCGACGAGATCGGCAGCGGCACCGATCCCCAGGAAGGCACGGCGCTGGCGTACACGGTCCTGGAGGAACTGGCCGCGCGCGGGGCGCTGGTGCTGGCCTCGACCCATTTCGGCCTGCTCAAGGCGGCGGTCCACGAGCATCCGGCGATGCTGAACGCGGCGATGGATTTCGACGAGGCCAGCCTGAGGCCGCGCTTCACGCTCAGGCTCGGCGTGCCGGGCGCCAGCCACGCCTTCGCCATCGCCGGGCGTTGCGGGCTGCCGGCTGAGCTCTTGGCGCGGGCGCGCGGCCTGGTCGGTGACCAGCGTTTCGAGCTGGAGCGGCTGCTGACCGAGCTGGGCGCACGGGCTCGGTCGGTGGCGGAGCTTGAAGCCGAGGCGCGGCTTCGCGAGCGGCGGCAGGCCGTCCGGGAGAGCGAACTCGCCGCGCGGCTGGAGGGGTTGGAGGCCGAGCGCCGCGGCCTGCTGGAGTCGGCGCGCCAGGCAGGCGAGGCATTGCTGCAGGAGGGGCGGCGAGCGGTCGAGGCGGCGGTGCGCGAGATCCGCACCCGCGGCGCGGACGCCGCGAGCGTGCGCGACGCGCGCCATGCCCTGCGCGGCGTCGCCGACCGCCTGGAGGCGGCCGCGCCGCCGCCGGCGCGGCCGGCGCCGCCCTCGCTGCAGCCGGGCGATCCGATACGCATCCCGCAGCTGGGCCTGGCCGGAACGGTGCTGGAGGTGCGGGGCGAGCGCGTGGTGGCCGAGGCGCGCGGGATGAGGCTGACCCTGCCGGCCGGGGACGTCCAGCCGCTCGCGGGCCCCCCGCCGGCGCCGTCCGCCGCGCCCGACCGCGCCGGCGGGGCAACGGGCGGCTCCGGTGAAGCCAGGCGCGAGATCGACCTGCGGGGCGAGCGGGCCGAAGAAGGTTGGCGGCAGCTCGACCTCCTGATCGACCGCGCGATCCCGGCCGGCCTGAGCGAGCTGCGCGTGATCCACGGCCTGGGCACCGGGCGGCTGCGGGCCTATCTCCACGAGCGCCTGGCGGCCGATCCCCGCGTCGCTGGCTGGTCGTCGGCGGCGCCCGAACAGGGAGGCGCGGGGGTTTCCGTGGTGCGGCTGCCCGACGCCTGAGCGGTCACGGCACCGGCCGGAATCGGCGAGACGCCTTGCGGATCGCCCCCCGCCATCGTTATCGTAAAGGCTGCGCCCGCTGCCCGTTCCACCTGCCGCTGGCCCCGGTGCCGGAAAGTTGCCGCGATGGCGCCCACCTTGCCGCGTGACATCGTCGTGCGCATCAAGGAAGAAACTGACATCGTCGGCGTGGTGCGCGGGTATGTCACGCTCAAGCCCGCGGGCGCCGGGTTCAAGGCCCTCTGTCCCTTCCATCGCGAGAAGACGCCCAGCTTCACGGTCAATCCCGCGCGGCAGCTGTTCAAGTGCTACGGCTGCGGCGAGGGCGGCGATGTCATCTCCTTCCTGATGAAGATCGAAGGGCTGACCTTCCCGGAAACGGTCGAGACCCTGGCGCGGTCGCTCGATCTGGACCTGTCGCGCTACCTGGTGGAGGACGAGGCGGAAGGGGAGCGCCAGGCGTTCCACCGCGCCAACGAGGCGGCGGCGGCGCACTGGCGCGAGATGTTGCTGGCGTCCGCGGGCGCGGACGCGCGCCGCTACCTGGAGGAGCGCGGTTTCGCGCCCGCGATCTGCGAGCGCTTCGAGGTCGGCTGGGCGGCGGCGGGCGGCGGCGGGCTGGTCGCGGCCCTGGAACGCGCCGGGGTCGCCGCCGACCTGGCGCTGCGCAGCGGGCTGCTGATGCGGCGCGGCGCCGAAGCGCCCTTTGCCTATTTCCGCAGCCGGATTATCTTTCCGATCCGCAACCTGGCGCAGCGCGTCGCCGGGTTCGGCGGGCGGGTGCTCGGACCGGGTGAGCCCAAGTATCTCAATTCCCCCGACAGCACCTACTTCAGCAAGGGGAAGCTGCTCTACGGTTTCTCCGCGTCGCGCATCGCGGCGGCGCGTCTGAAGACGGCCATCTTGGTGGAAGGCTATTTCGATCTGATGGCGCTGGCGCAAGCTGGTTTCGCTAACGGGGTGGCCACCTGCGGCACGGCGTTCACCCCCGACCAGGCCCGCCTGCTGCGCCGGGGCTCGCCGGCCGTGGTGCTGCTCTTCGACGGCGACCGCGCGGGCCTGAAAGCGGCCGTGCGCGCCTGCCACACGGCTCTGGCCGCCGGACTGGAGCCGCGCGTGGCGCGGCTGCCCGCCGGCGAGGATCCGGCGTCGCTGCTCCAGCGGCACGCGGCGCAGGATTTGCGCGCGGTGCTCGAGCAAGCGCCCGCCTACCTGCCTCTGTTGCGACAGCTCGTGGACGAGCGCGGCGACCGCCGCGTGGATAGGGAGCGGGCGCTCAAGCAGGGGCTGGCCTCGATCGCGCTGGTGGCCGACCCGATACGCCAGGCGTTCCTGCTGGAGGAGGCCGCGCAGCTGTTCGGTCTGCGCCTGGCGGTGCTGGAGGCCGAACTGGCGCGCCTGACGGCCGCGCCGCTCCGGGCAGGGCGCGGCGCCGAGGCGGCCCCGCCCACGGCGCCGACCCCGCCCGCGGCGCCGCCGGTGCCGGCTGGTCTGGACCGCGGCGCGATCGAGCGGGAGATCCTCGCCCACGCGCTGCGCGATGCCTCGGGGCGCGCGGCGGAATTGCTGCTCGAGCTGCGCGGCGAGCTGCCGGCGGCCGAACCGTTGGGTGAGCGGCTGCTCGCCGACCTGCTGGCCTGGCGGCGGCGACGGCAGGCCGGCGAAGAAACCGCGCCTGCCGTCTGGGCGCAGGCGAACATGAATCTGCGAGGGGACGATTACCGGCGCTACCTGGCCGGTCTGCTCGACGACGAACGGGTGCCCGATCACACCGATTTCGCGCGGGCGGTGCGGGACGGCCACGACCGTCTGCGCGCCGACGAGGAACGACAGCGCCGGCTGGAGGCCGCGCGCGGCGGCGTCGCCGCCGCGGGCGGCGCGCCCGCCGCCGGCTCCCGGCCCTCTTGACGCGGTGGGCCGGAGCGGCGCCGTACCCAAACGGAGCAGGGGGACAGCGACCAGGATGGATAACCCGAGATTCAGCGCGATCATCGACGAGCTCAGCCACGCCGCACGCCAGCGCGGCGGCTACATCCTGAACGATCAGATCAACGAACTGATCGGCGACGAGTTCGACATCGAGCTGATTGAGCGCATCTACGAGAAGCTGGCGGATCTGAACATCGATTACTTCGACACCGAGGCCGACGCCAGCAAGCGGCTGCAACAGCGCGAAGAGCGCGGCCGCAAGAAGGCGGCGGTGCTGAAGAAGGCCGCGCGCAGCAATCTCAAGTACGACGATCCGGTCCGCATGTACCTGCGCGAGATGGGGCGCGTGCCGCTGCTGACGCGGCAGGGCGAGGTGAACCTGGCGCGGCGCATGGAGGAAGGCCAGCTGGCCGTGATCCGCGCCACCATCCGCAGCAGCCACACCCTCAAGGAGCTGCGGCAGATCGCCAGCCAGCTGATGACCGAGAACGTGCACGTCGACGAGGTCGTCCAACACGACAGCGCCACCTGGAACGTGCACTACTCGCCGCGCAAGGAAGGGCTGCGCATCCTGCGGGCCGTGGACCGCATCGAGCGCTGGCAGAAGGAGATCGTCGATCTGCGTCGCGACCAGCGGGCGGCCGGCAACGGTTCCCGCGCCACGACCCTGGGGCGCATGGTGCAGACGCGCGAAGGCAAGATCATGGAGGCGTTCCAGGATCTGCACCTGTCCCCCGGCCAGGTGGAGCAGCTGTCGAACCGCCTGCGCCTGGTGCACGCCAAGGTGGCCGAACTGCAGCAGCGCATCAGCGAGGAGGAGCGCTGCATCCGCCAGGCGGCGGAGACGGCGGCGCGCGAGGGGCGGCGCGGCGGCAACGAGAAGACGGCGAGCGAGGCGCGCGCGGCGGGACAGGAGGCGCAGCGGCGCCTGAAGGCGTGCCGCAAGCGTGTGCACGAGATCGAGCGGGAGATCGGCCTCTCGGCGGTGGACCTGGCCGAGATCAGCAGCGAGATCGCTTCCGGCGAGCGCGAGGTTTCGGCGGCGCAGCGCGAGATGATCGAGGCCAACGTGCGCCTGGTGATCAGCATCGCCAAGCGCTACACCAACCGCGGCCTGGAATTCCTGGATCTGATCCAGGAAGGCAACTCGGGCCTGATGCGGGCGGTCGAGAAGTTCGACTACCGCAAGGGATACAAGTTCTCCACGTACGCCACCTGGTGGATCCGGCAGGCGATCACGCGGGCGATCGCCGACCAGGCGCGCACCATCCGCGTGCCGGTGCACATGATCGAAGCCATCAACAAGGTCAACCGCGCCTCGCGGCAGCTGGTGCAGGAGCTGGGGCGGGACCCCTCGCAGGAGGAGGTCGCCCGCTTCCTGCAGATGCCGCTGGAGAAGGTCAGCGGCGTCATGAAGGCCAGCATGGAGCCGGTCTCGCTCGACCGCCCCATCGGCGAGGACGAGGACAGCAACCTCAGCGATTTCATCGAGGACACCGGCGCGCCCTCGCCCGCGCACGTCGCCGCCCATTCCATGCTGCGCGACCAGCTGCAGCGCGTTCTGAGCACGCTGTCGCGCCGCGAGGAGAAGGTCATCCGCCTGCGCTTCGGCCTGGGGGACGGCACGCCGCGCACGCTGGAGGAGGTCGGCCACATCTTCAAGGTGACGCGCGAGCGCGTCCGCCAGATCGAGGCCAAGGCCTTGCGCAAGCTCCGCCATCCCAGCCGCAGCCGCAAGCTGAAAGGCTACACGGAGATCGTCTGAGGCGGCTGGCCGCCGTGCGGCGCGCCGCCGGCCCGCGGGTTTGCGAGTTGACCCGCGGCCGGCCAATGCCTAGACTTTGGTCGCCAGGTCAGGGCCCATAGCTCAGTCGGTCAGAGCAGCCGGCTCATAACCGGCCGGTCCTAGGTTCGATCCCTAGTGGGCCCACCAGGACGAGTTCCGGGCGATTAGCTCAGCTGGCTAGAGCGCTCGCCTCACACGCGAGAGGTCACTGGTTCGAGTCCAGTATCGCCCACCAGCGCTCAGCAGGCACGGCGCGCCGTTCCGCCCTGGACGGCGCGCTTCGTGTTGACGCCGCCGCTGGCGCTAAGGAGGAGCATGAGCGCGCCGGACGCCGCCGCCGCCCTGTCCGCGCTGGCCGCCGCCGAACGGCTGTTGCTGGAGGCGCGCGCCGCCGCCAGGAGGGCCGCCGAGCGGGGAGAGTTCATCGACGCCCTGCTCAGCGAACACGAGGCGGATCTGGCGGCCGCCCGCGCCGAGGTCGAGCGGCTGACGCGCGAGCTGCGGGCCGGCGAGCGGGAGATCAAGGAGATGAGCGCCGGCCTGGAGCGGCTGCGGCGGCGGGCGGCGGCCAGCGGCGGCGAACGCGAACGGGCCGCCCTGCAGCGAGAGATCGCGGCCGCGGCGGCTCGGCTCGACCGCGCCGAGGAGAACGGGCTGGACCTGATCGGCCGCCTAGAAGCGGCCGCGCGGACGGCGGCGCGGGAGGAGGCCGAGCTGGCCGCGCAGCGCGATCGCGCCGGCGCCGAGCGGCCCGGTCTGGCCGAGGCCGCGCGCGCCGCCGCCGTCCGGGCGCGGGAGGCGGCCGCGGAAGTGGAGGCGCGCCAGGCCGAGCTCCCGCCCGCGCTGCTGCATGCCGTCACGCAGCTGCGCGCCCGCCTGGAGCTGCCTGTGGTCGCGCTGGTGGGGGCCTCCTGCGGCGGCTGCCGGGCGCAGCTGCCGCAACAGGAGGCCATCAACCTCGGCCGCGGGGGCAGCTACGCCCGCTGCGAGGCGTGCGGCCGATTCCTGGTGCCCGAACCCTAGCCGGGCGCCGCGCGGCGGCGCCCTCCAGCCGGAGGCATGGCGTGACCCAACCGAACGAACCCGCCACGCTGGGCGAGCTGCTGCTGGCCCTGGAGAAGAGCGACAACCTGCGCGGCCTGGCGCGCGAGTGCGGCCTGACGGTGCGCGAACTGCGGCGCCGCCTGGGCGCCTGGCGGCGCGAGCTGGCGGGGGGCGATACGGCGGCGGACGCCGCGGCGCCGGCGGCCCCGCCGCCAGCGGCCGCGGGGCCGGCGGCGGCGGCGCCGGCGCCGCTGCCGGCGGCCGCCGTGCCGGGAACCAGCCCTCTGCCGGCCCGGGGCAGCCAGGTGCTGGAGATCTGGACCGACGGCGCCAGCCGCGGCAATCCGGGGCCCGCGGCGATCGGCATCGTCTTCTCCCGGCGGGGAGGGACGCCCCTGTGCGCGCACGCCGAAACGATCGGGATCGCCACCAACAACGTCGCGGAATACACGGCGGTCCTGCGGGCGCTGGAGTTCGCCCGGTCGTGGGGCGCCGCGCAGGTGGATCTGTATCTCGACAGCGAGCTGATCGCACGCCAGCTCACGGGCGTCTACCGGGTCAAGAGCCTGGACCTGCGGCCGCTGCACCAGCAGGTGGTGCATCTGGCGCGGGAACTGGCGGCGTTCCGGGTGCGGCACGTGGCGCGCGAACGCAATCGGCTGGCCGATCGGCTGGCCAATCTGGCGCTGGACGGGCGGGCGTGGGCGCGCGGATGACGGGCGGGCGGCTTTGCCGGTGACAACACGGCGCGGCGCGCCTATTATGAGGTGCGGGGAGAGTCGGGGAGACGGTCGCGCGCCCTCGCGGGCGCGAGGAAAGTCCGAGCTCCGCAGGGCAGGGTGCTGGGTAACGCCCAGTGGGAGCGATCCCAAGGAAAGTGCCACAGAAAACACACCGCCGGGCCTTCGGTCCCGGCAAGGGTGAAAAGGCGAGGTAAGAGCTCACCGCGTTCCCGGCGACGGGGACGGCATGGTAAACCCCACCCGGAGCAAGACCGCATAGGGGAGGATGAGGTCGCCCGCCTCGCTCGACTCCCGGGTAGGTCGCTAGAGGCCGTCGGCAACGCCGGCCCCAGACACATGACCGTCGCCGCCCAGGCGGCAACAGAACTCGGCTTACGACCGGCTCTCCCCTTTTCGACCGCCGGGCGCGGCGCCCGCCGCCCGGAGGCGCTGTCCGGGCGCGCGGAGGGCAGGTTGCAGTTCGAGCTGAATTTCGGCACCCCTGGGGGAGATGTGCCCCCCGCGCCCCCTCCCGCCACCCCGGGGCCCGGGCTGCTCACCGGCCGCGCCTGGCAGCGCGCGCCGTTGCCGTCCGCCGCGACCCTGGCCCGGCTGCGCCGGGTCGTGCCGTTGGCCTGCCCCGTATCGGATCATCTGCTGGCCCTGCTGGCAGCGCGCGGCCTGACGGACCCCCAGCAGCTGGAGCAGTTCTTCTTCCCCTCGCTGGACCACCTGCCCGAGCCGTTCCTGCTCGAGGAGATGGACGCCGCCGCCGACCGGCTTCTGGCCGCCGCGGCCGGCGAAGAGCGGGTCGCCGTGCACGGCGATTTCGACGTCGACGGCTTGACCGGTTGCGCCCTGTTGACGCTGTTGCTGCAGCGCCTGACCGTCGCGGGGCGGCGGGCATCGCTCGAGCCGCCCTTCGTGCCCGATCGGCTGGTGGACGGTTACGGAGTCTGCGGCCGTCAGATCCAGGTCTGGGGACGGCGCGGAGTGCGGCTGCTCCTGACCGTCGACACCGGCGCGGCGGCGCGGCAGGAGCTGGCCCTGGCGGCGCAGCTCGGGTTGGAGACCGTCGTTCTGGACCACCACCTGTTCCGCACCCGTCCGCAGGCGGTGGCGGTGGTCAATCCCCGCCGGCCGCAGACGCGCTATCCCAATCCCGATCTCTGCGGGGTGGCGGTGGCCTGGAAGCTGGCGCAGGCCCTGCACCGGCGCGCGCCCGCGGCGCTGCCGGCGTCCTTCCTGGAAGAGGTGCTGGATCTGGTGGCTCTCGGCCTGATCGCCGACCAGATGCCTCTGACCGGCGAGAACCGGGTGCTGGTGGTCAAGGGACTGGAACGCCTGCGGCGCGCCGAGGCGATCCGCCCCGGGCTGGCGCAGCTGTTGCGCGTCGCCGGCTTCGACAGCGGCTTCCCCGTGACCGCGGCCAACCTGGCCTATCAGGTGGCGCCGCGGCTGAACGCCTGCGGCCGCGTGGGCGACGTGGCCGTGGCGCTGGAACTGCTGCTGGCGACGGATCCGGAGCGGGCCCGCGAACTCGCGCTTCTGGCCGACTCCACCAACGCGCAGCGGCGGCGGACCGATCAGACGGTCAAGGAGCAGGCGATCGCCCAGGCGGCGCCCTTCGTGGCGCGCGGCGATCCCGGGCTGGTGCTCGCCTCGCCGGAGTGGCACAAAGGGGTGATCGGGATCAGCGCCGCGCGGCTGGTCGAGCTCTACGGCGTGCCCGCGGTGCTGATCGCGGTCGAGGGCGACGAGGCGCGCGGCTCGGCCCGCAGCGTGCCGGGCGTCGATCTGAAGGCCGCGCTCGATCGCTGCGCGGGCCTCTTGGTGCGCTACGGCGGCCACGCGCAGGCGGCCGGCCTGACGCTGCGGACCGAGGATCTGGAAGCCTTCCGCGCCGCCTTCCTGGCGGCGGTGGCGGCGGCCCCGGGCGGCGGGCCGGTGACCGAGCCGTACGATCTGGAGCTGTCGCTGGCGGCGATGACCGCGGGCGAGGTGGCGGCGCTGGTGGCGGAACTGGAGCAGCTGGAGCCCTTCGGGCAGGGGCATCGCGAGCCGGTGTTCCGCTGCGACGGACTGCGTCTGGCGGGCGAGCCGCAGCGGCTGCGGGGCGGGCATCTGCGCTTCTCTTTTCGCGGTCCCGGCGCGCCGCCGGCGGGGGGCGGCCCCGCCCTGCTGCGCGAGTTCGTCGCTTTCGGCAGCCAGGAGGCCTGGGATCAGGCCGCCGGCGCCGCCGGCGGCGGTGCCTGGTGGGCGGGGATGCGCTGGAACATCCTGTTCCGGCTCGGCCGCAACCACTACCGGCCCCGCAACGGGGGCGAGATAGACCCGGTGCAGCAGCAACTGGTGGACCTGCGCCCCGCGGAGACATCATGAAGGAGCCGGCCGGGCGCCAGCAGGAGGTGGCCGCCGATCTGACCGCCCGCATGCGGGACGTGGTCCGCAAGGTGACGGCCTACAATCCGCACGCCGATCAGGAGCGACTGTGGCGGGCCTTCCATCTGGGGGCCGAGGCCCACGCCGGCCAGCGCCGCGAGAGCGGCGAGCCGTTCTTCATGCACGAGCTGACCGTGGCCGACCTGCTGGCCGATCTGCGCCAGGACACTGACACGCTCATCGCCGGGCTGCTGCACGACGTCGTCGAGGACACGACGGTCCAGCTCGCGGCCATCGCCGAGGCGTTCGGCGGCGACGTGGCGGCCCTGGTCGACGGGGTCACGAAGATCGGCGGCCTGCGTTCGCGCAATCCCGAGCGCCTGCGGGCCGAGAACCACCGCAAGCTGGTGCTGTCGATCGCCAAGGACCCGCGCGTGGTGCTGATCAAGCTGGCCGACCGCCTGCACAACATGCGCACCATCCAGTACCTGGCGCGCGATCGGCAGCAGGAGATGGCGCAGGAGACCCTGGACGTCTACGCGCCGCTGGCTCACCGCTTCGGCATCGGCCGCGTCAAGTGGGAGCTGGAGGACCGCGCCTTCAAGGTCCTCCATCCCGAGCGCTACTTCGAGATCGAGAGCGGCATCAACCAGTCGCGCGCCGAGCGCGAGCGTCTGCTCGAGGAGGTGCGGCGCCCGCTCGGCGAAGCCATGCGCAAGGCGGGGCTGGAGGCCGAGATCAGCGGGCGGGCCAAGAACTTCTACTCCATCCACCGCAAGATGCAGACCCAGCAGATCGGACTGGACCGCATCTACGACCTGCTGGCGCTGCGCATCATCGTGCCGACCAAGGCCGACTGCTACCACGCGCTCGGCATCGTGCACAGCCTCTACCCGCCGCTGGCCGACCGCATCAAGGACTACATCGCCACGCCGAAGGCCAACCTCTACCAGTCGCTGCACACGACGGTGCGCGTGCCGGGAGGGCGTTACCTCGAGGTGCAGATCCGCACCCCGGAGATGCACGCCCAGGGCGAGATGGGCATCGCCTCCCACTGGCTCTACAAGGAGGGCGGCGGCGACAGCGAGGCCTACAACGCCCTGCTCAGGGCGCTGCGCGAGGTCATGGAGTGGCAGCAGGACGTGGCCGATCCGCGCGAGTTCATGGAGATCCTCAAGCTCGATTTCCTGCAGGACGACATCTTCGTCTTCTCGCCCATGGGCGATGTCTTCCAGCTGCCGCGAGGCGCGACGCCGCTGGACTTCGCCTTCCACGTCCATTCCGAGGTCGGCCTGCACTGCATCGGCGCGAAGGTGAATGGGCGCGTCGTGAACCTGCGCACGCCGCTGCAGAACCTCGACACGGTCGAAGTGCTGACCAACCGCAGCGCCCATCCCAGCACCTCGTGGCTGGAGATCGTCAAGACCAGCCGAGCCAAGCACCACCTGCGCCGCTGGATCAAACAGTCGCAGTACCAGCACAGCGTCAAGCTGGGGCGCGAGATCGTGGAGCGGGAGCTGGCGCGGCGCAAGCTGCGGCTCAAGATCGACCGCGACCTGGTCGACGTGGCCCAGCAGATGGGCTACAGCGAGCTGGAGAAGCTGCTGGCGGCCATCGGCAGCGGCGACATCCCCCACCAGCGCCTGTTCTCGCGGCTGGAGCCGCGCCCGGCCTCGCCCGCGGAGAAGGTGGCCGACCTGAGCCGCGACCTCTACGCCTCGATGTTCGGCAAGCGCGTGGGCGGCGTGCGGCTGCAGGGGGTCGACAACCTGATGGTGCGTTTCGCCCGCTGCTGCCAGCCGATCCCCGGCGACGAAGTGATGGGCGTGGTCACGCGGGGTAGGGGCGTGTCGGTGCATCGGGCCAGCTGTCCCAACCTGACGCACATCGAGCCAGAGAGGCAGCTGGAGGTGACCTGGGACGTCGATCCGGAGCAGACCTTCCAGGTCAAGCTGCTGATCACCGCCGCCGACCGCAAGAACCTGCTGGCGGACCTGAGCCAGGCGATCAGCGCGCTGGGCACCAACATCCAGAGCGGCGATTTCGCCGCCGAGGACGACCTCGCCCAGGCCACCTTCCTGCTCGAGGTGCGCAATCTCAACAACCTCGAGAAGATCCTCAACGCGCTGCGACGGGTGCCCAGCGTGCAGAAGGTGGAAAGGTTCCAGCTTTGAGACGGACCGCGGGGAGACTGGCGTGCGCTGCGTGATCCAGCGCGTGGCCCGCGCCGAGGTGCGCGTCGGCGGCCGGCCGACCGGCGGCATCGGCTCCGGCCTGGTGGTGCTGGCGGCCTTCGCGCCCGGCGACGGCGAGAGCGAGCTGGCCTGGATGGCGGCCAAGCTGCCGGCGCTGCGGGTGTTCAACGATCCCGCCGGGCGCATGAATCTGTCGCTGCGCGAGACCGGCGGCGCGATCCTGCTGGTGTCGCAGTTCACGCTCTACGCGGACTGCCGGCGCGGGCAGCGTCCCGGCTTCAGCGCCGCGGCGGCGCCGGCGGCCGCGGCCGCTCTCTACGACCGTTTCGCGGTGCTGCTGCGGGGGCAGGGGGTGACGGTCGCCGAGGGGGTTTTCGGCGCCATGATGGAGGTCGAGCTGGTGAACGACGGACCGGTCACCTTGATCGTCGATCGCGAGGCGCCGGGCGCGCGCGCGCCGGCGGCGTCGGAGGCGGCGCCATGACCGTCACCCCCTTCGTGGCCTGGCCGCAGGGGCTGGAGCTTCTGCTCGCGTCGGGATCGCCGCGCCGCGCCGAACTGCTGCGCGTGGCCGGCATCCCGTTCACCGTGGCGCCGGCGCCTCCCGCCGCCGAGCGCGAGCGTGCGCGCAGCGCCGCCGCGCTGCTGGTCGAGCCCGGGCGCTACGCCGCCGCCCTGGCCGCGGCCAAGGCCGAGGTCGTGGCCGCGGCTCATCCCGGCCGGCTGGTGCTGGGCGCCGACACCATCGTCGTCCTGGACGGCCAGCTGCTGGAGAAGCCCCGCGACGATCGGGACGCGGCGCGCATCCTGCGTCGGCTGGCGGGGCGCCGGCACGAGGTGCACACCGGCCTGGCGCTGCTGGACGGCGGGAGCCGGCGCCGCTGGAGCGGCTGGGAAACCACGGCGGTGGAGTTCCTGCCCCTGGACGAGGCGGCCATCGGCCGCTATGTCGCCACCGGGGAGCCGCACGACAAGGCGGGCGCCTACGGAATCCAGGGCTACGGAGCCTTGATGGTGCGGCGGGTCGAGGGGTGCTACTTCAACGTCATGGGTTTGCCGCTGGCCCGCCTGGGCGAGGCGCTGCGCGCGTTGCTGCCGCCTCCCGCCGCCGGCGCCGCCGAGGCCTCTCCATGAGCGGCCCCGGCGCGCCGGCGCCCGCCTTCCCCTTCGCCACGGTCGCCTGGCGCGACGGCGCCGTTGTCCTGATCGACCAGACCCGCCTGCCCCGGACGCTGGCGCTGCGCCGCTGCGAGCAGGTCGCGCAGCTGTGCGCCGCCATCCGGGAACTGGCGGTGCGCGGCGCGCCGGCGCTGGGGATCGCCGCGGCCTACGGCGTGGCGCTGGCGGCGCAGAGAGCCTGCGCCGCCGGCTTGGCGCCGGCCGCGACGCTGGCGGAGGTGGAGGCGGGCGCCGACGCGCTGGCGGCCACGCGTCCGACCGCGGTCAACCTGTTCTGGGCGCTGTCGCGGCAGCGCGCGACCGCGCGGGCGGCGGCCGCGGCCGGGGCCGGCGCGGAGCGGTTGCGCGACGCCCTGCTCGCCGGGGCCGATCGCATCCTCGCCGAGGATCTGGCCGTCTGCCGCGCTCTCGGCCGGGCCGGCGCGGCGTTGCTGCCCGACCCCGCGGCCGTGCTGACCCATTGCAACGCCGGCGGACTGGCCACGGGCGGTTACGGCACCGCTCTGGGCGTCGTCCACGCCGCCCACGACCTGGGACGGCGTGTCAGCGTCTTCGCCGACGAGACCAGGCCCCTGCTGCAGGGAGCACGTTTGACCGCCTGGGAGATGGCGGCGCGAGGCATCCCGGTGACCGTTCTGTGCGACGGCGCCGCCGCCAGCCTGCTGCGTGCCGGCCGCGTGGACGCGGTCATCGTCGGCGCCGACCGCATCGCCCGCAACGGAGACACCGCCAACAAGATCGGCACCTACCCGCTCGCCGTGCTGGCGCGGGCGCACGGCGCGCCGTTCTATGTGGCCGCGCCCGCCTCGACCTTCGATCCGCAGACGCCGGCCGGCGACGCCATCCCGATCGAGCAGCGCCCCGCCGCCGAGGTCCTGGAGTGCGACGGGCGGCGGCTGGCGCCGCCGGGCGCCGACGCCTACAATCCGGCCTTCGACGTGACCCCGTCGGAACTGATAACCGCTTTCATTACCGAGCGAGGCGTGCTTCGCCCGCCCTTTGGCGAAAGCCTGGCGCTCCTGCACGCCGATCCCCATTCTTGACAGGCACCTTGTTTCTTGCTAGATTCCATCGCTTGGCACTCGCCGCTTCGGCGGCGTTTCAATTGCAATATCAAGCGGTTAGCTTGGGGAAAGCCGGGCTGGCGCCGCGAACGCCGGCCAGCGGCGGCGTCCGGGCGGGTACCGGCCGGGCCGGCGCGAGCGGGGAGGCTGAAGGTTGAAGACGTACACGCTGAAGCAGCGCGAGATCGCGAAGGACTGGGTCATCCTCGACGCGACGGACGTGCCGCTGGGCCGTCTGGCGACGCGGGTCTCGAGTCTCCTGCGCGGCAAGCACAAGCCGACCTACACGGCGCATCTGGACATGGGCGACAACGTGATCGTCGTCAACGCGGCGCGCGTGCGGCTGACCGGGCTGAAGCTGGATAAGAAGACCTACCTTCGCTACACCGGCTACATGGGCGGCCAGCGGACCGCGACCTTGAAGGGCTTGATGGCGACGAGGCCGGAGAAGGTCGTCGAGCAGGCGGTCTGGGGCATGATGCCCAAGAACCGCCTGAGCCGCCGTCTGATGACCCACCTGCGGGTCTACGCCGGCGCCGAGCATCCCCACGCGGCCCAGCAGCCGCGCGCATCCGGCCTCGCCTGAAGCGGCGGGCCTTTTTCCCGCCTGCGGCGGGGGAGGTGTCGATTTTGGAGGAGCGGTATTACGCAACCGGGCGGCGCAAGACGGCCGTGGCGAGGGTCTGGATCAAGACCGGCTCCGGCCAGGTGCGGGTGAACGAGAAGCCGGTGCCGGAGTATTTCGGTGCGACGCTGGCGGAATTCGCGCTGCAGCCGCTCACGGCGGTCGCGGCGAGCGGCGAGTACGACGTCTGGGCCACGGTCAAGGGCGGCGGCATCTCCGGGCAGGCGGGCGCGCTGCGCCACGGCCTGGCGCGGGCGCTGGTGGTCGCGGACGAGAACAACCGCAAACCGCTGCGCAAGCACGGCTACCTGACCCGCGACTCGCGCATGGTGGAGCGCAAGAAGTACGGCCAGGCCGGCGCCCGCAAGCGCTTCCAGTTCTCGAAGCGCTAGGCCGGCGGCGGTCGGGCAGGCGGCCGCGCGCGGCCGCCCATCACACACCCGGCCGGAGGCGGCAGCGGGTGGCGCCCTCGGGCGTCCGCTCCCGCCGGGGAAAGCCGGGGAGGACAACCACAGCGATCGGAGCCCTCTGATGACGGACATCGGTCTGAAGGACCTGCTCGAGGCGGGGGTCCACTTCGGCCATCAGACCCGCAAGTGGAACCCCAAGATGAAGCCCTACATCTTCATCGCCCGCAACGGCATCTACATCATCGACCTCCAGAAGACCCTGCGCGCGATCCGGCGCGCCAGCGATTTCCTGCGCGATCTGGCCGCGAAGGGTGGGACCGTGCTGTTCGTCGGCACGAAGAAGCAGGCGAAGGTCGCCATCAAGGAATGCGCGACGCGCTGCAGCATGCCCTACGTGACCGAGCGCTGGCTGGGCGGCATGCTGACCAACTACACCACGGTGCACAAGAGCGTGGCGAGACTCGAGGAGATCGAGGCCATGATGGCCGACGGCCGCCTCGAGAGCTACTCGAAGAAGGAGCAGCTGGAGATCGGGCGCGATTACGAGAAGCTGGTCAAGAACCTCGGGGGCATCCGCCGCATGAAGGAGCTGCCGCAGGCCCTCTTCGTGATCGACACGAAGGAGGAGGAGACCGCGGTCCGGGAGGCCAACAAGCTCGGCATCCCGGTGATCGGCATCGTCGACACCAACGCCGACCCCGATGTCATCCAGTATCCCATCCCCGGCAACGACGACGCGATCCGTGCGATCGTGCTCTTCGCCCGCTCGGTCGCCAAGGCGATCGAGGAGGGGCGCGCGGCGCGCGCCGAGGGTCGCCAGGAGGCTGCCGTCGAGATGCAGGAGCCTGCGGCGCCGGCCGCGGCGCCGAGTGCCACGCTCGCCGACGACGGCGAGCTCGACGTTCCGGTCGACGGCGACGGCAACGCCGATTGAGAGCGCCGGCCCCGGCCGGCGGGCGGGGCCGCGCGCGCATTTCCGCCCCATTGTCATCGGGCCCACAACGGGCGCGGCCGCGCCGCCCCGGCCTCGGGAGGTCACATGGAGATCAGCGCCAGTCAGGTCAAGGAGCTGCGCGAGCTCACCAACGCCGGCATGATGGACTGCAAGAAGGCGCTCGCGGAATGCGGCGGCGACATGGAGAAGGCGATCGAACACCTGCGCAAGAAGGGCATCGCCTCGGCCGCCAAGAAGGAGGGGCGCGCCACCAGCCAGGGACTGGTCGAGGCGTACATCCATCCGGGCGGGCAGGTGGGCGTGCTGGTCGAGGTGGCCTGTGAAACCGACTTCGTGGCGCGCACGGACGATTTCCGCCTGATGGTGCACAACATCGCCATGCACATCGCCGCGGCGGCGCCGCAGGCCATCCTGCGCGCCGAGGTCGACCCGGCCCTGGTGGAGAAGGAAGCCGAGATCTACCGCGCGCAGATGCGCGAGCAGGGCAAGCCGGAGCAGATCATCGAGAAGATCGTGGCCGGCAAGATCGACAAGTTCTACGCCGACATCTGCCTGCTCGAGCAGAAGTACGTCAAGGACCCCGAGCTGACCGTCGAGGACTACCTGAAATCGGTCATCGGCAAGCTCGGCGAGAACATGCTCGTCAAGCGCTTCGCGCGCTTCCAGATCAGCCACTGATGGTCCGCCGGGCCCGGGCGCCGGCCCGGGCCCTCCCGCCTCGCCCGCGCCCGGCCGCCCGGCCGGGAAGGAGGACCTTGCCCGGCATGCCCTTTTCCCGGATACTCCTGAAGCTCAGCGGCGAGGCCCTGAGCGGTGACGGCGCGCAGTTCGATCACCACCGGCTGCAGGAGCTGGCGGGGGCGCTGGCCCGTCTGGCCGCCGGCGGCGTCCAGACCGGCGTGGTGCTGGGGGCGGGCAACATCTTCCGCGCCCGCACCGCCGACCTGACGGTGCTGGAGCGGGTGACGGCCGACCACGCCGGCATGCTGGCCACGGTGATGAACGCCGCGGTGCTGCGCGATTACCTGCGGGCCGCGGGCGCGGCGGCGCAGGTTCTCGCCCCGCGCGAGGTCGCGCCGCTGGCGCGTGCGTTCACGCGCGACGAGGCGCTGGCGCGGCTGGCGGCGGGCGAGATCGTCCTGCTGGCCGGCGGCACCGGCAACCCCTTCTTCACGACCGACTCGGCGGCCGCCCTGCGGGCCGCCGAAATCGGCGCGGAGGCGCTGTTGAAGGCGACCCAGGTGGACGGTGTCTACGACCGCGATCCCCGGCGCTTTCCGGGCGCCCGCCGCTACGAGCGCTTGACGCATGACGAGGCGCTGGCCCGCCGCCTGGCGGTCATGGACCTGACGGCCGTGGCGCTGTGCGCGGAGGTGGGGCTGCCGATCTTCGTCTTCGACATCTCCGACCCCGCCAACCTGGAGCTTGCCGCCGCCGGCCGGGCGCGGGGAACCTGGATCGTCAAGGAGGCGACATGAGCGACGCCCGGATCGTGGAGCTGAAGCAGAGGGCCGACGGCGAGATGAAGAAGGCCCGGGACGCGGTGCGCCAGCGCCTGGCCAAGCTGCGCACCGGCAAGGCCTCGCCGGCCCTGCTCGACGGAGTGCGGGTCGAGGCCTACGAGCAGTCGATGCCGCTGAACCAGCTGGCCAACGTCGCCGCTCCCGAGCCGCGGCTGCTGACGGTCACTCCCTACGACCGCAGCCTGATCGGGGTGATCGAGAAGGCGATCCGCGCCGGCGATCTGGGGCTCAACCCCACCAGCGACGGCCTGGTCATCCGCGTGCCGATTCCCGAGCTGACCGAGGAGCGGCGGCGGGAATTCGCCAAGCTGGCGAAGGAGATCGGCGAGGAAGGGAAGATCGCCGTGCGCCACACGCGCCAGGAGGCCAACGATCGGCTCAAGAAGCTGGAGAAGGAGCGCGGCGCGCCCGAGGACGAGCTGCACCTGGCGCGCACGGAGGTGCAGAAGCTGACCGACAAGGCGGTCGCCGACATCGACGATATCGTCAAGGCCAAAGAACAGGAGATCATGTCGCTGTAGCGCCCCGCGGGGCGCCGGGCGGCGGAGGGCAAGGCATGGCGCCGGCGGACGCAGGTCAGCGATGGGAGCGGCTCGACGACGCGGCGCTCGAGCAGCTGGTCAAACGCCAGAGCAACCTGCCGCGGCACGTCGCCGTGATCATGGACGGCAACGGCCGCTGGGCGCAGCGCCGGCGGCTGCCGCGGGTGGCCGGCCACCGGGCCGGGCGCCACGCCGTCCGCCGCACCGTGCGCGGCTGCGCCCGGCTGGGGATCGAGGCGCTGACCCTCTACACCTTCTCGCACGAGAACTGGAAGCGGCCGCCCGCCGAAGTCGGCGCGCTCTGGTCTTTCCTGGAAGAGACGCTGGCGGCCGAGCGCGACGAACTGGCCGCCAACAACGTGCGCTTGATGGCCAGCGGCGATCTGGCGCAGATTCCGCCCGCCGCCCGGCGCGCGCTCGACGGCGTGATCGCGGCGCTGGCCGGCAACAGCGGGCTGGTGCTGAATCTCGCCCTGGCCTACGGCGGCCGGCAGGAACTCGTGCGGGCCGCCCGCAGATTGGCCCGCCTGGCGGCCGCGGGGCAACTGTCGCCCGAGGCGATAGGCGAGGACGACCTGCGCGCCGGTCTCTACGCGCCCGACCTGCCCGATCCCGATCTGCTCATCCGCACCAGCGGCGAGCTGCGCCTCAGCAATTTCCTGCTCTGGCAATGCGCCTACACCGAGATCCACGTCACGCCCGTGCTCTGGCCCGATTTCCAGACGCGCGATCTGCTGCTGGCGATCGCCGACTACCAGGGCAGAGAGCGCCGCTACGGCGAAGTGCCCGGCGCGGGCGCGGAGCCCGCCGGCGCCGCGGAATCGCTGCTCGACGCCGCGCGTTGGAAACGGCTGCTGAAGGTCCGCACGTGAAACCGCGGGGGGATCTCGGCTCGGCCGGCGCCGGCGCGCCCCCGCCGGGCCCGCCCGGCCGTCCGGCCGGCCGCGAGTCGCCGTGGCGCCGCTACCTGCGCGCTGGCATCCTGCCCCGCGTGGCCGTCATCCTGATCGCCGTGCCGTGCCTGATCGTGATCACCCTGCGCGGCGGGCTGCATTTCCTGCTGCTGGTCGATCTGATCCTGCTGCTGGGCATGCGCGAGTTCTACGCGATGATGAAGGCCAAGGGGTACCGCCCCTACACCTGGCTGGGAATCCTCTGCGGGCTGGCGCTGAGCCTGCACGTCTACCGCGGCGGCCTGTCGATCGCCCTGCTGCTGACGCTGACGCTGATGCTGGTCATGATCATCGAGCTGTTCCGGCGCGAGACGGCGCACGCCCTCAATCACATCGCGATCACCGTGATGGGAGTGCTCTACGTGGCCTGGCTCGGCAGCCATCTGATCCTGCTGCGGGAGGCGCGAGGCGTCGCCGGCGCCGGCGACGACCTGGGGGCGAGGCTGGTGTTCCTGGTGGCGGCGATAACCTGGGTGGGCGACACCGCCTCGTACCTGGTCGGCATCGCCGTCGGCCGGCGTCCGCTGCTGCCGCGGGTCAGCCCGGCCAAGACCGTTGAGGGCGCCGTGGGCGGTCTGCTCGGGTCGGCGGGGGCCGCCGTGCTGTGCGCCGCGACCTTCGCGCCGTTCTTGACCTTGCCGGGCGCGGCGATGCTGGGGGTCGCGGGCGGGGCCTGCGGGCAGCTGGGCGACCTGGTGGAGTCGCTGCTGAAGCGGTCGGTCGGCATCAAGGATTCGGCCGGGTTGATCCCCGGCCACGGCGGCGTTCTGGACCGCTTCGACTCGCTGCTGTTCTCGGCGCCGCTGCTGTACTACTACCTGCGTTTCTTCGTGATCTGAACCGGCGTCGTCCCCGCGGGCCGCCGCCTGGAGGCTGCATGGCCGCCGCTGAACCTGCGCGAGCGCTCTACGGCTTCGACGCGCCGCGGCCGCCGCTGCCGCATCCGGTGCGCATCGCCCTGCTCGGCGCCACGGGCTCGATCGGCGTCCAGGCGGTCGAATTGGCGCTGCGATTCCCCGACCGCCTGCGCATCGTGGCGCTGGCTGCCCACCGGCGGGTCGACCAGATGGCGTCGCTGGCGCAGCGGTTGGCCGCCGCCAGCGGCGAGGCCCCGTGGCTGGCGTTGGCGGATCCTGACGCCTGCGCCGCCGCCGCCGCGCGGCCGGCCCTGCGAGGCCGTCTGCTGCCGCCCGGCGATGCGGGAGTGCTCGCCGCGGCGGCGCTGCCGGAGGCCGACACGGTGGTCAACGCGATCGTCGGCGCGGCCGGCCTGGCGCCGACCCTGGCGGCGGCCAGCCGCGGCGCCCGCATCGCCCTGGCCAACAAGGAATCGCTGGTCGTGGGGGGCGGCCTGGTCCGCGCCGCAGCGGCCGCCGGCGGCGCCGTGCTGCTGCCGGTCGACTCCGAACACGCCGCCATCGCCCAGTGCCTGGCCGGCCGGCCGGCGGAGGAGATCGAGAGCCTGACCCTGACCGCCTCCGGCGGCCCCTTCCTCGATCTGCCGGCCGCGCGGCTATCCGAGGTGACCCCGGCCGAGGTGCTGCAGCACCCTACCTGGAAGATGGGACCCAAGATCACGGTGGATTCCGCCACCCTGATGAACAAGGGGCTGGAGGTGATCGAGGCCCATCACCTGTTCGGGCTGTCGTACGACGCCATCGACGTTGTCGTGCACCCCGCCTCGGTCGTGCATTCGCTGGTGACGTTCCGGGACGGGGCCGTCCTGGCGCAACTGGGCTGCCCCGACATGAGGGTGCCGCTGCTGTACGCGCTGGCCGGGGAAAAGCATTGGCCGCTGCAGACGGAAAGGCTAGATTTAGTGCGGTTTGGGGCGCTCGCCTTCCGGGCGCCCGACCTGGAGCGCTTCCCCTGCCTGCGGCTGGCCCGGCAGGCCGGGCGCGAGGGGGGGCGGGCGCCGATCATCCTGAACGGCGCCAACGAGGTGGCGGTCGCCGCCCTGCTGGCGGGGCGCCTGCGCTACGTGGAGATCGCCCCCCTGATCGAGGCCGCGCTGGCGCGGGTGCCGGGCGGAGCGGTCGCCACCCTGGAGGAGGCGCTGGCCGCCGACCGCGAAGCCAGGGCTGCGGCCGCCGCCTTGCTGCGCTGAACGCGCTGTCCCGGGGCCGTGACAAGGAGTGCGCTTGACCAGCAACCTGCCCCTGACGCTCTTCGCCTTCATCTTCACGCTCGGCCTGGTCATCGTTGTGCACGAGCTGGGGCATTTCCTGCTCTGCAAGCTGACCGGCATCTACGTCAAGACATTCTCCATCGGCTTCGGTCCCAAGCTGTTGCGGCGGCGCATCGGCGAGACCGAGTACGCGCTCAGCGTGGTGCCCTTCGGCGGCTACGTCAAGATGGCCGGCGAGGGGGTCATGGAGGAAATCCAGGACACCGGCACCGGCCAGGAACGCAAGTACCCGGTGGGCACCGCCGCGGGCGATCGTGAAGCGGCGGCCGGCGACGACGGCATCCCCGAGCACCGCCGTTTCAACCGCCGCCCGCCCTGGCAGCGGTTGGCCGTGGTGGTGGCAGGACCGCTCTTCAATCTGGTGCTGGCCTTCCTGCTGTACGCCGGCGTCGTCATGCGCCAGGGCATGGTGGAAATCCCCGTGACGCGGGTCGGCGCGGTGGCGGCGGGCACGCCGGCCGCCGCCGCGGGCATCGGCATCGGCGACCAGGTGCTGGCGGTCGACGGGCGCCGCGTGGCGGTCTGGGACGACATCATCGCGGGCCTGATCGAGCCCAACCTCGAGCGGCGCGAGGCGCCGCGCCCGCTGCCCGTGGCGCTGCTGCGGCAGGGGCGCGTCGATACGGTGGCGGTGGCGCCGCGCTACGACACCCAGAGCCGCTACTGGACCATCGGTCTGGAGCCGTGGGACACCGTGGTCGGCCTGGTGCAGCGGGGCGGACCGGCCGACCGGATCGGCCTGCGCGAGGGCGACCGCGTGGTCACGGTCGCGGACAGCGTCGTGACCTCGTTCGCCGCGATCGCGCGGATCATCAACCGCAGCGCCGGCAGCGAGGTCCGCATCGTCTGGGAACGCGGCGGCCGGATCATGGAGAGCGCCGTGGTGCCGCAGGCCGCGGAGGTGCTGCCGGACTCCACGGTCGGACGCATCTTCTTCGACCGGCAGTACGTCAGCCGACCGCTGCCGGCGGGCCAGGCGCTGCAGATCGGGCTGGCGGCCACGGGCAACACGATCCGGACGATCGTTTCCCTGCTGGGCAGCGCGGTCGCCGGACGACTGGGACTCGAGGCCGTTGGTGGGCCGATCCGCATCGGGCAGGTGGCGGGGGAGATGCTGCGGTGGAGCTTCACGCACCTGATGCAGTTCATCGCCTTCTTCTCGGTCAACCTCTTCCTGCTCAATCTGCTGCCCATTCCGGTGCTCGACGGGGGCCACGTGCTGTTCATCCTCTATGAGATGGTGACGCGCCGGCAGGTGCAGGCGCGCGTGCAGGCGATCGCCACCCAGGTGGGCTTGATCGTCCTGCTGCTGTTCATGACCTTCGTCGTGGTCGTGGACGTGCTGAAGGTGACGGGGCGTTGAGCGCGCCCGGCGTCTCAGCGCCGCGGCGCGGGAGTCGGCGTGGGCAAGGGCGCCCGCAGCCGGCGCGGCAGGGGGGCGAGCAGCAGGGAGTCGGCCTCGGCCTCGAGCAGGCGCGCCACCAGGTCGTGCAGCGCCGCTGCGCGGGCGGGGTGGCGGGGCAGGCCGGCGAGTGAGCGCTCGAGCGCGCTGTCGCCCCAGGCGGCGGCCAGAGAGTCGAGCAGGGCCTCGCCCCCGGCGGAGTCGGCCATCGCCACCGCGCGCGCCCGCTCCAGACTGATGAAGCGCTCGACGTAGAGGCGCTCGGCGGGCCCGAGATCGCGCAATCGCAACGGGCGCTGGTCGCGGGAGCAGGCGAGCGCCAGGCAGGCCAGCAGACCCGCGCCCGCCAGCAGGCCCGCTGCGCCTGCCGGGGACCGTCCCGGCGCGCGCCGGTGGACGAGCATGACGGCGCCCCCTTTCCCGGCTCGCCGGCGGCGCGGACCGCCGGCGGCGGCCACAGCTAACACCACCGCGGGGCGGCGGGCAAGGTCGGAATGCAGCTGCGCGCGCAGGACATCGGAGCGCCGGGGAATCGGCGGCGGCCTTGCGCCGGCGGCGCGCTGCTGGCCCTCGCGGCGGCCGCGGCGCTGGGGGCGCTGGCGTGCGCGCGGCTCGCGGCGGCGGACGAACTCGAATTCGGACTCGAGCAGAACACCCTGCGCCGGATAGAACTGCGGGGCAACGAGACCATTCCCGACGCCGAGCTCAAGGCCATCCTCAAGATCCGCGAGCCGAGCTGGCTGCATCCGCTGCGCTTGCCGCGCTATCGGCCCGACCTGATCGGGGCCGAGCTGCGCCTGCTCGAACGTTACTACCGCCAGCGCGGCTTCCACCAGGTGCAGGTCAGCCTGGAATCGATCGCCTCGGCGCCGCGCGGCGGCGGCGACATCGTCACCATGGCCATCGTCGAGGGACCGCGCACCATCCTGGAGCGTTTGATCTTCGCGGGCGGGGATCCGCTGGGGGAGACGGAACTCCGCGCCGGCCTGCGCTATGTCGAGGGTCTGCCCGTGCCGGCCGACCTGAACGACCTCGGGCCGGACATCTACCAGCTGCGCTCGCGCTACTGGGACCGGGGGCATCTGCGCGTGACGATCACCCCGGCGCTCGAAACCTCGCCCGGTGCCGACCCCGCCCGGCGCGTCGCGACCTTGACCTACAGCATCGACCCCGGGCGCGCCTACCGCGTGGGACGGGTGGTCATCAGCGGCAACCGCCTGACGCGAACCGAGCTGATCGCGCGCGAGCTGAAGCTGGCGCCGGGCGAACCGCTGCGCTGGGACGCCGTGACCGAATCGCAGCGGCGGCTGTTCGACTCGGCGCTGTTCCGCGACGTCAGCCTGGAGGCCACCGACCTGGACACGGTCGCCGGGGTGGCCGATCTGGCGGTGCGCGTGGTGGAGCGGCGGCCCGCGTATTACGAGTTCGGCGTGGGCCTGGGCAGCCGCGAGCGGTTGCGCGGCCTGCTCGCCTGGGGGCACAACAACCTGTGGGGCACCGGCCAGCGCCTGCAGGTGCGTTCGCGGCTGTACCTCGTCTACGAGCGCATCCAACCGGCGACGCGCGACCGGGCCACGCCGCAGTTGAACTACCGCTTCGACGTGCTGCATCTGCACCCGCACTTTCTGCGCGACCGCTTCCGCCTCGAGACGAATATCTATCTGGAGGAGCAGACGCGCGGCGAGTCGGGCCTGAACCTGCGCACGCTCGGCTTCACTTTCGGCACCCAGTTCCGGGAGAGTGCGCGCGCGCTGCACCTGGTGGCGGCCCAGGTCGAATCGGCCGAGCCGTCGCTGCATCCGGACGCCGCCGACGAGCTGCGCGAGGATTTCGCGCGCAACAACATCCGCAAGTCCGCGACCCATTCCCTCAACCACAGCCGCTGGCGCGAAGGACGCGACGACCTGTTCCGCCCGACGCAGGGTTCGCTGTCGACCATCCAGACCGAGCTGGCCGGCGGCCCGCTGGGGGGGGACAACAGCTTCGTCAAGGGGCACCTGGCCTGGCACGGGTACGCGCGCACGCCGCTGGGCGGAGTGCTGGCGCTGCGCGCCGGCTTCGGCGCCGTGCGTCCCTATGGCGGCTCGCTGGCGCGCGGGGCGGACGGCGTGCCTTACCAGGAGCGCTTCTTCGCCGGCGGCGCCTCGACCGTGCGCGGCTACCTGGAGGGGAGCCTCGGCCCGCAGTTGCCGTCCGCGCAGCTCGACTCGCTGCAGCAGAGCTCGCCCTACGTGCCGCTGCCCGACCGGCCGGCGCGGGGCGGCAACTATCTGCTCTTGACCAACCTGGAATGGCGTTTCCCGCTGCCGCTGCTCGATCGCTGGAAGCTCGGCGGCGTGCTTTTCCTGGACGGCGGCAACGTCTGGCAGCGCTGGGACGACATCCGCCTGCGCGGCTTCCGGCTCCGCTCCTATCCGCGCGATCCACAAGACGTGTTGGCGACCAAGCTTTGGGATTATCGTTACAGTCTGGGGACCGGCTTGCGCCTGGACACGCCTTTCGGCCCGTTCCGTTTCGACGTCGGCTTCCCCCTGAAACGGGCGCGCTTGTCCGAAACCCTGGCGGAGGACAAGGTCATCTACCATTTCTCGCTGGGCTATCCCTTCTGACCGAGGCGGCGGGCGATGTGGAGGCGGACGACTCGATGGACGCTGGTGCTGGCCTGGCTGATCAGCCTGGGCGCCGCCGTCTATCTGGCGGCCAATACGCGGCTGCTGGCCCCGGCGCTGGCCCGCCTGGCCACGCGCAATCTGCTGCGGCACCAGGAGGGCAGCATCCGGCTGCGCGACTTCCGCGGCAATCCTTTCGCCGATCTGGAACTGCACCAGGTGTCGGTGTCGCTGGTCGACCGCAGCGGCGGGATCGTCGTGATCGCGGTCGACACCCTGCGTCTGGGCTACCGTTTGCGGGAGCTCTGGCGCGATCCGCCGCACCTGCGCCGGCTGGAGGCCCGGGGCCTGCGGGTGCACGCGGCGCCGGGTCAGGACCAGGAAGCCGCACCGCCGTCCAGCGCGACGGTGGGCTGGCGACCGCCCCGCGTGCGCATCGACGAGGTGGTGATCGCGGACGGGGCGTTCGAGATGACCGACGGCGCGGCGAGACTGCGGGAGCGCGCGCCGCTGATCGCCCTGCGCGGCGGCATCGCGGTCCAGGACAGCGGCCTGGTCCTGCGCTTGCTGGCGGGTGACATCGACTGGCGATCCCGCCAGAGCCGCCTCGGCGCGCTGCGTGGCGAGCTGCGCGCCGATCCGGGCGGCCTGGTGGTGCGCGGCCTGACCGGCCGGGTCAACGAGGCGGCGGTGGCGGTCGACGGCCGCCGCGCCTGGGACGGCACGCTCAGCCTGCTGGTCAGCGCGCGCGGGACGTCGGCCGGCGAGATCGAGGAACTGATCGACACCCGCCTGGGCTTCGCGGCGCGCGGAGACCTGGACGCGGCGATCGACGTGCGCCCCGATACCGTGCGCTTCGACGGGCTCTTCGACGGGATCCTCGAAGGCTACCGGCTCGAGCAGGTGCGGGGCCGCGGCGTCATCACGCCGCAGGCCGCGGTCTGGCCCGAGCTGGCGGGGCGCGTCAACGGCGCCTGGTTCCACGGCACGGGCCGGTTCGATCTGCGCGATCCGGCGGCGGCCAGCTTCGTGCTCAGCGGCGAGGTGGCCGATGTCGATCTGGCGCAAGGCCTGGTGCCCGAAGTCGATCTGCCCGCCAGCGACGGCCACGGCCGGGTCGCCATCCGGCGCGTGGAAGCCGAGGATCAGACGCTGGTCACGGGCTGGCTGGCGCGCGGGCACCTGGCGGGAATCCCCTTCGACAGCTGCTGGGCGGAGGTCGAGGCGCGCGGCGGGATCGCCGACATCCGCCGCCTGGATCTGCGCCACCGCGGGCAGCGCGCCGTGCTGACCGGCCAGGCCGACACCACGGGTGTTTTCGATGGCCGGTTGGCGCTCGAGTCGCGCGATCTGAGCGGGCTGCCTTCGTCCTGGGGCCTGCCGGCGCTGCGCGGGCGGCTGCAGAGCGAGGGGATCGTGAGCGGCCGCGATCCGCAGTACGCGTTCGCGGGCGAGGTGACGCTGCACCAGGCTGGCCTGGGGCCGATGGCCGTGGACAGCCTGCGCGCCGACCTGACGGTGACGGACGTGCTGGGGGCGCCGACGATCGAGGTCGTCGCGGGCGGCGCGGGCCTGGAGTTGGGCGGCGTGCCGTTGGGCCGCTTCCGCTTCGCCGGCGGTGCTTCCGCGCAGGCGGCGCGGCTGGACTCGTTGAGTTCGGCCAGAGGAGATTCCACGCTGCTGCTGCGGGGCCGGGCGGTCCTGGACGAGCGGGGATCGGCCTTCACGGTCGACGAACTGCGCATCGCCCTCGAGGGGGTCGATTGGCGGCTCGACGGACCGCTCGACTTCGCGATCACGCCGACGTCGTTCGATCTCGACGCCTGCCGGCTGTCGTCCGCCTACGGCTCGCTGCGGGCCGAGGGCTTCGCCGACCGCCGGCGCGGCGAGCTGGACGGGCTGGTGGTGCTGGAGCGCTTCGATCTGCGCCTGCTCAACCCGTTCGCGCCGCCCGATTGGGACCTCAACGGCGACCTGTCGGCGGCCATCGGTCTGAGCGGCACCACCGACGTGCCGTTGATCGCCGTGTCGGCCGATCTGACCGGCAGCGTCTTTCCCCTCGCGCGGGTCGATTCGCTGCACGTCAGCGCCACCTTTGCCGCGGACACGCTGGTGGTGGGGCGGCTCGATCTGCTCACCCCTTACGGGCGCGTCGGCGCCTCCGGCCAGGTGGCCAGCCCCGGGGCGGGGCGGGCTGCCGATTTCTGGCCCCGGGCCCGGCTCGACCTCGACCTGCGGATCCAGAACGGCGACTGGGCGTTCCTGGACCAGTTCGCCATCCCCGCCCTCGACCGGCTGTCCGGTCGCCTCGACGGCGCCTTCCACGTCGGCGGCTCGGCGCCCGACCCCGTCATCACCGGCAGCTTGTCGAGCGCGCCGTTCAACATCCACTGGCTGCACCTGGAGCGCCTCGCCGGCGCCGTGGAGGTGACGCGCGATCGCCTGACGCTGGCTGAGCTGGAGGGCCATCAGGGCAATCTGCAGCTGCAGGGACGCCTGGAGGTGCCGCTGGTCTTCGACCTGCTGTCCGAGCCGTTGTCGCCGCCGGACGGTCCCTTTCTGCTGTCGGTCGTGATCCCGCCGGAGAGCGATCTGGCGCCCCTGGCCCAGGCCACCAACGCGTTCGTCGAGACGGGCGGCCGCGGCGGCCTGGCCATGACCGCCAGCGGCCCGGCCGACCATCCGCGCTACGACGGCGAGCTGTGGGTCAGGGACGGGTATTGCGTCCTGCGCGGCCTGGAGGAGGTGTACCAGCAGGTCTCGGCGACGGGCAGCTGGCAAGGGGACCATTTGCGGGTGCGCGACATCCACGGGCGCGAGGGGGCGCGGGGCGTCTTCGCCGGCGAGGGCCTGCTGACCTTCCGTGGGCTGCAGCTCGAGGGGTTCGACGTGCGGCTGGCGGTCGACCGTTTTCTGGTGGCCTCGATCCCCGAGCTGCGCGCGCTCGTGCGTTCGCCCGAGGTGCGCCTGCGCGGCGTCAAGGTGGGGCCGGACAGCCTGATGGTGCCCAAGTTCTCCGGGCGGCTGGAGATCATCGAAGCGCGCTACACCGGCGATTTCTCCGAGAAGCCGGCCGTGAGCGATCCGCGCGTCGCCACGGTGGCGCCCGACTGGCTGGCCGATCTGCATCTGGTCGGTCCGCCGCGGACGACTCTGATCTCCAACCGCGCCATGGAGCTGGCCATGAGCGGCGACGTCGACGTCGTGCGCGACCTGGACGGGCTGTACCTGCGCGGCTCGATGAACATCGACAGCGGGCGGCTGCCGGTGTTCAACAACGATTTCCGGGTGGCTTCCGGTCGGCTGGATTTCAGCCGCGAGGTGGGGGTCGTGCCGCGCGTGGACCTGGCCGCCGAGACGACGGTGCGCGTGCGCAGCGAGAATCCCTACGCGGGACGCACGCTCGAGCGCATCACCGTGCTGGTGACCGGGAACCTGGACCGCCCCAGCGTGGACTTCCGCAGCGAGAGCGGATACGGCCGGGCCAACATCGAGCGCATGCTGCTCGGGCTGTCGCCCCACGCGGGCGATCCGCAGGCCGCGGGCGGGCTGCGCGACGCCTCGATCGCCGCCGGCTTCAACCTGCTCGAGCGCGAGATCGCCTCGGAGCTGAACCTGGTCGACACCTTCGACATCGAAAGCGGCCGCACCCTCGCCACCGGCACCACGTCCACGCTGATCGGGGTGGGCAAGTACCTGGGGCAGGATCTTTACGTGCGCTACGCGCAGGGCCTGTCGCAGGCGGAGCGCGACCTGTTGATCGAGTACCAGATCTCCGACCACCTGCTGCTGCAGTCGGGAATGAGCCGGCGGCTGGACGTCTGGCAGGGGGCCACGACCTACAACCTCGACCTCAAGTACCGCATCGAGTACTAGGAGCGCCGCCGATGACAGCCCGCGCCGCCCCCGCCCGCCGCCCCGCCGCCGCCCGCCGCGCCGCACTGGCGCTGCTGATCCTGCTCGCCGCCGGGAGCGGGCCGGCGGCCGCGCAGCCGTTCGGCAAGAACAAGGTGCAGACGCGCGACCTGCGCTGGTCGGTGCTGACCACCCCGCACTTCGAGATCCACCACTACGAGGGCACCGAGGAGCTGGCGGTGCGCGCCAGCCTGATCGCCGAGCGCGCCTACCGCGAGTACGCCGACAGGCTGGATCACGAGCTGGTCGGCCGCGTGCCGTTCATCCTCTACGCCTCGCACGACGACTTCGCGCAAACCAACATCGCCGACGAGCTGATCGGCGAGGGCATCGGCGGCTTCGCCGAGCCGTTCCGCAACCGCATGGTGCTGCCGTACAACGGCTCGCACGAGGATTTCGAGCACGTCATCCGGCACGAGCTTGTGCACGTCTTCATGTTCGACGCCGCCTTCGGCAGCTCCCGCGCCGCCACGGCCCGCAGCCCCTTCTTCCGCATTCCGCTCTGGTACGCCGAAGGCGTGGCCGAATGGCTCTCCTCCGGCTGGGATGCCAACGCCGACATGTTCATGCGCGACGCCACCATCAACGACTATCTCTGGCCCCTGGACCGCGCGGGCGGCTACCTGGTCTACAAGCAGGGCCAGGCGGCCATGCGCATGATCGCCCAGGAGTACGGCGAGGAGAAGATCGTCGAGCTGTGGCGGCGCGTCGCCCGCGCGCGCAGCGTCGAGACGGCGGTGCTGCAGGTCTTGGGTCTGGACCGGGAGGCGCTGGACGAACAGTACCGGCGCTGGCTGCGGCGCCGGTACTGGCCGGGCTACGCCGAGCTCGAGCAGCCCGGCGACATCGCGCGCGCATACACCGACCATGCCCGCGGCAACGGCAGCTTCAATCAGCGCCCCGCCATCACGCCCGACGGCGAACTGATCGCCTTCTTCTCCGATCGCGACGGGCTGACCAGCATCTACCTGATGTCCGCGCTCGACGGCAAGGTGCTGCGCCGCCTGGTGCAGGGGCAGCGCTCCAGCCGCTTCGAATCGCTGCACAGCTTCCGCAGCGGCATGAGCTTCGCTCCCGACGGGCGCGAACTTGCCTTCATCGCCAAGAGCGGCAACGAGCGCGTGCTGATGACCGCCGACGTGCGGGGGGGACGGATCACGCGCGCCTGGCCGCTGGGCCTGGACGCGGCTTTCTCGCCCGCCTGGTCGCCGGACGGACGGCGGATCGCCCTGGTCGGCATGCAGCGAGGCCGCACCGATCTGTACCTGGTCGATCTCGACGGCGGCGACGGCGCCGGGCTGGCGGCGGTGATCGGGACGGCGGCGCCCCTGCCGGACGGGGCGACCCTGCTGCGCCTGACCGACGACGTGGGCGACGAGGGGCCGCCTGCCTGGACGCCGGACGGCCGCCGTCTCGCCTTCGCTTTCGACCGGCGGGCCGAGATCGATTTCGAGTTCGCGGTCGCTCCCGACGGCCAGCGGCGGCTGCTCTGGGCGCGCCCGCGCGCGGCGGCGGAGCCCGAGGGCGCCGCGCCGCGCGGAGGCGTCGTGGTGCTGTTGCAGCTGGCAAGCGGCCAGCGGACGCAGCCGTTCGGCGACGAAGGAGGCCGGCGCGACCCCGTCTGGATCGATGACGGCACGCTCTGCCTGGTGGACGAGAGCGAGGGAGTGGCCAATCTGGCGCTGGTCGAGCTGGACGCCGACGGCCGGGCGGTCGCCGGCTCCCGGCGGCTCACCAACGTCCTGGGCGGGCTGTTCCAGCCCGCCTATGCCCCCGCTGCCGACCGCCTGATCTTCACCGGCTTCAACGCCGCCGGCTATGACCTGTACGGGGTGGAACGATTCCGCGCGGCCTGGTCGCGCCGGGAGCCGGCGGGGGCGCCGCCGCCGGCGGACGTGGCGCCGCCCGCCCCGCTGGTGCTTCGCCGGGCTGCGCCCGACACGGTCGCCGACCGCGAACGCATCGGCCTGATCAGCGCGTACCGTCCCCGGCTGACCATCGATCCCACCGGTCCGTTCGGCGGCGGCGGCGTCTACTACAACTCGGCCGTGGGGCTGGGCCTGGCCAACGTGATCACGTTGAGCGACCTGATGGGCGACCGCCGGCTGCAGATCCTGCTGAACTTCTACGGTTCGGTCGACAACAGCGATCTGGCCGCGTCCTATTTCCAGCTCAGGCGGCGCGTGAACCTGGGCGCCGGCGTCTTCCATTTCAAGAACTACTACAACAGCGTCATCACGACCGTGGGGGAGCTGCTGCCCGACAACAGCTTCTTCAGCGAGCGCAACTACGGCCTGTTCGGACTGGCCAGCTATCCCCTGGACACCTTCCGCCGCTTCGATCTCGAGCTGCAGCTCTTCCGCTCCGAACGCACGCTCTACGGGCGCGACGCCAGCGGCTACTACCTGGTGGAGACCGACCGCCGGACCGACAGCCTGGCGCAGCCGACCTTGTCGTACGTGCACGACACCGCGTTCTACGGGCCGTTCGGCCCGGCCACGGGCAGCCGGCTGGCGGTCAGCTACGCCCCGACGCTGCCGCTGGGCGGCGATTCCCTGGATCGGCGGACGGCGACCGTGGATCTGCGGCGCTACTGGCTGCCCTTCCGGCGCAACACCATCGCGCTGCGGCTGGTCGGCGCCGTGAGCGAAGGCGACGATCCGCGCACCTTCGTCCTGGGCGGGCCCTTCACGCTGCGCGGCTATCGCTTCTACGACTACCAGACGATCGACAACCTGAGCGGCTCGCGGCTGCTGATGGCGAATCTGGAATACCGGCTGCCGGTGATCGATTACCTGATCTTCGGCTGGCCGGGACGCTGGGGGCTGTCCGGCATCGGCGGCACCCTGTTCTGCGACGTCGGCGCCGCCTGGGACGGCGCGCTGAGGCTGACGGGAGAGGATGCCGCGGGCGACTGGGGTCTGCTCGATTTGAGGGCCAGTTATGGACTCGGCCTGCGCACGCGGCTGCTGATGCTGCCCCTGAAGTTCGACTGGGCGTGGAAGACCGATCTGCGTCGCAGCGAAGGCGTCGTTTTCCATTTCAGCATCGGCCCGGAATTCTGAGCGCCGCGCCGCCGGCAAAGGAGCGCCCGTGCACGACATCCTGGCGGAGCTGAACCCGGCCCAGCGCGAGGCGGTCAGCGCTCCCGACGTGCCGGTGCTGGTGGTGGCCGGGGCCGGCAGCGGCAAGACGCGCGTGCTGACGACGCGCGTCGCCTGGCTGCTGGCGGAGGGGCGGGCGGGCCCGGGCGAGGTGCTCGCCTTCACCTTCACCAACCGCGCGGCGCGCGAGATGCGCGAACGGGTCGAGCGGTTGACGGTGCCGGGCCGCGCGCCGCGCTGGATCGGCACCTTCCACGCCACCGGCGCGCGCATCCTGCGGCGCGACGGGCTCGCCGTCGGCGTGCCGCCCGATTTCAGCATCTACGACGGCGACGACAGCCTGCGCCTGGTCAAGGCGGCGATGAAGGAGGCCGGGTTCGATCCCCAGCAGCACGCGCCGGCGGCGGCGCGCGCCGCGATCAGCCGCTGGAAGAACGAGGGGGTGCTGCCCGAGGAGGCGGGCCGCGAGGCCGCCGATGCCCGGGCCCAGAAGCTGGCGGCCGTCTACGCCCGCTACGAGCAGGCGCTGCGCCGCAACGACGCCCTCGATTTCGACGACCTGATCCTGCGCACGGTTCTGCTGCTCGAGCCCGGCGCGCCGGTCCAGCAGCGCTACGCCGGACGCTTCCGTCACGTGCTGGTCGACGAGTTCCAGGACACCAACCGCCTGCAGATGGTGCTGATCAAGGCGCTGGGACAGGTTCACGGCAACGTCTTCGCGGTCGGCGACGACGACCAGACCATCTACTCGTGGCGCGGCGCCTGCCTGGAGAACATGCTGGAATTCGAAGAGGTCTTCCCCGGGGCGCGGCTGGTGCGGCTGGAGCAGAACTACCGCAGCACCGGCACCATCCTGGCGGCGGCCAACGCCGTCATCGCCCACAACCGGCGCCGCCGGGGCAAGACGCTGTGGACGGCCGGCGCGGCCGGCGAGCGGCTGCGCGTCGAGCTGGCGCTCGACGAGGAGGATGAGGCGGCGCGTGTGAGCGATCTGATCCGCGCCGACCTGGCCGCGGGCTGCGCGCGCGCCGACCTGGCGGTCCTCTACCGCACCAACGCCCAGTCGCGGCCGCTCGAGGACGCGCTGCGCCGCGCCGGCGTGCCGTACCAGCTGGTCGGCGCCACCGCCTTCTACGAGCGTCGCGAGGTGCGCGACCTGCTGGCGTATCTCAAGCTGATCGCCAACCCGCGCGACCAGGTGGCGGCCCTGCGCATCCTCAACGTGCCGCGGCGCCGCATCGGGGACGCCTCCGCGGCGCGCCTGGCCGAGATCGCCGCCGCGCGCGGCACGACGCTCGCGGAGGCGGCGGACGCGCCGGGCTGGCTGGAGCAGGCGCTGTCGCCGGCGGCCTGCCGCCGCATCCGCGCCTTCTTCGCCCAGGTCGCCGCCTGGCGGCGCGAGGAGCCGCGGACGACGCCGGCCGAGCTGCTGGAACGCATCGTCGCCGAGACCGGCTACCTGGAACACTTGGAGGCCGACGATCCCGCAACCGCCGGGCCGCGGGGCGAGAACGTGGCGGAGCTGATCAACGCCGCCCACGCGCACGTCGAGGCCGCCGGCGGCGGCCGCCTGGCCGGGTTCCTGGAGCAGGTGGCGCTGGTGGCCGACGCCGACGCCCTGGGGGACGGCGAGGGGGCGGTGCGGCTGATGACCATCCACACCGCCAAGGGGCTGGAATTCCCGGTGGTGATCGTCCCCGGCTGCGAGGACGGCCTGCTGCCGCACGTCTCGTCGCTGGACGACGACGCGGCGTTGGAGGAGGAGCGCCGGCTGTTCTACGTCGCCCTGACGCGAGCGCGGCGGCGCGCGGTCCTGTGCCACGCCCGCCAGCGACGTCGCTTCGGCGCGCGCGAGGCGTGCCTGCCCTCGCGCTTCCTGGCGGAGATACCGCCGGCGCTCGTGGAGCGCGGCGACGACGGCGTCGCGGCGCAGCCGGCGATGCTGACGCGTCTTCTGGGCGGCCCCGAGGCGCTGCGCGCCGCCCGCGCCGGCGCGCGCGCCCGCTCGCCGGCCCGGAACGCCGGCGCCGCGCGGACGGATGCGGCGAGCGCCGACTGGCGCCATGACATCTCCCAGATCGAGATCGGCTTCCGCGTCGGCCAGCGGGTCCGGCACCCCACCCTGGGACAGGGGGTGGTCCGGCGCGTCGACGGCCAGGGCGATGACCTGATGCTTACCATCGATTTCTCCGCCGGCCGCAAGCGGCTGCTGGCGCGTTTCGCGCATCTGCAGCCGGCCGAGCGCGCCGGCGGGTACGATTCCTGATCGCACCGCTGCGGATCGAGGCCCGCGCCGGCGCCGCCGCGCCGGGCGCGGGCGGTGCGCACCGCCATCCGCGGGCCTGGCATCGGCTTGCGGAGGGAGACGGAGGTCGGCCCATGTCCCGCGCGGTCTCATTTTTCCTGGTGGGCTTGCACTTTGCCCTGGCGCTCCGGGCGCCGGACGCCGGCGCGGTCGTGCCGCCGCGGCCCGGCTCGGGGGCGCGGGCGCCGGACGTGGCGCCGGAACTGCGCGAGGCCGGCTTCGGACTGATCAGCCGGCCGCTCGTGCCGCCGCCGCCGGCGGTCGAGGTCCAGGCTGGCGCGGCAGCGACCGCCGCCGCCGGGGCGACGGGCGTGCGCGCCCTGCCGGTCCTGCTCGGCGACACCGCCGACCGCGCCGGGGCCCAGAACGCGGCCGCCTTCCAGGAGCTGCTGTTCGGCTCCTGGCCGAGCGGCAGCATGGCCGACTACTTCCGCGAGGTTTCATACGGCGCGCTGACGGTGACCGGAACGGCCAGCGGCTGGCACCGGCTGCCCGAAACCATGACCTACTACGAGGGCGCCGCCGGCTGCAACGGCCTGTGCGCCTACCCGCGCAGCGCGGGAGGCTTCGTGCGCCAGCTCGTCCAGCGGGCGGACGAGGCCGGCTTCGACTGGGGCCCCTTCGACAACGACGGTCCGGACGGGCTGCCGAATTCCGGCGACGACGACGGCTACGTCGACGCCGTGGTCGTGGTGCACGCTGGCCGGGGCGGCGAGTGCGGCGGCAACAACTTCATCTGGAGCCACAGCTTCTTCCTGCGCGGCTGGGGGACCACGGCCTACACCACGCGCACCGCGCGGCCCGGCGGCGGCTACCTCAAGGTGGACGACTACATCATCCAGCCCGAGATCTCATGCCGCGGCGGGCTGATCGAGATCGGGGTCTTCTGCCACGAGTACGGGCATGCCCTGGGCCTGCCGGATCTGTACGACACCAGCCAGGGCGGCGGCGAGGGCATCGGCGCCTTCGGGCTGATGGGGGCTGGCGCCTGGGGCGGCAACGGCGTCACGCCCGAGACGCCGGTGCACCCGTGCGCCTGGAGCAAGCAGGTGCTGGGTTGGCTGCGGCCGCAGGTCGTCCGGTTCGACGGCCCGCAGCAGTTGGCGGGGGTCGCGCGCGAGGCGACGGCGCTGAAGATCTGGAGCGCCGGCGCGCCGGGGCGGGAGTACTTCCTGGTGGAGAACCGCCAGCGCGAGCTCAACGACCGCCACCTGCCCGCCGGCGGGCTGTTCGTGTGGCACATCGACGAGGCTGTCATCGACGCCGCCTGGGCCAGCAACCGCGTCAACGCCGGCGCCCTCTACGGCGTGGCTCTGGAGCAGGCCGACGGGCTGGACCAGCTCAAGAGCGGCGCGAACCGGGGCGATGCCGCCGACCCCTGGCCCGGCAGCCTCGGGCGCACCCTGTTCGATGAGACCACCCTGCCCTCCAGCCGCGCCAACGACAACACCGCCACCGGGGTCGCCCTGCGCGATGTCTCGGCCACGGCCGCCGTCATGACCGCGCAGGTGGTCGTGGGCGTGCCGCCCGACGTGACGCCGCCGCTGGTGGCGCTGCTGTCGCCGCAGGGGGGCGAGACCTGGGCGGCCGGCGCCACGCGCACGATCGCCTGGGAGGCGTCGGATGACCGCGGCGTCGCTGCCGTGGACATCTTCCTGTCGCTCGACGGCGGCGCGAGCTGGCCGGACACGGTGGCCCTGGGGCTGGCCTCGACCGGCGATCACTCCTGGCTCGTGCCGTCGCGCAGCTCGCACCGCTGCCGCCTGCGCTTGCGGGCGGCCGACGAGGCGGGCAACACGGCGACGGCCGAAAGCGGCGACTTCACGGTGGCCAACATGACGGCCGCCGGCGACGGCCCCGCGCGCCTGGCCGTGGGACCGGGCTACCCCAACCCGTTCAATCCCCTGATCACGATCCGCTTCGACGTGCCGCAGCCCGGCCCGGTGGAGATCGACGTCTTCGACCTGAAGGGCCGGCGCGTGCGCAGCCTGCTGCGCGAGCGGCGCGAGGCGGGCGCGGCCGCGGTGCGCTGGGACGGACGCGGCGACCGGGGGCAGGAGCTGCCCTCGGGGGTCTACCACGTCCGCGTGACGGCGGCGTCGAGCCGGGCCTCGCTGCAGGTGACACTGCTGCGCTAGGTCCGCGCGGAGCTACCGTTCAGGGGATGTGCGCCAGCTTGCCGACGGCGCGGCCGCCGCCGTCGGCGCGCAGCTCCAGCCAGTAGACCCCAGCCAGCAGGGGCCGCCCGCGTCCGTCGCGGCCGTCCCATTGCCAGACGCGCTCCCCGGCGTCGCCGGCGGCCGCCTCGAGCCGCCAGCGCCCCAGAGCACGGCCGCGGGCATCGTACAGGCTCGCCGCGACCGCGCCGTCGCCGCGCGCGCGGAAGCGGACGCGGGCGCCGTCGTGTCGGACCGGCCGCGGGTCGATGCCCAGCAGCTCCAGCGGCGGCGCCGGCGCGCCGGCCGAGCGCCAGAGCAGCCAGCCGTCCGGGTCCAGCCGCACCGTCTCGACGGCGAGGTCGACATCCCAGACGAAACGTCCCGCGCGCGCGGCCAGGCGCGCCATCACCTCGCGGGCGCGGCCCTCCGCCTCCAGGCGAACCGGCAGATCGAGCAGGAACAGGGGGCCCTGCATCTGCTGCAGCTCCAGGGTCACGCGCGCGCCGCCGCCCGGTCGCCGCGCGGCGCGCCAGCTCCAGGCCAGCTCCGGCACGGCCGCGCTGCGCAGCCAGGGGTCGAACCAGGGGCCCAGGTCCTCGCCCGCGACGGCCGAGGCGGCGGCCACCAGGTCGGCGGTGGCGGCGTTGCCGTAGGCGCGCTGCGGCGCCGAGGTCCAGGCGCGAAGCAGCGCGAAGAAGGGGCCGTCGCCGATGCGGCCGCGCAGCATGTGCAGCAGCCAGGCTCCCTTGTCGTAGACGAGCGGGTTGGGCAGAATCGGCGAGGGATCGGCCAGCGTTCCTGCCTGCGTGAAGAGGTCGGGATGGCGGCGCGGGCCGATCTGCGCCAGATAGTCCAGATAGGCCTCCCGCCCGCGGCGCCGCTCGAGCCAGAGCGCCTCGGCATAGCGCGCGAACCCCTCGCTGAGCCAGATCTCCTGCCAGCGCGCCGGCGTCACCAGGTTGCCGAACCACTGGTGCGCCAGCTCGTGGACGATCCACAGCTCGTTGCGGCCGTCGCCCGTCAGGAGGAACTGCCCCAGCGCGGTGACGGTCTGGTTCTCCATGGCGGCGCCCCAGCGGATCTCGACCTGATCGTACTTGTCGGCCGGGAACGGATACGGTCCGGCGATCTCCTCCAGGAAGCACAGCATGGCGCAGGTCGGCTCCAGGTCCGCCCGCATCCTGGCCTGGTCCTGGGGAAAGGCGTGGAAGCCCAGCGGCAGCGGCCCCGCGGCGGTATCGCAGGTCTGCGTCCAGCTGACGTAGTTCGAAACCGCCACCGCCACCAGATAGGGGGCGATGGGATAGTCCTCGCGCCAGACGAAACGCCGCCTTGCCGGCGGGGCCGGCGAGGTGGACAGCAGCCGTCCGTTGGCCACCACGGTCAGGGTGTCGGGCACCGTGACGGCGATGGTGGCGGTGGCCTTGTCGCTCGGGTGGTCCTTGCACGGCCACCAGGTGTGGGCGTTGGACGGCTGGCTCACCGACGCCACCACGGGGGCGTCGTCGGCCGGGTCGGGCGTCTCGTCGCCGTGGGCGCGGAACATCAGGCCGGCACCCAGCGGCGGCCGGTTCTGCGGCGGGCGCCCCTGGTAGACCACGCGCAGGAGCGCGATCTCGCCGGCCGGCAGCGGGGCCGGCGGCTCGACCACCAGCGAATCCCCCGCGTGCGTCCAGGCCGCCGGCTCGCCCCGCCAGCGCAGCGAGTCGACCGCCAGCGCTCCATGCAGGTCCAGACGCACGCGGGCCAGCGGCGCCTCCACCGCCCGCATCTCGATCGTGACCGCCCCCCGCACCGCTCGCTCCGCGATCAGCAGCTCCAGATCCAGATCGTAGTCGAGCACGTCGTAGCCGCGGGTCCCGCCTGGGGGCTCGAGGTGCGCCTCGCCGGCGCCCGCCGGGCCCGCCGGGCCCGCCGCAGCGAGGGCCAGCAGCACAGCTGCGGCCGCCCGGGTCGCTGCGGCGAGAATCGCCGCCTGCGCGGCCGGCCGCCTGCGCTGCTCTGGGTTGGGGGATTCCATGACCGTGGCCGCAACCTGCCGTGGGTTTTGGAGATGTGCTCCGCGGCGGCACTGGCGCCGCTCCCCTCCATTGTAGCGCGTACCCCCTGCGGCCACCAAGCCAGTCCCGCGCCGCGCCAGTTCCCGCTGGCGGCGCGCGGCGGCGCGCGGCAGAATCGTCCCTTGGGGCGCGACGCCGGAAAGGGTCCACATGCACGTCGACGATTCCCTGCTGGACCGTCTCGAGAAGCTGGCCGGCCTGCGTCTTGAGGGCGCCGAGCGCGCCCTGCTGGCGGACAGGCTGCGGCGCGTGCTGGCCTTCTGCGCGCAGCTGGATTCCCTGCCGCTCGAGGACGCGGCGCCCTGGTCGGGGGCCGGCGGCGAGGGTTCGGCGCTGGGGAGCGCCGCCCCGCCGTCGGCGGGCGACGCAGATTTCGCCGCCCGCGTGCTCGCCGACGCGCCCGAGCGCGACGGCGATCATTTCGTCGCCCCCGCGCTGCGGCCGCAGGACGATCCGGAGGGCGGCGGCCGGCCTGCCGCGCGGGAGCAGGGCGATGGGTGATCTGCACCGCCTGACCGCGCGGGAGGCGGCGCGGCTGCTGCGCGCCGGCGGCGCGTCGCCGGCGGACCTCGCCGCCGATCTGCGCGCGGCCATCGCCCGCGACAACCCGGCGCTCAACGCCTACACCTGGCTGGCGCGGGACGGCGAGGAGCCGCCCGCGGGCCCGCCGCCGGCGCGGTGCCCGCTGTGGGGGCTGGGGTACGCGCTCAAGGCGAACATCTGGTCGCGGGGGCAGCCCACCGATTGCGGCTCGCGCCTGCTGGACGATTGGCGGCCGGCGCACGATGCCGAGGCCGTCGCCCGCCTGCGCGCGGGCGGCTGTTTCGTGCTGGGCAAGACCACCATGGACGAGTTCGCCATGGGGTCGTCCACGGAGAACGCGGCGGGCGGCCCGGCTCGCAATCCCTGGCGGACCGACCGCGTGCCGGGCGGCTCCAGCGGCGGGGCAGCGGCCGCGGTGGCGGCCGATCTGGCCTTCTTCGCCCTGGGCAGCGACACCGGCGGCAGCGTGCGCCAGCCCGCCCACTGCTGCGGGGTGGTGGGTCTGAAACCGACCTATGGCCGCGTCTCGCGGCGCGGGCTGGTGGCGCTGGCCTCGTCGCTGGACCAGATCGGCCCGCTGGCCAAGGACGTCGCCGACTGCGCGCTGGTCTACGCCGCCATCGCCGGCCACGATCCCGGCGACGCCACCTCGCGCCGGGAAGCGGTCGGCGATTTCGATCAAATACTCCGCCCGCTCGCCCCGGTCGGTGATGCTGGAAAAGTCGTCAACGATTGCGGCCAGTTTTTCAGGGATCATACCTATTTCTCAATCGGCACACCGACAGAATTGCCCCA
>CAYWTR010000011.1:0-57612 GCA_964461255.1 uncultured Fibrobacteraceae bacterium | reverse complement strand
CTCGCGCCGGGAAGCGGTCGGCGATCCCGCCTCGGCCGCGCAGCGCCCCGCGCGCGGGTTGCGCGTCGGGGTGCCGCGGCGCCTGCTCGGCGCGGCCGGGCAGGCGGCGGCGGCCGGCGGCGAGGCGCTCGCCCCGGACGCCCACGCCGATTTCCTGAGCACGCTCGACGACCTGCGCGCGCAAGGGGTCGCGCTGGTGGAGATAGACCTGCCCACGCTGCCGCACGCCGTGGCCATCTATCGCGTGATCGCCGACGCCGAGGCGGCGGCCAACCTGGCGCGGTACGACGGCGTGCGTTTCGGCCGCCGCCGCGCCGCCCCCGACTACGCCGCCGCCGTCGCGGCCACGCGGACCGCCGGCCTCGGCGTCGAGGTGAAGCTGCGCGTGCTGCTGGGCGCCTTCGTGCTCGCCGAGGGGTACCGCGACGCCTACTACGAGCGCGCGCGCCGGGCGCGCAGCCTCCTGGCGGCCGAGTTCGCCGCCGCCTTCGCCGCCTGCGACGCCGTGGCGACGCCCACGGCGCCTACGGCAGCCTTCCCGCTGGGCGAAAGAGCGGACGATCCCCTGCGCATGTACCTGGCCGACGTCTTCACCGTGCCGGCCAACCTGGCCGGGCTGCCGGCCCTGACCGTGCCCACCGGGCTGGATGGCGACGGCCTGCCCCTGTCGATCCAGCTGATCGGCCCGCCGCTGGCCGAGGAGACGCTGCTGACCCTTGGCGGAGCGGTTGAGCAGGCGCGGGGTTTCCGCGCCCTGAAGGAGGCGGCGTGGCGGAGGCGGTGATCGGCCTGGAGGTGCACGCGCAGCTGCGGACCGGCCGCAAGCTGTTCTGCGCCTGCCGCGCCGCGCCGGACGCGCCGCCCAACAGCCTGGTCTGCCCGGTCTGCCTGGGCTTGCCGGGCGCGCTGCCGGTGCTCGACGGCGCGGCGGCGGCGCTGGCGCTGCGGGCGGCCGTGGCGCTGGGGGCCAGCGTCGCGCGGCGCTCGGAGTTCGCGCGCAAAAGCTACTTCTACCCCGATCTTCCCAAGGGCTACCAGATCACGCAGTACGCGCGGCCGCTGGCCGTGGGCGGCGCGCTCGAATTCAACGCGCGCGGCGCGCGGCGCCGCGTGGACATCGTGCGCCTGCATCTGGAGGAGGACGCCGGCAAGCTGCTGCACCGGCTCGACCGGGTGCTGATCGATCACAACCGCGCCGGGACTGCCCTGCTGGAAATCGTGACCGCCCCCCAGCTGCGCACGGCAGAGGAGGCGCAGCTCTGCCTGAAACGGCTGCGGCAGCTGCTGCGGTACCTGGACGTGTGCGACGGCAACCTGGAGGAGGGGAGCCTGCGCTGCGACGCCAACATCTCGCTGCCGGCGCGGCCGGGCGCGCCGCCCGGAGCGAGAGTCGAGATCAAGAACCTCAACTCCTTCGCCGCCGTGCGCAGGGCGCTGGAGCACGAGGCGCGGCGGCTGCAGATCGCCCGCGACGCCGGCCGGCCGGCCGCGCCGCAGACGCGCGGCTGGGACGCGGACGCCGGCCGCACCCATTTCCTCCGCGCCAAGGAGGCGGCGGACGACTACCGCTATTTCCCGGAGCCCGATCTGCCGCCGCTGCGCCTGGAGCCGGCGGAGATCGCCGCCGCGGCGTGCGGGCTGCCCGAGTTGCCGGCCGCGCGCGAGGAGCGTCTGGCGCGCGAGCACGGCCTGACCGCCGCCGCCGCCGCTCTGCTGGCCGAGGAGCGCGAGCTGGCCGACTTCTTCGAGGAGACCGCCTTCCTGGCGGGCGATGGGAAAGCGGCCGCGCGCTGGATCAGCGGCGAGGTGCGGCGGGAGCTGAACGCGCGTGGCGGCCGGCTATCGGCGCTGCCCGTGACGGCGGCCGAGCTGGCGGCTCTGATCGGGATGCAGCGGCGCGGCGCCGTGAGCGGCCGCGCCGCCAAGGAGGTTTTCGCCGGCATGGTCGCCACCGGCGAGACCGCGGCGGCGGCGGTCGCGCGCCTGGGCCTCGCGCGCCAGAGCGATCCAACGGTCCTGGGCGCCGCGCTCGCGGCGGCGCTGGCCGCGCACCCCGGGGAGGCGGCCGCCTGCCGCGCCGGCCGGCGGGCGCTGGTCGATTTCTTCGTCGGCGAGGTGATCCGCCTGACCGCCGGGCGGGCCGATCCGGCGCTCGCGCGCCGCCTGGTGGAGGAGGAACTGGCCTCGCCGGGCGGCGGCGGCTAGCCGTCCAGGTCGCAGACCGCCACCTCGCGCGCCTCGCGCTGCGAGCGGTAGCACGCCTCGACCACGGCGAGCGTGCGCGCGCCGTCCTCGGCCGTGACCGGCGGCGGTGGCGCCGCGCCGGCGGGCGCCTGCCGGCGCGCCCGCAGCCAGTCCCGCCAGTCGGCGAGCAGGCCCGGCAGGGTCGGCGCGGAGGCATCGGCCGCGAATTCCTCGATCCGCCGGTCGCTCACCAGACGGACGCCGCCGAAAAGGTAGTCGGCCCAGAGCTGCCCCTCTTCGCCCACCGCCTCGAGCAGGCCCGCGCGGCTGCGTGTGTACTTGCTGACCTCCAGGCTGACCACGGCGCCGTCGTCCAGCTCGCCGCGCGCCAGGAAGAAATCCTCCAGCACGGGATTGAGCCAGTTGCGCTGGCGCGAGTCAATCGCCGTGAACTCGCGCGCGGTCAGGTGCCGCACCAGATCGATGATGTGCACGCCGGTCAGCAGGACCGATCCGCCGACCGACACCGCCGGATCCCGCTGCCACGCCAGCGTGGTCGGCGCCAAACGCTGGGCGCAGCGCACCAGGCGCACCCTGCCCAGCCGCGGCCACAGCTGGCGCGCGCGTCGGATCACCGGGTTCCAGCGCAGCGCCTGCGCCAGCATCAGCGGCAGCGCGGACGCCGCGTCCAGGCGGCGCAGCTCCCGCGCCTCGGCCAGCGTGCCGGTCAGCGGCTTCTCGACCAACAGCGCCTTGCCGGCCGCCAGCACCTGCCGGCACAGGTGGTGGTGGCTGCTCGGAGGGGTGCAGACGACCACGCCGTCAACGGCGGGCGACGCGATCAGGTCCTGCGGCCGCCGGTGGTAGTCGCAGCCCGCCTCCCGAGCCTGGCGCTCGCCCGCGTCGTGATCGCGGCGGCAGAGGGCGGCCGGCGCCATTCCCGGCACATCGAAACGCAGGTGCCGCAGGTAGCGGGCGCCGTGCGCTCCGGGCCCGATGATGCCGATGCGCAGCGGCGCCTCGACCTGAGATGCTTCCTGAGAAGTCACTTGTAACCTCCCGTCAAAAAGCGACTAACGCGCGCGCGGGCGTTGGTCGTTCGCCCGGATCCCAGATTACCACGCCGGGCGCCTGTCCGGCCAGGGCCGGCGGCGGCCGCGACTCGGCGCGGAAGGGCACGCCGGCGCGCCGGCCGGCCGGGGCAACTGGCGCGCTCGTAGAGTGGCCCGGCTCTGGCACCTGCCGCCGCCGCTCCCGCGCCGCGCCCGGCGACGGTCGCCGGCGCGCCAATGACGCCTCCCAGTAAGGAGTCCGGCCATGCCATCGCTCACGAGACGATCACTGCCTGCCATCCTGGTGGGCGTCGCGCTGTCGGCCGCCGCGCCCGCCTTGGCGTCGGTGCTGCTGTCCGAGATCCTGGCCGATCCGGCCAGCGATTGGAACGGCGACGGGCAGGTCACCGCGCGAGGCGACGAGTGGATCGAGGTGCTCAACACCGGGCCGCAGATCGTCGACCTGGCCGACTACTACCTGCGCGACGCGCTGGGGGCGGAGCCGCACCTGCGCCTCAGCGGCATGCTGGCGCCGGGCCAGGTGGCGGTCTTCTACGGCAGCGACGCCGAGGCGTGGCAGGCCTCCGTCGGCCTGACGATCACGGGGCTGAGCCTGAACAACGCCGGCGACACCGTCGAGCTGCTGCTGGGCGATCCGCTGCAGCCGGGCTCGCAGCTGGCCGACGCCTACATCTACCTGCCGCACGAGGCCGTCGACGACCGTGCGTCGGGCCGCCTGGCCGATCTGACCTGGGGGCTCTTCGACGGCCTCAATCCCTACACCGGCACGCTGCTGCCGGCCGGCACCGGGTGCATGCCGTCGCCCGGTCTGCCCAACAACTGCCAGCCGCTCGTGCCGGGCGAGGCGGTCACCTGGGGAGGCGTCAAGTCGCTTTTCGACTGACGTCGCGCCCGGCGGGGTCGCGGCCGTCCTCCCTCGGGAAGGGCGGCCGCATCGTCTCCATAGACGATTAGTTCGCTTGGGTTAAGCCGATTCGCCGCAGGGAACCGCGCAGGAAAGCACTAGGCACCAGCCCCCATCTTCGCTAATCTACATCCCGGCCCGCGCGTTCCGCGCCCGCCGCCGCTGTCCGCGGCGGCGGTCCCATGCATCGCATCGCGCGCTCGCGGGCGGCTCGCGCCGCCAGCGCGCGTGACTGCGCGACCGCCGCGCCCGCGCCCGCCCCCGCCGCCGCCGGGAGCCCAGGAGGAAGCATGGACCTGACCGAGAACCAGAAGATGATCCGGGACCTCGCGCGCAGCTTCGCCCAGGAGAAAGTCCGCCCGATCGCGGCGGCCCTGGACGAGAGCGCCGAGTTTCCCGCCGCCACCGTGCGCGAGATGGGCGAGCTGGGCCTGCTCGGCCTCTGCGTGCCCGAACAGGACGGCGGGGTCGGCGCCGACACCATGTCGTACACGCTGGTGGTCGAGGAGCTGGCGCGCGTGGACGGCAGCCACGCCCTGATCGTGGCCGCCCACAACAGCCTGGGCTGCTGGCCGCTGGTGGCGTTCGGCACGCCGGCGCAGCGGGCGCGCTGGTTGCCGGCCGCGGCGCGCGGCGAGCACCTGTTGGCCTTCGGGCTGACCGAAGCGGGAGCCGGCAGCGACGCCGGCGGCACGCGCACCACGGCGGTGCGCGACGGCGGCAGCTGGGTGATCAACGGCAGCAAGATGTGGATCACCAATTCCCACTACGCTGGCGCCGTCATCATCACCGCCGTGACCGACCCGGCGGCCGGGCCGAGCCATGGCATCAGCGCCTTCATCGTGCCGACGGACACCCCCGGCTTCACCGCGGAGAAGAAGGAGGACAAGCTGGGGGTGCGCGCCTCGGACACCGCGCCGCTGACGCTGGTCGATGTGCGCGTGCCTGAGGACAGCCTGCTGGGCGAACTGGGCCAGGGCTTCAAGTACTTTCTCCAGACGCTCGACGGGGGGCGCATCAGCATCGCCGCCATGGCCCTCGGCCTGGGGCAGGGCGCTTTCGAGACGGCGCGCGATTACGCCCGGACCCGCGTGCAGTTCGGCAAGCCGATCGCCGCCAACCAGGCGATCCAGTTCATGCTGGCCGACATGGCGACCCGCCTGGAAGCCGCGCGGCTGCTGGTCTACGAGGCGAGCCGTCTGAAGGACGCGGGCCGCCCCTTCGCCACGCAGTCGGCGATGGCCAAGCTGTACGCCAGCGAGACGGCCATGTTCGTGACCGACAAGGCGATCCAGATCCTGGGCGGCTACGGTTTCACCCGCGACTACCCGGTCGAGCGGATGTACCGCGACGCCAAGATCTGCACCATCGGCGAAGGCACCAGCGAGATCCAGCGGCTGGTCATCGCGCGCGCCCTGCTGGGCGACTGAGCCTCGGCCGGCGATCAACCGGGCGGCGGCCGCCGCGGCCGCCCGCCGGAGAGGAGAGAGACCGTGAGCCATCGCGCCGTCATCGTCGAGGCCGTCCGCACCCCCATCGGCCGCTTCCAGGGCGGGCTGGCCTCGCTGCCCGCGCCGCGGCTGGGCGCGGTGGTCGTGGCCGAGCTGTTCAAGCGCACCGGGCTGGACCCGGCGCGCGTCGACGAAGTGATCATGGGCAACGTGGTCCAGGCCGGCGTGGGACAGAACCCGGCCCGCCAGGCAGCCATCTTCGCCGGCCTGCCGGCCGCGATCAGCGCCTTCACCGTCAACAAGGTGTGCGGGTCGGGCCTGAAGTCCGTGCAGCTGGCGGCGCAGGCCGTCAAGGCGGGCGACGCGGGCTGCGTCGTCGCCGGCGGCATGGAGAACATGAGCCGCATCCCCTACGCGCTGCTGGCCGCCCGCGACGGTCTGCGGTTGGGGCACGGCCAGGTCACCGACCTGCTGGTGCACGACGGCCTGTGGGACGTCTACCACGACTACCACATGGGCATGACGGCGGAGCTGGTGGTGGAGAAATACGGCGTGGCGCGCGAGCGCCAGGACGCCTACGCGGCCGAGTCGCACCGCCGGGCGGCGGCGGCGCAGGCCGCCGGCAAGTTCGCGCGCGAGATCGTGCCGGTGCCGGTGCCGCAGAAGAAGGGCGACCCCGTGCTGGTCGCCGCCGACGAGGGGCCGCGCGCCGACACCACGCCCGCCGCCCTGGCGAAGCTGCGTCCGGCCTTCAAGCGCGACGGCGGGACGGTCACGCCTGGCAACGCCTCGACGATCAACGACGGCGCGGCCGCCCTGCTGGTCTGCGCCGAGGAGTTCGCGGCCGCCCAGAAGCTGCCGGTGCGCGCGGTCATCGAGGCGTGCGCCACCGGCCCGGTCGAGCCGCAGTGGGTGATGATGGCGCCGGTGGACGCCGTGCGCAACCTGCTGCGCAAGACGGGCCGCGCGCTCGGCGATTACGGGCTGGTCGAGCTCAACGAGGCCTTCGCCGCCCAGGCGCTGGCCGTCAGCGACCAGCTCGGTCTGGACCCGCAACGGGTCAACGTGCACGGCGGGGCGGTGGCGCTGGGCCATCCGATCGGCGCCTCGGGTGCCCGGATCCTGGTCACCCTGCTGCACGCCATGGAGGACAGGAACGTCAAGCACGGCCTGGCGGCTCTCTGCCTGGGCGGCGGCGACGCCGTGGCCGTGGCGATCAGCCGGCCCTGAGCGGCCCGGCGCGGGCATCAGGCGCGGAAAGGACGGCACCATGCAGGTAGCGGTCATCGGCGGCGGCACGATGGGCAACGGCATCGCCCATGTCTTCGCCCAGCACGGTCACGGGGTCACGTTGATCGATGTCAAGCCCGAGTACCTGGAGCGGACGCTCAAGACCATCCGCGGCAATTTCGAGCGGCAGGTCAAGAAGGAGATGCTGACGGCGGCCGACATGGAGGCGGCGCTGGCGCGGATCAAGACCGCCGGCGACCTGGCGGCCGCGGCGGGCGCGGACCTGGCCGTCGAGGCGGTCTTCGAGTCGTTCGCCGTCAAGCGCGAGGTCTTCCAGCGGCTCGATCAGGTCTGCCCGCCCGCGGCGATCCTGGCCAGCAACACGTCCTCGATCTCGATCACCAAGATCGCGGCGGTGACCAAGCGGCCGGGCCAGGTCATCGGCATGCACTTCATGAACCCCGTGCCGGTGATGAAGCTGGTCGAGGTGATCTGCGGGCAGGCCACGGCGCCGGCCACGCTGGAGAAGGTCATGCAGACGGCGCGCGACCTCGGCAAGACGCCGGTGGCGGTGCAGGACTATCCCGGGTTCATCTCCAACCGGGTGCTGATGCCGATGATCAACGAGGCGGCCTACTGCCTGATGGAGGGCGTGGCCGACCGCGAGGCCATCGACACGGTGATGAAGCTGGGCATGGCCCATCCCATGGGGCCGCTGACGCTGGCCGACTTCATCGGCCTGGACATCTGCCTGGACATCATGGAGGTGCTGCACCAGGGCTACGGCGACAGCAAGTACCGCCCCTGCCCGCTGCTGCGGCGCCTGGTCGACGCCGGCCATCTGGGCCGCAAGAGCGGCAAGGGATTCTACGATTACGCCTAAGGAGCCGAACGTGGACTTCGCCCTCACCGAGATGCAGCGCCAGATCCGCGACCTGGCCGCCGACTTCGCCGCCAAGGAGGTGGCGCCGGTCGCCGCCGCCCTCGACCGCGAAGAACGCTTCCCCCACGAGCTGGTGCGCCGCCTCGGCGAGCTGGGTTTCATGGGGATGAACGTGGCCCCCGAGTACGGCGGCGCCGGCCTTGACAGCCTCTGCTACACGCTGGCGATGGAGAAGATCTCCCAGGCCTGCGCCAGCACCGGCGTGATCATGTCGGTCAACAACAGCCTGGTCTGCTGGCCGCTGGAGACCTACGGCAGTCCGGCGCAGAAGCAGCGCTTCCTCAAGCCGCTGGCGCGCGGCGAGCTGCTGGGCGCCTACTGCCTGAGCGAGCCGAACGCCGGCACCGACGCCGCCAACCAGCAAACGCGCGCCCGGCGCGACGGCGACGTCTGGGTGCTGGACGGCGTGAAGAATTTCATCACCAACGGCGCCCACGCCGACGTGCTGATCGTCTTCGCGCAGGCCGATCCCGCGCAGAAGCACAAGGGGATCTGCGCCTTCATCGTCGAGACCGCCAGCCCCGGCTTCGCCGTCATCGCCAAGGAGAAGAAGCTGGGCATCCGCGCCTCCGACACCGCGCAGCTGGCCTTCGACGGCGTGCGGGTGCCGGGCGACCAGCTGCTGGGCGAGCCGGGCCAGGGCTTCAAGATCGCCATGTCGACGCTCGACGGCGGGCGCATCGGCATCGCCGCGCAGGCGCTCGGCATCGCCCAGGCGGCCTACGAGGCCGCGGCGGCCTACGCCAAGCAGCGCGAGCAGTTCGGCCGGCCGATCGCCAGCTTCCAGGCCATCCAGTGGAAGATCGCCGACATGTGGAGCCGTCTGGAGGCGGCGCGGCTGCTGACCTACCGCGCCGCCTGGTTGAAGGACCAGGACGTGCGGCACACAGAGGAGTCGGCGATGGCGAAGCTGGCCGCCAGCGAGGCCGCCAACCACATCACCAACGAGGCGGTGCAGATCTTCGGCGGCAACGGCTACAGCAAGGAGTACCCGGTCGAACGCCATTTCCGCGACGCCAAGATCACCGAGATCTACGAGGGCACGAGCGAGGCGCAGCGCATGGTCATCGCGGCCGCGCGGCTGCGCTAGCGGGGGCGGGGCGTGGAGTTCGAGCCCAGCGAGGACCAGCTGCTGCTGCGCGACATGGCGCGCGATTTCGCCCGCCGCGAGATCGCGCCGCTGGCCGCCGAGATGGACCAGCAGGGACATATCCCCGACGCGCTGGTGGCCAAGCTGCGCGACAGCGGCTTCTTCGCGCTCAGCTTCCCGGAGGCTTACGGCGGACTGGGCGTCGACACCGTCACCTACGCCCTGATCGTCGAGGAGCTGGCGCGGGCCAGCGCCGGCGTGGCGATCATGGTCACCGTGCACAACAGCGTGGGCTTCTACCCGCTGGCGATGTTCGGCGGCGAGGAGCTCAAGCGCGCGGTGCTGCCGCGCATGGCGGCCGGCGAGATCGCCGCCTTCTGCATCACCGAACCCGACGCGGGCAGCGACGCGGCCGCCCTGACGACCACCGCCCGGCGCGAGGGCGACGCCTGGGTCCTCAACGGCGGCAAGGTCTACGTCACCAACGGCGCGCGCGCGTCCTTCTTCGTGGTGCTGGCCCGCACCCCCGGCACGCAGGGGCACCGCGACATCCACGCCTTCCTGGTCGAGCGCGGCACTCCAGGGCTGTCGCTGGGCAAGCACGAGGACAAGATGGGCCTGCGCGCGTCGGACACCGTCGCGGTCGACCTGGCCGACGCCCGCGTGCCGCTCGGCAACCTTCTGGGCCGCGAGGGGGACGGCTTCAAGATCGCCATGACGGCCCTGGACGGCGGCCGCATCGGCGTCGCCTTCCAGGCTCTCGGCATCGGGCGCGCCTGCCTGGAGGAGGCGGTCGCCTACGCCAGGGCGCGCCAGCAGTTCGGCCAGCCGCTCGCCGCGCAGCCGGTCATCCAGCACATGCTGGCCGACATGGCGACCGAGCTGGACGCCGGCCGCCTGCTAGGCCTGCGCGCCGCCTGGCTGAAGGACGGCGGCCGCCCCTTCGGCAAGGAGGCGGCCATGGCCAAGCTGTTCGCCACCGAGGCGGCGGGCCGCGCCGCCGACGCCGCCTTGCAGATCCACGGCGGCTACGGCTACATCAAGGAGTACCCCGTCGAGCGCTACTACCGCGACGTGCGCGTGACCCGCATCTACGAAGGCACCAGCGAGATCCAGCGCCTGGTGATCGCGCGCCGGCTGCTGGCGGAGATGTGAGGCGGCGGTAGACAACCCGGCCCTCTCGGCTTAGCTTGACGCCTCAGCGGCAGGGGGCGGCCGGCGGGGCCGCTATTTTATCTTATTCATTCGCAAGAGTTTGGAGAGATCGTGAGCGACGCGGAATTCGAAGACGCGGCGGGCGGCGGCGAGGCGCCGCTCGATTTCATCCGGCAGATCGTCGAGCAGGATCTGCGCGCGGGCAAGCACCGGAGCGTTCACACGCGCTTCCCGCCCGAGCCGAACGGCTACCTGCACATCGGGCACGCCAAGTCGATCTGCCTGAACTTCGGGCTGGCCGCCCGCTACGGCGGCCTGTGCAACCTGCGTTTCGACGACACCAACCCGACCAAGGAGGATCCGGAGTACGTGGCGGCGATCCAGCGCGACGTGCGCTGGCTCGGCTTCGACTGGGACGACCGCCTCTACCACGCCTCCGATTATTTCGAGCAGTTCTACGACTATGCCGTGCAGCTGGTCAGGGGCGGCAAGGCCTACGTCTGCGACCTGAGCGAGGACCAGATCCGCGCCTACCGCGGCACCGTGACCGAGCCGGGCCGTCCCAGCCCCTACCGCGACCGCTCCGTGGCCGAGAACCTGGACCTGCTGGCGCGCATGCGGGCGGGCGAGTTCCCGGACGGCGCGCGGGTGCTGCGCGCGAAGATCGACATGGCGGCGGCCAACATGAAGATGCGCGACCCGCTGATCTACCGCATCCGGCGCGTGCCGCACCACCGCACCGGCGACGCCTGGCCGATCTACCCCATGTACGACTTCGCGCACTGCCTGTCGGACGCGTTGGAGGGGATCACGCACTCGATCTGCACGCTGGAGTTCGAGGTCAACCGCGAGCTCTACGACTGGTTTCTCGACCAGCTGCCGGTGCCGTGCCATCCGCAGCAGATCGAGTTCGCGCGCCTGAACCTGGCGCACACCATCATGAGCAAGCGGCGGCTGCTCGAGCTGGTCGAGCGCGGGCACGTCAGCGGCTGGGACGATCCCCGCCTGCCGACCCTCTGCGGCCTGCGCCGGCGCGGCTACACGCCGGAGGCGATCCGCGCCTTCTGCGACCGCATCGGCGTGGCCAAGCGCGACAGCATGGTCGACGTCGACCTGCTCGAGTTCTGCCTGCGGGAGGACCTCAACCGCCGCGCCCCGCGCGTGATGGCGGTGCTGCGCCCTCTGCGCCTGGTGATGGACGACTACCCCGCCGACCGGGTCGAGACCGTCACCTGCCTGAACAACCCGGAGGATCCGGCGATGGGCACGCGCGAGGTGCCGTTCGCGCGCGAGCTGCTGGTCGAACGCGACGACTGGCGCGAGGATCCGCCGCGCAAGTGGCACCGCCTGGCGCCGGGTCGCGAGGTGCGCCTCAAGCACGCCTACTACGTCACGGTCACGCACGCCGACAGGGATCCGGCCACGGGCGAGGTGACGGCGCTGCACGCCGTGCACGATCCCGCCTCGCGAGGCGGCGGCACCGCCGACGGCCGCAAGGTGCCGGGCACGCTGCACTGGGTCTCGGCCGCCCACGCGGTGCCGGCGCAGGTGCGGCTCTACGACCATCTCTTCGCGGCTGCCGACCCTGCCGCGGCCGGGGGGGACATCTTCGACCACCTCAATCCGGCCTCGCTCGTGACCCTGACCGACTGCCGCGTCGAGCCGACCCTGGCCGCCGCCGCCCCCGGAGACATCTTCCAGTTCATGCGTCACGGCTACTTCTGCCCCGACGCCGTCGACCATCGGCCTGATCGCCTGGTCTTCAACCGCGCCGTCTCGCTGCGCGACTCCTGGGCGAAGATCGAGAAGGCGCGCGGGCAGGAGTGAAGGAGGCGGTGGCGCGCCGGCGCAGCCGTCGGCGTACGGCGGCGCCCGCGGCGCGGGCGGCGGGGGGCAGCAGGCAGTGTCCCAGGAGAGCCAGCGTCCCGCCGTGCAGAGGTCGCAGCAGGACGCAGCGCCAGGCCAGACGTCGGGCGGCGCGCGCATTCCCTTCCCAGTCGTAGAGGCGGTAGGCGTGGCGGCTGTACTGGTGGTGCAGGTGATCGCGCACGAGCGCGCGCAGCTCTGTGGAGGGGATGTCGCCCACGCTGCGGCAGTTGGCCAGCGCCTTGCGGAAGACAAAAAGATGCGCTTGCAGGTGCGACAGGTGCTGGCGCGCCAGGTTCCCCTCGTGCACGCGGTAGAGCAGATCGCGCGGCGGTGAATAGAGGACCGGGTGGCGATCGGCGATCCTGAGCCACATGTCGTAGTCGTCGCATCCGGTCGCGCGAGGATCCTCCTCCAGCGGCCCCACGTCGTCCAGCGCTGCGCGCCGGATCAGGGTTTCGCCGAAGGTCGTGATGCGGTTGCGGCGCAGGAAATCCGCGAACACCCGGCCGCTGGGGAACTGCGCCGGCGGCTGGTGAGGGATGGGCGCGCCCGCGGCGTCGATCACCCTGTGGTAGCTGTAGGCCATGGCGGCGTCCGGCGCGGCGTCCAGCAGCGCGACCTGGCGGCTGAGCTTCTCGGGCAGGTAGAGGTCGTCGTGGTCGAGCCAGGCGATGTACTCGCCCCGCGCCAGCCGCAGGCCGTGGTTGCGCGCCCGGGCCGGTCCGGCGCGCGCTTGCCGGACCAGGCGCAGCCGCCGGTCCTCCAGGGGGGGCAACAGCGCGGCGACATCCTCGTCGGAGCCGTCGTCGACGATGATCAGTTCGAAATCGGCGAGGGACTGCGCCAGGACCGAGACCACGGTCTGCGGCAGGAACCGCGACCCGTTCCAGGTCGGGATGATGACGCTCACGCGCGGCGCGGGCGCGCCGCCTTCCGCCGGGGCGGCAGCCATGACTTCCCCCCGGGCGCAGCGCGCCGGCCGGCGCCGGCTTGCCGGCTACGCCCCTCCGCCGAGAGCCTAGCAGCGCGCGCAGGAGATGTCCAGCATCCGCCGCCCAGCCTCAAGAACGACAGGGCCGCCCCCTGCGGAGCGGCCCCCTCGGCGCTGATCTCCCGGCGAGGCCTCGCCCCGCCGCGGCGCGGGCTACCTGTACAGGCTCTTGACCTGGCCCCAGCTCTGATCCTCGGCCGACACCACGAACATGTTGGCCACCTTGATCTGGAAGGCCAGCTGGCTGTTCTGCGGCGTCGCGCCTTCCCAGAGCATCTTGACGCTGCCGGTCAGCTCGAAGCTGCCCCGCACTCCCGCGCCGTAGAGCTGCAGGATCTGCAGCCCGCCGTACAGGCCGCCGGCCCGCACCGTGCAGCCGATGGGCGCGCCGTTGATCGCGAGGTCGCGGATGATGATGTGCGACCCCTCGATCGCAGCGCGGGTGCGGATGAAGATGGCGTCGAAGTTGGTGAACTCCGTCGTGTAGTCCAGCACCACGCCATCGACCGTGAACGTGGCCAGCCCGGTCGCCATGTCGTAGGTCAGAGCGAACGGGACATAGGCGCCATTGGGCCAGTCGTACTGGGCCGTGACCGCGGGGTTGGAGGTGTCGGGCCCCAGGTCGATCTCGAACGTCGCCGGCCCGCCGCGGTCGCCGATGCGGCCTTCGGCCACGAACAGGGAGTCCGACAAAACCAATCCGAAGACGTTGTCGTTGTAGAACATCTGGCAGTTGACCTGGGCGCTCGCGGCGCCGCCCATGGCGACCGCCGCCGCCAACATGAGAGTCGTTGTCGCAAGCCTCATGATGTGCTCCTTGCAGTCCACGCGTTGGCGGCCGTCGAGCGGGGGCCACCCCGCCCCGCCGCCTGTTGTCTCTTGCCCGGGGGATCCGGCGGTGCCGGCATCCCGAGCGCTGCTTGATGATAGCATAAATCAGCCTTGCAATGTCCGCTTATTATGAGGAACACACAAGGCTGATTTCTGCGCCCGGAGGCGCCGGCGCCCTCGGCGCCTGCTACATTCACGATAATTATGATACGCTAAAAACAATCCTGCCGCAACTCATCCTGTAAGTTACCTGACCAGAATCAGTTTGGAAGCCGCCGTCGCCCCACCGCTGGCGAGCCTGCAGTAGTACAGCCCGCTGCCGACCGCCGCGCCCCGACCGTCGCGGCCGTCCCAGATCGCCAGGTGGCGGCCCGCCGGATAGCCGCCCGCGGCCAGAATTCTGACCAGGCGGCCGGCGGCGTCGTGCACGCTCAGGACGGCGGCGCCAGGCCGCGCCAGCGTGAACGGGATCGTGGTCAGCGGATTGAACGGATTGGGGTAGTTCGGCTCCAGACGCGCCGGGGAAGGCGGGGTCTCCGGAGCCGCGGTCGCCGAGATGCTCCCGGCCTGCAGCAGGGCGGCGGCGAACAGAGGCCCGATCGCCTCGTTGGCCAGCGTGTTGGGGTGGGAGTCGTAGTAGGTGTGGCTGCGCTCGTACTCGAAGCGCAGCATGTTGCGCGTGGGGGAGCCGTCGTCCGGGCTGGCGAGATGGTCGAAGAAGTCGAAGCAGCGCAGATTGGGCCGCCCCGCCAGGAACTCCTCGCTGCCGAGCCAGCGGGCGAAGGCGCGTGCGCGGTCGGCGGTCGCGGCGTCCGTGGCCAGCCGGTGCAAAGGAGGCGGCGACAGCACGACGAAGAGCTTGTGCGGGTGCTGGTCGAACACGTCCCTCATCTCCAGATACCACTGCTTGTACTGGGCGAGCATGGCGTCGGACTGGATGTCCGACGCGGGATAGCACGACTTGAAGGCGATGACTTCGTGGTTGGCCAGGATCGCCGTGCGCGCCGGATTGTCCGTGGTCCACAGTTGATGCAGGCCATCCGGATCGGTGTTGTCATTGGGGATGCCGTAGCTGTAGCGCAGCAGGGTCCCCTCGGGATCGGACAGGCCGATGAAGTTGTAGTCGTGATCCCAGAACGCGAAGGCGGTCTGCTTCTGGGCGTTGTGCGCCGCCACCACGGCTCGCACGCCGCCTTCCTGGATCAGGTTGCGCCCGGTGGAATGGTGCAGGAAGAAGAGGTTGGAGCGCGGCTGGGCGGCGGCCTCGACGGCGGACACCAGGACCGCGGCCGATGCCAGGGCGAGGACGAGAATCCGGCGCGGACGCATGCGCTGCTCCTTCGTGCCTTGGGTGGATGGTGCGCGCCCGGTCTTGGATGTTCTGTCTTGGCAGAGTTGTTGCGCCGGTGGCGTCGCCGGCATGCAATTCGGATGGGGGCACTATAGTATATGCCGCGGGCGGCGTCAAGCATCCGGCCGGGCGCTGCCGGCGCCAGGCCGCCGCCGCGTCCCGAGCCCGTCAGCGCAGCGGCTCGAAGGTTCCCGTCTCGCGGTTCTTGCGCACGTTGTCCCAGGGGAAGCAGCGGCCGTTCATCGCCACGTACACCCCCGGCGGCAGGGCCTGGGCGAAGGCCAGCGCGCTGCCCAGATTGAACAGCCCGTCGGAGCTGCCGAAGGTGTACGGCACCATCGCCCCGGTCAGCACGATGGTCTTGTCCAGCGCCGCCTCGCCCAGCACCCGGGCGGTTTCCGCCATGGTGTCGGTGCCGTGCGTGACGACGATGCGCTCCGCCTCGCACTTGCGGCAGTGGTCGAGGATCAATTCGCGGTCGGCGGCGGACATCTCCAGGCTGTCGATCATCATCAGCGTGCGCACCTCTACCGCGGCGCGGCAGCGGCCCAGGCGCAGCATCTCCGGCAGATGCGTGTCGCGGAAGTAGAGCGAGCCGTTGCGCTCGTCGTATTCCTTGTCGAAGGTGCCGCCGGTGACGTAGATGCGGATGGTCATGCGTCCGCCTCCCCCGCGAAGACCCGCAACAGGCGCCAGGCGGCCTGCGTGACCGGCAGCTCGCCCGCCAGCACGCGCCGCTCGATCTCCGGCAGCAGCGCGGCCACGCCGGGGTGCTGGCGGAAACCCCGGCGCAAGCTCTCGTCCAGCAGGGCGTGCAGCCAATCGCGAGCTTGCTCCCGCCGGCGCGCCGCCAGGGCGCCGCTGCTCTCGCCCGCCGCCCGGAAGCGTCGGACCAGGTCCCACACCTCGAGCACGCCCTCCCCGGTGGCGGCCGAGACGGCCAGCACCTCCGCACGCCAGCCGGGCGTCGCCGGCTGCAGGTAACGCAGGGCGCGTTCGTACTCGGCGCGCGCCCGCAGCGCCGCCGCGCGCGCCTCGCCGTCGGCCTTGTTGATCAGGATGGCGTCCGCCAGCTCGACCACGCCGCGCTTGATGCCCTGCAGCTCGTCGCCGGCGCCCGGTATCAGCACGAGCAGGAAGCAGTCCACGAGCGCGCGCACGGCCGTCTCGTTCTGGCCGATGCCGACGGTTTCGACCAGCAGCACCTCGTAGCCCGCCGCCTCGAACAGCAGCATCGTCTCGCGCGTCTTGCGGGCCACGCCGCCCAGCGCGCCGCCGCTGGGGCTGGGGCGGATGAAGGCCAGCGGGTCGCGCGCCAGCGCCTCCATGCGGGTCTTGTCGCCCAGGATGCTGCCGCGCGACAGGCTGCTGCTGGGATCGACCGCCAGCACCGCCACGCGCCGGCCCGAGCCTGTCAGGCGGCAGCCCAGCGCCTCGATCAGGCTGCTCTTGCCGCCGCCCGGCACGCCGGTCACGCCGACGCGTATGGCGCCGCCGGTGTGTGGCAGCAGCGCCGCCAGCACCTCCTGCGCCTGCTGCTGGTGCGCGGGCGCGTCGGACTCGATCAGGGTGACGGCGCGGCCCAGCAGAGCGCGCTCGCCCGAGAGCACGCCCGCGACGTACTCCGCCGTGGTCGGCGCCGCCGGTCGCTTGCCCGCCATCATCGTCCTCCCCGCGCCCTGCGGTCCCGCTCAACCGGCCGGCGGCGGCGCGGGCCCCGCCCCCAGCCGCTGCAGGATGCGCTGCGCGGCGTCGGGGATCACGGTGCCCGGTCCGAAGATCTCCGCCGCGCCGGCGGCGCGCAGGAATTCGTGATCCTGCGCCGGGATGACGCCCCCGATGACCACCAGGATGTCGTCCCGGCCCAGCTGTTTCAGCTCCGCCATCAACTGGGGCAGCAGCGTCTTGTGTCCGGCCGCCAGCGAGCTGATGCCAACCACGTGCACGTCGTTCTCCGCCGCCTGCCGCGCGGTCTCGGCGGGGGTCTGGAACAGCGGCCCCACGTCGACGTCGAAGCCCAGATCGGCGAAGGCGGTGGCGATGACCTTGGCGCCGCGATCGTGGCCGTCCTGCCCCATCTTGGCGACCAGGATGCGGGGCCGGCGCCCCTCCGCGGCGGCAAAGGAGTCGGCCAGCGACCGCACGCGGGCGATCGCCTCGCCGGCGGCGAACTCGCTGCCGTAGACCCCCGCCACGGTGCGGGTCTCGGCTTTGTGCCGTCCCCACGCCTTTTCCAGCGCGTGGCTGATCTCGCCCAGGGTGGCCCGCGCCCGCGCCGCCGCCACCGCCAGCTCGAGCAGGTTGGCGCCGCCCGCGGTCGCCGCCCGGGTCAAGGCGTCCAGCGCCGCCTGCACCGCCGCGCCATCGCGCTCGCGGCGCAATCGCTCGAGGCGGGCGACCTGCCGCTCCCGCACCTGCCGGTTGTCCACCTCCAGGATCTCGAGCGCCTGCTCGCGCTCGGTGCGCCAGCGGTTGACGCCGACGATCACCTCGGCCCCCGAGTCGATGCGCGCCTGCCGGCGCGCGGCGGCTTCCTCGATGCGCAGCTTGGGCAGGCCGCTCTCGAGGGCGCGCGCCATCCCGCCCAGCCTCTCGATCTCCTGGATGTGCGCCCAGGCGCGGCGCGCCAGACGGTCGGTCAAGGTCTCCACCAGGTAGGAACCGCCCCAGGGGTCGATGACGTCGCAGATCCCCGTCTCCTCCTGCAGGAAGAGCTGCGTGTTGCGCGCGATGCGGGCGCTGAAGTCGGTCGGCAGGGCGATCGCCTCGTCCAGCGCGTTGGTGTGCAGGCTCTGCGTGTGTCCCAGGGCCGCCGCCATCGCCTCCAGGCACGTGCGCGCCACGTTGTTGAACGGATCCTGCTCGGTAAGGCTCCAGCCGGATGTCTGGCAGTGGGTGCGCAGCATCATCGACTTGGGGTTGGCGGGGTCGAAGCCGCGCATCAGCTTCGCCCAGAGCAGGCGAGCGGCGCGCAGCTTGGCGATCTCCATGAAGTGGTTCATGCCGACGGCGAAGAAGAACGACAAGCGGGGCGCGAAGGCGTCGATGGTCAGCCCGGAGGCCAGGCCGGTGCGCACGTACTCCAGGCCGTCGGCCAGGGTGTAGCCCAGCTCCAGGTCGGCGGTCGCGCCCGCCTCCTGCATGTGGTAGCCGCTGATCGAAATGCTGTTGAACTTCGGCATGCGCCGCGCCGTGTAGGCGATGATGTCGCCGATGATCCGCAACGACTCCCGCGGCGGGTAGATGTAGGTGTTGCGGACCATGTACTCCTTGAGGATGTCGTTCTGGATGGTGCCGGCCAATAGTTCCTGGCGGCAGCCCTGCTCCTCGGCGGCCACGATGTAGAAGGCCATCACCGGCAGCACGGCGCCGTTCATCGTCATCGACACCGACATGCTGTCCAGCGGGATGCCGTCGAAGAGGATCTGCATGTCGCGCACCGAGTCGACCGCAACGCCGGCCATGCCGACATCGCCCACCACGCGCGGATGGTCCGAGTCGTAGCCGCGGTGCGTGGCCAGGTCGAAGGCCACGGACAGCCCCTTCTGGCCGGCGGCCAGATTGCGCCGGTAGAACGCGTTGGACTCCTCGGCGGTGCTGAAGCCGGCGTACTGCCGCACGGTCCAGGGGCTGACTTTGTACATCGTGGCGTATGGGCCGCGCACGAACGGCGGCAGCCCGGGCAGCGTGTCCAGGTGCTCCAGGCCGTCCAGGTCGGCGGCAGTCAGCAGCGGCGGCAGATCGATCCGCTCGAGCGTGCGCCATTGCAGATCCTCGAGCCGGCGCCCCAGCTTGCGCTCGACTCTCGCGCGCCATGCCTGCGCGTCGCCCGCGGGGGCCGCCTGGGTCCACGGCAGCCGGGTGAAGTCGGGCAGAGGGCTCACGCGATCACCTCCAGGCGAACGGCCAGCTCGCTCAGCACGGCCGGCGCGTCGACGCGGGCGTGGATGAAGAGGTCGACGCCGGCCTCGCGCAGCGCGTCCGTCAGGGCGGGATCGCCCGGCTGCCCGGCCAGGATGACCACCGTGGCGGGCGCGGCCGCCTTGATCGCTCGCGCCACGGCGGGCGCCTGGTCAGGGTAGGCGTCGTCCGCCCCGCAGATCGCCACCGCCCGGGCGCCGTCGGCCAGGGCGGCGGCGGCCGCCGCCGCCGCGTCGGCATGGCCGGCGGTGCGAACCGTGGCGAAGCCGCCCATCTCGAAGAAGGCGGCGGTCCAGTCAAGGCGGGGCAGGTAGCGGGCCACAGGGCCGAGCGTCGCCAGGAACACGCGCGCCGGCGCCCCGGTGTCGCGGGCGGCCGTCACGCTGGCCCGCAGCCGTTCGAACGGCTCGGCCTGACGCCGCAGCGGGATCGGCTCCACCCGCGGGGCCGCGCCGTCGTCGGGGCAGCGGCTGCGCACGATCTCGCCCAGGGTGGCCCCCTGCGCGGCAGCCTCGATCACAGCGGCGGCGACCGCCTCACGGTCGGCATCGGCAAGCGCCCCCAGACGAGCCAGAATCTCCATTTCTTGCAGCGGCGGGGCCGAGGTCCGCTGGGCCTGCAGGCGGCGCGCGCGCCTGGCGTGCAGCTCCTCCCAGTCCGGCTCGGCCGCCGGCAGCGGGCGCTCGTCCGGGTTGGGGGAGCGATTGACGCCGATCAGCGTGCGCCGTCCCGTGGCTGTGTCGCGATCGCGCGCCGAGGCGGCGCGCGCGACCTCGGCCTGCGGCCAGCCGTCGGCGAGGGCCCGGCCCAGACCGCCCCGCCTTTCGATCTCCTGGAACCGCGACCAGGCAGCGGCGGCCAGGTCGGCGGTCGTCCTTTCCAGGTACCAGGCGCCGCCGCCCGGATCGGCCAGCGTTCCCATCCGGGCCTCGTCGCGGATGATCATCTGCAGGTTGCGCGCCAGGCGGCGCGAGAACTCGTCGGCGGCGCGCAGCGGCTCGTCGAACGGCGCCACGCAGAGGCTGTCGGCGCCGCCCAGCACGCCGGCCAGCGCTTCGGTGGTGGCGCGCAGCATGTTCACGTGCGGATCGAGCGCGCTCTTGTTGGCGCGGCCGGTGCGCGCGTGCAGGCGCAGGGCGCGCGCCTGCGGCGGCATGCCGCACGCGGCGAGCGCCTGATGCCAAAGCAGACGCGCAGCGCGCAGCTTGGCGATCTCCAGGAAGAAGTGCGGCCCCAGCGCCAGGCTCCAGCGCACGTGCGCCGCGGCCGAGGCCGGCGGCACGCCGCGGGCCTCGAGCTGCCGCAGGTACTCCACGGCGGCGGCCAGGGTCAACGCCAGCTCCTGCGCCGCGTCGGCGCCGCCATCGTGGTACGGCTCGCCGTGCGCCCAGATCGTGCCGAGCCGCGGGGCGTGACGGCAGGCCCAGTGCGTCATCTCGGTCATCGAGACATATGCCCAGTCCAACGCCTGCGGCAGGGCGCCCGTGCGGGCCAGTTCGCCCAGCGGGTCCATGGCGATCGCACCCGTCAGCGCCTCGGGCGGGACGCCCCGCCGCCGCGCCGCCGCGACATAGAAGCCGAGGTAGGGCATGCCGCTGGCGCCGCTCTGCAGGTAGACGGGCGTGCGCGCCAGGTCGACGGCGGCCAGCGCGCGCGACAGAGCCTCGGCCGACGCGATCGAGACGCCGCCGCGCCCCACCTCGCCCACCCGGGCCCGGTCCGGATCCAGCCCCTGCCGGGAGGCATCGTCCAGCGGCAGGACCACGGCGGAGAGTCCGCCCTGCAGCTCCTGGCGCAGGAGCGCGTCGCACTCCTCGGCGGTCGCGGCGGTGATTTCCTGCGCGATCTCCCAACCGCCGCCGCAACGACCCCACAGCCGCGCGCCGCGCGCGAAGGGGGGGAAGCCGGGCGGCGCGGCCTGGTGCGTCAGGTCGGCCGTGTCGCGCCGCGCATAAAGCGGCTGGAGGGTCAGCCCCTCGCGCGTGTTCGTGAACATCCGGCGCGCGAACGACTCGCCCTTGAGCAGCCGCTCGGCCTCGCTCTGCCAGTCGTCCCAGGCCGGCGTCGCGAAACCGTCGAGCAGGCGCGTCTGCTCGCCAGGGTCGTCGGCGCCGCCGGCAGGCATGCGGGTCGGGTCTGTCATGATGGACACCTTGTCGGCGCCCCGGCGGACCACCGCCCGCCGGCTCGCCAGTCGAAGACGCTTGGGGCGCGCGCTGCCACGGTGGCCCCGCGCACGCGGCCCGCCGTCAACATTGGCGCGGTCCGGCCCGCCGTGCAACACCAATGCGGCCCGGCGGGGCGGGGATGGCGCTCAATCGAGCCTGATGATCAGGTATAGCCAGTTGCCCAGCAGGGCTGCCCAGGCCGCCGACCGCAGAAGGCGCTGTTCGCGTGGCGAGAGGACAACGCGACGCCGCCACCGCGGCCGCGCCGTCAGGACAGCGGCCAGCGCGGCCCACAGCGGCAGAGCCAGGACCGCGGCTACCACCAGGGGATTGGCGCTCCAGGCGCCGGCGAGGTCGAGCCCGGCCAGCGCCTGGGCGGCGTGCGTGCCGCCGCAGGTGGGGCAGGGCAGGCCGGTCAAGCGGCGCAGCGGGCAGTCCAGCCGTGCGGACAACAGCGGCTGCGCCCGCCAGAAAACCAGGCCCGCCGAAGCCGCCGCGGCCAACAGCGGGAAGGCCAAGAGCCTCGGCAGGGGATCGCGTTCGGGCGCCAGCTTCATAGCGTCCTGAGGCCCTGGCCCAGCGTCAGCAGCAGGACGAGTCCGCCGCCGCAGCTCACCAGGCAGAGCATCATCGGCAGCAGAACCGCCAGAGAGGCGCGCCAGACGTCGCACTGATGCAATCGCTGCAGGCCCAGGATGGCCAGGAACGTGCCCCAGACCACGGCCGCCAGGTGCCCGCAGAACGGCACCAGCACGAGGATCCACACGGCGTCGGAATAGGCGACGGCGCGCAGCGTCGCCTCGAAGCCCAGCTTCCCATCCCCCAGCAGCAGCAGACCCAGGTGCACGATCCCTGCGCGCAGCAGCACCAGCATGAAGATCCACAGAGGGCTGAACAGCCAGAACAGGCCCGAGTACAGCGGCCCTCCCAGCAGACGCCCCATGTCCTCCTGCATCAAGACCTGCAGCGATGAGCCGGCCAGCGACCACATCCAGGCGAAGAAGGCGCTGATCACCCCCACGACGATGGCGAACAGCAGCGGCTGCCACAGCCCCGCGCGCGGTGGCATCCGCCCGAAGAAGACGGCCGGCGAGAAGAGCACATCGCGCAGGGTCAGGTAGAGTGCCGTGAGAACCCCATAGCGTTGGCGCTCTTCCCAGGGCGGCAGGCCCAGGCCGGGAGGGGGAGGAGGAGGGGGGAGCGGGGGTTCAGCATCGTTCACGGGTGGCCCTTCCGTTGTGCCGCTGAGATTGTTGCCGGTCGGCGCATCTCATTATCCTGCAATAAATAACAGTCACGGACGGAAAAATATCACAACCTGTTGTCATGTATCCGATTCCGGTCCCTGAGCAACAATCACAGCGGCACAAGCTCGCACTACGCGGGTAAGCCGAGACAGTTGCAGAGATTCCCACACCACGGGCTGGCATGCAAGCCCGCTCGCTCGCGCTGCGCCCTTGTATTTGCACCTGCGGCCGGTAAGAATGGCTGGCGTCGCGGCGGAGCGCCGTGGGGGCCTGCAAGACAAGGGGGACAGGCATGGAATGGAGCGTGGTCCAGAAGCGCGGCGATGCGGTCCTGGCCGATCTGCTGGTCGTGGCGGTGACTCGCCGGGAGGGGGGACCGGATCTGGAGCGGCCGGCCTGGCTGGCTGCGGCGATCGGGGACGGGCTGCCGCCCGCCGGCGCCGGGTCCGCCTTCAGCGCGCGGCCCGAGACCTGGCTGCTGCTGCCGTGTCGCGGGGCTGCCGCGCCCTGGCTGTTGCTGGTGGGGGTCGGCGATCCCGCGCAGCTCTCCCTGGAACGACTGCGCCGTTGCGCGGGCAAGGCGGCGGAGCAGGCGCGACGAGCCGGCGCTCAACGCTGTGCGCTGGTTCTGCCCGAATTGCCGGCGGCTGATCTGCGCGCCGCGGCCCGCGCCTGGGTCGAGGGTGCCGAACGCCTGCTGGGGGAGGGGGAGGCGGGGCGCAGCGCCAGCCTGCGCGGCTCCGCCGGCGAGGAGGACGATGACGAGCGGCGTCGCGGGCCGGCGGTGTGGATCTTCGCGGCGCCGGAGGCGCGCCGCGGGCGCGCTCTGGCCGATGGTATGGAAGAGGGGGTTGCGTTCGCCGAAGGGATGCTGCTGGCCAGGCGGCTGGTCAACCTGCCGGCGAATCTGCTGACGCCGGGGGCGCTGGCGCGCGAAGCGCAGTCGATGGCCCGACGCGAGGGCTACGCCTGCCGGGTGCTGGGACCGGCGGGCCTGGAAAAGCTGGGCATGGGCGCCCTGCTGGGCGTGGGCAAGGGCAGCAGCGAGCAGCCGCGCCTGATCATCCTGGAAAGCCCCGCCGCCACGGCGCCGCGGGCGGCGCGCGGGCGCCGGCGACCGCTGATCGCCCTGGTCGGCAAGGGATTGACCTTCGACGCGGGGGGGCTGTCGCTCAAGACGGGCACCGGCATGGAGACCATGAAGATCGACATGGCCGGCGCGGCCGCCGTGCTGGGCGCGGCGCTGACCATCTCCCGGCTGCGGCTGCCGGTGCGCCTGCTGGTGGTCATCCCCGCAGCCGAGAACATGCCTTCGGGCAGCGCGATCCGGCCGGGGGACGTGCTGCGCACGGCCGCCGGCAAGAGCGTCGAGGTGCTCAACACGGACGCCGAGGGGCGCCTGGTGCTGGCCGACGCGCTGCACTATGCCTGCGGGCGCGCGCCCGATCACCTGATCGACGCCGCCACGCTGACCGGCGCCTGCGTGGTGGCGCTGGGCCGGGAGTTCGCCGGGCTGATGTCCAACGACGCCGGACTGATCGAAGCCTTGACGCAGGCGGGCGGCGACACTTTCGAACGGGTGTGGCATCTGCCGCTGGTCGAGGAGCACTCGCGAGCCTTGCGCAGCGAGATCGCCGATCTGAAGAACATCGGACCGCGCGAGGGAGGGGCCTTGACCGCGGCCGCCTTCCTGTCCGCCTTCGTCGACGAGAAGGTGCCCTGGGCGCACATCGACCTGGCCGGTCCGGTCTGGCTGGACCGCTCCGGGCCGGGCGGGCCGCGCGGCGCGACCGGTTTCGGGGCCCGGCTGCTGGCCCGCGCGGTCCAGCTGCTGGCCGCCTGACGAAGCCATGCCCGCCGTCGCGCCTCCGCCGCCGCCTCGTCCCCCGCCGGCGCCCGCGCGTCCGCTGCCGTTGGCGTTGCTGGAGATGGCCCTGCCGGTGATCCTGGCCAGCATCTCGCAGACGCTGATGGGGCTGGCCGACACGCTGATGGTCGGCCGCCTCGGCAACGCGGCGCTGGCGGCGGTCGGCGTGGCGACCCTGCTGTTCTCGGCTCTGGCGATGACGCTCAAGGCGGCCGACGTCGCCGTGCAGACGCTGACGGCGCGCCGCGTCGGCGCGGGGCAGGAGCTGGAGGTGGGCCGCGTCGTCGCCACCGCGTTGACGGTGGCGCTGGCCGCTGGCCTGCTCGGCGCGGCGGCTGGACTGCCCGGCGCGCGCGGCGTTCTGGGACTCGTCTCGGGCGACGCCGAGGTGCGGCGCCTGGGGCTGGAGTACCTGCGCTGGCGTCTGCCGGGCTTGCCGCCGCTGCTGCTCTTCTTCCTGCTGCGCGCCGCCTTCGACGGCGTGGGTTGGACGCGCATCGGCATGCTGCTGGGCATCGGCATGAATCTGGTCAACGTGCCGCTGAACTGGTTGCTGATCTTCGGGGGCGCGGGCTTGCCGCCGCTGGGGGTGGCGGGCGCGGCGCTCGCCAGCACGCTGTCCGGTGCGCTGGCGGCGGGAGCGATACTGCTGGTGGCCCTGCGCCGGCCCCTGCGGCGGCGCTTCCAGCTGCTGCATCGGCGCAATCTGGACCCGCGCCTGCTGGGGCCGCTGCTGCGGCTGGCGTGGCCGGCAGCCCTGCAACAGCTGGGGCTGTTGCTGGCGCTGCTATGCTTCTTCGCGATCCTGGGCCGCATCTCCACCGTGGCCGTGGCGGCGGGCAACGTCGTGCTGCGCATCGCGTCGCTGGCCTTCATGGCCGGGCTGGGGGTGGCGGTGGCGGTGCAGACCATGGTGGGGCAGGCGCTGGGGCGGGGAGATCCGCGCGCCGCCCGGCGGGCGGGCTGGGCGGGGGCGGGCATGGCGCTGCTGGTGATGGGTGCCTTCGGAGCGCTGTTCATGGCGGCGCCGGCGCCGCTCCTGCGGCTGTTCGCGGCGGGCCCGGCGCTGGTCGCCGAGGGCGCGCCCGCGCTGCGGCTGGTCGGCGCGGCGCAGTGCTTCGCCGCCGTCGCGCTGGCGCTGGCCGGCGCCTTGCGGGGAGCGGGCGAGACGCGCGCCGTCATGATGATCGACGCGATCAGCGGCTGGCTGTTCTTCCTGCCGGTGAGCTACCTTTTCGGCGTGGTGCTGGCGGGGGGCCTGCGCGGCGCCTTCTACGGCGTGCTGCTGTGGCTGTTCCTTTACGCCGCCGGCGCGGCGATGTGGTTCGTCAAGGGCGACTGGCAGCGGAGCGAGGTGTGAGCGGTGGCGAGGCGCGAGCAGGATCGGGGCTTGTCGCCCGGGGTTGACGGCGATGCGGGGCCCGCGCGCCGCGTGCTGAGCGTCGCGGAGCTCAACCGAGCCATCAAGGCGGCGCTGGAGGCCAGCTTTCCCCGCACGATCTGGGTGCGCGGCGAGGTGCAGCGCCTGCCGGGGGACGCGGCGCGGCGCGAGCACGTCTACTTCGAGCTGCACGAGGCGGGCGGCGGCGCCGAGGCCGGCCATCAGATCCCCTGCGCGCTGATGCGCTGGGACCGCCAACGCTACGGCCTGGGACGCTACCTCGACGGCTCCGACCCGGATTTCCGCCTGGCCGACAAGCTCGAGGTCTGCCTGGAATGCTTCGTCGATTACTACCCGCCGTTCGGCAAGCTGTCGCTCAAGGTGGTCGGCATCGACAAGGCGTTCACGCTGGGGCAGCTGGAGACGCGAAGGCGCGCCGTGCTGGCGCATCTGCAGCGCGAGGGGCTGCTCCAGCGCCAGCGCGCCCTGCAGCTGCCGGCGCTGGTGCGGGACGTGGGGCTGATCACCGCGGCCGGCAGCGCCGCCGAGCACGATTTCCTGACCGGCCTGGCGGGCAGCCCCGGCGGTTTCCGCGTCTGGCGGGCCGACTGCCGCATGATGGGCGAGGCGATGCTCGACCAGGTCCCGGCCGCCCTGGCGCGCCTGGCGGCGGCGGGGTGCCAGGCGATCGTGATCGCGCGCGGCGGCGGGTCGCGCGCCGATTTGTCGTGGTTCGACCGGCAGGAGCTCGCCGTGGCCGTCGCCCTCTGTCCGGTGCCGGTGATCACGGCGATCGGGCACGAAATCGACATCGCGATCGTCGATCTGGTGGCGCACACCCGTTGCAAGACGCCCACCGCGGCGGCGCAGCTGCTGGCCGACCGCGCGCGGTCGGCGGCGGCGGCGGTCGAGGCCGCGGCGGCGCGGCTGGCGGCGATCGCCGCCGCGCTGGCGAGAGCGGCGCGCGAGCTTTTGCGCGAGCGGGCGCGGCGTCTGGAGCGGGCGGCGACCGTGCGCCTGCGCCGTACCTCGCAGGGGCTCGAAGGCCAGCGAACGCGGCTGGCCGCCGGCGCGTGGCGGCGCAGCGGCGCGGCGCGCGCGGCGCTGGCGGCGGCGGCGCCGCGGCTGGCGCGGCTGGCGCGGGGACGCTGCGCCCGCGCGGGACAGCGGCTGGGGCTGCTGGGCGACAAGCTGCGCCTGCTGGATCCCCAGCGATTGTTGGCCCGTGGCTATACCTTGACGTTCGGCGCCGGGGGACGGCTGCTGCGGACGGCGGCGGGGCTGGCGACGGGCGCCGGGCTGGCCACCCGCTTCGCCGACGGCCGCGTCGATAGCGTCGTGACCGCAGTCGCGCCGGATGCACCCGCGGCGCCGCCCGAAAGGAGATCCCCGTGACCGACAAGCCCGCGCGGGCGCGCCGCGCACGCGAGCCTCGCCTGCCTTCCTTCGGCGAGGCGGTCGCCGAGGTGGAGAGCATCCTGGCGCGCCTGGAAGGGGATGACATCGATGTCGACGACCTGTCGCGCGAAGTCAAGCGCGCCGTCGAATTGATCGCCCTCTGCCGCGACAAGCTGGCCCGCACCGAGACCGAGGTGCGCGACATCGTCGACGCCCTGCAGCCGGGGGCGGAGGCGACGGGCGGGGCAGGGCCGGCGCGCGGCGAATCGCCACCGCAGGGGACGCCGTCCGACGGCGGCCTTCCCTTCTGATGGCCATGCCGCCCTTGATCCGCGTCACCGAGCTGACCAAGGACTACAGCGTGGCCCAGCGGCGCGAAGGGGTCGCGGGCGGGCTGATCGACCTGGTGCGTCCGCGCCGCCGCCGGCTGCGCGCGGTCGACGGCGTCTCCTTCGTCATCGACGCGGGCGAGATGGTCGGCTACATCGGCGCCAACGGCGCCGGCAAGTCGACCACCATCAAGATGCTCACCGGCATCCTCACGCCCACGGGCGGCGAGGTGAACGTCGGGGGCCTGGTTCCCTACCGCGACCGGCAGCGCTACACGCGGCACATCGGCGTCGTCTTCGGCCAGCGCACGCAGCTATGGTGGGACCTGGCGGTGGTTGAATCGCTGCGGCTGCTCAAGAAGATCTACGAGGTGGACGACGCGGCCTACGCGACGCAGGTCAAGCTGTTCGACGAGCTGCTGGGCATCGGGGAGCTCCTGCACCAGCCGGTGCGCAAGCTGTCGCTCGGCCAGCGCATGCGGTGCGATCTGGCGGCGGCGCTGCTGCACCGGCCGGGCATCCTGTTCCTGGACGAGCCGACCATCGGCCTCGACGTGGTGGCCAAGCAGAACGTGCGCGCCTTCCTGAAGGAGGCGCGCGACCTCCTGGGCACGACGGTCATCCTGACCACGCACGACCTGGGGGACATCCAGGAGCTGTGCCGCCGCATCATGATCATCGACAAGGGGAGGCTGCTGTTCGACGGTGCCCTGGACGAGCTGCGCCGCCGGCTCGGAGACCGCGTCCGCATCGATCTCGAGCTCAACCGGCCGGCCGCCGCCGGCGCGCTGGCGGCCGCGACCGCCGGGCTGCCGGTCGTCTGGACCGGCCCGGGCGGCCAGAAGCACACGGTCGAATTCAGCCGCCGCGACGTCACCGCGGCCGAGGTCATCCGGCGCGTGGTGACCGCGCAGCCGGTGCACGAGCTTTCCATTCTCGAACCGTCGATCGAGGACGTGGTGCGCGACATCTACCGGCAGGGCGCGGTGGCCGCGGCGGAGACGATCCATGGCTGAGGCGGCGCTGGCGCTCTGGCGGCGATCGCGCGGCGCCACGGCCTCGCTCTACCTGGCGTTTGTCCGCCTGGCGTTCCTGGAGTACCTGGCCTACAGGCTGCGCTACTACACCGGCGTGGTCTCCTACACGATCTTCGTGGCGGGCAACTACTACCTCTACAGCGCCCTGTTCACCAGCCGGCCGGAAGGGGCGGCGGCGGCGCGGCTGGGGGGGCTGACGCTGCCGGAGATGATCACCTACGTCTGCCTGAGCTGGATCGGCCGCAGCTTCTACTTCAACAACATCGACCGCACGCTGTCGGGACAGATCCGCGACGGCAAGATTTCGCTGCTGCTGATCAAGCCGGTGCACGTGCAGACCATGCTGCTGTTCGAGTCGGTGGGCGAGGCGGGCTTCCGGCTGCTGATGTTCACGCTGCCGATCGTGGTCGTCGTCGGCCCGCTGTTCGGACTCTCGCCCCCCCCGTCGCCCGAGCTGTACGGGTGGACGCTGTTGAGCTTCGGGCTGGCCTTCATCGTCAACACGCAGATCAATTTCCTGGTCGGCAGCCTGGCCTTCTATCTGAAGAACATCCTGGGCGTGATCAGGGCCAAGCTGGTGGTCATGGAGTTTCTGACCGGCGTGCTGATCCCCTTCACTTTCTTCCCCGAGTGGGTGCAGAGAGTCTTCGCCTGGCTGCCGTTCCAGGCCATCAGCTACGTGCCGGTGACCATCTATCTGGGGCGCCGCGAGGGAACCGATCTGGCGCTGGCCTTGTTGGGGCAGGCGGCTTGGGCGGCGGGGCTGCTGCTGCTGGGCCGCTGGTTCTGGAATCGTTCGGTGCGGCATGTCACGCTGCAAGGAGGATGACGGCATGGGCGGAACGATGAGCGCGCGGGCTCCGGCCGCCATCCTGGCCGCCATACTGGCCGCCGCCTCGGCCGTCGCAGCGCCGCTTTCGTGCGCGGCCGCGCCTGCCGCCGATCCGGCCGCCGATCAAGCCGGCGCATACGCCCGCTGGCGGCCGCTGCTGTCGGCGGCGCTGGCCGAGGGGGGGGGGCCGGAGGACCTCTACAAGCTGCTGCATCAGGCGATCATGGGGCCCGCCCACGCGGCGGTCGATTCGGCGGCGGCGCTGGCGGCGCTGCGCGCCGAGTGGGCAGAGGTGGCGGCGCGGCGGCCAGACGCGCCGGCGGCGGAGCCGTTGTGGGAGAGCATCCGGCCGGACGGCGCCTTGCTGCGGGTTCATCTGCGCCCGCTGGCGGCGCGGGCGGTTGGCGCGGCGGCGCGCGATTCCCTGCTGGCCGAGCTGGCCGGCGCCTTCGCCCGCACCGCTGCGATCTGGCGCGGCGACCTCCCGCTGCTGGCGCGCCTGTGGGCCGAGGCCATCGCCGACAGCGCCCTCTGGCGCGGGGCGGCGCTCCCGGACGAGACGACCGCCGCTGGCGCCAGGGCCGCCGCCTCCCGCCTCGGCGAGCAGGCGGCGGCGGCGGGCTGGCCGGCGGTCCGCCACAGCGCCGCCTACAGGGCGCGTCGGGACCCGCACTACCGCGTCGTGGGGCGCGGCCAGTTGCCGGCGGCCTGGCGCGGGCAGGAGGCGCCGTGACGGTCGTCGACGCCCGCTTCGCCGCCGCTTCCGATCCGCGCTCCTGGGCGGCGCGCAATGTCGCGTCATTTGTCCGTCAGACAACGGTTTTCGCGGCTTATTTCGCGCAGTTCGTCAAGACCAGATTGGCCTACCGCGTTGATTTCGCCATCGACATGCTGGCCAACCTGTTCGCCATGGCGGTGCAGCTGGCGATCCTGGGCGCGCTGTTCGCCAAGGTCCCCGCGCTGCGCGGCTGGAGCTATGAGCAGGTGCTGTTCATCTATGGCTTCAGCCTGCTGCCGCTGGGGCTGTTCAACATCGTCAGCATCAACCTCTACCGCTTCGGCGAGAAGTACATCGTCGAGGGCAACTTCGACCGCGTGCTGGTTCGCCCCGTGAATCCACTGGCGCAGATCCTCTTCGAGGAATTCAACCTGTCCGGAATCAACGAGATGATCCTCGGCACCGGGGTGATGCTCTTCGCCGGCGCGCGCCTGGGGCTGCAGTGGGCGCCGGCCGACCTGGCGGCGCTGGCGCTGCTGACGGTGACGGCGTCGCTGATCTTCACCGGCATCTTCCTGGGGTTGACCTCCGTGTCCTTCTGGTTCGAGGACCGCATGGGGCTGGCCCCGCCGGTCTACAACATCATCCGCTTCAGTCGCTACCCGGTGACGATCTTCAGCCCGGCGGTGCGGCTGTTCTTGACCTTCGTCATGCCGTTCGCCTTCGTCGCCTTCTACCCGGCGGCCTGGTTCGTGGGCGCGCCGGAATTTCGCCGCCTGGGGATGCTGACGCCGCTGGTCGGCGCGGCCGTCTTCGGGCTGGCCTATGCCGTCTGGCGGCGGGGCGTGCGGCGCTACGGGAGCACCGGCAGCTAGCTGCCGCCGGCGAGGAGGTTGTGCGATGCCATCGGTCGGTATCTCGGGCGGGACGCGGCGCTGGCAGGCGGCGGTCGTGCTGGCAGCCGGCCTGGCGGCGGCCGCGCCGGCCGGCGCCAGCGTCTGGGGAGGGATCAACGGCACGGTGCGCCTGCTGCTGGCCGACGGCGACACCCTGGCGCCCGCGCTGGCGATCGTCCCCGGGCCCGAGGGCGTGATCATCGAGGTGCAGGCGGTGCTCGACGGCGTCGACCGCGTCTTCTACCAGGGCCAGCAGGTGCGGGCGCTCGGGGGATTCGAGCTGCAGCTCGTGGTCGAGGGCGCCGAGGCCGCCATCGCGCCGCTGCCGACGGGCGGCAGCGATCCGGTGGGGCTGCGGCGCTTCAACATGGCGGATCTGCCAGGGCAATGCTGGGTGGGGCTGTACCCGGAGTTGCCGCTACCGGAGGGGCGGGCGGTGCTGATGCGCTGGCGGGTGCATCTGCCGGGCCAGCCGCGCGAGGTCGTGCTGCGGCTCGATCCGCAGGGGCTTTACAGCTGCGCCCAGCAGCCGGGCTGCCCCGAGTCGGGCGCCGCCGCCATCTGGGCCGGCAGCGCCGGGAGCAACATGGCGGGCCTGCTGTTCGGAGCGGGCGGCGCGCCGGCTTATCTCAACTGCGAGCAACCGCCGGCCGCCGCGCAGGAGCCGGCGCCGCCGACCTGGCCGCAAACCGGCCTCTTCACGCCGCCGCCGGACTAGAGAACGTGCGTCGCCGCCGGCTCTCAGGCGCCGCCGTGCGCGCCGCCAGGAGCCGCTTCGCACAGCTCCAGCAGCACGCCGCCCCCGCCGCGGGGATGCAGGAACGCCACCGGCCGTCCGCCCGCTCCCAGGCGCGGCGTCTTGTCTATCAGCTCGACCCCGGCGGCCGCGCAGGCGGCAAGCGCCGCCGGCAGGTCGCTTACCGCCACGGCCAGGTGGTGCAGTCCGGGTCCCCGTTTGGCGATGAACCTGGCGATCGCGCTGTCGTCGCCGGTCGGCGCCAGCAGCTCCACGTGCCCCAGGGCGCCGGCCCGGTCGAACTTCAGGAAGGCCACGCGGACCCGCTCGGACGGCACCTCCTCCAGGCGCTCCAGCTGCAGCCCGAGCAGGTCGCGATAGAGGGTCAAGGACGTCTCCAGGTCGGCGACGGCCACGCCGATGTGATCGACATGCCCCTGGACCTGGGGCGGCAGACCGGCCGGACGGTCGCCCGCGGGCGGGCTGGCGGACGCGTGCATCGTTCCTCCCGCGGCGGCGCGCGCGCCCCGGCCCGGGGGACGGGCCGCCGATGCCGGCAAGATAGCCAAGGCGCCGCCGCGGCGAAATCCCGCTTTTGGCCCGGCGCGACAGCGGCTATCTTCGCCCGCGAGCCCGTCCCCTCGCCGCGGAGGCTGCCGTGCACGATCCCCGCCTGGACGACCTGGCCGCGCAGCTGGTCGGGTACAGCCTGGACCTGAAGGCCGGCGAGAAGCTGTACCTCGAGGTCAAGGGCCTCGAAGCGCTCGAGCTGGGGCGCGCGATCCTGCGCGCCGCCACCGCGCGCGGCGCGGTGCCGTTCTGGTACTACAACGACGACGACGTCGCCCGCCACTTCGTGCGCCACGCCGGGCGGGAGCAGCTGGCCGCCTGGGGCGCCTTCCACCGCGGCATCATGGAGCAGGTCGACGCCTACATCGGCGTGCGCGGCGGGGCCAACCCCTACGACCTGGCTGATCTCGACGCGGAGCGGCGCGGCTGGTTCGACCAGGCCTACTGGCAGGAGGTCCACCTGGGGGTGCGGCTGCAGAAGAAGTGGTGTGTGCTGCGCTACCCCAACCCCGCCATGGCCATGCTGGCGCAGCGGCCCACCGAGGAGTTCGCCGATTTCTACTTCCGCGTCTGCAACCTCGACTACGCGCGCCTTTCGCGCGCCATGGATCCGTTGCAGGCCCTGATGGAGCGCACGGACCAGGTGCGGCTGCGCGGTCCCGGCACCGATCTGACCTTCAGCCTGAAGGGGATGCCGGCGGTCAAGTGCGACGGCCATCGCAACATCCCCGACGGCGAGATCTACGCCGCCCCCGTGCGCGATTCGGCGCAGGGGGTGGTGACCTACAACACGGCCAGCCTGCACGCCGGCCGCCTGCACCGCAACGTGCGCTTCGAGGTGCGCGACGGGCGCATCGAGCGCGCGACCTGCGACGGCGACCAGGAGGCGCTGCAGCGCGTGCTCGACGTCGACGAGGGGGCGCGCTATTTCGGCGAGTTCGCTCTCGGCCTCAACCCCCACATCACGGCGCCGTTGCAGGACACGCTGTTCGACGAGAAGATCGCCGGCTCCTTCCACCTGACGCCCGGCAACGCCTACGCGCGCTCCGACAACGGCAACAAGTCGGCGTTGCACTGGGATCTGGTCTGCTTGCAGACCCCCGAGCACGGCGGCGGCGAGATCTGGTTCGACGGCGTGCTGGTCAGGCGCGACGGCCTGTTCGTCCTGCCTGAGCTGGCGGGCCTGAACCCCGAGGCGTTGCGGTGACGGACGCAGTCTGGCCGCTGGCGCTGCTGTTCCCGGTGGCGGGGCTGGACCTGCCGCTGTGGCTGCCGCCGCTGGTGACCTTCGTCATCGGCGCCCTCTGCGTGACGGCGGGGGTCTCGGGCGCGTTCCTGCTGCTGCCGTTTCAGGTCTCGGTGCTTGGCTTCACCACGCCGGCCGTCACGCCCACCAACTTCATCTACAACGTCGTGGGGATCCCGGGCGGTGTCGCTCGTTACTGGCGCGAGGGGCGGCTGGATATGACCCTGGCCGGCGTGCTGGCCGCTGGTTTCGTGCCGGGCTCGTTCCTGGGCATGCTCCTGCGGATCTATTTCCTGACCGATATCCGCCGCTTCAAGATCTTCGTCGCGGCGGTGCTGCTGTTTCTGGCCGGCCGCCTGCTCCAGACCCTGCGCGAGGAGCGGCGCGCGGCGCCGGCGGGCGGGGCGGCACCGCCGCCGCCCGCGGCCGGCGCCTGGCGGGTGGCTCGGGTGCGGTGCGGCTGGCGGCGCGTCGTCTCGCGCCTGGGCGACCAGGAGTATGCCTACAACCCGCTGGCGGTGGGCGGCGTGAGCCTGTTGATCGGGACGGCCGGGGGGGCGTACGGCATCGGCGGCGGCGCGCTGATGGCGCCGATCCTGATCTCGATCTTCCGCCTGCCGGTGCACGCCACCGCCGGGGCCAACCTCAGCGGCACGCTGGTGGCGTCGGTGGCGGGGGTCTTCTTCTACGCCGTGATCGGCCCCGTCCTGGCGGGGCCCGGCGCGGCCGTGCGTCCCGACTGGCTGTTGGGCCTGCTGTTCGGTCTGGGCGGTCTGGCGGGGATGTATCTGGGCGCCGGTCTGCAGCGCCGGGTGCCCGCCCGCACGATCAAGGCGATTCTGGCCTGCTTGCTCGCGTTCGTGGCGGCACGCTACGTGTGGGAGGTGCTCGTCAGGACCTAGCCGCCCGCCGTGGGCTCGATGATCACCAGCGGATCGCCGGCGTTGACCGTGCGGCCCACGGCGGCGGGGATCGAAGCGACCACGCCGTTGACGCCGGCCGCCAGCTCGTTCTGCATCTTCATCGCCTCGACCACCACGACCGGCTCGCCCTGCCGCACCTGCTGCCCTTGCGCCACCTTGATCTCGACCACCAGGCCGGGGATCTCGGAGGCGACGACGCCGCCCCCCGCCGCCGCTCCCAGCGAATCGAGCGCCAGGGCGTGCAGCTCGTCCAGGACGGCCAGCTCGACGGTGCGGCCCAGCGCGGTGGCCGCCACGCCGCCGCGGTTGTCGGCCGCCGACAGGTGCACCAGATGCATGCGGTCGCCCAGCCGCAGCGACAGGGCGCGGCCGTTGTGGACCACCGCGGCGTCGACCTCGTGCAGCGGGCCGTCGTCGATCTGGATCGCCAGCCGGTCGCCGCGGCGCGCCACGACGGCCGCGTGCTGCCGGCCCTCGCGTCGCAGCAGATAGCGTTTCTTCATCCACATGACCGGCGTCCTTTCGGCGCGGCGCCGCCGCGCTCGGTTCAACCGTCGCGCAGCATGCGGCGCAGGGCGGCGCGCCGCCAGTTGGACGGCCCGGCCTCGCGCTCGGGCGCGGTCGCGACGTAGTCGCCGCCGGCGCTCAGCGTCCCGGCCATGCGCCGGGCCGCCTCGAACAGCGCCGCCGCCGCCAACAGAGCCTCTTCGTCGTCCGCGCCCAGGGGCGGCTCGAAGGTCGCGGGGTCGAAGCGCTCGGCGATGAGGTTCGTGGTGTAGCTGCCGTCCAGGAATTCGGGCTGGGCCAGCGCCCACTGGTGGAACGAGATGTTGTGGCCCGGGCCGTGCAGGACGAACTCCTGCAGGGCCCGCCGCCCGCGGGCGATGGCCCGGCGCCGCCCCTCGCCCCAGACGATCAGCTTGGCCAGCAGCGGGTCGTAGTGGATGGGGATGTCGCACCCCTCGTAGATGCCGCTGTCGAGGCGCACTCCCGGTCCGGCGGGCGGCATCAAGGCGGTGACGCGGCCGATCGAGGGGGCGAAGTTGCGCGCGGGGTTCTCAGCGTAGATGCGGAACTCGATCGCCCAGCCGCGCTGGGCGATCTGCTCCTGTGACAGGCGCAGCCCCATGCCCGCGGCGATCTCGACCTGCGCCCGCACCAGGTCGATCCCGGTCACCACCTCGGTCAGGGGATGTTCGACCTGCAGGCGGGTGTTCATCTCCAGGAAGTAGAAATCGCCGGCGGGCCCGAGCACGAACTCGACCGTGCCCGCGCCGCGGTAACGCACCGCCTCCGCCGTGCGCACCGCGGCGGCGCAGATCTCGCGGCGCAGCGCGGGCGTCAGGCTGGGGGAGGGCGATTCCTCGATCACCTTCTGGTGGCGGCGCTGCACCGAGCACTCGCGTTCGAACAGGTGCAGGGCGCGTCCCTCGCCGTCGCCCAGCACCTGCACCTCGATGTGCTTGGGGCGCTCGATGTAGCGCTCGACGAAAACGGCGTCGTCGCCGAAGGCCGAGCGCGCCTCGCCCATCGTCTGCCGCAGGGCCGCGGCCAGCTGGTCCGCTGCGCGCACGATCCGCATGCCCTTGCCGCCGCCGCCCGCGGCCGCCTTCAGCAGCACCGGCCAGCCGATGTCGCGCGCCGCCGCCGCCGCGGCCGCCTCGTCGCGCACGGGGGCGAAGGTGCCGGGGATGACCGGCACGCCGGCGTCGCGCATCAAGCGGCGCGCGGCCAGCTTGTCGCCCATCAGCTCAATGGCTTCGGGCGTGGGCCCGATGAACACCAGGCCCGCCTCCTCGCAGAGGCGCGCGAAGGCGGCGTTCTCGGACAGGAAGCCGTAGCCGGGGTGGACGGCGTCGGCGCCCGCGCGCAGGGCCGTGGCCACCAGCCGCTCGCCGTCGAGATAGCTCTGGGCCGCGGGCGCGGGGCCGATGGGATACGCCTCGTGCGCCAGCAGGGCGTGCAACGCCGTGCGGTCGACCTCGCTGTAGACCGCCACCGTGTCCAGGTCCATCTCGCGCAGGCCCTGGATGACGCGCACGGCGATCTCGCCGCGGTTGGCCACCAGAACCTTGCGCAGCGGTCGCGGCGTCGGACGGCTCATGGCGCTGGCCTTTCCCGGCGCCGGCCGCAGCGCGCCCGCGGCGGGCGCGGCGGGCCGGCGCCCGCCCTCGCTCAGAGGGGGATGTTGCCGTGCTTCTTCGGCGGCACCGCCTGCTTCTTGTTGCGCAGGTTGTGCAGCGCCTGGATCAGCAGCGGGCGGGTCTGGGCCGGTTCGATGACGTCGTCCAGGTAGCCCAGCCCGGCCGCGACGTAGGGGTTGGCGTAGGTGGCGTTGTACTCGTCGATGAGCCGGCGCCGCAGCGCCTCGGGGTCCGCCGCCTGCGCCAGCTTGTCGCGGTGCAGGATGTTGACGGCGCCCTCGGGGCCCATCACGGCCAGCTCGGCGCTGGGCCAGGCCACGTTCCAGTCGGCGCGGATGTGCTTGCTGCTCATGACGTCGTAGGCGCCGCCGTACGCCTTGCGCGTGATCACCGTCAGCTTGGGGACGGTGGCCTCGCAGTAGGCGTACAGCAGCTTGGCGCCGTGCTTGATGATGCCGCCGAACTCCTGCTCGGTGCCGGGCAGGAAGCCGGGCACGTCGACGAAGGTCACCAGCGGCACGTTGAAGCAATCGCAGGTGCGGATGAAGCGTGCGGCCTTGAGCGAGGAATCGATGTCGAGGACGCCGGCGTTGATCTTGGGCTGGTTGCCGACCACCCCCACCGGCCAGCCGTCCAGGCGCGCGAAGCCGCAGATGATGTTGGCGGCGTAGCGGGGCTGCACCTCGAAGAAATCGTTCTCGTCGACCACGTGGCGGATGATCTCGAGCATGTCGTACGGCTTGCGCGGATCGTCCGGCACCAGGCCGTTGAGGCGCGCCTCGACGCGGTCGGGCCGGTCCGTGGGGACGCGGCGCGGGGGCTCCTCCAGGTTGTTCTGCGGCAAAAAACCGAGCAGGCGGCGGATCATCAGCAGGCCGTCCTGGTCGGTGGCGGCCATGAAGTGCGCCACGCCGCTGCGCGTGCTGTGGGTGGCGGCGCCGCCCAGCTCCTCGAAGCTGACCTCCTCGTTGGTCACCATCTTGATGACGTTGGGCCCGGTCACGAACATGTAGCTGGTGCGGTCGACCATCAGGATGAAATCGGTGATGGCGGGCGAGTAGACGGCGCCGCCGGCGCACGGTCCCATGACCGCCGAGATCTGCGGGATGACGCCCGACGCCATGGTGTTGCGCCAGAAGATCTCGGCGTAGCCGGCCAGCGACTTGACCCCCTCCTGGATGCGCGCGCCGCCGCTGTCGTTCAGGCCGATCACCGGACAGCCGTTCTCCAGCGCCTGGTCCATCAGACGGCACACCTTCAGGGCGTTGGTCTCGCTCATCGAGCCGCCGAAGACCGTGAAGTCCTGGGCGAAGACGTAGACCTGCCGGTTGTCGATGCGCCCGACGCCGGTGATGATGCCGTCGCCGACCGGCTTCTGTCCGGCGATGTCGGGCTCGTCGCAGCGGTGGGTGACGAAGACGCCGGTCTCGTGGAAGCTGCCTTCGTCGAGCAGCAGGTGGATGCGTTCGCGGGCGGTCAGGCGCCCCTTGGCGTGGATGCGGTCGATCTTGTCCTGGCCGCCGCCGAGCAGGGCCTGGGCGCGCAGCTCGGCCAGCTGGCGCAGCTTGGTGTCGAAATCGGAGGACATCCGGCGGATCTCCCGGGTGGCGGAACGGAGGCGCCGGCGGACGCCGGCGCGGGCGGTGGCATCCTACGGCAGCGGCGCCCGCCGGTCAAGGCGGCGCCCCGCGCTTGGCGCGCGCACGCCGGATTGCCGGTGGTGGCCCGCGCGGCGATCTGCTATCGTTGCCCGCCGGAGCGGATCGCCGCGCCGGTCCGCGCGCAACCGGAAGGGAGAGGCCGATGACGTACCGCAATCTGCTGCTGGCGCGGGACGATGGGGTCGCGCTGGTGACCATCAACCGCCCCGAGAAGATGAACGCGCTCGACGTCGCCACGGTCGGCGAGCTGAGCGCCTGCTTCACCGATCTGCGCGATGATGCCGCGGTGCGGGCCGTGGTGCTGACGGGCGCGGGGGAGAAGGCGTTCGTCGCCGGCGCCGACATCGCCGAGCTGGCGCAACTCGACGGTCCCCGCCTGGAGCGCTACGCGGAGCGGGGCCAGGCCCTGATGTGGAAGATCGAGAACCTGGGCAAGCCGGTGCTGGCGGCGGTCAACGGCTACGCCCTCGGCGGCGGCTGTGAGCTGGCCATGGCCTGCACCTTCCGCTACGCGTCCACCAACGCCCGTCTGGGCCTGCCCGAGACCGGCCTGGGCCTGATCCCCGGCTACGGCGGCACGCAGCGTCTGCCGCGCCTGGTGGGCCGCGGCCTGGCGCTCGAGATGATCCTGACCGGCGATCCGCTGACCGCCGTGGAGGCGCAGGCGGTCGGTTTGATCAACCGCGTCCTGCCGCAGGAGGAGCTGTTGCCGGCCGTGCGGCAGGCGGCGGCCAAGATCGCGGCGCGGTCGCTGCCGGTGACGCGGCTGGCGCTCAAGGCGGTCAACGAGGGGGCCAACATGAGCCTCGACGCCGCCTGCCGCCTGGAGGCGGCCCTCTTCGGGGTCGTGGGCGCCACGGCGGACGCCGGCGAAGGCTGCCGCGCCTTCCTGGAGAAGCGCAAGCCCTCGTTCCAGGACCGCTGACCCGTCGCGGGCAATATCCGCTTTGTCCAAGCCCCCGCAGCGATTATCTTTGCTGCGCCAGGGGCTTTTCTCTTCCGCCTGCGAGGTGACGCCATGCCGCCGGTCACGTCCTCCACCGACCCCTACATCGAGATCGAGAGCGAGCTGTGCAAGGGGTGCAAGCTCTGCCTCAGCGTCTGCCCGAAGGACGTCATCGCGATCAGCGACAAGCTCAACAGCAGCAGCTACCACCCCGCCTACTACCTGGGGCACGACTGCACAGGCTGCGCGCTCTGCTTCTACGCCTGTCCCGAACCGGGCGCGATCCGCGTCATCAAACCCTAGACCCGCAAGAGGCCAGGAGAGATCGAGATGGCAAGGATCTTCATGAAGGGCAACGACGCGATCGTGGTCGGCGCCTTGATGGCCGGGTGCCGCGCCTACTACGGATACCCGATCACGCCGGCCAGCGAGATCGCGCACGCCGCGGCGCTGCACTTCCCGGCGCTGGGCGGCACGTTCATCCAGGCCGAGAGCGAGGTGGCCGCGATCAACATGGTCTACGGCACCGCCGGCATGGGCATCCGGGCTATGACCGCCTCGTCCAGCCCAGGCTTCAGCCTCAAACAGGAGGGGCTGTCGTACGCGGCGGGCGCGGAATTGCCGCTGCTGGTGGTCAACATCGTGCGCGGCGGTCCCGGTCTGGGCAACATCGCTCCCGAGCAGGGGGACTACTTCCAGGCCACCAAGGGGGGCGGGCACGGCAACTATCGCCTGATCGTGCTGGCGCCCAACAGCGCCCAGGAGATGTGCGACCTGACGCAGCTCGGCTTCACGCTGGCCGACCGCTACCGCAACCCGGTCTGCCTGCTGGCCGACGGCTTCATCGGGCAGATGATGGAGGCGGTCACGCTGCCCTCGACGCCGCCCGAGCTGACCGACCATTCCTCCTGGGCGGTGGCCGGCACCCCGGCGACACGCTCCAACCTGGTCAGCTCCATCGTGCTCGACCCGCACGAGCTCGAGCAGCACAACCTGCACCTCAAGGGCAAGTACGATGCCTGCGCCGAGCGCGAGGTGCGCTGCGAGGAATACCGCCTCGAGGACGCCGACCTGGTGGTGATGGCCTACGGCATCGTCTCGCGCATCGTCTATTCGGCGGTCGACGCCGCGCGCGAGGAGGGCCTGAGGGTCGGCCTGCTGCGCCCGATCACGCTCTGGCCGTTCCCGTCGGCGCGCGTGGCCGAGCTGGCGGAAACGGCTTCCGCGTTCCTGTCGATCGAGCTGAGCACCGGTCAGATGGTGGACGACGTGCGCCTGGCCGTGGCCGGGCGACGCCCGGTGCACTTCTTCGGCCGCTGCGGCGGGGTGGTGCCCAGCGGCGACGAGATCCTGGCGCAGATGCGCGCGCTCATGAAGGGGGGCGGCCATGAAGGTCACTGAGAAGGCCGGGGCCTTTTACGACGTCTTCGAGCGCAAGACCGGCCCCGCCAAGCAGGCCACGCACTACTGCCCCGGCTGCGGCCACGGCAACATCCACAAGATGATCGCCGAGGCGCTCGCCGACCTGGGCGTGGCCGAGCGCACGGTGTTCATCTCCCCGGTCGGCTGCAGCGTCTTCGCCTATTACTACTTCGACGTGGGCAACTATCAGGCGGCGCACGGCCGCGCGCCCGCGGTGGCGACGGGCGTCAAGCGGGCCAACCCCGAGGCGATCGTCATCGCCTACCAGGGGGACGGCGACCTGGCCGCCATCGGCACCGCCGAGACCATCCACGCGGCCAACCGCGGCGAGAACATCACGGTCTTCTTCGTCAACAACGCCATTTACGGCATGACCGGCGGGCAGATGGCCCCCACGACGCTGGTCGAGCAGAAGACGACCACGACGCCGCTGGGGCGCGTGACCGAGATCCACGGCAATCCGATCCGCGTCTGCGAGCTGCTCGCCACGCTGCCCGCGCCCACCTACATCGAACGGGTGGCCATCGGCACCTCCAAGCACATCATGAAGGCGCGCAAGGCGATACGCAAGGCGCTGCAGAACCAGGTCGAGGGGCGCGGCTACAGCTTCGTCGAGATCTTGTCGACCTGCCCCACCGGCTGGAAGATGGATCCGCCCGCGGCTCGCGACTGGATGCTGGAGCAGATGACCAAGGTGTTCCCGCTCGGAGTCTTCAAGGACGAGAGCGACACGCGCGAGGCGCATTGGCACCGCCGCGTCGAGCCGTTCGATTTCGCCCGCGTCGCGCGCCACTTCGGCGCCGACCGGCCCGAGTCGCCGCTGGCGCCCGAGGCTGCGGCCAGCCTGACCGAGGACCTGCGCTGCAAGTTCGCCGGCTTCGGCGGCCAGGGCATCCTGACCCTGGGGCTGTTCCTGGCGCAGGTCGGCATGCGCGCCGGGCTGCAGGTGAGCTGGATCCCTTCCTACGGTCCGGAGATGCGGGGCGGCACCGCCAACTGCCAGGTCAACGTCTCCCGGCGCCGCATCGGCACGCCCCTGGTCGACTACCCCAACGTGCTCGTGGTGATGAACCAGCCGTCGCTGGATGCCTTCGCCGGCACGGTGGTCGAGGGGGGCCAGCTGATCGTCGACACCTCCATCGTGCAGGGGAGGCCCTCGCGCGACGGCGTGCGCACGGTGCTGCTGCCGGCCACCGAGATGGCCGACGAGGTGGGCACGCCCAAGATCGCCAACGTCGTGCTGCTGGGAGCTCTCTGCGCCGCCACCGGAGCCTTCCCGCCGGCGCTGGTCGAGCGGACGCTCAAGGACGTGGTCAAGAAGAAGAACCTGGTCGAGATGAACCTGCAGGCGTTCCACAAGGGCTATGCCCACGTGGCCGAGGGCCGCGGCGCCTGAGCCGGCTGCGGCGCGAGGAGGGCGGCATGATCATCGGCATCCCCCGCGAGCGGTCGGCGGACGAGGACCGCGTGGGCCTGTCGCCCAGCGGCGTGCACAACCTGGTCAAGCAGGGCCACCGTGTGGTGGTCGAGTGCGACGCGGGGGCCGGCAGCGGCTTCAGCGACGAGCACTACCAGGACGCCGGCGCCGAGCTGGCGCACGGCTGCGACGAGGTCTACGGCCGCAGCGACCTGATCGTGAAGATCTTCTCGCCGCTGCCCGCGGAGTACGATTGCATCCGGCCGGGGCAGGTGCTGATGGCCGCGCTGCACCTGGCCGTGGCGCCGCCGCCGCTGCTGCACATCCTGCGCGACCGCGAGTGCACGGCGATCGACTACGTGACCATCCAGGACGACGCCGGGGACCTGCCGGTGCTGCGGCCGATGTCGCAGATCGCGGGTCGCATCGTGCCGCAGCTCGCCGGCCGTTACCTGCAGAGCGACCACGGCGGCAAGGGCATCCTGCTGGGCGGGGTGCCGGCCGTGCCGTCGGCCGAGGTCGTGATCCTGGGCGGCGGCGTGGTGGGGCGCAACGCGGCGCGGGCGTTCCTGGGCGCGGGCGCCCGCGTGACCCTGCTGGACGCGGACTACGACCGCCTGCGCGAGCTCGACTGGCGCTTCGACGGCCGCCTGACCACCTTCATCGCCAACGAGTTCAACCTGCCCAAGGTGCTGCAGTACGCGGACGTCGTCATCGGGGCGGTGCTGATCCCCGGCGCGCGCACGCCCCACCTGGTCACGCGCGAGATGCTCGGCCTGCTCAAGGACCGCACGGTCATCTTCGACGTCGCCATCGATCAGGGAGGCTGCTTCGAGACCAGCCGGCCGACCCGCCTGAGCGATCCCACCTACGTGGTCGACGGCATCACCCATTTCTGCGTGCCCAATCTGCCCAGCCTGGTCGCCCGCACCGCCACCTACGCCCTGGGCAACCTCACGCTGCCCTACATCGCCGCCCTGGCCGCCGGCCCGCTGCCCGACGTGCTGCGCCGCCTGCCGGACCTGCGCCGCGGCGTCAACCTCTACCGCGGCCGGGTCACCCACCCGCGGGTGGCCGACGCCCGCGGCGCCGCGCACGAGAACATCGACGACCTGCTGGCCGGCTGAGCGCCGAGGAGAGAGCATGACCTGGCTCGAGCAGTATCGGGCGAAGCGCACCACGGCCGCCGAGGCCGTGCGCGCCGTCCGTTCGGGGGAGAGGGTCTACCTTGGCGCGGGCTGCGCGGTGCCGCACGCCCTGGTCGACGCGCTGGTCGAGCGGGCCCCGGAGCTGCGCGACGTCGAGATCCTGCACATCCTGACCCTGGGGCCGGCCCGCTACGCCGCGCGCGAGATGGTCGACCACTTCCGCTGCAACGCGCTCTTCGTCGGGCCGAACGTGCGCGACGCCATCAACGAGGGGCGGGCGGACTACGTGCCGGTGCACCTGCACCGCGTGCCCGGCCTCTTCAAGGACGGCACCCTGCCGCTGGACCACGCCTTCGTGGTCGTGTCGCCGCCGGACGAGCACGGCTTCTGCAGCTTCGGCATCGAGGTCGGCGTGACCAAGCCGGCGGCGCTGGCGGCGCGGCGCATCGTCGCCGAGGTCAACCGGCTGATGCCGCGCACGCTCGGCGACAGCTTCATCCACGTGTCCAAGATCGACGCTTTCGTCGAGGTCGACCGGGCGCTCGATGCGTTCACCCCGCAGGAGCTGACAGGCACCGAACGGCGCATCGGCGAGCACATCGCCGCCCTGATCGAGGACGGAGCCTGCCTGCAGCTCGGCATCGGCGGTATCCCCGCCGCCGTGCTGGATTATCTGGACGGCCGGAAAGACCTGGGCGTGCACACCGAGATGTTCAGCGACGGGCTGGTGCGCCTGATGCAGCAGGGCATCGTCACCGGCGAACGCAAGAACCTGCACCCCGGCAAGGTCATCGCCGGCTTCATCCTGGGCAGCCGCGAGCTGTACGATTTCGTGCACGACAACGCCCTGATCGAGTTCCACCCCACCGACTACGTCAACAACCCCTTCAACATCGCGCGCAACGACCGCATGGTGGCCATCAACGCCGCCCTGCAGATCGACCTGACCGGACAGATCTGCGCCGACTCGCTGGGGCAGATCATCTGGTCCGGCTTCGGCGGCCAGGTCGACTTCATCCGCGGCGCCTCGATGTCCAAGGGCGGCCTGCCCATCACCGCGCTGCCCGCCACCGCCCGCGGCGGCGAGGTGTCGCGCATCGTGCCGCTGCTCGAACCGGGCGCCGGCGTGGTGACCACGCGCGCGGACGTGCACACCGTGGTGACCGAGCATGGCGTCGCCCGCATGCACGGCCGCAACGTCCGCCAGCGCGCCCAGGCCCTGATCGAGATCGCCGAGCCGCGCTTCCGCGAGGAGCTCGTGCGTGCCGCCCACCAGCGCCAGATCTTCGGCAGGCTCTATCCCGGCGCGCAGCTTTAGGATCGACCGCGGTCCGATCAAGGAATAGCCTGTCCGGCGACCGCCCTGGCTGCGGGCCACGAGCAGGGCCCAGCTGCGACTGGGCGGACGGCGGGTTTCTCTGCGGTCAGGCCCATCGCCTGGCGCGCGGTCGCGAGATCTTGGGCGAGGGTGTCGGCAGGACCGGCGCTGCGGATCACCGTCGCTCTGAGCTTGGCGTGCGGGGCCAGGACGCCGTGGTAGCGGTGGCGGTGTGTGGGCGGCGGCGCGAGCAGCTCGGCCAGCCGCTGCAAGAACTCCAGGGGGCGCAGCAGCAGCTCCCGGCGACCGCCCGGCGTCGGCCGGCGCAGGCGGTAGCTCAAGAGATCATCGCTGAGGCGGCCCAGACGCTCGGCCGCCAGAGCGGGGCGCGCGTGACAGCAGCGAACGGGCATGCCAGCGCCTGGGGCGCGCGCGGCGCCGTGCCATCACGCTGCGTTGCTCGGCCGCCCCGGGCGCCGGTGCGGAAGCACGGCCGCCAAGGTCCGAAACCGGCGCTTCAGCCATCATGCCGCCCAGCATAACGGGTACGCGGTCCCAGGAGAAGAGGGGTTCGGAGCTCGAATCGACACCGACAGGGCCGACGCCCAAACCCTCGCCGAGCTGCTGACGTGAACTGGCGCCGTGCTCCACGCCATACGGCGGGAGGTGAGTGAGTTCAGCCCACTCCGGGTCCCTCATCAAGCGGTTGACAGAGGCAGTGTGTGGCGGCAACATCCCCTCGTCCTCTCGCCCACGGTGAAGTCACGATAGCGCGAGCCACCATGCCGACTGCCGAGTCATTCGTCCCCCATGGCCATTCCCACCGTGTGACGTGTCTGCCCACCCTCGGGAAAGAGGGGGGGGGTAGTCCTCTTTCGCGGGCAGTCCCCAAACCAGAGCCAACCGGACGCCACGAAAGCATCCACCGCACCAGGCCATCACGCGTCCGAAGCGCTTGCCGCTTTGTCAGTGAGCCGAGTTCAGGGGTGTGCGGGTTGAACTCGCCGGCGAGGTCGCAGTCTGCGCGTTTCGGCAAGGGAGGTCCAAGATGCAACGGCCCACGACGCGTCGAATCGTAGCGAGATTGGCACCGCGGGTCCTTGGGTTGCTGTCGTGTCTCGCGTCCGCCAACGCCCGCGCCACCGAGAACGAGATCGGTCTCTACTTCGACACGGCCGGGACGTCGACCTGCTACGAGGGTGGTCTCTACCAGGAGATTCCCTGCTACATCGTCCTGAAGAACTGCACCGAGCCGAGCGGTATCTCCGGTTGGGAGGGTCGGTTGTCCTCGGATGCCGGCGTCAATCTCATCGCCGGCGAGCTCTATGGGCAGGGGACGAACTTCGCGAGTTTCCCGGAACTGGCGGTGGGGCTCCAACAAGTGCTGCCGGCACAGCCGAGCATGGCGCTGATGAGGTTCACGATCTTCGCTGTGAGCGGCGGCGGGTTGTACCTCGGTCCGGCCGCGAATCCATCCCAGCCAGGGGCAACCACACCGATAATGGCGGCAGGGAGCGATCCCACCGTGCTATTCGGGACGACGTACCGAGTCCCGCCGGAGGTCGGACCCCTGGCGCGGATCGGCGTCGCCGACTGCGAGGACTCAGGCGAGGATGGCCGGCCGGACCGCGTCGATGACGTCGAGTTCGTGGACAACCCCCTCGTGTCCGACAACTGCGGTGGGACGACGACGCCTCCGGCGCATGTCGTGGGTTGGGACGTGCCGGGAGACCCATGGGGGATCGCGGTGGATTCGGAGGCGGGCTATACGTTCGTCACCGATCCGGTGGGCACTCGCGTCTGCCGGTACGGCAACGTCGGCGTGCTGCCCTCGTGCTGGAACTGCGCCGCGGCGGAGCCGCGCTGGTTGGCCATTGACCGGCAGAACCAGTTGCTGTATGTCACCGGGCAGATGGGGCAGAAGGTCCAGGTATTCAACTACGACGGCACGTTGGTCCGCGAAATGGGCGGTCCGCCGTGGAGCACGGATCCGGGGAGCTTCGCCAGCCGCCCGCAAGCGCTGGCGGTAGACACGGCGGGGAATCTGTACGTCGCCGAGGGCCTGGCGTACGACAGTTCTTTCCAGGGGCGGCTTCAGGTCTTCAGTCCGAGCGGGGTGTTCCAGCGCGTCTTCGCGACCTGTTTCCAGTACCAGATGCCTCCCGTGGCCGGGCAATGGTTCCAGACCGAGTCGATGATCGTTGGGCCGAGCGGGGACCTGTTCCTGCTCGATGGCGGCACGGGCATCCCGGGGCAGGATTACAACCGGGTGCACCACTTCAACGCGGGCGGGCTGCCCGTGGGGATCTGGGGTCAGAACGGCGCCGGGCCGGGCCAGCTTGACTATCCCTTTGGCATCGCGCACGGCGGCGATGGTCATCTCTGGATCACGTCCGGCGACCGGGTGATCAAGTTCACGCTCGACGGGACGTTCGTGCTGGAGTTCGACGACTTCCACAACGACGGCTTTGAGGGCATCGCGATGGCGTCGGGTCCGGTGGAGTACCTGTACGTGGGCACCTTCGGCCAAGGCTGCGTGGCCGAACGCATCGAGGTCTTCGCGGCCCCGATTCCCGCGCACAATGTCCTCGCCAGCCACTGGCAAGGGCCGGATCACCAGTTGATCACGAGCGACCTCGAGCTCCTTACCGACTGCAGCGCCGCCAACCTGCTCATGAACGGTGTGGCCGCCGACGGCGTGGCGCCGCTGCTGTTGCGATATGAGTTCCAGGAGCCGTGCACGGTGGACTGGTGGTTGACCGACCCGGAGCACGGCGTGCTGGGGGAGAGCAACGGGTGCCTGGCGACTCTGGACGGCTCGCAGCAGGGGCAGGCGGTGACGACCGAGACGCAGCTCGTCAGCGGGCGGCATCTGGCGTTCGTGGTCTACACGGCGCCGGTCGACTTCGACCGTGCCGCCGTGCCCGAGGACAACGAGCGGGGAGAGCGCCTCGTGCGCGTGAACCTGGAATTCACGGCCACGTCCGGCGGGGAGAGCGGGGATTGGTGGCGGGACTTGTCGATCATCCGGCCGCCGGTCGCGTTCGTGCACGGAATCTGGAGCCGGCCCGGGACGTGGGATAACTTCAGATCCATCCGAGACGATCCCCGCTGGGAAATCAACGGCTCGCCCACGTGGGGAAGACCTGACTACTCGACATCGCACGGGCAGGCGTTCGCGTTCAACGCTGGTCAGCTGGCGTTTCTTCTTCAGACTCAGAAGAGAGGCCTGCGCGAGGGCCATCGCATCGCCGCCGCCCAGGCCGACGTGATCGCTCACTCGATGGGCGGCTGTGTCGCGCGCAAGCTGGCGGCGACGAGTGCTTATGAGCGTGCCGACAACTACGGCGCGGGGGACTACCACAAGCTGCTCACGCTCGACACACCGCACTGGGGCAGTGCTTTCGCAGACGTCGTCGTTCAATTTCGGGAGCTGACCCACGCTCAGTATGCGTCGCTGCGTGTTTCTGCGAAGATCATCCTCGGCCTGCTGGCGCACACGCAACGGACACACTTCGATCAGATCACAGGTGCCGCCATCGACGACCTGCGTCCCGGCAGTGCCGAGCTGAACAGCCTGCCGGCCCTGGAAGCACCCACACACGTTCACGTCGGGACCGGCGGCAGCGATCTGGAGGCATCCGGGTTGCTCGAGTTCAATGCGCTGCGCGACGCGAGCACCGCGGCGTACGTGGTGGCGCGGGAGCTGCCGGTCGGCGATCTGGGACAGTTCTACACCGAGCCTCATGATGTGATCGTGCTCCAGGCCAGTCAGGCTGGGGGGATGACGCTCGGGGAGGTCACGACCACGGCGCAGTTCCCCGGCTTGCACACGCAGGCGACGAGGTCCGACGCCAGCGGTGATCTTGCCGTCGCGTGGGCGCTGCGATCGATCGGGGACGACTCGTTCTTCGGGCCGCTCCCGCCGCCGCCCGTGACACAAGCAGGCAGCGGCTCGCTGACCGTTCCGGAGTACGGCGGCGTGCGTGTCTGGCTCGATCCCGCGGCGGGCAGCGGTCGGCCTGGCCAGGAGGTGTCGATCTCGGTCGAGCCGATCGGTGACGCCCAGATCGCCACGGCGTATCTCGCCTTTCCGGGCGGTGTGCGGGTACTGCACGGGCCGACCTTCAGCGGGTCGGTCCTGATGCCCGAGGATCGCTTAGGTTCGCTGCCTGTCGAGGGCGTGGCGCTGCTGGCCGACGGAACGCTGGTCGACGCGCAGCCGATCTCGATCAACCTCGACCTCAGCGGTGTGACGCTCACCGCCATCAGCGTGGAGCCGGCGACGCTTCTTCTTGGCGCACCGGGTCTGCTGCAGCGGATCACGGTTCTGGGCCACTACGGCGATGGCTTCACGCGCGACATGTCCGCCGCCAACGGCAGCATGGCGTTCAACTACAACCACTTCGTCCTGGCCTTCGATCCCGACGAGTCCGTGGTTCAAGCCCTGGCCCCCGGCACCACGACGATGATGATCAGCTTCCAGGGACACCAGTGCAGTCTGCCGGTGACAGTGCTGGACGGGCAGCCGTCCAACAGCCCTCCTCATGCCCGCGCCGGCGGCCGGCTCTCCTACTGCGCTGGCCGCGAGCTTTGCCTCGACGGCAGCGACTCCTTCGACTACGACACGGCCCTGGGCGACCAGATGAGCTTCGCCTGGGACATCGACGGCGACGGCGCCTTCGATGACGCCTTCGGTCCCACGCCGTGCATCGAGCTGGCTGAGGGGACCGACGATCTGCTGGTCTGCCTGCAGGTGACCGATCAGGCGGGACTTTGGGCGCGGGACTGCGCGATTCTCTCGCCTGAGGGTGGCTCTTGTCACGACGGGACGTTCGTGTGCGAGGTGGGGCACGACGATCCGCATTACAACCAATTCGACATGGCGATAGACGTCGCGTTCGACGGCCAGGGGCTGTTCCGCGTGCTCGTCATGCCGATCTTCTCTGGTCCGTATCGGATCGTGAGCTTCGAGGTGGATTGCATGGCCGGTTGCTCGTTTCATTCGGAATTCGCGTTGCCTTCTTCTGCGCATGACGTTGCTTACGATGCCGCAGGCATCGCGCACTGTGTGCACTTTGGTGCGGTTCCCAGCGTGCGGCGCTTCAATCTTGCGGGTCAAGAGCTGCCGGCCATTGTACTCCCGGCGCTGCCTGATCCCGAGAACCAGACGTACCAGCCTTCCATCGCGATCGACGGCGATGGCCACATCCTCGTCGGCGCCAGGGTGTACAGGGAGAGGGACTACGGCCTCGTGAGCTATCTGGTCTGCACTGTGGACGCCTCCGGTGATCTGCTCAGGATCCTGGACGTGCACGGGGATCTGGGCATCGAAGTGACCGAGGGGAATCCAATTGTTGACTTCAAGGTATCCGGCACCGGGTCCATCTATCTGGCCGGCCGACACACAGTCCACCGCGCCGACTGGGATGGCAGTTACCGTCTGGGGCTCTCATTTGGGTCGCCGGAGCTGTTTCCGTGGTTGGAGGATGTCGCGGTGGGCATCGACGGTTCGATCTACACAGCGGGCAACGAGCCAGCGCAGGTTCAGAAGTTCAGTGCGGCGGGGGAATTCCTGGCGGCTCGCACCGGCAGCGGTGGTAGCTTGGTGGGCTTCAATGACATGCGCGCCCTGTTTGTGGACGGAAGCGACAACGTGTACGTGGCCGAGGGATACCGTCGGGCTCAGGTGTTCCGCTTCACGCCGTGCTTCCCGGTCGGCGTGCCCGAGCAAGCGGCTCCTGGTCGTGCCAGCGCGGACGAGCGACGGCTGCTGGATTTGGATGTGTCGGGCGTGGCGACCGGGAGCGGCGGCAGCATCACGATGGTCTTCTCCTTGTCGCGCGGGCCGGTGGCCGTGACGTTGCGGGTCTACGACCTCCGGGGCCGGCTGGTGCGCACGGTCTTGGCTGAAGAGCGGGCCGCGGGCCGGCATGAAGTGCGCTGGAACGGCCGTAGCGACAGCGGGACGCCTCTACCGTCGGGGGTCTATCTCGTGCAACTGCGTGGCGGCGGAGCGAGCGTGACCCAGAAGGCGGTGATCGTGCGATGAGCAAGGGACGCCGCTGGAGTCGCCGCAAGCTGGGTGTGCTGGTGCTGGCCGTTGGCATCGCGACCGTTTGGGCAACGTGCGGGGTGCGGAAGGCGCCTCGCGGCACGGTGGTGGCGGTGCCCGGGACGGGACGAGCCTATGCAACGGGCCAGGCGTTGCTGGTGTCTCCAGATGAGCGCTGGATCGCGTTCTTCGAGGAGACGTCTCTTGTGCGTGTGCTTCGGTCGTTTGCATCTGTTGACCTGAGGTCTGGCCAATACGTGAGACATGACCTTGCAGGCGTGCCGGATGACTTCATCCCTCGCAGCCTGCAGCCAAACCCGTTTGACCTGTTTCCGCTTGGCCCCGGGCTCTTCGGCTGGCATGAGGGTCGTCTCTACCTGGGCTTTGGCGAGGGCAACGGGGCGCTTCTCTTCGACATCGGGCGGGCCTCTGCGCGGCCCGCGGTCCTGCCACGGGAGCCGCTGCGGACGAGCGATGGGGTTGCCGGCTTCTATGTGGTTGAGGAGATCAGGAAGCTGGCTCGCCGGCGGCAGGTCAAGTTGTTCCAGGATGAATGGTACTCGCTGGGGTGGCGGGACGGTCGCTTCGACGACACGCTCTACTGGTTCGATCAACCGACAGGGCAGATCTGCTACAGCGAATGGGACGGCAAGGCCAGGCCCGTGATGCGCGTCCGCGACACCTTCTTCAAAGAGGTGCACGTGGATGGGCTTCGCATCTCGCCAGATGAGCGATTCCTTGCGGTCAAGACTGCCCTGAACCTCAAGTCGGCGATTCCGACGCCGTATTCCCGGACGGTGCTGACGGTCGTTGAGCTCGACGGCGGCAAGAAGGTCGAGATCGCGCGGTATCGGTACATTGCCAATCTGGTCTGGAGCGCGGACAGCCGGCGCTTGTACTTCGTCGGCGGTGGGGACCTCGATACGGTCGCGGTGCGAATCGCTGACGTGGCGCGGGCGTTCGGCGGGTAGCATGCCCGCGGGCACCTGGCCGGTCTCCTGGCAGTAGACGCGTGGGGCGTGGCGACCGGGAGCGGCGGCAGCATCACGATGGTCTTCTCCTTGTCGCGCGGGCCGGTGGCCGTGACGTTGCGGGTCTACGACCTCCGGGGCCGGCTGGTGCGCACGGTCTTGGCTGAAGAGCGGGCCGCGGGCCGGCATGAAGTGCGCTGGAACGGCCGTAGCGACAGCGGGACGCCTCTACCGTCGGGGGTCTATCTCGTGCAACTGCGTGGCGGCGGAGCGAGCGTGACCCAGAAGGCGGTGATCGTGCGATGAGCAAGGGACGCCGCTGGAGTCGCCGCAAGCTGGGTGTGCTGGTGCTGGCCGTTGGCATCGCGACCGTTTGGGCAACGTGCGGGGTGCGGAAGGCGCCTCGCGGCACGGTGGTGGCGGTGCCCGGGACGGGACGTTCCTGTCCGATCTGACAGGCGTTTCTGGTGCCCCGGCGTGGGTGCCGGGTCGGGAAATCCGCTGTCACCCCGCAAGTGCCGTTGACATTTCGTCAAATCGTTGACAAAATGTCCACGCCGGTGGCGTGGCTGGCGCCTGCCCGCCATGCTTTGCCCACCGTCAGACAGGAGTCCGGATGACCGATTTCCTCGCCGCCAGCGAACCCGAGATCGCCACCGAAAGGGAGCAGCCGACGATCCTGGTCGTCGACGACGAGCCGGAGCTGTGCCTGGCGCTTTCCAAGCTGCTGCGGCGCAACAACTACAACGTGCTGACGGCCGGCAACGGCGAGGAGGGGCTGGATCTGCTGCGCCGGCACGAGGTGCACCTGGTGCTGACCGACCTGGTCATGCCCAAGGTGGGCGGCATGGATCTGCTCAAGGCGGCCAAGGTTGTCTCGCCCGCGACCGAGGTGGTCATGATCACCGGGCACGGCACCATCGAGACCGCCGTCTGGGCGATGAAGATGGGCGCCTACGACTTCATCGAGAAACCGTTCACGACCGCCACCACGCTCAACGTCGTGCGCAAGGCGCTGGAGAAGCAGCAGCTGATGGCGGAGAACCTGGAGCTGCGGCGTCGCCTCGAGGAGATCCAGGGCAAGCACGATATCATCGGCCAGAGCGAGGTCATGCGGGCGACCGTGGAGACGGCGCGCCAGGTGGCCCCCAGCACCGCCACTGTCTTGCTGCAGGGGGAGAGCGGCACCGGCAAGGAGGTCTTCGCGCACGCCATCCACCGCTGGAGCGACCGCGCGCAGCGGCCGTTCATCTCGGTCAGCTGCGCGGCGCTGCCTGAGACGCTGCTAGAGGCCGAGCTGTTCGGCTACGAGAAGGGGGCCTTCACCGGCGCCGTCGCCCGGCGCAAGGGCCGCTTCGAGGCGGCGCATCGCGGCACCCTCTTCCTGGACGAGGTGGGGGAGATGTCGCCGGCCATCCAGGTCAAGCTCCTGCGCGTGCTGCAGGAGGGGGTCTTCGAGCGGCTGGGAGGGCACGAGCCGATCGAGGTGGACGTGCGCATCCTCGCCGCCACCAACGCCGACCTGCAGCGGCTGGTGGCCGAGGGGCGCTTCCGCGAAGACCTCTACTACCGTCTGAACGTCATCAATCTGGAGCTGCCGCCGCTGCGCCAGCGCAGCGGCGACATCGTGCTGCTGGCCAGCTATTTCCTGCAGGTCTTCAACCAGAAGAACGGCAAGCAGATCGGGGGATTCACGAAGGCGGCGCTGGACGTCTTCGCCCGCCATGCCTGGCCGGGCAACGTGCGCGAGCTGGAGAACTGCATCGAGCGCGCCGTGGTGCTGTGCAAGGGGCCACTGATCGACGTGGACGTCCTGCCGGCCACGGTCGTGGCGGGCAAGAAGCGGCAGGACGCCGTCACGCTGCCGATCGGCACGACCCTGCAAGAGGCAGAGCTGAAGCTGATCGAGGCCACGCTGGCCAGCTGCGGCGGCGACAAGGAGGCGGCGGCCGCCGTTCTGGGCATCGCCAGCCGCACCATCTACCGCAAGCTCAAGTGAGGCCCGGCGCCGCTTGACCGCCATCGCGGGCGGCGCTATATTGGGCCATCTGGGCTTTTCAAGCTGCAGCCCGTTTTTTTGCAACGACTTATGCCGAGTCGCGGCCCGCCCGCGCGGGCGCGGCCCGCGCGCGAGAGTGGCGGAACTGGTAGACGCGCGGGATTTAGGTTCCCGTGGCTTGGCCGTGGGGGTTCGAATCCCCCCTCTCGCACCATAACCGCACGCCCGCGGGCCCGCCGCGGCGCGCCGTCCCGCAACGCAAGGAACCGAACGATGCCCGAGCCCAGCGTGCCCGACGGAGGGGCCTCGCCTTTCCGGACCGAGATCCAGCGCCCGCACACATGGCAGCGCGTGATCCAGGTCGAGATCGAACGCGAGCACTTCGACCGCGCCTACGCCGCCAACCTGCAGGCGGCGCGACGGGAGGCGGTCCGCCCCGGCTTCCGCAAGGGGCGCGTGCCGGCGGCGGTGGTCGAGCAGGAGCTGGGCAAGGAGCTGCGCGACCAGACGCTCGAGCAGATCGTCCCCGAGGCCTACAAGGCCGCCATGGTCGAGCACGCCATCGCGCCGGTGGACGATCCCGTGGTGGGCGATCTGAAGCTCGAGCCCGGCGCTCCGATCACGTTCCGCATCACGGTCGAGGTGCGGCCGGAGGTGACGGCGCGCGATTACACCGGCTTGGCGCTGCGCCGTCGCGAGGCGACGGTCGCGGACGCGGACTTCGAAGAAGTGCTGCGCCGCCTGCGGCTCTCGCACGCCGTCTACGAACGCGTCGAGCGGCCGGCGGCGGCGGAGGATCAGGTGCTGCTCTGCATCGACACTCTCGACGACGAGGGCCGGCCGGTGGCCGACCGGCGCGTCGAGGATTACGAGTTCGAACTGGGCGCCCCCGGCAACATCGCCGCCTTCGAAACCGCCCTGACGGGAGCGACGGCGGGCCAGACACCCGAGGTCACCGTCACCTACGCCGCCGACCACTTTGCTCCGGACCTGCGGGGCCGCACCGTGCGCTACCGGCTGGAGGTGCGGGAGGTGCGGCAGCGGCTGCTGCCGGAGCTGGACGATGCCTTCGCCGCGCGCCTCAAGCCCGGCCAGACCATGCTCGAACTGCGTCAGCTCATCCGCGCCGATCTGCAGCGGCAGGAGGAGGCGCTGGTGCGCCGCGAGCTGGAGGAGCAGATCATCGACAGGTTGCTGGAGCGCCACGACGTCGAGCTGCCTCCCTCGCTGATCGCGCAGTACGTGGCGGCCGGCCTCGACGAGCTGCACGCCCGCAACCAGCAGCGGGGGCGCCCCAACACGCCCGAAGAGGACGAGCACTACCGGCAGATGACCCAGCCGGTGGCGACGCGGGTGCTGCGGGGCATGTTCATCATGGAGGCGATCCGTAAGCAGGAAGGCATCGCCGCCAGCCCCGCCGAGGTCGAGGCGCGGCTGGCGGAGATCGCGCACGATAACGGTTTCGATCTGGAGCGATTCCGCGACTATGCCGTCCGGCAGGGGGAGATCGGGCGCATCGCCCATGCCCTGGAGGAGCGCAAGACCTACGATTTCCTGCTCGAACGGGCGGCGATAGAGACGGCCGCCGCGGCGGGCGCCTGACGGGAACTCTTCTTGCGACGGCCGGGAGCCGCCTGCGCCCCGGGCCGCCCGCTCGCAACGATGCAGGCCGTTGGGGTTGAAGGATCTAGGCTGCAGAAGGAGACGCCATGCTGATCCCCTACGTGGTCGACCAGACCAGCCACGGTGAACGGGCCTACGACATTTTTTCCCGTCTGCTCAAGGACAGGATCGTTTTTCTGGGTCTGCCTATCGACGACGCCGTGTCCAATCTGGTGATCGCGCAACTGCTTTTCCTGCAAGCGGAAGACCCGGAACGCGACATCTATCTGTACATCAACAGCCCGGGCGGCAGCATTTCTGCCGGTCTTGCTATCTATGATACAATGCAATATCTTAGCAATGACGTCGTGACGATCTGCATGGGGCAGGCCGCCAGCATGGCGGCGGTGCTGCTGGCCGCCGGCGCTCCCGGCAAACGTTCCGCCTTGACCCATGCCCGTGTTATGATCCATCAGCCGCACGGGGGCAGCCAGGGCCAGGCCAGCATGATCGAGATCTACGCCAAGGAGATCCTGTACCTCCGGGACCGGCTGTACCACATCCTGGCCAAGCACGCCGGGCAGACGGTGGACAAGATCGCCAAGGACAGCGACCGCGATTTCTTCATGTCGGCCGAGGACGCCAAGGCTTACGGCCTGGTCGACAAGGTGATCAGCAGTCGGGCGGAGATCATCAAGGACAAGGACAAGGGCAAGGACAAGGACAGGCCGAAGGCGTGATGCCTTCGCGCCCCCCTCACCGGACGACCCGGAGGAGAGGATGAAGCGCCGCGAGTCCGGCACGCCACAGATGATCAAGTGCAGTTTCTGCGGCAGAGGTCAGGACGAAGTCGCCAAACTGGTGGCTGGGCCGTCCTCCGTCTACATTTGCAGCGAATGCATCAAGCTGTGCAACGACATCCTCGAGGGCGAGCTGCTGGACGAATCCACCCTGGCGCCGCCCAAATTCCCCAAGCCGCGCGAGATCCACGCCCACCTGGACGAGTACGTGATCGGCCAGAGCGAGGCCAAGATCAGCCTGTCGGTGGCGGTCTACAACCACTACAAGCGCATCCACCAGCGGCACCTGGGCGACGAGGTCGAGATCGACAAGAGCAACATCCTGCTGCTGGGCTCGACCGGCACCGGCAAGACCCTGCTGGCGCAGACGCTGGCGCGTTTCCTGAACGTGCCCTTCGCCATCGCCGACGCCACCGCTCTGACCGAGGCGGGCTACGTGGGCGAGGACGTGGAGAACATCCTGGTGCGCCTGCTGCAGGCGGCCGACTACAACATCCCCGCCGCCGAGCAGGGCATCGTCTACATCGACGAGATAGACAAGATCAGCCGCAAGAGCGGCAACCCCTCGATCACGCGCGACGTCTCGGGCGAGGGCGTGCAGCAGGCGCTGCTGAAGATCCTCGAGGGGACCGTGGCCAACGTGCCGCCGCAGGGAGGGCGAAAGCACCCGCAGCAGAAGTACCTCGAGGTCAACACGCGCAACATCCTGTTCATCTGCGGGGGCGCCTTCCAGGGTCTGGACAAGATCATCGAGCGCCGCGTCGGCAAGAACGTGCTCGGCTTCGGCCGCGAGCACGAGCAGGGCGCGCCGCTGGCGCGCGGCAACATCCTGTCCCTGGTCGAGCCGCAGGATCTGATGAAGTTCGGCCTGATCCCCGAGCTGGTGGGGCGCCTGCCGGTGGCGGCGGCGCTGGACGACCTGGATCGGGAGGCGATGATCCGCATCCTACAGGAGCCGCGCAACGCGCTGACCCGGCAGTACGCCAAGTTGATGGAGATGGAGGGGGTCGACCTGATCTACGAGCCGGAGGCGATCGAGGCGATCGCCGACCTGGCCATCAAGCGCAAGACGGGCGCGCGCGGGCTTCGCTCCATCATGGAGGCGGTCATGCGCAACGTCATGTTCGACATCCCCTCGCAGGACGACGTCCAGCAGGTGATCATCACGCGCGAGACGATCGAGTTCCATCAGGAGCCCGAGGTCGTCAGCGGCGAGCCCCCGATCAAGATCATCAAGGAAGCATAGTCCGGCTCGGGGCGGGGCGACGCGGGCGCCGGCGGCCCAGGCCGCGCCCTCCCGTCGCCGCGCGCGCCGGGGAGGTGGGGCATGGGCGAGAGCGGCGAGCTGCTCATCAAGCGCAACGGCGAGGAGATCAGGCTGCCGCGGAGGCTGCCGCTGTTGCCGCTGCGCGACGTGGTCGTTTTCCCCTACATGGTCACGCCGCTGCTGGTCGGCCGGCCGCGCTCGGTGGCGGCCCTCGAGGCCGCCATGGAGCGCGAGAAGCACATCGTGGTCACCGCCCAGAAGGCTTCCGAGGAAGAGGAGCCGGCGCCCGAGGACCTGTACGGCGTCGGCACCGTGATCAAGATCCTGCAGATCATCCGCACCCCCGACGACACGCTCAAGATCCTGGTCGAAGGGATCGCGCGCGTGCGCATCGACCAATTCCTGGCGGGCGATGACCACCTGGAGGTGCAGATCAGCCTGCTGCCCGAACAGACCGAGGGCGGCAAGGAGATCGAGGCGCTCAGCCGCTCGATCAAGGACCGCTTCAAGGAATACGTGCG
>CAYWTR010000010.1:0-115471 GCA_964461255.1 uncultured Fibrobacteraceae bacterium | reverse complement strand
CTCCGATACTACAGGGTTCCTGCGCAGTTGGTGAGACAATTTCGATTGAGGCGGGGAGGCGGGGGCCGTGATCAGCGCGGCTGGTCTGGCGGCCGCGGGAGTTCCCGCGGCCTGCCTCCCGGCCCCGCGCCCGGGCGCAGGCCGAGCTGACGCAGCTCGGCCAGCACCAGGTCGTGAGCGTCGCTGCCCGCGGCGCGGGCCTGGTCGGGGTAGATGTGGTAGAGGCGGCGGTAGGCGGGCGGGGTGAGGTTGGGCATGATGACGTTGGCGCCGGCGCGCAGGGCGGCCAGATGCTTCTCGGGGGAGGCGACTGCCAGCGCGGTCGTGGCGGGGATGTTGGCCTCGGGGCAGAGCAGGCGCGCCAGGGCCAGCACCTTGAGCGTCATCAGGTCGCTGTTGGGCGCCTGGTCGGCGACGCCGCGGTCGCCGGCCAGGAAGCGGCGGCCCAACGGCGTGTCGGGGCAGGGCAGGTAGGGGCCGATGCCGATCATGTCCAGGTCGAGCGCGGCGCACAGCTCCAGGTCGTCGGCCAGCGTTTCGTAGGACTGGCCGGGCAGGCCGACCATGAAGCCGCCGCCGATCTCGTAGCCCAGGTCGCGCAGCCGCGGCAGCAGCGCCAGCCGATCGGGCTGGTCCGCGCGCAGCGGCGGGTGCAGGCGGCGCCGCAGCGCGGCGTCCGAGGTCTCGAAACGCAGCAGGACGCGGTCGGCGCCGCTGCGGCGCCACAGCGCGTAGTCGTCAAGCTCCCGCTCGCCCATCCCCAACGTGACCGCCAGCGAATGGGCGGCCTTGATGGCGGCGATGGCATCGGCCAGCCACTCGGCCGGGATGCCGGGATCCTCGCCCGACTGCAGGACCACCGAGCCGTAGCCGCGCCGCGCGGCCCGGCCGGCGCAGGCCATGATCTCATCCTTTTTCATCAGATAACGCTGCAAATCCTTGTTTCCGCTCCACATACCGCAGTAGGCACAGCGGCGGACGCAGCGGTTGCTGATCTCGATCAGGCCGCGCAGGTGCACGATGTCGTCGTGGTGCGCGCGCCGGACCGCGGTCGCGCCGGCCCAGAGTTGCGCCAGCCGGGCGGGGTCGTCCTCGCCCAGCCAGGCCAGCAGCGCGGCGCGGTCGAGCGGCGGGGCGGCGGCGTTCATGTCGCCTGCGCGGGAGCGACGCCGGGGCGCCCGTGGTCGCCGGCCGCGCGCCACGCCTCGAGCACGGCCGGGAACGGCGCCAGCGCGCGCTCCAGCACCCCGAGCGCGTGGGCGATGGCGACGCCGTAGTTGGTGGCCGGCACGCCGGCGCGGCGGCATTGGAGCAGACGGTTGAGCATCTCGCGCCGGTTCCACATGCAGGCGCCGCAGTGCACGACCAGGCGGTAGGGCGACAGGTCGGCGGGGAAGTCGCGCCCCTGCGCGTGCGTGAAGGCCAGGGCGCCCCCGACGTACTGCTCCAGCCAGCGCGGGATCTTGACCCGGCCGATGTCGTCGGCGATCGGGTGGTGCGCGCACGCCTCGGCGATCAGCACCCGGTCGCCCGGGCGCAGCCGGTCGACGGCGCGCGCGCCGAGAGCCAGCGCGGTCAGGTCGCCCTTGAAGCGCGCGAACAGGATGGAGAACGAGGTCATCGGCACCCCGGGCGGCGTGTCGGCGGAAACCTTGAGGAATGCCTGCGAGTCGGTCACGACCAGGGCGGGCGGCCGGTTCTGGCGCGCCAGCGCCTCGCGCAGCTCCCGTTCCTTGACCACCAGGCAGAAGCTGTCGTTGTCGAGCAGGTCGCGGATGGCCTGCACCTGCGGCAGGATCAGGCGGCCGCGCGGCGCTTCCTTGTCGATGGGCACGACCAGCACCGCCAGCTCGCCGGGCGGCACCAGGTCGCCCAGGATGCTGGGCGGGTCGAGGAAGTCGGCCGGGGCCGCGTCCAGCAGCGCCTGGCGCAGATCGGCCAGCCCCTGCCCCGTCAGCGCCGAGACCGGCACGACCGGCAGACCCGCGGCGGTCAGGCGCTCCACCAGCTCGGCGGGCGGCGCGCCGAGGTCGCTCTTGTTAAGCACCGCGATGGCCGGCACGCCGCGCTCGCGCAGGGCGGCGACCAGTTCCTCCTCGGCCGGCCCCCAGTCGCCGCCGGCCGCGACCACCAGGCCGATGTCGGTGCGCTCGAGCACCAGACGGGTGCGCCCCACGCGCAGCTGCCCCACCTCGCCCACATCGTCGCAGCCGGCCGTGTCGATCAGCACCGCCGGCCCGAGCGCCGGCAGCTCCAGCGGCTTCTCCACCGGGTCGGTGGTGGTGCCCGGCTGCGGCGAGACGATGGCCACCGGCTGCTCGGCCAGCGCGTTGAGCAGGCTCGATTTGCCGCTGTTGCGCCGGCCGAAGATGCCGATGTGCAGGCGCAGGCCGCGCGGGGCCCGCCGGCTCATGGCCGCTCCTCCGCTTCGCCCGCCGCCGCCGCCGGGCCACCCGCCGCCGCCGCGCCGGCCGATCGCGCCGGCGTCTGCGGCGATCCGAGCCGGCAGACCGCCTCGGGCCGGGTCAGCTCGTCGAACTGCGCCTGCGTGCACAGGCCCTCGGCCAGCGCCGTCTCGCGCACGCTGCGGCCGGCGGCGCGGGCGCGCTGCGCCAGGCGCCAGGCGGCCTCGTGCCCCAGCAGCGGCGCCAGGGCCGTGGCGGCCGCGGTCGACGACTCCCAGGAGGCGCGGCAGCGCGCCTCGTCGGCGGCCATCCCCTCGACGCAGTGGCGGCGCAGGATGTCGTCGGCGCGCCCGAGCAGCTCGATGGCGCTCAACAGGCAGTGCGCCACCAGCGGCAGGAAGGGATTGAGCTCGAGGCTGCCGGAGGCGGCGGCCAGCGCGATGGTCTGCTCGTGGCCCATCGCCAGCATGGCGGCCTGCGCGGCCGCCTCAGGGATGACGGGGTTGATCTTGTCGGGCATGATCGACGAGCCGGCCTGCCGCGCCGGCAGCTTCAGCTCGCCCAGGCCCGCCTCGGGACCGCCGCCGAGCAGGCGCAGATCGCCCGTGATCTTGAGCAGCGAGACGGCGTGCGCCTTGAGCATGCCGCCGACCTCGACGAAGACGTCGGCGTTCTGCGTCGCCTCGACCAGGTTCTCGGCGCGGGCGAAGCCGATGCCCGACAGCTCGCGCAGCCGGTCGACGGCGGCGAAGATGTAGGCGCGCGGCGCGCCCAGGCCGGTGCCGACCGCCGTGCCGCCCAGGTTGACGACGCGCAGCCGCTCCTCGCACTTGTACAGACGCCAGCGGTCGCGCGCCAGCGCCTCGGCGTAGGCCGACATCTCCCGCCCCAGCGTGGTCAGCACGGCGTCCATCTGCTGCGTGCGCCCTACCTTGACCACGGCCGCGAACTCCCGCTCCTTGGCCTGGAAGGCGGCCTGCAAGGCGGTCACGCGTCCCTCGAGCTCGCGCAGCAGGCGGATGGCGGCCAGCCGCAGCGCGGTCGGGAAGGTGTCGTTGGTCGACTGATGGCGGTTAAGGTCGTCCAGGGGGGAGACGGCATCGTAGCGCCCCGGCGGCAGCCCCAGCAGCGACAGCGCCCGGTTGGCCAGCACCTCGTTGACGTTCATGTTCAGCGAGGTGCCGGCCCCCCCCTGCAGGCGATCCACCACGATGTGCTCGTCCAGCCGCCCCTCGGCCATCTCCTCGCAGGCGCGGGCGATGGCGTCCGCCCGCGACGCGTCCGGCCAGACGCCGAGCGCCCGGTTGGCCTGCGCGCAGGCCAGCTTGACCAGCCCGTAGGCGCGGATCAGGGCGGGATGCACCGGCCGGCCGGCCAGCGGGAAGTTCTCCGCGGCGCGCAGGGCGTGGATGCCGTAGAGCGCGTCCGCGGGCAGCTCGCGCTCGCCCAGCAGGTCGCGTTCGCGGCGGGTGCCGGTCATGTCCGTACCTCCGTCCGGCCGGCCGGCGCGCGGACGGCCGCGGCGCATCAGAAGTAGAGATCGCGCTCCTCGGTGGTGCGGATCCGCTCCAGCCGCGCCAGCAGCTCGCGCTTGAGCGCCCCTTCCTCCATCCGATCCAGTTCGGCCCGCAGCAACTGCTCGCCCGCGGCGCGCGTCTGCGGCGAGGCGTAGTCCACCAGGTACTCCAGCATCGTGCTCAAGGCGTTGGGCGTGCAGAACTGTTTGATGAACCCGGGGATGGCGAACTCCATGAAATGTTCGCCCGTGCGCCCCAGCCGATAGCAGGCCGTGCAGAAGCTGGGCAGGTAACCATCGACCATCAGCTCCTGCATCACCTCGTCCAGCGAGCGGACGTCGCCCAGCTGGAACTGCTCGCGCTCGAGATGCTGCCCCTCGCCGGTTTCGGTGTAGCCGCCCAGCTCCAGGCGGGTGCCGGCGTCGATCTGGGAAACGCCGAAGGCCATCACCTCGCGGCGCACGTCCTCGGGTTCGCGCGCGGTCATGATCAGACCGGTGTAGGGCACGGCCAGCCGCAGCACCGCCACCAGCCGCTTGAAGTCGTCGTCGGACACCCGCCACCGCTCCTCGCGCACCAGACCGAGGGCCGGCTGCAGGCGCGGGAAGCTGATCGTGTGCGGGCCGACCCCGAAGCGCTGCTGCAGATGCAGCGCGTGCGCCACCAGCCCCAGGGTGTCGAAGCGCCAGTCGTAGAGGCCGAACAGCGCGCCGATGCCGACATCGTCGCAGCCGGCCTGCATGGCGCGGCTCAGGCCGTCCAGCCGCCAGGCGTAATCGTGCTTGCGCGTGCCGGCCGGGTGCACGCGGGCGTAGGTCTGGTGGTGGTACGTCTCCTGGAAGATCTGGTAGGTGCCGATGCCGGCCGCCTTGACGGCGCGGAAGCCGGCGACGTCGAAGGGAGCGGCGTTGATGTTCACGCGCCGGATCTCGCCGTGCCCGGCGCGCACCTTGTACACGGCGCGCACCGTCTCGGCGATGAAGGCGGCGTCGTAGCGCGGATGCTCGCCGAAGACCAGGATCAGCCGCTTGTGGCCCTGCGCCTGCAGCGCCAGCACCTGCTCGCGGATCGCGTCGGGATCGAGGGTCAGCCGCACCGCCTCGTGGTTGCTGCGCCGGAAGCCGCAGTAGACGCAGTCGTTGGTGCACTCGTTGCCGATGTACAGCGGCGCGAACAGCACGATGCGGTTGCCGTACACCTCCTCCTTGAGGCGATGGGCGGCGGCGAAGATCTCGTCCCAGAGGCCGGGACCGTCCGCGGTCAGCAGGATCGCGGCCTCCTCGACCGACAGCGCCTGCTTCGCCAGGCTCTTGGCCAGCGCGTCGCGCACGGCGGCGGCGTCCGCGCGCCCGGCCAGCAGTCCGTGCAGGCGATCGTCGTCGATGAAATCGACGGCGCCGGGGTCGGTGTGCATGGGTGGCAGCTTCATGGCGCTTCCTTTGGCCCGGCGTCGGCCCGACGCCCAGCCTCATAGATAATCAGGACGGCGCAGATCCGCTCACCGCCGGCGCCGGCGCCGCCGCGGGGAGCATGACGGTGAAGGTGCTGCCCCGCCCTTCGCGGCTGCGCACGCTCACCTGGCCGCCGTGCTGCTCGGCTATCTCCTTGACGATCGCCAGCCCCAGCCCGGTGCCGATCTCCTCGATGGCCTTGGCGTTCTCGGCCCGGAAGAACTCGCCGAAGAGGCGCGGCAGCGCCTCCGCGGGGATGCCGATGCCGGTGTCGCTGACCTCCAGGCGCACGCGGCCGCCGGGCGCCGGCTGGAGCGTCAGCGCCACCTCGCCCCCCAGCGGCGTGTACTTCAGGGCGTTGGAGACCAGGTTCTCGACCAACCGTTCCAGCAGCGCCGCGTCCCCCGCCACCGGCGGCGTGGCGGCGGCCGTCTCGACCCGCAGCCGCAGGCCGCGCCGCTGCGCTTCTTCCTGGAAGGTCCGCTGCGCCCGCCTGAGCAGCCCGCCCAGATCGACCGGCACGCTGTCGGCCCGCCGGACCCTGCCCTGGCGTTCGGCCAGCAGCAGCAGCTCGTTGATCAGATCGGCCAGACCGCGTGCGCGCCGCTGCAGGCGGCCCACGTAGTCCCGCTGCGCGTCGTTGACCTGCCCCAGGTAGCCCTCACTGAGCACCTCGAGCATCGCCAGCATCGCCGTCAGCGGCGCGCGCAGGTTGTGCGCGGCGCGCAGCATGAAGCGGTCGCGCTCCTGCATGAGATTCTCGATCGCCTCGTAGGCCCGCGCGTTCTCCAGCGCCAGGGCCACCAGCTCGCCGGCCAGGCGGAAGAAGTCGATGTCGTCGCGCCGGAAGCGGTCGGGGGCCGCGGCGTACGCGCCCAGCACGCCGATCATCCGCTCGCCCGCCTTCAGCGGCACCAGCAGCACGGAGCGCAGGTGCGCCGCCGACAGCTCCTCGCCCAGCTGGAACAGCTCGCGCTGCGTCACGCTGCCGGTGACGAACGGCTCGCCTTCGCGCAGGCGGCTGTTGAGCGGGCTGCGCGCCAGGTCGATCTCCCGCGCCGCCACGACCTGCGGCGGCAGGCCGTGGGCGGCCGCGAAGCGGAGCCGCTGCCCGTCCTCGTGCAGCAGCTTGACGGACACCGCCTGCACCCCCATCACCTTGGCCAGTTCCTGGCAGGCGATCTGCAGCACCGGCTCGAGCCGCCGCTGCGCGACGATCGACTGGCTGATCGTGTGCAGGCCTCCCAGCCGACTGTTGAGCGTCATCACGGCCTCGGAAAGCTCGGCCAGCTTGAGGATGCGACGCCTGACCATCTCCATGATGTTGGTGGTCGCGAAACAGCTGATCAGAACGGCCGCCGAGAAGATCGCCCACTGCACCAGAGCCGGCAGAGGCTGGGGCATCAAGATCAGCGGGCGTCCGTCGACCACCAGCAGCCGGGGCGGCAGCCATCCCAGCGACTCGGCGGCCGCGAGCAGCCCCAGCGCCGCCGACACCCCCAGGGCGAAGAGATGCGCGACGCGATGCTTGAGCAGGATCGAGGCGAAGATGATGTGGAAGATGAGGAAGAAGACGAAGGGGCTGGAAACGCCGCCCGTGAAGTGGATGAAGGCGAACATGGCCGCGTAGTCGGCGGCCACCTGCCACTGCGTGAAGCGCCGCAGCTGGTCCTCCGACTGCAGCGCGGGTTCGTGGACGAAGCGGCGATGCCAGCGCAGGAAGAAGGTGTTGGCGGCCAGCAGGAAGGCGGCGACGCACAGCAGCGGCCAGACAGCCACCTGGATGCCGACCAGCCGCGCGCCGGCGATGCCGGCGGCGATGGCCGGCGGCACCCACCAGCGCACCCGCACGAACCAGAGCGAACGGTCCTTGAGCTCCTGCAGCAGCACGCGCCGGCGCGCCTGCAACTCGCGCAGATTGACGCTCTCGGCCTCGTCGCGCAGCGTGCTCATCCGACCCCCGCTCCGGGGCGCCTGCTCATCCTTCGGCCAGCACCGTCTCGATCTTCGCCAAAAGCCGGCGGGTGTCGACCGGTTTTTCGAACAGCCACCTGGCCGGCCACGGCTCGCCCAGGATGTGCTGGAACTGATCCGGCCCCTCGGCGCGCACCTTGTCCAGGAAACAGGTCAGCAGAATGATCGGCAGCGAGGCGGTGGCGTCCTGGTTGCGCAGCTCCAACGCCAGATCGAGGCCCTCGGTGTCGGTGGCCATCATCACATCCAGCAGCACCAGGTCGGGCCGCCCTGCGGCGATGGCCTGGCGCGCCTCGCGCCCGCTGCCGGCCGTGCGCACGGCGTAGCCGTTGCCCTCGAGCACGAGCCGGATGGTCTCCTGCAGATCGGGATCGTCATCGACCACGAGAATCTCGGGCTTGCTCGCCATGCCGCCTCCTTGGCCCGCGGCGCCGGAGCGCGCCTAGCGCCCGCGCGCGACGTAGTGCGTGTGCAGCAGCCGGTGCGGGACCTCGCCCAGCGGCTCCCGCAGGAAGTTCTTGTACAGGTCCCGGATCGCCGGATTCTCGTGTGACTGCCGGAACAGCTGCACGTCCTTGTCGTCATGGTAGAGCGCCTTGGCGCGCAGCTCGCGCTTGGCGTCGCTGGCCGGCAGCGCCTGCCCGCCGCCGCCGACGCAGCCGCCGGGACATGCCATGACCTCGATGAAATGGTACGGGCTGGTGCCGGCGACGACATCGTCCATCAGCCGGCGGGCGTTGGCCAGCCCGTGCGCCACCGCCACCCTCACCTCGCCCAGGTCGCCCACCGCCAGGGTCGCCTCCTTGACCCCCTCCAGGCCGCGCACCGGCGTGATGTCGAGGCTGGCGAGGTTGTCGCCGGTGACCAGCGCGTGGACGCTGCGCAGCGCGGCCTCCATGACGCCGCCGGTGGCGCCGAAGATCGTGCCGGCGCCCGTGTACTGCCCCATCGGCGTGTCGAAGCCGGCCGGCGACAGGCTCGCGAAATCGATGCCCACCTGCCGGATCATTCTGCCCAGCTCGCGCGAGGTCAAGACCGCGTCGACGTCGCGGCAGCCCGAGGCGCACATCTCGGGCCGCGTCGCCTCGTACTTCTTGGCCGTGCACGGCATGATCGAGACCACGAAGATGCGCTCGGGATCGATGCCGGCCGCCCGGGCGTAGTAGGTCTTGGCCAGCGCGCCGAACATCTGCTGAGGCGACTTGGCGCTGCTCAGGTGGTCCAGATGCTCGGGGTAGAAATGCTCGGCGAACTTGACCCAGCCGGGGCAGCACGAGGTGCACATCGGCAGGCGCCCGCCGTTGCGCAGGCGGCTCAGCAGCTCGTGCCCTTCCTCCATGATCGTCAGGTCCGCGGTGAAGTTGGTGTCGAAGACGCGGTCGAAGCCCAGCCGCCGCAGCGCCGCGATCATCTGGCCGGTCACCAGGCCGCCGGGCGGCAGGCCGAACTCCTCGCCCAGCATGGCGCGGATCGCCGGCGCCTCCTGCACCACGACGTGCAGTTCGGGGTCCTCGAGCGCCGCCCACACCCGTTCGGTGTCGTCCCGCTCGGACAGCGCGCCGGTGGGACAGACCACCACGCACTGGCCGCAGTAGGTGCAGGCGGCGTCGGCCAGCGGCGCGCGCATGGCCGGCACCACGCGCGAGGAGAAGCCGCGCCCGTCGGGCGTGAGCAGATGCACCGACTGCATCTCGGCGCACGCCGTGACGCAACGCAGGCAGTTGATGCACTTGGCCGGGTCGCGCACCAGGGCGGCGGAGCTCTCATCCAGCCGCGCCGCCGGGAAGGTCGTCCGCGCCAGGCGGATGTCGCCCGCGCCCACCTGGTCGGCGACCGCCTGCAATTCGCAGTGCCCGTGCTTGCGGCAGGTCGTGCAGTCCTGGGGATGGTCCGAGAGCAGCATCTCCATCACGGCGCGCCGCTGGCGCCGCACCCGCTCCGAGTTGGTCAGCACGCGCATGCCCTCGGCGACCGGCGCGACGCACGAGGCGATCAGGCTGCGGCTGCGTTCCACCTCGACCAGGCAGACGCGGCAGGCGCCGGGCGCGTGGCGCAGCTCCGGCAGCGCGCACAGCGTCGGGATGTGCGTTCCGATCTTGCGGGCCGCCTCCAGGATCGTGGTCCCCGCCGGCACCTGCACGGTCTGGCTGTCGATGGTAAGCGTGATCATCTGCGCTTCCTTCCTCACCGGCGCGGTCTCACCGCGCCGCCGGTCCGTCGCACCGCCGGCAGCGGCGCGCCTCGGCCAGCGCCAGCTCCGGGGTGTAGCCCTGCTCGACTTCCGCGAAGCCGCCGCGCCGGCGCGCCGGCGCCAGCGCGGGCATCGGCAGCTGGGGCTGCGCCTCTACCTCGGCGTCCACCTCGAACGGGATGTCGATTTTCTCCTCGGCCGGGGGCTGTCCCGGCCGCTGGCCGCGCGCTGCGCGCAGGGCCTCGTCGATCGCGCCGGCGACGAGCTGGCCGTGCCGGATGGCATCGATCACCATCGCCGGCCCGGTCACGACGTCGCCCCCCGCCCACACCTTGGGGTTGCGGGTCCGCAGGGCGTCATCGACCCGCACGATCGAACCGGCGACCTCGACCCCGCTGGCGCCGGGGACGAAGCCCAGTTCGGCGCTCTGGCCGATGGCGCAGACGACGGTGTCGGCCTCGACCGTGAACTCCGAGCCGGGGATCGGCTCGGGCCGTTTGCGCCCGCCGCGGTCGAACGCGCCCAGCTGCATGCGCTGCAGGCGCAGGCCGGCGACGGCGCCGCCGTCCGCCAGCACCTCGACCGGTCCCACCAGGCAGACGATCTCCACGCCCTCCTGCCGGGCCGCCTCGATCTCCCCCTTGAGCGCCGGCATGTCCTGCAGCTCGCGGCGGTAGTAGATCGTCACCCGCTCGGCGCCCAGCCGCACCGCGCAGCGCGCGGCGTCGAACGCGGAGTTGCCGCCGCCGATCACGGCGACGCGGCGCCCCAGCGCGCCCAGCCGGCCCTGGTTATATTCGCGCAGCAGCTCGACCGCGCCCCGCACGCCACGCGCGTTCTCGCCCGGCACGCCCAACGGCGGCGTGCGCTGCGCGCCGACGGCGATGTAGATGGCGTCGTAGGCGACGTCCAGGTCGTGGAAAGACAGGTCGCGGCCGACCATGGTGCCCAGGCGCAGCTCCACCCCGCTGTCGAGGATGTCCTGGATGTCGCGCGCGAGGATGTCGTGCGGCAGACGGTAGGCGGGGATGCCCCAGCGCAGCATCCCGCCCGGCTCCGGCAACGCCTCCAGCACCGTGACGCCGTAGCCGCGCCGGCGCAGCTCCCACGCGGCGGTCAGTCCGGACGGCCCGGCGCCGATGACAGCCACCTTCTCCGGCCGGGTCACCGGCGAGGGCAGCACCCGCGGCCGGTGCGCGTGGTCGGTGATGAAACGCTTCAGGTGCATGATCGCCACCGGCTCGTCGATCTGGGCGCGGCGGCACTTGCTCTGGCAGGGATGCCCGCAGACCCGGCCGCAGACGGCCGGCAGAGGGTTGGTCTGCTTGAGCAGCCGGTAGGCGTCGTCCAGACGGCCCGCGCGGATCAGGCCGATGTAGCCGGGGATGTCCATGCCGACCGGGCAGGCCCCCTGGCAGGGGCTGGTGAACAGGTCGGGACAGACGACCGCCGGGCAGCGCCGATCCCGGATGTGCCGGTCGTACTCGTCGCGGAAGTACTGGATCGTGCTGAGCACCGGATTGGGCGCCGTCTGGCCGAGGCCGCACAGCGCGGTGTCCTTGATCGCCGCCGCCAGGTGCTCCAGCAGCTCGACATCGCCCTCGCGTCCCTCGCCGCGACAGATCCGCTGCAGGATCTCCAGCATGCGCTTGGTGCCGATGCGGCAGGGGCTGCACTTGCCGCACGATTCGTCGACGCAGAAGTCCATGAAGTAGCGCGCCATGTCGACCATGCAGGTGTCCTCGTCCATGACGATCATCCCGCCCGAGCCGACGATGGCCCCCACCTTGGCGATCGCCTCGTAATCGACCGGCGTGTTGAGGTGCGCGGCAGGCACGCAGCCCCCCGAGGGGCCGCCCAGCTGCACCGCCTTGAACTTGCGGTCTCCGGGGATGCCGCCGCCGATGTCGTGGATGATGCGGCCGATGGTGGTGCCCATCGGCACCTCGACCAGGCCGATGTTCCGCACCTTGCCCGTCAGCGCGAAGACCTTGGTGCCCTTGCTGGCGGCCGTGCCCAGCCGGGCGTAGGCCGCGCCGCCGCGCAGCAGGATCTGCGGCAGGTTGGCGTAGGTCTCGACGTTGTTCAGCACGGTGGGCTTCTGCCACAGCCCCGACACCGCCGGGAAGGGCGGGCGGGGCCGCGGCGTTCCGCGCCGGCCCTCCAGCGAGCGCATCAACGCCGTTTCCTCCCCGCAGACGAAGGCGCCCGCCCCCTGGTACACCTCGATGTCGAAGGCGCAGCCGGTGCGGAAGATGTCGGGTCCCAGCAAGCCGAGGCCGCGCGCCTGCGCGATGGCGTTGGTCAGCCGCTGCACGGCCAGGGGATACTCCGCGCGGCAGTAGATGTATCCCTGGCGCGCGCCGATCGCGCGGGCGGCGATGATCATCCCCTCGATCACGGCGTGGGGATCGCCCTCCATCACGGCGCGGTCCATGAAGGCGCCCGGATCCCCCTCGTCGGCGTTGCAGAGCACGTACTTGACGTTGCCCCGGGAGGCGGCGCAGAACTCCCACTTCAAGCCGGTGGGAAAGCCGCCGCCGCCGCGGCCGCGCAGGCCGGACTCCTTCACCTCGCCGATCACCTCGGCGGGGCTCAGCTCGGCCATGGCCCGGCAGGCGCCCTGGTAGCCGTCGCGCCAGATGTAGTCCTCGATGCGATCGGGATCGATCAGGCCCTTGTTGCGCAGCACCCACAGCTCCTGCAGCGCGAAGAACGGCAGTTGCCTGACATGGGGGACGGCGCCGCCGTGCTCGTCGTGGGCGGTCGGCTGGTCCGTGCCCGCCGCCAGGCCGCGCGCGAACGCGTGGGGCAGGTGCGTCCGGCGACCCAGGACGTGCTCCTGGAAGATGGCGGCCATGGCCGCCGCGTCGACCTGGGCGTAGATGACCGGCTCGCGGCCGAGCTGCTCGACCGTGACCAGCGGCTCCCGGCTGCACAGACCGATGCAGCCCGAGGTGGCCACGACGATGTCGCCGCGGCTGCTGGCAGCCAGGGCGGCGCACGCCGCGTCCAGCACCGGCTGAGCGCCCGAGGCGATCCCGCAGGTCCCCATGTGCACGGTCACGCGGGCCGTCAGCTCATTCTCCCTCAGGCGGCGGGCTTCGGCCACGCGCGCCTGGATCGCCTTCAGGTCGTCGAGCTGGCTCGGGGCGGAGGACTGAACGCGCAGGGCGGCCATGGCCATCACTCCTTGGCGCCGGCCGCGGCGGGCGCGGCGGGCGCGGCGTCGCCGGCGGCGAGCAGTTCGTGCAGGATGCCTTCGACCTGGGCGGGGCGGACCCCGCTGTGCGTCCGCCGGTCGACCTCCAGCACCGGCGCCAGCCCGCAGGCGCCCAGACAGCGCACGACCTCCAGCCCGCATGCCCCGTCGGCGGACAGTTCGCCCGGGGCGCAGCCCAGGCGGTCCTGCAGCTCGGCGAGCACGTCGGTCGCGCCGCGCACGTGGCAGGCGGTGCCCAGGCAGACGCGGACCTGGTGCCGTCCGCGCGGCTTCATGGTGAAGAACGAATAGAAGGTGACCACGCCGTAGACCTGGCTCAACGGCAACCCCAGACCGGCGGCGACCCGGCGCTGCACGGACTCGGGCAGGTAGCCGGTGATGGCCTGCACTTCCTCGAGCACGGGGATCAGCGCACCCGGCTTGCCCCAGGCCGCGGCGACGATGGCGTCGACACGCGCCAGCTGCTCGGGGGCGAATTCCTCCGCGGCGGCCGTCGGCTGGCAGTGACACACGTGCGGCATCTCATCCTCCCGTGGAACGGCGGCGCGAGGCGGGCGCCGCGCCCGCGTCCTTTCGCCGTCCCGCTGTCCAATAAGCCAGCCGGCACGCGGCGGCGGTATCACGCGCCTTGCCAAATTTCGATGGCAATTTCCATGAGGGTGGCCATCTTGAAACGAGACGCCGGCGCGGGCGCCGCGGCGGCCGGGAGGGCCCGATGACCGCACCCAGGAAGCAGCGGAGCTGGATCTGGCCGGCCACCGCGGCCGTGTTCGCTGTCATGCTGGCCCTGACCGCGCTGGTCTGGCGCCAGCAGGTCGGCTACCAGCGGCGCCTGGTGCAGAGCCACACCGAGGACGTCGCCGCCCACGTGGCGCGGCGCCTGGAGCTGTACCTGGAATCGCGCCTGGGAGCAGGGCGGCTGTTCGCGCGCCGCTGGTCCGAACACGGACGGCGCGATTACTCCCGGGAACGCTTCGAGGAGTTCGCTCCCCTGCTGCTGGAGGCGATGCCGGGGTTGAGCGCCATGCGCCTGCGCCCCGCGCCGGCCGGCACGCTCTGGACCGCCCCTGCCTCCGCGGCGACGGCGCCCGCGGCGCCTGACACCGCCCTGGCCGCCCTCAGAGAGCACGCCGCCCGCGCGGGCGAACCGCTGCTGTCGGCGCCACGCTCCGCCGGCCAGCCTTCGGCGCACGTCGTCGCGGCGCTGCCCCTGCGGCGCGACGGCGCCGAGCTCGGCAGCCTGGAGATCGATCTGGACGTCGCCTCGATGCTCGAGGTCAGTTTCCCCGACGTGCTGCGCGGCGAGTTCGCGGCCGAGCTGCGCGATGACGCCGCGCTGCTGGCGCGGATCGGGCCCGCCCCAGCCGCCGACGGGCGGGCGCCGGAGCCGCCGGCGCGCGCGACGCGCCGCCTGACCGCGCTCAACCGCGTCTGGACCCTGAGCCTGGCGCCCTTGCCGGGCGCGGTGGCGCGAGCGGCCGGGCCGCCGCCGCTGGCGGCGCCGCTGCTGGGCCTGTCGCTGTCGCTGGCCTTCAGCCTGCTCACCTACCAACTGCTGCACCGCATGGCGCTGACGCGCGACGCCCGCGACCGGGCGCTGAGCGAGATCGCGGCGCGCGAGGCGGCCCAGCAGGCGCTGCGCATGTCCGAGTCGCGCTACCGCGGCGTGTTCAACGCCGCCACCGACGGCCTGATGGTCCTGGACGAGGACGACGGGGTGATGGAGATCAACGCCGCCGCCTCGGCCATGTTCGGTCGCGAGCCGGTCGAGCTGCGCGGGCGGCCGCTGGCCGAGCTGCTCGGGACGGACGGCGAGCAGGCCGCCGCCGAGTTCGCCCGCCAGCGCGGGACGGTCGGCGCCGTGCGTTTCGACACGTCGCTGCTGCGCCGGGACGGCTCGCGGCTGGAGGTCGAGGTCCGCGGCACGCCGCTGCGCTACGGCAGCGCCCCGCGCACGCTCGTGATCCTGACCGACGTCACCGCTCGCAAGCGGGCGGAGCAGCAGTACGCGCAGCTCTCGCGCAAGGTCCTGCAGGCGCAGGAGGAGGAACGGCTGCGGCTGTCGCGCGACCTGCACGACGAGCTGGGCCAGCTCCTGACCGCCATCCGCCTGGAACTGGGCTGGCTGCAGCGGCAGCCGTCGCGCGCCTCGGCCGATCAGCGGGCCGCCTGCCGCCACTCCGTGGAGCTGGTGGAGAAGGCGGCCGACGAGCTGCGGCGCATCTGCCGCGGGCTGCGGCCGCCGCTGCTGGACGATCTCGGCCTGGCGCCGGCGATCCGGCAGCTGGTCGAGGAGTTCCGCGAGCGCACCGGCCTGGCGATCGAGCTCGATCTGCCCCGGCAGGACGAGCTGGCCGCGGTGCCGGTGGAGGCCTCGCTGTGCAGCTACCGCATCCTGCAGGAGGCGCTGACCAACATCACGCGGCACGCCGAGGCGCGCGCGGTCAGCATCTCCCTCGTGCGCGCGCCGGCCGCGCTGACCCTGTCGGTGTACGACGACGGGCGGGGCTTCGCCCTGAGCGACATGGACAGCACGCCCGGATCGGGCCTGGCCGGCATGCGCGAGCGGGCACGCCTGGCCGGCGGCGTCCTGACCATCCGCTCGGCGCAGTTCCAGGGGACGCGGATCGTCCTGAGCGTCCCGCTCGCCGGGTGAGAGCCGTCGGCCGTGTCAAGATGCGGCGCGGCCGCGGCCGGCGTGCCGGCCCGGGGCGCGCAGCCGAGGAGGCGACATGATCCGTCTGCTGGTCGTCGACGATCATACCCTGGTGCGCGACGGGCTGGTGCGCCTGCTCGACAGCGAGTACGACATGCAGGTGGTGGCGCGCACCGGTTCGGGCCGCGAGGCGGTCGAGCTGTGCCGGCAGCACCGGCCCGACGTCGTGGTGCTGGACTACAACCTGCCCGATCAGGACGGCCTGGAGACCACGCGGCAGATCATGGCCCTGGAGCAGGGCGCGCGGATCGTCATCCTGACGATGTACGCCAGCGAGGAGTACGCCACCCGCCTGCTGCGCGCCGGCGCGGCCGGGTTCGTGGTCAAGGTGGCCTCGACCGACGAGCTGGCCGCCGCCATCCGCAAGGTGGCCGCGGGCGGCACCTACGTCAGCGCGCCGATCATGGAGAAGATGGTGGGGCGTCTGGGGCAGGGCCCCGAGGAGAATCCGGAGGCCGGCTTGACCAACCGGGAGATGCAGGTGCTGCTGCGGCTGGCGCGCGGGATGACCACGCGCGAGGTCTCCGAGGAATTATGCCTGAGCTCCAGCACGGTCGAGACCTACCGCAGCCACATCCTGGAGAAGCTGGGCCTGCGCAACAACTCCGACCTGACCCGGTTCGCCATCCGCCGCGGCCTGATCGAGGCGGAGTGAGCGCTGGCGGCCGCTACCAATTATGAAAACGATCAATCGATAATTCGGTAACATGATTGCTTGCGGTTTGAGCAGGGAACCGCGAGAGCCGCCGCCGTCGCCTCCTGGGGGCGCTTGGGAACCATTATTTTATTTTGCGACAATATCTTACATGTGACTTGCCCGCTTTGCGGCCGCCCGGCGCCCCGCGCTGCCCGCGCCCGAGCATCGTGGAATCCGCCATCACAAAATCATAAGGAGCCCGATACCACGCCCGGCCGCGCTGTGGTTTCTTTGGCTGGGCCATTGCGCGGCCTGCCGACCTCAGGCCGCAGCGGCGTTGACCACCTGGCGACCGGAGCGTGAGCGATGGATTTGCAGGAACAGGCGATTCGAGTCCTGCTGGTGGATGACGAGCTGGAGTTCCTTGACGCCACGGCGCGTGCCCTGGCGCGCCGCGGCTGCGCCGTCCGGCAGGCGGCCGACGGCGAGGCGGCGCTGGCGGCGTTGGCCGCCGAGCTGCCGGACGTCGTGGTGCTGGACGTGAAGATGCCGGGGCGCGACGGCGTCGAGGTGTTCCACGAGATCAGCCGGCGCTGGCCTCGGCTGCCGGTCATCCTGCTGACCGGTCACGGCACCGTGCAGCAGGCCTTCCGCACCTCGCGCGAGGGCGTGCACGCGTACCTCAGCAAGCCCTGCGAGATCGAGCGGCTGCTGGCGGTGCTGCGGGAGGCGGCGGCCCGGGCGCGCCCGGGCCCGCCCGCCGCCGGCGAGGGCGACGAGCTGCGCGTCCTGCTGATCGACGACGAGGTCGAGCTGCTCGACGCCCTGGCCAGGACGCTCTCGCGCCGCGGCCTGCAGGTGCTGACCGCCGCCGGCGGCGGCGAGGCGCTGCAGACGTTGCAGCGCCAGGTCGTCGACGTCGTGCTCTGCGACGTCAAGATGCCGGGACTGGACGGTATCGACCTGCTGCGCCGCATCAAGACGATCCAGCCCCCGGCGGAGGTCATCCTCCTGACCGGCCATCCCGACGTCGGCGTGGCCACGCAGGGGCTGCAGGAGGGCGCCGCCGACTACCTGGTCAAGCCCCAGACGCCCGAGGCGCTGGCCGAGAAGATCCACGAGGCGGGCCAGCGCAAGCGGCGGCGCGACGAGCAGGAGCGGCAGCGGCGCCTGGACGAGCTGCGGGACCGCCAGCCTGATTGATCCGGCGACCCCCCCCCACCTGCGGCCGAGGAGCGGGCATGGACAAGCGACCGGGCAAGAAAGCGGCCACCGGACACGACAAGTACGTCAACTACAAGACTTTCGGCATCGCGATGGCTCTGTTCGCCCTCGTGCTGCTGTTGCCCATCCCCCACAGCATGCGCGACGTGGGCGTCGAGTATTCCGCCGGCGACCGCTACGTGCTGGAGTTCTTCACCCAGCGCCTGTTCGAAGCGCCCTACGAGGAGGCCCAGCAGTGGCAGGCCGGCGCCGCCCAGGCGCTCAACGCCAGCGTCAACCAGGGCGTGCTCAAGCGGGAGACGGTGCTGAAGAAGGACCGGCGCGCGCTCGAGCGCATCGGCGTCCGCCTTTCCGCCGCGCACTATGAGAAGTACCACGCCCTGCTGGAGCAGATGCCGGACGAGCCGTTCTCCGCGATGATGCAGGAAGCGCGCGAGCTGCGCATCACCAGGCTGTCCTACGAGGATCTGAGGCCGGCCGAGCAGGCCAAGGCGGACCAGGCGGCGCGCCACATCAGGGTCTGTCTGGCGCTGGTCGTGTTCGTCGTCGCCTGCTTCATCACCGAGGCCATCCCGCTGCCCGGCGTCGCCTTCTGCATCGGGCTGATCCTGGTCTTCTCGGGCATCGTGTCGCGCCGCGACGTGGCCGCCTTCTACTGGACCGACGCCTGCTGGTTCATCATGGGCAGCCTGATGTTCGCCGCCGCCTTCGTCAAGACCGGCGTCGACAAGCGCATCTGCCTGTTGATGTTCAGCAAACTGGCGCGGCCGGGGGTTCGCACCATCAGCCTGATCATGGTGATGGTGATCGCGCCGGCGGCCGCGTTCATCTCGGACCACGCGCTGGCGGCGATGTTCGTGCCGATCGGCGTCATCCTCTACACCAACAGCCTCAACGAGCGCTTGCCGACCGATCCCGAACTGGCCAAGATGCTGATGATCGCCATCTGCATGGCGTGCAACATCGGCGGCTTCGGCTCGCCCTCGGGCGGCGCGCGCAATGTCATCATCATGACCTATCTCGAGGACATGTTCGGCGTGACCATCACCTACGAGAAATGGCTGCTGATGGCGATGCCGTTCACGCTGATCATGATCCCGATCCTCTGGTGGCTGCTCAACGTGCGCTTCCGGCCGCAGATCCGCGACCTGGGGCCGGCTCTGGCCACACTGAAGGCCGACATCACGCGCATGGGCGGCTGGAACCGGCAGCAGGTGATCGCCGTGGCGGTGTTCCTGGTCATGCTCTTCGGCTGGATCACGGAATCGAACCTGCTCAACCGGCTGCTCGGTTTCCGGCTGGGGATCGGCGTGATCGCGGTAGCCGGCGCCATCGCCTACCTGCTGCTGGGGGTGGTCAACTGGCGCGACTACCAGGAGAATGTGGACTGGGGGGTGGTGTGGCTGTACGCCGGGGCCATCATCTTCGGCAAGACGCTCGACAGCACCGGCACCGCCTACTGGCTGGCGCGCTCGGTGGTGGACGGGCTGACCGAGCTGGGCCTGCGCGGCGAGCTCGCCCTGCTGACCGTGGGCGGCGGCATCACGACCTTCATGACCAACCTGATGGCGGACGGACCGGCGGCGGCGGCGGTGGGGCCGGTCACCCTGAACATGGCGGCGGTGCAGGGCATGGGCACGACCCTGGTGCCGTTCATGGGCCTGGTGACCTCGTGCTGCGCCTCGTTCGCGTACCTGCTCATCATCGGCACGCCGCCCAACGCCATCGTCTACGCCAGCGGCTATCTGACCGCGAAGGACTTCCTGCGCGTCGGCATCCCGTGCCTGCTGGCCGCCTTCGGCGTCATGCTGCTGCTCTGCTTCGTCTACTGGCCGCTCTTCAAGTTCGCCGGCCTGCAGCCCATTTGACCGCACCGGGGAGGGGGAGATGATGAACGCCGAGCAGAAGAAAACCAGGCTGCTGCTGGTCGACGACGAGGCCCCGTTCCGGGCGGCGGCGGCCCAGGCGCTGGCGCGCCGCGGCTACGAGGTCGAACAGGCGGAAAGCGGCGAGGCGGCGTTGCGCCGGCTGCGGGAGGCCCTGCCCGATCTGATCCTGCTCGACCTGCGCATGGAGGGCATGGACGGCATCATGACCCTGCGCGAGATCCGCGATCTGGCGCCGGAGCTGCCCGTGATCATCCTGACCGGCCACGGCCGCTTCGACGACGCGCTGGCGGGCATCCGGCTCGATATCGTCGACTTCGTGCAGAAGCCGGTCGACCTGGAGCAGCTGGCGGCGCGCATCCCGCGCCTGCTGGCGCGCGAGCGGCCGCGGCCGCTGCGCGAGAAGACGATCGCCGCGCTGATGCGCCCGCTGGAGGCCTACCACCGCCTCTACGCTGATCAGTCCGTGAGCGAGGCGGCCGCCGTTCTGGCGGCCCTCTACGGGCCCGCGACGGCCGGCCCCGTGCCGGCGGGGCACCGCGCCCTGCTGGTCTACGACCGCCGCGATCGCTTCCAGGGCCTGGTGCGCATCGACGACATCGTGCGCATGGTGCTGCCCGAGTACCTGGAACGATCGCCCTACGCCTCGTTCTTCACCGGCATGTTCCTGGCCCAGTGCAAGGTGATCGGCAAGCGCCCCGTCGGCGATCTGCTGCCGCCGCAGGTGACGGTGGACCTGGACGCGCCCCTGCTGGAGGCCGTGCACCTGATCAGCAGCCACCGGGTCATCAACCTGCCGGTCATGCAGGGCGGACGGCCGGTGGGAATCCTGCGCGACCTGGACCTGTTCCTGGAAATCGCCGCCAACATCGCCGGCGAAGGCTGAAGCGAGCGCGCGCCATGATGAACCGTCTCGACGCCGACCAGGTCGCCGCCCACGCCCCGGAGATCCATGCGCCCCGCGGGCACGCCTACTACGCGCATCTGCGGCGGCGCCTGCGCTGGCAGCTGCTGTTCGTCTACGTGACGCCGCTGCTGCTGCTGTCGGCCTATCTGCTTCTGCAGCACGGCGCGGTCCTGCGCGGCGGCATCGAGAGCCATCTGCGCGCCGTGGCCGAGAACCAGCGCAACACCGTCGATCTGTTCCTCGAGGAGCGCGTCGCTAACTTGCGCAGCACGTTCCTGACCGATTTCCCCAATTTGCCGGCGGAAATCCCCGCCAACCTGAACCGCGTGCTGGCGGGCCTGCGCCGCGAGAGCACCACCTTCGTGGACGTCGGCCTGTTCGATCCCGCCGGCACTCTGGTGGCCTACGCCGGCCCCTACCCCACGCTGCTGGGCAAGAGCTACCGGGAGGAAGAGTGGTACGAGCGCCTGTTGGCGCAGGAGCGCGGCTACCACATCAGCGATGTGTACCTGGGCTTCCGCGGCGCGCCGCACTTCATCATCGCGGTGCGCCGACTGGTCGGCGAGCAGACCTGGGTGCTGCGCGCCAGCGTGGACCCCGAGCGTTTCTCGGCCTTCGTCGGCAGCTCCCATCTGATCGCGGAGGCCAAGGCCGCCGTGGTCAACGCCGCCGGCCAGCCTCAGACCGCGGGCGGCGCGGCGCAGGCGGCCGGCGCGGCCGGCGCTCCGCCGCCCCGCAGCGAACAGACGGCGGTCCTGGTGACCGCTGCCGGCGGCCGCGCGCACGTCAGCGCCTACGCCTGGCTGCAGGAGGTCGATTGGGCGCTGGTGGTCAGCGTGCCCCAGGACGTGGCCCACGCCCCGCTGCGCCGCGCCCGCCTGACGGCGCTGGCCATCATGCTGGGCGCCCTGCTGCTGATCATCGCCTTCGTGCAGCGCAGCACGCGCCGGCTGGTGGGCCGGCTCGAGGCGGCCGACGCGGCGCAGAGCGATCTGCAACGGCAGCTCTTCAGCGCCGCCAAGCTGGCGTCGGTGGGCGAGATGGCCGCGGGCGTGGCCCACGAGATCAACAACCCGCTGGCCATCATCTACGAGGAGGTCGGGCTGATGAAGGACACGCTCGACCCCGAGTTCGGCCTGCATTTCGACGGCGAGGAATTCCGCGAGCGCCTGCAGGTCGTGGCCGACGCGGCCATGCGCGGGCGCGCCGTCACCAGCAAGCTGCTGGCGTTCGCGCGCCGCCACGATCCCGACCCCCAGCCCGAGGACATCAACCGCATCTGCGAGCGCGTGCTGGCCATGAAGGCGGTCGAATTCAACGTCTCCAACATCACGGTGGCGCGCGAGTTCGCCGACGACCTGCCGCCGGTGCTGGTCAACGAGAACCAGCTCGAGCAGGTGCTGCTGAACCTGCTCAACAACGCCCGCGACGCCATCGACGGCACCGGCACGATCACGGTGCGCACGCTGCCGCAGGAGCGGACGGTGGTGGTCGAGATCGCCGACACCGGCTGCGGCATGACCACCGAGCAGATGGAGAAGATATTCTTCCCCTTCTACACGACCAAGGGGGTCGGTAAGGGGACAGGGCTGGGCCTGTCGATCAGCTACGGCATCGTCAAGGCCTGGGGCGGCCGCCTCGAGGTGCAGAGCGAGCTCGGGGTCGGCTCCACGTTCAGCGTCCTGCTGCCGGCGGCGCGCCCAGGCGCGGCGTCCGGTCCATCACCATCAGCGACCAGGGGAAAACATGAGTGATCTGCCCCAGACCCGGGCGTCGGACACGCCGCCCCCGCCTCCGGGCGAGACGCGCATCCTGATCGTCGACGACGAGGACCGTTTCCGCACAAGCCTGGCCGAGCGGCTGTCGCTGCGCGGCTACCAGGTGCTCGACACGGGTGACGGCGAGGAGGGGATCCGCATCGCCCGCCAGACGCGCCCCGACGTCGTGATCCTGGACCGCAAGATGCCGCACATGACGGGCGAAGAGGTGCTGCGGGAGCTCAAGAAGATAGCGCCGGAACTGCAGATCATCATGCTGACCGGCCACGCCAGCATCGAGTCGGCTTCGGCGGCGGGCAAGCTGGACGCCTATGCCTATCTCGAGAAGCCGTGCGAGACGGAGCAGCTGATTGCCACCATCGAGGCGGCGCGGCAGGAGAAGACCTACGCCATGGCGCGGCACGAGATCCCCGTGGTCAAGGGGCGCTCGGTCTGGGACTGGCTGTGGGGCACCAACGGCTCGCGGCCCGGCATGATCATGCTCGGCGCCTTGCTGTTCGCGGCCCTCTACCTGATGCCGCCGCCGTCCGGACTGGTCACGTTGCTCGGCGCGCCGAAGACCGAGCAGGCAACCGGCGACGCCAACGCCGGCTACGCGCACTACCGCAAGCTCAAGGTGGGCGAAACCGTCGCCCAGTTCTACAGCAATTACGCCCGGCGCGAGGTGACGGTCACCGGCCCCGACGGCCAGAAGGTCAAGCGCGCCCTGACGCCGGCCGAGGCGTGCCGCAGCGCCCAGACCATGGTCGGCGTGCTGGTGGTGGCGGCGCTGTTCTGGGCGTCGGGCGCCCTGCCCATCGGCATCACCGCGCTCCTGGTCGGCCTGCTGATGTACCTGTTCAAGGTCTTTCCCCCCGATCTGGTCGCCAGCTCCTACGCCAAGGACGCCGTGGTGTTCGTGATGGGCGTGCTGGCGTTCGCGGCCGGCATCGGCAAGACCGGCCTGGACCGCCGCATCGGCATGCTGCTGCTCGGCACGAGCCGCTCGATCAAGCTCTACCTCTTCATCTTCTGCCCGCTGCTGGCCGTCACCGCCTCCTTCCTTTCCGAGCACGCCCTGATCGCCTTCGTCACGCCCATCCTGATGGTGGTCTACACCTCCGCCGTGCGCACGGCCGGCGTGCGGCGCGACCGCGCCCTGGCCGTGCTGCTCATCCTGTCCGTCAGCTTCGCCGCCAACCAGGGCGGACCGGGTTCGCCGGCGGCCGGGGGCCGCAACGCCGTGATGATCGGCATCCTGGGCGATTACGGCCTGGCCCCCACCTTCGCGCAGTGGGTCAAGTACGGCCTGCCGTTCGTGCCGGTGATGGCCCTGGTCATCGCCTGCTACTTCTACTTCCGCTTCCGCGGTCGGCTCCAGGTCAAGGATGTCGACGTCGCCCACCTGGTGCGCCGCGAAGCCGACAAGATCGGCGCCATGACGCGACAGGAGTACATCACCGCCGCGGTGCTGGCGCTGGTGATCTTCCTCTGGATCACGGCCAGCGACAAGCTGGGCATGGGCGGCCCGGTCCTGCTGGGCATCGTCCTGCTCGCCATCTTCCGCGTCATGGCCTGGCGCGACATCAACAAGATCTCCTGGGACGTGGTCGCCCTCTACGGCAGCGCCACGGCGATGGGCGCGGGGCTGGCCTACACGGGCGCCGCGCTGTGGATCGCGGCCTCGTTCGTCAACTTCCTGCCCGAGATCTTCTCGCAGGGCACCGGACTGGCGATCGCCTGCAGCTTCTTCACCGGCATCTGCACCCAGTTCATGAGCGACGGCGCCACGGTGTCCGCCATCGGGCCGATCGCCGTGCCGATGGCCCAGATCTCCGGCACGCACCCCTGGATGGTCGGATTCGCCACGGCCTTCGCCTCGTCGTTCGCCAACACGCTGATCAGCGGCACTCCCAACAACGCCATCGCCTACTCGCTCGCCAAGGACCTCGACACCGGGGAGCAGCTGGTGACCCTGGCAGATTTCCTCAAGCACGGCGCGGTGGTGACGTTGCTGGCGTTTCTGGTACTGTGGGGCTGGCTGTTCCTGGGCTACTGGCGCTGGGTCGGTTTCTAGACGCGAAGGAGGAGCGGCATGCCGGACCAGATCAAGCTGCTGATCGTCGACGACGAGGTGCGCTTCCTGCAAACCTTGAAGCAGCGGTTGTCTCTGCGCGACTTCGACGTGACGGCGGTCAGCGACGGCGAGACGGCGCTGGCGCAGGCCGCGGCGCAGGAGTTCGACATCGCCCTGGTCGACCTGAAGATGCCCGGCATGGGCGGCGAAGAGGTGCTGGCGCGCCTCAAGGCGCAGCACCCGTATATGGAAGTGGTGATCCTGACCGGGCATGGTTCGATCGACAGCGCGGTGCAATGCACGCAGGCGGGAGCCTACAGCTATTTGCAGAAGCCTTGCGAGACCGACGAGCTGATGAACGTGCTCAAGGACGCGTACCAGCGGCGGGTGCAGCGCAAGCTGCAGCTCTCGCAGCAGAAGATGGACGAGCTGATGAAGCTGGCGACCGGCGAGTCGCCGTTGGGCATCCTGCGGCGGCTGCGCGAGCTGGAGAAGGGCCAGGGATGAACGCCGCCGCGCCTGCCGTGGGCGGCGTCTCCGCCGCGCGCCAGGCCCGCCTGCACTGGCGGCTGGTGGCGGTCCTGCTGCTGGTCTCGCTCCTGCCCCTCGGGCTGGTCGGCCTCGGCGCCTGGCGCGTCTTCGGCCGCCAGCTCGCGGCGCGCTCACTCGAACTCCAGCGCGCCACGGTCAGCAACCACGCCGCCACGCTCGACCTCTACCTGCGCGAGCGGCTGCACGCGCTCGAACTGCTGGCGCGAACGCACGGCGTGAAGGACCTGTCCGACCCCGCCCGCCTGCGGCGGCTCTACGCCCAGGTCAGCGCCACCTACGGCGAGGCTTTTGTCGACCTGGGCGTGATCGGCGCCCAGGGCGACCATCTGGCCTACGTCGGGCCGTACGACCTGGAGGATCGCAACTACGCCGCCGCCCCCTGGTTCCGCGACACCATGGTGCAGGGCAGCCACGTCAGCGACGTCTTCCTGGGCTACCGCCAGGTGCCGCATTGCGTGATGGCGGTCAAGCGCCAGGAGGGCGACCAGGCCTGGATCCTGCGCGCCACGATCAACAGCGACCGCTTCGCCCAGCTGGTGCGCACGGGGCAGTTGGGCGCCACCGGCGACGCCTTCCTGATCAACCGGGAAGGCGTCTACCAGACGCCGCCGCGCCTGGGACAGGTGCTGGAACCGTCTTCGCTGGGCGCGCCGGCGCCGCACCGCGGCGTGCGCGAGGAGCGCGTGCGCGTCAACGGCGCCGTCATGCTCAGGGTCACCACGTGGATAGGCAGCGCGCCCTGGCTGCTGGTCGTGCAGCAGGACGAGGCCGAGATCCAGGCGCCGGTGCGCCAGGCCCTGACCTGGGGCCTACTGCTGCTGGGTCTGGCCGTGGCGCTGATCGTCGTGACCACCGTGCTGGCCACGGGCTACCTGACCAACCAGATCGACCGCGCCAACGCCGAGCGCGAACGCCTGGCGGGCGATCTGCTGCGCTCGGCCAAGCTGGCGTCGCTGGGCGAGATGAGCACCGGCCTGGCGCACGAGATCAACAACCCGCTGGCGATCATCAGCGCCGAGCAGACCAACCTGAGCGATCTGCTGCGCGAGTTGCCCCCGGCGGCGCCCGCGCGCGGGGAAATGCTGGAGGCCGTGGCTCGCTGCCAGCGGCAGATCACCCGCTGCAGCGGCATCACGGCCAAGATGCTGCAATTCGGACGCGCGGGCGAGGCGCGCAGCGAGCTGACGCCGATCGGCCCGCGTCTGCAGGAGATCGTGCAGTTGCTGCACAAGCAGGCCGAAGTGCGCAACGTCGCCCTGGAGCTGGACGTGGCGCCCGACCTGCCCCGCTTGCTGCTCGACCCGACCGAGCTGCAGCAGGTCCTGGTCAACCTGATCAACAACTCGCTCTACGCGCTCGACGGCGGCGGGCGCATCCTGATCTCGGCCAAGCGCGCCGGCGACCAGGTGCAGGTGGCCGTCAAGGACAACGGGACGGGCATCGCGCCCGCCGATCTGGAGCGCATCTTCCAGCCCTTCTTCACCACCAAGCCGGTGGGGCAGGGCACGGGCATGGGCTTGGCTGTCTGTTACGGCATCGTGCAGCGCTGGGGCGGGACGATCACCGCCGCCAGCGAACTCGGCAGCGGCACGGTGATGACCTTGCACCTGCCGGCGCCGCGGGACGAGCGGACCGGACGGGCCTGAGCGCCCGCGCCGGCCGCGGAAGGAGGCCGCGATGGCGAAGATTCTGATCGTGGACGACGATCCCGACGTGGTGGAGGCGGTCCGCCTCTGCCTGCAGCAGGAGGGCCACACCGTGGCCGGCGCCTACAACCGTCAGGAGGGCATGGAAGCCATCGCCGCCGGACCGCCGGATCTGATCATCCTGGACGTGATGATGGAGCAGCACGACGACGGCTTCGCCATGGCGCAGCAGCTGCGCGGCGAGGGCTTCCGCCGGCCGATCCTCATGCTGACCAGCATCGGCCGGGTCACCGGCCTGGATTACGGCCAGGACCGGGAGATGGTGCCGGTGGACGCCTTGCTGGCCAAACCGGTCCAGCCCGCCGTCCTGGCGGCCAAGGTGCGCGAGCTGCTGGCGAACGCGCCGGGAGGTGACAAGTCATGAGCGCTCTGCAGACCAGACGCGAACGCCTGCTCGCCGAGCTGGACGAGCTTAGCCAGCGCTACGGCCGCGACCGCAGCGCGCTCCTGCCCATCCTGCAAGAGATCAAGAGCCGCTACCGCGACATCTTCCCGTTCTCGATGCAGCTGATCGCCGACCACCTGGACATCCACCCCGTCGAGGTGCACGGCGTCGCCAGCTTCTACAGCTTCCTGGCCGGCGGGCAGGGCAAGTACGCCATCCGGCTCTGCCGTTCGATCTCCTGCGAGATGCTGCACAAGGACCGTATCGCGCAGCAGCTGCGCAACGACCTGGGCATCGACTTCGGGGAAATCACACCCGACGGCATGTTCTCGCTCCACTGGGCCAGCTGTCTGGGCATGTGCGATCAGGGGCCCGCCCTGCTGATCAACGAGCGGGTCCACACGCGCGTGACCCCCGACCAGGTGCACGACATTCTGGAGGAGTGCCGCAGCGCCTTCGGCGCGCACGCCGTCCACGAGGAGGTGCGCTGAGCCATGGTCAGCACACACGCCAACCATCTGACCTTTTCCGAGATCGAACCGCAGGCCGGTCTGCGCCGCGCGCTGTCGCTGGACCGACCGGCGCTGATCGCCGAGCTGCGCGCCTCGGGGCTGCGCGGCCGCGGCGGCGCCGGCTTCCCGACCGGCGTCAAGTGGAACCTGGCCGCCGCCGCCAGCGGGGACGTCAAGTTCGTCGTCTGCAATGCCGACGAGGGCGAGCCCGGCACCTTCAAGGACCGCCTGATCCTGACCGACCACGCCGATCTGGTGATCGAGGGGATGACCATCGCCGGCTACGCGATCGGCGCCCGGCAGGGAGTGATCTATCTGCGCGGCGAGTACGCCTACCTGCGCCAGCAACTGGAGCGCGTGCTGGCCCGCCGCCGGGCCGACGGCCTGCTGGGGCCCGACGTCGGCGGCCGCCGCGGCTTCGTTTTCGACGTGGCGATCCACATGGGGGCCGGCGCCTACGTTTGCGGCGAGGAGACCGCGCTGATCGAGTCGTTGGAGGGGCAGCGCGGCGAGCCGCGCAACCGCCCTCCCTTCCCGGTCGACACCGGCTTCCGCGGCCGCCCCACCACCGTCAACAACGTCGAGACGCTGGCCTGGGCGGCCTGCATCCTGGCCCGCGGCGCCGCCTGGTTCAAGGGCATCGGCACCGAGGTGTCGTCCGGACCCAAGCTGCTGAGCGTCTCGGGGGACTGCGCCCGGCCCGGCGTCTACGAGTTTCCGCTGGGCGTCAGCATCGCCGAGGTGCTGCGCGCGGCCGGCGGCGAAGAGGCGAAGGCGGCGCAGGTCGGCGGCGCCTCCGGGCACTGCGTGCCGCGCTCCCAATTCGATCGTGCCATCGCCTTCGAGGACGTCGCCACCGGTGGCGCGATCATCGTCTTCGGGCCCAGCCGCGACATGCTGGCCGTGGCGCGCAACTTCCTCGAGTTCTTCGTCGAGGAATCGTGCGGGCAGTGCACGCCCTGCCGTGAGGGCAATCAGAAGCTGCTCGAGGGCGTGATCGCGCTGCAGCAGGGACGCTGCTCCACGGAGCGGCTGCGCGAACTGCGGCAGCTCGGCCGGACCATGCAGGTGGCCTCCAAGTGCGGCCTCGGCCAGACCAGCCCCAACGCCTTCCTGTCCATCGTCGAGCATTTCCCGGACGAGGTCCTGGGGCGCGTGGAAGCCGGCAGCGGCGCGCAGAAGGGAGCGCGGACATGAGCGATCAGCAGAAACCCGAGGCCGGCGCGACCCGCGCGCCGGTCAGCCTGCGCGGCCAGCCGCAGCCGGAAGCGGTGGCGCCCGACGCCATCGGCGGCCTCATCTCGGTCACCATCGACGGCCAGAAGCTGAAGGTGCCGCTCGGCACGACCATATTGGAGGCGGCGCGCCAGGTGGGCATCCGCATCCCCACCCTCTGCTGGCATCCCGATCTGTGCATCGCCGGCGTCTGCCGCATCTGCGTGGTCGAGGTCGAAGGGCAGCGCACGCTGCAGGCCTCGTGCGCGTACCCCATCACCTCGCCGCTGACCGTCCACACGCACACGCGCCAGGTGCGCCAGGCGCGGCGCCACGTGCTGGAGCTGATGCTGGCCAACCACTACGGCGAGTGCTACTCGTGCTTCCGCAACAACAACTGCGAGCTGCAGCGCCTGGCGGAGGAGTACGGCATCCACGAATTCCGCTTCGGACACGTGACCAAGCCACGCCACGATATCGACCGCTCCAGCTACGCGGTCGTGCGCGACATGGACAAATGCATCCTCTGCCGCCGCTGCATCCGCACCTGCATCGACCTGCAGGAGGTCGGCGTGCTCGAGGCGGTCGGCCGCGGCGCCGAGACCGAGGTGACCACCTTCATGCACAAGCCGCTGCGCGATGTCATCTGCATCAACTGCGGCCAGTGCATCAACCGCTGCCCCACCGCCGCGCTGCGGGCCAACGATCCCACCGACGAGATCTGGCGGGCCATCGACGACCCGCGCAAGCACGTCGTCATCCAGACCGCGCCCAGCCCCCGCGCCGCCATCGGCGAGTGCTTCGGGCTGCCGCCCGGCCGGGCGCTGACCTTCGAGCTGAACACGGCGCTGCGCTACTGCGGCTTCGATCGTGTGTTCGACACGAACTTCAGCGCCGACCTGACGATCATCGAGGAGGGCACCGAGCTGCTGCTGCGGCTGCGCCGGGCGCTGGTCGACGGCGACGCGGCGGCGGCCCTGCCCCAGTTCACCAGTTGCTCGCCGGGCTGGATCAAGTACCTGGAGCATTTCCATCCGGAGATGATCCCGCACCTGTCGTCGGCCAAGAGCCCGCAGCAGATGTTCGGCGCCGTCATCAAGACGCACTACGCCAAAACCCATGGCCTGGATCCGGCCGATATCGTCAGCGTGTCGCTGATGCCCTGCTCGGCCAAGAAGTACGAGTGCAACCGACCCGAGATGTGCGCCAGCGGATACAAGGACGTGGACTTCGGCTTGACCACGCGCGAGCTGGCCCAGATGATCAAGGAGGCCGGCATCGACCTGCCCGCCATGGCCAAGTCTGACTTCGACGAACCGTTCGGCACGGCCACCGGCTCGGGCGTGATCTTCGGCGCCACCGGGGGCGTCATGGAGTCGGCCCTGCGCACGGTGCTGGAGCTGGTCACCGGCGATCCGATCGAGAACCTGTTCGCGCACGGCGAGATCCTTCCGGTGCGCGGCTTCGAAGGCCTGAAGCTGGCCGAGCTGACCATCCCCAAGGTCGGACCCGTGCCCGAGTTGCTGCGCGATCATTTCGACGACTGGAAGTGGCTGCGGGGCGTGACCCTGCGCGCCGGCGTGGCGCACGGCACGGCCAACGCCAAGCGGGTCATCGAAGACATCAAAGCCGGCGGCCGCTTCAGCCAGTGCCACTTCATCGAGTTCATGGCCTGCCCGGGCGGATGCCTGGGCGGCGGCGGGCAGCCCATACCGACCACGCCCGCCATCCGCGCCGCGCGAGCGCAGGCCATCTACGCCGAGGATCGCAGCTACAGCGTGCGCAAGTCGCACGAGAATCCCGCGATCGCGCGGCTGTACGGCGAGTTCCTGCGCGAGGGGCCGTGCCGCGGCACCGCCCACGAGCTGCTGCACACGCACTACACCGCGCGGGGAAAGTACATCGTGGTGTGACGGCCGAGCCGCCGCGCCGGACGGGGCCATGGAGCGCGAATTCGACATCCCGCTCGTCAGCACGATCGGCGAGCGTTGCCGGGCGTGCTATGCCTGCGTGCGCGAATGCCCGGCCAAGGCGATCCGCATCGCCGGCGGCCGCGCCGAGGTGATCGCCGCCCGCTGCATCGGCTGCGGCAACTGCGTGCGCGTCTGCAGCCAGAACGCCAAGGCCGTGCGCAGCGGGGTGGCGCCGGTCGAGCTCCTGCTGGCGTCGGACGCGCGCGTCGCCGCCTGCCTGGCCCCCAGCTATCCCGCCGAATTCAGCGACCTGGATCCGGAGCGGCTGGCGGGCGCCCTGCGCGCCCTCGGCTTCGCCATGGTCAACGAGGTGGCCTTCGGCGCCGACCTGGTGGCGCACCGCTACCGCAAACTGCTCGAGGAGAGCGGGGACCGCCGCCACATCGCCACCACCTGCCCGGCGGTCATCGCCTACATCGAACGCTACCATCCCGAGCTGGTGCCGTCGCTGGCGCCGATCGTCTCGCCCATGGTGGCGACGGCGCGCGCGCTGCGGGCGCTGCACGGACCGCAGCTCAGGGTGGTCTTCATCGGCCCCTGCATCGCCAAGAAGGACGAGTGCTGCCCCGAGGCGGCGCAGCCGGAGATCGACGCCGTCCTGACCTTCGGCGAACTGCGCGAGCTGTGGCGGCGGCGCGGCCTGGACCCCGCCGCCGCCGCCGCCAGCGACTGGGACCGCCCCCGCGGCGGCCTGGGCGGCCTCTTCCCCGTCAGCCGCGGCATGCTGCAGGCGGCCCGCCTGCCCGAGGACCTGCTGTCCGGCCGGGTCGTCGCCGCCGAGGGCCGGGCCAGCTTCCTGGAGGCGATCAAGGAGTTCGCCCACGGCGACCTGCGGGCGCGGCTGCTCGAGGTGCTGTGCTGCAACGGCTGCATCGCCGGCGCCGGCATGAGCCGCCCCGAAGCTCTGTTCACCCGCCGGGCGCGGGTGGGAAGGCACGTGCAGCAGCGCCAGCAGCAGCTCGACCAGGCTCAATGGCGGGCCGACCTGGCCCATTTCGCCTCGCTGGACCTGGGCCGCGGCTTCGCCGCCGACGACCAGCGCACGCCGCTGCCGGACGCGGAGCAGCTGCGGCAGGCGCTGTCGCGCATGGGCAAGGAGCAACCCACGGACGAGCTCAACTGCGGCGCCTGCGGCTACGACACCTGCCTCGAACACGCGGTCGCCATCTGCAACGGGCTGGCCGAGAACGAGATGTGCCTGCCCTACACCATCGACCAGCTGCGCCGCACGGTCAGCGACCTGGGTCTGACCAACCAGCAGCTCTCGTCGGCGCGCGAGGCGCTGGCCCACTCGGAGAAGATGGCCTCGCTGGGGCAGCTGGCCGCGGGCATCGCCCACGAGGTGAACAACCCCCTGGGCGTGGTGCTGATGTACGCGCACCTGGCGCGCGATGCCTGCGCCGAGGGCGACGAGCTGCGGGAGGATCTGGCCCTGATCGCGCAGCAGGCAGACCGCTGCAAGAAGATCGTCGCCGGCCTGCTGCATTTCGCGCGGCAGAACAAGGTGGAGCGCCGGCAGGCGGACGTGCGCGCGCTGCTGGCCGACTGCGCGCGCGCGCTGCCGCCGCCGCTCGGCGTCGAGGTGCGCATCGAACACGAGAACGGCGCCGAGCCGACGGCGGCGATCGATCGCGACCAGATCGCGCAGGTGCTGACCAACCTCATCGTCAACGCCTACGACGCCCTGCCCGACGGCGGCGCCGTCGTCCTGGGCGTCGGCGGAGACGGCGAGAGCGTGCGCCTGCGGGTCGCCGACAACGGCCCCGGCATCCCCGCCGAGCACCTGGGGCGCATCTTCGAGCCGTTCTTCACCACCAAGCGGCCCGGCAAGGGCACCGGCCTGGGCCTGGCGGTCAGCTACGGCATCGTCAAGATGCACCACGGCGACATCCGGGTGGAGTCCAACACCGATCCCGCCGCGGGCCCGACCGGCGCTGTCTTCACCGTCACCCTGCCTCGCTGCGCGCCGGAGGAGAGGCCATGAGCCCCCTGCCGCTGAAGGTGCTGGTCGCCGACGACGAGCCTGGCATGCGCCAGGGGGTCGAGCGGGCGCTGCGCGGCTTCACCGTTGCGGCGCCGCACGGCGAGGGCGCGGTCGGCTTCACGGTGGCGCAGGCCGAGAACGGCGAGGAGGCGCTGGCTATGATCGCCGCCGACCCGCCCGACCTGCTGCTGCTGGACCACAAGATGCCGGTGCTGAGCGGCCTGGAGGTGCTGGCGCGCCTGGCCGAGGCGCCGCGCGACCTGCTGACGATCATGATCACCGCCTACGCCTCGATCGAGACCGCCGTGACGGCCACCCGGCAAGGAGCCTACGACTTCCTGCCCAAGCCGTTCACGCCGGAGGAGCTGCGCAGCATCGTCGCCAAGGCGGCCGGCCACCTCCTGGTCACGCGCCAGGCCCGCCGCCTGGCCGAGGAGAAACGCCAGGTCCGCTTCCAGTTCATCAGCGTGCTCGGCCACGAGCTGAAGGCTCCGCTCAACGCGGTCGAAGGTTACCTGCGCGTGCTGGCGCAGGAGAACAGCCCCGCGGACCTGTCGGCGCTGCCGCAGATCATCGCCCGCTGCCTTGACCGGCTGGCGCACATGCGCAAGCTGATCGACGACCTGCTGGACATGACCCGCCTCGAATCGGGCCGCATGCGCCGCGAGCTGGTCCGCGTGGACCTGCGCGAGGCGGCGATCTCCGCGCTGGAGCACGTGCAGCCCGGCGCCGCCGTGCGCGGCATCCGCCTGGCCCTGCGTCCCGGCCCGCCGGTGCCGATCCTCGCCGACCGCGCCGAATTGGAGATGATCTTCAACAACCTGCTGACCAACGCCGTCAAGTACAACCGCGACGGCGGGCGCGTCGACGTGGCGGTTGCGGCCGCCGGGGACCGCGCGACCATCAGCGTGGCCGACACCGGCCTGGGCATGACGGCGGCCGAAGTCGGCCGCCTCTTCGGCGAGTTCGTGCGCATCCGCAACGAACGCACCCGCCACATCCTCGGCAGCGGCCTGGGCCTGTCGATCGTCAGGCGCATCGCCCAGCTCTACGAGGGCGATGTCACCGTCACCAGCGTCCCCGACCAGGGCAGCACCTTCACGGTTACGCTGCGGCGCGGCGGGATCGAGGAGTGAGCGTCGGGCGGGTGGCGAAAGCAGGGCGGCGACTTTGATTGCTCGAGATGACAGCCCCTGCGGTTTTACCCGGGCAAAAATTATAAATTGTTTAATGATAATTAGTTAAACAGATCTTCGCTGACCGGACCTGGAGCAGATGCCAGACTGCGCAATGCAACCGCCAGAAGCGAATCCAGCTTCAAAGCAGCGGCCGGCACGGGCTGCGTGCTCAGCGGCCGAGCAGGCATGACGCTCGCCGGCGAGCCGGCCAGGCGCGCTCGAAGCCTACGGACCCAGCCGCTGCAGGGCGCGCTCGACCCGCTGTTCGTAGGGATCGGCGGCGGCATCGACCGGGTGCGCGGCCTGGGCGGCCGCGCCCGCCCGCCCGTCCCCACCCGCCGCCCCGGCGCCGGCGAACGCGGCCTCCGCCTCGCGCAGGAGCGCGCCTTGCGCCGTCTGCCGGCGCAGGAACCTCGCCAGCACAAGCATCCCGGCCAGGAAGGCCAGCACCGGCAGCACGTACACCAGCAGGTTGAAGCCGCGCGCCGGCGGCTGGGCCAGCACCTGCGTGCCGTAGACGCTGACGAAATGCGCCAGGATCTGCTCTTCCGATTCGCCGCGCGCCAGGCGTTCGTGGATCTCGCGCTTCATGCTGGCGGTCACGCCCGACTCGTGGTTGTCGATGGTCCCGTTCCAGCAGCAGGGAGCCATCAGCTTGGCCTGCAGGGCCCTCTCGACAGGATCGGTGACGCGCGCCTGGCGCACCGCCTGTTCCCCCGCCGGCCCCCCCGCCGGCTCCTGGCCGCGCGCGGGGCCCGCCGGCCCCAGAATCAGCAGCAACCCCAGCAGCCAGGCCCCAACGGCAGACAGGCGGCGGGCATGGCGCGGCTGGGGCTGCGGCTGCGGCACATGCGCGGCGATGGGCATCGCACACTCCTCGGAGGCTTCCCTCGGGGCCGGACGCGGGCGTCGCGCTTCAAGTTAGGCCGGGAGCCGTCCGCTGGCAACCGCTCATCCGCGGGTGCGCCGGCCGGGGCGTCCGCGTGCGCAGCCGCTGGCCCGGCGCGCCCGGGCCGCATATCGTTGGGGAGCGGGCATCCGGCCGTGCGGCTCGTCTTCTACCCGGGCGAGGGTCACGGCAACCGCTACCGGAGCGGGCAGGTCGACGTGCTGCGCCGGCAGCTGGACTGGCCGGACTGGTGCGTTCGCGACGCCCGGCCGCTGGACGGTCCGCTGCCGCCGCTGGACCTGAGCGAGCGCCACGGACTCGAACTCGGGGAGTAGGACGATGCGCTACGAAGAGCTGGGGGAGATCTTCCGCGAGGTCGAGCTGTTGCGCGACCTGGACGAGCCGGGCGCGCGCCGGCTGGCCGCGGTGATGGAGCAGGTGACCCTGCCGCCGGGGGCGCCGCTGTTCGCGGAGAACGAGCCGCGGCAGGCCCTCTACATCGTGCGCGCCGGCGCGGTCGAGCTATCCAAGCGCGACGCCTTCGACCGCCCGCGCCGCGTCGTGGTGTTCGGGCCGAACGACTTCATCGGCGAGGGGGCGTTGATGGACGACACCCCCCACTCGACCTCGGCCCGCGCGCGCGGCGAGACCACCGTGCTGCTGATCCGCCGTGACCGGTTCACCGAGCTGTTCAAGCACGACACCGATCTGGCCACGCGGCTGCTGGCGCGCGTGTCGCGGGTGATCGCCCGCCGCATGCAGCAGGCCACCACGCGCGCGGTCAGCGCCGCCGTGCAGTACGCCAGCGGGCGCACGCGCGCCGAGCGCGACCTGCTGGGCGAGCGCGACGTCCCCTACGTGGCCTACTTCGGCGTCCAGACCCTGCGCGCACACGAGAACTTCCAGATCACCGGCGTGCCTCTGTCGCACTACCCGGCGCTGATCGAGGCGCTGGCGCTGGTCAAGATCGCCGCCGCGCGCGCCAACGCCGAGCTGGACCTGGTGCCCGCGCCGGTCGCCGCGGCGATCGAACGCGCCGGCCAGGACATCCTGCAGGGCAAGTTCCACAACCAGTTCGTCATCGACATGCTGCAAGGAGGCGCGGGCACATCGACCAACATGAACATGAACGAGGTCCTGGCCAACCGCGCCCTCGAGGTCATGGGCCAGGCCAAGGGCGCGTACGCCCATTGCCATCCCAACAACCACGTCAACGCCTCGCAGTCGACCAACGACGCCTACCCGACCGCGATCAAGCTGGCGGTGGTGCGCAGCAACGAGGCGCTGATGGAGGGGCTGGAGGTGCTGATCGACGCCTTCCGGCGCAAGGCCGACGAGTTCGCGGGCGTGCTCAAGCTGGGGCGCACGCAGCTCCAGGACGCCGTGCCGATGACCCTGGGCCAGGAGTTCGAGGCCTTCGCGGTCACCCTGGCCGAGGACATCGGCCGCCTGCGCCAGAACGCCGCGCTGTTCCTGGAGATCAACCTGGGCGGGACGGCCATCGGCACCGGCATCAACACCGATCCGCGCTACGGCGAACGGGTCGTCGGCCACCTGCAGGATGTCAGCGGCTTGGAGGTGGTCCTGGCCGACAACCTGGTCGAGGCGACCCAGGACACCGGCGCCTTCGTCAGCTATTCCGGCGCGCTCAAGCGTCTGGCGGTCAAGCTGTCGAAGATCTGCAACGACCTGCGCCTGCTGTCGTCGGGCCCGCGCGCCGGACTGGGCGAGATCAACCTGCCCGCCGTGCAGCCCGGCTCGTCGATCATGCCGGGCAAGGTCAACCCGGTCATCCCCGAGGTGGTCAACCAGATCGCCTTCCGCGTGATCGGCAACGACCTGACCGTCACCCTGGCCGCCGAGGCGGGCCAGCTGCAGCTGAACGTCATGCTGCCGGTGATCGCGCTCAGCCTGCTGGACTCGATCGAGATGCTGCGCAACGGCATCGCCACCCTGGCCCTGCGCTGCGTCGGCGGCATCACCGCCAATGTCGCGCGCTGCCGCGAGCACCTGGAGCACAGCCTCGGCCTGGTGACGGCCCTGGTGCCGGCGATCGGTTACGAGGCCGCCTCCGAGCTGGCCAAGCGGGCCCAGGCCGAGAACCGCGGCATCTACGACCTGGTCCTGGAGATGGGACTGCTGACGCGCCCGGAGCTGGACCGGCTGCTCGACCCGGCGGCGATGCTGCGGCCGGGCGCCCCGGAGCCCGGCGCCGCCTGAGCGGGACCGCCAGCGCCGGCGCGCCGCGACCGGGGCGGCGCGCGTCGTCCGGCGGCGTCAGGCCACGCGGAAGAAGGTCAGGCTGATCCAGGCCAACACGACCAGCAGCACGACGCCCAGGATCAGGCTGATGGCGACCAGCTTCCTCTCGACCGGCAGGATGGGCTCGCTGCGCATGCGGGCCATCTCGTCCGCCAGCTGCGGCGGCTGGGTCTTCTCGGTCATGCTCCCCTCCCGGGCCGCGGCTCAGCCGTCGACCAGCGGCGGCTTGATCCCGTGGAAGAACAGCCACGAGATCGCCAGCCCGATCCAGATGATGAAGCCGAACAGGGCGATCAGGTAGACCGCGGCCAGCCGCCCGATGCCCTCCTCCCACAGCTTGCGGAAATTCGATACCAGGCCGATGGCGAAGAAGGTCATGGCGAAGAAGAGGGCGCGAAAAGCGTTGCCCTCGTCGGTGGCGATCTTGGCCGCCGCGGTCAGGTCCGGCCGCGCCAGCACCAGGGCCAACAGCACGCCGAAGGTCAGCACGTAGCCCAGCACGAACTTGGGGAAGCGCTCCCAGACCTGCCCCGGCCCCACGCGCTGGCCGGGCGCCGCCGGCTCGATGCGGGCGCACCAGATCACCGCCAGCACGAACGACCAGATGCCGATGAAGACGTCGATGAACATCTTGACCGTGGTCGTGGTCATCAGGATGTAGTCTTCCTTGTAGCGCACGCCCTGGACCGCCAGCGCCTGCGCCCGCACCAGGGCGTCGGTGATCGCCCCGCTGGCCACGGCGGCGCCGTCGGTCTTGACGGCCAGCCCCATCCAGGCGCCGGCCACCATCGGCTCATGGTAGAGGAAGCGCTGCGCCAGGAAGGGCAGCAGCACCAGCTCGATCACCGCGAACACCACGACCAGCGATCCCACCATGATCGGCACCACCGGCCGCGCGCGGATGGCGGCGCCGGTGGCGATGGCCGCCGACACGCCGCAGATCGACACGCCCGATGCCAGCGGCGCCGCCCACTCCCGGCTGAAGCCGAAGTAGCGCCGCGCCATCCAATACACCAGCGCCCAGTAGATCAGGTACGCCTCGACGATGGCGCACAGGCCGCGGAAGACGATCGCCGTCGCCAGCCCCGTGGCCTGCGCCGCCTTGACCCCCAGGGCCGCGCCCATGATGACGATGGCGGTCTTGATGAACCACTCGGGCCGCGCCGCCTCGGACAGGCGCTCGGTCAGACCAGGCCAGAGATTGCCGATCGCCAGCCCCACCGCCAGGGCCAGGATATAGCCCGCCTCGCCCGTCAGGTTCAGGGACCAGGAGATGCCGAAGGCGTCCAGCTTGTCGGGCGTGGCGGCGATGCGCGCGTAGTGCCCCAGGAACAGGCAGAGCGCGCTGACCCCGTAGATGACGGTGAAGCCGACCGCGAAACGCTTGACGTCGGCGCCCAGGGCGCGCGCGCCCACGGCCAGCAGCCCCAGCAGGGCCGCGTAGGTGGCAACCAGCGCCCCCCACCCGCCCAGCGCGGCGTAGCCGCGCGAGGCCGGCCGCAGCGCCCGGCCGGCTTCACGCCACACCTCGAACTTCACCGCCCAGCCGAGCAGATCCGCGCCCGCCAGCACCCCCAGCGACAGCGTGAAGATGGCCAGGCCGATCCAGACCGCCCACCAGTCCTCGGTCCGCCACAGCTTGTCGAACCACGGCGCCATGCCCGCCTCCCCGCCGCCGCCGGCGCGGGCCGACGCCGGCCCAGGCCCGCGGCGCGCCAGGGTTCTTCCTAGCACCGGGTCGCGGGGGCGTCAAGCGGGGGCGTCGAGCGGGGACGTCAGGCGGGGACGTCTAGCGGGGACGTCAGGCGGGGACATCAGGCGGCGGCGCGGCGGCGCGGCCGCCGCCGCCGCGGCCGCCGCCGCCGCGGCCGTTCAGGCCGCCTTGACCGCCGCGTTGAGCTCCATCAGCGCCTTCTTGCCGTCGCCGAAGAGCATCAGGGTGTTGTCCAGGGCGAACAGCGGGTTGGGGATGCCGGCGAAGCCGGGGCTGAGGCTGCGCTTGACCACCACGACGGTGCGCGCCTTGTCGACGTCGATGATCGGCATGCCGGCGATGGGGCTCCTGGGGTCGGTGCGCGCCACCGGGTTGACCACGTCGTTGGCGCCGATGACCATGCAGACATCGACCTGGGCCATGGTCGGGTTGATCTCGTCCATCTCCTTGAGCTTGTCGTAGGGAACGTCCGCCTCGGCCAGCAAGACGTTCATGTGGCCCGGCATGCGGCCGGCCACCGGGTGGATCGCGAACTCGACCTCGATCCCGCGCGCCTCGAGCAGGTTGGCCAGATCGCGCACGGTGTGCTGCGCCTGCGAGACCGCCAGGCCGTATCCCGGCACGATGACCACGCGGCGGGCGTTGTCGAACAGCATGGCGACCTCGTCGGGGCTGGTCGCCTTGACCTTGCCGCCGTACACCTGGTCGGCGCTGGCGGTTTCGGCGGTCGGGCCGAGCACGCCGAACAGGACGTTGGCCAGCGAGCGGTTCATCGCCTTGCACATGATGCGAGTCAGGATGATGCCCGAGGCGCCGACCAGCGACCCGGCGATGATCAGCACGTTGTTGTCCAGCACGAAGCCCGTCGCCGCGCCGGCCAGCCCGGAATACGAGTTGAGCAGGGCGATGACGACCGGCATGTCCGCGCCGCCGATCGGAATCACCAGCAGCACGCCCAGCACGGCGGCCGCCGCCACCAGGTACCAGTAGACGGCCCCGGCGCCGGGATCGGCCACCAGCCAGACGCTCAGCGCCAGGCAGACAGCACCCAGCAGGGCGTTGAGCAGCCGCTGCCCCTTGAACAGCACCTGCCCGCCGCCCATGATCTCCTGCAGCTTCAGGAAGGCGATCAGGCTGCCCCAGAAGGTGACGGCGCCGATCAGCCCGGAGGCGGCGGTGGCGATCGTCAGCTGCGGGCCCAGGTCCCGACCCGCCCCGCGCGCGATCAGGAAGGCGCTGCCCGCCACCAGCACCGAGGCGGCGCCGCCGAAGCCGTTGAACAGGGCGACCATCTGCGGCATGGCGGTCATCTTGACCCGCAGCGCCGCGATCCAGCCGATCGCGCCGCCGACCACGAAGCCGGCGGCGATGATCTGGTAGCTCAGGCCGCGCGCCAGCAGCGTGACCGTGATCGCGATCAGCATGCCGGTGGCGCCCAGCAGGTTGCCGCGCACGGCGCTGCGCGGGTGGGCCAGCCCCTTCAGGCCGGTGATGAACAGCACCGCCGCCAGCAGGTAGGCCAGGTTGACCAGGGACGTGGGGATCAAGAAGTGCGCTTCCACCGCGGGCCCTTCCTCTGCTTGCCTGTCAGTCCTTGCGCTTGAACATGCCGAGCATGCGGTCGGTGACGACGAAGCCGCCGACCACGTTCACCATGGCGAACACCACCGCCAGGAAACCGAGCACCTGCGTCAGGGCATCGTGCCCGGTGTGGGCGGACAGGATGGCCCCGGTGACGGTGATGCCTGAGATCGCGTTCGACCCCGACATCAGCGGCGTGTGCAGCGTCGGCGGCACCTTGGTGATGACCTCCCAGCCGACGAAGATGGCCAGGACGAACACCGTCAGCAGCATCACGAGCATTTCCATCAGGAGCGACCTCCCTCGCCGGCGGCGGCGGGCGACGGCGCGGGCAGCGGCGCCAGGCCCAGCAGCTCGCGCACCCGCGGATGCACCACCTGGCCGCCGGCCGTCAGCAGCGTCTCGCGCGTGATCTCATCGGCCGGATCCAATGTGCCGCCGCCCGCCTTGAGCAGGTGGGCGGCGTAGGTGGCGATGTTCTTGGCGTACATCTGGCTGGCGTGGTACGGCACGCTCGACGCCAGGTTGAGCGGCCCCAGGATCGTCACGCCGTGCGCGACCACGTCCTGGCCCGGCCGGGTCAGGGCGCAGTTGCCGCCCCGCTCGGCGGCCAGATCGACGATGACCGAGCCCGGCGCCATCCCGGCCACCATCTCTTCCGTGACCAGCACCGGCGCCTTCTGCCCGGGGATGGCGGCGGTGGTGATGACCACGTCGTGGGCGGCCACGACCTTGGCCATCTGCTCCCGCTCGCGGCGGTAGAAGGCCTCGTCCTGGGCCCTGGCGTAGCCCCCCTGGTCCTCGGCGGCCTCGGGCTCGAGATCCAGCTCGACGAACTTCGCCCCCACGCTGACCACCTGGTCCTTCACCGCCGGCCGCACGTCGTAGGCCTGCACGACCGCGCCCAGCCGCCGCGCCGTGGCGATGGCCTGCAGCCCCGCCACCCCGACGCCGATCACGAAGACGCGCGCCGGTGTGATCGTCCCCGCCGCCGTCATCAGCATGGGGAACATGCGCGGCAAGGTCGACGCCGCCAGCAGCACCGCCTTGTATCCCGCAATCGTGGCCATCGACGACAGCGCATCCATGCTCTGGGCCCGCGTGATCCGCGGCATCAGCTCCATCGACAGGGCGCTCACGCCGCGCCCCGCCAGTGCGCGGACCGCCTCCGGCGCTCCCAGCGGGTCATGGAAGCCGATCACCCACTGCCCGTCGCGCAAGAGCGGCAGGTCGGCCTGGCTCCCCTCGGGATCCGCCCCCAGCCCCCGCACCTGCAGCACGGCATCCGCCCGCCCCAGCAACTCCCGCCGCGTGGCGACGATGCGCGCCCCCTTTTCGACATAGGCCGCGTCCGCGAAACCGGCGGCCTCGCCGGCCCCCGCTTCGACCACGACGTCCAGTCCCGCCTTGACCAGATGTGGCACGATGGCCGGCACCACCGCCACCCGCCGTTCGCCCTCGCGCCGCTCCTTGACCACGCCAGCGATCATGACCTCTCCCGCCTGCCATTGCCCCGCGCTCACGTTCCCAACCGAAACAGAAAATCAGGGCATAATTAGTCGATTCTCGGGGGGTGTCAAGGCGGATGCCTCAGTGCGCGTCGCGCGCGCAGAAGCCGTAGCCCCTACATTCGTGTCTGCTCGGCCCCGAACCTCGTGGCGATGATGATCGCCCGGATCGCATCTCCCAGGTCCGGATCCAGACGGTTGCCGATGACGATGTTGGCTTCCGGATTGCACTCGTCGGACAGGGCCTCAGCCGCCGCGGAAAGATCGGGCAGAGCCAGCGCGGGCCCACCCTCCACGAGCAGCAAGACGCTTTGTGCGCGCTTCACTTCCAGACCCGAGAGATACCCCGACGAGGCCGCCATGCGCACCGCGTCCCGGGCGCGATTGGGACCGTACGCCTCGCCCTGCCCGATGCCTGCCAGGCCGGCGCTGCGGAAGATGCCTCTCAGATCAGCAAAATCGATATTCACCATGCCCGGCCGCTGGACCAAGTCGTGCAGCGCTGAAACCCAGCGTTGATGCAGCCCCGCGACCGTGGCAAAGACCGCTGCCATGGTCTCGCCACCCGCAAGATCTCGTAACACCCGATCGCAGGGAATTGGGATCAAGACATCGCAGAGCGACTGCAGCAGCGACAGAGCCTCCTGCGCCTTGCGCACGCGCAGCCGACCTTCGAAGGCGAACGGCAAGGACGCAAAACAAACCGTCACAATCTTCATTTCTCGGGCAAGACGAGCTAGAACCGGCGTGGCGCCGGTGCCGGTGCCACCGCCCAGACCAGCGCTCAGCACGACCAGATCGCACGCGGACAGTTCGGCGCGCAGCTTGTCGGCGTCGTGTTCGGCAGCCTGCCGCGCGCGCTCATGGTCACTGCCGGCTCCCAGGCCGCCGAGCAGATCGGCGCCTATCAGCACGGCGACATCCGCGCGGCTTGCCGAGGCGGTGGCTGCGTCGGTGGTGACCAGCACGGTGGTCGTACCGCTCGACGTGCCGGAAATCATGAGATCGAGAACCGCGCCACCAGCACCTCCGATCCCGAAGATCTTGATCCTAGCGCCCCTCGGCACCGCCCCGCGCCCCGACAGCGACTCGAGCGAAGGCACCTCGGCCGCCTTGACGGCGTGGGAACCGCCTGCCGCAGCATCCCGCGCCTGCGCCTCCGGCGTGGCCGTGGGCCTATCCACATACTTGAGCAACCGCTCGAGAGCGCCGGCCGCCAGGGGCACCACTTCGTAGTACCGCAGACTCGGCGGCAGTTCGCCTGGCGCGAGACCGCCGACGGTGACGGTGACGATGTTGCCGGTCTTTGTGCGGGCCCGTTTCGCGTTGATAAAGAAGCCCCACTCGGCCTCCACCCAGGGCGATTCGACGTGATCGCGGGAGCTGGCCACGACAACCATATGACGGCAAAGATCGAGCTGCTCGTCGATCACTTTCCGATAATCCGAGTCGCCCAGCTCCGGCAGCGAGCGGGAACTAAGGAAGACCGGCACGCCCTGCGATTCGAGGAAGTCGCAGACCTGCTCGGCATGTTCGCAGTCCGCGCTGCTGGCGCTGATGAAGACGAGTCGGCCTTCCGTCACTGCTGCCGCCCCTTGCGCAGACTGTTGGGGATGCGGCGCGCACATCTACTTCAGCAAGACGCAGCACCCCGTCGCCTCTTTGCCGCCGGCGCGCAGGCGATAAAAGTAGATGCCTGAGGACGATGCCCTGCCTCTTTCATCGCGGCCGTCCCAAACCGCCGCGTGCTCGCCGGCTGCTTGCATTCCCCTCACGAGGGCGCGGACGCGCCGGCCGCGCGCGTCGAACACCTCGAGGCTGACATGATCCTCTCGCGCCAGATCATAACGGATCGTCGTGCGCGGGTTGAAGGGGTTGGGGTAATTGCCGTGCAGGAGAAACGCGCGGGGCTGCGCCGCCAGATCGGTCAGATCGCCCAGACCGGTGAAGGCAGACACCACGGCCGACGAGCGATTCGAGGGCTCGCTCTCTTCCGCCTCGATCACGGCCGTTACCTGATACGTGTACTCGGTGTCCAGCTCGACCGACTCATCGCGATGCGACGTGAAGTAGCCGACAACGTCGGCGACGAACTCGACCTCACCGGCATCGCCCTCCTGTCGGTATACATGATAGCGCGATACCGTCTGGCCGTTCTGCGGTGCATCCCAAGTCAATCCCACATCGCCACCGGACATACCCGCCGTGCGCAGATTGCGCGGGCTGTCGCCTGTCCACAGGTAGCTGTTGACGGCACGTGTCCAGGCGCGCGGTTCGTTCGCCTGCCAGCCGTAGGGATCGACATACCAGGTTGCGCCGTTCACGACTTTGCGGATGTCCAGGTGCAGGTGCGCCCCCATCCCGACTGGGCCCGTGTCGCCGGCGCGCGCCACAACCGTGCCGGCGGTGACGAACTGTCCGTTGTGCTGGGCCTCGTAGCTGCTGCAGTGGAGATAGTAAGTGCGGTAGCCGTTCTGGTGATCGATGTACGCGGTCCCGTAGGTGCCGCCGACCCAGTGGAAAACTCCGCTCGCGGTAGCCAACAACGGCGAATTCACACCGCCCGACATGGTGCGCGTTCGGTAGTCGTATCCGGGATGCCCGTCATAGAAGAGGTAGCGCGGCATGTCTATGCCCTGGTACTCGCCGTTCACGATGAAGGGCGTGCCTTGCAGGTCCTGCTGATAGCCGTCGTTCGACGGGCTGACGCCGTACTCCCTGCGCCCGGTCTCGCCGACATAGTCGACGATCACATTGTCGTGGGTGTAGTCGTGCGTCAACCCTGCCGTCGTGTAGTCATAGACGGCATTGAGCGGAGCGTTCTCGGCCGTGTAGCCGGAGATGGGAAAGATCATCCTGAATGGCTGCGGCTGGCAGGCGGGGAGATCCAGCACGCTGCCGTGGTTATCGTGCAGATTGCCCAGCTCGGCGCAGGCGTCGAAAGGCGGGACGACGCGAATGTAGCCCGCCGGCGTGACCGGAGTCAGCAAAGCGTCGGCGCCGGTCGCCTCGAGATTCTGCACCTCCGCCGTCGATGCCTTGCGGTAGTAGATGTGCGGCGGCAACGTGATGGGGATCTGCGGCACGCGACCGCCGTCGTCCGCCACGCCGTTCAGGAAGCAATTGTAGACACGGAACGGGTAGTTCGAGGTCTCCAGCCGAGCGTCGCTGCCGGCCCCGTTGTAGTGAGTCAGCACGAACCACCACGTCTCCAGCGCCGCGCGAGGTTCGTGGGCGTAGATCAAACCGGAGACGTGATCCGCATCGTAGCGCAGCTTGCTGGCCGCACCGCGGATGTTGGCCTGCGCTCCGGCCGGCGTGGCGGCGCACAGCAGCTCAACCATGGCATTATCCGAGAGATGGCCATAGTCGGCGGCGTACTCGCTCTTGAGCCGTTGGGCGATTCCCAGCAGGCTCGCCTGATTGAGCCCCATCACTCCCCAGTCGTCGCCGGCATGAGCAGACTGGTCCCAGCGCGATTCAACGTGTCCGATCGCCTTGAGCAGATTGGAGGGGATCTCGTAGCGGGCGCCCGCTTCCTCGAAGTAAGCGTGCAGCCCTCCCATGTCGGGCAGGCGGGTCGTGAACGTTCGGGGGTTGACCGCGCCGTCGACCGTCGTGAAGTCGAACCAGTTGATTCCGTCCACCGTGCCGCGCACCACGGCCTGATAGCTGCCCGGCGGATTAAGCCCACCCGCATGAGCGATGCGCCCCGTCGCCGACCAGGACCGCCGCTGTCCGGCCGTGAAGCCCACCGCCTGGTAGGCGGCCAGCTCTGTGACCGTGGCCCCGTTGCGCCGGACGATCACCTTCACCTGCGCAAACGAGATAGGTCGGCCGTCGATCTCCCGCATCGCAAAGCTCGCCGTGAAGTCCTCGCCCAGCATAACCGAGGAGGGAACAGCAATGCCCTCGCAGACCGAAACATAGCCGGTCAGATCGCTTGCTTGTGTGACCGGGAACGACTTCGGATTGATTCCGAAGTCGATGGTCGAAAAATCGAACCAGCCTCCGCCGCTCACGCGCCCCCTCACCACTACCTTGTATGTGCCCGGCGGGTTGTTGCCGCCATCGTACCATACCTGTCCGGTGGCGTTGAAAGACTTGAACTCGCCGGCGGAGAACGACACGTGCTGCACGTCGTTCCAGGTCGCGAGCGTGAAGAGGAAGGAATTATCGGCCCGTCGCACATCCACCGCGATATCCGCGAACGCTATGGGCCAGCCCTGCCATTCACGCAGGTTGAAGCTCACGGCGAAGTCTTGGTCCAACACCGCCGGTTGCGGCGACACCGCGACACCCGCGGCGACCGAGACGTAGCCCGTCGGCGCCACCACGGAGAAACTGCGCGGATTGGCCGCGCCCGCCAGCACGGTGAAATCGAACCAGGCGCCCCCGCTCACCCGACCGCGCACGACCGCCTTGTAGGTGCCGGGTGGGTTGTTTCCCCCGTCGTACCAGATCTGCCCCGTCGGCGACCAGCTCCGCGTCTGACCGGCGGAGAAAGTCACGTTGCTGTAACTGGCGAACGTGAAGAGCGTCGAGTTGTCGGATCGCAGGATGTCCACCTTGACGTCCTGGAACGTGATCGCCCAACCCGTCGTCTCGCGCAGGCTGAACGTCAGCGCGAAGTCCGTGTCCAGCGTCACTGGCTCGGGCGAAACCCCCAGGCCGCTGGATATCGAGACGTAGCCCGTCGGCGCCACCACGGAGAAACTGCGCGGATTGGCCGCGCCCGTGAGGACCGAAAAGTTGAACCAAGCCCCCCCCGCCAGCTTACCTCTGACCGCCGCCTTGTAGGTCCCCGGCGGATTTGCGCCACCGTTGTACCAGATTTGGCCTGTCCGCGTCTGGCTCCAGGACTGGTTTGCGCCGATGGTCACGTTGTTCCAGACCGCGAGATCGAACACGTGCGAATCGTCCGCCCTCAAGATCGCAATCGCGATCTGTTCGAAATTGCGCCAATCGCCGTTGACCTCGCGCAGCGTGAAGCTCACGGAAAAATCGGTATTGAGCGTCACTGGCGACGGAGATACATGAACGCCCGAAGACACCGAGACATGCCCCCACTGCGCTGCTGCCTCTGAGGCTCCCAAAAGCGCGAGGGAAGCCATCGATAGAACCAGGAGACGGAGCTTCAAGATCATGTCTCTCCTCCCAGCGCTCTGAATGCCCGCCGCACCGCCGCGGCCGTCAAGCGCCAACCGCAGCGTCCGTTGACCCGAGGTGCATGAGGAATGATTCAGGTACCAACCAGCCAATCCGTTCTTTCATTATCACGCATTACGAACACAGCCATTCACAAGTGATAACGAGATTTCACCGCGCATGCGCAGAAATGCTAGATTGTGAGAATCTTATTCCATGCGCGGCGGGGCAGTCAAGCATCGCTGGTTAGGCGCCGATCAGTCGCCATCCCGATAAACCGGTGGCCGACGGCTGCGAATCATCCTCTTGGCGCGGTTTTGGGGCGCTACCCGTGCGGTTTGAAGGCCAGTTCCGTCCAAAGCTGGGCTTTAGAAGAGCCCTAACAAGCCAGAATCGCTCCAATTCTCCATGAACGCCGCCCAAGTGAGCGCACAAGCGCCCACCTGGCCCTCCAAATACGCAGCGCCGGCACGCCGGCATCTCTGGAACAAGCGTGATCTTTTTTTAACAATTTCCACTGTCCGTCTGTGATTCGAAAAACCCTTCTGCTTCTAAAGCTGAAGTCAGGTTCTGCGACCAGGATCACGAATCTTGTCGAGCGGGGGCTGTCATGAGCAGAGTGTGGGTGCTGCGGGTGATCGCGTGTCTGGCGGGAGTGGCTACCGTGGCGCCGGCGGCCTGGGGCCAGTTGCCGTTGACGCCGAACAATTGCGCTTCAAATAGCGTATTACCTAGCACTTATCAGTTCTATCAAGAAGTCAACCGTTGGATGGGCGTGGCGGTTTCGCCACAGAACCCGGCCTATTCGGTGCAGCTTGAGATGCTGGCCGGGCCCACCAATTCCTACAGCCCGGCGGTGCTCTCCACCCAGCTCAACGGGACCAATTTTCTGATGCGGACTTTCGCCGGGGTGCCGGACGCCTGGTGCTATGCCAAGGCTTTTTCGCCTCCTCCGGGCGGGAATGCCGGGTTCGTGGCGCAGTGGGATCCGGGATCGGGACCGCTGGCCGAGGGTGGGTCCTACTCTGCCAATTACGGCGGCTTGGCGCTGCAATGCGAACTGCTGCGTGTGTTCGATGTCTTTCTTACGGCCGGCCAGAGCTACACGTTCACGCTGACCACCAGCCAACCGCTCGACGACATCAAGCTGGCCGTTGTGCGCCAGACCAGCCGTCCCGACGGTTGGGCTTCACGGCAGGACGCTCTGTTCGAGAAGCAGGCCGATCCTGTGGGATCGGCCGTGCCCCATGTCTACACAGCGACCGCCACCGGCAACCATGGCCTGGCGGTATTCTTGGATGACATGACCGCCTTCGGTGGCACCTGGACCTTGGGCTTCGATGTCTACACGCCACCGGCTGGCCTGCCCGATCTGGTCGTTGATTCCCTGGCGCCCACGACGGCACCCGCAGGCACGAGCGTCACCATCGGCATCGCGATCCGCAACATCGGCAACGGCCCGGCGGGCGCGAGCACGACGCAATTCGTCTTCGGGGGCGGTTCGCCATTCTCGCTGGCGACCCCGGCCCTGGCCGCTGGCGCGGCCACCGTGGTTCACGCCAACCTGGGCGTGCTCGACATTGCCGGCCAGTACACCATGACAGCCGTGGCGGACCAGGCCGGCGTCATCGCGGAGTCCTTTGAAACCAATAACTCCCGCACGGAGACCTTCACCGTCACCAGCGTGCAGACCCTGCCCGACCTGGTCGTGAACTCCGTCACGCCTGCGAGCGCAGTGCCCAGCCAACCGTTCACCGTCTACGCAAATTTGTACAATCGAGGCACCGCCGGCTCGGGCGCTTCCACCACGCGCCTTGAATTGAATCCGGGCGGGCCCATGGTCGAGATCGCCACGCCACCGATCGACGCCGGCGCGACCTACAAGGTGCAAGGTGTCATGGTGGGCGTACCCGCCGGCCAGTATACCCTGCGGGCGGTCGCCGATTGCCTGGGCGCCGTGACTGAGCTCAGCGAGCTGAACAACATCCGGGACATTGCTTTCCAGGCGATCGGGCCGGATCTCGTCGTGGAGTCCATCAGCCCGCTGGCGGTGGTCGGCAACGTGGCGCCGGTCTTCACCATCGCCGTCCGCAACCTAGGCAACGGCGGCGCGGTGGCCTCGTCCTCGAGACTGGCGGTCGACGGCCTGACAGCGTGCCTGCACATCGACACCCCGCCGGTGCCGGCTGGAGGCGCCGTGGCCGTGCAATGCGTGACGTCCACGATTCTGTCGCCGGGCAATCACACGGTCGACGCCTACCTGGACGTCGGCTCCGTGGTGCTCGAAAGCAACGAAAACAACAACCATCTGACAGCGACTGTCTCGGTCACTCCTTCTTCTGTGGTGGTCAACGCAGCCGGCACCGGCGATTACCCCACCATCCAGGCGGCGGTGGACGCGGTGGCTCCAGGCGGCGAGGTGCTGCTGGCCGCTGGCACCTACACCGGAGCCGGCAACCGCGACATCACCTTCCGGGGCAAGAACGTTTCGGTGGTCGCGCTGCCGGGCGGCGTGATCATCAACTGCCAGGGCGATCCCGACAACGAGCGACGAGCATTCCGCTTCGTCTCGGGCGAGACACCGGCCTCGCTGGTGCGCGGCGTGACCATAATCGGCGGTTGGTCGGAATACGGCGTCGGCGGCGGCATTCTGATCTCCGGCTCCGCGCCCACACTCGAGGAATGCGTGATCCACGCCTGCCACGCCGACAAGGGCGGGGCCATCGCCTGCAGCGGCAGCCCGGTCGGAGGTTTGCGACCGCAGCTCACTCGTTGCACGTTGACGGGCAATTCCGCCAACCTGGGTGCCGCGGCTTACATGGAAGGCACGATCGGCGTGATGATGGACAACGTTCTGATCGCCTCCAATTACGGCTATGGCGGAGCGGTGGCCTATGGCGCGGGAGGCAGTGGCACACTGGATCTCGACTGTTGCGACGTGTGGAACAACGGCGGCGGCGACTACGTCGGGCCCGCGGCCGGGCAGCTCGGCATCGACGGCAACATCAGCCAGAATCCTCTGTTCTGCGACGCGGCGGTCGACGACTTCCACCTGGCGTCCAATTCGCCTTGCGCAGCGGCCATGAACCCCGGCTGCGGCCGCATCGGCGCTCTGGATGCCGCTTGCGGTCCCCTGGGCGGCACGGTCCGACGAGTCGAGGCCAACGGCTCGGGTCCATATGCGACCATCCAGCAAGCGATCAACGGCAGCGTCGACGGCGACATCGTCGAGCTGGGAAACGGCGTGTACATCGGCACTGGCAACCGCAACGTCTCCACCCTGGGCAAGGCCATCCTCGTGCGTTCGGCGAGCGGCGACCCGTACGCCTGCCGTCTCGACGCGCAGAATGCCTACCGGGGATTCGAGTTCAACAGCGGGGAAGGGCCGACCACCATGATCACGGGTATCGGCATCTTCAACGGCGCGGCGGCCACGGGCGCGGGCATCCTCTGCAGCGGCGCCTCCCCGAGCCTGATCAACCTCTACATCGCCGACTGCAACGCAACCGACGACGGCGGCGGACTGTGTTGCACTTCCTACGCCTCGCCGACCATCACCGGCTGCCGCTTCGAGAACAACTCGGCCACCGACGACGGCGGCGGACTGTACGCTGCCACCTGGTGCTCACCGGAGATCGACGACTGCGTCTTCTCGGGCAACCTCGCGGGTGACCGCGGGGGGGGCGCGGTGTTTTCGGTCAACTGCTTCCCGACGATCGACGGCACAACCTTTCGAGGCAACGAGGCAGCCAACGGCGGTGGACTCAATTTCACGTATGCCTACGGGCCGGTCACCGATTGCGTGTTCCTGGAGAACATCTCCACCTACGGCGGCGGCTACCATGGCTACGGCAACGCCCGCGCCGACTTCCGGCGCTGCACCTTCAGCGGCAACACGGCGGCCAACGGCGCCAACGTTTATCTGCGAGCGAACTCGTCCCCCACCTTCACCAACTGCATCATTGCCTTCGGCGTGGCTGGCGCCGCCTTCGCCCGTTATGCCACCGACTGCAACCCCGTCCTGGCCTGCACCGACGTCTGGGGCAACGCCGGCGGCGACTGGACCGCCATGATCTCGGACCAGAACGGCCTCAACGGCAACTTCTGGGCCGACCCTCTGTTCTGTGACCGCCTGGACGGCGTGCTGACCCTGCGCGGGGACTCGCCATGCGCCATGGTGAACAATTCCGGCTGCGGCCAGGTGGGCGCGTTGCCGGTCGGCTGCAGCGGCGTCTGGCTGGTGCGCCCGGACGGCAGCGGTGATTTCTCCACCATCCAGGCAGCCATCGACGCGGCGGTCGCCGGCGAGACGATCGTGCTCGCGGACGGCGTCTTCACCGGCTCGGGCAACCGTGATCTGGACTTCAAAGGCAAAGCCATCACCATGCGCTCGCAGTCGGGCGACGCGACTGCCTGTATCATCGACTGCCAGGGCACGCCGGCCGCGCCGCATTTCGGCGTCAATTTCGTCACGGGAGAGACGCCGGCGACCGTGCTGCAGGATGTGACGATCCGCGGCGCCTATCGTTTCAACGGCGCGGGCGGGCGCATCGACGCGGCCCATCCCACGCTGCGCCGCGTGATATTCCGCGACAACAAGGGCGACAGCGGTGGCGGGCTCATCCTGGCCAACGGGGCGGCGCCCTGGCTCGAGGACTGTGTGTTCCAGGATAACGCGGTCACCAACGCCGGCGGCGGACTTTACGCCAACGCCTCGTTTCCCCAGCTGGTGGGCTGCGCGTTCCGCGGCAACACGGCCTATTGGGGCGGCGGCGGTCTTTATTGTCAGCGAGCGGCGCCCAACGTCGTGAACTGCACCTTTGACGGCAACGCCTCCAGCCAGTGGGGCGGCGCGGTGCATGCGCGGTACGTGGAGAGCGCGCCCAGCTTCAGCGGCTGCCTCTTCACCGGCAACACGGCGCCTCAGGGCGGCGCGCTGTACGGCCGCGACGCTTCCGGCCCTTCCTTCACGGCCTGCACCTTCAGCGGCAACGCCTCGGCCAACGGCGCGGTGCTGCACGGGCGCAGCGGCTCGACCGTCAACGTGATCCGCGGCCTGCTGGTCTTCAGCCCCACAGGGGCGACCGTGACCAGCGACGGCACGGCCGTTTTCAACCTGCTGTGCAGCGACGTGTACGGCAACGTCGGCGGCGATTGGACCGGACCGATCGCTTCCCAGGCAAGCGTGTCGAACAACTTCTCGGCCGATCCGGTGTTCTGCAACCGCTGGGGCGGCGTTCACACGCTGGCCAGCATTTCGCCCTGCGCGCCGGCGCGCAGCCCCTGCGGCCAACAGGTGGGCGCATTGGGCGAAGGCTGCGTCCTGTCCGACGTTGCGGAGCCTGGTGCGCTTCCGCCGGTGTCGCTGGTGCTGGAGCAGAACGTGCCCAACCCGTTCAACCCCATGACCACGGTGACGTTCGCCACGCCGCGGGACGGCCAGGTTGAAGCGGCGGTGTACGCTCTGGACGGGCGGCGGGTGACGACATTGCACAGCGGCCCGCTGCCTGCCGGTCGGCACGAACTGGTTTGGCGCGCCCTGGACGAGCGTGGCCGCGCCGTGGCCTCGGGGATCTATCTGGTGAGGGTGCGGGCCGGGGAGGAAGTGCTGACGCGAAAGATGATGTTGCTCCGTTGACTGGATGGCTGCCGCGGATCCGGGGCGCAGGCCGCCATTCAATAGCGCGAAGAGAAACCGGACGATACGCCCATGAACGGCCATGGTTGAGGGCATCGGCCGCCCAGCGACGGTGCGGGATGGACATGCAGGGCATCCGCGCCCGGTTTGCGTCTTGAGATCACGAACTGTGATGCCAAGCCCTAGAGCCCGGCGTCGCCGCCGCAATGCCGGGGCGCGCCGCGCATCCGGGAAACGGCCCATGCAACCAGCCGTTGAGTATCAGATGGAGCATCGGCGGCCTCGACGGACCTGGCACCAACCAGGGAGAAGGTCTTGGCCCTGCCCGCTGCCTTGTCGAGGATCCTGGTATATGGACGCCCGCAGCTTCACTCCGGCGCGCCCGCCGTCTAGTTGATCGAGAAGACAAAACCTGCCGTGACGCTCCAGGTGCCATCTCCGTCAAAACTGGCATACGCCGGCGTGATGAACACTTTGCGGTTGATCAACAGGCTGACGTTGACTGAGTAGAGTGCGTCGTCGACCTCACTGTGGAACGGTTGCCATCGTCATCCTCAATCGTGACGGTGGCCCCGGCGTAGGCAACGCCGGCGGCGGGCAGCACCTGCAATCCCGGGGATGCGTCGAGGCGCAGATACATCTCCATGCCCACTCTGTACCCTTTGCTGCTCATGTCCCACCGGATCAGGTCCAGAACTTCGCCGGAGAAGCTGCCGCGTGTGTAGTCGGCCCCCAGTTCGACGCCGATCTTGGAGACAGAGGACGGTCTAACGATGGCGTACGCAATGCCCGGTGAGAACAGGGTGGACGAGAAGTCCGCGCCGAAATCCTCCTCGTCGTACATCGCCCTTGCCAACCTCAGGAGGAAGTCGAGCCGGCCCTTGACCGTATAGGTGAAGCCCAGGCCGATCTGCGTGTAATCCTCGCCGAGGCCGTAGGCCACGTTTTGACCGATGCCACCCTGGCCTTGTTCCAGAAAGCGGCTCTGCGCGGCGGCGTCGGCGCCGAAGAAGCTGACAGCCACCAGAACGATCGCGACTGCGGTGAATCCTGCTCTCATCGTCCACGCTCCTCGCTTAAAAAGAATGCACAAGGCCTTGATAGATGCACTGCCGCTAGACGGCGGACATGGCCGGTCGCCTCAATCCACCCCAAGGCGCGGTCGCGCCGAAGGCGCAGATCGGAACGCGCGGCTAGCGACGTCATGATTGCGATCGCTCCGGCCATAGGTCGCGTTGCCTCCGTTCCAGCAACTTCAGATTGTCGCTGGCCGCACGCAGCGCAGGGTTGATGCCCAGGGCCCGGCGGTAGGCGGCGGCCGCCTCGTCGTAAAGGTGGCGGGCCCGGGCCAGGAGCGGAGCCGGGTCGGAGGCGGCGGCCGCCCCCAGGGCGGCGGCGTCGCCCTGCCAGAGGTAGGTGGTGGCCAGATTGGCGTGCGACTGGTAGGACCGCGGGAACAGCGCCGCGGCCTGGCGGTGCAATTGCTGGGCGCGGGCGATCATGGGCTCGCAGGCCTCATACAGGTTCGCCGCGGCGGTCGGGTTGGCGGCTGCCAGTTGCTCGGCGCGTGCCAAACGCGGCTGGGCAAGCTGCAGCAGAACCTGTCCGTATCGCTCGGGATAATCCGGGTCGGCCGGGTCGAGCTGCATGGCGCGCTGGTAGTGACGTTCGGCCTCGCGCAGCGACTCGGGGCCCGAGGCCGAGGAAGACAGGATCAGGGCAAGGTTGAAATGGTCGCGGGCGTCGTGGCGTGGGTCGCCCAGGCGGAACCAATCGATGTTGACGGCGGCGAAAACGACCAGCAGGGCAAGCAGCGGCGCCAGGCGCCGCTGCCCGCGCTCGAGCAGGCCGACCGCGGCCGCTCCGGCGAAGAGGGCGGCGACCGGCAGCAGGGGCATGCGGAAGCGATCGTTGACGAAGAAGGGCAGGACCGAAGCGGCCATGCCGGCCAGATACAGCAGCAGGAGCCGGCGGCCGGCAGCGGCCTCGGGATGCGGCAGCGGCCTGCCGAGTCCCGGCCAGAAAACGCCCATGAGCATGAAGGGCCCGAAAAGCCAGAACGACGGCCACCAACGGGACAGCGTGACCACGCCCTGATCGCGGGCCAGGTAGGCGGCGCCGATGTTGTTGCGCGGCTCCTGGGCGTTGGCCAGGACGGTCAGCTTCTTGCCCAGCAGCGCGAGGACGCGGCCAGGTTCGGCAGCGATGTCGCGCAACGCGACGCCCGTCAAGTAGCGCGAGGAGGCAGCGGCCGAGCCGGCGCCGGCCTCGCGGCAGCGCAGCTGCAGCTCGTCCCACTGCAGACCCACCGGGACGGCCGAGACGCCGTCGGCGCCCGGATGGGCACCGGTCCAGAGGTTGGCGCCGAAGTTGGCGCTGACCGGCACCAACGCGCCGCCGACCCGGGCGTTGCGCGCGGCGGTCGGCAACAGGGCCAGCAGGCCGGCGCACAGGAAGACGGCCGCCGGCTGCGGGCGCCGCGCCGCCGTTCCGCGCCACAGCCACCAGGCGAAGAGGGGCAGCAGCAGCAGGATGTTGGGGCGCCCGACCGCGGCGACGCCCAGCGCCAGACCGGCCAGGGCCAGCGGCGGCCGGCGCCAGGCGCCGTCCGCGCCGCGCGCGCGCAGGAGCCACCAGAGGGCCAGCAGCGACAGGAAGGTCGTGACCGTCTCGGCGAGCAGCTGCAGCTCGAAGAAGGGCAGGATGGGCAGCGCGGCGCAGATCATGGCCCCCGCCAGCGCGGCGCGCGGCGGGAAGATCTGCCGCCCGATCGCCAGCACGAGCAAGCAGCAGGCGACGCCCAATGCCGTCTGCAGCGCGTAGACCGTGGTCGGGCCGGCGCCCGCCAGCCGGTAGACGCCCGCCAGCAGGTAGGGGTAGAGCGGCGGCTTGAAATAGACGTCGGGCTGGAACTCTCGCCCCGCCGCGATCGCCCGCGCCCACAGGTCGAAGAAGCTGGCGTCGACCACGGGATGCGCGAAGAACGGCGTGCGCGCGTAGAGCAGCCAGTGCAGGACCCGCAGCGACAGCGCGATCCCCAGCACCAGGGCGAGGTCGCGGCCACGGCCGGGGCGCGCCGGCCGGCTACCTGCCCTTTTCGGCATCGCTCTTGCCCTGGGCCGCCAGGAGTCGGGCCGCCACGACGAGCGGGTCGGAGAATCGGTGCGGGTCGTCCAGGTCGTGCGTGGTGATGTCGTGGGCCAGCCCCAGGGCCAGCACCTGGTGGCCCAGATCGGAGGGGTGGATGCCGTCGCGGTGCAGCAGCCAGCGCGGTTCGTTGAGCTGCGCGAAGAGCTGGGCGGTGTCGTACAACCGCGCGCCCGTCGCGGCGGCGACCTCGCGCACCGCGCTCTGGTAAGCGTGGCGCAACGCCGCCACGTCGTCGCCGGACGAGAGGTAGCCCAGCTGCCGCAGCCGCGCCACCGCCTCCGGCGTGAACGAGTACGGCGCGGTCAGCAGGATCGTCTGTCCTCCCGCCTCGCGCACCAGCCGCACGATCTCGGCCAGGTTCTCCTTGAATTCGGGCAGCGGCACGCGCAACGGCGGCGGATCGGGGCGGCGGTGCAGCAGAGCGAGCAGCCGCGGCCGCCAGACCGACAGGCTGGCGGCCAGTTCGCGGTCGGTCATCCCGGTGGTGCGCCAGTGGTCGTTCCACCCCAGGTACACCACGACCAGGTCCGGCTGCATATCCAGCAACTGGCTGTGCAGCCAGGCCAGCCCCTGATGTGTCGTGTAGCCGGGCACGCTGGCGTTGAACACCTCGACCAAGTCGGCGCCGAGCGATTCCTCCAGCTGGGCCGAGAACGGCAGCGACTGCAGGCTCAGGCGCGAGCAGGAATCGCCCAGCACCAGGATGCGCATGCGGTCGCCGCGCGGCGGCGTGCGCCGGCCGGGATGCACGGCGCGGATGCGGGCGTCGAACTCGGGATTGCCGTCGGGCGGCAGGCGCCAGAACAGCTGGCGGTCGGGCAGGAACCGTCCCTGTTCCAGAGCGGCGCGCGTGTTGACGTCGAAGCGCATCACGGGCAGGAAATCGCCGCGTGTCTTGAGGCGCAACCCCGCCTCGGCGATGCCGAGGGCCGCGACGACGCCCAGCGCCGCCAGGGTCAACTTCTTGCCTCGGTCCGTCATCCCGGCGCCTTCGGGTCCGCGGGAGATCCGGCCAGCCGTTCGGCCCGCCGGCCTCACCCGGTCGTTATTGTTTCGTGATCGGATTTTCACAATAGCATGGCCAGTGCGCCGGCGTCAATTTCCGACGAGGGTTGGCAAAAGGCCCCCACGATGCTATGAGCTTGGTGGATCGGCCGCCGCGCGACGACCGGATTGGCGGCCGGCCACCAAGATTGCGGAAGGAGAACCGAATGTCCAGGCGCAGGACGGGGACGGCGATGTTGACGGTGATCCTGGTCGTGATGCCGGCGGTGATGCTGGCGATGGCGGGCTGCAGGGATGGCGGCGGCGGTGAGGACGGCGCGAGCGCGGTCGGCGGGCGGGAGGACGCCGGCCAGGTCGAGGCGTACGACGAGCCCGGGCCGCTGCCGCGGCGCTTCGCGCCCGCCCGGGGCGAGACGCGCTTCGGCGAGCTGCTGATGCTGACCGACGGCGGCGAGAACGCCGAAGCCTACTTCAGCTGGGACAGCCGCCGGCTGGTCTTCCAGTCGACCCGGCCGCCGTTCGGCTGCGACCAGATCATGACCCTGGACCTGGCCACGGCGGCGGTGACGCAGATCAGCAGCGGGCGAGGCCGCACGACCTGCGCCTACTACGACCTGGGCGACAGCAGCATCGTGTACGCGTCGACGCACCTGAGCGGCGAGGACTGCCCGCCGCCGCCCGACATGAGCGCCGGCTATGTCTGGGCGCTGTATCCCGGCTACGACATCTTCCGCGTCGCGCTGCGCGGCGGCCGTCCCGCCGGCGAGCCGGTCCGGCTGACCGCCAGCGGCGTCTACGACGCCGAGGCGACCGTGTCGCCGGCCGACGGGCGCATCGTCTTCACCTCGCTGCGCGACGGCGATCTCGACATCTACAGCATGGCGCCGGACGGCACCGACGTGCGCCGCCTGACCGACGAGATCGGGTACGACGGCGGGCCCTTCTACTCCCCCGACGGCCGCCTGATCGTCTACCGCGCCCATCACCCGCGCACGGCCGAGGAGATCGCCGATTACCAGGCGCTGCTGGCGCGCCACCAGATCCGCCCTTCGCGCCTGGAGATCTGGGTGATGAACGCCGACGGTTCGGACAAACGGCAGGTGACCGACCTGGGCTGCGCCTCGTTCGCGCCCTTCTTCCATCCGTCGGGGCGCAAGATCATCTTCTCGTCGAACCACCCGACCCCGCGCAGCCGCGAGTTCGAGCTGTTCCTGGTCGATCTCGACGGCGGCAACCTGGAGCAGGTCACGCACAGCCCGGAGTTCGACGGCTTCCCGATGTGGGCGCCCGACGGCGAAACGTTCGTCTTCTGCTCCAACCGGCACAACCGCCGATCGGGCGAGACCAACGTGTTCGTCACGACCTGGCGGGATTGAGCGGATGGAGGCGGCCCCGCGCCGTCACTCCCAGATGCCCAGTTCCGCCTTGACTTCGTCGGTGGCGTCCAGGCGGGGATCCCAGGGAGGGCTCCAGACCAGCGCCACCTCGGCCCGGCTGACGCCCGGCACTGCGGCCGCGTGCTGCTTGACGGCGGCGACGATTTCCGGGCCCAGCGGACACATCGGGCTGGTCAGGGTCAGGGAGATCTTCACCGCGGCGCTCTCCTCCTCGACCTCGACGCCGCGCAGCAGACCCAGATCGACGATCGAGACGCCGATCTCGGGGTCTTCCACCGGGCGCAGGGCCTCGACGATCAGCTCGGGGGTGAGTTCCATCGCCCTCTCCTTCGCGGACGGCCGCGCCGAGGCGGGCCGCCTACTCGGTGGTTGCCGGCGCGCCGGCGGGGCTCCGGTCGCGGCGCAGCACGGCGTCCAGCAAGGTCACCCACGGCAGCAGCGCGCACTTGACCCGCACCGGGAACTTGCGCACGCCGGTCAGCGCCTCCAGGTCGCCCAGATCGACCGCGGCGGGGATATCGTCGCCGTGCAGCGCCGCCTTGAAGACGTCGGCCACCTGCTGCGCCTGGGCGGCGCTCAGACCGCGCACCACCTCGGCCAGCATCGAACCCGAGGCGGTGCTGATGGCGCAGCCGTGGGAGCAGACGGCGACGTCGGCGATGCGGTCGCCGTCGAACTTCAGCTGCAGGCTGACCTCGTCGCCGCACGACGGGTTCTGACCCGCCGCCTCCACATCGAAATCAGCCAGCTTGCGGCTGCCGCGCGGGTGGCGGTGGTGGTCCAGGACCACCTCGCGGTAGAGGGCGTCGAGCGCATCGTGGTTCATGCGCCCATCACCCCCCGGGCGAAGACGATGCCTTCGATCAGGGCGTCGATGTCGTCGCGGCCGGTGTAGAGGCCGAACGAGGCGCGCGCGGTCGCCGCCACCCCCAGCCGCCGGTGCAGCGGCTGGGCGCAGTGGTGCCCGGCGCGCACGGCGACGCCGCGCTGATCGAGCAGGGTAGCAAGATCGTGCGGATGCACGCGATCGTCGTGGAAGCTGATCAGCCCGGCGCGGGCCTCGGGATCCGCGGGGCCGAACAGGGTCAGCCCGCCCAGCGCCGCCAGGCGGTCGTGCGCGTACGCCGTCAGGTCGCGATCGTGCGCGCGCACCGCCGGCAGCCCCAGCTCGTCCAGCAGGTCCAGCGCCGGGGGGAAGGCGGCGGCGGCGGCCACGTTGGGGGTGCCCGCCTCGAAGCGCAGCGGCACCTCGGCCCAGGTTGCCTCGTCCCAGGTCACCCGCGCGATCATCTCCCCCCCGCCCTCCATAGGCTCCAGCTCCTCGAGCGTCTCGGGGCGGCCGACCAGGAAGCCCAGCCCCATCGGCCCGTAAACCTTGTGCGCCGAGAAGGCGATCAGATCGGCGCCCAGCTCGTCCAGCCGCACCGGCAGGCGCCCGACCGCCTGGGCGGCGTCGACCACCACCAGGGCGCCGTGTCGGCGCGCGGCGTCGGCGATTTCGGCCACCGGATTGATCGTGCCCAGCACGTTGCTGACCTGGGTCAGCGAGACCACGCGGGTGCGCGGGCCCAGCAGCGAGGGCAGCGCCACCAGGTCGAGCCGCCCGTCGGCGGCCAGCGGCAGGAAGCGCAGGCGCACGCCGGCGCGGCGGGCCAGCATGAGCCACGGCACGTGGTTGGCGTGGTGCTCCATCTCGGTCAGCAGCACCTCGTCGCCGGCGGCCAGACGGTGCTCGACGCCGCGCGCGACGAGGTTGAGCGCGGCGGTGGCGTTGCGGGCGATGACCACGCCGGCGGGCTGGGGCGCGCCCAGCCAGGCGGCGACCCGGCGCCGGCACTCCTCGTAGGCGGCGGTCGCCTCTTCGGCCAGGGTGTGCAGGCCGCGGTGCACGTTGGCGTTGTGCTGGCGGTAGTACCGCGCCTCGGCCTCGATCACCGCCGCCGGTTTCTGCGCCGTGGCGGCCGTGTCGAGATAGACCAGCGGCCGGCCACCCACCCGGCGCGCCAGCGCCGGGAAACGCTCGCGCGCCAGGCCGGCGGCCGCCGTCCCGGCGGCGGCGCGGTCCGCGGCCCTGGCGGTCACGACCCGTCTCCCGTCGCCACCTCGACCCAGCCGTCGGCCACCCGCGCCGGATAGGTGCGCAGCGGCGTCGCCGCCGGCATCCGCAGCACGGCGCCGGTGGTCACGTCGAAGCGCGCTCCGTGGCGGGGACACTCGATCACGCCGCCGGACAGGTCGGCCTCTCCCAGCGGCCCGTCATCATGGGTGCAGACATTCTGCACGGCGTGGACGATGTCCTCGCCCGTGCGGCAGAGCAGCAATTCCTCGCCGTCGATCTCCGCCTCGCGGCTGCCGCCCAGCGCGATCTCCGTCAAACGGCAGACTCTGGTCCAGTCGCTCATGCGCGCCTTCCTCACAAAGCCGCCAGACGGGCGGCGATGAGCACTTCCAGTTCGTCCCGCAGCGCCGCGGGCAGCCGCCGCAGCGTCGCCTCCAGGAAACCGCGCACCACCAGTCTGAGCGCTTCCGCGCCCGGCAGGCCCCGGCTGCGCAGGTAGAACAGCTGCTCAGGGTCCACCGGCGCGGCCGTGGCGCCGTGCGTGCAGGTGACCTCGTCGGTCAGGATCTCCAGCTCGGGAATCGTGTCGGCTCGGCATCGCTCGGAAAGCAGCAGGTTGCGATTCTCCTGGTAGGCCTCGCTGCCGGGCGCCCCCTTCTCGATGCGGATCAGACCGGTGTAGACCGAGCGCGCACGACCGGTGAGCACGGCCTTGAAGTCGAGGTTCGACCAGGTGCGGCCGGCGCGATGCTCGTGCAGGGTGTGGTGATCGAGATGTTGACGTCCTTCGCCCAGCACCACGCCGGCCAGTTCGCTGCGCGCCCCCTCGCCGGCCAGCACGGCGCCCAGGTCGAGCTTGGCCCGCTCGCCGCCCAGCGCGGCCAGCGCCATCCGCAGCTCGGCGTCGCGCTCCAGCCGAGCCCGCAGCGTCAGGTGCCCGCTCACGCCGCCGGCCCAGCGCTGCACCAGCACATGGCTCAGCCGCGCGCCCGGCTCGACGAACAGCTCGCTGACTCCGAGCACGCGCCCGCCGTCGGCGCCGCCGCTGTGCTCCTCGATCACGGTCGCCTCGGCGCCGCTCTCGGCCACGATCAGCAGCCGCGGCAGCGACAGCCCCGCCGCCGCCGGCACGCGCACGCGCAGGGGCGCCGCGGTGACGGTGCGCCGCGGGATGCGCACGAGCAGGCCGCCGGTCCAGGCGGCGGCGTTGAGCGCCTCCAGCAGGCCGTGCGCGGCCGGCACCGCCGCGCCCACCCTGTTGAGCTCCACGCCAGCCTGCGCCAGCGGCAGCAGCTGCACGCCGCTGGCGCGGGCGGCGGCGTCCGCATCAACGCTGCCGTCGGCGCCGAGCACCACGCCGGGGGCGCCGTCCGTGCCCGGCCCGGCGGGCGCGGCGGCGTCGAGATGCAGCGCCGCCGCCAGCTCCCACGTCCTGGGCAGCAGCGCGGCCGGATCGGTGTAGCGCCACAGGTGGCGCACCCGGTCGGGCGCCTCCAGGGCGCGATAGACCTCGAGGGCCCGCAGGCGAGCCTGCGCCAGGGCCGTCGGTTCGCCGCGCCGGCGCGAGTGGGCGCCGAGGGCGGCCGCCTCCAGGGCGGGCCGGCTTTCCAGGTTCAGCATCGCCGTGTCAGCCAACGGACCCCTCCATCTCCAGCTCGATGAGCCGGTTCAGCTCGACCGCGTACTCCATGGGCAGCTCGCGCACGAACGGCTCGATGAAGCCGTTGACGATCATCAGGCGCGCCTGGTCCAGACCCAGGCCGCGGCTCTGGAGATAGAACAGCTGCTCGTCCGCCAGCTTCGACACGCGCGCCTCGTGCTCCACGGAGACGTCGGCCTCGGCGATGTCCATGGTCGGATACGTGTCCGAGCGCGCCTGGGCGCCGAGCAGCAGGGCGTCGCATTCGACGTGCGTCTTGCAGCCGCGGGCGCCGCGCGGAATCTTCACCAGCCCGCGGTAGGAAGAGCGGCCCAGCCCCTTGCTGATCGACTTCGAGATGATGCGCGAGGTCGTGCGCGGCGCGGCGTGGATCATCTTGGCGCCGGCGTCCTGGTGCTGGCCGTCCCCGGCGAAGGCCACCGACAGCACCTCGCCGTGCGCCCCCTCGCCCACCAGGTAGATGGCGGGGTACTTCATGGTCAGCTTCGAGCCGAGGTTGCCGTCGACCCACTCCACGACCGCGCCGGCGTGCGCCACGGCGCGCTTGGTCACCAGGTTGAAGACGTTGGTCGACCAGTTCTGGATCGTGGTGTAGCGGATGCGCGCGCCGGGCAGCGCGATCAGCTCGACCACCGCCGAGTGCAGCGAATCGGTGCTGTAGACCGGCGCGGTGCAGCCCTCGATGTAATGGACCGAGGAACCCTCGTCGGCGATGATCAAGGTGCGCTCGAACTGGCCCATGTTCTCGGCGTTGATGCGGAAATACGCCTGCAGCGGGATGTCCACCTTGGTACCCGGCGGCACGTAGATGAACGAACCGCCCGACCAGACCGCGCTGTTGAGGGCGGCGAACTTGTTGTCCTCGGGCGGGATGACCGTGGCGAAATATTTGCGCACGATCTCGGCATGTTCGCGCAAGCCGGTGTCCATGTCCGCGAAGAGCACGCCCAGCCTGGTCAGGTCCTCGCGGATCGAATGGTAGACGACCTCGGACTCGTACTGCGCCGAGACCCCCGCCAGGAACTTGCGCTCGGCCTCGGGGATGCCCAGCCGGTCGAAGGTGCGCTTGATCTGCTCCGGCACCTCGTCCCAGCTGCGGCCCTGCCGTTCGGTGGGACGGATGTAGTAGTGGATGCGATCGAAGTCGATCGACCGCAGCAGCTCCTGGTTGCCCCAGCGCGGCATCGGCTTGGCCAGAAAGGTGTCGAGGGCGCGGTGCCGGAACTCGCGCATCCAGTCCGGTTCCTGCTTGTAGCGCGAGATCATCTCGACGATCTCGTGGTTGAGCCCCCGCGGCGACTTGAGCAGGTACTGCTCGGGGTCGCTGAAGCCGTATTTGGCGCGGTAGTCCTGATTCAGGTCCGCGATCTTGTGCGGCGCGTTCATCGCGAGCTCCCTTCCAGCGCGGCGTCGGTCGGCTCCAACCAGTCGTAGCCGCGCTCCTCGAGCTCGCCTGCCAGCTCAGGCCCGCCGCTGCGGACGATGCGCCCGCCCATGAACACGTGCACCGCGTCGGGACGCACATGATCGAGGATGCGCTGGTAGTGGGTCACCAGCAGCACTCCGGTCCCCGCCTCGGCCGCCCGGGCGATCCCAGCCGCCACGACCTTCAGGGCGTCGATGTCCAGCCCCGAGTCGGTCTCGTCCAGCAGGGCGAACGACGGCTGCAGCAGGCTCATCTGGAGAATCTCCAGCCGCTTCTTCTCGCCGCCGGAGAAGCCGTCGTTCAGGTAGCGCCCCATGAAATCGCGCGGGATGTCCAGGGCGGCGAAAGCGGCCAGCAGCTCCTGGCGGAACTCCTTGACCGGCACCTCGGCCCCGCGTCGCGCCGACAGGGCGGCGCGCAGGAAACCGGCCACCGTCACTCCCGGCACCGCCACCGGATACTGGAAACCCAGGAACATCCCCAGGCGGGCACGCTCGTCCGGCGCGAGCCCGGCCACCGGCCTGCCGCCCAGCATGATCTCGCCCTCGACCCGGTAAGCGGGGTGGCCCATCAGGGCGGCCGCCAGGGTGGACTTGCCCGAGCCGTTCGGGCCCATCAGGGCATGCTTGCTCCCCGCCCCCACCTGCAGGTCGACGCCCTTGACGATTTCCTTCTCGCCGACGAAGACCCGCAGGCCGCGGCAGGAGAAGATCGGCTTGTCTTCGCCGCTCATCGGTCCCAGCTCCTTGTGGTGTGCATGATCGGAATGTCGGCGCCGCCGGCGGCGGGCCACATGGCGGCCAGCCGGGCGTCCATGTCGGGCTCGGCCCCCAGCAGGTCAGCCAGCGTGATCCTCTCCAGCAGGTCGGTCACCCTGCTCTCGACGTGCGCCCAGACCGAGCGCAGCCCGCAGTCCTGAAGGCGGGGGCAGGGATCGACGGCATGGCCCCGGGAGTCGCAGGTGTGCGGGGCGACGCCCGCCGCGCCCAGAGCGCGCAGCACCGCCGCCACGCTCACCTTTGCCGGGCCCGCCGCCAGCTCGTAGCCGCCGTGGCGACCCCTGACCGCCCTGACCAGCCCGCCGTCACGCAGCCGCCCCAGCAGCTTGGCGACCGTGGGCTCGGGCAGCCGCTCGCTGGCGGCCAGCTCGCCCAGGGTCACCTGGCCCGCCAGCTTGGCCATTCGCATCAGCAGGCGCAGCGCCTGCTCTTCGGCTTTCGAGACCCGCAGCATCAGGTCCGCCTTTCCGGCGCCGCGCCTAGCGTTTCGCCGCGGCCAGACGTGCCGCGACATCGGCCCAGTTGACCACGTTCCAGAACGCCTTGACGTACTCCGCGCGGCGGTTCTGGTATTTCAGGTAGTAGGCGTGCTCCCAGACATCGAGCGCCAGCAGAGGAATGACGCCCCACTGCGTCAGGTTCTGGTGCTTCTCGGCCGTCAGTATGACCAGCCTGCCGTCCGCGGGCCGGTAGGCAAGGATGGCCCAGCCGCTTCCCTCGACCTGCGTGGCCGCGGCGCTGAACTGCCCCTGGAAGGCGGCGACGCCGCCGAAATCGGCCGCCAGCTGCGTCGCCAGCTCGCCGGTCGGCTCACCCCCGCCGCCCTGCCCGGCCGGCGCCATGTTCTGCCAGAAGATCACGTGCAGCAGATGACCCGAACCGTGGAAGGCCGCCTCGCGCTCCCAGTGCTTGACCAGGCTGAAGTCGCCGCTCTCGCGCGCCCTGGCCAGCATCTCCTCGGCCTTGTTCAGACCGTCCACGTACGCCTTGTGGTGCAGGTCGTGGTGCAGCTTCATGGTCTGCGCGTCGATGTGGGGCTCGAGCGCCTCGTAGGGGTACGGCAGGGGGGGAAGTGTGTGGGCCATTTCGAATCGTCTCCTTGCTGTCGCGTCCAGAACCAGGATGTGTTCTCATGTCGGTGCCGCCTCCGGCATGCCGGGGGGCGGCCCGCCAACCTGTCCGCAGAAAAGTTTACTATCATGACAAGATTAGTCAAGAATAAAACTAGATAAAAATAGAAATATTTATATCTGCAATAATGATATTGAGTTATGTTTACTTTAATCATTGCATATATGCAACATAACCCGGAATGCCATCAGCATTCCGCCCTGGACAATCGCTCGGCCTGATCATTGATTGGTCCAGGCGCGCGCCGGCGCGACGCGAATACGCAAGCCGCAGAGGGGTGCCTGAGGATGACGGCAGGATTGAACGCGACCATCCAGCAGCGCAGCGAGCTGAGCCACGGCCTGTTGATACTGCGGGTGAGCCCTGACGAGCCGCTGCCGCCATTCAAGGCGGGCCAGTACGCCGTGCTCGGCTTGCCGGGAACCGCGCCCCGCTCCCCGCTGGCCGATCCCGAGCCGGCGGCCGAGGCGCCGGCGCCCGACAAGCTGATCAAGCGCGCCTACTCGATCGCCTCCTCCAGCCTGCAGGGGCAGTACCTGGAGTTCTACATCGCCCTGGTGCGCTCGGGGGCCCTGACGCCGCGGCTGTTCGCGCTGCGCGAGGGCGACAGGATCTGGCTGGGGCGCAAGATCGTCGGCATGTTCACGCTGGACGATCTGCCGCGCGGCCACGACGTGATCTTCGTCGCCACCGGCACGGGGCTGGCCCCATACCTGAGCATGCTCCGCTCGGCATACCGTTTCGAGGACGGGCACGCCACGGTGGTCATCCACGGGGCCCGCACCTCCTGGGACCTGGGCTACAGCAACGAGCTGCGCGCGCTGGACGCGCGCTGGCCTCAGTTCACCTACCTGCCGATCATCGACCGCGTCGACCTGGACCCGAGCTGGCCGGGCAAGGTGGGGTACGTCAGCGAGCATTTCCAGGACGGCACAGTCCAGCGGGCTCTCGGCCGTGAGCTGGCTCCCGACCGCCTGGGCGTCTTTCTGTGCGGGAATCCGCACATGATCGCCGGGATGGAGAAGATGCTGACCGCGCGCGGCTTCACGCTCCACAGCCGCCGCCAGCCCGGCAACATTATAGTCGAGAAGTTCTGGGAGGACTGAGCCGCCGGGCGTCACTCGGGACCGGCCTGCTCCCCGAAGAGCCGCCGCTCGATGTTCAGGAACTCCTGCTGCCTGCGGGCGCGGCCCAGCGCCGCGGCCAACGGCCGCAGCTGCCGCCACTGTTCCCGGATGCGTCGCTCCGCCTGCCCCAGCCGCGCGGCCCGCGCGCTGTCGGCCAGCCCCGCCAGCAACGGGCTGGACGCCGCCCGCTCGAGCCACAGCGCCACCGTCGCGGAGCTGTCGGCGGCGCCGGGCGACAACAAGGCGGCAACCTCGCCGCGCAGATGGTCCGCCCTCGCCGCCAGCCACCAGTCAGGGGCGGGCGCCAGGGTCGGCGGCGGAGGCGGGGGCGAAGGTTTGGGGCGCGTCGCCGACGGCTCGCGGTCCGGCACCACTTCCAGCTCGGGCAGCAGGGGCAGGGGAGCGGGCGGCGACCGCCGCGGCGCGCTCGCCGGCGGGGCGCCGCGCAGCCAGGCATCCAGCCAGGCGCGCGGCAGCAGCGACACGCTCGCCGCCAGCGCCAGCGCCAGCAGCGCGCACGCAGGCCAGAGCCAGGGTGGATCGCGGCGTTTCACCCGCCATCCTACGGTGCGGCGGCGGCGGCGGTTCCGGGCTAGGCGGGGCCGTAGCCTTCGCGGTAGCGGATGACGCGCGCCGGATTGCCGGCCACCACGGCGCCGGCCGGCACGTCCCTGGTCACCACCGAACCGCCGCCGACGATGGCGTCGCGCCCGACGCGCACCGGCAGCAGCGTGGCGTTGGAGCCGATGCTCGCCCCATCCTCGATCACGGTGCCCTTCCACATCGCCTTGTCCGGCTGCGGCGGATAGACGTCGTTGATGAACATCACGCCGTGGCCGATGAAAACGTCGCTGCCCACGGCCACCATGTCGCAGATGAACGTGTGGCTCTGCACGCGCGTGCGATCGCCGATGGACACGCCGGCCTGGATCTCCACGAACGTGCCGATCATGCAATCGCGGCCGATGCGGCACCCGTAGAGGTTGACGAAGTTCCAGATCTTGGTGCCCTCGCCGATCTCGCAGTCGCGGATCAGCTGCGTGGCGTTCTCGGGGTAGGCCATCCCTCTCCTTATCACACGAGCGCCATGAACACGCCGGCCGCCACCGCGGTGCCGATCACGCCGGCGACGTTGGGACCCATGGCCGCCATCAACGGGTTGACGCGGCCGTCGGTCTCGCGGGACACGAAGTTCTGCACGACCCGCGCGGCCATCGGCACCGCCGAGACGCCGGCCGCGCCGATGCAGGGATTGATGCGCTGGGCCCGCGGCAGCACCAGGTTGAGCAGCTTGGCGAACAGGACGCCGCCGGCCGTGCTGAAGGCGAAGGCCACCGCGCCCAGGATCAGGATGAAGATGGTCTGCTGGCGCAGGAAGGCCTGACCCTCCATGGTGGCGCCGATGGTGATGCCCAGGAAGATGGTGACCGTGTTGACCAGCGCGCCCCCGGCCGTCTTGTGCAGCCGCTCGGTCACGCCCGATTCGCGCAGCAGGTTGCCGAACATCAGCATGCCGATCAGCGGCGCGCACGACGGCACCGCCAGCGAGGCCAGCACCGCGGTGACGATCGGAAAGACGATCACCGCCACCTGCGACACCGGCTTGGCCTGCGGCATGTCGATGCCGCGCTCCCGCCGTGTCGTCAACAGGCGCATGATCGGCGGCTGGATCACCGGCACCAGCGCCATGTAGCTGTAGGCGGCGACGGCGACCGCGCCCAGCAGGTGCGGCGCCAGCTTGGCGGTCAGGTAGATGGAGGTCGGGCCGTCGGCGCCACCGATGATGCCGACCGCGGCGGCCTCGGCGTTGCTGAAGCCGAAAAGGTAATGGGCGCCCAGCGCCGCGATCAGCACGCCCAGCTGCGCCGCCGCGCCGAGCAGGAAAGTGATCGGCCGGCTCAGCAGCGGCCGGAAATCCGTCAGCGCGCCGACCCCCAGGAAGATCACCGGCGGCAGGAACTCCGTGCGGATGCCGGTCTCGTAGATCAGCTGCAGCAGAGGCGGCACGGCCTCGCCGCCCGGCACGTAGGTGTCGGAGACGTTGAGCAGACCGCGCGGCAGATTGGCCACGATAGCCCCGAAGCCGATCGGGACCAGCAGCAGCGGCTCGAAGCCCTTGCGGATGGCCAGGTAGATCAGCAGGCCGCCGACGCCGAACATCAGCAGATTCTGCCAGCCGAGCCCGGCGAAACCGGACTCCCGCAGCAGCAGCGACACGACGTCCATCGCCTAACCCCCGATCGTCAGGATCGGGCGGCCGGCCACCACGTCGCTGCCGACCTCGGCGTCGACGCTCATGACCCTGCCGGCGCAGGGCGCCTTGACCTCGTGCTTGGCCTTCATCGCCTCGACCGCGGCGACGACCTGGCCCTGCTTCACCTGGTCGCCGACGCGCACGTTGACCTCGACCAGTTCGACCTTGCCCTCGAAGGGCGAGTAGACCGGCGTGCCGCCGACGGCCGCCGCCGGCGGACCGGCCGGCGCCGCCTGGGCGCTGGCGACGGGCCCGGCCAGCTGCGCCGCCCCGTGCGCTGCGGCGGGCGTCTCGATCGTGATGCGGAAATTGCGGGTCTGCCCGCCCTCGACCACCGTGCAGCTGGTCACGATCGGGCCGGTCGGCAGAACAGGCGCCGCCGCCACGCTCGCCGCGGCGGGCGCCGGCGCGGGTGGGGACGCGGCGGGCGTCTCGGCCTTCTTCTTGAGCGGCAGCACGATCTTGGCCTTGCCGGTCAGCAGGCGGATGCCCTCGTTCAGATCCATGTTCTTGCCCGGCACGATGGCCGCCGCCACCAGGAAGACGTTCTCGTCGGTGGCCGGCAGGCCGCGCTCGGCCAGCGCCTTCTGCGCCTCGGCCAGGCTGTCGGGAGCCGCCTCCAGCGGATCCCCCGTGAAGGGCGGCTTGCCCAGCTGCTCGCCGGCGATCTTGACCACCTCGGGGTCCGGCGGCAGAGGCGTGCGCCCGAAATAGCCCAGCACCGCCTTGCCGTAGCCGTCGTTGATCTTCTTCCAGCGTCCGTGCAGCACGTTGTTGAAGGCCTGCAGCCAGTACTGCTGGCTGCCCGGCGTGACGCTCGTCCAGGCGCCGCCCGCCTTGACCACCACGGGGAATTCCGCCAGCACCTCGTTGTACTTGTGCAGGATCCCGGCCTCTTTCATCATGTGGACGTTCGGCCCGATGGCGCCGCCGGGCATGGGGAAGCCGACCACGCGCGCGTCGGCCGTGGTGGTCACCGGGTCGAAATCGTATTCGGCCAGCCCCTCGTTGAGCAGGTTCTCTATCTCGTCCATCTGCGACACGTCGAGATCCAGGGAATAGCCGGTTCCCTTGAGCGCGTGCGCCATCGAGCGCACGTCCGGCTGCACCGTGCCCGAGGCCATCGGCCGCACGGACAGGTCGATGCCGTCCACGCCGCCGGCGATGCCCGCCAGGTAGCACGAGACCGCCATCGAAGCCGTGTCGTGGGTGTGCTGCCACAGGATCACCTCGGGCGGCAGGATCTTGCGCAGCCCCACGGCGGTGTCGTAGCAGGTCTTGGGATCGGTGGTGCCCGACGCGTCCTTCATGCAGACCGAGTCGAAGTGGATGCCGCGCGCCAGCAGCTTCTTGACGATGCCGACGTAGAAATCCGCGGTGTGCACGGTGTCGTCCTGGAACGGCAGGCCCATCAGGGCCACGCAGACCTGATGGTGCATGCCGGCGTCGACGATCGGCTGCCCGGTCGTGACCAGGTTGTCGACGTCGTTCATGTAGTCGAAATTACGGTCCCAGGTCGTGGCGTGCTTGCGCATGAGCTTGGCCTGCAGCTGCAGCGCCTTGAGCTTCTGCGTCGTCAACGTCACCCCCGACACCGAGCGGGTCAAGATCTGCAGATCGGCGTCGGGCCCGACCGCCTTGCGCATCTCGTCCTGGCACCAGAAGGGATCCTCGCCCACGTAGAAATAGGGTGCCTGGTAGCGGGCGCCGCCCCCGAACTCGAAATGCCGGATGCGCGCCTTCTGTGCCGAGAACTCCATGGCGGGCAGGATGTCCTTCAGGCGCACCTTGCCGCCGAACGAACTCTGCAGGCCGTCCCGGAACGGGGTGAACATGACCCTGATCTTCTTGGGCTGCTTGGTGAAGATCATGATTCCTCCTCGATGCGCGTGACCCGCGAGTGCGGAAAGAACGAGGCGACGGTGCTGGTGATGGCGGCGACGACGGCCGGGTCGCCCCCGGCGCGCCGCGCCGGGAAGAGCAGCGTGATGGCGTGCATCACCGCGGCCAGCGCGGCCAGGACGCTGAACACCACGGCGAAGGTGGTCAGGCATACGTCCAGAAGCAGGAGATCCGACAAGACAGCCTCCTTGGGATGGCCTCTTGAGACGAGAAGATCAGCAGCATGGCAGCCCCTCGGTGCGCTGTCAAGCCGGACCGGCTGGCCCCGCCGCGGAGCGTCTAGAAGACGCCGTGCGGGCCGCAGTGCTCGGCCAGCGCCAGGCGCCCCTTGGACACCGGCGCCTCGGCGCCTTCCAGGTGCAGCGCCAAGTCGTCGCCGATCGCCGCCACCAGGCCGCGAGCTGCGGGCGCCGGCCACGCCGCCGGCGGCGCCGTCTCGTCCAGACCTTCGTCCCACACGCAGACGCGCCGGCCGATGACCGCGGAGGCGGCGCGATACGCGTCCAGAAGCGGACCGGGACCGTTCTCCTGCAGGCGCAGGTAGCGCAGCGCCAGTTCGCCGAGCAGAAAGGCCAGCGCCCCCTCCAGATCCAGCGGCACGCCGGCGCCGGCCAGGCTGGCGGTCGACGGCAGGAAGGGCGAGGGCGGCAGCGCCGGCGCCACCGCCACGTTCAGACCGATCCCCAGCACCGCCTGCGTCAGGCGGTCATCCTGCGCCTGCGTGGCGGTCAGCACGCCGGCGACCTTGCCGCCGTCGATCAGGATGTCGTTGACCCACTTGATCCGCGCGCGCAGGGAGCCCAGCGTCGCGCGGCGCAGGGCCGAGGCCACCGCGACCGCCGGCAGCGCCGTCAAGGCCAGTCCGTCCCTCGCCGGCAGCCCGCAATCGGCCAGCGCCGCGCAGAGATGGAGATTCCCCCGCGCCGCGACCCAGCCACGCCCGCGGTGCCCGTGGAAGTTGTCGCCCTCCAGGGCCAGGGTCGCCACCGGTCCCGGCAGCGCCGGACCGCCGCCGAGCAGCTCGCGCAGGACATCGAACTGGGACACGGGCGCGCGCGCCACGGCCACCAGCCGGCTCCAGAAGCCCGGCGCTCCCGGGCAGACGGCTTCGGCGACCCAGACCTGCTCGCCCTGGCCCAGCGCGCGCCACAGGGCGCGGTCCGCCGGCGGCAGGTCGTCGCGAGGCCAGGCGGTCCAGGCCGCTGGGTCGGGCACGGTCTCGGGCAGCCGCCGCGGGCAGTCGGTCAGGATCATCATGGCGGCGAAGATGGTAGCACACCGCTGGCGCGGGCACAAAAACCGGCGGCCCGGCCGGCGATGCGACGGCACCGCGCCGGCGGCGCGGCGCCGCCGCGCCCTCACTCCAGCGCGGTTTGCGCGGGGACCTGGCCGCGGAAATGCTCGTAGCGGGGGTGGTCGATCTCGCGCACGCGGCGCGCGTATTCCGCCGCGGAGATGTCGTTGTCCCAGTACCCGGCCAGCTTGGCGACGCCGATGCCGCCGAAGAAGAGCAGGCTGAGCAGGCAGGCCAGCAGCGCCGGACGCACCGCGCGCCGCCACGGCGCCGGCGCGGCGAGGTGCAGCGCCGCGGGCGCCGGGCAGACCGCCAGGCAGTCGAGGCAGCCGGTGCACTCGGGCGAGGAGATGCGGCCGCTGGTCGCCACCGGCAGCAGCGACGGGCAGGCGCGGCTGCAGAGGCCGCAGTCGGTGCAGGAGCGCGGGCGGCGGGTCACCTTCAGGGGCGAGGCCGCCGAAAGCAGGCCCAGCAGAGCGCCGTAAGGGCAGAGATAGCGGCACCAGAAGAAGGGGATGACCACCGACAGCACGACCAGACCCGCCATCACCTTGGCCGCCAGCGGGGACATCTCCGTGAAGAAGAGCAGCATCTTGACATCGGCGACCCGGTTGTAGGGCGAGTCGAGGAAGGCGCCGATCTGCACTGTGGTCATCCGCCAGAAGATGGCGTGCAGAAAGAAGGCGAGCAGCAGGTACTTGACTCCTCGCAGCGGCAGGTCGAGCCAGCGCGGCAGGCGCGCGCGCGCCAGGCGCAGGCGGCGCCCCGCGGCGCCCAGCCACTCGGCCACCGTCCCCACCGGGCAGAGCCACGAGCAGAAGCTCTTCTTGAGCAGCAGCGCCGAGGCCAGGATCAGCAGCAGCAGCACCAGACCGGCCGGATGGATGCGCGTGGCGACGCCGGTTTCGACCCAATGGCGCAGGCTCATCAAAGCCGAGATCGGCAGGAAACCCTCGACGCCCGGCGGGCGCGCGCCTGCGGACCGGCCCTCGCGCAGGGCATCGACCCAGAGCGCGAATTCGACGCCAATCCAGAGCACCACCGTCAGGGTCAGCAGCTGCAGGCCGATCCGCAGGCCGCGGATCCGGCTGCCCTGCTCCTGCCGCCCGCCGCCCTTCATGAGGCGCGCTCCGCCCCGCTTTCCGCCAGGCCAGGTCCGGCCGGCAACGGCACGCGGCCGGCCGCGAGATCGGCCACGCTGTGGCGCTCGAGCAGGGCCATCAGCTTGTGCAGGATTTCGCGCCAGCCGGCGTGCAGCGGGCAGGGCTGCTCTTGCGAGCAGCGCGGCAGACCGAAGACGCACGCCTGCCCGAAGGAGGGTCCCTCGAACAGGCGCACGATGTCGAGCAAGGCGATCTGATCGCCCGGCCGACCCAGCACGTAGCCGCCGCCCGGGCCGGGACGGCCGGAAACCAGGCCGTGCTGAGCGAGGCGCTGCAGCACCTTCGCCAGCGCGGGAGCCGGAGCGCCGACACGCTCGGCCAGCCGGACGTTGGAGACCAGGCCGGTCTCCCCGGCCAGTACGGTCAGCGCGCGCATCGCATGCTGGGTGTCGACCTTGAAGAGCATCGCGACCTCCGGCCAGGGATTCGCGCCTGCGGCGCGCACCGAGACGAGATGTGGAGGAATTACGGAATAATTAATCGCCGATATCCGACGCTGTCAAACTTGCCGGCGCCGATTGGCGCCACTTGATCCAAGGCCGGCGCGGGGCGGGAGACGCGCCTCGCGAAGTCGCTTGTTATCGAAGAGATTAAAAGTATATTATTGGCTCACGAACCGCGGCCGCCCGCCCGCGCGAGCCCGCCATCCTGCCGCCCCCCGCCCGAGGAGGCTTCGTTGCCAGCACGTTTGAAACTGGGCATCGGCATCAGCGTGATCCTGGTCGTGCTCGCCTGGCTGATCGCCAGCGGCTTTCAGGAGGGCAAGACCTACTACCATACCGTCGACGAAGTGGTGTTGGGCCGCACCCCCCGGCCGGAGGCGCGTCTGAAGGTTTCGGGCGAGGTCAGGGACGGCAGCATCGCCCGGCGGGCCGACGGGCTGCATTTCACGCTCGAGGAGAATGGCCAGAGCCTGGCGGTGGTCTACGCGGGCCTGGACCCCGTCCCGGACACCTTCAAGGACCGCGCCAAGGCCGTGGTCGAGGGACGGTTGCAGCCCGACGGCACGTTGCGCGCGGACAGGATCCAGGCCAAGTGCGCCAGCAAGTACGAGGCGATGTACGACGACCTGGCCGCCGAGCCGCAGGCCGCGGCGCAGCCGGCATCTTCACCCCGGGGTGAAGGAGCCGCTCCGTGACCGAAATCGGCGGCTACAGCCTGGTGTTCGCGCTGGCGCTGGCGGCTTTCGCCACCGGCGCAGCGCTGGCCGGACGGCATCGCCCCGAGGGGGTCATGGCCCTGTCGGCGAAGCGAGCCCTGACGGCTGTGTTCGTCCTGGTGACCGTGGCGACCGCCAGCCTGGAAATCCTGACGCTCAGGGGTGATTTCTCGGTCGCCTACGTGGCCAGCTACAGCAACGCGGCCCTGCCGCTGTTCTACAAGGCGGCAGCCCTCTGGGCAGGTCAGGCCGGTTCGCTGCTCTTCTGGACCTGGCTGCTGACCCTCTTCTCGTGGATCGCGGTGCGCACGCGCAGCGACGAGGCGCGCGCTCTGCTGCCGGCGGCGATGGTCGTCCTGGCGGGCACCACCTTCTTCTTCCTCGTGCTGAACGTCTTCGCCGCCAATCCCTTCACGCGTCTGGCGCTGACGGCGGGCGACGGCGTTCTGCACCCGTTCCAGCCCCAGGACGGCCAGGGGCTCAACCCGCTGCTGCAGCACCCTGCGATGGTCATCCATCCCCCCATGCTGTATCTGGGGTATGTCGGCTTCGCCGTGCCGTTCGCCTTCGCCATGGCCGCGCTGTACTACCGGCGCTCGGGCGCGCTCTGGGTGCGCATCATCCGCCGCTGGACGCTGCTGGCCTGGTTCTTCCTGGGCAGCGGCATCCTGCTGGGGGCGCGCTGGGCCTACGTCGAGCTGGGCTGGGGCGGCTACTGGGCCTGGGACCCGGTCGAGAACGCCAGCCTGATGCCGTGGCTGACCGCCACCGCCTTCATCCACAGCTCCATCGCGCAGCAGCGGCGCGGCATGCTCAAGGGCTGGAACATGTCGCTGATCGCCCTGACCTACCTGCTGTGCATCTTCGGCACGTTCATGACCCGCTCGGGGATCGTGCAATCGGTGCACGCCTTCGCGCAATCGGGCATCGGCCATTACTTCGCGACCTTCCTGGGCGTGGCGGCCGTGCTGACGACGGCCCTGCTGCTGGCGCGGCGCGACCAGCTGCGGCCCGACCATCAGATCGAGGCCGTGCTCTCGCGCGAGGCCGGCTTCCTGTTCAACAACTTCCTGCTGCTGGTGTCCATGGCGGCGGTGTTCATCGGCACGCTCTTTCCCGCGATGAGCGAGGCCGTGCGCGGCACGCAGATCTCGGTCGGCATCCCCTTCTTCAACAAGGTCCAGGTGCCCCTGGGGCTGCTGCTGCTCTTGCTGACCGGCGCCGGTCCCCTGCTCGCCTACCGCCGCACCAGTCTGGCGAGCCTGCGGCGCACGCTGCTGCGGCCGTGGCTGCTGTCGGTCGCGGTGGGCGTGGCGCTGGCCGCCGCCGGCATGAGGCATGTCTACGCCCTGCTGGCGTTCGTGCTGGCGATCTTCGTGACGATCACGGTGGTGGAGGAGTTCGCGCGCGCGGTGCGGGCCCGGCGCCGGCACGGCCGGGAGTCGCTGCCGCAGGCGTTGCTGGCGCTGTTCGAGCGCAACCGCGCCCGGTACGGCGGCTATGTGGTTCATTTCGGCATCGCCGTGCTGTTCTGCGGCTTCGCCGGCCAGGCCTTCTCGACGCATGGCACGCTGACGCTGGACGAGGGCGAGCGCGGCCGCTTTGGGCGCTATGATCTGACGCTGGAGCGGCTGGAAGAAGGCCGCACGCCCAACTACGAATTCAGCCGGGGAACGGTGTCGGTCACGCGCGACGGCCGGGCGCTGGCGCGCCTGACGCCCGAGCGCCGTTTCTACCTGGCCAGCGAGCAGCCATCGACCGAGGTGGCCATCCATTCGTCGCTCAGCCGCGATCTCTACCTGGTGCTGGCCGGGTACGAGGAGGGAACAGCCGGGGTCGTGTTCCAGGTCTACCACAATCCCCTGGTGGCCTGGGTCTGGATCGGCTCCCTGGTGCTGACTCTCGGCACGATCATCTGCGTCTTGCCCGACCGGCGGCGGGCCGCCGTGCTCGCGGCCGCGCAAGACGCCGCTTGAGCCGGCCGCGGGCGACGGACGTGCGGCCCAGCGGCCGTGCCCTTGGCCGCCGTGAAGGAAGAACCACGCCATGCTGACAGCCGCTGTCATCATCCTGCTGCTCCTGGGCGCCTGCTGGTGGACCCTGTCGCCCTTCCTGCGCCGCCGCGTCGCCGCCTCCGCCGGCGCGCCGCTGGCCCGGCGCGATCTCGAGGCGCGCACCGAGGGACGCCTGCTCGAGCTGAAGGATCTGGATTTCGACCGCGAGATGGGCAAGATCGCCGGCGCCGAGTACGAGGAATTGCGACGCGACCTGGTGCGCGAGGCCGCAACGCTGTTGCGCCAGCTCGACCAGGAAGCAGCCCGCAGCGAGCGCTCGGCCGCGCGTTCGTCCCGCGCGCCGCACCGGCGCGGCGGCGGCGGGGCGGCGGTGGTCCTGGCAGCGGCATTGTCGGCCGTGCCGGGCGGCGGTGCGCAGGCGCAGGCCGATGCGCCCTCCGCCGTCACCGTGCGGGTGATCAACGGCACCACAGAAACGCCCGGCCAGGCCGCCAGACTCGTGCTGTCGCGGCTCGACGAAGGCATGGAGCAGCTGGCGGCGTTGGAGAACGTGCGCGGCGAGGCTGTCTTCCCGCCGCTGCCGATCGCGCCGGACGATCTCTATCTGCTGCAGGCGCACGGCGCCGCTCCCAGCAGCCGCATGGCCAGGGGCGCGGATCTGCTGGCCGGCGGCGTCGAGGTGACGGTCTACGACACGACCGCCGATGCCACCGGACTGCAGGCGCCGGCGCTCAACCTGGTCATCCGCCGCTTGGGCGACGCGCTCGAGGTAGGGTGGCTCTTGACGCTCGACAACGGCGGGCAGCCGCCGCGCGCCATCGTGCCGGGCGAACGCCCCGCCCTGGAGCTGCGCGTGCCGGGCGGCCCCGCCGCGGTCACGAGGCTGCGCTTCAACAGCGGCCTGATGCCGCTGGACTTCGATCCCGCGCCCGGCTCCGGCCCGGACCGGGTCGGCTTCGACGCCCCCCTGCCCCCCGGACGCGGCCGGCTCGACCTGACCGCGCGGCTGCCGTACAGCGGCCTGCTCACGCTGCCGGTCGAGGCCAGCGTGGACATCGCCGCCGTGACCGTCTTCGCCTTTCCCACCGACATGCAGATCGCCGGCGACAGCCTCAGCGCGCACGGCGTCGAGCCTCAGACGGGCTTCCTGGTCTTCCGGGCGCCCGGTTTGCCGCGAGGCGAGACGCTGCAGCTGGCCATCGCGGGCGGCGACCCGACGGCGGCCATGCAGTCGCCGCACGGCGGCACGGGCGGCGGCCAGAACCAGATGCGTGTGGTCGAACAGCGCCCGGCTTCGGCGGGCCTGGCGCCCTGGATCGTGCTCGTCCTGCTGCTGGCGCTGGGGCTGACCGCGGCGCTGCGCGGGGAGCGCGCGGCGGAAGCGGTCCGCGATGACCGCTGAGCGAGCCCTCGCGGTCCGCGCCCGCGGCGTGACCCACCACTACGGCCGGCAGCGAGCCCTGGCCGACGTCGATCTGGAAGTGGCGGCGGGGGACGCCTGGGTGCTGCTGGGCCCCAACGGCGCGGGCAAGTCGACGCTGTTGCGGCTGCTGGCCGGCCTCAGCGCGCCGACGCGGGGCGAGATCGCGCTCTTCGGCGCTCCGTTGCGCGGGGACGACCCCGGCGCGCGCGCCCGCATCGGCTGGCTGGGTCACGAGACGGGGCTCTACGCCCGGTTGACAGCGGCGGAGAACCTGGTTTTCCAGGCGCGGCTGCACGGTCTGGCCGATCCGCGCGACCGCGCCGCCGCGGCTCTGGCATCGGTGGGCTTGACGCACGCCGCCGACCGCCAGACCGGCGGCTTCAGCCGCGGCATGCGCCAGCGGCTGGCTCTGGCGCGCGTGCTGCTGCACGATCCGTCTCTGGTGCTGCTGGACGAACCGTACACCGGCCTGGACCCGGGCGGCGAGACCGTGCTCGACGGCTTCCTGGACCGCCTGCGGGAAGCGGGACGGACGGTGATCCTGGTGACGCATCGCCTGGACAAGGCGGCGCGCTTGCATGCTGCCGGCGCGTTCCTCGAGCGTGGGCGCCTGCGGCCGCTGGCAAGCGACGGCGCGCCGCTGCGGGGCGAGGCGCTGGCGGCGGCGGCGGCCCGACGCTTCGCGGAGGCGCGACCGGCATGAAGCGGATGCTGAGCCAGACCGCCGCCATCTGCGCCAAGGACCTGCGCAGCGAGCTGCGGGGCTGGGATTCGCTGCTGATCATGTCGGTCTTCGGGCTGTTGATCATCGTCATCTTCAACTTCGCCTTCGAACCGGGCGGCGACGCCCGGGCGGCGGTCGCGCCCGGGGTGCTGTGGACGGCGTACATCCTGGCCGGATTGCTGGGCCTCGACCGCGCCTTCCAGCAGGAGAAGGAAGACGGTTGCCTGAAGTGCCTGCTGGCCGCGCCGGTCGACCGCGGCGCGCTGTTCCTGGGGAAATGGGCGGCCAGCTTCGCCGTCACCTACGCCATGGAGCTGATCATCCTGCCCGCCTTCGTCGTCTTCTACAACGCGCCGCCGGGCCTCTGGCTGCTGGGGCTGCTGGGCGTGGCGGCGCTGGGCACGGCCGGCTTCTGCGCCGCGGGCACGGTGCTGGCGGCGGTGGCGGGTCAATCGGCGGCCAAGCACCTGCTGCTGCCTATCCTGCTGCTGCCGCTGCTTGTGCCGGTGCTGATCGCCGCGGTCGAGGCGACCGCGCTGTTGCTGGCCGCCGCGGCCGGCCCCGGCGCCGCCGCGCCGATCGCCCTGGGAGGCTGGCTGCGGCTGCTGGCCGCATTCGCCGCGGTGTACGTCGTGCTCGGGTGGCTGCTGTTCGGCAGCGTCGTCGAGGAATGAACGGAGCGGCGCGCCGCGCCGCCGAGCGCCGCGCGCTCAAGGAGTGGACGCCATGCCGCAAAGCGGGACGCGCTGGCCGACGCTGCTCAACCTGCTGACCGCCCTGTCCCTGGCCGTGGCGCTGGTGCTTGTGTTCCGCTTCGCGCCCACGGAAAGGACCATGGGCGACGTCCAGCGCATCTTCTACTTCCACGTGCCCGCCGCCTGGGCCGCTTTCCTCTGCTTCTTCCTGGTGTTCGTGGGCAGCGCGGGCACCCTGCTGGGCGGCCGCCGCGGTTGGGACGTCCTGGCGCTGGCGGCGGCGGAGATCGGCGTGGTCTTCTGCACGATCGTGCTGCTGACCGGGCCGATCTGGGCCAAGCCGGCCTGGGGAATCTGGTGGACCTGGGACGCGCGTCTGACCTCGACCCTGGTGCTTTGGCTCACCTACATCGGCTACCTTCTGCTGCGGCACCACGTGGCCGACGCCCGCCGGCGCGCCACGCTGGCGGCGGTGGTCGGCGTGCTCGGTTTCCTGGACGTGCCGATCGTCTACTTCAGCATCCGCTGGTGGCGCACCCAGCACCCGCAGCCGGTGATCGCCGGCGGCGAGGGAGCGGGCCTGCACCCGGACATGGCTCTGACCTTCACCGTCTGCCTGGCCGCCTTCACGCTGCTGACCGCCGCCCTGCTGCTGCAGCGCGTGCGCCTGGAGCGGCTGCGCGACGCCGCCCACGCCGCCGATCTCGCCATCTCCGACCGGGAGGCCGACCTGCCATGACCAGCGCGCTGAGTTATCTGCTCGCCGCCTACCTGTTGATCTGGGCCGTGCTGGGAGGCTACTTGCTCAGCCTGGGTCTGCGCCAACGCCGCGCCGAGGCGCACCTGCGCCAGTTGCAGCAGCGGCTGAACGCCCTGGAACGGGCGGCCTAGCCCGCTTTCGCAAAGCGCTTTTCAAGCCCCGCCGCACTGTGCTAGCGTGCCGCTGACGCTTTTCCGCTTACCGGGCGGGGCCCCGCCGGGGCCGCCGCCGCATCGCCCCCGTCGCGTACGGTTTCAAAAAGGAGGCGCGGATGAAAGGGATTGGCGGCATCACTCTGCTGGTCCTGGCCGGATGGCTGTGTCCGGTCGGGGCGGCCCTGGCGGGCGGCTTCAACATCTATGAAGCCGGCGCCCGGGCGACCGCCCTGGGCGGCGCCTTCACGGCGACGGCCGACGACGGTTCGGCCATCTTCTACAATCCGGCCGGCATCGCTTTCCTGCCCGGCACGCGGTTGGACTTCAACCTGATGCCGATCGTGCCGGGCACCGAGTTCACCGGCGCCACCCCGCCCTACCCCCCGGCGGCCGGCAAGACAGCGGATCAGATCTTCCCCATCCCCGGCCTCTATTTCACGCACAACCCGGGAGGCGACGTCGCCTACGGCCTGGGCATCTACGCCCCGTTCGGTCTGGGGGTCGAATGGGCCGAGCCCGAGACGTGGGTCGGCCGCTTCAGCAGCTACGACGTCCACCTGGCCACGGTCTACGTCACGCCGACGGTCGCGTGGCGGCTGAGCCCGCGCGCCGCCCTGGCGCTGGGCCTGGACATCGCCCATTGCCGCATCCAGCTCAACAAGTACTCGGGCATCCCCTTCGGCGGCGAGAGCGAGCTGGTCAACGTCATCAACACCGAGCTCGAGGGCACAGGCAAGCTGAACGTCTCGCCCAGCGGCGGCCTGCTGCTGCATCCGCGCGACGACCTGTCGCTCGGGGTGATGTTCCACGCGCCCAAGATCCTGGAGTTCGAGGACGGCGACGCCGTGCTGAGCAACGTGGCCCCGGCCGCGCTGGCGGCGGCCATCGACAACCAGATCGCCGCCCTGGGCGGGCCCGAGCATTCCGTCGCCACCACCCTGAAGCTGCCCTGGATCATGAGCCTGGGCGCCGCCTACCAGCTGCACGAGCGCGCGCGCCTGGAATTCAACGCCGTGCGCTTCGGCTGGTCGAACTTCCGCGCCCTGACGCTGTCGTTCGACAACCCGGCCCTCGACCAGACCATCGAGGAGGACTACCACAACGTCTGGCAGCTGCGCTTCGGCCTCGACATCGACGCCGCGCCCGGCCTCAAGGTCATGTTCGGCTACGTGCACGACAACTCGCCGCAGCCCTACGAATCGATGAGTCCGCTGCTGCCGGACGCCGACCGCGAGGACTTCTCCTGCGGCCTGCAGTGGACGCGCGACCGCTGGACGCTGACAGGCGCCTACATGGCGGTGCTGTTCCACGAACGCAGCAACGTGGTCGACGGCCAGGTGCGCCGCTTCGAGGAGACGCAGCCGGCCGGCGCCTACGACTCGCTGGCCAACATTTTCGGCATCGGCGTTGGGTACCGGTTCTGAGGGGAGGCCCGGCAATGAAGCGAATCATAGCCTTGATCCTGGGCGCGGCCGTCCTGCCGGCGCTCTGGTTCACCGGCTGCAGCGTGGACACGCCCGACAGCCCGCAGCTGGCGGTGACGCCGCCCGTGGGCGACGCTCGGCTGGCCAACTACGTGGCCATCGGCAGCGGCCTGACCGCCGGCTTCATGGACGCCGGCCTGCACATCAACGGGCAGTTGAGCGCCTACCCGCGCCTGCTGGCTCTGCGCATGGGGCACAACGCCGCGCCGGCCGCCAACGCGACCTGGACGATGCCGTACATCGCCGACCCCGGCATCGGCAACACCAGCACCGGCGACCCGACCCAGATCGCGGGCGTGCTCCACTGGAACGGCAGCGCGATCGCGCTCGCGGGGGTCACGCCGGCCGCGCAGGTGCCGGCGCTGTCGCTCTTCGCCGCCCTGCCGCTGCCCTACCACAATCTGGGCGTGCCGGGGGCCACCATGCTGGATGTCGGCCAGGCGCTCGGCTCCGGCACCAGCCAGTCGCCGGGCAACGCCTTCTTCGACCTGATCCTGCGCAACCCCGTCCTCGGCAACGTGACCATGCGCGACCAGTGCATCGGCAAGCGGCCGACGCTGGTCACGCTGTGGGTCGGCGACAGCGACATCCTGGGCGGCGTGCTAGGCGGCAATCCCGCGGTCGGCGTGAACATCACCCCGCCCAGCATCTTCGGCTCCCTGTTCGCCAACCTGCTCGACGCCGTCGCGGCCGGGGTGACCGCGCGCGTCGGCTATGCCCCCGTCATCGTGGCCGCCAACCTGCCCAACTTGCTCCACACGCCGTATTTCGTGCCCAAGGCGCTGTTCGACTCCGTGGTGGGCATGACGGTCGAGACGGTGGAGACCGATCCGGTCTATGTGCGCTTCCCGGCGCTCGCCTACCTGCAGGGAGGCGGCACCCTGCCCCTGCCCGGCACCTGGACGCTGACCGGTGACGAGGTCCAGCAGGTGGAGATCGCCGTCGACGGCTACAACAGCGCGATTGCCTCCGCCTGCGCCGCGCGGGACGCGACGCTGGTCGACGCGCACGCGCTCTACGAGCAGCTGCGCACCAGCGGCATCGGCACGATGACGGCCAACCATTTCCTGTTCATCCGCAGCCAGCATCCCGACTGGCCGGTGGCGATGGTCGCGGCCGCCACCGCTTTCTCGCTCGACGGCCTGCACCTGAACAACCGGGGACAGGCCGCGCTCGCCAACGCCTTCATCGACCGGGTCAACGCGGCGCTTGGCACGGCGCTGCCGCCTCTGGATCTGAACACGATCAGCTGGGATCCTACCTACGGCCGGCCGCCGGTGGCGGCCGCCGAGCCCGGCGCGAGCCTGACGGCCGAGGCCGCCGCGGCCATGGAGGCCCTGGCGGCGCGGTAGCCGGCGCCGACCCGCGTGGCGCAGGCAGGGATGTCGACGGGGGGCTCGCGCCGCGGGCCCCCGGCCGTCATCGCGCTGTCGGGGTCGGGAATCTGCGGTATCATGTCGGCGGGGCGCGGCGTGCCCCAGCGCGGGAGGCGGAGGCTTGAGCAACGGTTACCGGCCGGGCGGCGTGGGGCTGAGCTTCGGACCGGGGTTGACCCCGACGATCACGGCGCTGATCGCGGCCAATCTCACGGTGTTCATCATCCAGTTTCTGCTCTCGCCCGCGGCGGAATTCGGGTTGCTGCGCTTCTTCGGCCTGGTGCCGGCCGAGGCGCTGCCGCGCCTGAAGCTGTGGCAGTTCGTCACGTACATGTTTCTGCACGGCGGATTCTGGCATTTGTTCTTCAACATGTTCGGCCTGTTCATGTTCGGGCCGGAGATCGAAGCGACCTGGGGACGGCGCGTCTTCCTGCGCTATTACTTCGTCTGCGGCCTGGGCGGCGGGTTGACCTACACCGTGACCTCGTGGGGGTCCCCGGTGCCGCTGGTGGGGGCCTCGGGCGCCTTGTTCGGCATCCTGCTGGCCTACGCGCTGCTGTTCCCCGACCGCCGCATCCTGCTGTACTTCATCTTTCCCATCAAGGCGAAGTGGTTCGTGCTCGGCTACGGCCTGATCGAGCTGCTGGCCGCCACCAGCGGCTCGCCCAGCAACGTGGGACACTTCGCCCACCTGGGCGGTCTGCTCTCCGGCTACCTGTTCCTGCGGCTCGGCCTGGGACGCGGCGGCGGGCTGACAAGCTCCTGGCGGCGACGCCGCCCGCGCGCGCGCATCCGCATCGTGCCGCCCGGCGAAGGCGGCCCGAGCGCTACGTCCCAGCGCCGCGTGGACGAAATCCTGGAAAAGATCACCCGCGAGGGCCTGGACAGCCTTTCCGAGGAAGAGCGGGAGATCCTGCGCGGCGCCAGCCGGCGGCGCTAGACGGCGGCGCGAGGAGCGGGGCTTGGCGCCCGACCTGAGCATCGTCATCGTCAGCTGGAACACCCGCGACCTGCTGCGGGACTGCCTGGCGTCCCTGCCGGCCGCCACCGCCGGCCTGACCAGCCAGATCATCGTCGTCGACAACTGTTCCCGCGACGGTTCGGCCGCGATGGTGCGCGCCGAGTTCCCCGGTTGCCTGCTGCTCGAGAGCGGCGGCAACCTGGGTTTCACCCGCGCCAACAACCTGGGCCTCGGCCGCGCCGATGGCGATGCCCTGCTGCTGCTCAACCCGGACACGGTCTGTCCGCCCGGCTCGCTCGTGCGCCTGCGGCGCTGTCTCGACGCCGCGCCGCGGACGGCGGCCTGCGGGCCGACGCTGCTCGACGCCGCCGGACGGCCCGGGGTCTGCGGCGGCGACTTCCCCGCCGCGCGCCATCATCTGCTCAACCTGATCGATCCGGGGCGCCGCTGGCTGCCGGGGCGCTGGCGTCGCGCCGGCCTGGGGCGCGTGCCGCCACGGGGCAACCCCGGCGGACCGATCGACTACGTCACCGGCGCCTGCCTGATGATCGCGCGCGAGGCCTGGGCGGCCGTCGGGCCGCTGGACGAGCGCTTCTTCATGTATTTCGAGGAGACGGACTGGTGCCGGCGCGCGCGCGCCGCCGGCTATCAGGTGGTGCACTGCGGCCAGATCGAGGTCGTCCACCTGGAGGGGCGGGCGGCGGAGCAGGCCAGCGCCTTCGCCCTGGAACAGTTCCAGCACAGCTACCGGCTCTTCATCGCCAAGCACCACGGCGCCGCCGCCGTGTGGCGCTTCCGGGCAGCGATCGGCCTGGAGTACGCCGCCAAGGCCCTCTGGCGCTGGCTGGCGCCCGGCGACCGCCCCCGCCGGCGGGCGTTGGCGCGCGTCTGGCTGCGCATCGCCGCCCTGCAGCTGCGCGGGCGCCTGACGCCCCGCCCCCCCGGCTAGCGTTCCTCTTCCTCGCCTTGATCCTCCCCGGCGGCGCGGCCGCCCGTCGGGGCGGCCGGCGGCGCCGGCTTGCGCAGCAGGCCTGAGCCGTGCCGGCGCTGGCCGTAGATGCGCTTGCCGTTCCCGCGCGGCGTCCGCGGCGCGGCGGCCCGACCGCGTCCTCCCTCCGCGCGGGCCGGCTCGTCGCGCGCGCTCTCGGTCCGCCGCTCCGGTTCGCGCCCGCTGTCGGGCCGCGGCTCGGCGCCCCGCGTCCAGCCGCGTCCGGGCGCCGCCCGCCCCGTCTGCCGCCCGGCTCGCTCCATCTCGGCCAGCAGATCGCGCCCGCTGGCCAGCGACAAGATGCGGAATTCCTCGCGGTGCAGCGTGGGATCGTCCAGGATGTCGATCTCCAGCTCGTGGACGCGGCACAGCTCGCGGAACCGTTCGGCCTTCTCCTCCAGCAGGTAGAGGGCCAGGGTGGGGTTGGCCTGCACCTGCAGACTGCGCTCGCGCGTGATGGTGACGATGCGGTGGATCAGCCTCTCGATGCGGTTGCCCAGCGTTTCCAGGCTGAGCGTCTTGCCGGTGCCGGTGCAGTAGGGGCAGGGATCGCTGAGGAACGACAGCAGCGAGGGGCGCACGCGCTGCCGGCTCATCTCTATCAGGCCCAGGTTGCTGACGGCGAAGGCCTTGGTGCGCGCGCGGTCGTACTTCAAGTAGGAGCGCAGCTCGGCCAGCACCCGCTTGCGGTTGGCCTCGTTCTCCATGTCGATGAAATCGATGACGATGATGCCGCCGATGTCGCGCAGCCGCAGCTGCCGCGCCACCTCGCGCGCGGCGATCATGTTGGTCTGGAAGATGGTCTCTTCCTGGTTGCGCTTGCCGGTGAAGCGGCCGGTGTTGACGTCGATCGAGACCAGCGCCTCGGTCTGCTCGATGACGATGTAGCCGCCCTTCTTCATCCAGACGCGCTTGTCCAGACTCTTGCGGATCTCCGGCTCGATCTCGAAGTGGTCGAAGATCGGCAGCCGTTCCCGGTAGAGCTGGATGCGGTTCTTGAGCTCGGGCGCGAAGGTCTGCACGTACTTCAGCAGCCGCTCATGGTCGTCGCGGTCGTCGATCACCACGCGGTTGACCTCTTCGTTGAAGATGTCGCGCGTCAGGCCGACCACCATGCCGACGTCCTCGTGCACCAGGCCGTTGGGAGGCGTCGCCTCGGCCTTGTCCTGGATCTCCCGCCACAAGCTCGACAGGTAGGAGACGTCGTGCCGCAGGTGCGATTCGTTGATGCCCTCGGCCGCGGTGCGGATGATGTAGGCGCCCTCGCCGGGGCGCAGCGTCTGCAGGATCTGCTTCAGGCGCACCCGTTCTCGCCGGTCCTCGATCTTGCGCGAAACGCCGATGTGCCTCCCCTTCGGCATCAGGACCAGGAAACGTCCCGGCAGGCTCAGGTCGGCGGTCAGGCGCGGCCCCTTGGTGCCGATCTGCTCCTTCGTCACCTGCACCAGCAGCGTGTCGCCGGCCCTGAGCAGCTTGCCGATGTCGGGCACCCGCTGCTCGCGGCCGGCGTCGCTCGCCGCCCGCTCCTCGTCGTCGTCCTCGGGGTCCTCGTGCACCAGGTCGGAGGCGTGCAGGAAGCCGGCCTTGTCCATGCCGACGTCCACGAAGGCGGCCTGCAGCCCCGGTTTGACCGACGCCACCGTCCCCTTGTAGATGTTGCCGACGATGCGCCGCGACTCCGCGCGCTCCATCAGCAGCTCGACCAGTTCGCCGTCCTCGAGGATCGCGATGCGGATCTCGTGCGGCGTCGAGTTGATGATGATCTCTTTCTTCATGGTTTCGTCCATTCTGCGCGGCTCAGGCGCAAACACGCGTCCGCAGCCAGAGCCGCCGGTTGGCCTCGCCGACTTCCGCCAGCGGCGCAAGCCAGCGTCCCGAGGCCGCGCGGCCGGCCAAACCGGTCCGGCGCACGCGGCAAAGGCGCGGTTCGGTCAGCAGGGGGCCGCAGAGCGCGGCCAGGAATTCGGGCGCCGGCAGCAGCGGTTGGCGCTCCTGCCGCCGCAGGGTGAAACGCAGCCGTGCGCCGGCGCCGGCCGCCGGCTCCTGCGGCAGCACGGCCAGGCCGTCCGGCGGCACGAGGGAGCGAACGTCCAGTACGACCTCGCCCTGCGGCCGTTGCCGGCGGTGCGGCCAGGAACCCGCGGCCAGGAACTCGCCCGCGCGCGCGCGCAGCGCCGCGGCGTCGGGCCCGCCGGCGCCCGCGGGCGGCAGCTGCGCCAGGTAGGAGGCCTCGAAATCCCCGGCCTCCAGAGCGCGCGGCGGCAGCGGGCCGACCAGATCGGCGCGCAGGATGCGCACCCCGGAGGGCAGCTCGGCGTTCAGCGCCGCCTGCCAGGCGGGCGCCTGGCGCGCGAAGGCCAGGTCGAGGATCTCGTGCTCCCCCTCGACGCCGAGCGGCAGCGGCGGTCCGAACCGCAGCAGCGGGTGCGGGTGGAAGCCGCGGCTGAAGGCGATCGGCAAACCGGCGCGCTGCAGCGCCAGCTGCAGCATGCGTTGGAAATCGAGGTGCCCCAGGAAGCGCGCCTCGCCCAGCTTGGTGTGCTCGGCGCGGTACCAGCAGCGTTCCGTACTCAGGCTGCGCCACACGGTCCAGCGCCGCCGCTCGCGGCCCGGATCCTCGGCGCTGGCGTTGCGCGGATCGAACGGCGCCGCCGGCGCGGCGGGCGCCTGGGCGGGCGTCAGGGCCGGCGGCGCGCCGGCGGACGCCGCGCCCACCGCCGCGCCCACCGCCGCGCCGCCGGGCCCGGCGTGCGGGGCGTAGCGGTGCCTCACATCGCCCCCGCAGGCATCGCATTCCAGGCAGTCGCCCCCCAGCCGGCAATCGGCCGTCACCTCGCCGGCCAGCGCCCGCTCCCATTCCGCGCGCAGGAAGGCTGGATCGATCACGGCCGCGCACCGCTGCCACGGCAGCGGCGCGGCGGGATCGCGCGGCGCCAGCTCGGCGGCGCGCTCGACGCCGGCCTCGGCCAGCGCCTCGCGCCAGCGCGCGGCGTCGAACCATTCGCTCCAGGCGTCGAAACGGGCGCCCCGGCGCCAGGCCGCCAGCACCGCCTCGCCCGCGCGCTCGTCGCCCAGGCCGAGGACCGCCTCCAGCGCCGACACCTCGGGATCGCGCAGGCTCACCTTGACTTTCCAGCGCCGCAGCCCCTCCTCCAGCAACGTGTTGCGCCGCCGCAGCTCGTCCACCGGCGGCTGACCGGCCCACTGGAAGGGGGTGTGCGGCTTGGGCGCGAACGGCGACAGCGACACCGTGACCTGGCCGCCGCCGCGCGGCGCCAGCTTGACGACGCGGCCGACCAGATCGATCAGGCCGCGCAGGTCGTCATCGGTCTCGGTCGGCAGCCCGAGCATGAAATACAGCTTGACGCCCTTGGCGCCGGCCGCGAAGGCGCGGCTGACGCTGGCGAGGACGTCCTCTTCGCGGACGTTCTTGTTGATGACGTCGCGCAGCCGCTGGGTCCCCGCCTCGGGGGCGAAGGTGAATCCCGCCGGCTCGTCGCCGGTCAATTCCGCGTACAGCGCCGGCGGCAAGGCGTCGACGCGCAGGCTGGGCAACGCCAGGCGGGCGCGGGTGCCGTCGAGGTCGCGCCGCACCGCGTCGACCACGGCCGGCAGCGCCGTGTGGTCGGCGGCCGAGAGCGACAGCAGCGAGATCTCCCGCCACCCGGTCCGGCGCAGCCCCGCCCGGGCGGCGGCGGCGATGGCCGCCGGCGAGCGCTCGCGCACCGGCCTGCCGATCATGCCGGCCAGGCAGAAACGGCAGCCGCGGCTGCAGCCGCGCATGATCTCGAGATTGAGCCGGTCGTGCACCGGCTCGACCGCCGGCACCGGCCCCGCCGGCGGATCCCAGCAATCCAGATCGACCGCCACGCGCGGCCGCGCGGGCGGTCCGCCCGGCCGCCAGGCGCCCGGCAGCGCCGCCAGCCGCGCGCACAGCGCGGCCCGTCCCTCGCCGGCGCCCTTGGCCGCCAGCACGGCGGCCGCCATCTGCCCCACGGCCTCTTCCCCGTCGCCCAGGAAGAAGACGTCCACGAAGGGGGACAACGGCAGCGGATTGACGGCGCACGCCCCGCCCGCCACGATGACCGGATCGCCCTGCCCGCGCTGCGATGCGCGCAGGGGCAGGCCGGCCAGATCGATCATGGTCAGCAGATTCGTGTAGCCCAGCTCGTAGCCGACCGAGAAGGCCAGCAGGTCGAAGGCGCGCGCCGGCCGCCGGCTCTGCAGGCCGAACAGAGGCAGCCGCTGCGCCCGCAGCAGCTCCTCCAGGTCCGGCCAGGGGGCGAAGGCCAGGTCGGCGAAGGCATCGCCCCGGCCGTTGAGCAGCGCATAGAGGATGCGCAGGCCGGTGTGGGACATGCCTATCTCGTACGCGTCGGGGAAGGCCAGCAGCACGTTGGCGCGGTCGGCGCGCCAGGCAGGGCGCGCCGCCCCGTGCTCGCCGCCCAGGTAGCGGGCGGGGCGCGTCACCAGCGGCAGCACCCGCTCCAGCAGCGCCGCGCTCAGCAGGCTGGGATCGTCGAAACGCGCGTCGGCGCGGAAGGCGCCGGCTGGCTGCTTCTGCACGTGGTCCTCTGCCTCGAGATCAAGACCGCGGGCGCGGCGCCGGCAGGGCGGCCACCTCCCGGATGCCGGCCTCGTGGTCGAAGATCTCTTTCTCCGGAGTTTCCGCGAAGGGAACCGGGTAGCACCCGGTGAAGCAGGCGGTGCAGTAGCGGGGACCTTCGCCCGTGGCCTCGAGCAGCCCTGCCAGCGACAGGTAGCGCAACGAGTCGACGCGCAGGTACGTGCCGATCTCCTCGATGCTGTGGCTGGAGGCGATCAGTTCCTTGCGCACCGGCGTGTCGATGCCGTAGTAGCAAGGATGCGTGATCGGCGGCGAGGCGATGCGCAGATGCACCTCGGCGGCGCCGCTGGCCCGGATCAGCTTGACCAGCTTGCGCATGGTCGTGCCGCGCACGATGCTGTCGTCCACCAGGACGACCCGCTTCCCTTCGACGATGCCCTTGACCGGGTTGAACTTGATCCGCACCGACATGTCGCGGACCTTCTGGCCCGGGGAGATGAAGGTGCGTCCGACGTAGTGGTTGCGGATCAGACCCAGTTCGAACGGTAGCCCCGTCTCCCGCGCGTAGCCCAGGGCCGCGGTGTTGCTGGAATCGGGGACGGCGCAGACGAAATCGGCCGCGGCGGGGCTTTCCCGCCCCAGGATCCGGCCGCAACGGCGGCGGATCTTGTCGACGTTCTGGCCGAAGACCCGGCTGTCGGGCCGGGAGAAGTAGATGTGCTCGAAGACGCAGAAGTTGTCACGGCGCGGCAGCTCCAGCCCGTGGCTGGTCAGGCCGTGCGCGTCGAGCACGAGCAGCTCGCCCGGCTCGACCTCGCGCAGGTAATCCCCGCCGATGATGTCCAGCGCGCAGCTCTCCGAGCAGACGACGTGGCTCTGCTGGTAGCGTCCCAGACAGAGCGGGCGGAAACCATTGGGATCGCGGGCCGCGATCAGGCAGTCCCGCGCCAGCAGCACAAGGCTGTAGGCGCCGCGCACCTGGCGCAGGGCGTCCTTGACCGCCAGCAGCAGATCGGCCTCGCGGCTCTGCGCGATCAGATGCAGGATGACCTCCGTGTCGCTGGTGGTGCTGAAGATGGAGCCGGCGCGTTCCATGCGCTGCCGCAGGGTGTGCGCGTTGACCAGGTTGCCGTTGTGCGCCAGCGCCAGGCAGCCGCGGTGGGATGCCACCTGCAGCGGCTGCGCGTTCTGGCGCAGCGACGATCCGGTGGTGGAATAACGCACGTGGCCGATGGCGCTGCGGCCGGTCAGGCGGCTCAGCACGTCCTCGTGGAAGATCTCGGCGACCAGGCCCATATCCTTGTGCGTGGCCAGCGTGTGCCCGTCCGCCACGGTGATCCCGGCGCTCTCCTGACCGCGGTGCTGCAGGGCGTGCAAGGCCAGGCTGGCCAGCTGGGCGGCATCGGGCGAGGCGGCGATGCCCACCACGCCGCACTCCTCGCGCCAGTGTCTGGCTTCCAGGCTCATGCCCGCCTCCGCCCGCCGCCCGGCGGCGACTCGCCGGCGGGCCGCGCCGCGCCCCGCGGCGCGAGCAGCCACTGTTGCATGTGCGGATTGACCAGCAATCCTTCTCCCCGCCGCCGGCTCACCGCCAGCGACATTGCCAGCCGGCCCGCCGCCGCCGGCGGCGCGGCGATGACCAGCCTCCAGATCACGCCAGACAGCAGCGGACCGCGCTCGCCCCGGGGATACGCGCACACGTCCCAGGTGCAGAGATCCGCGCCCGGCAAGCCGCCCAGCAGGCGATCGTACAGCCCGGCGTCCACCGCACCCAGGTCGCCGCCGCCCGGCGAGCCGGGCCAGCCCGCGGGCGGATCCTCGCCCTCCGGCAACGCGCTTTGCTCATACCACGGCGCTGCGGCGGCTGCCAGCCGGAAGTGGCCATAGTGGTGCTTGTTGGGGTTGTAGTAACGCCCACTGTCCAGCAGCTCTTCCAGGGCCGGCGCCGCCGGCCTCGTTCCGCGCACCTCGGCCCGGGAGCGCCCGTCCGGCGCGAGGGTCTGATCCCCGCACCAGAAGGTGTGAAATTCCGCGCGCCGCAACGCATGCAGGAGCTGGCCGTCGCGCAGGCGGTCCTTCATCACGCGCTCCGCCGTCGCGGCGTGCAGATCCACGCCCTTGTGGCACGTGATCAAGGTAACCTGAACCGTCATGTTTCGCCTCCGCCGGCGCCCGATCGCCTCAGCAAAGTTCCACCAGGCGCCGGATCAACGCCAGGCCCGGGCCGGGGCCGTCGAGCGCGGCGGCATCACCCGCGGCCGCGCGACGGCGCGCCCCCCAGGGGTGCGGCAGATCCTCCGGCACCTGCCGCAGCGCCACCGCCCGCTCCGGATGCGGCATCATCGCCAGGACGTTGCCGCGCGGGTTGGTCAACGCCGCCGCCGCCAGCAGCGATCCGTTGGGATTTCCCCCGCCCTGCCCGTCCGGCCCCGATCCGGCGTAGCGCAGGGCGATCAGGCCGTCCGCCAGCAACCGCGCGAAGAAGGCCGGATCCTCGTGCGTGAAGCGCCCCTCGGCGTGCGCCATGGGGATGGGCAGCGAGGCCGGCAGCCCCTCCAGGAACGACGAGCGGCACCCGGGCACCGGCTCCAGCAGCACCCAGCGCGCATGGTAGCCGCGCCGCCCCGGGAAACGGTTGGGTGCCAGCGCCACCTCGATCGCGCCCGGCTGGCGTCCGGGCACCAGCCCCGCCTCGACGAGCACCTGGCAGCCGTTACAGATCCCCAGCACGGGACGCCCGTCCGCCGCGGCGCGCTGCAGCACCTCCAGCAACGGGTCCTGCGCCGCCACCGCGCCGGCCCGCACACGGTCCTGGTACGTGAATCCGCCCGGCAGCAGGAAGCCGTCGTAGGCGGCCAGGGCGGCGGCCGGCCGGGTCCAGCGGAAGATCTCCGCCTCCCCGCCCGCCTGCTCGACCGCGCGGGCCGACTCCTCCTCGCAGTTGACGCCCGGTAGCTGCAGGATCGCCACGCGCGGCCGTCGCCCGAGGGCGACCGCCGGCCCGGGCGTCGCCTCGGCTCCCTGCCCGCCGGCCGGCGGCTCCGCCGCGGCCGGCGGCCCCTCCGCGTCAGCCGCCAGCAGGCGCGTCAGACCACCGTGCCAGGCCCTGCTCAGATCCGCCAGGGAGACGACCACCTCCACGGCTGCGGCCTCGCCCGCGCGCGCGACCTCCAGCGCCTCGCCGCCGGTGACCGTCCCCAGGCGCCACCAGCGTGCTCCCGAACCGGCCAGCGCCGCCTCGGCCGCCGGCGCCAGAGCCGCCGGGACCTCGACCACGAAGCCGCCCGCCTCGGAAAAGAGCGCCTCGCGCAGCGTCAGGCCGGCCAGCGCCGCCGGCAGCTCCACCCTCGCCCCCAGCGCAGCGGCGCCTTGCAGGCCCAGCGCCATCTCGGTCAGGCAGTGCGCCAGGCCCCCGTCGCTGATGTCGTGGGCGGCGGCGACGCAGCCCGCGTCATGGAGCGCCAGCAGCGCGCCGATTTCGGCGCGGGCGGCGGCGAAATCGGGTCGCGGCGCCGCCGGCCGGCCGGCGCTGAAACCGGCGGCCAGGTAGGCGGATCCAGCCAGGTCGGCAGTGGGCGCGCCGATCAGGTAGAGCGGATCGCCCGGGGTCTTCAGCGCCAGCGAGCGACAGCGGCTGGCCGCCCGCACCACGCCGGCGCAGGCGACGATGGGCGAGGGCGCGACCGACCGGCCGCTGCGGCTCTGGTTGTAGAAGCTGACGTTGCCCGAAACGACGGGCAGCGGCTCGCCCGGCGCGTCCGGCCGCCCGAGGCCGCGGCACGCGTCGCCGATGCCCCGCACCGCCTCGCGAAACTGCCAGAACACCGCCGGATCCTCGGGGTTGCCGAAGTTCAGGCAGTCGGTCAGAGCCGCCGGCACGCCGCCGACGCAGGCCACGTTGCGGCACGCCTCGACCACGGCCGCCGCGCCGGCGGCGTAGGGATCGACCAGGCCCAGCAGCGGGTTGCCGTCGGCGGCGACCGCCAGGCCGCGGTCGCTGCCCGGCACCGGCAGCACCACGCCCGCGTCCGCCTCGCCCGGCCGCAGCACCGCCGCGCCGCGCACCTCGGTGTCGTAGTGCCGGTACAGGGCCTCGCGCGAGGCCAGGTTGGGATGGGCCGCCAGCGCCAGCCACTCGGCGGCGATGCCGCCGGACGGGCCTTCGGGCAGGCGGGCGTCGGGAGCCACGGGCGCGCCCGGCGGCGCCGCGGCCGGCCGGTCGTAGCTGATGCCGCTGGTGACCGTGGCGACCGGCGCCCGGCACAGCACGCGCTCCCCGTGCCGCAGCAGGTACTGGCCGTCGGTCGTCACGCGCCCGATGCGCCGGGCCCCCGCTCCCTCGTACAGGGCCGGCAGGGCGAAGTCCTCGTTGTAGATGCGCAGCACCTGCGCCGTCAGACGCGCCGGCACCGCCAGCCCGTAGCGTTCCTGCGTCTCGGAGCAGGCGATCACGCGCGCGGGCACCCCGCCCGGCGCGGCGTGCACCGCGGCCAGGTCCACCTCGCAGCCGAAGCCGCCGGCGTCGGCCAGTTCGCTGGTGACGCAGCTGATGCCGCCGGCGCCCAGGTCCTTGAAGCCGATGGCGACCCCCTCGCGCCGCGCCAGCGCCAGCGCCTCGCGGTTGGCCACGGTCAGCACCCGCTTGAGGAAGGGATCGGGCACCTGCACGCTGCCCTTGTTGGCGGCGGCCGCCTCGGCGTCGAGGGTGGCCGAGGCGAAGGCGGCGCCGCCCATGCCGCTCCAGTCGGTCGGCTTGCCGACCAGGATCAGATCGTAGGGCTCATGGGCCGCCGCCGCCGGCACCGCCGAGCGGACCAGGTGGTCCACCGGCGCGACCCCCACGGCGACGACGTTGACCAGGCAGTTCTCGTCGAACGAGGGGTGGAAGCAGACATCGCCCCCCAGGTTCGGCACGCCGATGGCGTTGCCGTATTCCCAGATGCCGGTGACCACCTCGCGCGCGATCTCCAGGCGCCGGGCCGCGCCCTCGCCCTCGGGCCAGCCGAACCGCAGCGGGTCGAGGCAGCCGATCACCTCGGCCCCCATGCAGTAGACGTCGCGCACGATGCCGCCGATGCCGGTCGCCGCCCCCTCGACCGGCATGACCTGGCTGGGATGGTTGTGGCTTTCGTGGGCGATGACGATGCCGTAGCGCACGCCGCCGATCTCGCCGAAATCGAAGACGCCCGCGTCCTCGCCCGGGCCGATGATCACGTTGCCGGCGGCGGTCGGCAGGAACTCCTGCAGGACGCGGCGGCTGCTCTTGTACGAGCAGTGCTCGCTCCACATGGTGTCGAAGATGGTCAGCTCGGTCAGGGTGGGATCGCGCCCCAGCAGTCCGGCGGCGCGGCGCGCTTCGGACACCGCGAGGGTCAGGGCGTGCCGGCGCAGCGTCTCGCCCAGGGCGGCGTCGTCCAGGCTGGCCACCGGGACGATGTCCGCGCTCTCGTCGCGTGGGGCCATGGGGGGGTCCGTCCTTCCCGGGCGCTGCGGCGCCCTGCCGGCGCGCCGGTGCGGCCGCCGCCCCGCCTAGACCGGCTGGGCCAGCGTCCGCGCGAAGATGTCGTCCACGTGCCGCAGCTGGTGCGCGAGGTCGAAACAGCGCCCGATGCCGTCATCTCCCAGCCGCGCCGCCACCTCCGGATCGGCGGCCAGCGCGGCGCGGAAGTCGATGCCCTCGTCCCAGACCCGCATCGCGCAGCGCTGCACCCAGGCGTAGGCGTCCTCGCGCCCGGCGCCCTGCCGCACCAGCGCCAGCAGCACCGCCTGCGAGAACAGCAGGCCGCGCACCTTGTCCATGTTGGCCCGCATCCGCTCCGGGAAGACCACCAGCCCGTCGATCAGCCAGATCATCTTGCGCAGCATGTAGTGCAGCGCGTGGCAGGCGTCGGGAAAGATGATCCGCTCGACCGACGAGTGGGAGATGTCGCGCTCGTGCCAGAGCGCGACGTTCTCCAGCGCGGTGTGGGCATATCCGCGCAGCAGCCGGGCCAGGCCGGTCAACCGCTCGCTGACGATGGGGTTCTTCTTGTGCGGCATGGCGCTCGAGCCCTTCTGGCCCCGGCCGAACGGCTCCTCGACCTCGTGCACGTCGGTGCGCTGCAGGTTGCGGATCTCGACCGCCAGCTGCTCCAGCGCCGCCCCCAGCAGCGCGATCGCGCTCAGGTAGGCGGCGTGCCGGCCGCGCTGCACCACCTGGGTCGCCACCGGGGCGACCGCCAGCCCCAGGCGGCGCATCGTTTCGGCCTCGACCGCGGGGTCGAGATGGGCCAGGGTGCCGACCGCGCCGGACAGCTTGCCGCAGGCAGCCTCGGCGGCCGCCGCGGCCAGCCGCGCGCGGGCCCGCCGCACCTCGTCCCAGTGCACCAGCAGCTTCAGCCCGAAGGTGATCGGTTCGGCGTGGATGCCGTGGCTGCGCCCGGCCATGGGGGTGTGCCGATGCTCCCGCGCGCGGCGCTCCAGCGCCGCCAGCAGCCGCGCCGCCTCCGCCAGCAGCAGACCGCCCGCCTCGCGCAGCTGCAGCGCGAAAGCCGTGTCGAGCAGATCGCTGCTGGTCATCCCCTCGTGCACGTGCCGCGCCGCCGGCCCGATGCGCTCGCCCAGGTCGGTCAGGAAGGCGATGACGTCGTGCTGCACCCGCTCCTCGATCCGCTCGATGCGGGCGATGTCGAACCCGGCCCGCGCGCGGATCGCGCGCGCGTCGGCCGCCGGGATCTCGCCGCGCTCGGCGCGCACCTCGCACACCGTGACCTCGATCTCTTGCCACAGCTCGAACTTGCGCCGGTCCGCCCAGACGGCGGCCATCTCCGGAGTCTGGTAGCGCGGGATCAAGACGCCTCCTCCAGGCTGCGCCGGGCGCGGCCCGCCGGTTGCAGCGGCCGCCGCGAGCCTCCAACGATAACCCATGCCCGCGGGGAAGCAAAGCAGCGAGGGCCGGGGGTTTCCCCCCGGCCCTCGCCTCGCGCACGGCTTCGCCCGGCGGACTGGCCTACCGGTACAGGTTCTTCAGGGCACCCCAGCTGCTGTCATCCGTCGGGATGACGCCGTCGGTGATGCCGCAGACGCTCATCACGTAGTCGAATTCGTAGACCGGCCCGGTGAACGCCTGCGGGCCGACCCACAGGAAGTGCACGTTGCCCGCCGCCGACGGGAAGGTGAGCGTGGTCGGCGTCATGGGCGGCACGGCCGCCTGGTACACGACCGTGGTCGGGCAGACGGGCGTCAGCACGAACATGTAGCAGGGGTACTCCGCCTCGACCGTGAAGGTCACGGTCGGGCCGGCGGCGGTGATCAGGAACCAGTCGGTGTCGCGGAAGTTGCCGCCGGTGCTGCCGATGTACCAGCCGCTGATGCCGCACAGGGAGGCGCAGCCGTTGCCGGTCCCCTCGATGGTCTGGAACACCTCGGGCGTGCTGTTGCAGCCGCCGTTGTAGTTGTCGACGTAGCCGTCCACCAGCGTCGGCTCGCCCTCGGCCGGAACTCCGGGCGGGCAGGGCACGAACGGCGGCTCGAACTCGGTGACGACGATCTCGTACTCGCCGCAGTCGCCGCCGTAGCCGTCGACGATGATGTAGTAGGTGACGCCGGCGTTGACCGAGAAGCCCTCGATCTTCGACTGCCAGCCGGAATAGCCGCAGCCCGCGTCGTCGTTGCAGGCCAGCACGTTCAGCGCCGCGTCAACGACGTAGACCTTGGTGTCGTAGAGCGAATTGCACAGGTCGATGGTGATCTGCTGGCTGACGGCCGGCGTGTACGAGTAGACGACATCCGGCGAGGTCGAGCCCGAGTAGGGGCAGACCGCATCGTAGTTGTGGATGTTGTCGCAGGTGGCGCCGGTGTCCACGAACGGCAACGCCAGGATCGGCACCGCGGTGCCGATCGTCTCGCCGCCCTCGCGGGAGTCGTACGCAGGGTTGGAGCCGACGTGCGAAGTGCCCTTCCTGGTGTCCTGCACGTTGCTGGTGTCGAAGCCCAGCGCAGGAACGGCCAGACACAGCACCAGGGTGACGATTAACAGTGAGCGCATGGTGTGACCCCCTTGGTCCCTCCCCCGTCGGGTGGAGGAAACAGGTGACTTGTGTGGCCGGGCCGCAGCCGGTGCGCGGCGGCTGCGGAACGTCCAAGGAGCGCGGAATGGCGGGATTTCCGCGGCGACGACATGAGCCGAATACCCCCGATCATTCCCCTGTCGCTCGAGTAGGGAATCGGCTAGTCCCCGCATTGATCATCATTGTAGCACAGCGCAAAATCGGTGCCTATATTTTTATTTTCAAAAATGACAACGACTTGGAATCCCAGTCATCCCTCTTTGGGAGCACGCTCGGGCCTACCGCGGCCGCGCCGCGGCGCCCGGGTGCTCCTCCAGGACGATCTCGCCCCGCAGCCTGCGGCCGTCGCGCTCGGCCACGTAGGCCAGGCGGTCCCCGACGCGAGCCTCGTAGACCAGGCGCGAGATCGTGTCCGCGTCGCGCAGCGGCACGCCGTTGATGGAGCGGATGATGTCGCCCACGCGCAGCCCTGCCTTGGCCGCGGGCGAGCCGGCCTCGACCTCCAGCACCACGAAGCCGACCGGATCGCTCACGCCGAGCGACTGCATGAGATTGGGCGACAGCTTCTGGAACAGCAGCCCGGAGTATGCCTGGCGGAATCGCCCGAATTCGCGCACGTCGCGGATCAACCACTTGGCGCGTTCGATCGGCACCGCGAAGCCCAGGCCGATGTTGCCGCCGCTCTCGGTGAAGATGAAGGTGTTGATGCCGATCACGTCGCCGTTGGCGTCGACGAGCGGTCCGCCGCTGTTGCCCGGGTTGATGGCGGCGTCGGTCTGGATCATTCCCAGGTAGTTGCGCGCCCGGCGTTGCGCGCTCTGCCGCTTGATGTCGCGGTTGAGGGCGCTGATCACCCCCACGGTCACGGTCGGCTGCGTGTCCGCCAACAGGAATCCGAACGGCGAACCGATGGCGATGGCCCATTCGCCGATGTAGAGCTGGTGGTCCGACGCCAGAGGCGCCGCCGGCAGGCCCCGCGCATCGACCTTCAGCAACGCCAGATCGTAGTTCGACGCCGAGGCCAGATGCTCGGCCGCGAACTGCCTCCCGTCCGCCAGGATCACCCTGATCTCGTCCGCGTCCTCGACGACGTGGTCGTTGGTCAGGATGTAGCCGTCGGACGAGACGATGAATCCCGAGCCCAGGCTCTGCACGTCCTGGCGGAACTCGCGCCGCGGGAACATGCCGGGGAAGTAGTACTCCCAGAACTCCAGCCCAGGCGCGTGGGTGCGGTAGGTGCGGTGGTGGATCACGTTGAGGCTGACCACGGCGGGCGAGACCCGCTCGGTCGCCCGCACGATGGCGTTGCGCCGGCTGCCGTGCAGCGCCTCGTCGACGGGCGCGACGGCGGCGACCGGCGCGGCGGCCGCGACGCCGGCGGCCGCAGGCCCCACCGTCTGGCCCGGCGGCGCCGGGGCCGCCACCGCCGTGGCGGCGTCTCCGGCGCGCGCCTCGCGCTCGCGCAGCAGCAGCCACCCCAACCCCAGAGCCAGACCGGCCAACAGACCGATCACGAGCCCGGTCCACAGCGGCGGTCTCCCGCTTCTCATGACTCTTCCCCCTGCAGCTTGCGCCAGTCGGCCAGGAACGCGTCCAGCCCGCGGTCGGTCAGCGGATGCGCCATCAGCTGCCGGATCACCTTCGGCGGGATCGTCACCACGTGCGCGCCGAGCAGCGCCGACTCGACGACGTGGCGCGGATGCCGGACGCTGGCCACCAGCACCTCCGTCGCCAGATCGTAGTTCTCGTAGATCTGCACGATGTCCTCGATCAGCCCCATGCCGTCCTCGCTGATGTCGTCCAGCCGCCCCACGAAGGGCGAGACGTAGGCCGCCCCCGCCTTGGCGACCAGCAGCGCCTGCGAGGCCGAGAAACAGAGCGTGCAGTTGACCGGGATGCCGGCCGCCGCCAGCGCCTTGGTGGCCTGCAGGCCGGCGACGGTGGCGGGGATCTTGACCACCATGTGCTCGCTCAGCGCCGCCAGCCGTTTGCCCTCGGCGATCATGCCCGCGGCGTCGAGGGCGGTGACCTCGCCGCTGACCGGTCCCTGCACCAGGTCGCAGATCTCCCTGAGCAGCGCATCGGTGTCGCGCCGCCCCGCCTGGGCCAGCAGCGTGGGGTTGGTGGTCACGCCGTCGAGCACCCCCATCGCCTTGGCCTCGCGGATGTCGTCCAGATTCGCCGTGTCGATGAAGATCTTCATGCGTCCTCCCGTGCGGCCTCCGCGGCGCCTGCGCCGGGCGCGGTGCCGCGGTCTTGCGGAGCGAGCAGTTCCACGGGGTAGTGGACCTGCTCCAGGAACAGGGCGTGCGGCGGCAGCGTGCGTCCCGTCAGTCGCCGGTCGCGCGCCGCCAGCAGAGCCGGCATGTCCGCCGGCCGCCGCAGTCCGCGGCCCGTCTCGAGCAGCGTGCCGGCCACGATCCTCACCATGTTGTGAAGGAAGCGGTCCGCCTGGATGTGGAGGATAGCTCCTTCGCCGCTGTACTCAAAGCGGCAAAGGTCGACGCGGCAGACGTTGCCATCCCCCTCATGCAGCGAACCCTGCTTGCAAAAACCGGCGAAGTCTCGGGTTCCCAGAAAATGCGCCGCGGCCTGGTCCATGGCCTCGCGGTCGAGCTCCGTGCCGACCGGCAGCGCGGTCCGCGCCCGGAACACGTCGGGCCGCCAGAGCAGATGGTAGCTGTACCGGCGGGCGATGGCCGAGAAACGGGCATGGAATTGCGGCGCGACCCTGCGGGCGTCCACGACCTGCAGATCGGGCGGGCAGAGCCGCGCCAGGCGGCAGCAGATTCGCTCCGCCTCCAGCGCATCGCGCACGCCCAGGCTGGCGACCTGCCCGCGCGCGTGCACGCCGGCGTCCGTCCGGCCGGCCCCCGCGACCGCGACCGGTCTCGCCAGCAGCCTGGCCAGCCGCTGGCGCAATTCGCCCTGGACGGTGCGCAGGCCCGGCTGCTCCTGCCAGCCGTGAAAGCCGGTGCCGTCGTAAGCCAGGACCAGGCACAGCCGGACAGCGCCGCCGCCGCCATCGCCCTGATCGTCCCCTGACTCCACGCCGACACCTCCTCGAGCTCCGCTCAGCGGGCCAGCGCCAGCGCCGCCGCCGCGGCCGTCCAGACCGCCAGCGCCGCCAGCTGCCGGAGCGGCGGTCGCGGCAGCCTATCGGGGCCGGTCCATCGCCCCCCCAGCGCCAGCGGCAGGGTCTCGGCCCGCCTGAACAGCGTCTCCAGCAGAGGCGGCAGCAGCTGGACGCGCTCCCATGCCGCCCGCCAGGGCCGCGGCGCCGGGCCGCGCCCGCGCCGCAAGCGCACCATCGCTTCCAGACGGCGTCCCTCGCGCACGACCGCCGGCGCGGCGCCCAGCGCCACGATCAGCGCCAGCGCCACTGGCGCCGCGCCGTCGGCGGGACGCCTGGTCCACCACCCCACCGCCGCCAGCAGCCGGTCCAGCGGCAGCAAGCGCCGCAGCAGCAGCAGGCAGCCGATCGAGGCCGCGACGCGCGCCAGGACGGTCGCGCCCCGCGCCAGTCCGGCCCATGAAGGATGCCACAGCGGAGCGGCCGACACCGTCGTGACCGTGTGCAGGGCCAGGACCAGCAGCGCGATCGGCAGCCAGGGGCGCAGCGACGCCGCCGCGGCGGCCGGGGCCGTCCCACGCCTCGCCAGCCCCCAGGCAAGGACCGCCAGCAGAGCCGCCAGGGCCCACGGGGGCGCCAGAAAGCAGATCGCCAGGGCCGGCGCGGCGGCGCCGAGCACGACGGCGGGATGCCAGCCGCGACGGGAAAGCCGCCCGCTCACGGCCGCGCCGCGGCGTCCCCGGCGAGCCGGTCGGCTATCTGCACCGCGTTGAGCGCCGCGCCCTTGAGCAAGTTGTCCGCCACCACCCACATCAGCAGGGAATCGCCCCGCGATCGGTCGCCGCGCAGCCGGCCGACATGCACCGCGCCGTCGCCGCTGACGCCGGCGGGCGTGTGGTAGGCGTGCGGCGACGATTCGACGCACAGCCCCGGCCACGAGGCCATGACCGCCGCCGCCTGCTCCGGGGCGACCCGACGCGCGAGCACGACCCTCACGGCCGCGCTGTGGCCGTTCCAGACCGGGACCCGGGTCGCCGTGCAGGTGACCGCCAGGCCGGGCAGGTCGAGGATCCTGCGCAGCTCGCGCTCGACCTTGGCCTCTTCCTCGAAGGAGCCGTCGGGCAGGGCGGCGCCGATCTGCGGCACGACGTTGCCGGCGATCGGGCGGGCGAAGATACCCGCCAGCGGCTGCTCCCCTGCCGGCGGCTCCAGATCGCCGTCGCGAAGCCGGCCGCGCGGATCGGGGTCCCGCGCCAGCTCCTCCGCCAGCGCGTCGACCCCCCTGCGCCCGGCGCCCGACACCGCCTGCAAGGTCGTGACGTGGACTTCGCGCAGCCCGAACGACCGCGCCAGCGGCGCCACCGCCAGCGCCACCTGGATGGTCGAGCAGTTCGGGTTCGCGATCACGCGCCCCGTCGTGCGCGCCGCGCCGTCCCGCGCCAGCAGATCGCCGTTGATCTCGGGCACGACCAGCGGCGCGTCCGGTTCCAGACGGTAGGCCGAGGAATTGTCGATGACCTGGACGCCGGCCGCCACGGCGCGCGGAGCGTGCTGACGGCTGGCGGCAGCGCCGGCGCTGAAGAGAGCCAGGTCGACGCCGGCGAAGTCGTCCTCGCCGCCCGCGGCGCGCACAGGCAGCGAGCGCCCCCGGAACGGAAGGACGGAGCCGGCCGACCGCGGTCCCGCCAGCAGCCGCGGCGGCCCCTCGCACCAGGGGCGCGTCGCCAGCAGGGCGAGCATCGCCCTACCGACCAGACCGGTGGCGCCCAGGATCGCGGTCCGCATGACGCGCCTCCGCGGCCAGACGGGGTGACGCGACGCCCGCCACGGGCGCCCCGCTGTCTGGCCCGGCCTCATCTTAAGTCTCCCACCCCTTCCGGTCAAAGCAGCCGGCGGCGGCGCGCGCCCTGCCGGCGGCCGCCGGTGGCATGGACACCCGGCGCGCCCGATGCTAAGGTCCGACAACCGCGGCGCGCCAGCGCTCGGGCGCGGCGCCGGGTCTGGCGACGGTTCTGCCGAGTGACGCCGTGATCGAGGAGGAATCGCATGCCGCGTCGCCGATTGCGCTTCCGGACGACCTGCGGTCTGCTGCGACCGTGCGGGCTGCTCTTGCTCGCCGCGGCGCTTGCCGGCTGTGCGCCGCCGCCCCAGCGGCAGGAGGCGTTGCAGACGTTGGCGCGCTGGGAGGACCAGCGTCTGGCCGATCCGGATTCCCTGGCTTCCCTGCTGGCGTCGCGCGATGCTCACGTGCGGCGCGCCGCGCTGCGCGCGGCCGGCCTTATCGGGCGTGACGAACTGCTGCCCGAACTCGTGCGCAGCCTCTCCGACCGCAGCGCGAGCGTCAGGGAAGAGGCCGCGACGGCCCTGGGCCGCCTGGGCTCGCCCGCCGCGGCCGGGCCGCTGGCCGCCGCCGCGCTGGCGGGAGACCGCGGCCTGCGGCTGGCCGCCCTGGAAGCGCTGGCCCACGTGCCCAACGACGGCGCCGGCCTGCTCGAACCGGCCCGCCGCGGCAACGCCAGCCTGGCCGCTGCCGCCTGGGACGCACTGCGAGACCAGGCGGCGGGCGTGCCGCGCGACTCGCTGCTGGCCGCGATCCAGATCGGACTGCGTCGCGCCGAGCACGAGGTTCAATGGCGCGTTCTGCGTTGCGCGGAGAAACTTCCCGACTCGACCCTGGTGCCGCTGCTGACGCCCCTCGCGCACGCGCGCGACATCCAGGTCAGGGTGCACGCCTTGCGCGCCCTCGGCCAGCAGCGCAGCGATGGTGCCCTGGCGGCCCTGCTGGAGAGCGGCGAGCACGAACCCAACCTCTCTCCGGCCGCGCAGGCGCGCGCGCGCATCGCCCTGGCGCGGGCGCTGGCGCGAGTGGCCAACGGGTTGCTCAGAGGCGGCCCGCCCCCGCCCGCCGATCCCGAGCTGGCTCGCACCGCCGCCCTGCTGGCCGCCGGCAGCCGGGACCGCGACTCGGCGGTCGCGCGGACGCACCTGGACGCGATGGCCGCGCTGGTCGAGGGTCTGCCGGCCGCGCCGGAGGCGGCGATCCGCGAGAGCCTTCTGCCGGTCTGGCGCATCCGCCTGGCTCGCGCCGCCGAATCGCGTCTGGCGGTGCCGGAGCCGGCGGCTCGCGCCGCCGCCATCGTCGCCCACGCCGCCCTGCGGGGCGCCGGCGGCCTGCCGCGGCTGGCGGTGTTCCTGGACGATCCCGATCCGCGCCTGGCGGCCGGGGCGCTGGCGGCGTGGGGACGCGCCGGCGGACCCGCCGAACTGCCGCGGCTGGCGGCGGTGGCCGCCGCTGCAGACCGGCCCCCCCTGGTGCGCGAGGCGGCGCTGGCCGCGGCGGGCGAGTTGTGGTCGCGCGCCGGCGCCGCGGAGGATTCGACGCTGGCCGCGGCCATGCGCCCTGAACTGGAACGGTTGCTCCAACAGGCGTCGCGGGATGACGATTTTGCGGTCGCGGCGACCGCGTGCGGCTTGCTGGGCCAGTTGCCCTCGCCCGGCGCGGTGGCGGCGCTCTGCGAGGCCTTCGCGCGCGCGACGCAGTTGCGCGAGGGGGCGGACGATCTGCGGATCAGCGCCCTGGAGGGGCTGGCCGCGGCGGTCCGCGACAGCACGGCGGTGCCGCCGGCGCTGCGGGAGATGGTGGCGCAGACGCTCACTCAGGCCTTCGACGCACCCGACGCCAGGTTGCGGCGGCTGGGCCGAGCCGCGGCGCTCGCCGGTTCCCTGCTGCCCGCGGCGTCGATCCCGAGCGAGGCCAGCCTGCTGGCGACCCTGCCGAGGGCGGCGCGAGATCCGCGCCAGCCGCCGTTGACACTGCCGCACGACGCGCCGCGCCTTCGCTGCCGCACACCGCGCGGCGAGTTCGTGATCGCCCTCGACGGCCGCGTCGCGCCGAACACCGCCGCCGCCCTGGTCTCCCTGGCGCGGGCCGGTTTCTACGACGGGCTCACGTTCCACCGGGTGGTGCCCGACTTCGTCGTGCAGGGTGGAGATCCGCGGGGGGACGGCTGGGGCGGGCCGGGCTGGACCTTGCGCTGCGAGTACAGCCGGCGCCCGTTCACGCGCGGCGCGGTCGGGATCGCCCATTCCGGCAAGGATACGGGCGGCAGCCAGTTCTTCGTCTGCCAGTCGCCGCAGCCCCACCTGAACGGGCGTTACACGCTGGCCGGGGAGGTCGTGCGCGGCATGCACGTCGTCGATGCGCTCCAGCCCGGCGACACGTTCCAGCTGGCCGTGGAGGAATAGTGGCACGACCAGGGCGCCGGGCAGACCGAATAGGGGCCGGCGCCCGGGTGTAGAGTGCGGCGCGGCGCGCGCCGCGAACCGGAGGTGGCGCATGAAGAAGCTGATCCCGATCCTGATCGTCCTCGGCGTGATCGCCGTGTTCGCCTTGTCCCTGGTGGGGCAGTACAACCGGCTGGTCGGCCTGCAGGAAGGCGTGGACAGCCAGTGGGGCAACGTCGAGAACGTCTACCAGCGACGGGCCGATCTGATCCCCAACCTTGTCGAGACCGTGCGCGGCTACGCCGCCCACGAACGTGAGACGCTGGAGGCGGTCATCAAGGCGCGGGCCGAGGCGACCCAGGTCCAGGCCCAGCTCACGCCCGAGACGCTTGCCGATCCCCAGCTGATGCAGCGCTTCCAGGCCGCCCAAAACGAATTGGGATCGGCGCTGGCCCGGCTGATGGTGGTCGTCGAGCGCTATCCCGACCTGAAGGCCAACCAGAACTTCCTGGACCTGCAGGCCCAGCTCGAGGGGACCGAGAATCGCATCGCCGTCGAGCGTCGCCGCTTCAACGAGCAGGCGCAGAGCTACAACACCTCCATCCGCCGCTTCCCGGCGACGGTCGTGGCCGGCATGTTCGGATTCGACAAGAAGGCCTACTTCGAAGCCGCCGAAGGCGCGGCGGCAGCGCCGCGGGTGCAGTTCTGAGCAGGACCGGGAGAAGAAGCCGCGGCATGCCGGCACGGGCGCGAGCGAGTGTGTGGTTGGCGTTGCTGGGCTGCCTGGCGGCGGCCGCCGGCGGCGCGGGCGCCGCCGGGCCCGATCGCGATCTGCCGCCCCCTCCGACCCGGCATTTCCACGACGAGGCCGGTCTGGTGGGCCGCGCCGAGGCGGCGCGGCTGGCCGGGCTGCTGGCCGGCTTCGAACAGCGCACCGGGATCCAGTTCCTGATCGCGGCGTTGCCTCCCCACGCGGGCGAGCTGGCGGATCACGTCAACCGCCTGTACGAGCACTGGGGCATCGGCAAACGCGGCGAGGACCGCGGCGTGCTGCTGGCGGTCTTTCCTCAGCAGCGGGAGGCGCGGCTGGAGGTGGGCTACGGCCTGGAGGAGAATCTCCCCGACGCCATTGCCAACCGGATCCTGGACGGCATGTACAGGCTGCCGCGCGAGCCGGCGTCCGCGCGCTTTCTCTATGTCATGCAGGAGGTCGCTCGCGCCGTCGCGCCGGAGGATCCGCTGGCGCGCGGGGGCGCGCCGGTCCCGCGCGGCCAAGACGACGACGGCACGCCGCTGGCCCTGCTTCTGCCGCTGTTGGTATTCCTGTTGCTGGCGGGCGGCCGCGGCCGTTCGCGCTGGCTCGGGCCGCTGATCATCGCCTCCTCGCTCGGCGGCGGACGCCGGGGGAGCGGCTGGACCGGCGGCGGGCTGGGCGGCGGCTTCAGGGGCGGCGGAGGTTTTTCCGGCGGCGGCGGCGCCAGCGGCAGGTGGTGAGAGATGCCCGGCGCTCAGGGACTGCGCAGCGACATACCGCGCAGGTTCTTCAACCTCGAGGAGCGCCGACGCCTCGAGGCCGCAATCGCCGCCGCCGAACGCCGCACCAGCGGCGAGATCCGCCTGCACCTGGAACGCGACGTGCCTCGCCGCGGCGCCGCCGGCGGCGATCCCTACGGGCGGGCGCGCGAACTCTTCGCCCGCCTGGGCATGCACCGCACCGCCGAGCGCAATGGCGTCCTGATCTACCTGGCGACGCGCTCGCACTGCTTCGCGGTCGTCGGCGACGAGGAATTGCACCGGCACGTCGGCGAGGAATTCTGGCGAGGCGTCGCCGGGCTGCTGTCGGCCCGCTTCGCCGCCGGCGATTTCGTCGACGGCCTGACCGAAGGCATCTCCCTGATCGGCGAGCGGCTGCGGGCGCACTTCCCGCGCGCTGACGACGACATCAACGAGTTGCCCGACGAGCTTTCGTTCAGCGGTTGAAAGCCATCTCCTCCGCGCGCGCCGCGCGCTCGCCCGCCGCCACATCCACGCGCGCCAGCATGAGCGCTCCGGCGACGAAGAAGACGATCAACACCAGGATGCCGGCGCGTCCGCCGCCCGTCAGCTGGCTCGCCAGGCCGAACAGGAGCGGCCCCGCGATGCCGGCGAAGCGGGCGCTCAACCCGAAGAAGCCGAAGAATTCGGCTGCCCGGTGGCGCGGAGTCATCACCCCGAACAGCGAGCGGCTGAGCGCCTGGCTGCCTCCCTGCACCAACCCCACCGCCCCGGCCAGCAGGTAGAAATGTCCGGCGGTGCGCATCAAGAATCCCCCGGTGCAGATCAGGACGTAGACGGCCAAGGTCAGCAGCACCGTGCGCTTGGCGCCGATCCTGCCCGCGAGCCGCCCGCACAGCAGGGTGCAGGGGATGCCCACGAATTGCGTGATCACCAGCGCCTTGATCATGTCGGGCAGACCGATGCCGAGCTCGTCGCCGTAGGCAGTGGCCATCTTGATGATCGTGCCGATGCCGTCGTTGTAGAGCCAGAAGGCGCCCAGGAACAGCGCCAGCTGCCGGTGGCGCCGCACCTCGCGCAGCGTGGCGAGCAGACGCCGGCCGCCGGCGCGCACCGCCGCGCGCACCGATGCGGCGCCCGCCTCGCCGCGCCCCGACGCGCCGGGCGGCTCGGGCACCCGCAGCAGCAGCGGCAGGCTGAACACGGCCCACCAGGCCGCCACGGTCAGGAAGGCCACGCGCGTCGCCTGGCCGACGCCGCTGAAGCCGAAACGTTCGGGAGCCATGACCCAAAGGGCATGCACGGCCAGCAACAGTCCGCCGCCGACATAGCCCAGAGCGTAGCCTCGGCTCGACACACGGTCGATGTCGGCGGCGCCGCGCGCCACGAACGGCAACAACGCTTCGTAGAAGATGTTGGCCCCGTTGAAGCCCAGGCTGGCGGCGACGAATAGCGCCGCGGCCAGCGCCCACTGCCCTTCCCGAATCAGGGCGAAGGCGGCCGTGGCCGCCACCCCGAGGCCCGCGCCGACGGCGAGATAGCGTTTGCGGCCGCCGGTGTGGTCGGCGATCGCCCCGAGCCAGGGCGCCAGCATCGCGCTCAGAAGCAGCGCTGCGGCGGTGACGTAGCCCCAGGCCGCGGTGGCGGCGTGCGCCGGCAGGCCGGCGGCGAGCGCCAAGGCGCGGAAATATGGCGGAAAGAAAGCCGCCATCACCGTGGTGGCGAAGGCCGAGTTGGCCCAATCGTAGAGGCACCAGGCCAGGACCGTGCGACGCGGCACAGCGCTCCTTGCGGCTCCAACGCACGCTGCGCGGGCAAGCCAGGACGAAAGCGGAATCGCTCAGGAAAGCAGCTTGCGCAGTCGCAGCGGCAGCTCGCTCAGGTCGCCGACGGGCTGCGCGCCGATCTCCTCGAGCACCGCGCCGTAGCTGGCCGCGGCCTGTCCACCGACCAGCAGCGGGTAGCCCGGGCCCAGCAGCGCGCGCAGGCGGCGCAGCTCCTCCCCCAGCAAGGGATCGCGGGCCGGGTGCACGATGCTCAACGCGACCGCGCGCGCCGCCTCCTGCCGCACCGCCGCGGCGATTTCCTCGGCCGGCAGATTGGGACCGAGGTAGGACACCTCCCAACCCTCCTCGCCGGCGGCGGCGGCGGCGAGCAGAGCGCCCAACTCATGGATCTGCCCGGCGGGCGTGGTGACGATGATGCGGGGAGCCCCCGGGCGGCTCGGCGAGCCCCGCAGCGTGCCCAGGTAGCTGCGCACGACCGCCGACGCCAGGTGCTCGTGGATCACCCGCAGCGAACCCTCGCGCCAGCGGTCGCCGATGGCCTGCAGCAACGGCACGATCACCTGACCGCGCAGGCGAGGACCGCTCAGCGCCACCGAAGCTCCGGCCAGAGCGCGCTCCAGCCGGCGCCTATCCAGCTCCTCCACGGCGGCGATCAGCTCGGCCAGCAACTCCTCCGCGTCGGCGTCGCTGCCACCCCAGTTCTGCAATGGGCGACGCGGCTGGGGCGCGGCGGCCAGCGCCGCCTCGTCCTCGTGCGCGAGCTCGGTCAGGTCAGCCAGTCCCAGAGCGGCTACATCACTGATGCGACGGCCTCCGTCGACGATCCGCTTCATGAGCTGCAGGCGCGCGACGTCCATGTCGGTATACAGGCGCCTGCCCGTGGGCGACCGCGACGGCACGACCGCCTGATAACGACGCTCCCAGGCCCGCAGCACATCCAGGGGAATTCCCGTGCGGCGTGCGACCACGCTGATTGGATGCTTGGGCTCGGTCTGCCCGCTGTTGTCCAGCTTGCTCATGGCTGAGTATCTAAATCAATGTCCAAAATATGTCAAGGATAATTTTAGAAAACCAGGGCGTCCTGTGGAGAATGTAATGGATAAATAATTGACAAAATCTTGATATATCAGATTTATCTGGCTTCTGACTGCCTGGACAGACGCTCATCGAGGGGTCGGCGACGCCAAGGAATCCGACGGGCGGCGCGCGGCGCCCGCAGTGGTCCGCTCATCGCAGCAGCGCCAGGAGCGCGCCGGCCGCAACCGCGCTGCCGAGCACCCCGGCCACGTTGGGTCCCATGGCGTGCATGAGCAGGTAGTTGTCGGGATCGGTTTCCTGCGCCACGTTGTGCGCCACCCGGGCCGCCATCGGCACGGCTGAGACGCCTGCGGCGCCGATCAACGGGTTGACAGGCCCGCCGGGCAGCCTGGCCATCAGCTTGCCCAGCAGCACGCCACCCGCCGTGGCCAGAGCGAAGGCCGCACATCCGAGAAAGAGGATCTTGAGCGTCGCGGCGCGCAGGAATGTCTCGCCGGACATCGTCACCCCCACGCACAGGCCGAGCAGGATCGTGATCAGGTTGATCAGTTCGTTCTGGGCGGAGCGGTTGAGACGCTCGGTGACTCCGCACTCACGCAGCAGATTGCCGAACATGAGCAGGCCGATCAGCGGCGCGATCACCGTCACGCCGATCGGAAACAGCACCCTTATCCAGCGCGGGATTTCGGGGCCCGGAGCCATGCGGATGGCGCGTTCGCGGCGCGTGGTCAGGGCGCGCATGATCGGCGGCTGGATCAGCGGCACCAGCGCCATGTAGGAGTAGGCCGAGACGGCGATGGCTCCCAGCAGATGCGGCGCCAGTTTCATGCTGAGGTAGATGGAGGTGGGGCCGTCGGCGCCGCCGATGATGCCGATCGAGGCCGCTTCCTGGGGAGTGAAGCCCAGCAGCCCGGCGGCCAGGAAGGTGCCGAAGACGCCGAACTGGGCGGCCGCGCCGAGGAAGAGGGTCTTCGGATTCGACATCAGCGGCCCGAAATCGGTCAGCGCTCCCAGGCCGAGGAAGATCAACGGCGGGAAGATCTCCAGACGCAGGCCGTAGAAGAGGTAGTGGAACAGGCCCCCCGCCTCGCCGCCGTGCGGCTCGTTCATCAGACCCGCCAGCGGCAGATTGGCCATCAGGGCGCCGAAGCCGATCGGCACCAGCAGCAGCGGTTCGAAGCGCCGGGCGATCGCCAGGTACAGCAGCAGGCCGGCCACCGCCAGCATGGTCAGCTCGCGCCAGGTCAGGTTGGCCAACCCGGTCGACAGCCACAGCTCGGCCACCTCAAGCCTCCGCGCGGTAGCGCACGAGCGGCGTGCCGACCTGGACCGTCTCGCCCGGCTTGACGCACACCTCGGCGACCTGGCCGTTGCGCGGCGCGTAGATGTAGGTGTCCATCTTCATGGCGTCGAGCAGTATGACCGGGGTTTTCGCCTCCACGGCCGCGCCTGCCTCGACGAACACCTTTTGCACGGTGCCGGCCAGCGGCGCGGCGATGAGGTTGGGATCGGGCGCGACGCGCGGCGCCGAAGCCGGCGGCGCGCCGGCCGGAGCGGCCGCGGGCGGCAGCGGCGCGCCACCGGCCGCCGGCGAAGCCGCACGCGTCGCCAACACGGAGCCCAGGTTCGCCCCCGGCACGCGCTGTTCGTCGTCCTCGAGCACCTGGACAACGACCTCGTACACTTTGCCGTTGACGGTGATGCGAAGCTTCTTCATCGCGGCGGACCCACCCGGTGAGAGATCATGATGTCCATACGCCCGGCGCGCAGCCAGGCGTCCTCTTGCTGTTCGCGGTGGACATGCACGCGGCGCACGCGCACCGGAGCGCCCAGCGCCGCGTGCGCCGCCGCCGCCAGCACGGCCAGCAGCTCATCCGTGACCACCAGCTCCGGCCGCGCGCCGGCGCCGGCGATCGCGGACGCCGCCTCCTGCCGCGCCGCCGACCGCCGCGCGATCGCGCGCAGCCCAAACAGCAGGAGCGACACCACGCCCAGTGCCGCGAAAACCATGGCGAAGGCCAGCCCGGCGATGGTCCAGGGCGACGGCGCGCCGTTCATAGCGGGATGTTCCCGTGTTTCTTCTGCGGCCGCAGATCGCGTTTCGATCGCAGCAGGCCGAGACGCTCGATCAGCAAACGGCGCGTCCAGGACGGCCGGATGATGTCATCCAGATGCAGCGCGCCCGCCGCCCGGAAGGGATTGGCGTGCGCCTGCCGGTATTCGGCGATCTTCTCCCGCAAGAGCGCCTGCGGATCGGTGGCCTGCTGCAGCTCCTTCTTGTAGAGCACCTTGGCCGCCCCCTCGGGCCCCATCACGGCGATTTCGGCGGTGGGCCAGGCCAGCACGCTTTCGGCGCCGACGTCCTTGGAACACATGGCCAGGAAGGCGCCGCCGTAGGCTTTGCGCATGATCACGGTTAGTTTGGGCACGGTGGCGGCCGAGTACGAGAAGAGCATCTTCGCGCCGTGCCGGATGATGCCGCCGTGCTCCTGCGCCACCCCCGGCAGGAAACCGGGCACGTCGACCAGCGTGACCAGGGGGATGTTGTAGACGTTGCAGGTCCGAATGAAGCGCGACCCCTTGTCGGCGGCGTTGATGTCGAGCACGCCGGCCAGCACCAGCGGCTGGTTGGCCACCAGGCCGACCACCGACCCGCCCAGGCGGCCGAAGCCGACCACGAGGTTCGGCGCGAATTCGCGCTGCACTTCCAGGAATTCCCCGTCGTCGACCAGCCTGCCGATGACATCCTTGACGTCGTAGGCCTGCCGGTGGTCCTCGGGGATGATGCTGTCCATTTCCTCGTCATCGACGACCTCGCCTGCGAAGGGACGCTCGGGAGCCGACTGCATGTTGTTCTGCGGGAGGAAGGACAGCAACGCCTTGACGTAATCGACGGCCTCGCGTTCATTGCGCGCCACGAAGTGGATGTTGCCGGCGATGGCGGCGTGAGCCATGGCGCCGCCCAGTTCCTCGGTGCCGATGACCTCGCCGGTGGCCGCCCGGATGACCTCGGGGCCGGCGATGAACATGTGCGCGGTCCCATCGACCATGATGACGAAGTCGGTCAAGGCCGGGGAGTAGGCCGCGCCGCCGGCGCACGGCCCTGCCACGACCGAGATCTGCGGCACGACACCCGACAGCAGCGTGTTGTGGTAGAAGATCTTGCCGTAGGCGGAAAGGGCGTTGACCCCCTCCTGGATGCGCGCGCCGCCGCCGTCGTTGAACCCGACCACGGGCACGCCGCATTTCAAGGCGGTGGCGAGCATCTCGACGATCTTGGCCGCGTGCCGCTCGCCCACCGCGCCGCCGCCGACCGTGAAGTCCTGGGAGAAGGCGAAGACCGAACGGCCCATCACCTCGCCCTTGCCGGTCACCACTCCGTCGGCCGGGAACTCGCGACCCGCCAGCTGGTCACAGCGGTGTTCGACCCAAAGGCCGAATTCCACGAACGTGTCGGGATCGAAGAGCAGATCGAGCCGCTCGCGGGCCGTCAGCTTGCCTTGCGCGTGTTGGCGCGCGGTCCGCTCGGCGCCGCCGCCGGCCATCAGGGCCGCGCGCCTCGCGTCCAGCGCTTCGAATCGTCTTGACTCCGCCATGTTCCGGCCCCCGCAGCGCGACCGCGTCGCACGGCCGCGTCTCCCAACTTATACCCGGCCTCTGGGGTGTCAAGACAGGTAGGCCCGTCCACATACAGCCGGCCGTCCCGCGCGCCCGAGATCCTTTCAGGACGGCTGGCGCAGCGCTCTGACCAGGGAGGCCCAGGTCGGCGCGGTGCCGTACATCAAAACACCCAGACGGAACAGCTTGCCGGCGACACGCGCCGCCACCCAGATCGCCAGCAGCAACAGCAGCCAGGATACGCCTATCTGCCACAGCGGCGGGGTCTGCACGCAGACGCGCATGAACATCAGCACGGGGGCGAACAGGGGGATGAGGCTGAGCACCACCGACGGCGTCGAGGACGGTGCCCGCAGGATCAGCATCAGCAGCAACATGGGCACGATCAAGCCCATCATCAACGGCATCGTGAACTGCTGTGAGTCCTGGATCGTCGAACACATGGCGCCCACGCCAGCGAACATCAGCGAGTAGAGAAAGAAACCGAGCAGGAAGAAGACGAGGAAGGAGACCAGCATCAGGGGCGTCAGGAACGACGTGTCGAGCGTGAAGTCGCCGAAGGTCACCCCGCGCTGCGACAGCAGGAAGAAGGCGGCTGTCCAGATGCCCATCTGCGTTAGCCCCGCCAGACCGATGCCGAACACCTTCCCTGCCATCAGGGCGCCCGGCGAAACGCTCGACAGCAGCACCTCGAACACGCGGTTGCTCTTCTCCTCGACCACGGCCGTCAAGGTGTGTGTGCCATAGCTCAGGACCATGATGTAGATGAACATGATGAGCACGAAGGCGATGAAGAACGCCGATTCCTCTCCCGTCTCGGTCTCCCGCCCCTCGACGCCTACGGCGATGTTCACCCACTCGGGCACGGCGTTCAGGTACGAATGCAGCGTGTCGGGAACGCCGGCGGCGGCGAAACGCGCCTCGCGCAACAGGCGGTTGAAGAGCGGCCGCAGGTCGTCGCGAGCCACCAGCGCCGAGACCGACTTGGAGTAGTATGTCAGCTTGCGCGATTCCAGGAAATCCGGCGCGATCACCACGCCGGCGTGCACCGATTCCTCGCGCACCATGCGCTTGAGATCCTCGGTTGCCTCCGCCAATCCTCGTCCCTCTAGGCTCACCGGCAACAGGCTATAGCGCCCTTCCTCGCGGCCGCGCCGCCCCGTGGCGGCATCTCCTTGCAGTTGCGCCAAGCCGTCGCGCAGCGCGTCGAAATGGCGTCCGCTGCCGTCGACCACACCGACGGTGCGCTGCTCGCCGATCCCCGATTCCACCAGCAGGGCCGGCAATCCCACCACCAATCCCATGAAAAGGGGGCCGAGCACCAGCCCGATCAGAAAGCTCTTGGACCGCACGCGCTCCAGGTACTCGCGCCGGACGATCGCCATCAGTTTCATCGCGCGCTCCCCCCGACCGCCACCGCGGACTCGCGGCGCCGGCCCACGGCGGTCAAGAAGATCTCGCTCAGCGTCGGGCGATTGGCCGCGAAGAGAGCGATCGCCCCCCGCGCCTGACAAAGGCGCAGCACCGCCTGCGGATCGGCGCCTGGCGCCAGCGTCAACCGCCACGTCCCCTCCTCGAAGACGCGCCGCGTCACGCCCGGCAGGTCGAGCGGCGGGTCTCCGCCATCCTCGAACGCCAGGCGCACCGACTTGAAGGGGAAGGCCTGCCGCACCTGCTCCAGCGTGCCGTCGAGTATCTTTTCGCCCCCCTCGATCAAACAGATGGCGTCGCACACCTTCTCGGCCTCGGCCAGCATATGGGTCGAGAAGATGATGGTGCGTCCCTGCTGGCGTTGCTCGAGAATGACCGTGCGCAGCAACTCGATGTTGAGCGGATCGAGTCCGCTGAAAGGTTCGTCCAGGATCACCAGGTCGGGCTCCGGCAGGAAGGTCGCGGCGAACTGCACCTTTTGCTGCATCCCCTTCGACAGCTCATCAACCTTGCGCTCTCGCCAGGCGCCCAGCTCCATCCTCTCCAACCACGCCGCCGCGCGCTCCCGCGCCCGGCGCCGCGGCACCGACTTGAGTTCGCCGAAAAAGGTCAGCAGCTCACCGCACCGCATCTTGCGGTACAACCCGCGCTCCTCGGGCAGGTAGCCGATGCGATCGCGCAAGCGCGGCCCCAGGGGGCGTCCATCGTAAAGCACCTCGCCCGTATCGGGCAGGATGATGTTCATGATGATGCGGATGGTTGTGGTCTTGCCAGCGCCGTTGGGCCCCAGGAAACCGTAGATCGCGCCGCGCGGGATCTCCAGGGAAACGTCATCGACGGCCCGGACGCTGCCGTAACTCTTGCCTATGGCGCGCAAGCTCAGGATCGAATCCCTGGCCGGCGGCCCGGGTTCACGCACATCGCTCATCAGCAAGCCACTCCCAGCCTGGACACAGACGCGGGACGCGCGCCGCGCACGCCGCCGCCGCCGAGGGCCGCACCACGATAGATTGCACCGCCGGCGCTGGCAAGCAGCAGTTCCCTGCACCTCGGCCCGGGAGAGAATGCCAACCACCAGGATCCGTCAGGCCGCTCCCGCCAATCAAGGCGACAACGCGCACTGACCCACATAACTCATGAATGACCGCAACGAGCAAGAGGAAGGTGCATCAGGGCAGGCGCTTGCAAGCAGCGAGGATGGAGGCGGACTCGGTGCGGCACTTCGATCGATTCGCTCCGAGAACACGCGCCCCGGCAGGCAGATGACTTCCCGCGGTAGATTCTCCATGGATGCTGCGGGCCCAGGGGCGCGGGCAGCTAAGATCAGCGCGGAAGGCTATTTGACTGGCTGACATTCGAGCAGGCGTTCGACGACCTGGAGCAGTTGCACCGGCTGGAAAGGCTTCTCCAGGTAGTGGTCGGCACCGGCCTCGCGTCCCGCATTTCTATCGCCGGGCGAGGCCTTGGCCGTCAGCAGCACGATGGCGATGTGGCGATGCCGCGGGTCAAACTTCAACAGCCGGCATACCTTGAGGCCGTCGAGCTTCGGCAGCATGACGTCGAGGAGGATCAGATCCGGTTTTTCGCTCTTGGCCATGCGCAACGCCTCGGCACCGTCAGCGGCCCACATGGTCTGGTAGCCCTTGTTCTCAAGCATCATGCTGACGATGCGCGCTATGTTCTGCTGGTCGTCGACAACGAGAATCCGCTTGCCCATGTGAGACCTTTCGGTGGGAGGCGCCATTGGCACGTGCTTTCGGAGCCAGCTCCCATCTCTATCGCCCCAATCGAAGGGAGCTTGAGGGTTGTGCCGCTGAGAATGTGTTGGTTGTGCCGCTGAGAATGTGTTTGGCTCATTTCCTGCCCCAGGGCGGGCATGGACACCCCAGCCGAC
>CAYWTR010000009.1:0-117703 GCA_964461255.1 uncultured Fibrobacteraceae bacterium | reverse complement strand
AACAGTGGGATTGTATCACATACGTCGCCGGGAAACAATAACAACGGACGCCATGGCGGGCGCTGCACCGGTGCCATCGTAGGCAACAGGTATCAACGGCGCCCGGCGCCGCCGCTCAGAACAGCGTGTAGATGAAGGGCGCGACCGTCTGGCCGGCGAAGATCAGCACGCCCAGCAGCAGCAGCACCACCACCAGCGGCACCAGCCACCACGCCTTGTTCTCGCGGGCGAAGCTCCACACCTCGGCCAGCAGGGCGCCCAGGTGGCGCAGCTTGCGCATCGGTTCGCTCCCTTCCGCCAGCCGCTGCCGCCGCTCGCCGCTCGCGGCCCGCGGCCCGCCGCGCCCGTCAATCCAGAGCGTGCTCGCGCCGCCAGTCGCCGCTCTCGCGCCAGGGCGGCTGCGCTTCCTTGCGCAGCACCAGGTCGCCCATCGCCAGCGCGTCCATCTCGGTGCGCATGAAGCAGCGGTAGGCGTCTTCGGGGGTGCAGACGATCGGCTCGCCCCGCACGTTGAACGAGGTGTTGATGATCACGGCGCAGCCCGTCAGCGCCTCGAAGGCCTGCAGGATGCCGTGGAATCGCGGGTTGGTGTGGCGCGAGACCGTCTGCAGGCGCGCCGACCAGTCGACGTGCGTGATCGCGGGCAGATCGGAACGGGCGCGGTTGACCCAGGCGGTGACGGGCAGGCCGCGCTCATCCCCCTGCGCCGGCAGGCGCCGCTCGCGGCGCACCGGCGCCGTCAGCAGCATGTAGGGCGAGGGGCGGTCCAGCTCGAAGTACTCGCCGGCCCGCTCTTCCAGCACCGCCGGCGCGAACGGCCGGAACGATTCGCGGTGCTTGATCTTCAGATTCATGACCGACTGCATGCGGGGCGAGCGCGCGTCACCGACGATCGAGCGGTTGCCCAGCGCGCGCGGCCCGAACTCCATCCGCCCTTGCAGCAGGCCGACCACCTTCTGCTCCGCGATCAGGCGCGCCACCTCGTACTCCAGCTCCATGCCGGGATGGCGCCGGTAGGGGTAGCCCTTGGCGTCGAGCCAGGCCGCGATCTCGTCGTCGGCGAACTCGGGACCGAGGTAGGCTCCCTGCATGGCGTCGTCTCGGCCGTCCGCCTGGCGCGGCCGGTCCATGATCTGATGCCAGCCCAGCAGCGCCGCCCCCAGCGCGCCGCCGGCGTCGCCCGCAGCCGGCTGGATCCAGATCTCCGCGAACGGCCCTTCCCGCAGCAGCCGCGCGTTGGCCACGCAGTTGAGCGCCACCCCGCCCGCCAGGCAGAGGCGCCTCTCCCCCGTGATCGCGTGCGCCCGTCGCGCCAGCCCCAGCACGACCTCCTCGGTCACCTCCTGGATCGAGCGCGCCAGATCCATCTCGCGCCGCGTGATCTCGCTCTCGGGCGCGCGCGGCGGGCCGCCGAACAGCCGGGCGAAGCGGCCGTTCGTCATCGTCAGCCCGTCCAGATAGCCGAAGTAGTCGAGGTTGAGACGGAAGGAGCCGTCGTCGCGCAGGTCGATCAGTTCGCGGCGGATGGCATCGGCGTAGACCGGCTCGCCGTAGGGCGCCAGGCCCATCAGCTTGTACTCGCCGCTGTTGACCTTGAAGCCGGCGTGGGCCGTGAACGCCGAATAGAGCAGCCCCAGCGAGTGCGGGAAGTGGATCTCCTCGCAAAGACGGATGCGATGTCCCTGGCCGTGCGCGATCGACGTCGTGGCCCACTCCCCCACGCCGTCCAGGGTCAGGATGGCGGCGGTGTCGAACGGGCTGGGGTAGAACGCGCTGGCCGCGTGCGACTGGTGGTGCTCGGCGAACCACAGCCGCGGCGGCACCCGCAGGCCGGCGGCGTGCAGCGCCGCCTCGATCTCCGCCGGGATCCACAGCTTCTGGCGCAGCCACACCGGCAGCGCCAGCAGGTACTGCCGCAGACCGCGCGGCGCGACGCCGAAGTAGGTCTTGAGGATGCGGCTGAACTTGGTCAGCGGCTTGTCGTAGAAGACCACCGCGTCCAGGCCGCCGGGCGCCACGCCGCCCTCGGCCATACAGTAGCGGATGGCCCGCGCGGGAAAACCGGCGTCGTGCTTGCGGCGGGTGAAGCGCTCCTCGTGCGCCGCGGCGATCGGCCGCCCGCCCTGCACCAGGCAGGCGGCGGCGTCGTGGTAGAAGGCCGACACGCCGAGGATGTTCACGTCCTCTCCTCGACCAGGAACTGGCGCTCGTAGCTGGCCGCCGGCGGCTGGCGGCGTCGGGCGATCCAGTAGCCGCGACCCGGCGGCGCCGGCCGCCGGCGCAGCGGGTCGCGCCGCAGCAAACGCAGCATCACGGCCGCGGGCGTGAAGACCAGGAAATAGAGCGGGGCCAGGAGCGCCCAGGTCAGCGCCAGTCCCGCCAGCCGCCCCAGCGCGCGTCCCAGACGCAAGAGCGGCTCGTGCGCGGGCGGGTACACGAGCGCCAGCGCCAGCCCCGCCAGCGCCAGCCCCCACACCACCAGTCCGGCCGTGCGATGCCCCAGCACCAGGTACAGCAGGGAGCCGCCGATGACCAGGGCGATGGTCTGCAGCGCGGCCGCGCGCCTGACCGCGGCGTCGTCGCCGCGGCCCGCCCGCGCAGCGGCGCGGCGGGGCTCGTCCCAGGGCCAGACAGCCTGGCGGACGGAGCGGGGCGGGGATGGCGCCATGGCGTCTCCTGGCCGTCTGGCGGCCGGACGGAGTGGGCAGGCACGGGGGCCGGCCGGGGGGAGCCACGGCCGGCGGTGGTCGGCGGCGGCCCCGAGGCATCCTCACGATGATAATGGATGCGGCGAGCCGGCGAAAGCGCCCGCCGGACCGCATGGCTCGCGCGAGTCGCGGCGGCCCCGTCGCGGCGGCCCCGTCGTGCCGGCCCCGTCGCGGCGGCCCCGTCGCGGCGGCCGGGTTGCGCGCCGGCAGGATCGAGCGCATACTCACCGTTATCACCGCTCGCGGCCGCGGCGCGGCCGCAGGTCCCGACGGGACGCCGCGCGCCGCTTCCCGCCGCGAAGAAAGGCGTTCGCGTGTTCGCATCCGGCCTTCCGCAGCGCGCCCGGCGCACGCGCGCCACGCTGCGCGCCATGTCGCTCGCGGTCGCGGCCCTGGCTGCGGCCGGTGCCGCGCCCGCGGCGGCGACCTCGCCCTTCGCCACGCTCAAGGGCGACCGTCCCGCCTGGCTGGGGCCACGGCCGCCCGCGCGCGCGCTCGATTGCGCCGGGGCGCCCCTGGTGGCGCTGCACGCGGCCAGCGACACCACGCTGGCCGGCGACACCACCGGCGTGCCCGACGGCTCGAGCGGCTACTCCTGCGTGGCCTGGAACGAGACCGGCGGCGAGGCCATCTTCCGGCTGTCGGTCGGCGAGCCGTTGCTGCTGCGCGCCGTGCTGGGGGGGCTGAGCGCCGACCTCGACATCTTCCTGCTGGCCGCCTGCGATGCCGCGACCTGCCTGGCGGCGGGCAACATGGAATTCGCGCTGGCGCTGGACCCGGGCGAGTACTTCCTGGTCGTCGACGGGATCGAGGGCGCGGCCGGCCCGTTCACGGCGCGCCTGCGTGCCCGGCCGGCCGGTGTACCGCTGTCGGTGTGCGCGGGGCCCGACCCCGCGACCGCGGTGCTGTGCGCCGACGATCCCATCGACATCGACGGCACGATCTTCGAACAGGACAACCGCATCGAGGCCTACGACTGCAGCCCCTACCTGGAGCAAGCCGGCGAGGCGTGGTTCGCCGTCGACGTGCCTGATTCCGGCTCCTTCACCGCCACGGTCAGCAATCAGGTGTTCGACGCCGCGCTTTGGGTGTTCGACGGCTGCGGCCCCCAGGCGGTCTGCCTGGCGTTCGCCGACGCGGGCGCCGGCGGCGAATCCGAGAGCGTGACGGTGACGAACGACACCGGCGGCCGCGCCACGTTCTACCTGGCGGTCGACGGCCTGCGCCCGCCCACCTTCTTCTTCGACGGCCTGTTCGCGCTGCGCATCGCCTGCGACCGCCCGATCCTGGTGCCGGTGGAGAGCGCCTCCTGGGGCGCGCTCAAGGCGCGCTACCGCTAGGCCCAGACGGTCGACGGCGCGGGCCGCGCGGAAACCGCCGGCTCGCGGGCCGCGGCGTCGGGAGCGGCGGCCGCCAGCGGTCACAATCCCTTGGCCACCGTGCGGAAATGATGCCCGTAGATCGCGAAGGTGATCGCCGCGCCGAGGTGCGCCGGGCGCCGCGCAAGCGTGGAGACGAGGAAACGCCAGTATGCCCGCCGGCCGCGGTGGATGACGCCCATCAGCCAGAAGGACTTCACCACCGCGCCGATCTCGGCGGCCGTGATGCGCGGGCGCGGGCCGCCCGGGCGGTAGTGCTCCAGGAAAGTCGCCACGCGGCGGTAGTAGGTGCGCGGCTCGTACAACCCCTGCATCAGGCGGCGATAGCCGGCCAGCAGGTATTCGCGGTCGAGCTTCGGCTCGAAATTCAGAACGGCGCTGGTGTTGTCGCCCGCCGACTCGCCCAGCAGGCGCCGCTCGCCGGCGAGGCGCCGGTAGAGCCGGGTCTGCGGCAGCGCGGTGAGCAGGCCCACCATCGCGGTCACGACCCCCGACTTCTGGATGAATTCGAACTGCCGCTCGAAGATATCCGGCTTGTCGTGGTCGAACCCCACGATGAAGCCGCCCATGACCTCCAGGCCCGAGACCTGGATCTTGCGCACCGCGGCGACCAGATCGCGGCCCACGTTCTGCGTCTTGCGGCACTCGGCCAGGCTGTCGGCCTCGGGCGTCTCGATGCCCAGGAACACCTTGCGGAAGCCGGCTTCGACCATCGACCGCATCAGCTCCTCGTCGTCCGCCAGGTTCACCGTCGCCTCGGTGAGCAGTTCCATCCGCCGCCGTCCCCGCCGGCGCCAGGCAATGAGATCGCGCAGCAGCTCTTTCACCTTCGGGCGGTTGCCGATGAAGTTGTCGTCCACGACGAACACCGATCCGCGCCAGCCGCGGGCTTCCAGGGCGTCCAGTTCCGCGATCATCTGCGCCGTGGACTTGACGCGCGGCACGCGGCCGTTCATGACGATGATGTCGCAGAACTCGCAGTCGTAGGGACAGCCACGCGAGAACTGCACCGACAGGCAGGCATAATCGCGCGGGCGAATCAGGTCCCAGCGCGGGATGGGGGTCAGCGCGAGCGCGGGGAAACGTTCGGCGCGGTAGACGGGACGCACGCAGCCGGCCGCCAGGTCGGCGACCACCTGCGGCATCAGCTCCTCGGCCTCGCCCAGCACGAAGTGTTCGATCTCCGGAAACCGCTCGTGCCCGGTCGTGAACAGCGGGCCGCCCGCCAGCACCGGCTTGCCGAGCGCGGCGCAGCGCGCGGCGATCTCGTGCACCGACGGCTCGTGCACGATCATCCCGCCGACCAGGACCCAGTCGGCCCAGCGGATGGCCGCGTCGCGCAGGCGCGCGATGTCCAGATCCACCAGGCGCAGGTTCCAGGACCGAGGCAGCATGGCCGCGACCGTGAGCAGCCCCAACGGAGGATTTGCCGACCGCTTCGAGACAAAGGGCAACGCGTGCTTGAAGCTCCAGAACGTGTCCGGAGTGCGCGGGGAAACCAGCAGGATGTTCAAGACGGATCCCGTCGCCGCGGGGCAGTGGGCTGGCCGGAATGAGGCCGCGGAGAAACCCGCCGTCCCTGGCCGACGCATCGCCCGGCTGAGTGGGCCGGCACGCGCCGCCGGCTGTCGACCGCCTCGATGGTCGTGAGCCTGGATTCAAGGTAGATCGAGGTGAACGCGCCGGCAAGGGCGCGGCGGGCGCGGTGCGCGGGCGGGCGCGGTGCGCGGGCGGGCGCGGTGCGCGGGCGAGCGCCGCGCCGAGCCTCGCGATGAGCCTAGCGATGAGCCTAGCGATGAGCCTCGCGATGAGCCTCGCGATGAGGTTGATCTGCGTGCCTGCATGGCATAATCTCCGCTACCATGGCGACCAGAGCGAAGGAGCGCACCCTGCCCAGCCGCCGCGCGGCGGCCAAGGGCGGCAAGGCGGCCGGTCCCACGGCCAGGCCGGGGCGTAACCCGGCTGCCCGGCAGCCCACCGGCGACGGCCGGCGCGCGACCGCCCAGAGCCTCGCGCTCAAGCAGCGCGAGATCTCCATCAGCGAGTTCTTCACCAAGAACCGGCATCTGCTCGGCTTCGACTCCCCCGCCAAGGCCCTGCTGACGACGATCAAGGAGGCGGTCGACAACTCGCTCGACGCCTGCGAGGAGGCCGGCATCCTGCCCGAGGTGCGCGTGGAGATCCAGGCGCTGGGCGATGCCAACGGCAACGGCGCCGCCAACGGCGCCGTGGCGGGCGAGGCCGGCGGCGACGGAGCGGGCAACGGCGCCAACGACGGCGCCGGCAGCGGCGCCCGCGGCGGCGCGCGCAACGGCGCCGGCAGCGGCGCGCGCAACGGCGCCGGCTCCTTCGAGCTGACGGCCGACGACGACGAGCGCCTGCCCGCGGCCGGGCGCCGCCGGCAAGCGGGCCCGCTGACCAAGGAAGAGCGCTACCGCATCGTCATCGAGGACAACGGGCCCGGCATCGTGCGCGAGCAGATACCCCGCATCTTCGGCAAGCTGCTCTACGGGTCCAAGTTCCACACGCTCAAGCAGAGCCGCGGGCAGCAGGGGATCGGCATTTCGGCCGCCGGCATGTACGGCCAGCTGACGACGGGAAGACCGGTGGTCATCACCAGCCGGACCGGCCCCGGCAAGCCGGCGCACCGCTGCGAGCTCGTGCTCGACATGAAGAAGAACGAGCCGGCGGTGCTGCGCGAAGAGCAGGTCGACTGGGACGCGCCGCACGGGACACGCGTGGAGATCGAGCTGACCGGGTCGTACAAGCGCGGGCAGCACTCGGTCGACAACTACTTGCAGCAGACGGCGGTGGCCAACCCCCACGTCACGCTGACCTACCGCTCGCCGCGCGGCGAGAACGCGCACTACCCGCGCGCCGCCGCCTCGCTGCCGGTCGAGGCGCGCGAAATCCAGCCCCACCCGCACGGGGTCGAGCTGGGGTTGATGCTGCGCATGCTCAAGGAGACGCGCAGCCGCAACCTCAGCCTCTTCCTGCGCCAGGAGTTCTGCCGCGTGGGCCCGAAGGCGGCCGCCGCCGTCCTGGAGGCGGCCGGACTGCCGCCGACGCGCCGCCCGCGCGCGCTGGGCCAGGAGGATGTGCAGCGCCTGCTCGACTCGATCGCCGCCACCCGCATCCCGGCGCCGCCCACCGACTGCCTGTCGCCGATCGGCGAGGCGCTGGTGCTGGCCGGACTGAAGCAGCGGTTCGACGCCGCCTTCACCACGGCCGTGACCAGGCCGCCCGCGGTCTACCGGGGCAATCCCTTCCAGATCGAGGTCGGCCTGGCCTACGGCGGCGGCCTGCCCGCCGACGATCTGGCGCAGGTGCTGCGCTTCGCCAACCGGGTGCCGCTGCTGTACCAGGCGTCGGCCTGCGCCATCCACAAGGCGATCCTGTCCAGCAACTGGCGCGCCTACGGCCTTTCCCAGAGCCGCGGCGCGCTGCCGCAGGGTCCGCTGGTGATCCTGGCGCACATCGCTTCGGTCTGGGTGCCGTTCACCTCGGAGAGCAAGGAGGCGGTGGCGCACTACCCCGAGATCGTGCGCGAGATCCGCCTGGCCCTGCAGGAGGCCGGACGCCGCCTGCAGCGCCACATCCGCCACGAGGTGCGCGCGCGCGACGCCTTCAAGAAGCAGAGCTACATCCAGAAGTACATCCCGCACATCGGGGACGCTCTGCGGGATATTCTGACGCTGGGCGACGAGGAGCGCGCGCGCATCATCGCGACGCTCACCGACACGCTGGAGCGCAGCCGCAAGATCTAGCGGCGCGCCTCCGGCCGCCGCGAGTCGAGCCGTGGAGATCCGACATGGAAGACGCCTTCGACCGCCTCGTGGAGCGCCTGCGCGACATCCACGCGCTGACGTCGGCCTCGGCCGTGCTGGGCTGGGACCAGGAGACCTTCCTGCCGCCGCGCGGAGTTCCAGCCAGAGCGCGCCAGCAGGCTGCCCTGGCCGGCCTGGCGCACGAGCGCCTGACCGATCCCGCCCTGGGCGGGCTGCTGGCCGAGCTGGCGCAGCGCGAGTTGCCGCCGCCGGCCGCCGCCGTGGTGCGCGAGACACGGCGCGATCACGACCGCGCCGTCAAGGTGCCCCGCGAACTGGTCACCGAGCTGGCGCGCGCGGCTTCGCTGGCCCAGCAGGCCTGGGCCGACGCGCGCCGCCGCAGCGAATGGAGCCTGTTCGCCCCCCACCTGGAGACGCTGGTGGTTCTGCGGCGTCGCGAGGCCGCGGCGGTCGGCCACGCCGGCGAGCCGTACAATGCCCTGCTGGACGAATACGAGCCCGGCGCGCGGGTCGAGGAGCTGGCCGAGCTCTTCAGCCGCCTGCGCGCCGAGGTGACGCCGCTGCTGGAGGCCATCGCCGCCGCTTCCGGACCGCCCCGCAGCGACCTGCTGCGGCAGCAATTCGATCTCGCCCGGCAGGACCAGTTCGGGCGGGAGGTCCTGGCCGACCTGGGCTTCGATTTCACCGCCGGACGCCTCGACACTTCGGCCCATCCGTTCACGACAGACGCCGGCCCCGGCGACGTGCGCCTGACCACGCACTACGACCCCTGCGATCTGCGCGTCGGCCTGTACGCCACCATCCACGAGGCAGGCCACGGGCTCTACGAGCAGGGCCTGCCGGCCGAGCACGAGGGCACGCCCCTGTGCCAGGCGGTCAGCCTGGGCATCCATGAATCGCAGTCGCGCCTGTGGGAGAACATGGTCGGCCGCAGCCGCGCGTTCTGGATCCGTTACCTGCCCCGCCTGCGCGAGCTGTTCCCGGAGCGGCTCGGCGGCGCGGGCACGGCAGGGCCTGGCGCCGGTGTCGATGACATCTACCGAGCCGTCAACGTCGTGCAGCCTTCCTTGATCCGCATCGAGGCCGACGAGATCACGTACAACCTGCACATCATCCTGCGGCTGGAGCTGGAGCGCGCGCTGGTCGCGGGCGAGATCGGCGTGGGCGATCTGCCCGCGCTCTGGAACGAGAAGATGCGTGCCTACCTGGGCTTGACGCCTCCGGACGATGCGCACGGCGTGCTGCAGGACATCCACTGGGCGTTCGGCCTGTTCGGCTACTTCCCGACCTACACGCTGGGCAACATCTACGCCGCGCAGTTCCACCAGCAGGCGGCCGCCGACCTGGGCGATCTGCCCGGATTGATCGCGCGCGGCGAGTTTCGACCTTTGCTGGACTGGCTGCGCAGGCACATCCACGCGCGCGGACGCCTGCTGGGGGCGGCGGAGCTCTGCCGGGAGGTGACGGGAACGCCGCTGGACATCGCGCCGTACGTGCGCTACCTGCGCGGCAAGTTCGGCGAGATCTACGCCCTGTAGAGCCAGCGAACGAGAGAGTTGGGTGGATGCGATCGCGGGCATAGCCCCGAAGCAGTCCACGATCATATCGAGTGCTGAGATCGCGCCGTGCGGGAATGCTACCCGAGCCACGGAGATCATCGCAACAACGTCCGGGGCCACGGCTTCCAGCGTCTGGGGTCACAGCTGCGAGCGCCTGTGGCCGGCAGCACACGCGCGGCACGGGCACGCGCGGCACGAGCACGGGCGGCACGAGCACGCGCGGCACGGATTAGGACCAGGAGAGGAGCGGAGGAGCGACGGATGCCGAAATCGAGCCGCAAGATCAAGCCGGCTGCCAAGCCGGATGCAGCCCGGAGCGGCGGGCGCCGCGCGCCTCGCCGTTCACCGCTGCAGGGCGAACTCGAACTCGCGCCGCGCAAGGACGAGGCGCGACCCTCGCCGGCGGGCGCCAGGGGCGGCGCGGCTCCGGCCGGGGCGAGGCGGGGGAAGACGGAGGCAACGAAGCGCGGGCCGGCTTCTGGCCGGCCGGCCGCGCCGGGGAGCCGGCTCGCCGCCGGACGGCAGCCGACCGAGAGACCGCGGGCGGCGGCGGCAGGCGGCTCGGCCGCGGCGCGCGCCCCCGCCGCCGCACGCAAGGCCGGCGCGGATGGCGCGGGGCGAGCGGATCGCGCGGGGCGAGCGGGCGGGCCGGTCGTCGGGCGTATCCAGGGGCAGGCGCAGGAGATCCGGGGCATGATCCTGAAGGGCGGCAAGCCGTCGCTCAAGTTTCCGCTGCGCAGCCTGCAGAACGTGCGCTACCTGCCCAAGACCGGCTATCTGGAGTTGAAGGGGCGGCTGAAGGAGCGGACGTTGACGGTCGCCACGGTCAAGACGTTCGCGCAGACGCTCAAGATGATGTCGCTGTCCAAGGAACTGGTGGAGACCGATGACATCGCCACCAAGAGGGAAGCGTACTACGTCAGCAAGAACTGGCAGGAGGCGCGGTTCGGAGAGCAGCCCGAGTCGGACGCGGTGATGGAGGACGTGGAAGCCCTGTTCGGGGTCAACCGCGAGCAGCTGGGCTTCATCCCCGAGGAGAAGGGCGGCGAGGTGGCGGGGCGGCTGGTCGTGATCGACCGCGACCGGGACACCGGCGAGCGCCTGCGCATCGATTGCACGCGGTTCGGCAGCGGCGCCTACTCGATCCCCATCAGCGTCGAGAGCCTGGGATTCGAGACCAGCGCCAAGTTCATCCTCTGCATCGAGACCGCCGGCATGTTCCAGCGGCTGGTCAAGCACAACTACTGGAAGCAGGCCGATTGCATCCTGGTGTCGCTGGGCGGGGTGCCGACCCGGGCCTGCCGGCGCTTCGTGCGGCGGCTGGCCGACCAGAAGAAGCTGCCGGTCTACGTGTTCGTCGACGGCGATCCGTACGGCTTCTCCAACATCTACCGCACGCTGAAGGTGGGCAGCGGCAACGCCGCCCATCTGAACGAGTTCTTCTGCGTGCCGCAGGCGCGCTTCCTGGGCATCACGCCGCAGGACATCGTCGACTACGAGCTGCCGACCCATCCGCTCAAGGAGGTGGACATCAAGCGGGCCAGGGACGCGCTCAAGAACGACCCCTTCATCATCCACCACAAGCCGTGGCAGGCGGCGCTGCAGCAGATGATCAAGATGGGAGTGCGCGCGGAGCAGCAGGCGCTGGCGAAGCACGGCCTGAACTACGTGATCGAGGAGTATCTGCCGCGCAAGCTCCGGCAGACGCAGGCCTTCCTGCCCTGACCGCGGGCGCGGAGCGGAGCGAGGCGGCGCTCCGGTCGCCGGACCCCGCCATCCGGCCGTCAGACCCCGTCGAAGAAGCCGGTCATGATCTCGCGCGCTTCCTCGACGCGATCGGACGCCACCCACAGGTTGACGCCCTGGGCCCAGCCCCCCTCGACGAGCCCGCCGATGCCGGCGTCCTCGCCCTGGATGAAAGCGACGATGCCCTGCTGGGCGAGCAGATCGATGGCCTGCTCGGCCAGAAGGCGGGAGGGGAAGTTCTTGAGCTTGATGAAATCGGACATGGCGGGCCTCTCGGGCGGGGGGCAGCGCTGCACGGCCGGGCGGCGGGCCGAAGCCGCGGTGCCGCAGCGACGGTGCCGCAGCGACGGTGCCGCAGCGACGGGGCGGCAGCGGCTGGACAGCCTTGGCGTTCTTTGCGCCGGCGGTATCGCCGCGGCGGCCGATCTGCTACATTGACGCGCGGCGCGGCCCGCCGGGGGGCGCGGAGGCGCGCCGGGCGCCGTAGATGGAAATGTACTGGCGGCGGCGGGGTTTGCCCAGCCCGGCGGGAGCCCCGGGCCGGGTCGGCAGCCGAACGCGGCCTGGCGACCGGCGCGGGCGCCGCGGCGCGGCGAAAGGAGAGGACATGCTGATCGGGGAACACGCGGCGGGGCGGCGCCGTCCGGCGCGAGCCGGCCTGATGCTGGCGTTGGCGGCGGCCGCCGGCTGTCTGAGCGGCTGCGCCACCACCGGCCCCCAGGGCCAGCGCAGCCTGATCATCATCTCCGCGGAGCAGGAGCTGGCGATCGGCGCGGGCGTCGACGAGAGCGTGCGGCAGGAATACCCAGTCAGCCGGGACGCCGCCGCGACGGCGTACGTGCAGGAGATCGGGACCAAGCTGGCGGCGCACGCCGAGCGCAAGGACGTGCCCTTCCGCTTCACGCTGCTCGAGGCCGATCTGGTCAACGCGTTCGCGGCGCCGGGCGGTTACATCTACGTCACGACCGGTCTGCTCAAGCAGGCCGACAACGAGGCGGAGGTGGCCGGCGTCCTGGCGCACGAGATCGGGCACGTGGTCGGGCGGCACTCGGTGCGGCAGCTCCAGGCGGCGTACGGGGTGGGGCTGGCGGCGGACCTGGTGCTGGGGGATCGGGCGGTCCTGCAGAAGGTGGTCGGGATCGCCACCGGCCTGGTGATGCTCAGGAACAGCCGCGAGAACGAGCACGAATCGGACGAGTTCGGCCTGAAGTACAGCCACGCCGCCGGCTATGACCCGCGGGGCATCGTGACCTTCTTCCAGAAGCTGCGGGCGATGGAGGGCGCCGGCGGGGGCGGAGGCGCCGGCGTGATGACGTGGCTGAGCACCCATCCCGCCACGGACGACCGCATCGCCGAGACCAACCGCCTGCTGGCGGGGTACGACCTGACGAGCCGGCCGCTGGTGATCGGCGCGGAGCGCCACCGCACGGCGACCGCGGGGCTGCGGCAGTAGGCCGCGCCGCGGTTTCGCGTTCCTCGAGGGGTTCCTGCATGCGCTGCATCCTGGTGATCGAACGCAAGCATCTGTTCCCGGGCCTCAGCCCGCAGGGCTTCCTGCCTCAGGGCGCGCTCGATCTGGAGCCGCTGGCGCCCCACTGCTTCTTCGCCGAGCGCGCCTACATGGAGCGCAACGCCCACTTCAAGCAGATCATCCCCTACCTGGTGCTCTGGCGGGCGCGGGGCGGCGAGCCGCGGCTGCTGGCCTACCAGCGGCGCGGCGATCACAGCGAGAGCCGCCTGGGCGGTTTGTGGTCGGTGGGGTTCGGCGGACACATCGAGCCTCTGGACCGCGACGACGCGCGCGTGGCCGCGGCCGGGCTGCTGCGGGCGGCGGCGCTGCGCGAGCTCGAGGAAGAGACCGGCCTGCGCCTGGAGGCGTCGCAGCTGACGCCGCTGGGGGCGATCAACTCGGACCGCGAGGACGTTTCGAGCGTGCACCTGGGCATCGTCTTCCGGGCCGAGCTGGACGGCCTGCGGGCCGGCGACGCCGAGCTGGCCGCCCTCGTCTCGGCCCAGGCCGAGCCGCACCGGGTCGACTGGCTCCCGGCGTCGTCGTTGCCCGGCCTGCTGGGTCCGGGGCGCGGGCCTCACGGGGGCACGTTCGAGGACTGGTCGCGGCTGGTCATCGAGGGTCTTTTCGCCGGCGGGCTGGCCGGGGCAGAGGCCGGGGCCGGGGGCGCCGCCGACGCCGCGGCCGGGGCCGCGGCCGGTTAAATTCTTGACAACTTACGGTTGGCGGCGGCGGGCTGCGATGCTAGAGTCGAAGCCCATCGACGGCCTCTGGGCGCGCAAACCGTTACCATCATCCACGCAAGGAGAAAGGCGATGCTGAACAAGATCGGACTGATCGGCGGCGGTCAGATCGGCGGCGTGCTGGCGGCGGAGATCGCCCGGCGCCGTCTGGCCCGCAACGTGGGCCTGGTGGACGTCAAGCCACCGGAGCTGGCCAAGGGCAAGTGCCTGGACATCGCCGAGGGGACGCCGACGATCGGCGTCGACATCGATTTTCAGGCGGCCAAGGACTTCAGCGTGCTCAAGGGCTCGGAGTACGTCATCAACACGGCGGGCGTGCCGCGCACCGTGCGGCCCGACGGCACCTACCCCAGCCGCGAGGAGCTGCTCGCCACGAACCTCAAGATCACCGACAGCGTCGCCGCCGGCATCAAGAAGTACTGCCCCAAGGCCTTCATCATCTCCATCGCCAACCCGCTCGACGCCATCGTCTACCGCCTGTACCAGAAGCTCAAGCCGCCCAAGAGCCGCATCATCGGCATGGCGGGCGTGCTCGACTCTGGCCGCTACTGCTACTTCGTCGCGCAGGCGGCGGGCGTGTCGGTCGAGAACGTCGAGGCGATGGTGCTGGGCGGCCACGGCGACGACATGGTGCCGATCCGCAGCAGCTGCCGCATCGCCGGCCTGCCGGTCGAGGAGTTCCTGGACGCCGAGACCCTGGCGGCGATCGAGGCGCGCACGCGCAAGGCGGGCGGCGAGATCGTCGGCCTGCTGGGCAGCGGCTCGGCGTTCGTCAGCCCGGCCTGGGCGGCGCTGGAGATGCTCGAGGCCGTGGCCTACGACAAGAAGAAGGTGCTCGCCGTCTGCACGCTGCTCGAGGGCGAGTACGGGGTCGACGGCCTGTTCGTCGGCGTGCCCGCGGTGCTGGGGCTGGGCGGCGTCGAGAGGATCATCGAGGTCAAGATGACCTCGGCCGAGAAGGCCGCGCTGAAGAAGTCGGTCGACGGCGTCCGCAAGACCTGCGCCGAGGTCGACAAGGTCGCTTGAGCCGCCGCGGCGCGCCGGCGCCGCGCCTGCCGTTCCTGCCGGATCAGCCTGCGCCGCCGCCGCGGCGGCGCAGGCGGTCCCACCGCCGCCGCAGCTTCAGCCGCGTCCCGTCATGCACCAGCGGGAAGAGCGCGAAATAGAGGCAGGCGAGCAGCCCCTTGACGATCATGTCGACCAGTGGCAGCGCCTTCTCCTCCAGCAGCCGCAGCGCCTTGCCCTCCTTCCACTGACCCAGGAACGTGTCGGACAGGGACGCCGTCAATTCCGGCAGGTGCCGCTGCGCCAGCGCGCGCACGCCCGCCAGACGATCGAAGTGCACGAAATTCAGCGCCAGGAAGATCGCCAGGGCGACGCCGATCAGCACCAGCAGCCGCCCGTGCTGGATCTTGAGCCGGTACAGGCGCTGCGAGCGGTGGTGGGTCCAGAGCATCATGATGGCCGCCACGATGGCCGCCGAATAGGCGGCGCCGCGCAGCCCCCACAGGTAGATGCAGACATAGCTGACGCCGACCTTCACCACCGAGGTCACGCCCCGGATCATGGCCAGCACCTTGGTCTGCTTGGCGTAGAACAGCCCGAAGTTCAGGTGGAACGAGGCGGCCATGAGCAGGGTCGTGACGATCTCGACCTGCGCGATGCGGTGGGCGTACCAGAACTCCGGCGGCGTGAGCACCTTGAGCAGATCCTCGATGCAGACGGCCATGATCAGGCCGCCCGCCAGCATCAGGAACATGGCGTAGGTGAACATGCGGCCGATGCGCGCCGGGGCGTCGGGCTCCTCGGCGATCTGGAAGCGGCCGGTGTCCCAGGAGCGCATGAAAGGGCCGTGGATCAGGACCGTCAGCATCGTGGGGAACTTGTACCCCATCTCGAGCACGCCCACGCCTTCCAGGGCGATCATGAAGCGGACCAGGATCCGCTCGAACTGGCGCGACACGTAGGAGGCGAGCGCTCCCGGCACCAACGGCAGCTGGAAGGCGATCAGATTGCGCGCGATGCGCCGGTCGAAGCCGACGCCGCAGATGCGCAGCGCGATGCCCAGATGAACGGCGGTCGGCACGATGCTTCCCAGCAGGGCGGCCAGGAAGTAGCCCAGCAGTCCCATCTCCAGCACGAGCAGGAAGTAGACGTTCAGGGCGATGCCGATCGCCAGCTGCAGCAGGCTGACGCTGGAGTACAGCAGCGAGCGGCGCTGGATGACCAGGATGGTGCCGGCGCTGTGGCCGACCATGTCGAAGAAGAACACCCCCAGGCCGAGCAGCATGAGAACCGACAGGTCGGGATCGCCGAGCAGCAGGCTGCTGACCGGCCGCGCCACCAGCGCGACCAGACCGATCATCGCCAGCGTCGCGACGCCGATCAGGATGGTGCCGGTGCTGATCACGCGCAGCTTGGCCGCGCCCTCTTCCTCATGATAGAAGCGCACCAGCGAACCGTGGATCCCCTGGGCCAGCAGCGCCATCAGCAGACCCAGCGCAGCCTCGATCATGCCGATGACGCCGTAGCCGAGGTCGCGCAGCACGTGCGCGTACATGGGCAGCAGGATGAATCCGGCCAGCCGCCCGACCACGGCCGCGGCGCTGTAGACGGCGGCGTGCTTGAAGGTGGCGCGGTCGACGCTGACGCCGGCGGCGGCCGGGCGGCGGGCCAAGGGCAAAACCTCCAGGGCGCGGAATCAAGGCTCCCAGGCAAGAGGCACGCCAATGTACCACCACCCGGCGGGGGGGACAACCGCGGGGGCGGCCGCGGGAGCCGCCGCCACCCGGATCGGGTGGACGGACCGCCCGCGCGATGCGATAATGTGGTCTCGCCCGCCACCCGCCGCGGCGGGGGCTCAATCCAAGCCTTCCCATGACGATATCCTGGGGAGCGGTCCGTCGGGAGGACCGTGAAGGGGGAAACCAGCGCCATGAAGGTGGCCATCCTGGCCGGGGGCAAGGGCACCCGGATCACCGAGGAAACCGAGATCCGGCCCAAACCGATGGTGGAGATCGGCGGGCTGCCCATGCTCTGGCACATCATGAAGATCTACGCCCACCACGGCTTCGACGAGTTCGTCATCGCGCTGGGCTACAAGGGCGAACACATCAAGCGCTGGGTGCGAGATTATTGCGCGCTGGCCGGGGACATGACCGTGCGCACGGCCACGGGCGAGGTCGTGCAGCATGGCAATCAGACGCAAGACTGGACCGTGCACCTGGTCGACACCGGGCTGGAGACCCAGACCGGCGGCCGCATCAAGCGGCTGCAGCCGTGGCTGGGCGGCGAGACTTTCATGCTGACCTGGGGCGACGGCGTCTCCGACATCGACCTGCGCGCGCTCCTGGCCTTCCACCGCTCTCACGGCAAACTGGCCACGGTGACCTGCGTGCGCCCTCCGGCGCGCTACGGGCACCTGGAATTCGAGGGCGACCGCGTGCGCTGCTTCACCGAGAAGCCGCAGACCGCCGAGGGATGGATCAACGGCGCGTTCTTCGTGCTCGAGCCCGGCGTCTTCGACTACATCGAGGGCGACGCGACGGTCTGGGAGCGCGAGCCGCTGGAGGGGCTGACGCGCGACGGCCAGCTGATGGCCTACCGCCACGGATCCTTCTGGCAGTGCATGGACACCCTGCGCGAGAAGCACGTGCTGTGCGAGCTCTGGGATTCGGGGCGGGCCCCCTGGAAGGTGTGGGAGTGAGCCCATGCGCGTGCTGGTGACCGGACACCTGGGCTACATCGGGACCGTGCTGGCGCCCATGCTGCAGCGGCGGGGGCACGAGGTCGTCGGTCTGGACAGCGACCTGTTCGCGGCCTGCACCTTCACCGGCGAGCCGCCGGCGGTGCCGTGCCTGCGCAAGGACGTGCGCGACGTGGAGCCGGCGGACGTGGCCGGCCACGACGCGGTCATCCATCTGGCCGGGCTTTCGAACGATCCGCTGGGCGACTACCGTCCCGAGCTGACCGACCAGATCAACCACCGCGCCTCGGTGCGGCTGGCCCGCCTGGCGCGGGAAGCCGGGGTGGAGCGCTTCCTCTTCGCCTCGTCGTGCAGCAACTACGGCGGCGCCGGCGACGACTTCCTGGACGAGGACTCGACCTTCAACCCGGTCACCCCCTACGGCATCTCCAAGGTCCAGGTCGAGGAGGCGGTGGCGGCGCTGGCGAACGACGGCTTCAGCCCCGTGTTCCTGCGCGCCTCGACCGCCTACGGCGTGTCGCCGCGGCTGCGTTTCGACCTGGTGCTGAACAATCTGACGGCGTGGGCCTGCACCACCGGGCTGGTCTATCTCAAGAGCGACGGCACGCCCTGGCGGCCGATCGTGCACGTCGAGGACATCGCCCTGGCCTACGCCTGTCTGCTCGAGGCGCCGCGCGAGCTGGTGCACAACCAGGCCTTCAACGTCGGCCTGACCACCGAGAACTATCGCATCCGCGAGCTGGCGGAGATCGTGCGCGAGGTGGTGCCGAACTGCCGCGTGGAGTTCGCGCCCGACGCCAGCCCCGACAAGCGCAACTACCGCGTCGACTGCAACAAGCTGTGCCGGACGATCCACGCCTACAAGCCGCAATGGACGGCGCGACGGGGCGTGGAGGAGCTGTGCGCGGCCTACCAGAGGGTCGGCCTGACGCTCGACGAATTCGAGGGGCCGCGCTACAAGCGCATCGCCCACGTCAAGGAACTGATCGCGCAGGGCCGGCTGGACGCGGAGCTGCGCTGGCGCACGCCGTGAGGAGCGCAGAACGATGACCGCCCCCTCCCCGACCTGCCGGTCGTGCGGCCGCGCCGGCCTGGTCACCTTCCTGGATCTGGGCCGCACGCCCCTGGCCGACCGGCTGCTGACCCCCGCGCAGCTGGACGAGCCGGAGCCGACCTTCCCGCTCGAGGCCGCCTTCTGCCCCGCCTGCGGCCTAGTGCAGATCCTCGAGACGGTGGCGCCGGAGGTGCTCTTCGGACAGGACTATCCGTACTTCTCGTCGTTCTCGGACTGGCTGCTGCGGCACTCGCGCGACAACGTGCGCGAGCTGATCGCCGCCCGCGGCCTGGGTCCCGGCAGCTTCGTGGTCGAGCTGGCCAGCAACGACGGCTACCTGCTGCGCAACTACGTGGAGGCCGGCGTACCGGTGCTGGGCATCGACCCCGCCGAGCCGACCGCGCGCGCGGCGGAGGCGATTGGGGTGCCCACCCTGGTCGATTTTTTCACCCGCGACCTGGCGGCGCGGCTGCGCGCCGAGGGCAAGCGCGCCGATGTGATCCACGCCAACAACGTGCTGGCGCACGTCGCCGACACCAACGGCTTCGTGGCCGGCATGGCGCTGCTGCTCAAGGACGACGGCGTGGCGGTCATCGAGTGCCCGTACGTGCGCGATCTGATCGACCATTGCGAGTTCGACACCATCTACCACGAACACCTGTGCTACTTCTCGGTCACGGCTCTGGACAGGCTCTTCCGGCGGCACGGCCTGTTCCTGAACGACGTGCGCCGGCTGCCGATCCACGGCGGTTCGCTGCGCCTCTACGTCGAGCCCCGCGAGCGCCCCGGCGAGGCGGTGACGCGGCTGCTGGCCGAGGAGCGGGCGACGGGCCTGACCGAGATCGCCTACTACCGCGATTTCTCCACGCGCGTCGAGCGGCTCAAGCGCGAGCTGATCGCGCTGCTGCGGGGCTTGAAGGCCGAGGGCCGGCGCCTGGCGGCCTACGGCGCCGCCGCCAAGGGCAGCACCCTGGTCAACTACGTCGGGATCGGCGCCGACCTGGTCGATTTCGTGGTCGACCGCAACGTGCACAAGCAGGGCAAGTTCATGCCGGGCGTGCGCATCCCCATCCTGCCGCCCGAGGAGCTGCTGGCCCGGAGGCCCGATCACGTGCTGCTGCTGCCGTGGAACTTCGCCGACGAGATCCTGGAACAGCAGCAGGAGTACCGGCGCGGCGGCGGCAAGTTCATCATCCCCGTGCCGGAGCCGCGCATCGTATGAACGCCGCCGCGCGCTGTCCCGCCTGCAACCACGCGCCGCTCGATCTCTTCCACGAAGCGCGCGGCGTGCCCAGCAACAGCTGCATCCTGCTCCCCACGCGCGCCGAGGCGCGCGCCTACCCGCGCGGCGACATCGCCCTCGGCTTCTGCGCCGCCTGCGGTTTCGTCACCAACACGGCGTTCGACCCGCGGCTGACCGAGTACTCGGGCCGCTACGAGGAGACGCAGGGCTTCTCCCCCACCTTCGGCGAGTTCCACCGCGGCCTGGCCGACCGGCTCATCGCCGGACACGGGCTGCGGGACCGGGACGTGCTGGAGATCGGCTGCGGCAAGGGCGAGTTCCTGCTGCTGCTGTGCCAGCGCGGCGGCAACCGCGGCCTGGGCTTCGACCCCGCCTTCGTGCCGGCGCGCATCCCCGGCGACCTGCAGGGGCGGGTGCGATTCGTGCAGGACTTCTACTCCGAGCGCTACGCCGGCGAGCAGGCCGATTTCGTCTGCTGCAAGATGACGCTGGAGCACATCCAGCCGGTGCGCGCCTTTCTCGACACCGTGCGCCGCGCCGTCGGCGACCGCCCCGCAACGGTCGTCTTCTTCATGGTGCCCGACGCCGAGCGCATCGTGCGCGAATGCGCCTTCGAGGACATCTACTACGAGCACTGCTCCTACTTCCACGGCGGCTCGCTGCGCCGCCTGTTCGCCCGCTGCGGGTTCGAGACCTTGGCGGTCGGGTTGGAATACGAGGGACAGTACCTGACGATCGAGGCGCGGCCGGCGCGCGGCGGCGCGGCGGCGCAGCAGACGGAGGATCACGAGCTGCAGCGCTGGCGCGCGGAAGTGGCGGCCTTTCCCGCCGCCTTCGCGGCGCGACGGCGGCAGTGGCGCGAGCGGCTGGACGCCTGGCGCGGCGCCGGGCGACGGGTGGCGCTGTGGGGCAGCGGGTCGAAGGGCGTCGCCTTCCTGTCGACCCTGGGCGCCGAGGACGAGATCGCCTGCGCGGTGGACATCAACCCTTACCGCCAGGGATGCTTCATGCCGGGATCCGGCGTGGAGATCGTGGCGCCGGAGCGGCTGCGCCAGCTGGCCCCGGACGTGGTCGTGATCATGAACGCGGTCTACCGGCGCGAGATCGGCGAGCGGCTGCGGGAGCTGGACCTGGCCCCCGAGTTGCTGGCCCTGTGAAGGGGAAGGCGCCGTGAACGCTCCCCCGCTCCCCTGCCCGGTCTGCGGCGGCCGCCGCGGGCGCCCCTGCCTGGACATCCCCGACGTGCCGGTGGCTTGCAACGTGCTGTGGCCGACCGCCCGGGCGGCGCGCGCCGCTCCCCGCGGCGATCTGCGTCTGTGCTTCTGCCCCGATTGCGCGCACGTGCACAACGCGGCCTTCGACCCCGCGCGCCTGGACTACGACGCCGATTACGAGAACAGCCTGCACTTCTCGCCGCGTTTCCAGGCCTATGCCGAGACGCTGGCCGATCGGTTGATCGCGCGCCACGGCCTGCGCGGGCGCGACATCGTCGAGATCGCCTGCGGCAAGGGCGATTTTCTGCGCCTGCTCTGCGCGCGCGGCGGCAACCGCGGGCACGGTTTCGATCCCAGCTACCCGTCCGGGCCGGACCGCGAGGCGATCGGCGGCGGCATCCGCTACCGGCGCGAGTACTTCGATCCGGCGCGCCTGGAAACGGCGGCCGACCTGATCGTCTGCCGGCACGCGCTGGAGCACATGCCGCGGCCGACCGAGTTCCTGACCCGCCTGCGCGCCGGCCTGCGGGCCGGGTTGACCACGGGGGGCGGGACGGCGCTGTTCTTCGAGGTGCCCAACGCCATGCACAGCTTGCGCGATCTGGGCGTCTGGGATTTCATCTACGAGCATCCCCAGTATTTCACCGGCCATTCGCTGGCGCAGGCGTTCGCTCTGGCGGGCTTCGCGGTCGAGCGGGTGGAGGCGGCCTTCGGCGGGCAGTACCTCTGCCTGCATGCGCGGCCGGCGCCGGCGGGCGACCCGGCGGACGGCGAGCGGACGGACAGCGAGCGGACCACGGCGGGCGCGGCGGCCGGCGCTGCCGCCCGGCCAGCGGGCGGGCAGGCGGGCGACGACCCGCGGGCCGACGATCCTGCCGTCGTGGCGGGCTTCGCGGAACGGCTGGGAGAGGTCTACGCAGCCAAGGTGGCTCACTGGCGCGCGCGCCTGGCGGAGTTGGCCGCGGCGGGCCGGACGGCGGCCGTGTGGGGCGCCGGCTCGAAGGGGATCACATTCCTGAACGTCCTGCCGGCGGCCGGCGTGATCACGCGGGTGGTCGACGTCAACCCGCGCAAGCAGGGGCGCTTCGTGCCGGGGCCGGGCCTGCCGGTCGTGGCGCCGGCCGAACTGGCGGCTCGGCCGCCCGATCTGGTCGTGGTGGTCAACCCGCTGTACCGGGAAGAGATCGCTGGCATGCTCGCCGCAGCGGGCGTGAGCGCCGAGCTGGCCGAGGTCTGAGGCCGGGCGGGCCGGCGACAGGGCTGCGCCCCGGCGCCGCGCATGGGCGCCGTGCGCTCAGAAGACCGGCGGCTGGCGGCGCAGCGTCCGCTTCAGACCCGCCAGCAGACGCCGTCCCCCCGGCGCTCGCGCCACCGCCATCTTCGCCGCCTCGGCCAGATCGTGGCGCAGGTGGCCGCCCCGCGCCGCGCAGTGCGCGCCGAGCTGCCGGGCGCAGGCCAGCCGCTGGCGCGGCGTCAGCGGCGCCCGCAGCAAGGCCCGGTGGTACTCGTGGAGCACGCGCCAGTTGGGCAGCGAGATCCGTCCCTGCAGCTTCGGATCGAACCACGCCAGGCGCTCGCGCCGCTCGTCCAGGGCGCTCGAGACCGCGCGATGGTGGCGCCGGTAGAACAGCACCTCGGGGATCTCGTGCAGGCGGCCGTGCAGCGCCAGCTCCGCCAGCAGCACCCGGTCCGAGGAGACGTAGGCGCCGATGAGCGGCGTGCGGCGCAGCACCTGGGGCCGCATGAGCCCGAACACCGCGATGCAGGGGTGGCGCACCACGATCAGATCGCGCCACCTTTCCTCCACGCGCGGCGAATCGAGCCGCATGGGAAAATCGTAGACGCCGTCGACGCGGCTTGTCTCATCGAGTCGGCCGGAGCGGCTGTGGCAGAGCACGATGCTCGGGTCGCGGTCGAGCACTTCGACGCAGCGGGCCAGGTACTCGGGCGCGCAGACATCGTCATGCGCCGCCCAGCGGAAATATTCGCCGCCCGCCAGCGCGAAGACGTGGTTGAAGTTGACGGCGGCGCCGCGGTTCTCGGGGAACCGGTGGTAGCGCACGCGCGGGTCGGCGGCTGCGAACCGGCGGCAGATCTCGGCGGTGCCGTCGTTCGAGGCGTTGTCAGATACGATCAGCTCGAAGTCGGTGAAGGTCTGGCCCAACAGCGAAAGCAGGGCCTCTTCCAGGTAGTCCTCGCCGTTGTAGACCGGCAACCCGATGCTCACGCGCGGCATGGTTGTCGACTCCAGCGTCAGGGCGCCGGCATCATCGCCGCTGGCGCCACAGGTGCAGGTGGCGGTACTGCTGCCAGGCGAGCGAGACGATCTCCCGCGCGCCGTCGTGATCCAGATCGCAAAGCCGTGCACCCAGATGGCTGGAGTGGGATCCGATCTCCACGGGCGAGACCAGCCAACGGCTGCCTTGATCCCGATTGAAAAGCACGGCGGTCAGATTGTCGGCCGCCGCCCTTTCGCTGCGCTGGTCCGTGTGCTCGGCCACCACCAGGTCGACGGCGCCGTCGCCGTCCAGATCGGCCAGGTCCAGGCTGTTGGCCGACCGCAGGGTCACGACCGCGCGGCGGCGCCAGCGCCCGGCCGCCGGGTCCTCCGGGGCGGCGAACCAGAGCACCCTTCCATTATACACCAAGTCGGGGCTCTCCTGGGTGGCGATCAGATCGAGCCGGCTGTCCCCGTCCAGATCGGCCAGCCCGATCCGGTCGAGCACGCGCAGAGACGGCGCGACGGCATGCCGGCGCCACGGGCCGGCCGCCTCGTCCCCAGCGGGATTCTCCAGCCAGACGGCATGAAGCCCCCCGCCGGCCACCGCCGCCAGGTCGACGTCGCCGTCGCCGTCCACATCGCCCGCCGCCAGACCGTCCTCGGCCACACTGTCGCTCAGAACCCGCAGCCGCCATTGACCCGCCGTCGCGGCCGTGGCCTGTTCCGCGCCGGACGGCGCCGGCCCCGGCGGCCGCAGCGCCAGCAGGAAGCGGTCGCGCGTGAAGATCAGCTCGGGCCCCGCCGTCCCGCCAGGCCACAGGTCGGCGATCGCGTAGCCCTGCGTGCGCCCGGGCGGGACGGTCGCGACGCGGCGGGCGGTCCAGCCGGTCGCGGCGCGGTCGGCGGCCTCCAGCCACCACGCTCCGTCGCCCTTGAAGCCGACCAGGTCGGCCAGCTCGTCGCCGTCCGCGTCGAGGTGGAAGCAGACGTCGGCGGTCTCGGGCAGCGCCGTCCGCGGCCAGGATGCGGCCAGGTCGCCCGCCGGATTGCGGTAGAGCAGCGAGCCGGCCACGATGTCGGTCCAGCCGTCGCCGTCGACGTCGGCGAACACCAGGCCCATCATCCCGCGCTGCTCGGGCCCGCGGGCGTCGTCCAGGCAGATGTGCTCCCAGTCCGTGTCCGCCCCGGCCGGCGGCCGCGCGGCCTCGGCGGCGTCGCGCGCCAGGTTCTCCCACAGCTCGACGGCGCGCCCGCGGCCGCCGTAGTTCTTGCCGACCAGATCGAGATCGCCGTCGGCGTCGACATCGGCCAGCCGCAGGTTGTGAGAGCCGGTGCGCGCCACGGTCTGCACGCGCCAACGTTCGCCCGCCCCCTCGTTCAGATGAATGACCACGCGGCGCCGGGGCGAGGTGTGCATCTCGGCGACGACCAGATCGATGTCGCCGTCGCCGTCCAGGTCGCCGGCCTGCAGGCTGTGCGCGCCGACCAGTCCGCGCGCGACGGTCCGCCGCCGCCAGGACCCGGCGCGCGGATCGGACGGCGCGGCGAACCACGCCAGGTCGCCCTTGCCTTCCGATGCGGACAGCGCCACGTCCAGCCGTCCATCGCCGTCCAGATCCGCGACGCAGACGCGCGCCGCCGCGGGCCAGGCGGGCGCGAACTCGTGGCGGGGCCACGGCCCCGGAGCCGCCCCCCCCGGGTTCTCCAGCCACAACCCGCCCAGCACGACGTCCAGATCGCCGTCGCCGTCCAGGTCGGCCAGCGCGGTGCCCTCGCCCCTCCGTTCGATCAGCGTTCGAGGCTGCCAGGCATCCGGACCCGACCGCCGCCAAACCGAGACGCTCTGCTTGTCGCAGACGATCAGGTCCGCCAGGCCGTCGCCGTCCAGATCGCCGGCCTCCAGGTCGTGCGCGCCGCCCTCGCCGACCAGGTGGACGACCCAGGCGGGCGGCGCAGCACCACCGTCCTCGCCGCCGCCCGGCGCGCCCGGATTCTCGAACCAGACGATCCCGCGGTCGAGGTCGCCGACGACCAGGTCCAGGTCGCCGTCGCCGTCCAGATCGGCGGCCTGGCCGTCGGTCGTGAACCGCCCCTGCCCGATCGCCCGCGCCGGCCAGTGCGGAAACTCGTACCACACCAGACCCGCCGTCGGATCGCCCTCGGCACCTATCACCACGTCGGGATAGCCGTCGCCGTTGACGTCGGCCGTGATGCAGATGTCGCTGCAGCAGTCCGGACCGCCCGGGGCCGGCGCGGCGATCACGTGGCGCTGCAGAGGCACTGCTGCGGAGATGTCAGCGGCGGGCGCGCCGCGGCCGCCGCAGCCGGCGGCGGCGATCAGCCCGCCTGCCAGCAGGAGGGCCACCGGCAGCAGGGCGGCGGCGCCAGCGCCCGGACACGGCGCAGCGGCGGCCAGAGCGGGGCCGGCGCGGACCGCGGCGGGCAAGGCGACGCGTCTCATGGCACGGGCGGGGCGGGCGCGCGGTCCGGCCGGACCTCGAGCGCAGGCAACGGCAGCACCGCGACCGGGCCGAAGTCGGCCTGGACGCCGTAGCAGACCAGCGCGACGCCGTAGTCGCGGACCGGCAGCGCCGCGCCCTCCACATCGTCCAGCTCGAGCCATGCCGGCGGCTCGGCCTGGTCGGCCGGCCACCACTTCAGCCGTTGCCGGTAGGCCAGATGGCCGCCCGCGGGGTCGCGAAGCGGCCGGCACTCCGCGATCACCCGGTAGGGACGGCCGGCCTGGAGCTGCAGGCTGCGGTAGAGGGCGATCGAGCGGTCGGGCTCGCGTCCGACGCGCTCGGAGAATTCCAGGCCCACGCCGCGGTAGCGATTGAAATACCAGCCGAGCGCGAACAGCCAGCCGCGGCGGGGCCGCCGCTGCGGCTCGTCCGGCCGCCCGCCCCACAGCGGCAGCAGGCCGAACCCCCATTCCTTGCCGCCGGTGTGCCGCCGGAAGACGACATCGGTCTCGACGCGGCGCCCGCCCGGAAAGGCGCCGGCGACGATCAGCACGCGATCGTACCCCTCGTGGCCCGGCGCCGGTCGCACCCGCCAGCGGCCGTCCTGGCCGGCGAAGCGTTGCCAGTAACCGTCCTCGACCTCGAAATTCCCCTGCGCCGAGGCCTCGTCCGTCCAGTCGCGCCGCAGCGGCGGCGCCACGGGCGCGGGGTCGTAGACGAAGGTGACGGCGGCCGTCTCCTGACCGCGGGCGAACGCGCGCGCGACAGCTTCGAGGCGGTTCTCGCCGTGGCGCAGCTCGTCCGGCGCCAGCTCGATCAGGAAATCGGGCGGATGGGCGCGCGGCGGCTCCTGCGCGACCGGCCGCCAGGGGCCGTCGTTGAGCCGGTAGGCGGCGCTCTCGACCGCGGGGTGCAGCCGCCCCGGCCAGTTGCAGAGGAAATCGCCGTCGCGCCGGCTGATCAGATCCGGCCGGTGGTAGAAGCGCAGCAACGGCTCGCGGCTGCCGCCCAGAAGCGAGGCGAGCGCCAGCAACCGCCGCTTCAACCGCCGGCGCCAACGGCGCGGCGCCGGCAGCGCTTCGTCGCCGAGGCCGTGGATCTCGTTCATGGCTCCTCCCGCGCGTGGGGCGCGCGCGCCGGGCCCGCGGCCTGCGCGTGGAACAGCTCCCAGCGCCAGAAAAAGCAATCCAGGAACTCGCCGCCCGCGACGTCGCCCAGCGTGCTCCAGCGCGGATCGCCGTCCCTCCGCTCGCTCTGGGAGCGATGGGCGGCCAGCGCCCGGCGCTTGGCCGCGATCGTCTCCCCCAGAGGCGCCGCGCAGCGCAGATCGCGCAGCAGCAGCGAGGCGGCGGCCAGATCCTCCCGCCAGGCGTCGCCGGGCTCGCGCCGCGTCCAGGGCCAGCGGCGCCAGAGCCAGACCGGATACTCGTAGACCCGCGCGTCCAGCCCAGCCGCGGCCAGCGCCTCGCGCACGATCAGGTTGGCCGCCCGATGGTCGGCCGGCGGCTCGGCGCGGTGGGTGACGAAGATCTCACGCGGTCGCGCCTCGGCCAGCAGGCGGCGCACGGCGGCTGCCGCTGCGGCGCGATGGTCGCCCAGCCGCTGATCGGGAAAACGCAGGAAGACGAGCGCGTGCGCCGGCAAGCCCAGGGCCGCGGCCGCCGCCGCCGACTCCTCCTCGCGCAGCGCGGCCAGACGCGCGGGCGCCATCAGCCGGCGATGCGAGGAGGCGCCGTCGGTCATGATGACGACCCGGACCTGCGCCCCGGCCGCCGCCTTGCGGGCGATCAGCCCGCCGCACCCCAGGGTCTCGTCATCGGGGTGCGGTGCGACCACCAGCGTGGGAAGCGTCAAGCCGGCCGTTTCGTAGAGATGTGCCCGCCGGGCGAGCAGCCCGCGCAGCAGGGCGCGCGCGGCGCGGCGGACGGTGCCGGCGCGTGCCGTTGCGAACGAGGCGCCGGCGCGCGCCGTCGCGACCGTGGCGCCGCCTCCCATCTCCTCAACGCCGTCAGCGGGAATCTCGGCCATCGCCGGCCTCCGCCGCTGGCGCGGCCCCGCCGCGCGCGGCCCGCAGCTCGATCGCCAGCTCGGCGCGCAGGGCGTTCGTGACCCGGTCCCAGGCGAACAGCCGCTCGACGCGCGCCCGGCCCGCCTCGCCCAGCCGGCGGCGCAACGCCGCGTCGCCCAGCAGCCGCTCCAGCGCCTCCGCCAGCGCGGCCGGGTCGCCGGGCGGCACCAGCAAGCCGGTCTGGCCGTCGTCGATCGTGTCGAGCATGCCGCCGACTCGCGTCCCCACCACGGGCACGCCGCACGCCATGGCCTCGACCGGCGCGCGCCCGAACGATTCGCTCAACGACGGGTTGACCAGCACGTCGGCCGTCCGGCAGCGGGCCAGCACCTCCTGGTAAGGCCGCGAGCCGGCGAATTCGACGCGCTGCTGCAACCCGAGTTCGCGCACCCGCTCGCGCAGGCGGCCGATGTAGACATCGCGCGCCTCGCCGCGATAGAAGCGCGCCAGACCGGCGACCTGCGGATCGTCGCTGAGCGCGACCAGGTAGCTCAACGGCAGCTGCCCATGGCCACCCAGCAGCGTCAGGCGGACGGACGGCCGCCGGGCCGACAGCATCGCCATCGCCTCGATCAGATCATGGATGCCTTTCTCGGGCGAGACCCGGCCGACGTAGAGCAGGCGCAGAATCCCGGCCTCGTCTCCGGCCGCGGCCGGAGGAGGCAGAGCCCCCGCCGCGCCGGCGGCGGGCGCGAACAGCTCGGGATCGACGCCCAGGTGCACCGTGCACAGCCGCGCGCGCGTGTCCGGGAAGCGGGCGCGCACGAGCTCGGTCACGTGCCGGCTGACCCCCATCACGGCGTGCGTGCGCGCCAGCCGCGGCGCGATCCAGCGCGGGTCGAGCTGCGACAGCCACTCGCAGTGCATGTTGAGCACGATCCGCACGCGGGGATTCACGGCCGCGATCACCGGCGCGAACTGCGTGAAGTTCATGATCAGCGCGACATCGCAGCCGCGACGCCGCAGGTCTCGAGCGATGCGCACGGCATAGGGCAGATAGTGCCAGCGGGAGGCGACCTCGGGCCGCCGCGGATCGGCGACGCGCGGCAGCAACGCGCGCAGGCGCGCGCGCGCGCGCTGCAGCAGCAGATCGGGGCCGCGCGGCACCTGCCGGAATGCCACGCCGTGCTCGACCCGCTGCTCGATTCGCCGCCCCTCGCCGCGCAGGTAGACGGTGACCTCGTGGTCGGCCGCCAGACGGCGCGCGAACTCGTAGACGCACAGCCCGATCGAGTTCTGCTGCGGCGGCAGGACGGCGTCGATCGGCTGGCAAATGAAGGCGATCCGTGGCCTGGGCATGAGCGCTCCTGGGAACCGCATCGCCGGCGGCGGCTGCGTCATCGGTCACGCGCGCGCGAATCCGGTCTTGGTATCACAGTCTGTGATGTCAAGCCAAGGATTCCGCTCGCGCCCCCCGCACTCACACCCGTCCGGCCATTCTGATCCGACATCAATTCCCGTCGGCCAGCCGCCTGCGCCGCAGCGCCTGCTTGCGCGCGTTCTCGTCCAGCAGAGCCTTGCGCATCCGGATGTGCCGCGGCGTCACCTCGACGAACTCGTCCGCGTTGACGTGTTCCAGGCACTCCTCCAGGCCCATCCGCGTCGCGGGCGCCACCTGCATCTTGCGGTCGGCCCCGGCGGCGCGCAGGTTCGTCAGCTGCTTGGCCTTCTGCGCATTGACGACGATGTCATCGTCCTTGGCATTCTCCCCGATGACCTGGCCGGCGTACAGCATCTCCCCCGGCTCGATGAAGAAGCGGCCGCGGTCCTGCAGGGCGTCGAGCGCGAAGGCGGTGGCGGCCCCCTGCCCCATGCTGATCAGGCTGCCGGTCTGGCGCTGGGGGATGCTGCCCTTGAAGTATTCGTACTGGAAGAAGCGATGGTGCATGACGATCTCGCCGCCGGTGGCGCGCAGCATCTTGCTGCGGAAACCGATCAGGCCGCGGCTGGGAATGCGGAAATCCAGGCGCGTGCGGCCGTCGTGCGCGGCCATCTCGACCAGTTCGCCGCGGCGGGCGGCGGCGGCCTCGATGACGGTGCCGGCCAGGGGGGTCGGCACGTCGACGGTCAAGATCTCCACCGGCTCGGCCTTGCGGCCCGCGATTTCCTTGTAGATGACCTGCGGCTGCCCGACCATGAACTCGTAGCCTTCCCGGCGCATGGTCTCCATCACGATCGCCAGGTGCAGGATGCCGCGCCCGCTGACCTTGAAGGCGTCGCTGCGGGCGGTGTCCTCGACCCGCAGGGCCACGTCCCGCTCGGCCTCGCGGCGCAGGCGCTCGCGGAGCTGCCGGCTGGTGACTTGCGTGCCGTCCTGGCCGAAGAAAGGGCTGTCGTTGGCCATGAAGGTCATCGACAGCGTTGGCTCGTCGATCGAGATGATCGGCAGCGGTTCGGGCCGTTCGGGGTCGGCCAGCGTGTCGCCGATGTCGACCCCCTCCAGCCCCACCACGGCGCAGATGTCGCCGCAGGCGATGCGGTCGACCTCGCGCCGGCCCAGGTTGTCGAAGACCAGCAGCTGCTTGGCGACCGTATCGCGGCGGGTGCCGTCGCGCTTGAGCAGCGCGACGCGGCTGCGCGCGCGCAGCTCGCCGCGCACGACGCGCCCGATGCCGATGCGCCCCACGTAGTCGCTGTGATCCATGGCCGCGATCAGCATCTGCAACGGCCCCTCCTGCGCGCGAGGGGGCGGGATGTGCTTGACGATCATGTCCAGCAGCGGCGCCAGGTTCTCGCGCGGGTCGTCCAGCTCGCCCACGGCCCAGCCCTCGCGGCCGGCGGCGTAGACGCCGCGGAAGTCCAGCTGCTCGTCGGTGGCGTGCAGCTCGCAGAACAGGTTGAAGATCTCGTCCAGAACCTCGTGCGGCCGCGCCTGAGGCCGGTCGACCTTGTTGATGACCACGACCGGCTTGAGATCGAGCTGCAGCGCCTTCTGCAGCACGTAGCGGGTCTGCGGCATGGGGCCCTCGAAGGCGTCCACCAGCAGCAGCACGCCGTCCGCCATCTTGAGCACCCGTTCCACCTCGCCGCCGAAGTCGGCGTGGCCGGGGGTGTCGATCAGGTTGATGCGCACCCCACGGTACGTGACCGCGCAGTTCTTGGCCTTGATGGTGATGCCGCGCTCGCGCTCGAGGTCGTTGGTGTCGAGGATGCGCTCGGGCACCTGCTGGCCCTCGCGAAAGGCGTGGCACTGGCGCAGGATCTGGTCCACCAGCGTGGTCTTGCCGTGATCCACGTGGGCGATGATGGCGACGTTGCGGATGTTCATGGGGCTACATGGTGGTGGCGCCGGGCGCCGAGCGCAACGCCGTTCTGGGGAAAGACCATCCTGGTGTGCTATGATCATCAGCCGGCGCCGCTCGGGACAGCCCGCCGGCAGGAGATAGCGTTGTCGGTCCGCCAGAAACCAGACCGGGGCGCGCGGGGCATGATGCCGCCGCGGGCCGGCATCGCCCGCCGCGCGGGTCCGAAGCGACCGTCGCTCCGGGGGATCGGCCGGCCGGGCGCGCCGCGGAAGGCCCTGGCGGCAGCCCTGGCGGCAGCTCTGGCGACGACTGCCCTGGCGGCCACCGCCGTCGCCGCGACGGCCGCCTCGCCGGGCGCATCCCGGGAAGGCGCCGTCGAGGACTTCGAATCCGGGCCGCCCATCCTGGCCGGCTATCCCGGGCAGGACGTCGATCCCGAAGGCTGGGAGCTGTCCGCGCCGGGGCACGCCGGCTCCGGGCACGCGCTGCGCCTGTTCGGCAACAGCTGGAAGGTGCAATCGATCCCCGCCCGCGCCGTGGCCGACACCACGGTGTGGGAGGTCGCGGTCCTGGTCGAGCGGCTGGGCGAGATGCAGGCGTTCGGCGTGGGCGACGGCGCCGCGGAGCTGCTCTACACGCTGGCCGGCGAGCAGCTGCCGCAGGAGAACAGGTGGTGGACCGCCTACCAGGGGGCCTACCCGCGCGGCGAGTGGCGCGTCTACCGTCTGCCGCTGGGGCGCGACTGGCGCGCCACGCACGGCTATCTGCCGCAGCTGGACCGCCTGTTCTACATCAACGATGACGACGCCGGCGTGGTCGGCGCCGTGCTGTTCGACGACGTGCGCGACGTCACCGGCGAGCTGGCGCGCGCGCCCCGCGTCCGCGCGCGCCAGGCGGTCCAGGAGACGCGGCGTCTGGCCAAGAACCTGTATCGGGTCGGCGTGCGCTTCTGGACCGAGATCGACGACCCCGACTCGCCCTGGCACGACCACGCCTGGGAATTCGGCGACGGCGCCGCCAGCGACGAGGCCGCCCCCGTGCACGTCTTCACGGCCCAGGCAGGCCACACCTACACCGTGGCCGTGACCGTGACCGATCCGGACGGTCTGGCCGGAGCCGACACCTGCCAGGTGCGCGTCGAGCCGGGCGACGCGGGCGGCCCGGTCACGGTCAACTTCGTCGGCGACGTCATGACCGCACGCGCGTTCGAAACTCCGGGCGGCATCATCGACACCCGCGGCGTCGAGGCGATCTTCCTGCCGACGCGGCCCATCTTCGGCGACGCCGCCGAGATCAACGTCTGCAACCTGGAATGCTCCTACACCGACCGCGGCGTGCGCCACCCCACCAAATCGGTGGTGTTCCGCAGCCGGCCCGAGAACATCGCCGGCATCGTCGCGGCGGGGGTCGACATCGCCGACATCGGCAACAACCACATCATCGACTATGGCGAGGAGGGCATGCTGCAGACGATGGCGCTGCTCGACTCGCTCGGCATCCGGCGCACCGGCGCCGGCCGCGACGAAACCGAGGCGCTGCGCCCGACCTTCCTTACCGCCCGCGGCGTGCGTCTGGGCTTTCTGGGCCTGAGCAACCGCACCGGGCGGCAGTGGAACTACCAGCCGTTCCTCGACGCCGCCGCCAGCAAGCCCGGCTTCGCCTACCTGCTCCCGCACAACCTGCAGGCCGGCCTGGACGCCGCGCGCGCCGTCGCCGACGTGAGCATCGTCCAGCTGCACAGCGGCGACGAGTACCAGACCTCGCCGCCGGCGCGGCTGCCCGCCCGCGAACCTCCGGTCGAGGCCGACGCCATCGCGCCCGGCGACCCCGACGTGCGCTTCTGTGTCGAGCCGTCGCCGGACGACCGCGCGCTGCGGCGGCTGGCGATCGACCTGGGCGCCGACATCGTCATCAACCACCACCCGCACGTGCTGCAGGGGTTCGAGAGCCATCAGGGACGCCTGATCGCCCACAGCCTGGGCAACTTCGTCTTCGACCTCTACTACCCCGAGACGATGCCCACCATCGTGCTGACCCTCGAGGTCGCCAAGCACGGCATCATCGGCTGCAGCCTCGTGCCCGCCTGGATCGACGACAACGTGCCACAGCCCGCGCGCGGGCGGCTCGGGCGCGAGATCATGGACAGGTTGGCCGACTACTCCCGGCCCATGGGCGCGCTGGTCGCGGTCGACGCGGCCGCGGGGCGGGCGCGCGTGCTGCCGGCGCGCGCCGGGGTCGATTCCACGGTCGCGTCGGCCGCGGCCGAATCGGAGCTGACCGACGCCGGCGGCTGGGCCCTGACCCCGCCGCTCGCGTTGGAGGAGCCGGGCAGCCTGTCGGCCGTGACGGCGATCGCGGGCGACGGCGGCGGCGCCGGCTGGGAGGTGGCCTGGGGCCGCGAGATACTCTGGCACGGCGGCTTCGAGGACGAGGGCGCCACCCTGTGGGCGCTGGACGCGCCCGACGAGTGGCTCGACCCGTCGCGCCCGCGCAGCGGCGAGCTCGCCCTGGCGCAGCGCCGCACGCCGGGCACGCCCACCGCCTACACCGGGCTGGAGCGGCTGCTGCCGTGCGACGCCGCCCGCCGCCACACCCTGGCCGGCTGGATCAGCACCCAGGACGCCGCCGGCGTCAGTTTCGGGTCGCGGTTCTATTCCGGACGCTCCACCTCGTCGCAGGTCGGCAGCGCCGAGGTCACCACTCCCCTCGCCGGCACGCAGGAATGGAAGCGCTACTGGCGCGAGGTCCCGACCCCCGCCAGCGCCGCCTACTGCCAGGTGGTCAGCAGCAACCAGGCGCCGTCGTCCGGAACCGCCCTGGCCTGGTTCGACGATCTGGCCCTGATCGAATGGGAGCCGTGGCGCCCCTGGACGGGCCGCCTCGACATCCCCGCGCCCAACAACCTGCGCCACCTGCAGCTGCGCCGCCCCGGCCCCCCCGGCGGCGAGCGGGTGGCCGTGACCTACGAGACGACCGCCTACGCCGCGCGCCCCACCTCCGCCGGCCACCCCGCCGCGCCCCCCGCGGCGCCCCCCCGCCTGTCTTGCCGTCCCAATCCGTTCAACGCCCGCGTGCGTCTCGAGCTGACCGCTCCGGCCGCCTCGGCCTCCCCCTCCGGCCCGCCCCGCCCCGCCTCGCTGGCCGTCTACGACCTGCGCGGCCGTCGCGTCGCCACGCTGTTCGCCGGCCTGCTCGCCCCCGGCCAGACCGTCGTCCTGAACTGGGACGGCACCGGCGACGGCGGCCGCACCGCCGCCTCCGGCATCTACTTCGCGCGCGCCCTGCTCGACGGCCGGTCGGCATCGCTCAAACTGACCATGATTAAATGACCCCCGGCCGGCACCCCTGCGGGGTTGGCAAAACACAAGCCACTAATCCATAAAGCAAATAACGGCAGCTCTTTACTGGCTTCCACCGGGTGAGCGGACAGCCGCCGCGGCGCAGGCGTCGACGACACGGCCGTTCTGGGGCAGCGTCCCCTGCCTTGAATCCTCGCCGTGCGTGCCTGATCATGGTTCGATGATGTCGACCTCTCGCCCCCGCATCGTCGTCCGGCGCGCCTGGCTGCTCGCCGGCGCCGCCATCGCCCTGGTGCTTCTGATCGCGGCCGTCGCCCTGCGGCCGCCGCTCGTGCCGGCGGCGGCGGTCGAGCGCCGGCCGCTGGTGCAGCGCGTGGTCGCCAACGGCAAGGTCTGGGTGCCGAGCCGGATACAGCTCGGCGTCCGGATCGACGGCGCGGTGGCGCGGCTGCTGACCGACGAGGGGCGGCGCGTGGCGGCGGGCGACACGCTGCTCGTTCTCGACGACGCCGAGGCGCGCGCCGAGCGAGACCGCGCGGCGGCGCGCCTGCGCGCCCTGCGCGAGGTCGAGGCGCAGGCGGCGCACGAGGAGCTGCGGCAGGCCGACATCTCCCTGGAGCAGGCTCTGCGCAGGTTCGAGCGCATCGCGGCGCTGCACGAGGGCGGCGCCGTGCCGCCGGAGGAGCTGGACGCCGCGCGCGAGGCGCGCGACCTGGCGCGGAGCCGCCGCGCCGTGGCGCGGGCGCGCGCCGAGGGCCTGGCGCCCGGAGGCGGCGAGGAGCGGCTGGCCGCCGCCGAGCTGGCGGCCGCCGAAGCCCGTCTGGCCCTGACCCGCCTGATCGCGCCCGCGAGCGGAGTGATCCTCAAGCGCCGGGTGGCCGAGGGCGACGCCGCCCAGCCGGGCCGCGTCCTGCTGGAGCTGGCCGCCGACGGCGACGTCCTGCTGGCGGTCCAGCCGGAGGAGCGCAACCTCGGCCTGCTGCGCGAAGGCCAGCCGGCGCTCGCGTCGGCCGACGCCTACCCCGACGAGACGTTCGCGGCGAGCGTGGTCACGATCGCCCCCGCGGTCGACGCCGAACGGGGCACCATCGAGGTGCGCCTGCGCGTGCCGGTCCCGCCCGCCTACCTGCGTCCGGACATGACCGTCTCGGTGGACATCGAGGCGGCGCGCCGCGACAGCGCGCTGGTGGCGCCGGCGGACTGCGTGCGCGCCCCCGACAGCGACGCGCCTTGGGTGCTGGCGGTGCGGCGCGGGCGCACCGTGAAGCAGCCGGTCGCGCTGGGGCTGCGCGGCGACGGGCACATCGAGATCGCCGGCGGCGTGAGCGAGGGCGACCTGCTGGTGCCGGCCGCGTCGCTGCGCGTGCGGCCGGGACAGCGGGTCCGCCTCGAACGGGCGCGGCCAGCCGGCGTGGACGGCGGAGCCTGATCATGCCCTTCGAATGGTTCGTCGCCCTGCGCTGGCTGCGCGAGGGGCGGATGCAGACGGCCCTGATCCTCGCCGGCGTCGCCGTCGGCGTGGGCGTCATCATCTTCCTGGCCGCGCTGATCGACGGCCTGCAGCGCAGCCTGATCGAGCGGACCCTGGGCTACCAGGCGCACATCATCGTGCGCCCGCAGGAGGAGATGCCGCGGCCCCTGGCCGGCGCCGGCGACGGCGGCGGCGACCGCCTCGGCAACGACCATGGCGGCGGCCGGGGCGGCGACCGCCTCGGCGGCGGCGGCGACCCCGCTCGCGGCTCCCTCGACGCCGGCCCGCCGCCCGCGCTGGCGGTGCGGATCGAGAAGCCGGCGCAGCGGCTGCGTTCCATCAACCAATGGCCGCTGGTGCTCGCGGCGATCGAGCAGCTGCCCGGGGTGACGGCCGCCTCGCCGATCGCGGCCGGGGCGGCCTTCGCCGGCCGCGGCGCGGCGAGCCGCACCGTGGCGCTGCGCGGCATCGATCCGACGCGCTTCGACCGCATCGTCGACGTGGCGGGGCGGCTGCGCGCCGGCCGCTACGACGTGGCCGGCACCAACGCGGTCATCGGCGCCGGGCTGGCGGGCGACCTGGGCGCGGCGGTCGGCGACAAGGTGCGCGTGGCCACGGCCGAGGGCCGCAGCGAGATCTTCACCGTCGCCGGCATCTTCGACCTCGAGAACCAGGATGTGAACGATCGCTGGGTGCTGGTGGCGCTGCCGGTCGCCCAGACGCTGCTCGACCTGTCGGGCGGGGTGTCGACGATCGAGGCCAAGGTCGCCCGGGTCTTCGAGGCGGAGCGCCTGGCGGGGCTCATCGCCGACCGCACCGGCCTGGTGGCCGAGAGCTGGATGACGCTCAACGCGCAGCTGCTGCTGGGGCTGCGCTCGCAGAACAGCTCGCGCTACCTGATCCAGGCGTTCGTGGTGATCGCGGTGGCGCTGGCCATCGCGAGCGTGCTCGTGGTGTGGGTGGTGCAGAAGAACCGGGAGATCGGCATCCTGCGCGCCACCGGCACCTCGCGACGGCAGATCGGGCGCATCTTCCTGATCCAGGGCGGGCTGCTCGGGCTGGGCGGCTGGGTGCTGGGCGCCGGGCTGGGCAGCGGGCTGTCGCTGCTGTTCGCCTCGCTGGCCGTCAATCCCGACGGCACGCCGCAGTTTCCGGTCGCGCTCGAGCCGCGCCTGTTCGCCGGGACCGCGCTGCTGGCGCTGGCCGTCGGCCTGCTGTCGGCGATGGCGCCGGCGCGGCGGGCGGCCGCGCTCGATCCGGCGGTGGTGATCCACCATGGCTGACATCGCCCGGGAAGAGCCGCCGCAGGCCGGCGACGTCCGGGACGCCGTCGCCCTGACGGGCGTGATCAAGAACTTCGGCGCGCGCGTGGTCACGCGCGTGCTGCGCGGCATCGATCTGCGCATCGAGGCGGGACAGTTCACCGCGCTGGTCGGCCCCTCGGGTTCGGGCAAGAGCACGCTGCTGAACCTGATCGGCCTGCTCGATCGCCCCACCGCCGGCCGGGTCGCCATAGGCGGCAAGGCCACCGACGGCATGGACGATGCGGCCCTGACCCGCCTGCGCGCCGCCGCCATCGGTTTCGTATTCCAGTTCCACCACCTGCTGCCGGCCTTCACGGCGCTGGAGAACGTCATGCTGCCCGGGCTGGCCTCGGGCGCGGGCCCCGACGCGGCGCTGCGCGCGCGGGCCCGCGGGCTGCTCGAGCGGGTCGGTCTGAGCGACCGGACGGGCCACAGGCCCGGCGAGCTGTCCGGCGGACAGCAGCAGCGCGTCGCCCTGGCGCGCGCCCTGATCAACGCGCCGTCCCTGGTGCTCGCCGACGAGCCGACCGGCAACCTCGACACCCAGTCGGCCGACGGCGTTTTCGCCCTGCTGCGCGGCATCAACCACGAGCAACGCACCACCTTCCTGCTGGTCACGCACGACCGCCGCCTGGCCGACCGCTGCGACCGGGTCATCGAGCTGATCGACGGCCGCGTCGTGGGCGAATCGGGCTGAAGCCGCTGGCGCCGAGGCGGCGGTCAGATCCCCCCCGCCAATTGCCGGTGGAGATGGTCCACCACCAGACAATGTTCGGCCTGGGGACTGAACAGGATGATCTCGGCATTCTTGTTAACCTTCACCGTATGGCCCGGCGGCCAATAGAAGAGGTCGCCTTCCGCCAAGGTTTCCTGCCGGTCGTCCTTGTAGGTGACGGTGACCTCGCCTTCGAGCAGGTAACCCCAGTGGGGAGACTGGCAGAGATCGTCTTCCAGGCCCTTCAACAGCGGCGCGATATCGGTCCCGGCCCCAAGTGAGAAATACTCGCCGGCGAATTTCCCATAGCCGGTCGCGTCGCCGAAGTCCAAGGCCTGCCGCGCGATCGCGCCCGGCACATCGATCTTGGCGGGGATGCTCGTTCTTGCGATATGCATATTGTTCTGCTCCCATCCACTATGGATCAACTTGCCCCCTAACGCCCTGCGGCGGGTCCGCAGGTGAGCCCCTGGACAGCGCGGAGACCGTCCTCAATAAAGGGCGGGGCGACACGAGTCTAAAGGGAAGGGACTCCATTGGCAACTCATTTAATCTCGTATTGTTGGCGCATGGTCCTTGCATCGGCTGCCGGCTCGGGCCGCTCGGCCGTCACCGCGGAGACGCAGTGCGCTCGCAATTGCTTTTCTTGCTACGCGTTGGCGGCGAAACACGCGGGTTGGCAGCCGGCCTCGATCGTGCAATCTGAACGCCAGGAGAGATGGCGATGCGCGCGCAGACGACTCGACATGGGCGACCATTGGGCCTGACGGCTCTGGTGACGCCGCTGCTGCTGGTCGCTTCGGCGCTGCTGCTCCCGCTGCAGGGATGCAACAGCGACGACGATTCCGGCGGCGGGGGCACGACGTCATGCCCCGCGAACTTCCGCCAGCAGGTGATGGAGCTGTTCAACACCGCCCGCGCCGCCGAGGGTTTGCCGGCGCTGCGCGTCGACGAACGCCTGGCCGCCGCCGCCCAGCTGCATTCGGAATGGATGGCGTCGGCGCAGACGATGAGCCACACAGGCGAGGGCGGCTCCACCCCCGCCGACCGCGTGTCCGCGCAGGGCTACCCGATCGTGACCCTGGCCGAGAACGTGGCCGCGGGCCAGCTCTCGCCGCAATCGGTCTTCAACGCCTGGATGAACAGCCCCGGCCACCGCGCCAACATCCTTGGCGCCGGTTTCGTGCACGTCGGCGTGGGATACGTCGCCGCGACCGGCTACTACGGTGCCTACTGGACCGCCAATTTCGGCGCCTCCGCCGACGGCGGGCAGTTCCCGCCCGGCGGGTGCCATCCGTGAGCTGATCCGGCCGCCGGCGGCGCAAGGTTCGGCGCGGCCGAAGTCGCGGCCGTCGCTAGGGCGACGCGCAGCCGCCACCCGGGTCGCAGCTCGCAGCCGTGGCACCGGTAAGATTTCAGCCGCTATTCTGTAATTATATTGATTACAATATATTATCGGTGTTCACCGGGTGAACGGGAAGCCGCGCCGTCCGTATGCCGAGGCGCTGTCAACCACCCAGGCGCGGCCGGCACCGCGAGGCGCCGTCCGCGCACCCCGCTCACGGCGCCGCGGCGGACGCCGGAGGCAGCGCCGTCTCCAGACGCGACGAATCGACCTGAGGCGCGAACTCGGGCGAGGGCAAGAAGACGCAGCTGATCTGGCGGGCGCCCAGCGCCTGGCCCAGGGTGGTCAGCGTGCGCGCAGCCGAGGCCTGCGCCTCGGCGTTGGCCTTCTGCACCAGGGCGGCCGCGAAGCGGCGCGACTCCTGTCGCGTCTCGGCGATCAGCTTGTTCTTGGCCTCGACGCTGAAGCCGCCCGTGAAGAAGCGGCCCAGCAGATCGGGCATCAGCCACGGCAGCAGCTCCGGCTTGTCCTCGCTATGGATGCGCATGTCGCGGATCAGCACCTCGTGGCGGCAAGGAGGCAGGATCAGGCGGTAGGCGTCGGGGCCGTCGCGCTCGACGCGGAACGCGGGGTCGGTCAGGTCGTAGCGGAAGTCGATGTCGAACTCCAGGATCAAGGTCATCCGCTGCGACGAAAGCAGCCAGCCCAGGTACCGTTTGCCGAACTCGCCCAGCCAGTGTTCCGAGGCGCTGATCACTTCCTTGGTCATCACCCGGAAGACGCTCAGCTCGCCGACCGCGCGCATGCTGGTCACGAAGCTCTCCACCGTGGCCGCGGGGGCGCGGCCCCGCCCGCCGCGGCGCCCCGCACCGCGCAGCCGCCACGCCAGCCCGGCCGCGGCCGCGACCAGCATCCCGACCAGGAATCCCGTCAGCAAGCCGTCCACGCGCGCCTCCTTCGCCTGTCACGTTTCGACGGCTCCGCCAGCGCGCCGCGGCTCGCATGCCGCCGCGCCGCTGGAGCGAACCGTCCGCCGTCTGTATGATAGGCGACGGCGGCGGCGCGGGCATCTCCAATCCTGGTCGGGCGCGCCGCGCGCCGGAAGGGCTGGCCATGAGCGAACGGTTCCCGCTGCGCGTCGATTCCGAGATCGGAACGCTGGAGGGGGTCATCCTCCACACGCCCGGGCCGGAGGTCGAGAACATGACCCCCGGCGACGCCGAGCGCGCGCTCTACTCCGACATCCTCAACCTGACGGTCGGCGCGCGCGAGCACGCGCAGCTGCGGGGGGTGCTGGCTCGCGTCGCGCGGGTGTTCGAGGTCGGCGACCTGCTGCGCGAGACGCTGGCCGACGCCGCCGTGCGCGAGGCGCTGGTGCACCGCATCTGCCGGCGCGAACTGGGAGATGACCAGGCGGACAGCCTGGCCGCCGCCCTGCTGGCGCTGCCGCCGCAGGAGCTGGCGGCCGGCCTGATCCAGGGGGTCGTCCAGCCCCGGGACAATCTGACCCGTTTCCTCAGCGGCGAGCGGTACGCGCTGCGCCCGTTGCACAACTTCTTCTTCGCGCGCGACGCCGCGGCGGTGATCGGCGGCGAGGTTCTGATCGCCCGCATGGCCAGCGCGGTGCGCGAGCGCGAAACCACCATCATGCAGGCGATCTTCGCGCACCACCCCCTGCTGCGGGTCGAGACCTGGGAGCCGGGCGATGCGGCCGGCATCGCGGCCGGAGCGGCCATCGAGGGAGGGGACGTGCTGGTCGCCAGCCAGGATGTGCTGGTGATCGGGATCGGCGCCCGCACCAACCCGCCCGGGATCGACTGGCTGCTGGAGCGCTGGCGCCGCCGCGGCGCGCCGCGGCACGTCATCGTGCAGGAGCTGCCGCGCCAGGGCGAATCGTTCATCCATCTGGACATGGTCTTCACGCTGCTCGATCCGGAGACCTGCCTGGTCTACGCCCCCGCGGTGCTGGCGCCGACGCGGCTGCAGACGGTGCACATCGCGCTCGACGGCGGCAAGGTGGCCTCGATCCGGCACGCGGACGGGCTGCTGCCCGCGCTGCGCGAGGCGGGTATGCCGCTGCGAGCCCTGCAGTGCGGCGGGCGCGCCGACGCCTGGATCCAGGAGCGCGAGCAGTGGCACAGCGGCGCCAACTTCTTCGCCTTCGCGCCGGGCAAGGTGGTCGGCTACGGGCGCAACACCCGCACGCTCGAGGAGCTGGCGCGGCACGGCTACGACGTGCTGGCGGCAGCCGACGTCGTCGCCGGCCGGGTCGATCCGGCCCACTACTACAAGTGTGCGGTGACGATCGAGGGCTCCGAGCTGGCGCGGGGCGGCGGCGGCTGCCGCTGCATGACCATGCCGTTGCGGCGGCGGCCGGTGGGCTGAGCAGCCCCTCCCTCCCGGCGCCGCTCGCTCAGGGCCGCTCGGCGGCGGCCAGAGCCGCCAGGTCCAGCAGCTCGCGCACGACCTGGTGCTTCCGGGGATCCGCGGCGTACAGCTCGGCCACCCGGCGGCGGGCGGCCGGGACGTCGCCGCACGCCTTGCCGCGGGCGATCAGCTCGCGGCAGGCCGCCGGCATCGGCCCCCAGTGACCGCATTCGACGAACCGCTCGTTGAGGAAGACGAACTTGGGCACCGCCTCGCCGCCGTTGGTCAGGAAACGGACGAAGACATCGGGCCGCTCCACCCGCGCCAGGTAGCGGGCCTGCAGCCGCCCTCCGGCCCGCGCCAGCCGCTCGAGCACCGGGACGTGCCGCACGACGTCGCCGCACCAGTCCTCGGCGAAGGCGACCACGCTCACCGGCCGCGGCAGAGAGCGCAGCGCGGACTCCTGCTCGGCCGCCAGCGGCTGCGTTTCGAGCGCGGCGAGGATGGCGCGGCGGTTGTCGGGCGCCTCGCCACCGGCGATCCAGACATCGAACGGCGCCGCGGCCTCAAACACGGCCCGCCAGTCGATCACCGGCAGCACGGGCGGCTTCGGCATGCCGTCACTCCCCTTCCTGTTCCAGATGCCACCCCAGCACCCGCTCCGCGCGCCGGTTGGCGTCCTGCTCGACGAAGATCTCCTCCAGCTGCGCGGGCGTCAGCTGCAGGCACTGGGCCAGGATGTCGGCCAGCAGTCCGATGGGGGTCTCGTCTCCCAACTCGACGATGTGGGGCGTGCGCGCCAGGATCGCCTCCTGCAGCAGCGGCCGCAGGCGCCGCGCCAGTCCGGCCTCGCCCTGGACATCGGGCAGCGGCTCGGCATCGACCCGGCGGTACAGGCGGTCGCTCGGCACCTCGCTGATGCGCACGCGTCCCAGGCCCAGCAGCCAGATCACGTAACGTCCGTCCGGCAGTCGGTCGTGGCGCAGGATCTCGCCCAACCCCCCGATAGGCAGCACCGGCGGCGCGCCCGCGGAGGTCTGGGGGGAGATGCCGGCGCCGGCGCCGGTTTCGCCGCCGGGCGCCGGCAGCAAGGTCGCCATCACCAGCCGCCCGGCGCGGTCCAGCAGGTCGGCGACCATCTGCCGGTAGCGCGGCTCGAACACGTGCAGCGGCGCCACCGCGCCCGGAAAGAGATAGAACCGCCGCAGCGGAAACATCGGCACCCCGGTGAGCATCTGAATCGTCATCGTCCATTCCCATGATGTGCGTGCGTGATCTGCCGTCGCCGGGCCGACGGCGCGGCGCCGCCGCCGGCGACAGGCTAGGCACGCGGGACGCACGCCGCAACGCGGCGCCGTTCTCACTCCCACTCGACGGTGATGTCGCGATCGGGCAGGAAATCGTCCGCGGACCAGACGTGCGCCACGCTGGCGCCGCGCTGCTGCGGCGCGAACGGATGGCTGAACCGCGGCGCCCGCGCGTCGGGCGGCAGATGGATCTCGAAGCGCGCCGACCGCAGCGGCCGGCCCCACGCCGCCGTGGTGGTGACGATGTAGCGGGCGTAGCGCTGGGGGCGGGCCTGGCGATAGGCGGTGCGGATCTCGATCGTCCGGCCCGCCCGGGTCGGGACGAGCCACCGCGCCCCCGCGCCGCCCGGCAGCTCCGTGAACGCCACCTCCTGCCACGGCTCGCCGTCGGCGCGCGCCTGCAGCAGCAGCGTGCGCGCGCCGCCCAACCGCTGGTCTCGCGGATACGGGTAGCGCAGCGCCACCTGCGCCGGAGCGTCCGCGCGGCAGATCATGACGTACAGGCCTTCGACGCGCAGCGAATCCGGCTCGATGTGGATGCTGACCTCTTCAGCGTCGAACTGCAGGAAAAAGCGCGCGCCGACGGCAGCCGAGGCGACGACACTGGTGGCGACGCCGCCGGTCGGCCCCGGCACGGCGGCGAGCCCCGGCGCGGCGGCAAGACCCGGCGCGGCGGCAAGACCCGGCGCGGCGGCCGCGAGCAGCGCGCGGACCGTCGCCACGAGAGCGCCCGGCAGCATCCTGATCATCGCCTGCCCCCTCCACGCCCGCCGCGCCGCCCGAGCGGCGCAGCATCAGGCTCTCCCAGGCTACACCACGGGAGCCGCGCCCTCAAGCCGGGCGCGGCCGCGGCTTCCTTCCTCTCGCGGCTGGCCGGCCGGCGTTTCGATGGCTACCTTCGTCCGGGGTTCGGCCCTGGCGCGGCCGGCGGTGGCCTTCAAGAACAGGAGATGCGGAGCGATGACAACCCATCGTCCCTCACCCGCTCTTCGTGTCGTGGCGCTGCTGCTGTCCTGCGCCGTCGGCCTGTGCGCGGCCGTCACGGCGGGAGGGTGCGGCGGCAAGCAGGACGGCTCCGCCGGCGGCAGGCCCGGCGCGGGCGGCAAGTCCAGGGCGGGCGGCCCCGCAGCGGGCCGCCTGCACACCTTCGCAGGCGTCGACTTCGTCCTGATCCCCCCCGGCGAGTTCACGATGGGCAGCCCCGAGAGCGAGCCGGGGCGGCGCCCCAGCGAGCAGCAGTGCCGCGTCACGCTCACCCGCGCCTACTATCTGGCCCTGGACGAGGTCACCCAGGCGCTCTGGGCGACGGTCATGGACACGGTGCCGGCGCGGACGCGCGACGACGCGCTGCCGGTCGAGAGCGTGAGCTGGCACGACGCGATCCGCTTCTGCAACGCCTTGAGCGAACGCGCGGGGCTGCAGCCCGCCTATCTCATCGACGGCCTGGAGGTGGCGTGGGACCGCGACGCGGACGGCTTCCGCCTGCCGACGGAGGCTGAATGGGAGCGCGCCTGCCGCGCCGGAGCTGTCTCTCCCTTCCACACCGGCGCCTGCCTGACCGACGCGCAGGCGAATTACAACGCCCTCGGCCCCCTGCCCGGCTGCCCCGAGGGCGGATTCCGCAACGCGCTGCTGCCGGTCGGCTCGTTCCCTCCCAACGCCTGGGGCCTGCGCGACATGCACGGCAACGTGGCCGAGTGGTGCTGGGACTGGTACGAGCCGTTCGCCGCCGGCCCGGCCGTCGATCCCGCCGGCCCGGCGGAAGGCCATCACCGCGCGCTGCGCGGAGGGGACGCCGCCGCGACCGCCGACCGCTGCCGCTGCGCGGCGCGGGGCGCCACCTTCCCCGTCCACCAGATGCCGAACGTCGGCCTGCGGCTGGCGCGTAACGGGCCGCGGTCGTAGGCGGCAGGAACGGCGCGCGCCGCCCCCCGCCGCCGCCTCGCTGTAACCCTGAACGCCGTCCCTGCGTCAGTACGGGGATGGAACCGCTCGACGCCGGCAACTTCCAAGCGCTGCAGAAGGCCCATGCGGATCGGATCTACAGCTATGCCTACTACCTGCTGCGCAACCACGAGGACGCCGAGGATGTGGTGCAGGAAGTGTTCATCCGGCTCTGGCGACGCTGCCCGGCCGGCGACGATCGGGGAAGGGCGGCCTGGATGACGCGCGTGGCGCGCAACCTGTGCATCGATGTCCAGCGGCGGCGCGCCGCGCGGCGCGACCGGCCGCTGGACGAACCGCTGGCGGCCAGGCTGGCCGCCGCGCGCAGCCCCGCGGCCGATCCCGAACTCTGCCTGCAGCTCGACCAGACGCAGCGGCTGCTGTTGGACGCGTTGGCCAGGCTGCCCGAGACGACCCGCGACATCATGCTCATGCACTACTTTCAGGGGTTGGCGTACGGTGAGATCTCGGCGCTGCTGGGCATCGGCGAGAGCACGATCAAGGTCAAGGTGCACCGAGCTCGCAGGCGGCTGCGCGGTCTGCTGGCCGCGGAGGCTCTGGAAGCGGAGGCCGGCAGCGTAGCGGCCGGCGGCAGCGTCGAGACCGGCGGCAGCGCAGCTGCCGCTGCAGAAGGAGGCGGGTGATGGCCGGTGAATGCGGGCGCATCGCGCCCCAGCTGGAGCGCTGGCTCGACGCCCAGGCCGGTCAGGGAGACATCGGGCGCGACGAGGCGGCCGCGGTGGCCGCCCACCTGGGCGCCTGCCCCGCCTGCCGCGCCGAGGCGCAGGCCGAGCGGAGGCTGCGCGCCGCCCTGGGCGCGCTGCCCGTCTTGAGCTGTCCGCCCGCGGTGGCGCGGCGCATCGCCGATCTGCCGCTCTTGGAGCCGGCGGGCCGGAACCGCGGACGGCGGGCGTGGGCGCAGGGCAGGCCGCGCTCCTGGCTCATCGTGCCGGCGGCGGCGGCGGCCGTCGCGTTCGCCCTGCTGGCCGGAGCGCCGGGTCTGGAGCGGCTGCGCGAGCTCGCAGGCGGTCGACCGCAGGCGGCGGCCCAGGCCCCGCCCGTCGGGCGGACCCCGGGCGCGGCCGCGGATCAGCCGGCCGCGCTCGCGCCGGAGGCCGCCGCCGCGCGCGCGCAGGCGGTTCAGGGGCTGGCCATCGCCCTGCGCATCATGAACGAGTCGGAGCGGCGCGCGCTCGCGGAGGTGTTCGGCCGCGAGCTGCCCTCCGCCCTCGGCGCTCCCCTGCGCCGGCTGTCCCGCGTCATGGAAGGAGAACGAGGATGAACGCCACTCGATCCGGCCGCCGACCATACGGCCCGCGGGCGATGTGGACGCTGGCCCTGCTGTTGGCCGCCGGCGCGACCCTGGCGCCGGGGGCTGCGGGCGCGGCCGCGGCGAAGGACAAGAACATCAAGCGGCATCCCGGTTACATCGACCTGGAGCGAATCGAGATCCCGGCCGGAGCGCGCGAGGTGCAGGACATCGACCTGACGCCGGCGCTGATGCAGGCGGCGGCCGGCGCCGAGGCGGACGGGGGCGGCGCCATGTCGAAGCTGCTGAGCCGCCTGGCGGCGATCCGGGTCAAGTCTTTCAGCGCCGACAAGGCCCACACGGAAAGGATCCGCGGGCACATCGAGCGGCTGGACAAGCGGATGCGGGCCGAGAACTGGCAGCGGCTGGTCTACGTGAAGGACGGCGACGAGACCGTCAGCGTCAACGTCAAGCCGGGCACCGACGGCTTCGCGGGCCTGTTGATCATCGCCTTCGAGCCGGGCGACCAGGCGACCTTCGTCAACATCGTGGGCGATCTGAACCTTCCCGCGCTCTTCGAGCTGGCCGGCGAGCTGCTGAAGGAAGGCAAGCTGGAGAACCTGCTCGAGGGAGTCGGGCAGGGGAGCCCGTGAAGCACGGCCGGGAGTGGCTAGATTCTATCCGCTTCGCTGTAAAGTCTTATAAATAAAAAGTTTATATTTGTTCACCGGGTGAACGACAAGCGCGCCTTTGTGTCGATTCGTCAAGCGAAAGCCCCCGCCGCCATCAGCCGCCGCACGCCAGGGCGGCCAGCGCGGCGGCGAAATCGGGCGGATCGGCGCTCGCCGCCTCGCCCCCTTCCCAGCTCAAAAGCGCGGCGTGCAGGAGGTGGCGGGCGGCGCCGGTGTGGTCCGAGGGCGGGCCGTAGAGCCGATCGCCGGCCAGCGGGTGTCCCAGGTGGGCGAAGGTGACCCGCACCTGATGCAGGAACCCGGTGACCGGGCGCGCCTCGACCAGCGTGGCGCCGCGCAGGGCGGCCAGCGGCCGCCAGCTCAGGCCGCACAGCCGCGCCCCGGGGGCGGACGCCGCGGGCGCAGCCTCGACGCGCGCCGGGCGGGCGCGCGCCACGCGCAGCGGCAGCTCGACCGAGCCGGCCCGGCGCAGATCGCCCAGCACGATCGCCCGGTACACTTTTTCCAGGCGGTGGCCGGAGAACAGGCCGCGCAGCCGCTCCCACGCCGCCTGCTCGGTGGCCAGCAGCATCACGCCCGAGGTGCCGACGTCGAGCCGATGCACGACGCCGCTGCGCAGCCCCCCCTCGCCCACGCCGTGCAGCTCCGGATGGCGCGCCAGCGCCGCGTTGAGCACGGTGCCGGTCTCGTCTTCGCGCAACGGATGCACCGGCATGCCGGCCGGCTTGTCGACCGCCAGCCAGCCAGGCCCCGACGCCAGCACCAGCAGCGGCAGCTCCGGCTGCGGCCGCGCCCGCTGCGCGCGCGGGCTGTGGAAACCGTGGACGGCGATCGTCTCGCCGGCGGCCAGCGGATCGCCCTTGCCTCGCAGCCCGACCGGCCGGCCGCCGCGCCGCACGCGCCCCGCCGCCAGCAGCCGCCGCGCCTGCGCGCGCGACATCTCCAACCGCTCGGCCAGGAACTGGTCAAGCCGCCGTCCGGCGTCGGCCGCACCGGTCTGGAGTTCGATGATCCCCTCGCCGGTCATCGCCTCTGGACGGGCTGGAGGTTGGCAGGCAGCGCCGCATCGACCGGCGGGATTGCCGGCTGCGGCCAGTATATCAGCCGCAAGATCTCCCGCATTGCCCTCTTTGACCGCGCGACATTCCCCGCAGAATCATTTAATCTGTGGCCGTTTGCCGGGCGGGGGGCGCGCGGCGGGAAAGGTGGCATGGCCTCGTGAACAGATCCTGGCGTTCAGCTGCGAGGCCGCTGGCGGGCGGCTCGGCGCCGCGGCCGGCGGCGATCATCCTGCTGGGGGCGCTTCTGGCCGCCGCGCCGGCGGCCGCGATACCGTCCGACGACCGCGAGCCAGCCGCCCTGCCCGACGGCGCCGGCACCGCCGCCCAGGTCGCCGCCGTGGCCTCGCCCCATGCCGCCGCGGCGGCGCGGCTGGCCGAGGCGGCGCTCAACTCGCCGCAGGCGTACGACCGTCTGGGCCAGCTGTGCGATGTTTTCGGACCGCGTCTGAGCGGGTCGGCGGAGCTGGCCGACGCCATCGACTGGGCTCTGGCCGAGCTGCGGCGGGACGGCTTCGCCAACGTGCGCGGAGAGCCGGTGATGGTGCCGCACTGGGTGCGAGGCGAGGAGTGGGCTTGGGTCACGGCGCCGCGCCGTTTCCGCCTGACCCTGCTGGGGCTGGGCGGCAGCGTGGGCACGCCGCCCGAAGGCATCGAGGCCGACCTGCTCGTCGTTTCCAGCTTCGCCGAGCTGGAGGCGCGCGCCGCCGAGGCGCCCGGGCGGATCGTCCTGTTCGACCAGGGATGGGAAGGCTACGGCAAGTCGGTGCAGTACCGCAGCCGCGGCGCCGTCGAGGCAGGGCGGCGCGGCGCCGTGGCCTGTCTGATCCGCTCGGTGACCGGCAGCAGTCTGGCCACGCCGCATACCGGCGTCATGCGCTACGACGACGACCCCGCCGTGCCGCGCATCCCGGCGGCGGCGCTGACGGTCGAGGACGCGGGCCGGCTGCGCCGCCTGGCCGAACGCGGCCTGCCGGTGCGGGTGCATCTGTTCATGGGGGCGCGCACGCTGCCCGACGCCGCCTCGGCCAACGTCGTGGCCGAGATCCCCGGCCGCGAGCTGCCCGAGGAGATCGTGGTCGTCAGCGGCCACTTCGACTCGTGGGACGCCGGCACCGGGGCGCACGACGACGCCGCCGGCTGCGTCATCGCCTGGGAAGCGGCGCGGCTGCTGCGGGCGACCGGCCTGATCCCGCGCCGCACCGTGCGGCTGGTGCTGTACGCCGACGAGGAGCAGACCCAGGCCGGCGGCCGCGCCTACGCCGCCGCCCACGCCGCGACGCTGCCCCGGCACGTCGCCGCCCTGGAGTGCGATTCTGGCGCCTTCCCGCCGGCCGGCTTCTCCGTGCAGGCCGACTCAACGGCGGTGGCGCACATCCGGGAGCTGGCCTCGGCGCTGCTGGCGCCGCTGGGCGCGAGCGCCATCGGCCCCGGCGGCTCGGGCGTGGACGTGTCGTTCATCGTCAAGGAGGGGGTGATCGGCCTGGGCCACCGGGTCGACGCGCCGCGCTACTTCGACTACCACCACAGCCCGGCCGACACGTTCGACAAGGTCGACCCCGAGGCGCTGGCGCGCAACGTGGCGGCGGTCGCCGTCATCGCCTACCTGATCGCCGAGGATCCCGAGCTGCCGCGCCCGGCGCGCGTGGCTCCCTGACCGGAAGCGGCCGGGCATGGCCTCCTTCTGGCATCGGCTGCGTCACGGCGGGCACCAGCGCGCCGGCGAGGGCAATCCGCTGCTCGACGGCCCGGTGCACCGCACGCTGCTGGGCCTGAGCGTGCCGCTGATCATGGCGATGCTGCTGGCCACCGGCTTCGGCCTGGTCGACATGATCTACCTCGGCCGCTACAGCCGGGAAGCGATGGCCGCCGTGCAGGTGGCCTTCCCCTTGACGTATCTGTTGATGGCGCTTGCCGGGGCGCTGGGCACCGCGGCGACGTCGCTCTGCTCGCGGCGGCTGGGCGCGGGCGACGAGAGGGCCGCGCGCAACGTCGCGCTGCACGTCCTGCTGGTGGTGGGCGGGCTGACGCTGGTGGTCACGCCGCTGGGCCTGCTGCTGCTCAAGCCGGTGCTCGGCCGCATGGACGCCGATCCCCAGGTCGTGGACGGGGCGATCGCCTACTCCCGCATCGCCTTCTACGGCACCATCTTCGGCCTCTTCCCGCAGGCCATGAACGCCCTCTTCCGCGGCGAGGGCGACACCATCTTCCCCTTCCGCACCATGCTCCTGGCGCTGGGGCTGAACGTGGTGCTCGATCCCCTCTTCATCTTCGGCCCCGGCCCCTTCCCGGAGATGGGGGTGGCGGGCGCCTCGTTGACCACGGTCCTGAGCTTCGGCGTCGCCTCGCTGCTGGTCGTGCGCGAACTGCTCAACCGCGACCGCAAGGTGCGTCTGGAACGCGCGGCCTGGCGCTGGCAGCCGTCCCTGCTGCGCGAGCTCGGCTCCATCAGCGGGCCAGCCCTGGTCGCGAACCTGTCCACGCCGCTGTCGGTCTACCTGATCAACCTGCAGCTCGTTCCCCACGGCACCGACGTCATGGCCGCCTTCGGCGCGGGCAGCCGGCTGCTCAACTTCGTGTTCCTGCCGACGCTCGGCATCTCCATGAGCATGCTGATCATGGTGGGCCAGAACCACGGCGCCGGCCGGCGCGACCGCGTGGAGGCGATCACGCGCGCCACCCTGCTGTACGCCCTGACGTTGATGGCGGCGCTGCTGCTGCCGGTGATCGTCTTCCCGCGCGCCGCGCTGAGCGTCTTCACCGACGAGGCGGCCGTGATCGCGGCGGGCGTGCCCTTCGTCCTGTGGGTCACGCCTTCGCGGCCCATGCTCAGCATCGTCAACATCACCGCCTACTGGTTCCAGGCGCGCGGGCAGGGACTGGCCGGCATGGCGCCCAATTTCCTGATGCGCGTGATCGCCGAACCGCTGGGCGTCTACCTTGGCCTGCGGGCCTGGGGCCTGCTCGGCGGCTGGGCCGGCATGGCGGCCGGCGCCGTGGCGGGCGGCCTGATCTGCCTGGCGCTGCTGGGGTGGCGGCTGCGGATCTATGTGCGCCAGGCAACCTGAGGCCGCCGGCGTGCGTCTACAACCAGGATGTCTCCATCCCCGCCCGCGGCCCCGGCCGGCGCCGGTCGGGCCGCGGCTTCTTCTGCCCCGGGAGGTTCGTTTCATGAGTCCGGTGCTTCCGTCCGTCCTGATGGCCGTCCTGTTGGCCGCGTTGCCGGCGGCCGCTTCCGCCGCCTCCGCGGCCGCGCCCGCGCGGCCGCCGGGACCGCCGCCGCTGGCGTCGGGCCTGCCCGATCCCGACACCGAGGACATGCGGCTGCTGCGCATGCCCGACATCCACGGCGACCTGATCGTCTTCTGCCACGGCGGCAACCTCTGGACCGTCGCCGCGTCCGGCGGCCAGGCGCGCCGGCTGACCAACCACGAGGGCTGGGAGGCGTACCCCAAGTTCTCGCCCGACGGGCGCTGGATCGCCTTCACCGGCGATTACGACGGCAACCCCGACGTCTACGTCGTCCCCACAGCCGGCGGCGAGCCGCGCCGTCTGACCTTCCACCCCGCCTGGGACCGGGTCATCGACTGGCAGCCCGACGGCAAGGCCGTGCGCTTCCAGTCCCCGCGCGCCAGCCGCACCGGCCGCGACCTGCAGCTGTGGACGGTGCCGCTCGAAGGCGGGCAGCCGGCCAACCTGGGGCTGCCGACCGGCGGGTTGTCCAGCTACGCGCCCGACGGCCAGCGGCTGGCCTACAACCGCGCCACCCGCGAGGAGCGCACCTGGAAGCGGTACAAGGGCGGCTGGGCGCAGGACGTCTGGATCTTCGACTTCGCGGCGCGCCGCTCGATCCGCCTGACCGACTGGGTCGGCACCGACAACTTCCCGATGTGGCACGGCGACAGCATCTACTTCACCAGCGACCGCACCGGCCGCCTCGAGATCTGGGTCCACGAGCTCGGCAGCGGCCGGCAGCGCCAGATCACCCGCCACGACGAGTACGACGTCAAGTGGCCCAGCCTCGGCTCCCGCGCCATCGTCTACGAGAACGGCGGCTGGCTGCACGTGCTGGACCTGGCCAGCGAGCAGGTCCGCCGGCTGCAGGTCTCGTTGCGCGATGACCGCATCCTCGCGCGGCCGGTCTTCAAGGACGTCGGCGACCGCATCGAGAGCTTCGGCCTGGCGCCCGACGCCAAGCGCGCCGTGTTCTGCGCCCGCGGCGACATCTTCACCGTGCCCGCCGAGAAGGGTGACGTGCGCAACTTGACCGCGACCCCGGGCGTGCGCGAGATGGCGCCGGCCTGGTCGCCCGACGGCCGCTGGGTGGCCTACCTGAGCGACCGCAGCGGCGAGTACGAGATCTGCCTGCGCGCCGGCGACGGCCGGGGCGAGGAGAAGCAGCTGACCACCGGCGGGCGGGCGTTCCGCTTCTTCCTGTCGTGGTCGCCGGACAGCAAACGGCTGGCCTTCGCCGACAGCGAGTTCGATCTGTGGGTGGCCGACGCCGCCACCGGCCGCCTGACCGCCATCGACCGCAGCCCCATGCGCGAGATCACCGAGGTGGCCTGGAGCCCCGACGGGCGCTGGCTGGCCTATGCGAAGATCGAGGAGAACCTCATGCGGTCGATCTTCGTGCACGACCTGCGCGAAGGACGGACCGCGCGCGTCACCGACGCGACGACCGACGACGGCAATCCCGCCTTCGATCCCGAGGGCCGGTATCTCTATTTCACCTCGGCCCGCCACTTCCAGCCGGCCTTCGGCGGATACGACATGCGCCCCTTCTGGACTCGGCAGGATGGCCTCTACCTGGCGACCCTCAAGGCGGACGCCGCCGATCCCTTCGCGCCAGAGAGCGACGAGGTGGCGGTGAAGGAGGCGGCCGCCGCCAAGGGCAAGGAGAAGGCGGGCGCCAGGGACAAGGACAAGGGCAAGGATAAGCAGAAGGACAAGAACGGCGACGAGGCCGCGGCCCCGCGGCCCGTCGACATCGACCTCGACGGCATCGGACTGCGGATCGTGGCGCTGCCCGTGGGCAACGGCAACTACGGCGATCTGCGCGCCGCGGCGGGCAAGCTGTTCTATCTGGACCGCCCCGCGCTGCCGCCGCCGCCCGACGAGGGCGGACAGCAGGGCGGCGCCGCGCTGAAGGTCTTCCTGCTCGAGGACCGCGAGGAAAAGACGGTGCTGGCCGCCGTGGACGGTTACGACCTGTCGGCCGACGGCAAGAAGATCCTGGTCCCGCAGAAGGGCAAGTACGGGATCGTCGACGCCGCCGCCGACCAGAAGCCGGCCGAAAAGCCGCTGCGCACGGGCGAGCTGAAGGCCAAGGTCGATCCGCGCGCCGAATGGGCGCAGATCTTCCGCGACGTGTGGCGGCTGGAGCGCGATTTCTTCTACGACCCCGGCATGCACGGCGTCGACTGGGACCTGATGGGGCGTCGCTACGGCCAGCTCGTGCCCTACGTCGCGCACCGTTATGACCTGGGCTACCTGATCGGCGAACTGATCGGCGAACTGAACTGCTCGCACACCTACGCCGGCGGCGGCGACGCGCCGCGCCCGGCGCGGGTGGGCGTGGGCATGCTCGGCTGCGACTTCACGCTGGACGCGGCCGCCGGACGCTATCGCCTTGCCAACATCCTGACCCGGCGCGACTGGAACGGAGACCAGCGCACGCCGCTGTTCGGGCCGGGCATCGACGTGCGCGAGGGCGACTACCTGCTGGCCGTGGACGGCGTGCAGCTGCACGCGCCGGCCAACCCCTACGCGCTGTTCGAGGCCAAGGCGGGCCGCCAGGTCACGCTGACGGTCGGCTCCCGTCCCGACGGCGCGGGCAGCCGCGACGTTGTCGTCCAGCCGATCGAAAGCGAGGCCGGCCTGCGCTACGTCGCCTGGGTCGAGGGCAACCGCCGCCGCGCCGCCGAGCTGTCCGGCGGGCGCATCGGCTACCTGCACCTGCCCAACACCGCGGTGGCCGGCGTGCAGGAGTTCGCCAAGGGCTATTACCCGCAGCTGCGCAAGGAGGGGCTGATCATCGACGAGCGCTTCAACGGCGGCGGCTTCATCCCCGACCTGTTCATGAACATCCTGCAGCAGCGCGTGGTCAACCTGTGGGGCCGCCGGCCCGGCATGCAGGACTGGGTCACGCCGCACAGCGCGTTCGTCGGGCACCTGGCGATGCTGAGCAACGGCTACGCCGGCAGCGGCGGCGACGCCCTGCCCTACTACTTCAAGTTCTACGAGCTGGGGCCGGTGATCGGCACGCGCACATGGGGCGGCCTGGTCGGCATCGACCGCGGCATCCCGACCATCGACGGCGGACGGATCACGATGCCGTCGTTCGGCCTGTTCAACCTGGACGGCGAGTGGGACGTCGAGGGCCACGGCACCGAGCCCGACATCGCCGTCGACAACCTGCCCGAGGAGGAGATGGCCGGACGCGACCCGCAGCTGGAGAAGGCGGTCGAGGTGCTGCTGCAGAGGATCGCGTCAGAGCCGCCGCGGCTGCCGGCGCGGCCCGACTATCCGCGCGACAAGCTGCGGTAGGACCACACAGCAAGGCCGCGCCGGACTGGTGCGGCGGCGCCGCCCGCGGCAAGAGGGCGGAGCGATCTGCGGGAGGGGGGCGCGGACGCCCCCCTCCGCGGCGTCAGGGAGGCGGCAGACGAAAGGAGGGCTGCTGCTCGAACTGCCCCACGTAGGCGCCGTCCCGGCGCAGCGCGGCCACGAACCAGACATGGTCGCCCGCCGCGATCGGCTCGGGCAGCTCGACCAAGGTGTCGGCGAAGGTGCCGACCACGCCGCGGTCCAGGGTCACGAAATAGCTGTCGGCGCCGGCCACCGCCGTCCAGCGCAAGCGCCGCACCGGCGGCGGCGGCGAGGATGAGGGCACCGGCTCGAGCGGCATGATCGCCCTCAGCACCCACAGCGTGTCCAGGTCCGTGACCCTCCCATCGGCCACGGGCACAAAGGCGCTGCCGGTCTGGCGGAAGAACACGTACGGGTCGTCGGGCAGGTAGCCCGGCGAGACGGCATAGAGGCCCGGCGCCAGCCCCTCGAAGCGGAAGCGGCCGGAGGCGTCGGTCACGGCCACCCGGCCCGGCACGCCGACCCCGGAAAGCGGCCTCGCCTCGCCGTCGGGCGGCGGCGGCCCGCCCTTGAGCGCACCGACCGGCATCGGCCCCGCCGCCAGCCCCACCAGCACGCCCGCCTGTCCCGTATCCCCCCACGCCACCACGCCCGTCAGCAGGCCCGACCCCGGCGTAGCGCTCTGCAGAGCGATCTCCACGCCGGTGATGTCGGTCTCGTCGCTGCCGTTGGGGGGGTGGTACGTCCAGGAGTGCACGGCGTACCCGTGACGAGCGAAGATCAAGGGCTCGATCATCACCAGGTTGCCCGTCTCGGGATCGAGCGCGAAGAAACGTCCGACCACGTCGAACAATCCGTCGGCGGCGGTGACATCGTCCCGCGGCAGGCTCTGGAAAAGGTAGGCGCCCACGTGCGCCGCCGGCCCCACGAACACCTGGTCGAGCGGCCGGCCCGTGACCGCGTCGGTCACGCGGCCGCGCACGCGCGGCAGCAGTGCCTGCGGCGGGCGCTGATAGGTTTGCAGGAGCAGCAGCGGCGGCGGCAGCGGCGCACGCTCCGGCGGCGGCGCCGTCAAGGCGAAGGGACCGTCCCGACCAGGCCGGCCCGCGAGTTCGATGGTCCGCGGCCAGGAACGCACGCCCCGCTGCGGGCCTGGATAGACCAGCACCGCGTAGCGCCCCGGCCGGATCGGCCCGAAACGCGCCAACCCGTCCGGGCCGGTCAGAAACGGCCCTTGCACGGGCAGGTTGGCCAACGGATCCATCAGCAGCAGCTTGACACCGGCCTGGGGCGATCCATCGGCGAAATCGACGACCGCCACGCCGAGATACGCGCGCGTCGCCGGCCAGGGTGTGCTGTCGCAACCGCCCAGCAGGCCCAGCCCGCCCAGAACCAGAAGCAGGGCCGGCGCGCCGGCCGCGGCGAGCGTCCAGCGCAGCATCCGCCGACCGCCGGATGAAGGGGGGGCAGGCCGTCCGGTCTTCATCGGTCTTCCTTCCGCGCGTGGCGCCGCCCGGCGCCGCCGCCACTGTCAGGGTAAGGCGCGGCCGCGGCGGCGCGGATCTCGTCCCAGGCGGCGGCCACGTCGTCGGCGGTCGTGCCGGTCTGGCCGATCGACAGCCGCAGCACGAAACGGCCGCCCAGCCGGGTGTGCGTGAGATAGAGGCGTCCCGAGGCGTTCAGCCGCTCCATCAGCGCGGCGTTGAGCCGTTCGAGCTCGGGCTCGGACGCCGCCGCGCGCGGGCGGGCCCGGAAGCAGACCAGGTTCAGCGGCACCGGGGCCATCAGCTCGAAATCGGGATCGGCCTGGACCCAGGCGGCGAAGCGCTGCGCCAGCTCCAGGTGCAGGCGCAGGCGCCGGCGCAGCCCCTCGACGCCGAAGGCGCGGATGACGAACCACAGCTTCAAGGCGCGGAAGCGGCGGCCCAGCGGCACTCCCCAGTCGCGGAAGTTGCTCACGCCGCCGTCGTGCGCGGTCTTGAGGTACTCGGGGGTGATGGCGAAGACCTTGACCAGCTCATCGGCGTCGCGCACCCAGAAGGCGGAGCAGTCGAAATTGGTAAACAGCCACTTGTGCGGGTTGAAGTCGAACGAATCGGCCAGCTCCACGCCGCCCAGCAACGCCCGCTTCTCGGGCAGGATGGCGGCCGCGCCGGCCAGGGCGGCGTCGACGTGCAGCCACAGGCCGTGGCGGCGGCAGATCTCGCCGAGCGGGCGCAGCGGATCGAGCGCGGTGGACGACGTCGTACCGACCGTCGCCACCACGCAGGCGGGGCGCAGTCCGGCCGCCAGATCGGCGGCGAGCGCGCGCTCCAAGGCCGCGGGGTCCATGGCGTAGGCGGCGTCGACCGCGACCTTGCGCACGCGGCCGCGGCCGTAGCCGGCGATCTTGGCTCCCTTCTCCACCGAGGAGTGGGTCTCGGTGGAGGCGTAGACCGTCAGGCGATCCGCCTGCGGGGCGGCCGCGCCGTCCAGGTTGAAGCGGCCGCCGGTGGCCCGTTCGCGGGCGCACACCAGCGCCGCCAGCGTGGCGGTCGAGGCGGTGTCCTGGATGCAGCCGCGCCACGCGGCCGGCAGGCCGAGCATGCCGCCCAGCCAGGCCATGACCCGTTCTTCCAGCTCGGCGGCGGCGGGCGACGTCTCCCACACCATGCACTGCGCGCCCAGACCCGCGGTCAGGAGCTCGGCCAGCACCGACGGCAGGCTGTTGTTGGCCGGGAAGTAGGCGAAGAAGCGGGGATGCTGCCAGTGGGTGATCCCGGGCAGCAGCACGCGCCGGAAATCGGCCAGGATGTCCGCCATCGGTTCGCCCTGCTCGGGCGGAGATGCCGGCAGGCCGGCCAGGATGTCGCCGGGGGCGACCTGGGCGCGCACCGGATAGGCGCGCACCCCGCCGTCGAGATAGTCGGCGATCCAGTCGATCAGCTCGTGCCCGTGGCGGCGGAAGTCGGCGGCGTCCATGCCGCGCAGGATAGCACGGCGGCGGCGGCGCGGCGAGCGGCCGGGTTGATCACGACCCACCGTCGGCGGATGGGGCCGGCTCGACCGCGTCCCGCCGCCGGGCCTGTTCGCGCAGCAGCAACGCCCGTCTGAGCACGGCGGCGATATCCTCGTTTTCGGGCGCAAGCTGGGCCGCCTTGCCCAGATCCGACGCCGCCTCCTGCCAGCGGCCGGCGTTGAAGTGCATCAGCCCGCGGTTGTACCAGGCGTCGGCCTCGAAGGGATCCAGGGCCAGGGTGCGGTCCAGCGCCGCGCGGGCCTCTTCCAGGTCGCCGCTCATCACCAGAGCGTAGCCCAACGCGTTCCAGGCGGCGGCCAGGGTGGAGTCGGCGGCGATCGCCTCGCGCAGCAGCAGCGCCGCCTCCCGGTGCCGCTCGGCGCGCAGGCGCAGCCTTCCCAGCCAGTAGGATGTGGCGGCGTCGACCTCGCCGCGGGCGGCGAATTCCTCGCGCGCGCGCGACAGGTCGCCTTCGGCCAGGCCGTCAGCCGGCATCTGCGCGTAGACGCGCCCCCGCAGCGCGCGCACGGCAGCGGCGTCGAACCCCTTGCGCAGGCAGGCGCTGAGCGCCGCGACGGCCTCGTCGCCCCAGTGCGCGCGCGCTTCGCCCTGCGCCCGCTCGAAGCGCGCCGCCGCCTCGCGGGCGTACGCCTGCGGCGAGCCCGCCACGAAGAGGCGGTCGAACACCAGCCAGACCGGCAGGGCCGCGGCATCCGGCGCGCCGCTGGCGGGCAAGGACAGCTGCTCGATGCAGGAGGCGTCGCGCAGCGGCAGCGCTCCCGCCGCCTTCTGGTAGAAGAAGCGCGCCTCGGCCCAGTTGCCGAGCAGCTCGCACGCCAGCGCCAGATCGTTCCAGTAATCGGCCCGGCGCAGCTTGTCCGGCGGAATGGCGCTCAACCAGTGGAAGGCGTCGGCGGGATTGCCCTGCCCCAGCGCCGCCGCACCGCGGATCCAGGCCCAGTCCGACAGGTGGGGATCCTTGCGCTCCAGATCGCGCGACATCAGATACGCGCGGCGCAGCTCGCCGCGCTGCCCCAGGAGCAGCCCTTGCAGCAGCCGTGTCTCCCGCTCGGCGGGGCTGATGGCCGCCGCGCTGTCGGCCCAGGCCAGCGCCCACGACCACTCGCCGCGGTCGCGGTGCAGCCATGCCCGCGCCAGCGCCAGCCGCAGGCGCAGGCGCGCGCGCTGCTCCGGCGCGGCCGCCGAGACCGCCGCCGAGCCGGCGTCCAGGGCCGCGTGCGCTCCAAGCTGGTCGCCGAGCAGACGCTGGAGCTCGGCCAGCTGCAGCCAGGTCGCCGCCTGGTCGGGCGCCAGGCCGGCCGCGTTGCGCAGGGCGCGCAGCCGTTGCGTGGCGCCGGCCGGCCCGCGCGCCTGGCGCAGCCAGTCCTGTGCCAGCGACCGACGCCGCGCGCGGTCGCCATCGCCCAGGCGCAGGAACTCGGCCAGGCCCAGCGAGTCGAGCGGGGCGGCGAAGCCGGCGCCGGCGGGGTAATCGCAGGGAGGAGGCAGCGGGCCGGCGCACGCTCCGGCAAGGACGACGCAGGCGAGCGCGCAGAGCAGCGGCCGGCGGTGGGGCATGCGGCATCCTTCCGATCGGGGTCCATCCGCTGGCGAGCATACAACACCATTACGCACGGCGGCAGGCAAGGTTGGGCACGCCGCGCGCGACGGCGGGGACCAAGACGAGGCCCCGCCGGCGCGTCCGGCGGGGCCCCTGGCAGTCCTGATGGCGCGCGGCTGAACGGCGCTCAGGTCATTTGGCGGGTGCGGGCACCGGGTGGGCGATCGCCTTCCAGAACTCGGCGTACTTGAACGGCTTGTAGGTCGGGCTCTTCTCGTTGTGGCAGGCCACGCAGGTCTTCTCGTCGCCGACGACCATGCCGGCCTTGATGGCGGCGGCGCGGTCCTTCATGATCGACATCGTCTTGTACTCCGAGCCGGCCCCATGGCACGCCTCGCAGCCGACGCCCTCGTCGATCTTGTAGCTCGCCTCGGCCTCCGCGGTCTTGAGGAAGCCCTTGGTCGTGTGGCACTCGAGGCACTGCGCGGCTGTCTGCGGATTGTCGATGCCCATCTTTGCGCCGATCGCCTTGGCCTGCTCGCCGGCCAGCGTGGCGTAAGCTTTTGCGTGCAGAGAGTTTAGCCAGATCGTGTGCTGGTCGCCGCTCTTGGCCATCTTGTGGCAGACCTTGCACTTGTCGACGCCGATGATCTTCGGCTTGGGAGCCTGCGCCGCGGCGCTGAGCCAGGACACCGCGAGGACAGCCAGCAGGAGCGCCGACACCAGGATAAGAGAACGCTTCCGACTCATCTTGCCTCCTTCAGCATCCGGACCCGATGACCCCATCATCGGCTGCGCGCAACGTTACCATGGAACCGCCGCCAAGGCAAAAAGTTTCGATTATGCATTCATGCCGCAGGGCGATTCCGGCGCCGCATGACGATGATCGCGATTGGCGTTTTCGTCGTCAACGCGCCACCGTCACGCGGCATTCCGCGGCCTGCCGTCCCTGCCCCGCCCTGACGCGGTACACGCCCGACGGCAGCGAACGTCCCGCGCCGTCGCGGCCATCGAACCGGAACCGGCCCTGACCGCCGGCGTCGAGCGCCAGGCTGTCCGCGCGCAGGCGACGCCCGCGCAGGTCCAGCACCGCGATCGGCACCACGCCGTCCGGCGGCCCGAAGACGGCCACCTCGCAGCCGGGATTCGCCGGGTTGGGCGCAGGCGGCGACAGGCGCAGCGCGCGGCCGGACAGGGCGACCGGATCGCCGGCGCCGGTCAGTTGCGCCTCGACCGGCAGGACGATGTGCGCGGGCGGCAGGCCCGTCGGGCGCGACGCCGCGGTCAGCTCGCTGGCGGCCTCGGCATCGAAGACCCTCAGGCCGGCGGCGCCCAGCGTGCGGTCGGCGACGTAGAGCAGGCCGAAGCCGTCGTGCGCCAGACCGGCGTGCACGAATCCGTTGCCGCTGACGACCACGGCGACATCGCCCCCGGTGGAGGGATCGTAGCGGCGCACCGAGGTGATGAAGGCAGCGTCGCTGACGACGGCGAAGCCGCGCGAGGGCCCGGTCGTGGCGAAGTCGAGCAGGTCGCCGCCCAGCGCGGCCTCGGTCACGATGAAGCCCAGGCTGGCTCGCGCCGCCAGGTCGACCGCCTCGACGCCGCCGTCGAGCAGCCCGTACCAACCGGTGCAGCCGATCCGCAGCCGCGCGCGGTCGGCCGACAGCTCGAGCCGGCAGCTCGGGTTGGTGCCGGCGAGCGTGATGCCCTGCACGCCCGGCGTCGCCGGGTCGCAATCGACCCACGCTTGCCCCTCCATGTCATAGACGAGCAGCAGGCTGACATCGGCCGGCAGGTACCAGTTGTTGCGGTCCAGCCGCTGGCAGGCGATGTAGAGCAGATCGCCGACCGCCAGCATCCACCCTGTCTCGGGCAAACCGTCGGCGTCGGCGAACTGCTGGGTCGAGATCGTCTGCAGCACGGCGCCGACGGCCGGGTCGACGCGCAGCAGAACGGGGGCGTCGTAGCAGGAGATGTACGCCAGGCCGGAAGGCGCGAAGGCGATGTCCTGCGGGTTGCGCCCCGCGCCCAGGCTGAACTGCCGCACGGTCCGCAGGCCGTCGGCGGGATCGAGAATCTGCAGGTTGCTGTCGCCCCCGCGGTTGACGACGTAGTAGAGACCCTCATGGTAGCGCGCCACCGCGTCGCTGCCGACCGGCTGCAGGTCGGGCGTCACGCCCCACGGCGCGCGCCGCTGGGCGACGGCGACGCTGCCGTGCGCCGAGTAGTCCGAGGTCAGGATCAGGAAATCGTCCCAGGCGGGAGCCGGCACCGCGGCGGCAAGCAGCAGGGCGACGGTGGCGGCCCTCGCGGTGGCGACGCAGCGGACGGCGTCGGCGTGCGAACTGCAGAGCGGTCGGTTCATGCGATGTCCTTTCCTTGGCGGCGCGGCGCCCTCAGCGCCATTCCGCCGCCAGCCGAAACGTTCGGCCCGGCAGCGGGAAGCCCTCGACGTCGTAGATGCCGTTGCCGGTCAGGTTGATCACGGCGGCGGTCACGGTCAGCAGGCGCGCGCCGGACGGCCGCCAGCTGCGGGCCAGAGACAGATCCAGCAGCGTGCGCGCGGGCGCGCGGTCGAGCTCCTGGTTGTAGCGGTCACGGTAGTTGGCCCCCTGATGCGTGATCGACGCACCGGCGCGCCACGGCCCGATCGGCTGCTCCAGCGCCAGGTGCGTTTCCAGCGGCGGCAGGAACGGCAGCTGCTTGCCGCGATAGATCGGGTCGGCCCCGCGGTCGCGGGCGCTCTGCCAGGTCAGGTTGGTCGACCACTCGCCGCCGCCGGGAAGGCGGCCGGCGGCTTCGGCTTCAAGGCCCTGCGTGCGGGCGGCGCCGATGTTCTGCGCCTTGCTGGTGCGCTGGCTGTTCTGCACGAAGACGATGGTCCGATCGCTGCGGTTGTGGAACAGCGCCAGCCGCGCGATCAGGCCGCCGCCCGGCGAGCGCCAGCGGCACGCCAGGCCGCCGGAGGTCAGCCGTTCGGGCTCGAGCGACCGGTTGCCGTCGATGCCCCCGCGATGCCCGAACAGTTCGATCCAGGTCGGCAGGCGACTGGTGCGTGAGGCATGGGCTTCGAAGATCAGGCGCGCGGGCGAGGCTTCCCAGATGACGGCGGCGGCCGGCGCGACCGCCTGGACCACGTGCGGCTCCGGCAGCGGCGTCTCCGGCAGCCACGGCAGCGCGGGCAGGGGGGGAAAATCGTCGGCCGCCCGCTGCCAGCGCCAGGACGGCAGCAGCGTCAGGCGCGGGCCGTAGAAGTCGCCGCGCAGGCCGGCGAAAACGGTCTGCGTGGTGCGGGTGCGCAGCGGATCGGCGGCGCCGGCGGCCAGCTCGCGGTACCACTGGCGCCGCCAGTCAGCCCCTCCCTCCCAGCGCAGTGCGAAGGCCTCTGCCCCCGCCCGCGTCACGGACCGGGCCAGGGCGATGCGTCCGAGCAGATCGCTGCCGGTGCCCCGCACGGTGCCGGCCGGATCCCAACCGACCTCGCGCCCGTCGTCGTGCAGCAGGTCGCGCGTCTGCGAGGCCGCCAGATCGAGGCGCAGCGCGCCGTCGCGGCTCTCGAGCCCCAGGCGCCCGTCCGCGCGGGTCAGGCGCACGCGCGCGGTGGGGCTGGGGTAGGCCAGTGGCCCGGGCCGGCCCCCCTCGCGGCGGAAGAAACCGGACGACGCCAGCGCGCGCCAGCTCGCGTTTTCCCAGCGCCCTCCCAGGTAGGCGCCCCATTCGCTCAGATCGGCGTTGGCGCGCGTGCGGCGCGCGTCGTCGTCGGGGTTGGCGAAGGTCTGGTTGTGATCGAGGTACGAGTAGCGATTGTCCAGCCGCCGGCCGTGAACAAGCGCCAGGCCGGCACGCCCGCCATCCGCACTGCTGAAACCTCCCAGCCATCGACCGCCGGCTTCGCCGAACGAGCCCGCCGACAGCCTCAGGCCACCGTCCCGGCCGTCCGCATGCCGCGTGATCAGATTGACCGCTCCGGCTCCGCCCAGGCCGCCGTGGGCGGCCGCCGGCAGGCCGCGCTGCACCTCGGCGCGCGCGAAGCGGTCGAGCGGCAGGGTGGACAGATCGATGCCGCCGTCCTGCGCGTCGGCCAGTGGCACCCCGTCGACCATGACCTGCACCTGCGCGCCGGTCGATCCGCGGATCGACGGCGTGGCCTCCGCCCCCAACCCGCCGTAGCGCCTCATCTGCAGGCCGGCGACCCGGGCCAGCAGTGCCGCCAGATCGGCGCCGGCGGCCGCGCCGTCCAGCGGCACGACCGTGGTCAGCGCCGCCGCGACCGGCAGCCGCACGTCGCCGGCGCGCGGGGCCGCGACCGTGATCGTATCGGTCATACCGCCGTAGAACCGGATGTCGTGCGCCGCGGGCGGCGCGGCCTCGATCGCGGCCAGCGTGTCGAGCGCCGCACCGCCCGGAAACAGGACGTCGTCCCCGGCCGCCGCGGGCGCCGCGCCGCCAGCCAGCACGGCGAGGCAGGCGGCCGCCGCCGCCCGGCATCCGAAAGTCCGCCGCATGCGAACCTTTCTCGCCTAGCGATCCTGACGCAGGGAGGCAGGGGCGCGACCGCTCGGAACTCGCCGCCAGCGGGAGGCTGTGCCGTGGATCCAGATCAGCGGAGACATGCCCGTGTCCTTGCCCGCGCAGGTCCGGGTGAAGGACCCTGGGTCGGTCTCCTGGCTCGCGGGTCGTCCTACTTCCCGCGCCTTCCCGGCCGAACGCTCGGCCAGTGGCTCGCTGCGGGTTTCGTCGCCGCTCACAGTGGCGGGGCCGCGCCGGATTCGCACCGGCTTCCGGGTGACCCGGGGTCGCGAACGCTGGAACCGCCGTGCGGTCCCGCCGCGACGATAGCGGCCTGCGGGCACGAGGTCAAGCGGCCGATGGCCGCATCGCTGGCCGCGGCCGCCGGCTGCACTCCGCAGCGGCTTGCCTGGGCTGGCGCTGGGTATGCCAGGTAGCAGGGCGGCACCAAATGATAATGAAATCCACAATGTTCACCCGGTGAACAGCTATAATACATTGCGAACAAATACCTTAAAAAAGCAAAGCATGAAACGTCAAGCGGGTAGTGATGCGATGCCAGGTGCGCGCATCAGCCTCCGCCGGCGGTGGCGGCGCCGGCCGGGGCGGCGCCGGTCGAGGCGGCACTGGCAGCGGACGCGCCCTCGCCGGCGGCCGCGGACGCCGCCGCCTGCTGTTGGATTGAGCGCATCGCGTCGAGGCGTTTGATCAGGTCGCCCGCCGCCGCCGCTTGCTCGGGGAACTCGGCGGCGCGCTGCAGATGCCGCAGGGCCTGCTCGTTGCGGCCGAGCTGGACATCGCAATAACCCATCATCAGATGAGCGCGGCCGTAGGCGGGGTCGAGGGCGGCGCACTGTCCGAAGGCGCGGGCGGCCTCGTCGTACTGCTGGCTCATGTATTGCAGATCGCCCAGCAGGGCCCAGAGCCTGACGGTCGGTTCGCGTTCCAGCGCGCGGCGCAACGTGTGCAGGGCGCGCTGCTGTTCGTGGGCGGCGATGTAGGCCGAGGCCAGCCGCTCGAAATCGCGCGTCGAGCTGCTGTCCGCCAGCGCCTGCTCGTACTGGACGGTGGCCGCGGCGGGAGCGCCGACGGCGTTGTAGATGTCGCCCAGCTGCAGGCGCTCCAGCGGCGAGAGCGGCCGCAGATAGCCGGTGATCGTCAGGGCGACGGCCGCCCGCTCGTAGTCCTGGCGGCTGGCCGCGAACTGGAAGGCCAGCTGCCACGCCTCCGGATCGCCGGCGCGGCGGGCCAGCAACTGGTCCAGCGCCGCCTGGCCGCGCTCCGGCGCTTTCATCTCCAGGCTGGCCGACAGCAGGGCGCGGTACCATTCGAGCCGGGGCTCGCCGTGGCGGCCCGACACCAGCTCCTCCAGCAGCGGCGCCGCCGCCTCGGGCCGCTGGTCCAGCAGATGGGAGGCGGCGCCGAAGTAGAGCAGGGCGGGATCGGGCTCGTCCAGCGTCGCGAAGGCGCGTGCGAACGCGCGGCCCGCCTCGCCGAAGCGCTCCAGCTCGTAGGCGGTTTCGGCCAGCTTGAGCCACGCCTGCCCGTAGTGCGGCGCCAGCGCCACGGCGGCGCAATACTCGGCCAGCGCTTCCTCGGGGCGGCCGGACAGCGCCAGGTGGCCGGCCAGGTGGAAGCGCGCCAGGGGGTGATCATCCCCCGAGTGCTTCAGGAGCACCCCGCGCAAGGTGGCCACGGCGCCGGCGACATCGCCCCCGTCGCCCTGCTCCTTGGCCTTGAAGAGCGCGCGGCGCGCGTTGACGGTCATGCGCGTCACGTCGGTGACGTCGGGATAGCGGCGGCGCGCCTGCTCCTCGGCCGCCGGGTCGATTGTCGAGTCGCCGGCCGGTCGCTCCGCCAGGGAGGCGGGGGCCTGCAGGGTCTCGGGCATCGCCGCCGGAGCGGGCGCGCCGAGCAGCAGAGACGCCGCCCAGGCCGCCAGCAGCGCCGGCGCGACGGGCACGGCGGCGGAGACGGCGCGGCGGCGCTGGCGTGAGGGAACCGGCGCGATGATCACCTGCGGACCCCGCTCACGTCAGATCGAAGCGGATCGTGGTCACGACCCACGAGGTGACCGGCTTCCCCTTGACGCGCCCCGGCGTGTAGCGCCAGGAGGGCAGGGTCTTGAGCACGCTGTCCTCGAACATGCCGGCCGGCTGGGCATCGAGCACGCGCACCTGGTCGACCGAACCGTCGGCCAGCACCAGCATCTTGACCTTGACCGCGCCGATCACGCCCAGCTGCTTGGCCTTGTAGGGATAGGCCGGCGGCACGCGCACGGCCGGTTGCGGCGGCTGGTCCAGGTCGGCCGCGTTGAAGACGAAGGCGCCGTCGGTGCGGTCGCGGCGCAGCCCGCCCAGGTCGATGGCGATGCCCAGGTCCAGGCCGCTCCCGGGGCTCAGCTCCGGGCGCAGCAGGTCGGGCGCGAAGTCCAGCGACTCCTGCTGCTGGGGCTTCTGGGGCTCCTTGACCTCTTCCTCGACCGGGGGTTCGGGCGCGGCCAGCTGCATCAGGTTCACGCCCACCGCGCTGTCGGTGTCGCGCGGCGGCTGGCGATCGCGCGACAGCAGCGGTCCCAGCGCGAACAGTCCCACGTTGATCAGCAGGGCGATCACCACCGCCGGCAGCACACAGGTCGCCAGACGTCTTGCCATCAGCCCTCCTCCTCCCGCTTGGCCGCCAGGCTGACGTTCCTGGCGCCCGCCAGACGGCACTGATCCATGACCTTGACGATGGCGCCGGTCTCGCTCTTCTTGTCGGCGACGACCACGACGGCGCTCTCGGGATCCTCGGCCAAAGCCCGTTCGACCAGCGGCCGGATGCTCCGCAGGTCGATCTTCTTGCCCTCCATGTAGATGTCGCCCTGCTGCGTGACGCCGATCATCACGTTGCCGCGTTCCTTGATCTCGGCCGTGGCCGCGGTAGAACGCTGCACGTCGATGCCGGACTCCTTCACGAAGCTGGTGGTGACGACGAAGAAGATCAGCAGCAGGAAGACCATGTCGATCAGCGGACTCAGATTGATGTCCACGCGATCCTGGCCGCCCCGCAGGCTTCTCTGCACGTTGATCATGCCCTGCCTCCCGCCGGCGCGGCCGCCGGTCCGACGTGCCGTTCCATGATCGAGGCGAACTCGTCCAGACGCGTCTCCAGCCGACGCGCCTGGCGGACCAGCGCGTTGCTGAGGAAGAGGCCGGGGATCGCCACCAGCAGCCCCGCCTGGGTGGTGACCAGCGCCACGGAGATGCCGCCGGCCATGGCCTTGGCGTTGCCGGTGCCGAAAAGCGAGATGACGTCGAAGGTCTCGATCATGCCGAGCACCGTGCCCAGCAGCCCCAGCAGCGGAGCCACCGTGGCGAGCATGCCGATCACCGACAGATTCCTGGCCAGCTGCGCCCGCTGGGCGCGCGCGAGCTGGCGCAGGATGTCGCGGTCCAGCCGGGGATGCCCGGAACGCTCGCGCAGGAACTCGCGCACCAGCCGGCCGCGCAGTCCGCGCGCCGCGGCCAGCGGCGCCGCGCCCTGATGCAGGGCCGCCAGCGCGCCGCCCAGATCGAGATCCGCGTGCACGAGGGCGCGGTAGGCGCGCACCCGGCCGACGATCAAGGTCCACATCGCGATCGACACCGCCGCCAGCGGGATCATGATCCAGCCGCCCTGCTCCAGGTATTCGGCGATGCGCCAGACCGTTTCCATGACCCCGCGCCTTCGCGTCCGCCGGCCTAGGTGCAAGCCGCGAGCGTCCGCTCGGAGCGCTCCGCGCCGCCTCCCAGGCGGCGCATGCGCTCCTTCTGGATGATGTTGGTCAGGCGCACGGCGTTCTTCTCCATGTCGCCGACGATGTGGTCCACCTTGCGCGACAGGAAGGTGTGCGCCAGCATGAAGGGGATGGCCACCGCCAGGCCGATCTCGGTGGTGACCAGCGCCTCGCTGATGCCGCCGGACATCAGCTTGGGATCGCCGGTGCCGTACAGCGTGATGACGCGAAATGTCTGGATCATGCCGGTCACGGTGCCCAGCAGCCCCAGCAGCGGCGCCACGGCGGCGAAGATCGCGAGTGTGGACAGGCCCTTCTGGACCTGCGGCAGCTCGTGCAGGATCGATTCCTGCAAGATGCTCTCGAGCGTTTCGCGCTCCTCGCTGCGGCCCGCCAGCCCCGCCTTGATCACCGCGATCACCGGCCACTTCTGCCGGCGCGGCACCTGCACCACCTTCTCGCAGGCGCTCCAGTCGCCGCGGTCGGCGAGGTCGTTGACCTCGGTCATCACCCGGTCGGTGTTGCCGTGCACGCGGTTGAGGAAGACGGACTTGTGGATGATCAGCCCCACGCCGATCAAGGCGATCAGCAGGATCGGCCAGACGATCGGGCCGCCGGCGCGCACGTGCTCGACCAGGTTCTCCTGGCGGGCCACCTGACGCAGGGCGGCGCCGCTGGACAGGTCGATCGGCACGACCGCCGAAGCGCCCTTGAGATAGTCGCGCAATTGGCGCTGCAGCCCGCGCGGCGGCAGAGCCGACAGCGCGAAGTGGCGCTGCCCCTCGGGCGCGTACTTGAGGAAGCCCACCTCGCCGCCGTCCTGGTAGACGGCGGTGAACTTGCCCAGCGTGAGCACCGGCCCGCGCGTGTCCTGCCCCGCGCGGTTGACGAACTCGCCCTCCTCCAGGCGCACCTGACCGGACCGGGCGATCTCGTCCAGAAACACGTCCGCCATGGCGCTGATGTCGTCCACGCCGGGGAAGTAGCCCTTGCGCAGCAGCGGCGCGATGCGCTCGGCCCGCTCCGGGCGCCCGGCCGACAGCGGCGAGTCGGCGAGCATGGTCTCCAGATCGCGCGCCACGACGATCACGTTGCCCGAGATCTCCTTGAAACCCAGCTCGCGGCGCGCCCAATCGTCGGTCAGCCGCTGGCGCCGCTCCTCGCCCGCCTGCAGGCGCCGGGAGATGGCGGCGAGGTCCGCTTCCAGCTCGCGCTGCTGCGCCTCGAGCGCCCGCACCTCGGCCAGCAGCCGCTCGCGGTCGGCCAGGATGCCCTGCTCGACCTCCCGGGCGCGCTGCACGGCGGCGGCGCGATCGGCCTCGGCCTTGCGCGCCGCCTCGCGCACGTCCTGCGCGCGCGCGCCGGCGGCTCCCAGAACGCTCAATGCTGCCAGGACGAGCACGGCGGTGGCGGCCCGCATCGCGCCGATCAGCCGCTGACGCTTCATGGCGCGATCCTCCCCATGGGCAGCCCGATGATCTCGATGGGACGCATGCGCGAGGCCATCGCCATGGCCTCGCCGATGGCGCGGCGATGGCGCCCGGGCAGCTCGATCCAGCGGCCTTCGCCGCGGTCGAACTCGCCCACGCGCTTGCCGTCGCCGGTGCGCCAGAACAGCGACAGGCGGCCGATGCGCAGCAGGTCGACGAAGATCGCCTCGCCGTCCAGATCGATCTGCTCCTGGGTGATCTCGAGGGTGCCGCCGTAGCCGGCTTCGATCTGCAGCGCCTCCAGCAGGCGGCGCAACTTTTCGGCGGGCGTGACCTCGGGCCGCGCGATCTCGTCGCGAACCGAGGCCAGGCGGCCGCGTCGCTCCTCTTGCAGGAAGGGAAGATCGCGGGCGACCGCCGTTTCTAGCCGTGCCAGGACGGCCAGCATCGTGTCCTGGACCCCCGCCTCCAGCCGCATCGCTTCCGCCAGGTTGCGCTCCATCTCGCGCACGCTGGCGTCCACGGCCTCCGCCTTGCGCGCTTCGACCTCGCGGCGGGCGGCCAGGTAGGAGACGTTGGCCTTGGCGGCGTGGTAGCGCGTCTGCAGGTCGTTGCGCTCGGTGGCCCAGTCGTCCTGCCGCTGCTGGGTCTGCTGCTGTATCTGCAGCGTCCCGGAAACGGTCCGTTCCAGATCGCGGGCCGGCTCCTGGCCGCGGGCCGGTGCGACAAGCCAGAGCGCCAGCAGCGCGGCCCATCCGATCCTGGTCATCGAGGGTCCTTTCACGTCGCGGGACAACGGCCGATTCCCGCTGCACCATCCCGCCGGCCGCGGTCCGACCGTCGTCGGGCGCAGGCCGGGCCGTGCCGGCCCCGGCGATCGGCGCACAACGTAGCCGCGGCTTGTTCGCCGTCTGTTCAAGGCGGATTTGTTTTTCATTAGCGCGCGGGGGCCCCGGACGCGTCCGGGGCCCCCTGGTCATGGATATCCATATGGGGCAAAGTCTTACTTGACCAGCTGCATCGTCCTGGTCTCGCTGAAACCAGGGCCGGCCAACCGGTAGAGGTAGGTCCCGGAAGGCAGGTCCCTGGGCGCGAAGGCGGTTTCGAAGCTGCCGGCGGCCAGGGCGCCGTCGACCAGCGTCGCGACCTCCTGGCCGCGCACGTTGTAGACCTTCAAGGTGACGTGGCCACCGCGCGGGACGTCGAAGCGGATCGTCGTCGCCGGGTTGAACGGGTTGGGGTGGTTCTGCGCCAGCAGGCGGGCGCCCGGCAGGGGCAGCGGCGAGGTCTCGACGGCCGTCAGGACCGGGTCGTAGCCCTGCGGATCGAAGTTGGTCCAGCCCGCCGTCCACTGCTCGTTCATGGGCACTCCCGGCGCGAAGGCGCCGCGGTAGGCGACGACCGCGAAGCCGGCCAGGTAAGGATTGTCGAAGTTCGCCGAACCGTCGAGCTCCGATCCGACCAGCGGCACGGGGTTGGGATTGAGCAGGTCGCTCATGTCGGTCAGGCCGACGCTGCTGGGGTTGCGCGGCGCCGAGCCGAAGTTGGCGTAGGCCGGCGTGTTGAACCAGGCGGTGACGCCGGCCCAGCGGCCTTCGTCGTGCACGGTGGTCGACCCGGACGGGAGGTTGCTGGCCGCCAAGCTGACGTTGCGCCATTGCACGATGTCGTTGTTGGCCGCGGCGATGGTGTTGGGGTCGCGGATGCTCAGGCCCCAGGGGTAGCCGACGATGACCGAGTTGTAGGTCTTGATGCGGCTGGAGCGGCGCTGCACCACGCTGTACTGGAACCTGTGCCCGGCCGGCAGGGCGCCGACCAGCGCGTCGGTGCGCTGGGGGCCGACCAGCGTGATGTTGGAGAAGATCGCCTCGGTGTACGGCAGAGCCGTCGAGGTCGAGGAGCCGTCGTTGTCGGACTCGAAGCCGTTGGTCTCGCCGGTCGGATCCCAGTAGTTCAAGTCCTTGACGCCGAGGGCGAACTGGACCTTGCCCGTGTAGCCGAAATCGGTGTCCAGCTCGTCGTCGATGCCGCCGATGGCGACCAGGTATGAGCAATCCACCGTTCCGCCGAACCACTCGTAGGAATCGTCATTGGCGTAGCTGACCTGGACATGGTGGATCTCGGTGCCGCGACCGACGCCGCCCATGGTCAGGCCGTTGGTCTCGTTGTTGAGCTGGAAGCGGTAGCCGGCCCATTCGATGCGGCAGTACTTGAAGACGCCGCTGTCGTCCTCGGGATCGGTGCCGCCGTAGGTGCCGGCGATGATGCCGCCCTCGATCAGCGGTTCGATCTTGTTGACCGGCGCCCGGCCCAGGATCAGCACGCCGGCCCAGTCCCCGGGGACGTGCTGCCCGGCCGGCTTGAGACTGGTGAAGATGATCGGCTTGTTGACCGTGCCCTCGGCGTAGATGCGCGCGCCGCGGCGGACGATCAGGGTGCCGGCCGTGTCCGCCTGCACCACGGTGCCGGCGGGGATGGTCAGGGTGTAGGTCGAATCGACGCTGTAGAGACCGGTCAGCACATAGGTCGTGTCTGCCGAGAGCGTGCGGTTCCATTGCTGCAGGTAGAGGGTGCGGCCGGAGCCGACGCCGGGGCCCAGCACCTGGGTCGGCTTCTGCGCCTCGGCGGCGGCGCCCGCGACCAGCAGGGTCAGGAGCGTGAGCGCGAAGAGCTTCTTCATCAGGGAGTCCTCCGTCGGGCTGAGTGGGTGCGCGGCGTTCACGGGATCCGTTGTCAAGTACGCGACACGCGAGCGGAAAGTCGGGTCCGGCAATCGCCAGCGAACGGGGCACACGATAGCCGGGCTCTGTTAGGGCATTGGTTGGGCGGAGTTAATATCTCGTTAGCCGCGGCGCCGGCACGACGCCGGGCCGGCGAGCTTAAAAGCTCATGCCCAGAGACAGGGTGTAGGTCGTGCCGCGCTTCAGCCGCGAGTAGACGGATTTGTCCGGCCCGCTGGTCAGCAGCTCGTCGTGGCTGTTGAGGTCGCGCACGGCGAACTTGGCCTCGCCGCGCCCCGCGATCCTCTGGGTGAGCGCCAGGTCCACCACGTCGCGCGGCTCCTCGTACACGTCGTCGTCGCGCGCGTCGCCCACGGCGTCGAGACGGCGGCCGATCTTGTTGTAGAGCACGCTCAGCGAAGTGCCCAGCGACGGCGCGGATATCAGCAGCGACAGGTTGATCGACCAGGGCGCCTGCCCCTGCATGATGCGCTCGCGTTGCTCGACGATGCGGTTGCCCTGGGCATCGGTGTACGCCTCGGTGTATTCGATCGCCGACAGCACGCGCGTGTAGTTGCCGCCGAGCGAGACGTTTCGCCAGAAGCCGCCCAGGAAGGCCAGCGATTTCCGGACTTCGAATTCCCAGCCGTAGTTGTGACCCGCGGGGGAATTGAACCAGGTGCGCACGAAGCGCTCGGGCGCCGGGATGAGGCGCTCCTCGATGGCGTTCTCGAGGGTCTTGTAGAAGAAGCTGGCGGCCAGCACCTCGCCGGGGCGCGGGAAGTACTCGGCGCGCGCGTCATAGTTGTCGACCAGGGCGCGTTGGAGGTTGGGATTGCCCAGCACGTTCTGGTCGCGGTTGAAGTCGCGGTAGAGGACGTTGGCCAGCTCGCGGAATTCGGGGCGGTTGAGCGAACGGCTGTACGCCAGGCGCAGGTTGGCGTCGGCGCGGAGGCCGTAGGTCAAGTTCAACGAGGGCAGGACGTCGGTTTCCTTGACCCGCGCGCGCAGAGGCTGCGGATTGTCCAGCGAGGCGATGCTCTGCACCGTCTGGTCCGAGTTCTCCACGCGCGCGCCGCCGACCAGACGCAGGCGGCGCGCGAATCCGGCCAGCGGCAGGTCGAGCATGCCGTACCAGGCGTTGAGGCGGTGCTGGCCGTCGTAGGCGCCGGTGAACACCGTGATCGGCGTGAAGCTGAACTTGCCGGGGCCGTAGTTCTCGGGCGCGAAGATCTGATCGAGCGGCAGCGTGAGCAGTCCGAAATTCGGCGGCCGCACCGAGGCGGCGTCGGTCGCCCAGGCCTTGATGTCGTAGCTGCGCTCCTTGAACTCGGCCAGCGTGCCGGCCTTCAGCTTGGCGCGGGGGCCGAAGGGATAGGTCAGGTCCAGAGCGGCGCCCTCGATCTCCTCGTCCACGGTCGACCAGGTGCGGTAGTTCTCCTTCATGGCGAAATCCTCGCTGGCCCCGCGTTCGTATTCGACGTGCCTGCGGTCGGGTTCCTCCGCCAGCGAGGCGGAGCGGTAGGCGCGCCAGGCGGCCTCGATCCCTCCCAGCGCCGGCAGCTTGTGCTCGCCGCCCAGTTGCGTCAGCAGCAGCGAGCGTTCGTCCCATTCGATGGTCTGCCGGCGGGTGAACTCGCCGCTGACCGGCAGACCCTCCGACAGCGAGATCTTCTCCTCCCCCACCTGGTTGTAGTTGTTCTTCCAGCTCAACTTGTGCAGGTACGACAGCTTGAGGTTCAGGTTGAGCATGCCGCCCCACAGCACGGAACGCTGGTAGCGCGTGCCCCGGAAATCGAACAGCGGGTAGGGGCCGAAGCCGGGAATGATAACCGTGGGGCGATCCTCGAACCGCCGGGTCGAGTAGGAATCGCGGTAGACGGCGGCGGCCACGTAGCCGAGCTCGCGCTCGCCCCAGCCGCGCGTGTCGCCCACCGAGACGTTCAGGGAGCGGTTGGTCGGGGCGGTGCGCTCGCGCACGGTCCAGTTGTTGGGCAGCGCCCGCGCCAACGCGTTGCCCTGCAGGTCGCCCTCGGGGTAGGCGCGCCCACCGTCGTCACGGCCCAGCCAGTCCTGATCGCCGCCGAACGAAGAGCGCATGGTCTCGCCGGTGGTGCCGGAATGCTGCGCCGTGGAGACCGTCAGCTTGATCACGCGGTTGGGCGGGAAGCTGAGCGTGTTGAGCTGGACCAGCCCGCCGCTGAAGTCGCCGGGCAGGTCGGGCGTGGCGGTCTTGACCACCACCGTGTGGTCGAGCAGGCTGGCCGGCACCAGGTCGAAGGAGAAGCTCTTCTTGTCGACGTCCGTGTCGGTGCTGGCCACCGAGACGCCGGTGAGCGAGGTGCTGTTGTAGCGGTCGGTGACCCCGCGCACATAGACGAACTTGTTGTCCACCAGCGACAGGCCGGTCACCCGCTTGAGGGCGTCGCCGGAGGTGGCGTCGGGCGAGCGGCCGATCTGCTCGGCGCTGATGGCGTCGCCGATGATCGCCGAGCGCATGCGGTCGGCCAGCAGCGCAGCTTCGGTGGCCAGCACCTTCTCGGCCGTGACCACGAAATCCTCGGTGACGAAGGCCTCGGGATCGAGTGCGATGTCGAGGACGGTGACGCCGCCGGCCGTCACCTCGATTCCCCGTTCGAGGCGCGACGTGTAGGCCGGGCAGGCCACGCGCACCTCGTAAACGGCGGGCGGCAGGTTGCGGATGGTGAAGCGCCCCGCGCGATCGGTGGCCGCGCCGTGGTCGGTGCCCGTGACCTGCAGGCCCGCGCCCGGCAACGGCTGGCCGGTCTCCTTGTCGATCACGGTGCCGGCGATCGCGCCGGTAGCGCCGTCCTGGCCCTGCGCCCGCGCCTCCGCGCACGCCGGCCAGGCGCCAAACAGCGCGCCCAGGACCGCGCCGGCCGCCAGGAGCCGGAGCGCGCGCGCCGCCGTGTTCCAGCATCGTGAGGTGGTGCGCAACCGAGCCCCCGTCGTGAGGAAGCGCCGCCGGGTACGGCCGGGGGAAGCCGCGCGACGGATCCGCCTGGTCATTCCGCCGCCCTTCCCAAGGGCCGTCAACCTAGCCGCCCAATGTTAAGGAACGGTTAGAGGGCTGTTACGACTTCCTTCATTCCGCAGCCGCCGGCGAGCGGGGCGGGCTTGACAGCCGCGACGATGGGTTTATAATTCGCCATATGGCGAATTATAGAAACGAATCCCTGCAGCCGGAAATGGCGGTCCTCAAGGCGCTGGCGGACGAGAACCGCGTGCGTCTGCTGCTGGCGCTGCGCGCCGGCGAGCTGTGCGTCTGCCAGCTCATCGCCCTGCTGGACCTGGCTCCCTCGACGGTCTCCAAGCACCTGGCCCTCCTGAAGCAGGCCGGTCTGATCGAGGCGCGCAAGGAGGGTCGCTGGATCCACTACCGGCCGGCGGCCGGCCGCGTCGCCGCGGCGGCGCGAAGCTGGCTAGAGCGGCTGCTGGCCGACAGCGCCGCGATCGAACGGGACCGCCGCCGCCTGGCCGCCATCCGCGAAATGGACCCGGAGGAGCTATGTCGACTCGGCCCCCCAAGCTGAAGATCCTGTTCCTGTGCACCGGCAACAGCTGTCGCAGCCAGATGGCCGAGGGCTGGGCGCGGCGGCTGAAGGGCGACACCATCGCAGCCTGGTCGGCCGGCGTGCAGACGCACGGCCTCAACCCGCGCGCGGTCGCGGTCATGGCCGAGGCGGGCGTCGACATCTCCGGGCAGCGCTCCAAGCACGCGGACGAGCTGCGCGGCCTGGAGTTCGACTGGGTGGTGACCGTTTGCGACCACGCGCAGGAGCAGTGCCCGGTCTTTCCCGGCCAGGCGCGGCGCGTGCACCGCGCCTTCGACGATCCGCCCCGCCTGGCCGCCGGCGCGCGCGACGAGGAGGAGGCGCTGGCGCCCTACCGGCGCGTGCGCGACGAGATCCGCGCCTTCGTGGCCGCACTGCCGGGCTCGCTGAGCGACCCGGCCATCGTGGAAGGTCCCGGCGCCAAGACGGCGGGATCGGCACCGGAGGAGATCAGGCGCGCGGTGCGGGAAAATTACGGCCGGCTCGCGGCGGGCGGTTCGGTTGGCGCCGGCGCCGCCGCTCCCGGCCCCGGCCCGGAAGAGGCGCCGGCCGGCGGCTGCTGCGGCGGCGGAACGGCAGGCTGCGGCGGGGCCGCGGGCGGCCTGTCCCGGGCGATCGGCTATGCGGACTCTGAGCTGGCCGCCTTGCCGGCGGGCGCGGACATGGGGCTGTCATGCGGCAACCCGCTGGCGCTGGCCGGCCTGCGTCCGGGCGAGACGGTCGTCGATCTGGGGGCCGGCGCGGGATTCGACGCCTTCCTGGCCGGGCCGCGGGTCGGCGCGGCCGGCCGCGTCATCGGCGTGGACATGACCCCCGAGATGGTGGCCAAGGCGCGCGCCAACCTGGCGCAGTACAGGGCGCGCACCGGCCTGGACAACGTCGAGTTCCGCCTCGGCGAGATCGAGCATCTGCCGGCGGCCGACGCGTCCGCCGACGCGGTCATCTCCAACTGCGTGCTCAACCTCTCGCCCGACAAGCCGCAGGTTTGGCGCGAGATCGCCCGCGTGCTCAAGCCGGGCGGCCGGGTCGCCATCTCGGACATCGCGCTGCTGCGCCCCCTGCCGCCGGCGGTGGCCGGGATGGTCGAGGCTCTGGTCGGCTGCGTGGCGGGGGCGGCGCCGCTGGACGACATCCGGCGCTGGGCCGCGGAGGCCGGACTGGCGCAAGTGACCCTGGAGGCGCAGGGGTCGTACCTGGATGCGCTCGCGGGCGGCGGCGACCCGCTCTACGCGCGCGTCGCCGCCGCGCTGCCGGCCGGGACCGCGCCGGCCGACTACATCACCAGCGTGCGGATCGGCGCGGTCAAGCCGGGCGGCGCCGCGCGGCGACCGGAAGAGGGCAACAGATGAGCAGGACCGCAGCGTCCGCCTGCGCGCCTCCTGCGGCGCGGGGCATGTCCGTTTTCGAACGCTACCTGACCGTCTGGGTGGCGCTGTGCATCGCCGCGGGCATCGCGCTGGGGCGGATCGCCCCCGGCGTCGCGCGCGCGCTGGACGGGATGGCGCTGACGGCGGGGGGCGCGCCGGTCGTCTCGCTTCCCATCGCCGTCTGCCTGTTCTTCATGATGTACCCGATCATGGTCAAGATCGACTTCGCCGAGGTGGTCAAGGCGGGGCGCAGCGCGCGGCCGGTCGGCCTGACCCTGGTCGTCAACTGGGCGATCAAGCCGTTCACGATGTACGCCATCGCGCTGCTGTTTCTGGGCGTGGTGTTCCGCGGCCTGATCGGCGCCGAGGCGGTCGACCTGGTCAAGCCGCCGCTGGGGCTGGATCTGGACGTGGGACAGACCTACGGCGCCGGCCGCGTGGTGCTGGCCGACGGGGCGAAGATGCTCGAGGTGCCGCTGTGGCGCAGCTACCTGGCCGGCTGCATCCTGCTGGGCATCGCCCCCTGCACTGCCATGGTGCTGGTGTGGGGCTACCTGGCGCGCGGCAACGACGGGCACACCCTGGTGATGGTGGCCATCAACTCGCTGACCATGCTGGTGCTGTACGGCGTGCTGGGCGGCTTCCTGCTCGGCGTGGGCAAGCTGCCGGTGCCGTGGCAGGCGCTGCTGTTGTCGATCGGCGTCTACGTCGCCCTGCCGCTGGCGGCGGGCTGGCTGTCGCGCCGCTGCCTGATCGCCGCGCGCGGCGAGGCGTGGTTCCGCCGCCGCTTCCTGCCCGTGCTCACGCCGATCACGATCACGGCGCTGCTGGTCACGCTGGTGCTGCTGTTCTCCTTCAAGGGCGATGTCATCCTGTCCAATCCTTTGACCATCCTCTACATCGCGGTGCCGCTCTTCTTGCAGACGGTGCTGATCTTCAGCCTCACCTACGCGGCGGCGCGCCGGCTGCGCCTGACCTATGCCGACGCCGCGCCCAGCGCCATGATCGGCGCCTCGAACCACTTCGAGGTGGCGATCGCGACGGCGGTGATGCTGTTCGGGCTCGGTTCGGGGGCGGCGCTGGCGACCGTGGTGGGCGTGCTGATCGAGGTGCCGGTCATGCTGATGCTGGTGCGGATCTGCCTGCGCACGCAAGCGTGGTTCCCGGCGCGGGCGGAGGCGTAGCCGCCGTGGGCCGCGGGAGGCAAAGCGACCTGCGGGGGCCGCCGCCGGTGGTGTACGAGGACGAGCACCTGATCGCCTTCGCCAAGCCCAGCGGACTGGCCGTGGCGCCCGACCGCTGGGACCGCGGCCGCGCCCACCTGATGGCGCTGGTGCACGCGGCGCTGTCGCCCGACATCTTCAATGCGCACCGCCTCGACCGCGACACCAGCGGGGTGCTGCTGTGCGCGCGCACGCCGGCGGCGCTGCGGGCCTTGACGTCGCTGTTCGAACAGCGCGCCGTGCAGAAGACCTACCTGGCGCTGGTGCGCCCGGTGCCGGTGGACGACGAGGGCCGGATCACAGCGCCCCTGGCGCCCGATCCGCGCCGGCCGGGGCGCATGCGGGCGGCGGCGGAAGGCAAGGAGAGCGAAACGTCCTGGAGCGTGCGGGAGCGCTGGCGGGGCGGCTGGGGACTGGTCGAGGCGCAGCCGCTCACCGGTCGCACGCACCAGGTGCGCGCGCATCTGGCGCACGTGGGCAGCCCGGTGGTCGCCGATCCCGTCTATGGCGACGGCCGGCCCTTGCTGCTTTCCTCGTTCAAGCGCGGCTACCGTCCCGGCCGCGAGCCGGAGCGTCCCCTGCTGGCGCGGCTGGGCCTGCACGCCGCCCGCCTGGCCCTGGCGCATCCGATCACCGGCGAGCGGCTGGAGATCGCCGCGCCCCTGCCGGCCGACCTGTCCGCGGCGCTGGCGCAGCTGCGGCGTCATGCGGGCTGAATCGGCGCGCCGGCCGCGCGCCGGCGGTCACTTGAACAGGCGCTGGAAGAACGAGCCCTTGTCGATCGCCTCGAGCGAGACGATCGGCACCTCGGCCAGCACCCGGTCGTCGAGCACGGCCGCGGCGGTGCCGATCACCGCACCGGCGGCCACCGGCGCCGCCACCTGCCTGGGCAGCCGGTTCTCCAGCTTGAGATTCTCCGCGCGGTCCTTGCGCACCGACACGACCAGCGGCGCGCCGTAGGCGACCACCAGATCGCGGCTGCGGCCGCCCTTGACGGCGACGCGCTCGGCCAGCGGCAGGTTGGCGGCATCGACCAGCTTGACCTGGGTGAACTGGTTGAAGGCGCGCGTCAGCAGCCGCGCCGTCTCCTCCGACCGCACCTTGCTCGACGGCGAGCCCATCACGACCGAGATCAGGCGCCCGCCCTTGCGCGCGGCGGTGGCCGTCAGGCAGTAGCCGGCGGGGCGCGTGTAGCCGGTCTTCAGGCCGTCCAGGCCGGGGAACTTCCCGACCATCGGGTTGGGGTTGTGCAGGGTGAAGGCGCCGCCGCGGAACGGCGCCTCGGCCTGCGAGGCCCACGCCAGCGCCTCCGGGTGCGCGGCCAGGGCCCGGCCCAGCAGCGCCATGTCGTAGGCCGAGGACAGGTCGGACGACTGCCCGCGGCCCGGCGGCAGGCCGTGCTCGGTGTGGAAGATCGTGTTGGACATTCCCAGTTCCCCCGCCCGCGCGTTCATCAGCTCGACGAAGGCGGAGCTGGAGCCGGCGACGTGCTCGGCCAGCGCCGTGGCGGCGTCGTTGGCCGAGTGGATGGCCAGCGCGTGCAGCAGGTCCTCGACCGTGAAGCGCTCGCCCTGCTTGAGGTAGACCTGCGACCCGCCCATCTTGCTGGCCCGCGCCGAGACCGTGACCGAGTCGGCCAGCGACAGCTCGCCGGCGACGATCCTTTCCAGAACGACCAGCTCGGTCATCATCTTGACCATCGAAGCGGGCGGCAGCGGCCGGTGGGCCTGCTTGGCGTACAGCAGCTCGCCCGTGGCGGCGTCGATCACCGCGGCGGCTTCGAACTGTCCGTCGACGTGCTCGACCAGATCGCGCGAGGCGGCGGCGGCGTGGCCGGCCGCGAGGGCGGACAGAACGAGGGCAAGGGCGACGATGCGCAGCGGCGTGGCGAGGCGCGACAGCTCCGTCTTCATGGCTATCCTCGGCGATCGGGGGGTCAGACGCCGCGGCCGCCGCGGACCTCCTGTCCACCGGCGCCCGGCGACCGACGAAGACGCTAACCAGCGCCCGCCGCAGTGTCAAGCGGCAGCGTCAGAGAAGGCCGCACGCAGCCGCCCGGCTCATCACTCACCCTCCAACGAGCCCAGAAACGCCGTCGGCGCGAGACGGCTCGATGCCGATCTCGTCTGCCCTCCTCGCCTGGCGCCGTCAGCGGATGGCCGTCCCCCGGGCGGCGGCCGCCGGGTGCGCCCGGCGCCGGGCGCGCGCGCCGCAGCGCAGGAAGTTGCCCAGCAGCCGCGGGCCGGCGGGCGTCAGGATCGACTCGGGATGGAACTGCACGCCCCAGGCGGGCCAGACGCGGTGGCGCAGGGCCATCAGCTCGCCGGCGGCGGTGCGGGCGAGCGGCTGCAGCTGCGGCGGCAGCGTGGCGGGATCGACGACCAGCGAGTGGTAGCGGCCGGCCGGGAGCGGGCGCGGCAGGCCGGCGAACAGGCCGCGCCCGGCATGATGGATGTCGCTGGCGTGGCCGTGCAGCGGGCGCGCCGCGCGCACGATCCGCGCGCCGCAGGCGGCGGCCAGCGCCTGGTGGCCCAGGCAGACCCCGAGGGTGGGCAGGCGCGGAGCGCAGGCGCGCACGATCTCCAGCAGGCGCCCGGCGCCCGCCGGCTCGCCCGGCCCGGGCGACAGCACCAGGAAATCCGGCGGCGACGCCAGGATCTCGGCGGGCGTGACGGCGTCGTTGCGGCGCACTTCGATGTGCGGGTGCAGCGCGCCCAGCATCTGCACCAGGTTGTAGGTGAACGAATCGTAGTTGTCGATGACCAGGATCACGGCGCGCTCTCCGCGCCGCTCAACGGGCCAGGGTCAGGCCGCGCGTCGCGGCGTCGCCTCCCGCGGACAGCCGCGCGAAGTAGATCCCCGCGGCGGCCGGCCGCCCGTCGCGGCCCGCGCCGTCCCAGCGCGCCGTGTGCTGGCCGGCCGGCAGCTCCGCGTCGATCAGCTGCCGCACCAGGCGGCCGGCGGCGTCGTGGACGGTCAGGCGCGCCCGCCCCGCGCGCGGCAGCTCGAAGGGAATCAAGGTCGCCGGGTTGAAGGGGTTGGGATGGTTGGGACCCAGGCGCAGCGCGGCCGGCGGCGGCAGCGCCGGCGCGTCGGTCAGCCCGCCCGTGGCGCCCTTGAGCACCCAGCCATGGCGATCCAGCTCGACCAGCAGGGCGGTGCCGGGGACGTCGAACGAGTAGGCCTGATCCCACTGGTCGTTCTCGACGGTGACATCGACCCAACCGCCGCTCGTGAAGACGCCGACGCGCAGCGGCATCTTGAACAGCCCGGTGTTGGTCTGCACCTGCCTGATGCGCAGCTTCACCGTCGTGCCGCCCCCCGCCGGCAGGAAGTAATAGCGGTACTCGTAGACGGGGTAATATTCGGCGTAGATCCACTGCGCGAAGAAGGCGTCCAGGTCGCGGCCCGAAACCGACTCGCACACGTCGCGGAATTGCTCGGTGGTGGCGCTGCCGTAGTCGTAGGCCTGGCGATACGCCTGCAGCGCGGCGAAGAAGTCGGCGTCGCCCAACACGCCGCGCAGCATGTGCACCACCCAGGACGCCTTCAGGTAGCTCAGGTTGTAATCGAAGATCTCGGAGAAGTTGGACGGATTCTCGACGTAGATCGTGCCGGGCCCGTAATAGACGGCGTTGTCCATCTCCTCGCGGTAGGCGGCCTCGCCCTCGCTCTGCTCGCGCCAGTACGCCTCGGCCCAGGTGGCGAAACCCTCGTTGAGCCAGATGTGGTGGAAGGTGGCGCAGGTGATCAGATCGCCCCACCACTGGTGCGCCAGCTCGTGCGCGATCAGCCAGGCGCTCCAGCCGTTGAGCCCCAGACTGGTGAGCGTCTGGTGCTCCATGCCTCCGCCCCACGGGAAATGGGCGTGTCCGTACTTCTCGGCCACGAACGGGTACTCGCCGAATCCCTGCGCGAAGGCCTGGAGCATGGGCACGGTCGGCTGATAGGCCGTCATGGCGGTGGTGAGACGGTCGGGCACGACGTAGTAGTCGACCGGCATCGGGTCGCCCCCGGCCAGCGGTGGATACCAGTGCGTGAACTTGGCGTAGGGGTGGATCGCCAGGGACACCAGGTAGGTGGCGATGGGGTAGCGGTGCCGCCAGTCGTAGGTGGTGGTGGCGCCGTGGTCGATCTCGGCGGCCAGCAGCCCGTTCGAGGCCACGATCAGACCCGAAGGCACGGTCACGCGCAGATCGACCGAATCGGCCTTGTCGGTGTTCAGATCCTTGCACGGCCACCAGGTGCGGGCGCCGTAGGGTTCGCTCAGGGTCCAGATCAGGGGCGAGCCGTTGTAGCTGTTCCAGCCGAAAGCCGAGCCGGCGGGATTGCCCGCGTAGGTGACGGCGACGGAGACCTTCTCGCCCGGCTGGTACAGCCGCCCCAGATCGACCGTGACCAGATTGGTCGGGCGCGTGAACGTCGCCGGCGCGCCCTCGACGGCCACGGCGCTGACGACCATGCCGCCGGCCAGGTCCAGATCCATGGTGGAGATGGCGGCGCCGGTGATCCAGGCGCCGACCGTGACCGTGCCGCTCAACACCCGCGCCACCGGGTCGAGGGCGAGCTGCAGGTCGTAGTGGTGGACATCGTACTGCAGCATGTTCGGCGTCGCCGCCGCCGCGGCCTCGGCCAGCTTGGCGTGCAGGCGCGCCTTGGTCTGCGCCTCGAGGAAGCGGTGCTGTGCGCTCTGCTGGGCGAGAGAGGCCGGACACGAGGGCGGCGGGGCGGCGGGTGTCGGGAACGACGGCGCCGGTTCGCCGGCGGCCGGGGTCGCGGCGGCCAGGATCAGAGCGGCGAGGACGATCAGCGCCCGGCCGGCGACGGCGCGGCGGGACGGCGGACAGCGTTGCGGCATGATTCCTCCCAGGGGGGCAGCCGGGCCGGCGGGGTCGGGCCGCAAGGCGCAAGGACAACGGAGAATGGCTTGCCTTATATGGTACTCCATGGCGCCGTCGGCCGGCAAGGCGGCGGCCGGCGCCGGTGGCCGGCGCCGGGCGCGCGGCCGTGCAGGCCGGACGGGCGCGCGGCCGGGCGTTGCGCACGGGGCCCGCCGCCGGGATACTGACGGCGGGCGCGCCACGCCGGCGCGTCCGGCACCGCGAGGACGTGCCGATGCCCCGACTCGCCGCCGCCGCCCTGACCCTGGCCGCCGCCGCCTTGCTGCTGGCGCTGCGGGCGGTCGAGCAGACGCCCGACGCCCTCGACCAGGCGCTGGCCGCGCGCACGGGCGCGGGCATGCTGCACCCCCACCACCTGATCTACGCCCCGCTGGTGCACCTGACGCTGCGAGCGCTGGCGGCGCTCGGCGGCGATCCGCGCGACGCCGTCATGGCCGGCCAGCTGCACAACGCGGCGTGGGCGGCGGTCGCGCTGCCGGTCTTCGCGGCCGCCGCGGCCCGACTGCTCGGCTCCGCCGCCGCCGGCGTCCTGCTGGCGATCGTGCTGCTGGTCACGCGCGGTTTCTGGACCTACGCCTCGCAGGTGGAGAGCTACCTGCCGGCGGCGGCGTGCCTGATCCTGCTGGCGGCGCGCGCGACGGCCGTGCCGCCAGGCAAAGCGGCGCCTTCCTGGCCGGGCCTGGCGGCGCTGCTGGCGCTGGCCGCGCTGCTGCATCAGACCAACGTCCTGTTCGCCGTGCCGCTGGCGGTCGGGCTGTCGGCGGCGCACGGGCGGCCGGGCGCCCTGGCCGCGGCCCGCGCCTGCGCAGCGGCGGGCGCTCTGCTGTTGGCCGCGTACGCCGCGGCCTACGTGGCGGCGGCAGAAGCGGCCGCTCACGGCGGCTTCCAGCGTTACGTCCTGGCCTACGCTCTGGCGCCGGTTCCCGGCTGGGGCGAGGCCGCCAACATGAGCGCGCGCGGGCTGGCCGCGCTGCTGCGCAGCCAGGCGGCGGCGGTGACGGCCTACCCGGCGGGCTGGGGCGGCGCGGCCGCCGTCCTGGGCGGCGCGGCGGCCGCGGGCCTGCTGGTCTGGCATCTGCGGCAGATCCAACGGCGCGCTCCGGAGGCGGCCAGGCGCGCCTTCCTGCTGGCGTGGGTGGGCGTCTACTGGCTGTTCTTCCTCTGGTGGCTGCCGGGCGACAGCGACTTCTTCGTCGTCACGCTGCCGCCGTTGCTGCTGCTGGCCGGGCTCGTCTGGCGCGACCTGCGCGGCTCCGATCCCTCGCGCCGCCGTCGGGTCGGCCGCGCCGGAGCCGCCCTGGCGCTCGGCGCCGCGCTGCTGATCGGCACGGCCACCCTGGCCGGCACGGTCTGGCCGCGGCATCGCGGACCGGGAGCCGCCCACGCCGAGGCCGCCGCGCTGGCGGCGGCGACGCCGCCGGGGTGCGCGCTGGGCGTCGGCTACGCCGTGCAGCAGAACCTGCGCTACCACTTCGACCGCGCCGACGCCCTGCATCTGGACGAGGCGCGCCTGGCTTGCGCCCGCGGCGTTGAGCCGCCGCCGCGGCTGGCGCGCCTGCGCCAGGGCTGCGCGGCGGTGCCGCTGGCCGACGTGCTGGCCTGCCTGCCCGCCGCGCAGGGCGCCGCCGCGGGCGCCGCCGAGGCGCGCGCGCTGGCGGCCTGGCTGTTCGGGGTCGAGGCGGGCGATCTGGACGCCGCGCCCTCGCCGCGGCCGATCGCCTTGCTGACCCTGCCGGACGCCCAGCCCTACCTGCTGCTGGACGGCGGCGGGGCAGATGCGCGCGCGCCGGGCGATCTGCCCCTGCTGCGGCAGCTCGAGCTGCTGCGGGACGAAAGCGCGGAGGCCGCCGCGGCGACCGCGGCCCGGGCGGCCCGCCCGCGCTAGATGAAGGTGTAGTTGATGCCGACGCCGAAGATCTGCTTGAGCTGCACCTTGTCGAGCACGTCCTTGTTGTAGATCAGATGCAGCTTGAAGCTCACGCCGATGGCGCCCAGCGCCTTGACGGTGACATCGTTCATCCAGTCCATGTCGACCTGATCGCTGTTGTTGAAGGCCCAGAACAGCGCCAGGCGCGACTTGATGTTGAGCTGGCTGTTGAGCCAGCGGTCCACGGTGGTGACCGACTCGAGGCCGCCCTCGACCTTGGTCTTCTCCAGCTCGTCCGGCGTGTCCGGGTCGTCGCTGTACTGGCGGAACTCGTCGGTGAAGGTCTCCTGCATGGCGCCGCCCAGGCGCGTGGCCAGCCACGGCCGGGGCCGGAAGCCGATGCCGGCGCTCTGGGTCAGCAGCAGCGGGTCGGCGAAGTCCGAGACCGGCACGACCGGGCTGGCCTTGTAGTCGTAGCCGCGCGCGAACTGCGTCTTGGCCGTGGCGGCGATGTAGGGCTTGACGTGCCGCGTGGTCTGGAAATCGACGATGCTCTCGACGAAGATCAGGTCGAGCGCCTTGCGGGTGCCGGTGTCGGCGGCGTCGACCTCGCCGTATTCCAGCTTCAGGGTCGTGGTCCAGTGCCGCGCCGGCGAAAGGCGCTTGAAGACGCCGTTGCCGCTGGCCTGCCAGGCCGCGGAGTTGGTGCCGCCCTCGGCCCAGTTCGAGAACGAGGTCTGCGCGAAGGTAAGCGATCCCGCCAGGGAGTTCTGCCATCCGGTCGCGGGCGCCGCTTCCGGCGCCGGCGTCTCGGCCGCCACCTGCTCCTGCGTCTTGACCCGCTCCTCGACCTCCTGCGCCAGCGCCGCCGGCGCGCCCGCCGGGCCCGCGAGCGCCGCCAGCAACGCGCCCAGCGCCGCGACGCGGGCGAGGCTGCTGCCCATTCCTGACTTCATCGTCGACCTCCGGATTCGGGGATGTTGCCCATGCTGCGCCCGCGCAAGCTTATAGGTTGCGGCCGCCAGCGCAACCCTTAGACTGCCGGCAGCATGGACGTGAGGCGCCGGCCCGGCGCCCGGGACACGCGACCCCCCGCGAGGAAGGCGCAGCATGGACTCCCTCATCTCGATCCCGCGTCCCGCCGCCTGGGACTACGCGCCGTACTACCACCCCTACGTGGCGACCCTGCCGCCCGGCGACATCATCGCCCTGCTGCGGGAACAGGGGGAGCAGACCGCGGCGCTGCTGGACGGCTTCGGCGAGGCGCGCGCCGATCATCGCTACGCCCCCGGCAAATGGAGCGTCAAGGAGGTCGCGGGCCACCTGGCCGACACGGAGCGCCTGTTCGCCTTCCGCGCCCTCTGGTTCGCGCGCGGGGACCGTCAGCCGCAGCCGGGGATGGACGAGAACGCCTGGGTGGCGCACGGCGGCTTCGCCGGGCGCACGCTCGCGTCGCTGATCGATGAGCTGCGCGACGCGCGCCGGGCCAGCCTGTCGCTCTTCCGCAACCTGGATGCGAGGGCGCTGGCGCGGCGCGGCGTGGCCAACGGCCGCGAGGTGACGGTGGCCGCCCTGCCCTTTCTGATCGCCGGCCACGAACGCCATCACGCGCGCGTGCTGCGCGAACGCTATCGCTGAGAGGCGGCGTTCGTCAGCGGCGCGGCGGGAACATGAAGCCCGCCGTCAGAGCGTACATCGGTTCCTCGCCCTTCGACATCATCAAGCGCGGCGCGAGGAAGACATCCCGCTGCAGCAGCAGATGCGCGCCGAGGTCCCACTGGCGGATGTCGGTCCCCTCGCGCGCCACCTCGACGCCGTCGGCCTCGGTGGTGACCGTGGCCCTGCCGAACGTGAAGGCGACGAAAGGCACCAGGCCAAGGTCGGGGCGCAGCTCGAACCGGCGCGCCACGGTGGCGTTGGCGGCGGGCGCATGGCCGTCCAGGTCCAGACCGCCGAGCGCGTCTCCCGTGAAGGTCAGCAGCGTCAGGCCCACGCCCAGCTGCACGCTGACCGGCCGGGCTTCGGTCTGCCGGACGAGGTAGGAAAGCTGCAGGCCCGCCTGGTGCTGGGTGTAGGGAGCGGCCACGCCGGCGGAGGAATCGATGCTGTAGCGCGCGTAGCCGGCGGCGACGTCCAGCACTCCCCAGCCCGTCCAGACACCCTCGACCCCCAGGCCTTCGGTCACGCGGGAGGCGATGAAGGTCGCCGCCGCGGCGGCGCCGAATTCGCCTTCCTCGCGCAGCAGACTCTGGCCGACGCCATCGGCCGCGACCAGGCACACCAACACCGTCGTCGCGAGGTGGAGCCAGGATCGTGCGCGCATGGAAGACCTCCGGGGAAAGCGCCGCCCAAGGCCCGGGATCATACGCCGCCGGGCGGCGGGCGACAAGCGTGGCGCGGCGCGAACGTTCGACCTCGGCTTCGCTGCCGCTGCCAAGGCCGACGCCCGGATGGCGTCAATCCCCGCCGCCGGGCGCCGGGCCGGCGAGCGCCTCGACCTGGCGCACGCAGTCGAGCACGGTGCCATCGACCCACTTGACGGCCGCGACGACCTTGTCGCGGGTGCGGGGCGGCGACGGCTTGCCGCCGCAGATCTCCTCGACCTCGGCCTTGATCTCGGCGAGGGGGCGCAGCGGCAGCGAACTGCCGCGCAATTGCGCCAGCAGGTCCTGGCGGCGCGGGTTGACCGCGATGCCGCGCTCGGTCACCACGACGTCGATCAGCTCGCCCGGGCCGCACAGCGTCGTGACGCGGTCCACCAGCACCGGGATGCGGTCGCGGAACGACGGGATGGGCAGGATGGTGCACTTGGCGAAGAGGCAGTTCTGCCAGCCGCCGATGCCGTGCAGCAGGCGCCCGTCGCTGTGGGTCACGACGTTGGCGTTGAAATCGAGGTCCACCTCGGTGGCGCCGAGCACGGTGGCATCGACCAGCGAGGCGAAGTTGCCCTTGCCGTGCCAGTTGTAGCTGGTGAAGGGCGAGGTGTTGACGTGCCCCGCGTTCTCGCGCATCGAGCGCACCCCCTCGAGGTCGAAGGTCTGGCCGTCCAGGATGAAGTCGGTCAGCCCCTCCTCGAGCATGCGCACCAGGTGCTGGGTCGAGCCGCCGCGCACGAAGCGCGCCTTGACGCCGCGCGCGCGCATCAGATCGCTCAGGAAGATGGCGAACGACAGCGCCGTGCCGCCGGCCCCGGCCTGGAACGAGAAGCCGTCGCGCACGATGCCCGCCTCGTCGCAGAAGCGCGCCGCCAGCTCGGCGATCAGCAGGCGGTCGGGCGAGCGGGTGAGCTGCGTGGTGCCCGAGACGATCTTGCTCGGGTCGCCGATGCGGTCCATCACGACGACCTGGTCGACGTGGTTGCCCTGGATCTGCCACGGCACGCAGGGGAACGGCACCAGGTTGTCCGTGACCACGATGACGTGGTCGGCGTACTGGCTGTCGGCGAGCGCGAACCCGAGCAGCCCGCAGGCGCTGGGGCCGCGGTCGCCGGTGGCGTTGCCGAAGGGGTCGGCGGTCGGGGCGGCGATGACGGCGATGTCGATGTGGACCTCGCCGTCCTGGATCGCCTGATAGCGGCCGCCGTGGGAGCGCAGCACCGCCATGCCGCGCATCCGGCCCAGGCTGCAGTAGTCTCCCAGCGGGCCGTTCATCGAGCCTTCGATGTGGTGGATGACGCCGGACTCGAGCAGGTCGATCAGGGGCGCGTGCACCGGGAACGAGGCGCTGGGGAACCAGCGCAGATCCTTGACTCCCAGCTCGGCCGCCGCCTGGAAGACGGCGTTGGCCACCAGGTCGCCGTTGCGCAGGTGGTGGTGGGTGCTGATCGTCATGCCGTCGCGCAGGCCGGCGTTGCGCAGGGCGGTGCGCAGGTCGGCGACCGTCTTGTCGCCGTCGGCGGGGTAGTCGGCGCAGGTGCGCAGCGGCGGGGCCGCCTTGCGCCCGGCCGGGCGGTGGCGGCCAACCCCCTGGTAGGGCGCGGCGGGCCGGTCGTTGATCACGGCGGGAACCAGGCGGCCGGCGGCGTTCTCGACCAGCGGCGCGCCGGCGCCGCCCGGGGCGTCGGCGCGGCTCATGCTGGCCTCCCCTCGCCGGCCGGCGCCTCGCGCCAGTCAGCCGGCAGCTTGCCCGCCGCGACGGCCGCGGCCAGCGTGGCCTGCGCCCGTTTGACGACCGGCGGATCGATCATCTTGCTGCCCAGCGCGACCGCGCCGAGCCCACGGCGCTGCGCCTCCTCGAAGGCGAGCACGATGCGCCTCGCCTTCTCGATCTGCTCGGCGGGCGGCGCGAAGGCGTCGTGCACAACGGCGATCTGCCGCGGATGGATGCACCCCTTGCCCACGAAGCCCAGCGCCCGCGCCTCGAGCACCGACCGTCGCAGGCCGTCCATGTCCGCCACGTCGGAAAAGACCGTGTCGATGGGCTGCACGCCCGCCGCGCGGGCGCCGTTGAGCACCTGCGCGCGCGCCCAGAAAGACTCGTGCCCCTCGAGCGTGCGCTCGGCGCCGATGTCGGCGGTGTAGTCCTCGAGCCCGATCGCCAGCGCCACGACGGTGCCGGCGGCGCGGGCGATGTCGAAGGCGCACCAGGCGCCGCGGGCCGACTCGATGATCGGCATCAGCCACACCGGGTGCTCCACGCCGTGCTCTCGCCGCAGCTCGTCGACGCGCGCGGCCACGGCGGCGACCTGCGCCGGCTCCTCGACCTTCGGCGCCAGGACAAGCTGCGCCCCGTGCGGCACGCACCAGGCCAGGTCCTCCAGGCCCATCTCGCCCTGGTTGACGCGAACCATGCGCTCGGCGGCGCCGAAGTCGACGGCGCGCAGCGCGTTGCGCACCAGCGCGCGGGCGGCGTCCTTTTCGGCCGGCGCCACCGAATCCTCCAGGTCCAGGATCACGCCGTCGGGCCCGTGCAGGGCGGCGTTGACGAAGAACTTCGGCTCGTTGCCCGGCAGGTAGAGACGGCTGCGGCGCAGCCGTTCGCGCTCGCTGCCGCCCGTCGCGCCCGCGCGGCGCGGCGGCAGGATGGCGGCGCCGCCGCCCGCGGCCGCGCCGCCGTCGCCCGCCCGCGCGCGCCGCACCGCCGCCTCCAGGCGGGCGTCGATCGTCCACGGCAAGGCGCCCTGGTCGTCGATCTCGACGGCGGCGTGCGCCACCCCCAGCGCCGCGCAGCCGGCCTGGACGCGGGCGCGGATCTCGTCTCCATAGAGCGACGCCACCTTGCTGCGCAGATCGATCCGCAGGCCGCCCGCGCCGCGCAGCTCCACGGCGATCCAACAGTCGGAGCGGACCTGATCGCCGCGGCGTCCCGCTTCTCCTCTACCAGCCATCCGGCGAACCTCGCTGTTGTGGCCGCCCGGGCGGCCCCGGCATCAGGCCGGTGAGCGCCGCCCGGCCGGCCCCGCCCCTATGATGGGGGCCGGGACATCGCTTTTCAAGACGCGCCGGAAACAGGACTGCGGGATGTTGATAAGATCGACCAGTGTTTTATGGCCGTTTTTTTAGGAAATCGTTTGACTGGAAAACCCGTTGCAAGACAAGGGGCAGGTCGTTTCTCCACCGGGCCGCGTCAGGCCGACGGACAGATGATCCCTGTGCACAACCTGTGGACAACCTGCGGCGCCGACAGATCTCTGGTCGCCAGCGCGGGACGCGACCCACGGTGCACGATTCCCGGGAAAATTATGAAAACAGCTATCATTAATGAATATAGAATATCGTTGATCAATGGCGCGGGGTGTGATATAAGTGATGGGATTACAAGAGCCGCGCAATGGCAAGGCGCCATGCCTGGCCGCACCGCCCATCCCAGCGCCGTACTTCACGCCGGAGCAGCATCATGAACAGCTTGCGACCGAGACCCGCCGCCATCATCTCGTGGGCGGCGCTGACCGTCCTTCTTCTGGCCGCCCCCGCGCTGGGACGCAACGCCATACGGAACTCCTTCTTCAGCGCCTATCCCGCCGCGCAGGGGACGCGGCTGGCCACGTTGGCCAGCAACGACAACCACTGCGGGCTCTGCCACTTCAACTTCGACGGCGCCGGCTCGCGCACGCCCTACGGAAACGATGTCAAGGCGGCGCGCGATTCCGGAGATTACCCTAACGACGCGGCGGCGATCCTGTCGCTGCACGACATCGACTCCGACGGCGACGGGTACACCAACGGCGTCGAGATCACCGACATCGCCAACTACAGCAACACGCCGACCTTTCCGGGGCTGACCGCCGGCAACCTGGGCAGCGCCTCCAATGTCAACCCCGCCGAGATCGCCGGCCACTTGACGCCGTTGACGGCCGCCGACACGACGCCGCCGGACGTGCTGGTGATCTGGCCCAACGGCGGCGAGATCGCCGCCGCCGGCAGCTTCGAGGTCATCCAGTGGAGCGCCACAGACGCCAGCGGCGTCGCCGGCGTCGACATCCTGCTAAGCGATGACGGCGGCGCGCACTATCGACCGGTGGCGCTGGGCCTGGGGCCCGCCGGCGGCTACGACTGGTTCGTGCCCAACCGGCCGGGCGCGCTCAACCGCATCCGCGTGGTCGCCCGCGACAACGCCGGCAACAGCGGGCACGACGACAGCAACGGCAATTTCACGATCACGCCGGTTGCGGGCGGCGTCGTGCCCACCACCCTGCGTGACTTCGACCTGGCCGGCAGCCAGCCCTTCGATGCCGGCGTGCTGGAAGATCCCTCGGCCGGCTGCAATTCCTGCCACGGCGGCTACGACGAGGCGGTCGAGCCGTGGCGGCTCTGGCGCGGCAGCATGATGGCGCACGCGGCCCGCGATCCCCTCTACCTGGCCACCCTGGTGATCGCGGAGCAGGACGCCCCCGGCGTGGGCGACCTTTGCCTGCGCTGCCACACGCCCGGCGGCTGGCTGGAAGGGCGGTCCACCGACACCAGCGGCGGCATGTTGACCGCCAAGGATCGGCACAGCGTGCATTGCGATTTCTGCCACCGGCAGGTCGACCCGATCTATGTGGAGGGCGTGAGCCCGCCGCAGGACGCGCTCGTGCTCGGCGCGCTGGAAGCCGTGCCGTTGGCCCCGGCCAATGGGCAGTTCGTCGTCGACTTCGACCCCGCCAAGCGCGGCCCCTATGACGACGCGGTCGCGCCGCACCAGTCGCTCCGCTCGCCCTTCCACCGGCCGGGCGACCTGTGCGGCACCTGCCACGACGTGAGCAACCCGGTGTTCGTGCGCGGCGCCGGCCAACAGGAGTACGCGCCGCAAGCGTTCGACACGGAGCATCCGGACGGCGACCTGCGCAACATGTTCCCGGTCGAGCGCACCTTCAGCGAGTGGCAGGCCAGCGAGTACGCATCGACCGGCGTGTACGCGCCGCAGTTCGCCGGCAACCTGCCCGGCGGCATCGTCTCCACCTGCCAGGATTGCCACATGCGCCGGGTCACCGGCCGGGGCGCGAGCGAACCGGGCACGCCGATCCGCACGGACCTGCCGCTGCACGACATGACGGGCGGCAACCACTTCGTGCCCGACCTGCTGCCCGACGCCTTCCCGGGCGAGGTGGACGCGGGCGAGCTGGCAGCGGGCAAGCAGCGCGTGCTGGACATGCTGCAGCTCGCCTGCACGCTGGAGCTGACGCCCGGCCGCCTCGACGGCCTGCCGACGCTCCTGGTGCGCGTGATCAACGAGACCGGCCACAAGCTGCCCTCGGGGTACCCCGAGGGGCGGCGCGTCTGGATCAATGTCCGCGGCTACGACGACCAGGCGACGCTGGTCTACGAGTCGGGCGCCTACAATGCCGAGACCGGCGAGCTGTCCCACGACCCGGACGCCAAGATCTACCACACCGAGCTGGGATTCAGCACGCGGCTGGCGGCCGTGCTGGGGCGGCCGGCCGGCCCGACCTTCCATTTCGCGCTCAACGACACCATCTACCTCGACAACCGCATCCCGCCCCGCGGCTTCAACAACGCGGCCTTCGCGGCCGCGCAGGCCGCGCCGGTCGCTTACGCCTACGAGGACGGCCAGTACTGGGACGACACGGAATACCTGCTGCCCGCGCAGACGCGCTCGGCGACGGTCACGGTCTATTACCAGTCGACCTCGAGGGAGTACGTGGAGTTCCTGCGCGATGCCAACGTCACCAACGACCTGGGGCAGCAGCTTTACGCCGCCTGGGTGGCGCAGGGTCGAGCGGCGCCCGTGGTCATGGCCACCCAGAGCACGGCCATGGACATGACGGACGTGGCCCAGCAGCGGCCGCCCGCGCGCGACGAGCTGGCCGCCAACATCCCCAACCCCTTCAACCCGACGACCGTGATCCCGTACGCGCTGGCCCGCGACGGCCAGGTGCGGCTGCGCATCTTCGACGCCGCCGGCCGTCTGGTGCGCACGCTGGTGGACGAGAGACGTCCGGCGGGCAAGCACGGCGAGCTCTGGGACGGACGCGACGGCGCCGGACGCGGCGTCGCCTCCGGCGTCTACTTCTACCGGCTGGAAACCGAGCGCGGCACGCTGACGCGCAAGCTGGTCTTGGCCAGATAGGCGGGGCGAAACAGCAGGGAGAACGAGCGGGCGCGCCCCGGCGCGCCCGCTCCGTTTCAGCGAGGCCGGCGGATCGTCCGGCCTATTTCAGGTCCGCCAGCACGGCGGTCAGCAGCCGCCACACCTTGCGCACCGACGGGATGCTCACCTTCTCGTCCGGCGAGTGGGCGCCGTGGATGTCGGGCCCGAACGAGACGATGTCCAGGTCGGGATACTTCTCGGTCAGCAGCCCGCATTCCAGACCGGCGTGGATCGCCTTCAGCTCCGGCGGGGAGCCGAAGATCTCGGCGTACTTGCGGCTGGTCAGCTGCACCATGGCCGAAGCGGGATTGGGCTTCCAGCCCGGGTAGCCCGCGGGCTGGACGACCTCGGCCCCCGCCAGCTCGCCCAGCGCCTTGTGCTGCAGCACCAGCGCCTCCAGCGACGACATCACCGACGAGCGGCTGCAGCAGACGAGGGTGACCTTGGCGCCTTCCGTGCGCGCCACGCCCAGGTTGCTGCTGGTCTCGACCAGGCCCGGGATGGCCGGCGACATCGCCAGCACGCCGTTGGGCGTGGCCGCCATCAGGTTCAGCAGGGTGCGGGAGGAGTCGCGGCTGAAGCAGCGCGGCGTCTGCACGGCCGACACCTTGACGACCAGGCCGTCATCGATGCCCGCCAGCTCCTCCTTCACCCGCGCGGCCAGCGCGTCGACGCGCTGCTTGAACAGGCGCCCCTTGGCGCCGGGGATGACGACCGTCGCCGTGGCCTCGCGCGGGATGGCGTTGCGCATGCTGCCGCCGCCGACATCGACGAAGCGCACGTCCATCTCGGCCGCCGCCGCCTGCAGGCAGCGCGTCAGGATCTTGATGGCGTTGCCGCGGTTGCGGTTGATGTCGAGGCCGGAATGGCCGCCCTGCAGCCCCATCACCGTCACCTTGCGGCCAGCGCTGTCCTTGGGCGCCTTGCCTTGCGTGCCGGTCAGGATGAACTGGGTGTCCCGTCCGCCGGCGCAGCCGATGAACAGCGACACGTCCTCCTCGGAATCGAGGTTGATCATCCGTCTGGCGGTGAAGAAGCCCGGCTTGATGCCGGCGGCGCCGGTCAGTCCGCGCTCCTCGTCCACGGTCAGCAGCACCTCGATCGGCCCGTGCTGCACGGTCGGATCGACCGCGGTCGCCAGACCCATGGCGACCCCGATGCCGTTGTCCGAACCGAGGGTCGTCCCCTCGGCGGTCACCCAGTCCCCTTCGACCTTCAGCTTGATGGGATCCTTGGTGAAGTCGTGCTTGGTGGCGGCGTTCTTCTCGCACACCATGTCCACGTGCCCCTGGATCAGAACCGGCGCCACCCCCTCGCGGCCGGGCGTGGCCGGAATGCTGACCAGCAGGTTGCCGACCTCATCCTCCTTGACCGCCAGGCCGCGCCGCTGCGCCCAGGCGCGCAGCATCTTCATCACGCCGGCCTCGTTGCCCGATCCCCGCGGCACCTCGGACAGGGCGGCGAAGATCTCCCAGACAGCCTTCGGTTCGAGCTCGTTGATCCTGGTCATGTCTCCTCCTCGACAGATGGTGCGGAGATGTCGGCGCGCGCGCCGTCAGCCGCTATTTGCCCTGCTCGGCCGCCCGCTGGCGGAATTCCTCGTTGACGTGGATCGAGAGCTCGACGCGGCGGTTCAGCGCCCGGCCCTCTTCGGTGCTGTTGTCGGCGATCGGCACCGATTCGCCGAAGCCCTTGGCGCGGATGCGGCGGGCGGCGACGCCCTGGCCCGTCAGGTAGCCCTCGACCGCGCGGGCTCGGCGCTCGCTCAGGCGCTGGTTGTAGTCGTCGCTGCCCTTCGAATCGGTGTGCCCGAGCACCATGATGTCGGTCTCGGGATAGGTGGCCAGGACCGAGGCGACCTGGCCCAGCTGGCTCTGCGCCTGCGGCTTGAGCGTGCTGGAGTCGAAATCGAACAGGATCTTGTTTTCGAAGGTGACCTTCAATTCGTCGCCCTCGCGCTCGACCTTGGCCCCCTCGACCTTCTCCAGCTCCTCGGCCTGCTTGTCCAGGTAGTTGCCGATGATGCCGCCGGCCACGGCGCCGATCGCGCCGCCGATGATGGCGCCCTTGGTGTCGTCCTTGCTCACGGCGGCGCCCGTGGCCGCCCCGGCGGCGCCGCCGATGATGGCGCCCTTCTGCGTGCGGCTCATGCCGGCGCAGCCGGCCAGCATGGCCCCCAGAGCGATGACGGCCAGGATCGCGATCGTCTTGTTGCGCATGACATGCCTCCAGTGTGCGGGTGAACGAAAAACCGAGCCCCCGCGGCGCGCAGGCGCCGCCGACGCGTCAGCGCAGCCGCGCCGTCAGGGGACCAGCGGCCAGGGGCCAGTTGCCCCTGATCACCTCGCCCCGGCCGGCCGGCAGCAGCAGATACGAGTACTTGCCGTAATGGCCGATCCGACCCGCCAGGCCCGGCAAACGATCCGGCGAGCGGCAGAGCACGACCAGGTCGGCGATGTCCGGCCGCCGCGGATTCGCGGCGGCGAAGACCAGATCGTGCTCCTTCAGGCTGTGACGCTGCCCGTTCAAGAAAACCAGGTCCCCGGCGACCGCCAGCGCCGGCGGCAGGCGAGGCGTCAGCTCCGCCGGCGGCGGGTTGATCAGCACCAGGCTGGTCAAGGCCGTCGCGGGCAGATCCGCGGGCGGCAGGCCGCCGGCGAAGAGCGTCGGCTCGTCCTGCTCGGTGAAAGCGACGGCGAAGGCGCGCGCGGCCGCGATCTCGGCCTCGTCGCCGGCCGGCAGCACGACCGGCGGCGCGTCCACCCCCAGCACCATGCTCAGGGTCGGCTCGATCTCCGCGGGATCCAGGCGCCGGAACAGATGCCAGTCGGGATCGACCGCCACCGACAGCGCGCCGGGGGCGACGAGCTCGAAGCGCCCGCGCTCCCCCTCCAGCTTGACGACATGCTCGCGGCCGCCGCCAGCCGCGGCCACCACCAGCGGCACCTCGAGCAGATAGGGCGGCTGGCCTCCGGTCTGCTGCTCCAGCTCGACGATCACGCGCTCGCCATCCGCGCGGGCCTCGCGCAGCGCCAGCCGCGGCGCGCCGGGGCGGTCCAGCCACTGCGCCTGGAAGGCCGCCAGGTCGCGCCCGCTCGCGGCGGCGAAGGCGGCGAAGAAATCATCCCACGAGGCGCGCTGGAAGAGCCGCCGCGCGTAGACATCGCGCAAGGCGGTCAGGAACGCCTCGCGCCCTATCATCCGCTCGACCATGTGGAAGACCATCAGGCTCTTGCCGTAGCCGATGGCGCGCGTGGCGCCGCTGTGCCGGGCGCGGAAGGCGGACAGCGGCTCGTCGTTGCCCTCGCGCACGTACGCGGCGTAGTCCTTGAGCAGGTTGCGCCGATACTCGCGCGCCGCGTCCGCGGATTCCTGCTCCTTGTAGTGATAGTCGGCGCACCAGCTCGTCAGCCCCTCGCACCAGTTGCCGCCCTCCTCGGCCACGAAGACCGAGTTGCCCCACCAGTTGTGGCAGATCTCGTGGCCGAAGGAGGTGTAGGGGATGAACGGCAGGCGCATCACCTGGCCGCCGAGCAGGGTGTACGACGGCATGCCGTAGCCGGTCGGGAACCAGTTCTCCACCGTGGCGAACTTGCCGTAGGGGTAGGGGCCGATCATCTCCGCGTAGAGGTCGAGGTAGACCCGGGTGCGCTCCAGGTAGGTCGCGGCCAGCCGCGCGTCCTCTCGCAGCAGCCAGACCGAGATGGAGATGTCGCCGTGCCGCTCCTCGGTCACGACGTAGGGGGCGGCGACCAGGGTCAGCCCGTCCGAGGGATGCGGCGCGCTCCACACCGTGAGCAGTCCGTCGCCGCTCGCTTCGTGCCGGCGGCGCATCCCCTCGGTGACCGGCTCGACGCCGGCGGGCGAGACGATGGTCAGGCGGTGGCGGGCCAGCGCCCCCTCGACCGCCGGCAGCCAGCGCGCCGCGGCGGCCAGGTAGCAGCCCTCGTCCGACACCGTCAGCTGCACCTCGCGACCCACGTTCTCGCGCGAGAATACCAGGCCGGCGGTCGGCTCGTGGAATTCCCCCTCGTAGGTCAGCAGCACGGTGCGGGCGCCGGGCGGCGGGGCGAAGGGATCCCCGGGCGCGGCCGCGGCCGCCGCCGGCAGCGCAGGCAGATCGGCCAGCCGCACCACCGCGTGCGCGCCGCTGGTGTCGGCGGGCAGGCCCGCCGGCAGCCGCAGCCCCTTGTGCAGCGCGACCGCCGCCACCCCCGCCGGCGCGGTGAGCGTGTCCACCACGCTCAGCCGGTGCAGATCCGGCTGCAGCTGCACGCGGGCGCGGTGGATCAGCACGGGCGGGTCGCCGGCGGCCGGCGCCGGGCCAGCCGGCGCGGCGGCGGCCGGCACAGCGGCGGCCCAGAGCAAGACGGCCAGCGCCGCCGCGGCCATCCGGGTTATCGTCGTTCCTCCGCCTTCGGCGCGCGCTCTCATTCCACCACCACCGTCACCAGCTGCAGGCTGCGCAGGTACTTCTCGCCCGCGCGCCTCAGATCGGTCAGCGTCACCGTGTCGAATGCCGTCAGCATCCGGTGGTAGCCGGGCAGGTTGCCGTCCAGTTCGTGCATCGCCAGGTAGTAGGCCTGGCTGATGCTGGCCAGGCGGCGCATCATCAGCCGGCCAGCCAGCGCGCTGCGGGTCTTGACAAGCTCGTCCGTGGTGACGGTGGCGGCGTCGAATTCGGTCAGCGTCCTCAGCAACGCCTGCTGCCCCTCCTCCAGCCGGTCGCGCGGGGGGTTGAGCCAGGCCTGGAACTCGACCTGGCCGTCGCCGAACCCGTCGTAGCTGGCGCCGACGCTGTAGCTCAGGCCTTGCTTCTCGCGCAGATCCATGGCAAGCCGGTTGGACAGGATCGCCACCAGCACCTCCAGCGGCCGGCGGTCGGCGGCCTCTACCTTCAGCAGCGAGCCGACGCGGATCGCCGCCATCTGCCCCCCCAGCGTGGCGATCACCCGCGACGATTCGGCGGTCACCGGCAGGGGCGGCAGGCCTCCCGCCGGTTCGGCGCGGCCCGCCGGCAGCAGTTCGTTGACCAGCTCGACGATCTCCTCGTGGGCGTACGGCGAGGCGACGCTGACGATCAGGTTCGGTGGCGCGAAGGCCCGCCGGTACAGGGCGCGCGCCTGTTCGAAGGTGAGGGCCCGCAGCGAGGCGGTGTCGCCCTCGGCGGGCCGCCCCAGAGGATGCGCGCCGAAAAGCGCCTCTTCCAGGCGGCGGTTGGCCAGGGCGCCGGCGCTGCCCTGCTGGCGCGCCAACTGGGCGATCTGCAGCTCGCGCTCGCGCGCGAAGTCGGCGGCCGTGAAGCTGGCGTTGACCATCATCTCGGCCACCAGCTCCAGCGCCTCCGGACCGTGCTCGGCCGCCGCTTCCAGGCGGATGAACGAGAACCGCCCGCTGGTGTAGTAGTTGTCCATCGGGATGCGGGGGTCGTCGACCAGCTTCAGGACCGCGCCCAGCCGGCCCAGGCGCCCTTGCAGGCAGGCGGCGTCGCAGCCGCCCACGCCGCTGGTCAGCAGGCGGTGCACCAGGTTGAGCGCGCCCGGGGTCGCGCCGTCCAGCAGCGCCCGGTTGCGCACGGCCACGTGCCCCGCGAACAGCGCCGCGCCCGGGTTCTGCTGGGTGATCACGACCGCGCCGTTGGCCAGCTTCGTCCGCTTGACCACCGGGGCGTCGGCGGGAGGTTGATCCGTCGCGCCGCCGCCGGAGCGGACGGCCGCCGCGGGCGTCACATGCAGCGCCAGGCAGACGGCATCGACCAGATAGGCGTTGATCACCTGCGCGACGTCCTGCGCCGTGACCTGCCGCAGCCGCGACAGGTAGTTCAGGAAGAGATCCGGACCGCCCAGCACGATCATCTCGGCGCCGGTGATCGACAGCTGGCGCAGCTGCTCGCGGTCGATCAGCGTCGAGGTCTCCTCCAGGCGCACGACCTTCAGCACGTCCTCGTCCGTGATCCCCCATTCCAGCGCCTCGAGGCAGGCCTCCTGCACCAGCCGGTGATAGGGCGCCGGCGCGTCGCCCGGCTTGAGATCGAAACGGATGACCAGGCGGCCGAAGCCGTCGGCCTTCTCCCACCAGGACGACACCTCCGGCCGCCGCGCGGCGTCGATCCGCGCCAGAGCGCGCGTGAGGATGCCGTCGCCGGGGGCCGCCAGCATGCGGGTCAGCGCCACGAACGGCAGGAAATCGGGCGAGCCGTAGCCAGGCGCGTCGTAGGCCAGCAGCAAGGCGTGACGATCGCCGCCGCGCCGCGCCAGCGCCTGCGTGCGGTCCAGGAAGATGGCGGGGATCACGTCCGGGCGCCGCACGGTCCCGGGCGGCGCCTCGCCGTAGTAGCGACGCAGCAGCTCCAGCGCCTGCCCGCGGTCGAAGCCTCCCGCCACCATCGTGATCATGTTGTTGGGCACGTAGTGATTGCGGTAGAAGGCGACAACGTCCTCCCGCTTCATGTTCTGGATCGTGCTGAGCGTTCCCAGCGTCGGCAGGGCCAGGCTGCTGCCCTGGTAGAGCAGCTCGCGCAGCGTTTCGCCGGCGTAGTCACGGTCGCGGTCGCGGCTCTGCACCAGCTCGCCGATGACGATGCCCCGCTCCTTCTCGAACTTGTCGGCCGGGATCAGCGAGTGCAAGAGCATCTGCGATTGCAGCCGCAGGCCGGTCTCCAGCTTGTCGGCCGGAAGGACGGTCATGAAGTTGGTGTAGAAGTCGGCGGTGTTGGCGTTGTTGAACGCGCCGCTGCGGTCGGCCAGATCGTACAGCTGCTCCTGCGTGAACTCGCGGGTGCCGTTGAACAGCAGGTGCTCCAGCATGTGCGACATGCCGCTGGTGCGGAAATCCTCGTAGGCCGAACCGACCCGCACCTGGGTGTAGACGCCGACCATGGGCTGCGCCGGGTTGCGCAGCAGGATCACCTGCAGGCCGTTCTCGAGGCGCAGGATCTCCGCGTGCTCGGGGGCGCGCGGAAACGCCAGGTCGGCGCGCGGGGCCGGCGGAGCCATGCCCGACCAGGGGGGAAGATCCGCCACCGGTTGTCCGCCGGTCGTGATCGGCGTCAGCGCGCCCGCCGCCAGCGCCGCCGCCGCGGCCAGCGCGGCCAGCCGCGCCGGCGGTCCTGGACGGCCGCCTCGGCCTCGCCCTTTCGTGCCCAAAGCCCCCAACCTCCCTGTCCGCGTTCAGCCCGCCTGCGCCGCGCCGCGCACGATGCCCAGAAACTCCTTCGCCTCCAGGCTGGCGCCCCCGACCAGGCCGCCGTCGATGTCCGGCTGCGCGCACAGCGCCCGGGCGTTGGCGGCCTTGACGCTGCCCCCGTAGAGGATGCGCAGCGCCGTGGCGGTGCCATGCCCCAGGATCTCCGCGGCCAGGCGGCGGGTCGCCGCGTGCATCTGCTGCGCGATTTCCGGCGTGGCGGTCTCGCCGGTCCCGATCGCCCAGACCGGCTCGTAGGCCAGCACCAGATTGGCCGCCGTGACCCCGCTGAGACGGGGCAGCACGCCGCGCAGCTGGGAGCGAACCACCTCCTCCGCCCGTCCGGCGCGCCGCTCGGCGAGCAGCTCGCCGAAGCAGAAGATCGCTCCCAGCCCCGCGGCATGGGCGCGCGTGATCTTCCACACGAAATCGTCATCGCCCTCGCGCTGGTTCTGCCGGCGCTCCGAATGCCCCACGATGACCCAGGCGCAGCCCGCTTCGGCCAGCATGCCGGCCGACACCTCGCCCGTGTGGGCGCCGCCGGCCTCGTTGGCGCAGTTCTGCGCGCCGAGCGCCAGCGGCGCGTCCGCCAGCGCCGCCCGCGCCGCCGCCAGCGACACGAACGGCGGGCAGATCAGCACGTCGACCGCCGCGGTCCCCCGCGCCGCCGCCAGGCCGTCCGCCAGCGCGCGCGCCAGGGCGGCGGCCGCCGCCGGACCGTGATTCATCTTCCAGTTACCGGCCACCAGCAACCGCCGCATTCTCCTACCTCCGGTCGCGCAGGATGAGCATACGCACCAACTGCACCACCGACATCAGCGCCGCCGCGACGTAGGTCAGCGCCGCGGCGTTGAGCACGGCGCGCGCCCCGCCCTGCTCGTCGCGCGTCACGATCCCGTGCTGGGCCAGCAGGCGGATGGCGCGGCTGCTGGCGTCGAACTCGACCGGCAGCGTGATGATGGTGAAGAAGGCGGCCACCAGGAAGACCAGGATGCCGATGTCCATCAGCGCCGGCGTGTTGAACAGGAAGCCCAGGAAGAACAGCGGCCAGGCCGCCCAGCTGCCGAAGCCGGCCACGGGCCAGATCGCCTGCCGCATCTGCAGCGGGGCGTAGGCCTGCGCGTGCTGGATGGCATGGCCCGCCTCGTGGCAGGCGACGCCGAGGGCGGCGACGCTGCGGCCGTGGAAGTTGTCATGGCTCAAGAAGAGCGCTCGCTTGCGCGGATCGTAATGGTCGGAAAGGGTGCCCGGCGTCAGCTCGATGCCGACGCTCTGCAGGCCGGCGGCGTCGAGCAGACGGCGCGACGCCTCCGCGCCGGTCAGACCGCGTCCGGCCGGCACCTGCAGATACCGGTGGTAGGTGCTCTTGACCTTCCACTGCGCGTAGAGCGCGAAGATGACCACGGGGATCAGCAGGATCATCGTGTGATCGAGCAGCATGGCTCCTCATCCTTCCGTCCGCCCCGCGCGGGCCTCGGCCAGCCGGGGTAGAAAGGCCAACAGCAGCGCGGTCAGCCGGTCCCTGACCCGGCGGCCGACTTCAACGACCTCGTCATGCGACAGTTCCGGCTGCCCGGTTTCGCGCGAGGGATTGGTGATGCACGACAGTCCGACCACGGCCACGCCCAGCCGCGCCAGCAACGCCGCCTCGGGAGCGGTCGACATGCCCACCGCGTCGCCGCCCGCGCGCCGCAGCATGCCGATCTCGGCCCGGGTCTCGTAGGCCGGTCCCCAGACGCTGGCGTAGGTGCCCGCGTGCAGCGGCACGCCGGCCGCGGCGCCCGCCTCGGCCAGCGCGCGCGCCAGCTCTTCATCGTAGACGACGCCGGCCGGCGCGCGCTCGCTGCCCTCCGCCCCCGGCGCCAGCAGACCGCGCAGCGGATCGCCCAGATGCAGGTCCAGATGATCGCGGATCACCATCAGATCGCCCGGCCGGTAGAAGCGGTTCAGGCCGCCGGCGGCGTTGGTCAGCACGGCCGCCTCGATGCCCAGGCCCGCCAGCACGGCCACCGGCAGCAGCGTCGCCGGCGGCGGCAGCCCCTCGTAGGGATGCACCCGCCCTTGCAGCGCGACCACCGGGACGCCCGCGGCCCGTCCCGCCACCAGCCGCCCGCGGTGGCCGGCGACCGAGGTCGCGGGCCATTCCGGGATGTCGGCGTACGCGACCGCCTCCGCCCCGTCCAGCCCGTCGGCGAAATCGCCCAGCCCGCTGCCCAGGATCAGGCCCACGCGGCCGCCGATCCCCCGCCGGCCCAGCCAGTCGGCCGCCGCCGCCGCCCGCTCGCGCCAGGGCGATGCCAGCAGCTCCAACCCACGGTTCACGCGATCTCCAGCTCGTCGAGCGCCAGCCGGTCCCGCAGCGCGTTCATCTCTTCCAGCGCCTCCTGCACCAGCGCGCTGCGCCGCCCGGCGGGCAGGAACGCGCTCTTGAACCCGTTGAGCAGCAGGTTCTCGGCCTCCAGCAAGTTAAGATCGAAGACGTCGACCGCCAGACGGAGTTCGCGCGCCAGGTCGGTGCCAGCGAACAGGCGGTTGTCGGTGTTGAGGGTCACGCGCAGACCCAGGTCGAGGTAGCGGCGCAGGGGATGGTCGGCGATCGAAGGCACCACGCCCATCTGGACGTTGCTGCTGATGCACATCTCCAGCGGAATGCGGTTGTCGTTCACATAGGCCAGCAGGTCGGGGTCCTCGTGCAGCCGCGTGCCGTGCCCGATGCGGTTGGCCCCGCAGTAGTGCAGCGCCTGGTGGATCGAGGCCGGTCCGAATCCCTCCCCCGCGTGGATGGTGGAGCAGAGGTTCCGATCCATGGTCAGCTGGAAGGCCCGGCGGTGATCCTTGGCCGGATAGTCCTTTTCCGCGCCCGCCAGATCGAAGGCGACCACGCCCCGTCCCTGCCAGCGCGTCGCCAGCTCGGCCAGCGCGTACGACACGTCGGGACTGATGGTGCGCAGCCCGGTGATGATGACGCCCGTGGCGATGCGCGCCTCGGCCTCGGCCGCGCGCAGCCCCTCCGCCACCGCGGCCACCGCCTCGTCGTCGGTCAGGCCGCGCTGGCGGTGCAGCAGGGGGCAGAACCGCACCTCCAGGTACCAGCACCCTTCGGCGGCCGCGTCCAGCGCCAGCTCCCGGGCGGCCCGCCGCAGGGCGTCGCCGTCCTGCAGCACGGCCAGCGTGTGGTCGAAATAGCGCAGGAACTCCGCCTGCGAGGCGACCCGCGAGCCCGGCAGGTAACGGCGCCGCGCCTCCTGGGGGTCCGGCGGCACATCCAGACCGGCCGCGGGCGCCAGCTCGAGAAAGGTCTCGAAGCGCAGCGAGCCGTCCAGATGGCAATGCAGGTCGGTCTTGGGCAAGGCGCGCAGCACGGCGTCGGGGATGCGCCCCCCCCGCAGCAGGTCGCTGCGCCGGCCCCGTTCGTAACGCATGGTCAGCCTCCCCCGCCGGCGGCGGCCCGCGACCGTTTGGCGGCGTGCAGGCGATCGATGAGCGCGAACAGCTGCGCCTGCGCCGCCGGATCATCGCGCAGGTTGACCCGTTCGGTGTCGATCGTCTCGACCGGGCAGATGGCGCGTGCCCGGCCGATCCACGCCTCGTAGGCGGCGTGCAGGTCGGCGATGAAGCTCGGCTGGATCGACCGCTCGCAGGCGCGTCCCCGCTCGCGGATGCGGGCCAGGGTCGTCTGCGGCTCCGCGCGCAGATAGAGGATGAGATCGGGCGGGCGCAGGAACGCCACCATGTTGCGGAAGACCTCGCGGTAGCTCTGGTAGTCACGGTCGTCGATGCAGCCCATGCGGTGCAGCGTGGGGGCGAAGATCTCGACGTCCTCGTAGATGGTGCGGTCCTGCACCGCGGATCCGCCATGGTCGATGATCTGCTTCTGAATCTCGAACCGCTTGCTCAGGAAGTAGATCTGCAGCGCGAACGCCCAGCGGCGCATGTCGGCGTAGTAGTCGTCCAGATAAGGGTTGTCGATCACCGGCTCGAAGTAGGTGCGCCACCCGTAGTGGGCGCCGACCAGCTCGGTCACCATCGACTTGCCCACGCCGATGTTGCCGGCCACCGCCACGTAGAACGGGGGGCGGCCCTCGCGCGGGGCGGGCTCGGGCTTTCCGGCGTTGGCGGTCACGGCCGTTCCTTCCTGACGCGCGCGGCGGCGCCCGCTAGCTCGGCGGGGGCGGCGGCTGTTGATTCAGATAGATATAGTGCTCCGAGGAGATGAACTTGCGCACCTCGCCGCCGCCGGGGGCAAGCAGAAACACATAGGCCCCGTAGTTGACGGCGCCGGCCGCCGAACCGCGCCGCCAGTCGACCAGTCCCAACGACGAGGGCGCCGGCGTGATCGCCGCCGAGCCGAACAGCATGCGGTAATCCCCCCTGGCCGTGAAGATCTGCACGCGCTGGTTGCCCGTGTCGGCCACGAAGATGCGGCCAAGCCCGTCCACGGCCACCGCGCGCGGCCGGTCGAACTCGCCGGGGGCGGCGCTCGGCCCGCCCACCCAGTCGGTCTGACCGCAGGCGGCGGCGTCTCCCAGGGTGTAGTCGGCCGCCGCGGGAGGGTTGCACGTGGCCGCCGCGAACAGGATGGCCTGGCCCCGCCACGGCCCCTGGTCGCCCACGGCCGGCGTCTCGTCGGTCAGATCGGGGGTGGGGTCGAAGCGGATCACCCAGTTGCGGCTGCTGTCGGCGTCGCAGACCAGCAGCATGCCCTCGTGGTCGACCGCCAGGCCCGCCGGCCGCTTGACGAAGCGGGCCGCCTCGCCGCCGCTGCGCGCGAGCAGGCCGAAAGGACTCAGCCCTCCCTGCACGTTGTAGTCGTAGCGATGGATGACCCCCGAATCGGGATCCGACAGGTAGAGGAAGGTGCGCGATCCCGCGGCCAGGCTGACGCCGGTCGAGCAGGCCGCCATGGACGCCACCGAGCGCACCGCCGGCAGCGACGACTGGCCCTGCGGGGCCAGGTCGGTCGAGTTGAAGACCCTGACGCGCCGGGCCCCCTGTTCCCAGACGTAGATCAGCTGGGACTGGTCGCCGCGGCAGAAGGCCGTCGGCTGCTCCAGATTCTCGACGCGGCCGATCTCCTGGTAGTTGAGATTGCGCTTGACCAGCGCGCCGTCGGCCGTCAGCACGAACAGGTTGTTGTTGATGACCGCCACCTGCACGGCGGCCGGCTCGGGGTACGCTCCCTCGAGGATGTAGGCGCTGACCGAGAACAGGCCGATGGGCTGCGGGATGGCGATCTTCTCGCCGCAGCCGCCGGACAGCGCCGCCAGCGCGCCGACCAGCGCCGCCGCCGCCGCCAGGCCGGCGGTCCGTGACGAGCGCCGGCTCATCGCGGCCCCCTGGCGAAGAGGGGGGATACATCCAGCGAAAAGTGATGGATGGCCCCGAAGCTGCCCATGTCGCTGTAGGCGTAATCGGCGCGCAGCCGCACCCGGTCGCGGCTGAGTGCGACGCCGAAGCCCGCCGCGAAGCCCCCCTCGTCGCGGTTGGTCTCGTAGCCGGCGCGCAGGAACAGCAGGTTGTCCAGGCCCAGTTCGCCGCCGAAGCGGAAGCTCTCGGCGTAGTCCGAGGGATGATGGAACTCGGCGGCGCCCAGCAGGCCGATCTTCTCGGCCAGGGCGAACGTGCGCGCCACGCCGAACGAGCCCGAGGTCGGCGCGGCGAAGCTCTGGAAGGAGGTGCGCGCCTGGTACTCCGGGCCGATCGGGGGCGGCGTCCCGCCCGGCCGCAGGTCCGGCCCGAAGTTGCGCACGGAGAATCCGATGCGCAGATCGTCGTCGCCGACGAAGTAGAGGATGCCCAGATCGACCAGCGCCGATCGCACCACGAACTCGTCCAGGTTCTCCTGGTAGAACTTCAGCGTGCCGCCGATGGAGAAGCGATCGGTCATGGCGCGCGCCACCGTGGCCCCCAGGAAGAACTGGTCGGCCCGGAAGGTGGTGCCGGTGCCCTGCTGGTGGAATTCTGTCGTGCGCGGGATGTCGCCCGACCGCAGGATGCCGGCGGAAATGCCGTAGGCGAAATTCTGCCCGCGCCAGTGCGCGGACAGATGCTCCAGGTCGATGCCGGCGGCGTACTCGGTGTGGGCCGCGAAGAAATTGCGGCGCGCCGGCGAGCGCAGGATGCCGGCGGGGTTCCAGAACAGCGCGGCGCCGTCGGTGGCGCAGGCGACGTAGGCGCGGCCCATGGCCACGCCCCGCGCGCCGACGGGCAGGCGCAGGAACTGCGCGCCGGCGGTGCCGACGTTCTCGCCGCCGTAGAGCGCCAGCAGATCGCCGGCCCGCCCGGCGTCGGGCGCCAGCAGGATCAGCAGACCGCACAGCGGCAGCAGCGCTCGCCTCACCACGAGAACGTCACCCCCATCATGATCAGGCGCGGATCCTCCACGAAGCTGGGATCGATCACGCTCTTGGCGTACGCCTCGCTGTCGGTCACGGCGGTCGCGGCCGGGTCCTGGTCCTCGAACCAGCGGTTGACCCAGGCGGGGTTGAAATCGCCCAGACGGTAGCCGTCGCCCGTCCAGGGGTTGATGCGCCGGTGGTTGCGGTGGTTGAGGATGTTGCGGCCTTCGAGGAAGGCCGTCAGCCGCTGCCGCGGCGCCAGCCGCCAGAACTTGCTCAGCCGCATGTTGAGCGTGCTCTTGTAGGGCCCCGTGGCCGAATTGTAGTCGCCGGATTCGTACTGTCCCGGGCCGCGGTAGTAGCGCGGCGTGTAGCGCTGCCCCGCCTCCGCGCGGTAGAGGACGTTCGCGCTCCAGTCCGCCGGCAGGCGCCAGCCCAGCAGCGTGGGCCGGTCCTGCCGGTCGACCGCGAAGTCGAGGTTGACCGACACCGCCCAGGGCCGGTCCCAGAGCAACGGGGTGCGCTGCAGCCCGCCGATCGAGGCGGTGGGCGTGTAGGCCTCGTTGTAGATGGCGAGCAGGTAGGCCTCCTCGGCCGAGCTGTTGGTGCCGGTGCTGCGCTGCAGCTCCAGGTTGGCCGACCCGGAAAGCCAGCGAGTCGTGCGCTTGACCACGCTGATCTCGACCCCCAGGCTGCGCGCCGAGTCGCCGTTGAAGTAGCGCACCGGCTCGATCGTCACCGTGCCGGTGTCGTCGGGATCGGGCGTCTCCTCCGCGCCGATGTCGACCGCCGCCAGCCGGACGGACTTGGCGTAGCCGTAGATGTCGCGGTTGAAGAACGTGATGCCCAGGCTCCAGAGACCGCCGAACTCGTGCTGCAGCCCGGTTTCGTACTCCACGGTGATCTTGGGGTCGAGATTGGGGTTGCCCAGGAGCTGGACCTTCGTGGCCGACTGCGCCGTCAGCTGCGGGTAGACGTAGGCGAACCGCGGCCACTGCGAGAAATGGCCGTAGTTGAAGAAGAACTTGTCGCGTTCGGTAACCGGGAAGCTCAGACCCAGTCGCGGCGACAGCCGGGCCTTCCAGCGCCGCCCCATCGCGCCGAAGGTGGCCGACTCGAACTCGTCCACCATCTCCGGGTAGATGAACAGGTACTGGTCGGCGTTGGCCATCACATCCTCGACCTCGCGGCCGGGCGCCCAGAAATCCCCCCGCAGCCCGGCGTTGAGCACCAGGCCGCGGTAGTGCAGCGTGTCCTGGAAATAGGCAGACCCGATGATGGGATGGACCTTGAAGATGTCCTGCTGGATGCCCAGCTTGCCCGGCGGCGGCGAACCAAGCGCCGACTGCAGATCGACCAGCTGCATCTCGGTGAAGGACAGCTCGAAGCCGGTCTTGTACTGGTTGATGTTGTTCTTGAGGAAGGCGTAGGCGCCCTTGATGGTGTACGACTCGCTGTAATGGTCGTGCCAGCGGTCGGCGCTGCCCTGCGCCTGCCCGGCGATGCTGTCCGACGGCGCGTTGATCAGCGTGTAGGTGCGGAAATCGTCGCTGCCGTTGACGTTCGCGTGCAGCCGGTTGAAGTTGCGGCCCAGGGTCAGCTCGAACCACTCGTGCTCGCCCAGCACCTGGCGGTAGTGCGCCTGCGCCAGGACGTTCTCGGTGGTGAAGACCAGGAAACGGTCCAGGCCGTCCAGGAAGGGGCGCGGATACCCCTCGCCCGGCAGCGAGAAGCCCTGGTTGATGCTGAACTGGCGGCTGGCGGTCAGGTTGAGCTTGTGCCGCGGGGTGACGTTCCAGGTCCACTTGGCCAGGCCGTTCCAGTCATTCTCCTGGCGCGGCGAGGTCCAGGCGTCCGGATAGAGAGGCGACCGCAGGCGTTCCCGGCGCGAATAGATCGGCAGATAGCCGTCGCGCACGTCCACGGCGGCGCTCAGCAGCAGGTACTGCTCTCCGGGCAGGTTCCAGCCGAGCCGGCGCAGCGTGCCGGCCAGCGGGTCGGGCCCCGACAGGGACGCCTTGACGACGTCGATGTTCTGCGGTTCGCCGTACCGGTTCAGATCGCGCCAGCCCAGGTAGTCGTGCTTGGGCACGGGCTTGACCAGGTAGTCGCGCTTCCAGGTCAGCGCCCCCTCGACGCGGTCCCCACCTTCCTTGGTCGAGACGTTCACCACCCCCGAGACGGCCTGGCCGTACTCGGCGTTGAAGCCACCCGTCAGCACCTCGATCTCGTTGATGATGGAGGGATCGATCTGGTAGCCGTAGCCGCCGCCGGCCAGCGGGTCGTTGACCGACATGCCGTCGATGACGAACTGGGTGTCGTCGGCGCGCCCGCCGCGGATGTGGATCTGGTTGTCGTGGACGGTCACGCCGGGCTGGTGCGACAGCATCTCGACGACGTTGTCGACCGGCATCGCCGCCAGTTCCTCGGCGCTCAGCCGCCGCACCGTCCCGGTCCGTTCGATCTCGATCAGACGCCGCTGCGCTGCGATGTCGATCGGCTCCATCATGATGGCCTGCACCTCCAGCCGGAAATCGAGCTGGAGGATCTCGCCCGGCGCCAGCGTCACGGTCCGGCTGGCGACGGCGTAGGAGATGTAGGAAGCCCGCACGGTGTAGGTGCCGGGGCGCAGGCCGCGCAGCACGTAATAGCCGTCGTTGAAGGCCATCGTGCCCAGATTCGTGCCGGCGACGTAGACGTTCGTGTAGGGCAGCGGCTCGCCGCTCTCGGCGTCGTAGACCGACCCCTTGATCGTGGCCGGCAGCGACAGCGGGGCGGCGGCGCGGCGTTCGGCCGGGACGGCGGCCGCAGCCGGCGCGGCCGCGCGCAGCAGCCCCAGAAGGACCGCGCCCAGCAGCGTCGCGGCGGCCAGCGCCGCCCTGCGTCCCGGCGCCGCGTTCACGGCAGCGGCACCCCCAGTTCGCCGGCCAGCAGCGCCGCCAGCGCGGCGCGCGCCTCGGCCGCCACGAAGTACTCGAGCTGGGCGGAAATCACCACGCTGCGCGCCGGCTGACCGCCCGCGGCGCCGGGCCGCCGCACGCCCACGATCGGTTCGTAGGGCGGGCGCGTGTCGTAGCGGTAGTACTCCATCTGGTAGATGCTTTCGCTGCCGGTCAGGGCGGTCATCCCGATCGCCTGGCCGAAGCCGACGGCGCTGGTCACCGCCGGCAGGCCGGGCCGCAGCGCCAGCGCCTGCTTGCCGGCCGGGATGCTGAACACGTTGGCGGGCGCGGACGTGGTCGCGATGCCCAGCACGTTGGTGACGAAGCCGGGCGGCAGGTTGCCGTAGGCGCCGGTCACGTTCTTCGACACCAGCAGCAGCTTGCCCGCCGTCTGGCCCTCGGGCGGCAGCAGATACTCGGACAGGGGCGGCACCGCCGCCCGCAGTTTCAGCGAGGCGCTGCCGCCGGTGTACCACAGCACGGCGGCGAACTGGCGGAAGGTGTCGCGCAGCACCCACAGCCGGTCGGGCAGCTTGCCGGTCAGGTCGTAGAGCGACCACTGCCCCGGACCGAAAAGGCTGTCCATGGCGGCATAGTAGAACTGATCGGTGAACGGACCGGAGTCGTCGCAAAGCAGCACCGGCCCGCGCGCCTCCTTGACCTCCCAGGTCCAGCGGAAGCGGGCATCGGCGCGCGCCTCGTCGGTGACCGACACGAAGAGGGTGCGCGCCGGCCCGGGCGGCAGGTTGCGCAGCCCCAGCTCGAAGATGCGCGCCTCGGGATCGTCGAAGGGCTTCTTCACCCAGCAGAGCGCGGGATCGGCGCCCGGCTGGCCCGCGACGCGGACGACGCTGGTGTCGGCGGTGTCCAGCCGGTACAGCAGCGAATCGCTGAGCGTCTCGTTGCCGTCCAGGTCGAAGGCGAAGAAGCGGAAGCTGGCCGCTCCGTAGCTCCAGCGCACGGTGTCGAAATCGGCGGGGAAGTTGACCACGGGCGGGAAATTGCGCAGCGGGATGTACACGGAGACCGTCTCGCTGACGGCGCCGCGGTCGTCCCGGCAGGCGACGCGGATCGTGGCCTCGGCGTGGCCGTCGTCATCGGTGGCGAAGGTCATGGTGGTGTCGGTGCGCGCGGTGGTGTCCCAGGGAGCCGCCTCGCCGCGCCGCGTCTCGATCGTCACGTAGAACTCGACCACCCGGCCGTCGGCGTCGCTGCCGCTCCAGCGGAACGTCCGGCGGTAATACGACGTCGGATTGAGTTCGCCTCCCTCCGGGGCGCTGACGAAGATGCGCGCGATCGGCCGCTGGTTGGGCACGCTGGCGGGATCGAACGGATCGTTGGCGCAGCCGGGACCGAGCAGCCCGGCCAGCGCCAGCGCGCCGGCGGCGGCCAGAGCGGCGGTCAGGCTCCTGACGGGCGGGCTGGTCTTCACTTGATGATCACCAGCTTCCCCCGCTGAACCTCGCCCGTGTCCAGATCGGTCACCACGTAGACATACAGGCCCGACGCGATCGCCCGCACCGGCTCGCTCAGGATGTCCCAGGCCTTCTGGCCCGAGGCGTGATCGTCATGATGCAGGGTCTTGACCAGGTCGCCGGCCAGGTTGAACACCTGGATGCGGCTGCGCGCCGGCAGTCCGGTGAACCAGATCTTGCGGCCCAGCTCGACCTCGCCCCGCGGCGAATCGTACAGCGAGCCGGCCCGATAGGGATTCGGATAGACGCCGATCGTGCGCCGGTCCTCGGGCGTCGAGGGGGCCGAGCCGGGATAGACCAGCCGGGCGTTCTCGTTGAAGCCGCTCTGGAAGGACGGCAGCCCCTCCTCCAGGTCGGGCGCCGAGAACGAAACCACCGAGTACCAGTAGGGGAAGCCGTCGAGCAGGTGTTCGTCGATGAAGACCCGCCGCCCCTGGGCGTCCAGCGGGGGCAGGCCGGTGTCGAAGCCGACGCCGTCGATGCGGTCGAACTCGGCCACCAGCGTGGCGATGCGGTAGGGATCGCTGGTGATCGCCGCGCCCTGGAAGCGGTAGATGCGGTACCCCTGGAAGTCCGGCTTGCCGGTGATCGAGCTGATGTGGTGCTCGGGCGCGCGCAGGGCGGGGTCCTCGGCGTCGGGATCGCCCGGCAGCCAGCGCAGGATCACGCGGTCGTTGTCCGTCGCCACCTCGATCCGCGGCGACGGCGGCCCGACCGGGATTGTGAAGCCCTGGTCGTAGGCGAGCTGGGCAACCTTGCTGTTGGCCAGCAGGCCCAGCGAGTCCGCCCCGCAGATGATGGCGAAGGTGGCGCGCACCGTGTCGCCGGGAGCCAGAAAGGGGAACGGGCCGGTCGACAGCAGCGCGACCCAGTCCGACGGGACCGTGAAGTTGTCGCCCGGCGTGACGCCGACGTCGAAGTCGCCGTTGCCCATCAGCTGGTACTTGCCCGGGCGAACCTGGCCGTCGTCCGTCAGATAGACGTCGTCCTGCGCCGGCACCCCGCGGAAGCGCCAGGCGTTGTACGACACCGGCGGCGCCGGCACGCCCGGCGTCAGTTCGCGCTCCGCGGGCGCCGGCACCGTCCCCAGCAGGCGCGTGCCCACCCAGGACGTGGCCAGCTGCTCGTCGCCGTCGTCGTCGCGTTCGTACATCATCCAGATGTTGGGGTCGTTGGCGACGTCGCCGGGACGCCAGGCGCCGTTGACATCGTCATAGTAGTTCCAGCGCACCGGCGCCTGCGGGTCGTAGGGGTTGTTGCGCGTCGTGTTGCCGACCGTCGTGTCGTTCCAGAAGCCGACGTAGACATCGCGCAGCTCGCCGCCCGAGATGTTGATGACGGCGTAGTCCAGGATCACGAAGTCGTCCGCGTAGGGGCTGCCCCAGGCCAGGGCGCGCAGGATCACCTTCAGGCCCAGCGGCGTGTGATTGCCGGACTCGATCGCCGCGTAGTCGTCGAACACCATCTCGATGTGCTGCGTGGACAGGGCGCGCGGATCGTAGCGGTCGCTGTTCTGGGAGTTCGACCACACGCGCACCGGCTCGTCCGCCGCGTCGACGAATTCGCGGATGTCGTCGCCGGCCACCAGGCTGGACGCGTCCTGCGCCCCGGTCGAGACCCGGATCGTGCCGTCGGCGGCGATCGCCCCCACCCAGATGCCGCCCAGGAAGACGTGCTCGACCTTGCTGTTGAGCGGGTACTCGCACGACGGCTGGTTGGGGTTGGAGAAACCGTTGCCGACGTAGCCCAGGTTGGTCACCGCCAGGCCGATGATGCCGACGTTGGTGACGATGTCGCGGCTGGGCAGCGCGGCCGCCCGCGGCGGCGCCAGCGCGGCGGCCAGCGCCGCCGCGACCAGGACGGCGCCGACGGCGGCGGCGGCGCGCTGAGGGCGCCGGGCGAGGCGTCGGGAAGGCCGTGCGCGAGCGGGCAACGGGGGCCTCCGAGCGGCGGCGAAGCTTCGCAGCAGGGGATGCTGGGGCCGGACGGTTGGTGACCCGGGCCGGCCGGGTCGCGACCGGCACGAACTTAGCGCGCTGGCGCGCCCGCTGTCAACTTGCGGGCCAGCGCGCTTGCCAGGCGCGCGCGCGGGCGGCTAGACTGTGTCCGGCATGGCGCCCGCACCGCCCGCCCGGCGCCGCGGGAGCGACCAGGGGAGACATCGTGATCGCGGTCTCCTTCTGCCTGAAGGGCCGGCTGCCCGCGCTGGTGGGGCCCACCGCGCCCGCGCACCACGTGCTGGGACTGCAGGAGCCGTCTTCGGTCAAGGACTCCCTGCAGGCGCTGGGCATACCCCACACGGAAATCGACCTGATGCTGGTGGGAGGGCTGCCGGTAGGCTTCGGCTACCGCGTCCGCGACGGCGACCGCATCGAGGTCCACCCTCCCCCCGCTGCGGCCGCCGGCGACGAGACGGAATGCTCCTGGCCCGATTCCCGCCTGCAGCCGCGGCCTCTGGCCTGGGAACGCTTCGTCTGCGACAGCCATCTGGGCCGGCTGGCCCGCTTGCTGCGCCTTCTGGGCTTCGACACGCTCTATCGCAACGACTGGCGCGAACCGGCGCTGGCCGCCGCCGCCGCCCGCGAGACGCGCGCCTTGCTGACCTGCAGCCGCGGCCTGCTGATGCGCCGCGATGTCGGCCGCGGCATGCTGATCCTGTCCCGCCAGGCCGACGAGCAGGCGCGGGAGGTGCTTGCCAGGTTCGGCCTGGCCGCGCGCGCGTCCTTTCGCCCGCTGCAGCCTCTGCAACGGCGACCTGCGCCCGGTGCCCAAGCGCGACGTGCTGCTGCGCATCCCCCTGCGCACGCGCGCCTGGTGCGACGACTACCGCCAGTGCCGCGGCTGCGGCCAGCTCTACTGGGAGGGCACACACGTGCAGCGCTTGCGGGCCCGCCTAGCGGCGCTGGTGCAGGGCCCCTGACCCCCCCATCCGGCCCGGCGCCGCGCCCCCGTCGAACCATATTGGCTTTCAATATCATTTGAATTACCTTCTCGCCCTCGGCGGCGGCCTGAGCAACAATCGCTTCAGCGTCACCCTGGTTCGGGAGGGTAAACGGCATGGCGCCATGGCGCGCGTCTTGCGGTGCGATGTCAAAGCTGGCCTGCGCCGCGCTGCTGGCGGCGGCCGCGGCCGGCTGCGGCGGCGGCGGCGGAAGCGGCGGAAGCGGCGGGAGCGGCGACCACGGGCGCGGCCCCCCCCTGGCCGCCGGCGACACCCTGGCCGAGGACCGGCCGTTGCGGGTGACGGCGACGACCAGCATGGTGGCCGACCTGGCCCGCCAGATCGGCGGCGACCTGGTGCTGGTTTCCGGCCTGATGGGACCCGGCGTCGATCCCCATCTCTACAAGGCCAGCGCCGGCGACGTGCGCCGGCTGGACCAGGCCGATGTCATCCTCTACAGCGGCCTGCACCTGGAGGCCCGCATGGGCGACGTGCTGGCGCGGCTGGCGCAGAGGCGGCGCACCGTCGCCGTCGCCGAGGCCGTCCCGCCTTCGCTCCTGCTGTCGCCGCCGCAGTTCAGCGGCGCGCCGGATCCGCACGTCTGGTTCGACGTCTCCCTGTGGCGGCTGGCCGCCTTGCGGACGCGCGACGCCTTCCAGGCCGTCGACCCGGCGCGGGCGGCGGCGTACCAGGCCCGGGCGGATCGCTATCTGGCCGAGCTCGACAGCCTGGACGCCTACGTGCGGGCGCGCGCGGCCGAATTGCCGCCCGCGCGCCGCGTGCTGATCACCGCCCACGACGCCTTCAACTACTTCGGCCGCGCCTACGGCTTCGAGGTGCGGGGGCTGCAGGGGATCAGCACCCTGGGCGAGGCCGGCACCGCGGACGTGCAGGAACTGGCCGCGTTCATCGCCGAACGCCGCCTGCCCGCGATGTTCGTCGAATCGTCCGTTCCCCGGCGCGCCATCGAGGCCGTGCAGGCGGCGGTGCGGGCGCGCGGCTTGACGGTGCGCATCGGCGGCGAGCTGTATTCCGACGCGCTGGGCAGCCCGGGCACGCCGGCCGGCGACTATCTCGGGATGGTGCGGCACAACATCGACGCCATCGTCGCCGGGCTCGCGGGCGAGGTGGAAGGAGAGCAGCTGCCGTGAACGCCGATCAGGCGATGCTGGCGGTCGAGGTCGCCGACTTGACGGTCGCGTACCGCGACCGCCCGGTGCTCTGGGACGTGGATCTGTCCGTGCCCGCGGGCGTGCTGATGGCGGTGGTCGGGCCCAACGGCGCCGGCAAGACCACCCTGATGAAGGCGATCCTCGGTCTGGTGCGCCCCGCCGCGGGCCAGGTGCGCATCCACGGGCGGCCCTACGCGTCCCAGCGCCGCCGGGTCGCGTACGTGCCGCAGCGCGGCAGCGTCGATTGGGATTTCCCCACCACGGTCCTGGACATCGTGATGATGGGGCGCTACGGCCACCTCGGCTGGGTCAGGCGGCCCGGACGGCGCGAGCGGGCGCTGGCGCTGGAGGCGCTGGCCAAGGTCGGCATGACCGAGTTCACCGGCCGCCAGATCAGCCAGCTTTCGGGCGGGCAGCAGCAGCGGGTCTTCCTGGCGCGCGCGCTGGTGCAGGACGCCGCCGTCTACTTCATGGACGAGCCGTTCCAGGGGGTCGACGCCCGCACCGAACGCGCCATCGTCGAGCTGCTGCAAGGGCTGCGGCGCGAAGGCCGCACCGTGGTCGTCGTGCACCACGACCTGCAGACCGTGCCCGACTACTTCGACTGGGTGACCCTGCTGAACGTGCGGCGCATCGCCAGCGGCCCGGTGGCCGACGTGTTCACCGACGCCAACCTGCGCCTGACCTACGGCGGCCGCGTCGCCTTCCTGTCCCGCAAGGCCCCGGCCGACAGCCTCGGCGGCGGAGCGGCGCCATGACCGCCGGCGGCCTGCTCCACGAGCTGCTCTTCGACTACACCCTGCGCACGGTGGCGATCGGTTCGGCCGTGCTCGGGCTGATCAGCGGCGCGCTGGGCGCCTACGCGGTGCTGCGCCGGCAGAGCCTGCTCGGCGACGCCGTCGCGCACGCCGCGCTGCCCGGCATCGCCCTGGCCTTCCTGCTGACCGGCAGCAAGGCGCCGCTGGCGCTGCTGGCCGGCGCGGCCGTGGCGGGCTGGCTGGCCACGCTGAAGCTGCTGGCCATCGTCAACCAGACGCGCCTGAAGGCCGACAGCGCCCTGGGGCTGATCCTGTCCGTCTTCTTCGGAGCCGGCCTGCTGCTGCTGACCTGGATCCAGAAACGCCCCGACGCCACGCAGGCGGGGCTGGACAAGTTCCTGTTCGGGCAGGCGGCGGCGCTGCTGGCGCGCGACGTGACCGCGATGGTCCTGCTGGGAGGCGCGGCGCTGGCGGTCGTGGCGCTCTTGTGGAAGGAATTCAAGCTGCTGAGCTTCGACCCCGATTTCGGCGCCATCCTGGGCTACCCCATGCGCCGGCTGGACGTGCTGCTGACGACGCTGCTGGTGATCGCGATCGTCATGGGGCTGCAGACGGTCGGCGTGGTGCTGATGAGCGCGATGATCGTGGCGCCGGCCGCCGCCGCGCGGCAGTGGACCGACCGCCTGGGCAGGATGATCCTGCTGGCGGGCCTTTTCGGAGCCACCGCCGGCGCCGCGGGCGCGGCCCTGAGCAGCCTGACCGCCCGCCTGCCGACCGGGCCGGTCATCGTGCTGTGCGCCACCGGCCTGGTGGCCGGTTCGCTGCTGCTGGCGCCGCGCCGCGGCCTGGTCTGGCAGTGGGCGCGCGATCTGGCCAATCGGCGCCGTCTGGCGCTCGAAACGGTGCTGGCCGACCTGTACCGCCTGGCCGCGCAGCACGCCGATCCCGCCGGCGCGGCGCACGCGCGCTCGGTCCTGCGCGCGATGGGCGCGGGCGGCGGCGTGCGCCGCTCGCTGCAGGTGCTGGCCGCGCGCGGCATGGTTCGGCGCTGCGGCCCCGACGCCTGGGCTCTGACCCCCGCGGGCGTGGCGGCGGCGCGGCGCCTGCTGGAAAGCGAACCGGAGGGGCTGTCGTGAGGCGGCGCGGCGCGGGGTGGCGAGCATGAGCGGACCTGAGCTGGAGATCCAGGCCATCGCTGTCGTGACCGCCGCCGCCTGCGCGCTCTCGGGCGTCTTCCTGGTGCTGCGCCGGATGGCGATGATGAGCGACGCCATCAGCCACTCGATCCTGCCCGGCATCGTGGTCGCCTTCCTGATCACCGGCGACACCGGCTCGCCGCTGCTGCTGGCCGCCGCGGCCGCCACCGGCCTGGCGACGGTCGCCCTGGTCGAACTGCTGCAGCGCAGCGGCCGCGTGCGCGAGGACGCGGCCATCGGCCTGGTCTTCCCCGCCATGTTCAGCCTCGGCGTCATCCTGATCGTGCGCCAGGCGGGCAACGTGCACCTGGACACCGACACGGTGCTGCTGGGCGAGCTGGCCTTCGCCCCGTTCGACCGCCTGGTCGTGGCCGGCGCCGATCTCGGGCCGCGCGGCCTGCACACGATGGGCGGGGTGCTGCTGCTCAACGCCGCCCTGCTGGCGCTGTTCTTCAAGGAGCTGAAGCTCGCCACGTTCGACCCGGGGCTGGCGGCGGCGCTGGGCCTGGCGCCGGGCCTGGTGCACTACGCGCTGATGTCGGTGGTGGCGGTGACCGCCGTGGGCGCCTTCGACGCGGTCGGGCTGGTGCTGGTCGTGGCCCTGATGATCGGGCCGCCCGCGGCGGCCTATCTGCTGACCGACCGCCTGCCGGCGATGATCGCGCTCGCGCTGGCGATCGGCACGGCGGCAGCGCTGGGCGGCTACTGGCTGGCGCACCGGCTCGACGCCTCCATCGCCGGCGCGATGGCGGTCATGGTCGGCGCGCTCTTCGGACTGGTCTTCCTGTTCTCTCCCTCGCAAGGGCTGGTGGCCGCGGCCCGCCGCCGCGCGCGCCAGCGCTGGGAATTCGCGCAGACCATGCTCGCCATCCACCTGCTCCAGCACGAGGACCTGCCGGAGGCCGCGATCGAGAATCGTCTGGACCATCTCCACGATCACCTGCGCTGGCAGCCCGCCTTCGCGCTGCGCGTCGTGCGGCTGGCCCAGCAGCGCGGCCTGATCGAGCCCCCCGGCGCCGCCCGCACCCTGGCCCTGACCGCCGCGGGCCGCGAACTGGCGCGGCAGGCGATCGTCCGCTGACATGCAGATGTCGACGGCGCTGCGCTGACGGCGTTTTACCCGGGTAAAATCATAATCTATTTTATAACAATCACTTAATAAATTCTCGCCCCCCCCTCTCTCGCCGGTGGCCGAGTCGGCCTCCTTCTGCCCCGCCTGCCCGCCTCAATCGAAATTGTCTCACCAACTGCGCAGGAACCCTGTAGTATCGGAG
>CAYWTR010000008.1:0-125593 GCA_964461255.1 uncultured Fibrobacteraceae bacterium | reverse complement strand
CTTCTACAGGAATCTCTTCCCCGACCGTCAACCAACCCCCATGTCCCGGTAACGCCCAGGTTCAGCCGCGGCCCCGCGAAGCGGGGACGTCGGCTGGAACCTGTTGTTAGGCGGCTTTCGCCAACTCACTGCGTGCATCACTGATGATGAGGACTCCGCCGCGAATGACCAAGGCTGCTATGACGGAACCAATGATGAGATCGGGCAAAGCAGAACCAAAATAGGCGACAAGAACACCAGCGGCGATGACTCCTAAATTGGCTAGAACATCATTGGTGGAGAATATCCAGCTAGCCCTCATATGAACCTCACCCTCGCGGTGCTTTGACAGAAGGGCGAGGCAGCATAAATTTGCGACGAGTGCTAGCGCGCCAAAACCCATCATGAGGAGTGATTGTGGCTCAACACCTGAGATGAAGTGACGAGCTACCTCAACGACAACGCCAACGCCAAGCGCGAGCTGGAATATGCCACTGAGGTAAGCGGCCTTGGCTTTATGTGTAACAGAGCGGCCAACAGCATAAAGGCCGATGCCATACACGGCAGCATCAGCAAACATGTCTAATGAATCGGCGATGAGGCCGGTGGAATGGGCCAAGAAACCGGCAATACTCTCAACTAAGAACATGACGGCGTTGATGGCAAGCAAGGCCCACAAGACCTTCGCCTGTTCCGGGCCAGCGGTTTCAACTTCACATTCGCACGAAGACACGAACCCTCCTAAAAAGACGCCTAACGCGGCGGTCAGCGGCAGGCGTGCGGCTCGACGCTTGCTCCGCAAGCGGCGTGACGCACGACTGTCCGCTGCAGCGGCAAGTTACAGGGCAACGCCCCAAACGTCCGACACGATCTCAAGAACGGCCTCGCCGTTCGCCTATAGGGCCGCGACTTGACCAGCCATCGGCCATGCTCGCGTCGTCGCCGATCTTGCGACCAGCGATGCAGCGATAGGCGGCTCGCCGTTCTGACCGTGACCTTCACCTCACCTCGGCCGACCCAGCAGGTCCAGCCCTTCTACAGGAATCTCTTCCCCGACCGTCAACCAACCCCCATGTCCCGGTAACGCTCAGTATCTAGACCTCGGTATCTGGATACGCTGGTCTGCGTATCCAGATAAGCTGCATGCTAACTTGCTTGCGCGCCTCGCAGGAGACTCCTGGTTGACGCCCGCGTTCTGGGCGTCAACGGGCATTGTCGCGATGACGGCAAGGACTGTGGGCCCCGCGCAGGCCGCGCAATGCAGCGGCGCCGAACCGCGCTGATGCCGGTCGGCTTTCCTCTTCCGGTTGCCCAACGTAGTCCGAATCATCCCCGGCTGCGCCCCCCTGTGCAGGGGCGTCTATCCTGCCATACCGCGCCCGGGCATTCAATACGGTTTACGCGGGGGCCTATTGCAGGGGGCTCCCGTTCATGGCGAAACTTCGTCGTCGAGAGGGCTTCTGACGCCTCTGCCGCCGCGGTTCAGGACGTGGGTGTAGATCATCGTGGTCGAGACGTCGGCGTGGCCGAGGAGTTCCTGGATCGTCCGGATGTCGTAGCCGGCCTCGAGCAGGTGTGTGGCGAAGCTATGGCGTAGCGTGTGGCAGGTTGCGGGCTTGTGCAGGTTGGCGCTTCGAGCCGCCTCCTTGACGGCTCGCTGGATCACCGATTCGTGCAGGTGGTGGCGGCGTCGTTGGCCGGTCTCGCGATCACGATAATGGCTCGTGGCGGGGAAGATCCATTGCCAGGCCCATTCACGGCCCGCGCGCGGGTACTTGCGCGCGAGCGCGTCGGGAAGCGCGACGATCCCGAGCCCCTGCGCCAGGTCGCGCTGATGCAGTGTGCGCACCCCCAGCAGATGGCGCTGCAACGGCTCACGCACCGTGCCGGGCAGAAGCGTGACGCGATCCTTTCTCCCCTTGCCGTCCCGGACGGTGATCTCCTTGCGCGCGAAGTCGATGTCCTTCACGCGCAGGCGCAACCCCTCGAGCAGACGAAGACCGGCGCCGTACAGCAGGCTCGCGACGAGCCACGCCGTGCCGTCGAGTCGCGCGAGGAGCGCGTGGACTTCGCCTCTGGTCAGCACGACCGGCAGGCGGGCCGGTCGCTTGGCGCGCACCAGATCGTTCAACCAGGGCAGATCGCGATGGAGGACCGCGCGGTACAGGAACAGCAGTGCGCTCAGCGCCTGGTTCTGCGTCGCGGCGCTGACCTGCCGATGGGTGGCCAGGTGCGACAGAAACGCGGTCACCTCTGCTTCGCCCATCTCGCCGGGGTGGCGCAGTCCGTTGAACCGCACGAAACGCCGGACCCAGCCGGCATAGGCGCGCTCCGTGCGGCGGCTGTAGTGGCGGGCGCGGATCGCATCGCGCACGAGATCCAACAGGCGCGGGGAACGGGAGTCGGGGCTCGCTGACGGCATAGCTGCGGCCGATGCAAACGTAGGGCCGCGTCCGCAACCGGCGCGACGGCTGCGCGCGCCCTGATTCAGCGGGTAGGTGAGGGTCGCGAGCGGGCGGCGAGCGAATCGGCGACGGCGCGCGCCAGGCCGTCGGGGATGGCATCGCCCAGGGCGCGCGCCTCGTCCAGTCGCCGCGCCGCCTCGGCCGGCCGCCCCAGACGCAGCAGCGCCACGGCGAGGTTGCGGTGAGCGGTGCCCGTCGCTTCCGGCAGCGCGACCGCTGCCTCCAGTGCGCGCAGCGCGGCGGGCCATCGCTCCTGCTCCAGGTAGGCAGCGCCGAGATTGGTCCAGGCCGACATGTCGCCGGGATCGACCTGGACCGCCTCCTCCAGGATGGCCGCGGCCGAGGCCGCGTCGCCGTCGAGCAGCCGCGCCACGCCCAGATCGCGCCGCCAGGTCGCGAACTCCCGGTCCGGCGCTTCCGGCAGCGCGGTCAGCCGCTCCAGGTCGCGCCGCGCCTGCGCCGGGCGACCCGCCGCCAGCAGGATGTTTCCCCGCAGCGCCGTCAACAGCGCGTCGTCGGGATGGATGTCGAGCCCGCGCTGCAGGATCCGCAGCGCTTCCTCCGCGTCGCCAGCTTCCCGTGCGAGCTGCGCCAGATTGGCCAGCGCGCGCGCGGCGGGAGGCCTGCCCAGAGCGACGGCCCGAGCCAGGGCGCCGCGCGCCCCCTCCAGATCGCCCCGTTCGCGCAGCGCCAGCCCAAGGTTGTTCCAGGCGCGGTCGCTGCCGGCGTTGGCCGCCACGGCCGATCGCCACAGGCGCAGCTCGTCGCCCCAGACGGCGCTGCGCCACAGCGTCGCGCCGGCCAGTATCATCAGCAACAGGGCGGTCGCCAGGCCCCTGAGGCGCGGAAGGCGCTGAGCGCCGCCGCTGGCGGTCAGCCCCAGCAGCCCCGCCAGGCCGGCCAGCGGCAGATACAGGTAGTGTTCCGCCGCCGGCTCGTTGAGCGGCACCAGGTTCGCCACCGGAAGCAGAGCGATCAGGAAGAAGGCCAGGCTGCCCGCGGCCAGGCGGGCGCGCGCCTGCTTGAGCGCCAGCAGGACAAGGCCGCCGAGCAGCAGCAGGCCGATGCCGGTGGCGGCGGGCCCGCCCCCGTTCCAGAAGGCGCTCCAACCCCCCTGCGCCGCCAGCGGCTGCGGGAACAGCCCGCGCAGGTCGGCCGCGTGCGGCCAGGGCAGCAGGGCCTTGCGCACGTGCCAGGCGATCGTCTGGAAGAACAGCTGCAGATCGAGCCACGTGGCGATGCCGCCGCCGAGCGGCACCTTGGTGGCCGGATTGAGAACCACCTTCTGGAGGAGGGCGGCGATCCCCGCCAGCAGGAGCAAGCCGTAGAACAGCGGCCGGCCGCGCAGCACCCCGGTCAACCCCCGCAGGGGCGCGAACGCCGTGCGAGCCTGTCGCGCTCCCGCCTCGGCCGCACGCCGGCGCGCGGCCAGGTCAAGCAGCACTACCGCCGCCGGCAGCGTCAATGCCATCTCCTTGGCCTGGTAGGCCAGTAGCCCCGCCAGGAAGAAGGCCAGAGACAGGCCCATCCGTCGCGACGGGCGCGCCGCGCGCCCCGCGGCCAGCGCGGCATGCAGCGCCAGCAGGTAGAAGACCGCGCAGAGCAGATCCTTGCGGCCGGAGATGTAGGCCACGGCTCCCGTCTGGATGGGGTGGAGGGCGAACAGCAGCGCCGCCACCTCGGCCGCCGCGGCGGGGAACGACAGGGCCAGCAGCAGGCGCCACAGCAGCAACGCCGCCGCGATGTGCAGCGCGATGTTCGTGCCGTGGAACATCGCCGGTGATCCCCCGCCCAACGTCCAATCCACGGCGAAGGAAAGAAAGCGCAGCGGCCGATAGGCCACATCGCTCTCCTGCCAGAAGCGCAGCGTCTGGGGCACGGCGTGCAGCCCCTGCACCGAGGGGTTCTCGACGATGGCGGTGACGTCGTCGAACAGGAAGGGGCCGGAGACCGACGGCAGGTAGACCAGCGCGGGCAGCAGCGCCAGGACCGCCGCGATGGGAAGCTGGGCGCGTGCGCGGCGGGTCGTCATGGCGCCTGGCGCGGAGCGGCGAGAGGGCGCGAGGCGGCGGTCACTGCTTGACCGGCAGCACGTGGACGGCCTTGATGATCAGCGCGACCTCGTCGCCAGGCTTCAGGTCGAGCGCCTCAAGCGATTCTGTCGTCAGCACCGAGGCCATCGCCGCCGGCGCGGTCACCGTGAACTTCACCAGCGACATGATGTCGCCCTTCTTGATCGAGGTCACCTTGGCTGACACTTGATTGCGCGCGCCGTGCTTCATGATCAGATCCTTTCTTGCGACTCGGCCCCGCGCAGCAGAACGCGCACCGAGTTGCTGTCTCTAGTCCGCGAAACCGAGATCCAACGTCTCGACCTCGATAGATAGGCCAGGACGACCAGCAACGTTCACCTCTTGGCTCGAGCCCAATCGGCCCGCGTCGCCAAATGTACCATGGAAAGTGGGAAGGATACGAGCGGCCAGCGCCTCACGGCCGCTGCCCCGGCGCACTTGATACGGAGGTCGAGCGCCAGAGGCCCCGGCCGTTACCGGCCGGGGCCAAGGGAGAAGCGCGTCTTCACTTGACTAGCCGTTCCATATCACTTGACCAACGTCATCTTGTGCATCTGCTGGCGTCCTCCCGCCGACAGTCGACAGATGTACATGCCCGACGCCAATCTGCGGCCGGCATCGTCCGTGCCGTCCCAGTCCACGCGGTGGAACCCGGCTGCGTACGGAACCCGGGTCAGCAACGCGCGCAGGCGCCGCCCGGACAGGTCGTAGATCGCGAGCGTGACCTCGGCAGCGTCTGGCAGCCCGAAGCGGATGGCGGTCTTGGGATTGAACGGATTTGGCACGTTCTGGGCCAGGAAGAACGCCGGCGGGAGTTCTGTTTCGGGCACCTCGGTCTGGCCGCTGCAGCCCAGGCCGAAGGCGCCCATCTGGAGGCCGCAGCTGTTGTTGGCGGGCAGGCAGGGGGAGCTGGCGTTGAGGGTGAAATTCCCTGCGGCGGCGTTGCAGAACAGCGGGTTGGCGGACAGGTTGCCGTTGCTCGTTTCCTGTCCGGCGATGCAGCCGACCCAGTCGCCGCCCGCGTTGCCGTAGACGTCGCTGCAACTGAGCGTCACGCCGGCCCCGCCGCCCCCGCACGCCACCGCCGCGCCGCTGAGGCCGAAAGCGATGATGCTGCTGTGCACGGTGACCGCCGACCCGGCGGCCGCCATGATCCCCGACGCGCCGGGCCCATCGTTGCCGGACAGCGTGCACGCGGTCAACGTCGGCTGCGAGCTGTCGCCGTACAGCCCGCCGCCGTCGCTGGCGGCCGTGTTGTCGTAGAGCAGACAGCCCTGGAAGGACGGGGCCGAGTTGTTGTTCAGGTACACCGCCCCCCCATATCGGCCGCTGCTGTTGCTGTAGAAGACGCAGTCGGTGACCGTGGGTGCGCCGGCGTAGCAACGCAGCGCGGCGCCGTCGGTGAGCGCGGTGTTGTGCCGGAAGGTGCAGGCGGTGATCGTCGGTGCGGAGCCGTTGTGGGCGCTCAGACCGCCGCCGCGGCTCTCGGCGGTGTTGTGCTCGAAGATGCAGCCGGTGATCGTGGGCGAGGCGCCGTTCTCGCAGAACAGTCCGGCGGCGTGCCAGGCGCGGGCGTTGCGGATGGTCACGTTTTCGAGGATGGACGCGGGGCCTTCGTTCTGGTTGAAGATGAATCCGCGGCGTTCTTCGCCGACGATGCCCTGGCAGTCGATGATGCAGGCTGTGGGGTCGCCGCTCTGGGAGCGCACGGTGATCGCCTTGCCGCGGTAGGTGAGGTCACGGTTGCCGACGCCGGTGAAGGTGCCGTCGGCGAGCAGGACCGTGTCGCCGGCCAGACACTCGTCGATCGCCGCCTGAATGGTCGGGAAATCGCCCATGCCGTCGGGACGGACCAGGAACGTGCGCTCGCAGCCGACGTCCAAGGCGCCGATCTGCCCGCAGCCGGGGTTGTTCGCGGCGGCGCAAGGGGACGCGCCGCTCAAGGTCAGGTTGCCTGCGGCGGCGTCGCAGAACAGCGGGTCGACCGCCAGGTTGCCGTTGCTCGTTTCCTGTCCGGCGATGCAGCCGACCCAGTCGCCGCCCGCGTTGCCGTAGACGTCGCTGCAACTGAGCGTCACGCCGGCCCCGCCGCCCCCGCACGCCACCGCCGCGCCGCTGAGGCCGAAAGCGATGATGCTGCTGTGCACGGTGACCGCCGACCCGGCGGCCGCCATGATCCCCGACGCGCCGGGCCCATCGTTGCCGGACAGCGTGCACGCGGTCAACGTCGGCTGCGAGCTGTCGCCGTACAGCCCGCCGCCGTCGCTGGCGGCCGTGTTGTCGTAGAGCAGACAGCCCTGGAAGGACGGGGCCGAGTTGTTGTTCAGGTACACCGCCCCCCCATATCGGCCGCTGCTGTTGCTGTAGAAGACGCAGTCGGTGACCGTGGGTGCGCCGGCGTAGCAACGCAGCGCGGCGCCGTCGGTGAGCGCGGTGTTGTGCCGGAAGGTGCAGGCGGTGATCGTCGGTGCGGAGCCGTTGTGGGCGCTCAGACCGCCGCCGCGGCTCTCGGCGGTGTTGTGCTCGAAGATGCAGCCGGTGATCGTGGGCGAGGCGCCGTTCTCGCAGAACAGTCCGGCGGCGTGCCAGGCGCGGGCGTTGCGGATGGTCACGTTTTCGAGGATGGACGCGGGGCCTTCGTTCTGGTTGAAGATGAATCCGCGGCGTTCTTCGCCGACGATGCCCTGGCAGTCGATGATGCAGGCTGTGGGGTCGCCGCTCTGGGAGCGCACGGTGATCGCCTTGCCGCGGTAGGTGAGGTCACGGTTGCCGACGCCGGTGAAGGTGCCGTCGGCCAGCAGGACCGTACTGCCGGCCAGCGAGGCATCGATGGCCGCCTGGATGGTCGGGTAGTCGCCGGTGCCATCAGGCCTGACGATGTGAACGCCGCTAGCGCAGCCGACGCCCAAGGCGCCGATCTGCCCGCAGCCGGGGTTGTTCTCCGCTGCGCATGGAGAAGTCCCCTGCAATGTGAAGTTGTCATACTCCGGATCGCAGAATTCCGGATTGAGCGAAATGTTGCCATTGAGGCCGTCCTGGCCGGCCAGCGGACCGACCCAATCGCCACCCGCGTTGCCATGCACATCACTGCAACGGCTGGTAATCGTGCTCGCATCGGCTGTGTAGGCCACGCTGGCGCCGGCGTTGTTGTTCAGAATGCAATTTCTAAGAACGGGATGCGAGTTGCCCACCGCGGCAACGGCGCTGCCGCCATTCCCAGCCTGCAGTCCATGCATCGTCACGTTGACCAGCAATGGCGACGAGCCGCCGTCGCAGTAGAGACCCCCGCCATGAGATGTGGCATAGCAGCTGGAATGAATGACCGCGTGCGCGACAAGAGGAGAGGAGCCGCTGCGAAAACAGAGGGCGGCGCCGTAGGTGGCCTGCACACTGTGGATGATGAGATCCCTGAAGGTCGGCGAAGCCCCGCTGCTGAGGACACCGGCGCCGTAGACCGGGCCATCGTTGGCATACAACGTGAAGCCCTCGAGGATGGAATCCGTGCTTTCCCTCGTCAACGCCACGACGCAGTGTGTGTTGGGATTCGGGTAGCGAGGGCTGATCCGGGTCACCGCAGGTCCGCTTTCGCTGACGATACGGATCGGTTTGCCCTGGAAGTCGAAGGGCGCATATCCCCCCGCGCGGACAACAAAGACGTCCTGCGGCACGGCGACGTTGACCGCGGCCTGGATGCTTGTGAATTGGCTCGTGATGTGAATGTAGCGCGGCGCGTAGTGGCGATAGTGAAAGCCCATGTCCACGGTGCCGGAGTCGTCGATCTCGTCCGCGCGGGTCGTGTACTGGTGCAAGCCTACGGTGAGAGATCCGTCGGTGACGGCGAAGAGGATCGACGAGGCCTGACCCAATCCCGCGTCGATGCAGGGGCTGGTTGCGCGCAAGTGGTAATCGCCGGGGATGCCGCCGACGTCGGACACGAATTGTGGATTATCGGCAATATTGCCCTCTCCGCCCGTGACCCCGCCCATCACGCAGCAGTAGTTCGCGGACCACCCAGTGCCAGCGAACTGCCAATACGGCGTATTCAGCCAGACGATTGAGTTAGAGACGCCAACCCAGCCGTGGACGCCGCCGCCGGATTCGTATTCGTAGCAGCTATTGCGGGCGATGGTGCAATTTCTTACCCCAACATGGGTGCCGCTGTATGCGTAGATGCCTCCTCCTTCGCCTCCAGCGCCCCACGCATCGTTATCGACTATCAGGTTGTTGATGAGCAGAGGCCAAGGAGCGTAAGCACTGTAGCGCTCTCGAACGTAGACACCGCCACCTTTGCCCGCGGCGTTGCCCTTGATGACATTGCTGCTCACGACCCCGCGGAACTTGCGCAGATGCAGTCCCCCGCCCAGGGCGGAGGTGCCATAGCCCACCGTATTGTCCTGTATGACGTTATGCGAAATCACGGAACGGCTGTTTTCCGCATGGATGCCGCCGCCCGAACACCCTTCGATCACATTGCTATGAATCGAGGGCGACGCATTGAGTATATGGATACCGCGTGCTTGAGAGTTGCGGATCGTGAAGCCGCGGATAACGGTGGTCGAGTCTTCTCCGCTATGAATGAAGAATCCGGGTTCGGCAACCCAATTGGGAATCTCGATGATGCAACTGGCCGTGCCGTTCTCCGAAGCGATCGTGATCTTCTTGCTGCCTGGATCCAGGTTCCGGTTCAGCTCGCCACTGTAGATACCATCGCCAACCAGGACGATGTCGCCATGAGTCGCGGCGGCGATGGCCGGCGCTATGTCGGCATGGTCGCCCATACCATCCTGGCGAACGAGGATGATCCTGGCATCGGCAGGAGTTCCGAACAGCAGCAGAGATCCCAGCAGCACAGTGGCGTGTGGGATGGACGCCAAGGCAGTGCCCAACCTTGACAGCATGCCTCGAATGATTCTCTTCATGGCGGCCTCCTTCGTATTGAGAATGCCGCGCGCAGCCATGGCCGTCAGGCATGTCCGCGGCCCTGAATTGCCCCGAGAGCGCGCATCGGAACCTTTCATATCGCAAGGGCGGTGCCGTTGAGCCGGGACGGCCGGAGGATCACGCCTAGACTATAAATTGTTACTTGAAAGCGTGTTAGGGCGGCTGGCGCGCCGGCCGGTGTCTTGACCCGCGCGAAGGATAGAATCGCCGATATCCTTTTGGATAAGGGAGATTGCCTGTTCGGATAACGGGAATGCGCGATCCGGGACGTTTGGCGCGGCGACGAAGGCGTGGCGCCGCGGGATCCCGGGTGGCTCTCGCGGGGGCGCCACCGAACGGCATCCCGTCTCAGGGCGACGCGTCGTAGGCCTGCTCGGCCAGCTCCTTCAGGCGCGGCGAGGGCAGCAGGTCGAGGTCGCGCACCATGCGGGCCTCGAACTGGGCGTAGGCCAGGCGCACCTCCCGGCGGTGGCCCAGCCTCAGCAGACCCTGCAGCAGCGCGGCGGCGAAAGGCTCGTGCAGCGGGTCCTCGGCCAGCGCCCGGCGCGCCAGATCCACGAGCTCGTCCCAGCGACGCTGTCCGGCCAGGATCTCGAGTCCGCGCTCCGCGGCGCGCAGATAGCGATGGCGCACGGAGGCCGCAGCTTCCTCGACGCCCGGATCATAAGGAGTGTCGGCGAGATAGGGGCCGCGCCAGAGCGCCAGCGCCTCTTGCAGGCGCGCCGCTTCCGCGCCGGTGCGGCCGCGCCGCCGCTCCGCGCCGGCCTTGGCAAGGGCGGCCTCGAACTGCACCAGGTCGCATGTGCCGCCAGGGCCCAGGTTCAGCCTCAGCGTTTCCGCCTCGGCCACGACATGCAGGGGCGCCGGGGCTCCCGGGGGCTCCAGCAGGGCGCGCAGCTGGAACACCGACTGTCGCAGGTTGCCCAGCGACTTGCCCGGGTCGGCCTCCGGCCAGAGCGTCTCGATGATCTGCTCCCGCGGCACCGGCTGCAGCCGGCGGTTGAGCAGCATGTTCAGCAATCGCCGCGCCCGCTTCTGCCTCCATGCGGACGCGGGCAGCCGCTGGCCGCCGCGGTCGATTTCCAGAGCGCCCAGCAAACGCACGTGCAGCGAAGCTTGCGGGGCCGTCCCGGTGGTCTCCGACGCCTTCGATCGGGCCCGGCGGCGTGATCCGGCGCGGCTGCTGTCCGGGGACGAGGAGCGCAGCGATTGGGCCAGCGCCGCTTCGAGGCGCTCCGCCAGGAACGCCAGGTCCGAGGCGGCGATGTCGGCCAGAACCGTTTCCGCCGCCGCGTCGCCGGCAGCCGCGCGCCAGAGACGGAGCCGCGCCAGCTCCAGCCGGGCCCCCAGCCGAACCAGATGCCGTTCCGCGCGCCTCCAGTATGGGACGGCTGCCGCTCGGCCCCGTCGGGCGGCCAGGCGGCCCTGGTGCGCCAGAGATCTGGCCAGGCAGAAGCGGTCGCGGCGTCGCTGCGCCAAGGCCAGGCTCCGGCCGGACTCCGCGGCCGCCCGCGCATGATCGCCGAGACGCCAGTATGCCTCGGCCAGGCCCAGGTGCGCCCAGTTCGCCAGCGCATCCTCGCCCAGTTCACGGGCGATGCCGCCGGCCTGCGCGAAGCGGGCCGCGGCCGCCGCGGCGTCGCCCGCCAGCAGCTCGCATTCCCCCAGCGTCAACCGCGCGTAGCCCGCGATCTGCCGATAGCCGATCGCCTCGGCGCGCTGCAACGCCCAGGCGGATGAGCGTCGCGCGCCCGCGAGGTCGCCCAGGCCCGCCAGCACGAACCCCACCACTCCCTCCGCATGGCAAGCCAGGTCGTTGCGCCCTAGATCGGCGAAGAGAGAGCGCGCCCGTCGCGCGTCGCGCAGCGCCATCTCCATGTCTCCACGGATGAAGTGCACATTGGCGGCCATCAGGAAGAGGCATCGGCCTTCCAGGGAAGGATCGCGCAGGCGCCGTGCGATGGACAGGGCCTGCGACAGCAGGCGCGAGCCGGATTCCATGCGCCCCAGGCTGGCCGCCGCCACGCCCATCGCGGCCAGCAGAGCACCGCGCTCGGCGGCGCGTGGCGCCGCCGGGCCGGCCAGCGCCTTGCGGCCATCGTTGAGGCAGGTTTCGAAACGCCCGCGCAGCAGGGCCAGGCGCGCCAACCGGGCCTGGATCGCCCCTGCGACGGCCGCGGCCGGCTGCGCGCGCAGCGCCCGCCGCAAGTCGATGGCGGCATCGCGCCAGCGTCCCTGCAGCAGCGCCAGATCGGCGCGCACCAGCAGGAGCGCCGGCTCGTCGCGCAGCTGCGCTTCCGGCAGGGCTTCCAGCGCCAGGGCCAGCGTCTCGGGGCGCCGCGATCCCGGCAGGCGGCGAGCGCTGCGCGCGAGCAGTGTGGCCGCGCCTCGGCTGTCGCCGGCGCGCGCCAGTTCCAGCGCGGCGGCCTCGACCTCTCCGGCGCCGGCCAGCAGACCGGCTGCCCGGCGCCGCAGGCGCCGCTGCTGGCCTGGCGAGAATTCCTGCTCGGCGCGGCGGCGCAGGCAGGCGCGCAGGAGGGTGTGATAACGCCAGGCGTGCCGGCCGACCGGCACGGTGAACAGGCCCCGTTCGGCCAGCCGACCCAGCAGCGCGTGGCTGTCGTCGCGGCCCGTCAGACGATCGCAGAGCTCTGTTTCCAGATGCGGCAGCGCCGAGGTCATCAACAGAAAACGGCGCGTGTCGTCGTCCAGATCGGTCATGACCTCTTCGACGAAGAAATCGAACCAGCGTCCGTCGCCGGCCGCGAGGCGCCGCAGCACGTCCGGGTGTTCGGCAGAATCGCATTCGCTCAGCGCCTGGCACACGATCTCCAGACCGGTCGGCCAGCCCTCGGTCAGCTGCTGGATCCGTGCAGACAGAGGGGCGGCGCTGCGCCCCAGACGACGCGTCAACCAGGCGCTGCTCTCGGCCGGCGTCAGGGCAAGATCGGACTCGGCCAAGCCCGTCACCTCGCCTCTGAGCCGCAGACGCGCGGCGGTCAGCGCGAGCGGCTGCCGCGAGGCGATCGCCAGGCGGCAGCTTTCCGGCAGGTAGCGCAGGAGACGGCCCAGGACCTCGCGCGCCGCGTCCGCCTGGGCGATGGCGTGCACGTCGTCGAGCACCAGCAGACGGCGACGGTCCAATCGCCCCACGATGCCGGCCAGCTGTTCCAGCGGGGGGGCTGCGGATTCCGGCAGGCCGCAGGCCGCGGCGAGATGGGCCACGAGGACATCGGGATCGCGGTCCAGTTCGTCCAGCGTGTACCACAGGGCGCGGGCGCCCAGCCGGCGCGCGTGGTCGGCGAGGAAGCAGCTCTTGCCCCAGCCGGGGCCCGCGGTCACGGCGATCAGGCGCGCATCTTCCCCGCAGCGCCAGAGCCGGTCGAGCCGTGGCCGCCGCTGATAATGGACGGGCAGGGACGGCACGATGAACTTGGTGCGAAAGATGGCGGCCGCCATGGACACCTCGCCCGCGAGCATGCACAGCCGGGGAGATCGCCTCGTACAATCGTAATTGATCGTCCGCTGCCGGCGCAAACGGAACCGGCCGCGCGGCCGATCCGTCGATCCGCGCGGCTCGATCCGGGGAGGCGGCGACTCGTTGCGCCGGGCTCTAGAAGTCGTTCTCGAGCACCAGCCGGTAGCGCGCCTTGCCCGCGGCCAGGCGCGCGAGCGCCTCGTTGACCTTGCTCAGCGGGAAGTGCTCGGTGACCGCGGCGATGCCGTGGCGGGCGCAGAAGTCGAGCATCTTGAGCGTGGTCGCGGGAGGTCCCAGCGGCGATCCCGACACGCTCTTCTGCCCGCCGATCAGCGCGAAGGCCGGCACCGCCAGCGGGGAGGGCACGGCGCCGACGCTGTGCAGGCGCCCCTTGGGAGCCAGGGCGGCGAGGAACAGATTCCAGTCCAGGTCCACGTTCACCGTCGAAAGGATGAAGTCGAAGCGGCCGGCCAGCTTCTCCAGCTCGCCCGGGCGCCGGGTGTTGACGACGTTGTGCGCGCCCAGCCGCAGGGCCTCTGCGCGCTTGTCATCGCTGGAGGTGAAGGCCGTCACCTCGCAGCCCCATTTGCTGAGGAACTGCAGCGCCAGATGGCCCAGACCGCCGATGCCGATCACCCCCACGCGGTCGGTCGGCTGCACGCCGCACTGCACGATGGGATTGAACACGGTGATGCCGCCGCAGAACAGAGGGCCGGCCTTCTTGGCGTCCAGGCCGGCGGGCAGGGGGATGGCCCACTCCGCCCTGCAGCGCACCTTGTCGGCGAAGCCGCCATGCCGGCCGACGATGGTCTGCTCGGCGCCGCGGCAGAGGTTGTGGTCGCCGCCGAGGCACTGGGAGCAGATCAGGCAGCTGCCGCTGTACCAGCCCAGGCCGACGACGTCGCCGACCGCGACCCCGCGCACGTGCGCGCCGGCTGCGGACACCTTGCCGACCACCTCGTGGCCCGCCACGAGCGGGTAGGCGCTCATCTGCCAGTCGTTCTTGAGCATGGACAGATCGGAGTGGCAGATGCCGCAGGCGATGACATCGATTTCGACCTGGTCGGGTCCTAGTGGCCCCGGATCGTAGCTGAAGGACTCCAATGCCAGGCCTGGCTGATGGGCGGCATAGGCTCTGATCATCGTCATTTCCTCCCTACCGCCGGGGCTTGGCGGCGGCGCGGCTGAAAGCGATCCAAATGAGTCGGCGGCGACGGTCCGCCGCGCGAGCGTGCTTCAGTATAGTCGGGCCAGGCGCGCGCCGCCTCCCGGATTCGGGCGCTGCGCCGCCCCCATATGGTCACGCTCGACGACGGAGGCGCTGTTTGCTCGCCCGTGCCCATTCTGATATTCTCGATTCGAGCTGGCATGCGTCGTTGATCGACGCGCTCGAGAGGGGCGGCAGGCGAGGCTTCTACGCAGCGCGTCTGCTGCTGAGCCGCGACAGGTCCAGGCCCGACATGCGCTTCCACGCTGGCTTGATCGAGACTTCCTGCCTGGCGCAGCTGGGTGACATGGACGAGGCCTTCGCGGTCATCGACGGCTGGCTGGAGAACCGGGAGAGCTCGGCCCAATGGGTCAAAGTCTACCCGTTGCTGGATCCTCTCCGCTCCGATCCAAGGTTTCGCCGGGTGCTGGGCAGGATCGGACTGTCTCCGTAGCGCCGGCGGGGATAGAATGTGCGCCACTCGAGCCGGCGCGCCTGATTGGCGCGGCGCTTGCACCGACCCGACGCGTATCGGATCGCCACACGACCATTGACAGCTGCGATCCCGCCGGAATCTTTGTATTGTGCCTCCGTTCATTTGAGCGAAAAAGGGAGCCTAATGAACGACGACCGCTCGACGCTGGACATGCGCCGGGAGCTGGACAACTTCCTGCAGATCGCCAAGGCTCACATCCCGCAGCCGGGCGACATTCCGCGCGTGCCCGGCATCGACATCCACGGCATCTCCCTGCCGCTGGACGGCGAGATCGGCGGCGATCACATCGTCTATCTCGATTTCGCGCGGCGATTCGACCTGGACCGGCGGCTGCGCGAGGCGGCGTCGCCCCAGGTGCGCGAGGCGCTCGAGCGCAACAAGCGGCGGGCCGGCATCCTGCTCGCCGACGTGGCGGGCCACCAGGCCACCGACGCCACGTTGCACATCGGCCTGCACCACGCCTTCCTGACCGGCGTGCTCTACGAGCTCGACATCAACGGCGAGGTCACCCCCCGCCTGTTCGAGAACCTCAACAGCCGCTTCTTCCAGACCGCCAACTACGCCAAGTACATCACCATGCTGTACGGGGAGATATCGGCGAGCGGCGACTTCGCGTTCATCTCGGCCGGACATCCGCCGCCGGTGATCTACTCGCGGGAGTTCGGCCGTCTGGTCGACATCGGGCCCGATCGGCTGCGGACCTTCTACCCGATCGGCATGTTCCCCTCCGAGGACAGCGTCGACCGCGAGCGGCTGGGCAGCGGGTACATGCTCAAGAAGCGCTACACGGTGAACAACCTCCGTCTGCTCAGCCCCGGAGACATCCTGGTGCTCTTCACCGACGGTTTCCAGGACGAGGTGGCCGGCGAGGGGCCCGAGCGGCCGGGGCGTCTGGAGCAGGTCCTGCGCGCCGCGCACGACCGTCCCGCGCGCGAGATCATCGAGGCGATCAAGCGCGACCTGCTGGATGCCGGCGCTCCGCGGGACGATGCCAGCGTCGTGATCGTCAAGCGCTGCTGACCCGGCGGCGCCGGCCCGCGTCTCACCAGCTGCCCGAGGCGCCGCCGCCGCCCGAGCGCCCGCCGCCTCCCGAGAAGCTGCTGCGCGACGATCCCCCCGAACTCCACGAGCGGCCGCTTCCGCCGCCGCCCGCGCCCCCCGTGCCCAGCGTGAAACCGCCGATGCGCGCCGTTCCCTTGCGTTTGAGATCCTGGGCCGCACGGCGGTGCCAGCCGGTGCGTCCCACCAGCACCTTCGCCAGCGGAAAGCCGATCAGGTACGCGGCCAGAAGCACGAAGGCCCCCCTGACGCCCACGACGACGATCGGGAACATGGCCCAGAAGGGGATCAGGAACAGGTAGAGAAACCACCCCACGCCCGGGGTCACGACGCCGATCACCGTGAACAGGCCGATGATGCCGAAGATGAAGGCGCCGATGAGGATGCGTTCGATCAGCGGCAGATCCGGGCCGGAGAAGAACTCGGCAGCGGATTCGCCGGAAGCGTTCGCGCCGGCCGCGGGCGCGTCCGGCGCTTCGCCCCGGCCCTCGAGCGCGGCGATGATCGCGCGCGCGCCCTGCTCGATGCCGCCGTCGTAGTCCCCGGCGCGCAGGCGCGGCGTGATCACATCGCGGATGATGCGGCTGGACGCCAGGTCGGTCAGCGTGCTCTCCAGACCGTAGCCGACCTCGATGCGCAGACGCCGGTCCTGCGGCGCCACCAGCAGCAGCACTCCGTTGTCCTGTCCCTGACGGCCCAGCCCCCATGTCTCGAAAACGCGCGCGGCGTAATCCTCGAGGTCGCCCCCCTCGAGGCTCGGCACGGTCAGGACGGCCACCTGGTTGGTCGTGCGCGCCTCGTGTTCCTTGAGCAGTTCGGCGATGCGCGCGCGCGCCTCCGGGCCGAGGATCTCGGCCGTGTCGGTGACGCGTCCCGTCAGGTAGGGGATCTCCGGCGTCGCGGCCACGGGCGCCGCCGCAGCCGCCAGCCAGACGGCCGCCAGGACGATCGCGCCGCGCGCGCCCGCGTTCACCGTCCGCCCCCCTTCTCCTGAATGAGCGAGGGAGCGATCTCATCTGGCGCGCCCGCGCTCCCGGCCAGCCCCGCGGCGCGCAGAGCGCTTTCCAGGGCGTCGATCCCCGCGAGCACAGCGTCGCCGCGGCTTGCCCGCGCCAGGCCCGCCGCCAGGCGTCCTGCCACCGCCGCCAGGGCGGCGCCGTCCACGCGCGCCGCGACCCCGGCATCGGGCAGGATCACGACCCGCCGCTCGAACAGGCTGACCAGCAGCAGGATGCCGGCGCGCGCGCTCGTCTCCGTCAGCCGATGCTCGCTGAAAAGCGAGTGCGCGTGCTGGTCGACCTCCAGCTCCAGCCGACCCGGCGTCACGAATCGCCGCGCCAACGGCGGCGCGAAGACCGCCAGCAATGCGGCCGCCGCGCCTGCGCCAAGCACGCCGGCCGCCGCCAGCGCCGCCTCCGCCGGCGCGATCCAGGGCCGCGCCAGCAGCAGCCAAATGGCCGCGCCCAGGCCGGCCAGCGAGGATGCCAGCGCGAACGCTTTCCACGGCGCCTCGGGATAGTCGTCGGACTTGCCGGCGACCACGACCAGCAGCTGCGCGCCGGTGGCCGACTCGAGCTGCGCGATGCGCCCGCGGATGCGCTCCGCCATCTCGGGGGTGAAGAACATGGTGACCCTGCTCCCTCCGCAACCGGCGCCACGAACCATAACCCGGCACCGCACGCCGACAGCCTATCCCGGTCTGCCGGACGGCACAAGGCCGGCGCGACATGTCCGGCGCGCCATGACGGCCACGCGCCCCAGACGGCGGCCAGGCACGGGGGAGGGCATTGCCACCCGGAGCGTCCGTGATTTTCATGGCTTTCACGCGCGTGGGCTTGGCCCGGAGAATCCGATGCCGCCGCGCTGGGCCGGCGGGGAGAAGCATGGAGACGACATCGCCCATCGAGGCCATGCCCCAGGACGAGGAGTTGTTGGCCCTGCTGTCGGCTTGCGGGCTGCCGGTGTCGGACCTCTCGCCCGCGGGCGGCGTGCACTTCCTCGGCTGCCGCGCGGGCGGCGCGCTGGCGGGCGTCGTCGGCTTGGAGCTGCACGGCAGGGCGGGGTTGCTACGGTCGCTCGCCGTGGCGCCGGCCCACCGCGGGCACGGCCTGGGAGCGGCCTTGACCATTCATGCGGAGGAGCAGGCGCGGCGTCTGGGGATCGAGACGCTGTACCTGTTGACCACGACCGCAGCGGGATTCTTCACGCGGCTGGGGTATTCCGCCGCGGACCGGCGTGACGCGCCGGTCGGCATCAGGCAGTCGGCGCAGTTCTGCGGCTTGTGCCCGGTTTCTTCGAGCTTCATGGGCAAGTGTTTGCTCGATAGGGGGTAGCCGGCGGGCGGCGCGCCCTTCGTCCTGGACGATTCCGCGGTGAAGGTGGAGGTCGAGCAGGAAAGAGGAACGCACGTCGTCTGGGTGCACACGCCGCCCAATTCCACCTACCTGCCATGCCGCCTTTCCGCCGCCCCCGTGGATCACGCCTTCTATCTCGCCGCCTACGAGGCGTCGCGTGAGCGCAGCCCCTTCAACCAGAGGCTCTACGCGCGACGCAACCGGCCCGGCGAGCTGATTCTGCTGCGGGGCAACACGCGTTTCTGCCGCACGGCGAGCGGAGTCACCAGCCGCGACCTCGATCCCTTCGAACTCTGCCGCTCGTTGGGCGAGGAATTCGAACTCTCCCCGGACCTGATCGAGGCCTGGGTAGTCAGAGGGGCGCTCACGGCTTCCTTCGAACCTGCCAGAGGCCCCAAGCCGCCCCCGGTGACGCGGCAGACGCCGTCCCTGCGCTGAATCGTCGCGCCGGGCCGCGCCGGAGCAACCCCTGTGCTATAGTCTGCGTACTCTGGGGTCCCCGATCATGGCCACACGCCTGGAGGATGCGAACCCATGACCAGCCATCGCCCGGCGCCGACACGCATTCTGTCCGCCCTCTCTGTCCTGGTCCTGTGGCTCGCGCTGTGCGCAGCGGCGCCGGCGGCGTCGCAGTCCGCGGCCGCGCCGGCCTTCCCCACGCCCGCGGCGTCCGGCGCCTACCTGGACCAGCGGGAGATCCCCGACACGCCGGCCTGGCGCCGCGCGCAGGAGATCGTCGAGCTGCTCAACGCCGGCGATCAGGCGCGGGTGAAGTCTTATCTCGAGACCAAGTTCGCGCCCGCGTTCCTGTCCCGTTGGCCCCTGGCGGATCATCTCCGGATCTTCCGCGAGCTCGGCGAGCGGAGCAACGGCTATGAAGTATACGGCGCCCGCAGCTACGAGCCGCCGCGCCCCCAGACGAGCGCGACCTTGATCGTGCGCAACCGCCTGACCGAAGGCTGGGAAGCGATCGTGCTCGAAGTGGAGGAAGATGCGCCGCATAGGATCGCCCGGCTGCGGGTCGCGCCGGCCCGCGTTCCCAGCGATCTGCCGCCCGAGGCGCCGCTGTCCGACCGCGCGGTCGCCCGCCGTCTGGGCGCGCTGGTCGATCGCCTGGCCGCCGCCGACGTCTTCAGCGGCACGGTGCTGCTGGCCCGCAACGGCCGGGTCTTGCTGGAGAAGGCGGTCGGTTTGGCCAACCGTGATTTCCGCGCGCCGGTGACCGCCGACACCAAGTTCAATCTCGGCTCGATGAACAAGATGTTCACCGCCGTAGCCGTCGCGCGGCTGGTGGAGGACGGCAAACTGTCCTTCGACGATCCGATCGGCAAGTTCCTGGACGAGGATTGGCTGCCCCGAGACATCCTGGACCGGGTGACCGTGCATCACCTGCTGACGCACACCTCGGGCCTCGGCAGCTACTTCAACGAGACGTTCATGCGTTCCTCGCGCGCGCTCTACCGGCGGGTGGAGGACTACAGGCCGCTGGTGCAGGGCGACACGCTGCGCTTCGCTCCCGGCTCCGGCTGGGCCTACAGCAACACCGGCTTCCTGCTGCTGGGCGCGGTGATAGAGAAGGCTTCGGGGCAGGATTACTTCGATTTCATCCGGCAGCACGTCACCGGGCCGGCGGGCATGAAGCGCACCGACTGCTACGAGCTCGACCGGGAGAACGAGAACCTGGCGGTCGGCTACGAGAAGGAATACGGGCCGGCGGGCACGTTCTATCGCAACAATCTCTTCACCCACGTCATCCGCGGCGGCCCCGCGGGCGGCGGCTACTCGACGGCGCGCGATCTGCTGGCCTTCGACCGCGCGCTGCGCCGAGGCACGCTGCTCGAACCGGAGACGCTGGCGCGGCTCTGGACGCCGGAGGAGGCGTCCGGCGACGGGGGCTACGGCTACGGCTTCGGCATCTTCGAGACCGCGGCCGGCAAGGCGGTGGGACACAGCGGCGGCTTCGACGGCATCAATTCCGAGCTGCTGATGTACCTAGATTCCGGCTGGACGGTCGCCGTCATGTCCAATCGCGGGCAGGGCGCCGCGCCTGTGGTGCAACGGGCTCGCAACCTGATCGAGCGACGGTAAGGGCGACCGCGCCAAGGACGGCTGCGCGCGGGCGCGGCCTCATTCCTCCGGCGGCAGCCTTTCCGCGGCGAGCTTGGCGCGCGCCGTTTCCAGGGTGCGCGCGAAGCGCGGATCGCCGCGCAGCGGGGCCAGCAGCGGATCCCTTTCCGCCAGGCGGACCGCGCGCCAGCCCTGCTCGACGGCGCGCCGCAGCGCCGCCAGCGCGCCGTCGGCTTCGCCGCGCGCGGACAGCACCGCCGCGGTGTTGTAGTGGATATCCGGGTTCTCGCTGCCGGCGTCCAGCTCCTGCCGGTCCCGCTCCAGACTCTGCGCCAGCAGCTGTTCGCCCGCCGCGCGCTCTCCCAGCGCCAGCCTGGCGTAGCCCAAGCCGGTTTGCGGCCGCTTGCAGCTGTAGAGGATCGCGCTGTCGGTCGTTCGCGCCAGCCGCGCGTAGTGCCGGGCGGCGGCGGCGTGGTCACCGGCGGCCAGAGCAGCGTCGCCGGCCAGGTGCAGCCCGAAGAAATCGTCCGGCGACGCGGACAGGATCCTGCGGCCCAGACGGACGGCGGCGGCCGTGTCGCCCTCCGCCAGCGCCAGGTAGCCGAGCCCGGTGTCGGCATAGCTGTAATCGGGCTGGATGCCCAGCGCGCGGTCGAACCAGCTCCGGGCGCGAGGATGGTCGCCCAGGCAGAAATAGGCCAGCCCGACCGACGCGGGGAAGACCGCCGCCGTGGGGCTGAGCGCCGACGCCCGCTTGAGCCACCGCAGCGCCTCGCCCAGTTCGCCGAACGTCAGGCTGATCGCGCCCAGATTGCCGACGGCGGCGGCGTAGTTGGGGTTCAGCTCGACCGCGCGCCGCGTCGCCGCCAGCGCCTGGCGCTGGCGGCCTCGCACCGTGAAGGCCGTCCCCAGCGACTTGTGGGCCTCGGGCAACTCCGGGTCGATGGCGATGGCTCGGCGGGCCATGGCGATTCCCGAGTCGGCCCAGGCCAGCGGCAGCCCATAGCGGTTGGCGTTCTGCGCGAAGGCGTCGGCCAGTCCGGCGTAGGCCAGCGCGAACTCGGGATCGAGCTGCAGCGCGCGTTCGAACAGCGCGATCGCGGTCTCGTTGGCCGCCTTGTTGTACCGGCCGTAGTATTGCCGTCCTTGCAGGTAGTAATCGTAGGCGCCGATGTCGCGCGTGGGCGGCGTCGCCAGCCGGAGCGACTCCGACCGCGTCAGGCGCGCGCGCAGCACCTCGGCGATCTTGCCCGCGACGTCGCTCTGGATGCTGAAGATGTCGTCGAGACGGCGGTCGTAGTTCTCCCGCCAGAGCTGCTTTTCGCTGCGGCCGTCGACCAGGCTGGCCGTGATGCGCACCTGGTCGCCGGCGCGGCGCACGCTGCCGGTCAGGATGACGTCGGCCCGCAGTTCGGAGGCTATCTCCCGCAGCGGCCGATCGCTACCCTTGTAGCGGGCCGAGGAGGAGGGTGAGATGACCGTCAACTGCCCGATCCGCGAAAGCTGGGTGATGATGTCCTCGCTGACGCCGTCGCTGAAGTAGTCGTTGGCCGTGTCGTCGCTCAGGTTGCGCAAGGGCAGCACCGCCACGGTGCGGCTCTTGTCCGGGGACGGCGCGGACGGCGGGCGCGCCGCGCGCACCGCGTAGACGGCGGCCGCCGCCGCCAGCAGCAGGCCGGCGGCGGTCAGCGCGCGCCGGTCCGGGCGCCGCCGGCGCGGCGCATGGTTCGACCACCGGCTCGAGACGATCGATCGCGGCTTGACGCCGCCCGGCATCGCCCGCGTCTCGTCTTGCGGTGCGGAAGCGAGCGCCAGCAGGTCCCGCCGCAGCGCCTCCATGCCGTCGTACCGCTGAGCGGGGTCCTTGGCCAGCGCGCGGTCGATGATCTGCTGCCAGGCGGCCGGCAGGCCCGGCCTGGCCGCGGCCAGCGGCTGAGGCGTCTGCTCGAGCACGGCCAGGGCGACCGCCTCGAGGCGCTGGCCGGCAAAGGGCCGCCGCCCGGTGAGCATCTCGTAGATCACCACGCCCAGCGCCCAGATGTCCGTGCGGCGGTCGCAAGGGCCGCCGCGCAGCTGTTCCGGCGCCATGTAGGCGCCGGTGCCCAGCAGCGCGGCGCTGCGCGTGGCGTGCAACGATTCCTCCAGGCGCGCCAGGCCGAAGTCCATCACGACCGCCCGGCCGCGGTCGCCCAGCATGATGTTCGCGGGCTTGAGGTCGCGATGCACGATGCCGCGCGCGTGCGCTTCGCCCAGGGCATCGACCACCTGCAGCGCGACCGCGCGCGCCTGGTCCGGGGGGAGGGGGCCGTCGGCCAGAATCCGCGCGAGATCCCGCCCTTCCACCAGCTCCATGACGATGAAGCTGCGGCCGCCGGCCTCGCCCAGGTCGTGCACCGTGCAGATGCCAGGGTGCTCCAGCCCGGCCGCCGCCTGCGCTTCCTGCATGAAGCGGCGCTGCGCCTCCTCGTTCTCGCTCAGGTGCGCGGACAGGAACTTCAGCGCCACCTGGCGCCGCAGCCGCAGGTCCTCGGCGCGATAGACGACGCCCATGCCGCCTTCGCCCAGCTTGGCCGTGATCCGGTAGTGCGCAACGGTTTGGCCGATCATGATGGATGCGGGCGTCCTTGACGGAAGGTTTGCCTGGCGCCGATCGGCCACATGATATCGCAGTCCGACCATCTGCAAAGGCGCCCGCAGCCGACTAGCGCACAAGCGTGAACTTGGCGGTCAGGGCGCCGTCCCGCGTCTGGGCGCGCGCGATGTAGCTTCCCGAGGGGGCGGCGGCGCCCCGGCAATCGCGCCCATCCCAGACGACCTCGTGCGGGCCGGCGGCGTACGCGGTGTCCGCGAGCCGGCGCACCAGACGGCCGGCGGCGTCGTGGATGGACAGACGCACGCGGTCGGGACGGGCAAGGGCGAGCCTCAGCGCCACCCGGGGGTTGGCGGGGTTGGGGTACGCCGGCTGCAGCCGCAGGTGCGCGGCGCGCTCCGCCGGATCCGGGATCGCGACCGGCGCCCACGCCGCTCGCACGTCTGCCTGATCCTGCAGCGCGGCCAGAACGCGCCGGAATTCCCTCGCTGCCTCCGGGTCTCCGCGCACGCTCCAATCGAGCCAGGGGGCCAGGAGCTCGCCGGCCGACGCCTGGATCCGGGCGGCGTCCAGGGCCGAAGGGGGACAGTTCGCCTCGGCGGCTGCGCATTCCGGCGTCTCGGCCGCGAAGCCGCAGTGGCCGGCCTCCAGGAGCGTTACCAGGGTCTTGACCGTCGAGCCGAGCGCTTCCCACACAGGCTCCTGATGCTGGGCGGGGGGCGTGACGCAATCGCGCGCCCCGGCCAGCATCAGCGCGGGAGACACGACGGCTCCTGCGTCGCGCCGCACGGACGGCGTGGCGCCGTCGAGCAGGGCGAAGCTGAAGACAGCCCGCGGCGGGACCGCTTCCGGCTGCTCGGCGGCGTCCGCCGCGGCGGCGATCTTCGCGGCGCCGCCGCCCAGGGAATGCCCGCCGTAGGTGGTGGCCGGCGCGATCCGGCCGTGAAGCAGCGACGACGGATCGGCGGCGAGCGCCCGCAGAAAGGCGCCGGCGAAGCGGAGATCGGCGGCCAGGGCCCGCTGGTCGGCGGGAAACGACATCTCCGTGCGGGGCAGCGCCACGATCCACCCGCGCCGCACGACGGTCTCGCCCAGCCAGGCGTACGCCTCCGGCTGGGTCAGGTAGGCGTGCCCGAAAACGATCAGCGGAAAACCTTCCGCCGGCGAGGGATCGATCGCGGCGCCCGGACCGTCCGCGAGCGCCGGATACCAGACAAGCAACGGCACGGGGCGCCCGCCGCGCGCGGCGTCCTGGGCGTGGATCTCCATGACCCCCAGACCTCGCGCCGACGAATCCGCCGCCGCGAGCAAGGTCGCGAGCAAGAGCGGCGTGGCGATCCTGAACAAATGCCTGGACATCGCTGGGATCCTGAGTGAAACCGTGGTTTGAATGCACACTCAAGTAGATGCCATAGCGCTGCCGCCGCAAGCGTTGCCAGGCGCGGACGGTGGGAGACGCCGGGAAGCGGGTGCTGGAGGCCGGAGGAGACGCGGCCATGCGCAGGGGATCGAAGTTGGCGCTGGCGGTCGCGCTGCTGGCGCCGGTCGCCATCCAATTCGCGCCGGTCGAGCGCACGAACCCGCCGGTGGAGGCCGAGCTGGAAGCGCCGCCGGCCGTGCACGCGCTGCTGCGGCGCGCCTGCTACGACTGCCATTCGCACCAGACGCGCTGGCCGTGGCACAGCCGGGTCGCGCCCATCTCCTGGGTCGTGGCCGCGGACGTTCGGCGGGGCCGCGCGGCGCTGAATTTCTCGGAGTGGGAGACGCTGACCGCCGAGCGCCGGGCGAGACTGGCCGAAGAAATGTGGGAAGAGGTGCGCGACGGCGGCATGCCGATGCCGGCCTATCTTTTTCTGCACCGTTCGGCGCGGTTGTCGGACGAGGACCGCGCTGCGCTGCGCGCGTGGACCGCGGGCTTCGCCGCGGAATGACCGCGGCGCGGCATCGCGCCCGGCCGCCTCAGCTCGGCCAGAGCCAGCCGAACGCGCCCGCGGTCAGCAACGCGTAGATCAGGGCGTCGAAGTTGGCCTTGAGCGTCGCGGCGGCCGACCGTTTGTACCAGATCGTGTTCTGCCAGAGCGCCAGGGCGTAGCCCGCGAAGGCCGTGGCGCCGGCGAAACGGAAGACCGCCAGATAGTGCGCGTCGGGCCCCAGCGCGCGTCCGGCGACGTAGGCCGCGAAGACGCCCACGACGACGCAATAGACGAACCAGAGCGCCAGGCTCTTGCCCATCGCCGGCGCCCCGGCGGGCATGATGGTCAGGAAGACCACGGGGCCTTTCTTCATCCTCTCGATGAACGCGGGATCCCCGCGTTCCCGGCGGCTGCCGGCGCACGGCAGGACGTAGTCACCGGGCGCCAGATCCAGGCGGCGCAGGGCCTCCATCGCCTCGTCCTCGGCCGGCACCCGCCGCCACTCGTTGTCGTGGTAGCCGAGGAGCATGTGGATGATCGAACTGGCCACGAAGACCAGCACCGCCGACAGCAGGATCGGCAGCCATAGATCGAGCAGAGGAACCATGACATTCTCCTTGTGCGCTCTCGAGGGCGCGCGCGGGCTCTCTGTCCGCCGGCCGGCGGGCGGGTCCGGCGTCGCGCAGGGCGCAGGTCGCGCCGACGACCGGCCAGCGACGGCGAGCCAGCGACGGCCAGCCCGCAACGACAAGCTAGCGACGGCCAGCCCGCGGCGACAAGAACAGTTGCCCCACGGGCGGCTGGTGCGAGATGATATGCGCGCCGTCCGCCAAAGTCAGCCGGCGAATCATGCCGGCCGCCTCGATCGCCAGCAACAGGAGGTTCGATGCAAAGCGATGCCCTGATCGCACGCCTGGCCGCCAACCGCGAGACGTTCCGGGGGTTGGTCGCGGATCTGCCGGAGGAGCTGGGCCGCTGGCGGCCCGCGGATGACCAGTGGTCGATCCTGGAAATCGTCTGCCATCTCGTGGATGAGGAGAGGGAAGACTTTCGCACGCGGCTCGATCTGACGCTGCACCGGACGCAGGATCCGTGGCCGCCGATCGACCCGCAGGGCTGGGTGGCTGGGCGCCGCTACCGGGAGCGCAGCCTCGGCGCGGCGTTGCGCGAGCTGCTGGCCGAGCGCGACCGCTCCCTGGTGTGGCTGAGCGGGCTGGCGGCGCCTGACTGGCGGCGCGCGCACGAGCATCCGCGGTTCGGGCCCATCGCGGCCGGCGATCTGCTCGTCTCCTGGGCGGCGCACGACTTCCTGCACATCCGCCAGCTCGCCAGACGGCACTGGGAGCACGCCCGTCGGGTGGCGCAGCCGTTTTCGTCGCGCTACGCGGGCGATTGGTGAGCCGGCGGCAGCCATGGGCTACGCGGAGCCGTCAGGATCTGCTACAATCATATCGAAATGCAAAAGCCATGTTCACCGACCATGGGCTTGTGACGGCGGCCTCAGCGGAGCGTCTCACTTGGCGGCGAATAGAAACGGCAGCGAACCGAGCGACCACGACCTCTTGGCGGTCGCCCGCAGCGGCGACAGCGCGGCGCGGCGGGAAGCCGCGACGGCGCGTCTGCTGTCGCGCTACCGGCAGCGCGTCTATGCCTGGTGCTTCCGCATGGTGCGCGATCACGAGCGTGCGCAGGAGCTGTCCCAGGACGTGCTGTTGAACGCGTGGCGCGGCCTCGACGGATTCGCCGGGCGGGCTCGGTTCAGCTCGTGGCTGTTCGCGCTGGCGCGCAACCGCTGCCTCAGCGATCTGCGGCGGCAGGCCCCAGTCTTCGACGGACAGGTCACGCTCGAGGGCCTGGCCGACGAGCGGGAGGATCCGGAGCGCGAGCTGCTGGCGCGGATCGACGAGGAGGATCTGCTGGCGTTGATCGGCGCCGAGCTTGACCGGCGGGAGCAGGATGCGTTGTGGCTGCGCTGCGTGGAGGGATGGCCGGTCGACGCCATCACGGAAGCGCTCCAGGTGCATGAGGTTTCGGGGGCGCGGGCCCTGTTGCAGCGCGCGCGGCGCAAGCTGAGGGCGGCGCTGGCGCACCGTCTGCAAGAGCGGGAGGGGGAGGCGACGTGACGCGGCATTGCCTGCTGATCGAGGAGCTGGAGGGCCTGGACGGGCTGCCGCCGGATGATGAGCGGCTGCGGCATCTGGCGGGCTGCGCGCGCTGCCGGGCGTTGCTTGCCGCCTACCGCGTCTTCATGGCGGGCGCGGCCGATGTCGCCGGCGCCAGGCCAGGCGAAGCCTCGCGCCATCTCGAAACCGTTCTCCAAGGCGAACTGCAGCGGCGGCTCGGCGCGGCGGACCAGCCGGCGCCGTTCGCCGCGCCCGCGTCGGAGCTCTCGTCCTCGGCGCCGGCGGTGGCGCCGGCGCGGCCGGCGGCGAGCGCGCGCCGCCCTTCTGCCCCGCGCTCCGCGCGGCCGTGGTGGGGAAGCCGGCTCGTTCACGCCGCGGCTGCGCTGGCGGTCGTGGCGGGTGCTTTCGCGCTCCTGCTCGATGGCAACCGCCCCGCCGAGCCGCCCCGCCGCCTGCGCGGCATCCAGGAGCCCGCTGCGCAGACGCTCCGGACCCTGCCGCCGCGCCTGCTGGAAGACGGCAGCCTGATGCTGGCCTGGCGCACACTGGCCGGCGCCGATGCCTACCGTGTCACTTTCCACGGCGACGATCTGGCCGAGATGGGTGTCCAAGACGCCGGCGCCGACACGATGTTGACGCTGCCGGCCCTGCCCGGAGCTCGTTTCTGGCGGGTGACGGGGATGCGAGACGGCGACGCACAGGCCTCCTCGCGCCTGGCGCCGCTGCCGCGGGCGGATTCCTGATCCCGCCATGCGGTCGCCGCGGCCGAACGCGCTGCTGACCTCGATCGCTATCGCCTTGGCCTGCGCCGCGGCGGCGCCCCCGCAGGCGCCCCGCGCCGCCGATGGACCGCGCCGGGATCCCTCCCTGGTCGCGGCGTCGCCCTCCCGCCCGGAGATCGCGCGCATCGACAGCCTCTGGACCGCCGGCGAGCGCGAGGCCGCGGTGGCTTTGATGGCCGAGCTGCTGGCGGCGTCGCGTCGCGAGGGCGACTCCACGGCGGTCAGCGAGCTGCTGCTTCGCCGCGGCGTGCACGCCGTCGCGGCCGGCGCCGCGCTTGCGGCGGAGCCGGAGTTGCGGCGCGCTCTGGACATGGCGGCGGCGGCGGGCGACTCGCAGGTTATGCGCGCGTCGGTGCGCTGGCTCAGCGTGGCGATCGGGATGCAAGGACGCCTGGCCGAAGCGAGCGCTCTGTACGCGCGGCTGCTCGAGCTGGCGCAGGCGGCGGGAGACGCCCGCCACGAGGCCTGGGCCCATGTCGGCATGGCCTGGGACGCCCACCAACGCGGCCGGTTGGCCGAGGCGATCGCGCACCACCGTCGCGCCGAGACGCTCTTCGAGGCGTGCGGCGATCAGCAGGGGATGATGTGGGTCGCCAACGGCCTGGGCACCACCCTGACCGCCGGCGGCGACTACGCCGCCGCCATCGCCAGCTACGAACGCGCGGCATCTCTGGCCGACCGCGGCGGCTTCGCCATCGTCGAGGCGATGGCGCTCAACAACCTGGGCGACCTGGAATACGCGCTGGGAGACCCCGGCGCCGCGGAGCGCCGCTTCGCCCGGGCGCTCTGGCTGCAGAGGGCGATCGGCCAGGTGCGCGAAGCCATTGTGCCGATGGTCAACATCGCCGCCTGCCGCGCCGATCTTGGTCGGCTGGCCGAGGCGGAGGCCATGCTCGACAGCTGCCTGGCCATCTGCCTGGCGGGCCATTACCGCGATCTGCAGGGGATGGTCCTGCGGGAGCTGGGGAGCCTCAGCGCCCGGCGAGGCCGCCTGCATCGGGCGGCAGAACACTATCGGCGGGCCCTGGCGCTCGGCGACGCGCCCTCGCAACAGGTGCGCTTGAGATGTCTGCTGGGGCTCTCGGACGCGCTGGCCGAGCTGGGCCGGAGCGGGGAGGCGCTGGCGTTGCTGCAGGATGCCCGGAGGCAGCCCCGGCCCGAGCCGTTCGGCGAGTGGGGCGTGCGGCTGACGCTGACGCGGGGGCGGCGCCTGCTGGAGACCGGACGCAACACCGACGCGCGAGAGGAGCTGGAGCGCGCGCGGCGCGACGCGGCGAGGCTGGGACACGACGCGCTGCAGGTCGAGGCTCTGGCGCTGGCGGCGCAGGGCTGGCTGGCCGCGGACGCGCAGGGGGCTGCCGACAGCGCGCTGGCCAGGCTGGAGCTGGCGGCGCGGCTCTGGGAACAGGTGCGCGAGACGCCACTGGATCCCGAATGGCGCGAACACCGCGGCGCGGCGGGACAGATGGTCCACACCGATCTGGCCGATCTGCTGCTGCGCCGTCCCGGCGGCGGACCGCGGGCTGCTTTCGACCGCCTGCAGGCGTTCAAGTCGCGCACGCTGCTGGAGAGGATGCGGGGGCCGCAGGGCACGGCCGCCGGCGGACCGGCCCCTCCGGCGCCCGCCTCGCTGGCCGCTTTGCAGGATGGATGTCTGCGGCCCGGCGAACTGCTGCTCGACGTCCATCTCGGCCCCCGCGTGTCGCTGCTGCTCGCCGTCACCATCGACAGCTGCCGCGCCGTGCGGCTGCCGCCGCAGCGCGTTCTGGAGGAACGCCTGCTCCTGCACCACGAACTGGTCAGCGATCCCCAGGCCGATCCCGCCTCGCTGGCCGACCTGGACGCCGCCGGCGGGGCGCTCGCCGCGCTGCTGCTGGCTGGAGTGACCGACCTGATCCTCGCCAGCGGGCGGATCGTGCTCTGTCCCGACGGCGCGCTCAATCTGACCGCGCTGGCCGCGTTGCCGCTGCCGCGCGCAGCGGCCGTCCATGGCGGCGCCGGCGACGGCGACGACTCCGGCTACAGCGCGGGCGGCACCGAGGGCGGCAACGCCGGCGGCCTCCCGGAGCGCCTTGTCGATCGCGGCGCCTGGAGTCGCGTTCCCTCGGCCGGCGTGTTGCTGGCCGTGCGCGCCCGGCAGCAGCGGTCGGCGCCGGCCGACGGGCCGCGCGTGCTGGCGATCGCGGGCGGAGCCGCGGGCGAGACCGGCAGCCTGCCGGGCGCTCTGCGCGAGGCGCGCGGCCTGGGGCGACGCTATCGCGGCGTCGAGGTGCGCCTGCTGGACGACGGCCGCGCGCTCGAGCCCGCCGCGCTGCGGAATCTTGGCGGGTATGACATCCTGCACCTGGCGGCGCATCTGGAGCTGGATGACCAGCATCCCTGGCGTTCGGAGCTGCGCCTCGGCCAGCCGGGCGAGGGCGGCGCCCTGCGCGCCGGCGATATCGCTGCGCTGGACCTGCCCGCGCGACTGGCCGTGCTTTCCAGCTGCTCGTCGGGCGGGGGCCGCATCCTGTCGGGCGAGGGGGTGCTGGGCATGACCAGCGCCTTCTTGAGCGCCGGCGTACCCGCGGTGGCGGCGACCCTGTGGCCCGTCGATGACGAAGCCACCGCCGACTTCATGCAGCGCTTCTACGCCGAGCTGGCCGGCGGCCGCAGCGCGGCCGGCGCCTTGCGCGCCGCGCAGCGCGCCCTGCGCGACGATCCCGCCACGGCCCACCCGTTCTTCTGGGCCGGTTTCGTGATGGTCGGCGATGGAGACGTCGTCCTGTCGCTGGCGCCGCGACCCCGCTTCCGGCCGCCGGGGCCGGTGGCCGTGGCGGCGGTCGTGGCGGCTGCTGTGGCGGCGGGTCTGCTTGTCGCCCGCCGGCGATCGCGCGGCCGCTGCTGCTGAAGTCAGCGGCGGCCTGTGATTATTCGCCGCCGCCGGCGTCTCATCTGGGGCGCGGGGGGAATCGTCGCCGGGCGCCCGCGGCCTGCTCAAGGCCCCACGAAGGGTGCAGCGCCCGACGGCCGCGATCCTCGGCGGTCGCCGGTTCGAGTCGCGCGGAATCGGTGGTTGGGGCGCCGGCGATCCGGGAAACGGCAGGGGCGGAGGGACCGAGGGGGCCGCAAGGCCCCCTCGGCGTTTCCGCTGGCGGAGGCTGCGGCGTCCGGCCGCTCGCCCCGCCTCGCTCCACAGTATCGCCCTACAGACGCTCGGCCACCGCCTCCGCCATCTCCATGGTGGTGTTGTCGCCGCCCATGTCGTACGTGCGGACCTTGCCGTCCTTGATGACGCCGGCCACGGCCTGCTCCAGATCCTCGGCCAACCCGTTCTCGCCCAGGAACTCGAACATCTGCTTGGCCGACAGCAAGGTGGCGATGGGGTTGACCTTGTACTGGCCGGCGTACTTGGGGGCCGAGCCGTGCGTCGGCTCGAACACCGCGACCTGCTCGCCGATGTTGCCGGAGCAGCCGAAGCCCAGCCCGCCGACCATCTGCGCGCACAGGTCGGAGATGACATCGCCGTACAGGTTGGGGGCCACCAGCACGTCGTAATTGAAGGGGTTCTTCAGCAGCCACATGGTGATGGCGTCGATGTTGGCGTCGTCCGCCTGGATCTCCGGGTACTCCGAGGCCACGGCCTTGCCGGTCTCGAGGAACAGGCCGTCGGTGGCGCGCACCACGTTGGCCTTGTGCACGATGGTCACCTTCTTGCGGCCGTGCTTGCGCGCGAAGTCGAAGGCGGCGCGGATGATCCGTTCCGAGCCGCGCCGGGTGTTGATCTTGGTGGAAACCGCGTAGTCCTCGCCCGGCAGGCCGGCGAAGGGTGCGAAGTTCTTGGCCAGGCTCCCCAGGGTGTCGCGCAGGGCGTCGGGCACGGGGTGGAATTCGACGCCGGCGTACAGATCCTCCGTGTTCTCGCGGAAGACCACCAGGTCGATGCCCTCCTTGTAGTTCAGGGGATTGCCCGGATAGGCCTTGCACGGTCGCAGACAGATGTAGAGGTCGAACATCTGGCGCATGCGCACGATGGGCGAGCGGTAGACCAGGCCGGTGCCTCGCAGCTCGGGCCGCAGTTCGGCCTCGGCGGCCTTGACCGGCTTGGAGGTGATGGCGCCGAAGAGCGCCGCGTCGACGCTCTTGAGCATCTCGACCGTGCGGGCCGGCAGGGCGTCCCCCTCCTGGCACCAGAAGTCCCAGCCGATGTCTCCGTGCACGTACTCGGCGTCGAAGCCGATCCTGTCGAGGACCAGCCTCGCCGCCTCCATGACGTCATTGCCGACGCCGTCGCCCGGCATCCAGCCGATCTTGTACATGGCCATTTCCGCGATCCTCCCGCCGAACGGTCCCGGTGGAAAACCTGGGTCTGGAAGCGGTCAAAGATATGCCCCGGCCGGGGCGCGGGCAAAACAAAGCGGCGGGCGCTCGTCAGGGCTGGCGCGGGGCGCGGATGGCTTCCTCGAGCTCGGCTCGCAGCAGCTGCGTGCGGACGGTCTGGGCGGTGCGGCGGTTCTGGCCGTCGAGCTCGTGCGTGAGCAGGAGGCTGGCTGCCATCAGCGAGAGCGGCAGCATCAGCGGCACCAGCCGCTTGAAACGGTGGCGCGACAGCAGGGCGACGCAGCCGAGCACCCCGCCCGCCAGGATCACGCAATAGCCGACCGACACCAGGTAGAGGTATTTCAGGTTCAGCCAGTCGCTGGCCGAGACCGGAGCCGAGAACGGCAAGACGGTGATGAAGGTCCAGGCGATGAAGAAGCGGACGGCGCGGCTGCCGAAGACGATGCCGAAGAACGAGAACGAGACGATGCCCAGGGTCGTGAACCACCGGATCACCGGGCTGGCGCCGTAGATCAGCTCCACCACGGGGTTGGCGCGCGAGATCAGCGGACTGGCCTGCAAGGGGACCACCATCAGCGTCAGGTAGCGGAAGATGTTCTTGAACGAGGTCCAGGTGAAGTGCAGCGCATCGTGCTCGCCGGCGAAGCCGATCGGACGCACCGGGCTCCAGAGGCGTTGCGCCAGGAAGAAGAGCGCGCCCGCGACGAACAGCACGATCACATCGGCCGAGAAGATGGGCCGCCGCGCGCGCGCCGAGTGGAAGAAAAACTTGTACGCCAGAACGCATCCCAACAGAGAGAACGTGACCGGCTTGGTCAGGCCGGCGATGAAGAACAGACCCAGGGCGCAGAGGAACCACGCCGAGCGCAGGCGTCCCTGGTGGCGGAAGTCGTTGCGGATGACCGCGTACAGCGTCAGCAGGTAGAGATGCGCCAGCAGCAGGTGCTCCAGGTTCTGGAGGCTGAGCAGGATCTTGCCGTAGTTGCCCACCATCATGGCGAACAGCAGCGACGCCAGCAGCGCCGTGCCGCGGCGCGGGAAGAGCATGTTGACCAGCATGTAGACGAGGAAGGCGTTCAGGCCGTGGATGGCCAGGTTCACGGCGTAATAGCCGCCCGGGGCCAGGCCGAACAGCCGGTACTCGAGCAAGAACAGGAACTGCAACACCGGCTGGCTGACCAGCGAGCCGATGTGCCGCAGAGGCGCCAACGGCGCGCGCGACAGCATTTCAGCGTCGTAGAGGATCTGGAAATCGAGAGGATGCCAGAGCGGCGCGGTCAGGACGCGTCCGAAGAAGACGAAGACGATCGCCTGGAGCAGCAGCAGAATGGGCAGATGCCGGCTCAGCGACTTCATGGACCCCCGGAGGACGACGGCGCGCACCCTCGGCGCGCCGGAGCGGGCGAGGCGGGCCCGTCAAGCATATCGTCCCGCGGCGGGCCGGGCAAGCGCGGGGGCGAGGCCGGCCCGGGGGCGAGGTCGGCCCGGGTGGCGAGGCCGGCCCGGGGGCGAGGCCGTGGGGCGCCGTCGGGAGCGCGTTCCAAGCGGAGCCGCGGGACGCGGGGCGGCTGCAGAGGATCGGGCCGGCGATTGCGGTTGGGAGGCCGGCCGCGCCGTGCGACCATGGGGGCGGCCTCGACAAGGGCGGCACGAGCCATGGACGAGCAGGACGAGCAGCGGGGCGCGGATGCGCGCTGCCCCTGGGCCTCGCGCGCCGGCGCCAAGCTGGACGCGGCGCTGAAGCATTTCGGGATCGATCCAGGCGGCCGCGTCTGCGCCGATCTGGGCTGCAGCACGGGCGGGTTCACCGACGTGCTGCTGCGCCGCGGCGCGGCGCGGGTCTACGCGGTGGACACCGGCTGGGGCGTGCTCGACTGGCGGCTGCGCGCCGATCCGCGCGTGATCGTGCGGGAGCGCTCCAACGCCCTGCGCCTGACCCTGCCCGAGCCGTGCGGCCTGGTGACGATCGACGTCGGCTGGACGCGGCAGGAGCGGGTCGTGCCCGCCGCGCTGAGGCTGCTCGCTCCGGGCGGCGACATCGTCACGCTGCTCAAGCCGCATTACGAGGCGCCGCGCGCCTGGCTGCGGCGCGGCGTGCTGCCCGCCGAGCGCGTGCCCGATGTCGTGGCCGCCGTGCTGGCCCGCCTGACCGCCGGCCCGGACGCGGCATGCTCCGCGGCGGGAGTCCTGGAATCGCCGTTGCCAGGCGGCAAGGGCGGCAACGTGGAGGTGCTGCTGCACCTGCGGCCGCCGCCGGCCTGATGCCGCCTGCCCGCCGCTCGCCCGCCGCTTGCCGCCGTCAGGGCGGTGCGCTTATCATCGGCCGCGGCGCCGGTGACGCGGCTCCCGCAACCCAGACCCCACGGAGACGTCCGATGATGTGTGCGCATCGCTCCGCCGCCGCCCTGCTGGCGGCGCTGGTCCTTGTCGCCGTCGCGGTCGGCCCGCAGTCGCCCGCGACCGCCGGCCCCGCAGGCGCGGCGGCGGCCGCGAACGGCCCCTGGAATCTGACCATCTTCCACACCAACGACGCGCACGGCGCCTTCCTGCCCGAGCCGACCGGCGGCCGCGACGACCGCGCGCAAACGGGCGGCATCGTGGCCCTGGCGCGGCACCTGGCGCGCGAGCGCAGGACGGCGGCCGCCTCCCTGCTGCTCGACGCCGGCGATTTCATGACCGGCAATCCGATCTGCGAGCTCGAGGTCGACGGCGTGCGCGGAGGCGGCTGGCAGGATCTGCGCGAATTGGTCGGGTACGACGCCGGCGTGCTGGGCAACCATGAGTTCGACCTCGGGCGCGGCAACGCCCGCGCCCTGGCCGCGCGCTCGCGCCACCCTTTGCTGGCCGCGGATCTGCTGAACGAGCGCGGCGAACCGGAGGTGCGCGCGGCGCCGGTCATCCTCGAGCGCGGCGGGCTGCGCGTCGGCGTGATGGGCGTGAGCTGCGCCTCGCTCTTCGGCGTGACTTCCGGCACGCGCACCGGCGGCCTCAGCCTGCGCAACCAAACCGAGGTCGTGCGCGAGCAGATGGCGGCCCTGGCGCCGGTCACGGACCTGCAGGTGCTGATCTCGCACAGCGGCGTGGAGGCGGACCGACGGCTGGCCAGGGAGCTGGCGGACACCGGGCTGGACGTTATCGTGGGCGGCCATTCGCACACGCGTCTGAGCCAGCCCGAGAATGTCGGCGGCGTGCTGATCGTGCAGGCCGGCTCGCATCTGAAATACCTGGGCCGGCTCGATCTGCGCGTGGAGCAGGGGCGTGTCGTGCGGCACGCGGGGCGGCTGATCCAGCTGACCGTCGACGACGATGCCGCCGCCGGCGGTGGCGCCGTCACCGGCGATAATGCCGCCGCCGGCGAAGATGCCGCCGCCGCGGACATCGACCCCGAGCTGCTGCGGCTGGCCGCGCTGTACGAGTCGCGCGTGCGCCAGGAGTTCGGCCGCGTGCTAGGGACGGCGGCCGTGGATTGGAAGCGGCGGCGCGCCGCCGAGAGCAATCTGGGCAACTGGCTGACCGATTGCCTGCGGCGGCACGCTGGCGCGGACGTGGCATTTCTCAACAGCGGCGGCATCCGCAAAGATCTGCCCGCCGGACCGGTCACCATGCTGGACGTGCTCGAGATCCTGCCGTTCGGCAACGAACTGGTGACCTTCGAGGCGACCGGCCGCGAGCTGCGCCGGATCGCCCGGCGCAACGCCGAGGCGTTCGTGCACGACCGCGGCGGCGGCCTGCAGGTGTCGGGCCTGACCTACGCCTATCGCAAGGTAGGGGACCACGTCGAGGTGCAGGATGTGCGCGTGGGCGGCCGGCCGGTCAAGGACGACCGGCGGTACAAGGTGGCCACCGCCGATTACGTCTGCCAGAAGGCCGACGAGTACTTCGATCTGCCGCCGCCGCCGGCGCGCGCCGAAGGCGTGGCCATCAGCGCCGTGGTGGCCGATGCCATCCGCGCGGCCGGCACGGTGGAGGCGCGCGTCGAGGGACGGATGCGCGCGCTCGACGAGGAGCGCGCGGGTCGTCCGCGCCGCTGAGCGGGGCGGACGGCATCGGGCGGAGCGGCCGGCGACGCGAGGGGCGGCCGGCGGCTCGGCGGGCGGCGGCTCGGCTTGACACGGCGGCGAGGGTCGCCGATGCTGCGCGGCGGGGGAAAGCAGACGCCGCAAGGAACGCCATGCACGATTTCTCCGCGCCGCCCAGAGCCTCCTCGCCGCCGCCATCCGGCGCCGCGTCGCTGGTGAGGCGCTTCCTCGATCGGCCGTCGCCGTCGGCGCCTGCGCTGGTGATCGGCCTGCGAGGCGGCGTCGAGCCGCACGCCGGCGCCGATCCTGAAGATATCCTGGCCATAGCCAGCCGCGGGGTTGCGGTCACGGCCATCGATCCCGCGCCGGCCGCCGTGCGCGCGCTGCGCGAGCGCGCCGCCGCCGCGGGTTTGACGATCGAGGCGCGCCAGGAAAGCTTCCTGGACTTCGAGCCCGCCGGGCCGACCTATGGGGCCGTGGTCGCCTGCGATCTGTTGTCGCACCTGCCCCGCAGCGGCGCGGCGCGGCTGCTGTACCGACTGCTCAACTGGACGGCGCCGGGCGGCCTGGCGCTGCTGACGGCCTGGCACGTGGACCATCCCGCGTACGATCTCTGCCAGCGCGACTGGCTGCGCGCCGGATTGCACAGCTTCCGCGACGCTGAAGGCCGGCACCGCACGTTCATGTCGCGGCACGAGATCCTCGACCTGCTGCTGGGGTGGGAGATCGTCCACCACGCCGAGCACATGGAGCCGCTGGAGCGGCGCGGTGTGGTCGAGGCGGTGGCGATCAAGCGGGCAAGCCTCGAATACTGACCTCGCCGCCGGCACCGCATCCTGACCCGCGCTAGGCGTCGCGCTCCCGCGCCAGCTCCGCGCGCAGAACCTCGGCCAGCCGCTGGTATTGCTCCGGGCGATTGTAGGCCTGCGCGGCCACCCGCAGCACGCGCCGCGGCGGCGCGGGGAACGGGAAAACAGCAACGACGATGCCGTGGGCGTCCTCCAGGCGCGCCGCCAGCGCGTCCTGCCGTCCGGGCGGCGCCGCCGGGAGCGGCCCCGTCGGCAGCGGCACGGCGGCGAGAGCCCCGATCATCTTGTCGGGGCAGGGGGGCGGGATGTCCAGGGCCGCGCACAGGACGCGCCGCGCCGCCAGGGCCAGGGCGCGGTTGCGCGCCATCAGTTCGGGCCAGCCGCCCGGCAGCAGCCCCGCCAGGAAGCGCAACGCCGCCGGCACGCACAACCAGGGCGTCGGATCGTGCGTGCCGCACCAGTCGAACTCGAGTAGGAAGCGCGAGCGGTCGGTGCGCGGGGAATTGGCGCCGTGGCTGATCACGGGCGGCCGGATGCCGGGCTGCAGGTCGCGCCGCACGTGCAGCAGCGCCGCCCCCTTCGGCGTGCACAGCCACTTGTGGCAGTTGCCGGTGTAGTAGGCGGCGCCGAGAGTCCCCAGATCCAGCGGCGTCATGCCGGGGCCGTGCGCGCCGTCGATCAGCAGCTCGACCCCGCGCGCCGACAGCTCCGCCGCCAGCCGCGTCACCGGCAGCACCAGGCCGGTGGGGCTGGTGATGTGATCGACCACGGCCAGGCGGGTGCGCGGCGAGACACACGCCATGACCGCGTCGATCGCATCGTCCGCGGACGCGAGCGGGAACGGCACGGCGGCCGTCACCACCTTCGCTCCCGCCGCCGCGGCCGCGAACTCCACGGCGTTGCGCGTGGCGTTGTACTCGTGGTCGGTCACCAGCAGCTCGTCGCCCGCCGCCAGGCGCAGCGACCTGAGCACGGCATTGACGCCGGTGGTGGCGTTGGGGACGAACACCAGATCGGCCGGATCGGCGCCGACGAAGGCCGCCAGCTCAGCGCGCGCCGCGTCGAGGCGCTCTTCGTACTCGCGGCTGAGGAATCGGACCGGCTGCCGCTCCAGCAGGGCGCGCAGGCGCGCCTGCTCCTCCAGCACCGCCCGCGGGCAGGCTCCGAACGAGCCGTGGTTGAGGAAGACGACGCCGGGGTCCAGATCCCAGTGCTGGGGCCAGGAAGGGATGCCGGCGGCGAGGTCCGGCGGCGGGACGGTCATGTCGCAACTCTCCAATTCGTAGGCGGGATCATTCCATGTTCGCTGCGTGCTGAAGATCCACTGTGGCCCATGGCGAAGGCGGGCGCAATGCCGCGGTTCCGGGCAAGACACTCTGTTGAGATAGTACAGTATTACAATAATTGTACTTACATAGATGTCGGCCGCGCATGCCACGCTGGTTGGTTGTTCGCCGGCAGCCGCCGCAACAGCGCCTGCTGCTGCGGGCCCTGGCTCGCGAGCCGGCGTCACAGCTTCTGGCCGGCGCCTTCCTGCGAGCGCACGGGCTGGGCTCGGTGGGCGGCGTCCAGCACGCGGCGCGCCAGCTCGAGCTGCACGACCTGATCCAGCGCGACCTGGACGATGGCGTCTGGCGCGTGGTCGATCCGATCCTGGCGCTCTGGCTGCGCGGGCAGGAGCAGCAGCACCTGGATGCGGTCCCGGAAGGCGAGCCCTGATGCGCACTCCGGAATGCGAGGCTCGACCTTGCGCATCGTACGGCGCCTGGCGGCACGGGGCGCCGGCCCGTGATAGCCGGCGCTTGCCGGCCGGCGTCGGCCCGCCGGCGCTTCCCAATCGGCGCGTGAATGCCATGCCTATCAGAGCGTTCTGTATTACGATGTCGTCATCGGCTGCCCCGCCCTCGGTGGCGGGCCCGCCTCGATTCGCATAGTCCCCCGGCCGGGCGGCGACAGCGTGGCCTAACGGGAGGAACGCTCATGAAGGCCACGCCATTGCGCCGTCTCCAGCTGCGCGGCCGCACGCCGGCGGCCGCGGTCGCCGTCTTGCTGCTGGCCGGGTGCTCCCACACGCTGGAACCAGGCAATCCTCCGGCGAAAGATATCGAGGCGCGGGCCGACACCCAGGCGCCGCTCGATGCCAGATCGTATCCCCCCGCCGTTTTCACGCCGCTGCCCTTCGACTCGCTAGGCGGTTTCCATTACCACTATCTGGGCGGCTGGATGGCGGGACAGAACTTGCACTTGCAGGTCGGCTACAGCGGCTGCCAGCCAGAGCATCCGTTCACGCTCTACTGGCAGCCCGGCGACGAAGGCTCGCCTCTGCCGCATGCCCATCTCTACCTGGCGCACGAGCTGAACGAGGACTGCCTGGCCTACTTCGAGCGCGAACTCGGCTTCGACCTGCATCCGATCTGGATTGGGATGGGCAGCCCGCTGATCCCCATCCAGCTCCGCTTCTTAGATTTTCAGGGAGATGTGCACGCCTTCGTGTTGTCGCCGCCGGTCACGGGGGTGCCCTGAAGCCGCCGACGCGCGGCCGCATTTTACCCGGGTAAAATCATAATCTGTTGATGTACAAGGTTTTAAGTTCTGGTCGGACGGTCTGCAGCGCGCGCCCATGCGGCGGGTCATGCCTTCCGCCGCGTCACGAACCGGCCGGGATCAGCCGCAGCGTCCAGCTTGGCGGACCCGGCAGCAGGGGGGTGGGATTGCCGGCGACCCAGTCGTCGTGGCCGCGGCGGTAGTACGGGGACAGGGGGTGGCCGCTCTGGCCGCCCGGCATGTGGAACAGACCATCCTGCTCACGGCCGGGCGAGACGACCAAGCGCTGCGACGCCCCCAGGCCGGGGCTCTGCACGCGGGGCAGGTTGCCGTCGCCGGGAAGCTGGACCGGGTCGAGGTCGAGCCAGCGGGCCAGTTGCGGGACGCCCAGACTGATGGGGTGCCGCAGGGTCACCGTGTTGCGCTCGCCCCAGGTGCGCGACGCCAGGGGGCGGTCGTCGCGGGTCAGGCGGGCGATGGTGGTGTCGGCGGCGGCGAGCAGCGCCTCTTCCCAGTCGGCGAAACGAGGATCGAGCAGGTGGGGCGGCCGTTCGCTGACCAGACGCCAGAGCGGCCCCTCCCACTGCGACAGATTGTCCAGGCGGAATTCGGGGTCGAGGTCCCGGCACGGCGACGTCAGCCAGCCGTACACCAGCTCGTACGCGTGGATGCGGAACGAGCGCACCAGGCGGTAGGCGACCGACTCGATGGAGGCGCGGCCGCTCCAGGTGCGGTCGACCAGGTCGCGCAGCTCGGCGCGTGGGCCGGCGCCGTCAGCCCCGCCCGCGCCATCAGCCCCGCCCGCGCCGTCAGCGCCGGCGAGCAGCTGGAGCAGAAGGCTCCGCCAGCGCTCCAACAGCAGGGCCCGGTCGTCGAGCTGCAGCGCCAGCAGCTCCCGTTCGTCGGCGCGCTCCGGCTCCAAGGCGAGCAGGGCGTCGCGGATCTGCCGCGCGCGCGCGCCGAAGCTGTACCCGCCGTCGCCCAGAAGCGCCAGCGCCTGGCCGTCGACCGTGCGGTTGTTGGCTGTCCAGAGCAGGCCGCCGGGAGGATCGACCAGGCGCGGGTACTCTTCGGCCGGCAGCCATCCTTGCCAGCCGCGGCTGCCGTCGGCCCAGGAGACCGGCACGCTCCCGTCCCACCCGAAACGCCGCGGGATGCGGCCGATGATCGTCCAGGCGATGCGCCCGTCGCGATCGGCGCACACCAGATTCTGCGGCGGCAGCCCGCAGCGGGGGGCGATGGCCAGGGCGTCGTCGACCGTGCGGGCCTCGGCCATCGCCAACAGCTCCAGGTTGACCGCCTCGGGCTCGTGGGCAATCCAGCGCATCGCCAACGGCCGGCCGTCGGGGCGCTCGCCGACGACGGGGCCCCAGATGGTCGACACGATCTCCAGCGTGTCGGGCGCCGCGCCGCGCCGCCCGATCAATTCGCGGCCGCGCTCGAACGAGCGCGCGCCCGCCGGCGTCAGGTAACGCTCAGGATCGGCGGGATCGGGTTCGACGACGACCAGGTCGATGAAGTCGCCCATGGCGTTGGTGAAGCCCCAGGCGACATCGCCGTTGCTGCCGGCGATCAGGCCGGGCACTCCCGGCAGCGTGACCCCCACCACGCGCCGCAACGGGGCATCGCCCCAGCTCAGAGCCGCGCGGTACCAGATGTTGGGCAGGCCCAGGTCGAGGTGCATGTCGTTGGCGAGCAGCGCCCCGCCCTGGCGCGTGCGCGCGCCGGCCAGCGCCCAGCTGTTGCTGCCGGCGGCCAGATCGGCGGCCGACCCGGCGGTCAGTTCGACCATGGCCCCGGCGGCCGCAGCGGCGCCGCTGCGGGATCGCGCGGCCGCCGTCCGGCGCAGATCGAGCACCTCGGCTCCGGGCGGTGCGGGAACGGGCAGCGCCGCGCCGATCAGCGGCGCGTCCCAATCGCTGCCGCGCGGCGCCAGGAACTCGGCCAGGGGACCCGGCAGCGCGGCGAAGAGCGCCGCCGGCGACCGTTCGTTCTCGACCTGGAGCTGCTGGTACATCGAGCAGACGACCAGGAACGTGTCCTCGGGGCGCCAGGGCGCGGGCCGGGTTCGCAGCAGCAGGTACTCCCAGGGCCGGCGGCGCAAGGACGTCAGGCCGCCGTTGACGCCGGCGGCGTAGGCTTCGAGCAGCTCGATTTCACGGGGCGCGCAGGCCGAGAGCGCGGTCGCCGCGCGGCGCCGGAACCGGTGGACGCGCGCGGCGCGGTCCAGCCGGGTCACGGCGGGACCGAACAGCTCGCCCAGCTCGCCGGCGGGGCCGCGGCGCAGCAGATCCATCTGGAAGAAGCGCTCCTGCGCGTGCAGGAAGCCGAGCGCTCGCGCCAGGTCGAGCTGGTCGGCCGCGCGCACGGCCGGCACGCCGAGGGCGTCGCGCTCGATGGTCACGGGCGCGGACAGCCCGCCCAGCTCGAGCTGGCCCGTCAAGCGCGGCAGGCTGCCGCGCGCCAGTCCTCGCGCCGCCAGCAAGAGCCCGGCGGCCAGCAGCAGCAGCGCGGCCAGTGCGATTCCGGCGCCGCGCAGAGCACGTTTGATGATCATCCGATCGCGCATGGGCTCCTTCGCCTTCGGGCGGCAATCGCGTCCGCGCCGCCCCGTGATCGCCAGGCGTCTCTTATACCGCGCCCCTCGACGCCCCGGCCAGCGACTTTCGCGTCGTCGGTTGCAGCCGTCCCGGGGCGTCCGTCCCCTTGCTCCCCGGGCCGCATTTCCCGACCTTCATGACAGCCAGCTCGCCCGCGCCGGCATCTCCCCACCCGCCGGTGAACGAGGGGGCGTCATGCCGGACCAGCCCTTCCTGCTGCTGATCGCTGGCGCCGTCGTCCTGACGGGTTGCGCGGTCTGTCTCGTCTGGACCATCGCCCTGATCAGGATCGCCGCCCGCCCGGTGCCATCGCCGCTGCCGCCGGCGGCTTTCGCGGCCCGCCGGTTGCCCGCGCGCCGCGCCTCTGATACCTTGGCCGCTGCTTGGCAGGCGCGCCTTGATACGGCGTATCGAGCCACCCTTCCGCCCTCCCGGGGAGCCGCATGTCCGACGCTCCGCCCGTGCGTGATCTGCTTTCGTTCTGCCGCTTCCTCGAGCAGCGGGACGAGCTGATCCGCGTCGCCGAGCCGGTCGACCCCTATCTCGAGATCAGCGAGCTGGCCGACCGCTTCGTCAAGGCGGGCGAGAAGCCGGCGCTGCTGCTGGAGAATCCGCGTCCCGGCCCCCTGGGCGCGGCCGCCGGACGCACGCAGCAGGCACTCGACGCCGCGGGGCGTCCGGTGCCGGCCGTCATCAATCTGTTCGCCTCGCGGCGGCGCATGGCCTGGGCCCTCGGCGTCCAGGACGTCGAGGAGGCGGTGCGCAAGATCGAGGAGCCGCTGGCGGCCGGGGCGCCCGACGGGCTGTGGGAAAAGCTGCGGCTGCTGGGCAAGGTCAAGGAGTGGGGCAGCGCCCTGCCGCGACAGGTGGGGCGCGGGCCGTGCCAGCAGGTGGTGGTGCAGGGGGCCGAGCTGGAGCGCCGGGGCCTGCTCGACCTGCTGCCGGTGCTGACCACCTGGCCGGGCGACGGCGGCCCCTACATCACGCTGCCGCTGGTGATCACGCGCAATCCGGAAAGCGGCCGGCGCAACATCGGTCTGTACCGCATGCAGGTCTACGACGGCCGCACCGCCGGCCTGCACTGGCAGGTGCACAAGACCGGCGCCGCGCACCACGCGCTGTATGAGAAGCGCGGCGAACGCATGCCGGTGGCGGCGGCCATCGGCGGGCCGCCGGCGCTGACCTACGCCGCCACGGCGCCGCTGCCCGACGACATCGACGAGGCGCTGCTGGCCGGGTTCCTGACCGGGCAGCCCATCGCCTTCACGCGCGCGGTCACCAGCGACCTGCTGGTGCCGGCCGAAGCCGACTTCGTCATCGAAGGGTATGTCGAGCCCGGCGAGCGGCGCGTGGAGGGTCCCTTCGGCGATCACACCGGCTTCTACTCCCTGCCGGAGCAGTTCCCCGTCCTGCATGTGACCGCGATCACCAGTCGGCGCGAGCCGCTCTACCTGACCACGATCGTCGGCCGGCCGCCGATGGAGGACGGCGTGCTGGGCTGGGCCACCGAAAGGCTGTTCCTGCCGCTGCTGCGCGCCGCCCTGCCCGAAATCGTCGATCTGCACCTGCCGGTCGCCGCCTGCTTCCACAACCTGGCGCTGGTGTCGATCCGCAAGCGCTACCCCGGGCAGGCGCGCAAGGTGTGCCACGCTCTGTGGGGCATGGGGCAGATGATGTTCAGCAAGGTCATCGTGGTCGTCGACGAGGACGTCGACGTTCAGGATCCGTACGAGACGCTGTGGCGCGCCAGCAACTCCGTCGACCCCCAGCGCGACAGCTTCTTCGTGACCGGCCCCGTCGATCAGCTCGACCACACGACCAGCCGCCCCCTGATCGGCGGCAAGATGGGCATCGACGCCACGCGCAAGTGGCCGGGCGAGGAGGGCTACGAGCGGGAGTGGCCGCCCGTGATCCAGATGCGCGAGGATGTCAAACGACTGGTGGATCAGCGTTGGCCCTCGCTGCTGGCGCGGCTGTCCCGTCCATGAGCGCCGTCCACGACCGCGACCCCGCCTCCTGGTCGGTCCGCGACCCCGGCGCGCACGCCGCCGCGGTGCGGGGCATGTTCGCCCGCATCGCACGCGTCTACGACGCCATGAACCACCTGCTGAGCTTCAACCTGGACCGCCGCTGGCGCCGGCGTCTCGCCGCGCGCCTGGACGGCGACGTCTGGGAGGTGCTCGACGCCTGCGCCGGCACCGGCGACCTGGCCCTGGCCTGCCTGCGCGCCGGCAAGGGACGCCTGCTTCTGGCGGCCGATTTCTGCCCGGAGATGCTCGCGCTGGCGCGGCGCAAGGGGCTGGGCGGTGAGCACGCGGCGCCGGGAGCGGTCCCCCGGAGCTCGGTCCTGCTGGCGGGCGACGCCCTGAACCTGCCTCTGCCCGACGCCAGCTGCGACGCCGTCGTGACCGCGTTCGGCGTGCGCAACCTGGCCGACGTGCCGGCCGGGGTGCGAGAGCTGATGCGCGTGCTGCGGCCGGGCGGCCAGCTGCTGGTGCTCGAGTTCTTTCGCGACGACCCCGGCGCGGCAGGCGACCAGCGCGGCCCGCCGCGCCCGCTGCGCTGGTGGCTCGGCCTGGTCCTGCCCTGGCTGGGACGCCTGTTGGCGCGCGACGGCGCGGCCTACGGCTACCTGCCCGCCAGCGTGGACCGCTTCCTGACGGTCGCGGAATTCTGCGCCGTGATGCGCGAGAGCGGCCTGCGCCAGGTCGCCGCCGAGCGGATGACCCTGGGCGTGGCGCACCTATGCGCCGGGCGGCGCTGAAGGCCGCCCCTCCGGCGGGCGATAATCAGCCGAATTCGATCCTTTTTTAATTGCCTTCCCTTGTCGGCGCATGGTAGCCTGAAAATCAAGAGTTTTGTCATCCTTTATATTGCGATGGTGCAAGGAGGGAGAGAAGATGGCGTTGATGCTTGTGACCGGACGCGCCTCGGCGGTCAGTCTTGGTTCCGACTACTCCTATGCCGCCACGGCCAGGCAGGGGCCTGTCGCCATCAAGAATCAGCTGGTCAGCATGCGCCTGGACAACCGTCCGGTGCTGTTCCGCTCGCGCACGCTGCCTTCCATCAGCGAGGGCGACCAGATCGCCGCGGCGGGCGCGGAGAAGAACGGCACGCTGGAGGCGCTGGCCTTGCGCAACCTGACGACGGGCGCCAGCTACCACCCCCCCACGACCATGTTCATGGCGGGATCGGCGCTGCTGATCGTGCTGGGCATCCCGCTCATCCCGGTTCTCGGCATCGGTCTGCTCTTCGTCGGCCTGGGTGTCTGGTTCCTGATGCGGGCGTTCCGCGTCCGCAGCGCCGTGGCGATGCTGCACGGGCAGACGGCGACCTCGGCATGAGTCGGGGCGCGGCGAGCGCCGCGGCCGCGTGGCTGGCCCTGAACCTCTGGGGGCCGGCGGCCTGGGCCCTGGACTTGAAGCAGGGGGGATTGGGGCACCTGGCACCGTTGATCGGCACCTACCGCCACCAGGAGATCCTGGCCGAACCGGCGGTGCAGGACACCCTGGCGGCGCTCATGCCGGCCGAGGCGTTGCCGGCGCTCCTGCGGAACCTGGATGTCGTCGGGCCGGTCGATTCCATCAGCGGCCACCTGGTGTTCGCGGGCAACCGCGCGCACCACGGCGGCGAGGACGAGGCCATGGTGTGGATTCGCATCCATGACGGATCGATCCGCGTGGCGCTCAAGCTGCAAGGCCTGACGACGGTGTATGCCCGCGAACGGCAGTACCACGATCTGCCCCTGGCGATGAGGATCTACCTCGCGGTGGTGGACAACCTGGCCTTGCAGGAGCCGCCGCCCGGGGTGGCTCTGGCCGAATAGGCGGCCGGGCCGCCGGTTCGTTGTGACAATCGAGGAGGAACCAATGCGCGCATTGACAATGCTGTCCATGATCGCCGCCATCCTGTTGGCGGGGGCCGCGCCGGCGCTGGCCTTACGGGCGCCGCAGCTTGAAGGCCGTTTCAGCCTGAACGCGCCCCCGGACGTGATCACGCCAGCCGAATGGTCCGGCATCTGGGAGGTGGTCAGCGAGGTGTTCGACTGCGAATCGGGATTGCTGTTCTTCAGCGATAGCTATCTGGATACCCTCTGCACGGATCAGGCGATCGATTTCGAGTTCGATGAGGGCATGGAACTCGACTGCACCAGCTCGGCCGACGGCAGCTCGCTGACGTTGCAGTGCAGCGGCGAGGAGGAGGTCTACCCCGGCTGCACGGCGCAGTACACATGGGAATTCTCCGCCGTCCGCACGGGCGACACGTATGAATCGACCGCCATCATCAGCACCACGTACGTCGGCGAGCTGTGTGAATTCGTCGAGGAATCCTGCATGCGCGTCGAGGCGGCCGGCACGCGCATCGCGTCCGAACCGAGCGCCTGCAACCCCACGCCGCTGGAGGCCATGCCCTGGGGCTCGCTGAAGGCCATATACAGGTGAGTTCGGCGGGGGCGCGGCGATTGCCGCGCAGGTCGCCTCGCCCCGGCAATCCAGAAAAGAACAGGGAATGGGGCTGGTGGTCTGCGTGCTGTTCGACCGGCCGGCCGGCCAGAAGCGGCCGGCTGGCCGACCGGGCCAAGCTGTCGTAAGATCCGCATCCCAGGAAGTCGAGGGGGGCGAGAATCCCTTTTCGGGGCTGGCGGATCCGCGTGCAGAAGGCGAACGATAAGCACCGACAGCCAAGGCTGGCGCGCCTCGGGCGAGGCCGCCGCGGAGCGGCGCTGTCCGGCCTCGGCGCCGTCGCGCTGGCCGCCGGCTTGGCGGCGGCGCCAGGGTCGGCCGTGACGGAGGGATTTCGCGTCGGGATCTATGCCGATCAAGAGCGCACGCTAACCTGCGTGAACGGCGCGCCGGGCGCCGGCTTCCGCCAGCATGTCTGGGCCTGGGTGCCGCCCGACACGGGCCTGGCCTACCTCACCCTGCGTTTCCGGTTCCCCACCGAACTGGATCTGTCGGCCCGGCCGGCGCTGCATCCGCAGGTCGCCGACCTCATCATCTCCGAGTACCCTCCGGACACGACCGAGTGGAATCTCGTGCTGACCGGCTGTCCCGACGGCTGGATCCTGGTCTTGAGCCAATGGTGCGTGATCACCGGCGACGCCGCGGGGGCCATCACGATCCTGGCTCCGCATTCGATGGCGCGCGATTGTCGCTTCGAACTGCACGACCTCGAGGTGCTGAACAATCTGGCCGTCAACGACCCGGCCTGCGAGACGACGGACGCCGGCGCCGCCACGTGGAGCGCGGTGAAGAACTGCTATCGGTGAATCCCCGCCCGTGGTTTCAGCCGCGGCCGAGCATGTGCAGCTGCCACAGCTCGCGGCGGCTCCAGCGCAGCATGGGCGCCACGGCGCGGCGGCCGGTGGGTCCGAGGCTGCGCTCGAGGTAGCGCAGCTCGACGAAGCGCTCGCGCGTGTCGGGGGCGGGCGGCGGATCGAAGCCCGCCTCGCGCATCAGCAGCAGCCCTTTGGCGTGGATCGACAGCTCCAGGTGCAGCCTCAGCAGGCAGAGCATGTCGGCCACGACCTCGCCGGGGAAGCGGGCGCGCAGATTGAGCAGGTAGCGGCCCAGGCGCGTCTGTTCGATGCGGCCGCTGCCGATCATCTCGAGCAGGCGAGCGTCGGCGTCGAAGCCGACCCCCAACCAGCGCGACAGCGCGCGCTCGCTGCGCCAGAAGACCGCGAGCATCACCAGCGGCATGCCGCCGACGAGCGCCAGCGCCGACCAGGCGGGCGGGAGCAGGAAGTGGTTGTAGAGGGAGTGGATGGCGACGGCCGGCGCCAGCCCGGCCAGCAGCGCGACGGCCGTCGGCCCCCCGCGGCCGCCGTCGTCGCCGCGCTCGATCAGGCCCTGCGCGACGACGGCCAGCAGGGCGGTGGCGCCGCCGTGCATGACCGCGGTGCCGAAGCCGCGCATCACCCAGACGAAGGGACCGGCCCCTTGCAGGGCGCCCAGGTAGGCCAGGTTCTCCATGATGGCGAAGCCGGCGCCGACCGCGAAGCCGAGGATCGCCGCGTCGACCAGGAAGCCGATCCGCCGCGAGCGGAAGAGCCAGACGAGGTACAGCGCCTTGAGCGTCTCCTCGAGCAGGGGCGCGGCGTAGCGGCTGTATTGCGTCAGGGGCCAGCCGAGCAGGCGCCAGACGATGGTGTTGAGCAGCCAGCCGGCCAGCGCGGCCAGCAGACCGGCGGCGATCGCCCGCAGCACGGCGCGCGCCGAGACGAGCTTGTAGCTGTCGAGCAGGATCAGGGACGCCAGGAAGACGACCACCGGCAGCAGGCTGGCGGCGCTCCGGGCGAGCAGGTCGGCGCCGGAGAAGAGCGGGGCGGCTGGCATGTCCCTCCCGGAGGCGGCGGGGCCGTCGCGGCGGCGGGGCCGGCGCGGCGCCGCCGCCGCCTGCGCCGCCGTCTTACCGGCGCTCAGCGCAGGATCTTGAGGGACGCCATCACTTCGTCCGCGGGCCGGCGGCCGTCCGCTATCGCCATAGCGTACCCGAGCGACAGCGTGGACTCCAGCGAGGAGAAGACGACCAGCTTGAGATTGAGCTGTCCGCCCAGGCCCAGCCATTCGCGCCGTTGCGCGCCGCGGTCCAGATCGGTGGCCAGTCCGTGCGCGAACAGGGCCAGACGAGCCCAGTTGGCGTAGAGCGCCGAGACGCCGACCCGGCGGAAGCGCAGCGGCGGCAGCGTCCATTCGAGCATGCTCTTGGCGAAGTTGCGCCCGCCGGCCTCGTTCAGCTCCAGACCCGGGAAGCTGTACCACTCGCGGTAGCGGTTGACCTCGCGGTGGTCGACCCAGTTGTTGCCGAAGCCGCCGAAATAGAAGGCGGCGAAGGGGCTGTCGCGGTCGCCGAAGGCCTGCCCGCCGGCCGTGCGCAGCCAGAGCGAGGAGTGGTCCCACGGCAGCAGGAAGCCGACATCCAGCGTGCCTGACAGCTGGGGGTAGACGTCGCCCTTGACGGCGGTGCCGTCGAGCGACAGCCCCCAGGCGATGCCCTTTTCCGGCTCGATGCCGCCGATCGTCTTGCGCAGCCGCGAATACGCCAGGGCCGCGGAACCGGTATAGAATTCGCCGAAGTCGGTGGCGATGTTCTGGTAAGCGGGCAAGCGCTCCAGACCGCGGTGCGCCGCCAGGCCGAAGCTGGCGTCGAGCGCGCGCGGCGACTCGCTCACCAGCGGCAAGTCGTAGCCGGCGGCCAGGGACGTGCCCTTGCGGCCGGTCTTGGTCGGGCCGAACAGGTCGTAGAAGTCGGCGCGGTTCCACGAGGCGCTGACCGTCCAGGGGAACCGGCGGTAGCGCAGGCGCGCGTGGGGGCGCTGATCATCGGGCAGGCCGCCCCCCGGCGACCAGGTGAAGGCGGCGTCGAGGGCGTTCAGTCCGGCGGGGTCCATGAAGTTCAGGCGCACGCCGCCCGCGGCGTGGTCCTTGTAGCCCTCGACGATGGGGTAGGCCGACATCAGCCGCAGCTCGCGCAGGCCGTTGTAGGGGCTGGGCGCGAAGCTCGTGGTGTCGATTTCGACCGCGGCCGGCGAGCCCAGCATCCAGCTCTTGACCACCGGATGCCGCGCCACCACCGCCTGCCCCAGATAGCGGATGGCGCTGACATCCTCCAGAGGCGCGGCGGGGATCATGGCCGGGACGAACCCCTGGCCGGTGTAGCGGAAGGCGATCAGCGAGTCCGGGCCGGCCGCGATCGGCCGGAAGAGTCCGGTCTCGGCGTTGCTGAGCGCCTCGAGCTTCTTCTCCTGCAGGTCGAAGCGGAAAACGTTCGAGCAGCCGGTGTAGTAGGAGGTGCCGACCAGGTGGCGGCCGTCGGGCGTGAAGGTGAAGTTGGCGGCGATGTTGTCCTTGAACTCCCACAGCGCCTCGTAGCCGGTGTCGCCGGCGAGCAGCTGGGAGATGTCCATGCGGATCAGACGCTGCCGGCCGGTGACATCCACCAGCGTGCCCGACAGCCAGCGGCCGTCCGGCGAGACGTCGATGTCGAACAGATCCCTGCCGTACGGCAGCAGCAACAGCTCCTGCCAGTCGTCATAGGGCGGCGGCACGCGCACCAGGCGGGTCTTGCCGTTGTGATGCTGCACGCCCCAGAGCGCGCGCGAGGCGCGGTCGAAGGCGAGGTCGCCGATGCGGCAATTCCTGAGCAGGCGGCGGGTCTTGCCGCTGGCGATGTCCACCGCGTTGAGGTCGCGCCAGCGGCGGCTGTTGTCGGTGGTGTAGAACAGCACGCCCGCGGCCTCGTCCCAGGCCAGGCTGCAGACGTAGTACATCGCGGGAGTGGGGACCTCGCAGATCTTGCGCCGCCGCCAGGTGTCGACCTCGATCTCGGCGATGTGGGCGAACTCGCCCGGATAGTTGACCGCCGCGTAGAGCAGCCGGCGCTGCGCGTCGAAATACGGACGCGACACCGAACCGAGGGCGCGCGGCGACAGGTCGCGCCACGGCGTGACGGGGTGGGCGCGGATGGTGTCGAGGTTGGCGCGTTGCCAGTCGTGCTCGAAGGCGATCCAGCGTCCCCACCCCTCCTCGAGCGGCAGGCCGAAGACATGCCGGAACTGGGACGAGAAATAGCGCTTGTCGCCGGGACCGCGCCGGGCCCACGCCACCACCTGTTCCGGGCCGTGATGCAGCGCCAGGTAGCTCATGAAGCGCGTCCCGTACAGATAGGCGTTCTGGCCCAGCTGGAAATCGATCGTGGTGCCCTCCGACTCGATGCCCACGACGTCGTAGAAGAAGCTGCCGTCGCGCACCATGGCGCGGAACACCATCTCGTCGTACCCGCCCAGCGCGCGCCCGATGCCGCCGGCCATCCACGTCTCCATGAAGACGGCCAGACCCTCGTGGTACCAGCGCGGCGCGTAGCGGCGGGGCGTGGTCAGGTAGCTGTAGAAAATGGAGATGGGATCCTCGGCGATCGGCGCGACCTTGCCCCGGAACAGGCGACGAAAGAAGCGATCGCTGCCCGCCGCCTGGTCGGAGGCGGCGACGTGCAGCAGCTCGTGCATCATCACCCAGTTGAAGCGCTCGTTGGTGGGGCAGGTCTCGTAGACGTACTCGAACGGCTCGATGCCGAGCGTCAGGTAGTTGTTCGGGATGGATGTGGTGCCGGCGTAGCCGAAGTCGTCGGCGTCGTTGAGGAAGACCGTGACCTCTTCGCTGGGCGTGTAGTCGAACAGCCGGCGGTGGAAGCGCATCGAATTCTCGAAGCAGCGCACCAGATGCGGCGCAAGGTAGAGATGCTCGCTGTCGTAGAACACCAGCCGGATGTCACCGGTGCGCAGCGAGCGGTAGGGGAACGACAGCTCGGCCGCGGCGCCGGCCGGGGAGAGCGGAAGCAGGGGGGACAGGACCGACAGCAGCAGCAGGACGGCGAGCGGCCCAAACGGCCGGCCACGCGGCCGCCTCGCCCGAGCGGCCGCGTGGTCACGGCGCGGGCCGGTCCGGCCGGCGCGTGGCCGGCCTTGCGGCCCGGGTTGATCCGGGCGCCGCGGCCAGGGACCGCGGCGCCCTTCACTGCCGGCTACCCCCGCCGACATACCAGCGTCCCGCTGGTTACAGCTGCGTCGCGAAGACGCGGTCCATGAGCGCCGCCTTTTCCTGCAGCGAGGCACGCTCCATCACGTTGGCGCGTTCCTGCGGCGTGGCGCGCTCCATCAGCGCCGCCCTCTCCTGCACGTTCATGCGGTCGAGCACGTTGGCGCGCGCCTGGATGTCGGCGCGGCCGAACAGGTCGGCGCGCTCCTGCAGGCTGGCGCGGGCCATGATGTCAGCCCGCTCCTGCACGTTGGCGCGCTCGAACAGAGCGACCTTCTCCTGCGCCTGCAGGTTGGCGCGCTCCATCACGTTGGCGCGCTCGAACAGAGCGACCTTCTCCTGCGCCTGCAGGTTGGCGCGCTCCATCACGTTGGCGCGCTCCTGCAGCGACAGGCGCCCGTAGTCGGCCAGGTTGACGCTGGCGCGGGCCAGAACCGCCTCCTGCAGGGCGCGGTCGGCGCGTCCGAACAGATCGACGCGCTCCTGCAGGTTGGCGCGCTCGAACACCGCCACCTTCTCCTGCAGCGACATCCGCTCGGCGACGGCCGCGCGCTCCTGCGGCGTCATCCGGGCGAACATGTCGGCGCGCTCCTGCACGCTGGCGCGTTCGCACAGCGCCGCCTTCTCCTGGACGTCAAGACGTTCGCACAGCGACGCCTTCTGCTGCACGTCCAGGCGGCCGAAAAGGTAGGACTTCCCCTGCAGCGAGACGCGGTCCATCAGATTGACCCGCTCCTGCGGCGTGGCGCGGCCCATGACCGCGGCCCGCTCCTGGACGTTGAGCCGCTCGCACAGGAAGGCCTTGCCCTGCAGGTCGACCTTGCCCATCAGGTCGGCCCGCGCCTGCAGGTCCATCCGGTCCAGCAGATTGACCCGCTCCTGCGGCGTCATGCGGTCGACGAGCGCGGCCTTCTCCTGGACGCTGGCGCGCTCCTGGACCACGTTGGCGCGCTCCTGCACCGCCATCTGGCCCAGCGCGGCCAGGCTGACCTTGGCGCGATCGGCGACCGCCAGCTGCACGCCCGGATCGGCGCGCCCGAACAGGTCGACGCGCTCCTGCACGTTCAGGCGCTCGAACAAGAAGGACTTCTCCTGCGGCGTCAGGCGCTCGGCCAGCGCGGCGCGCTCCTGCACATTCAGCCGCGCGTTAGAGATCGGCGCGTTCCTGCACATTGGCGCGCTCGAACAACGCGGCCTTCTCCTGCACGCTGGCGCGCTCGAGGATGTCGGCCAGGATATCCGGCGTCACCTCGGCGCCCGCCGCGCCGGCCGCCCCCTCGGCCCCCGCCACCGTCACGTCCTGTTCGGCGATCTGATCGGCGCGGTACTTTTCCACGGCGCCGATCGTCCCCAGCATCTCCTGGCTCTCCTGCTTGGCGGGGGGGTAGAAGAAGGCAAAGTAGCCGATGACGGCCACGCCGATTACCGCCAGCCCGCCCAACCACCACTTGTTGCCTCGCATAACCAAACCTCCGTTCTTGCCTGGTATCTCCCGCTATGCCTGTGATCCGAACTACACCGTTGCCCTTGATTGGTTGGGGGAAATCTCGTGCTCCCCCACGTCCGCGCGAACACTCTTCCTGCGGCCTGCCGGTCTAGCCGGACGGCGGGGCGAGCCGTCGCTGGACCAGCATCTCGCCGCCGCGCTTGAGGGCCAGGTCGTACGATGTCCTCGCCGCTCCCGTGTCCCGGAAGAAGACGAGATAGCGGCTCCGTCCCTGATGGTCGAAACGCACCCGCCCCCCTTCGGCGCTCAGGGCCGCGGGAACGCCGCTCAGTCCCCAGACGCCGCCGCAGGAGACGGCGGACGGATGGCCGACCTCGACCGCGAGCGGGGCGAGGGCGGGCTCGGCCTCCAGATCGATCTGCACGGCGACCCACTCCCCGCCCAGCCGAGCGACGCGGGCGCCGCCGGTCACGCCCGCCGCGCTCACGTCCGCGGTCGGCCCCGCGGCGCCGTCCGGCCACTGCCCGTGCAGAGCGCCGTGGAGCGCCGCCCAGTCTTCCGGGGCGCGGGGCGAAAAGGGGCGGGATAACGCCAGCGCCAGCACCAATCCCAGCGCCAGCCCGGCCGCGCCGCAGACCGCGTAGCGCAGCGCCGGCCGCGGGCCCGGCAGCCGCGGGAACCGCACGGCCGCCGGGCGCGGGCGTTCCCGGCGCGCGGCGGCGAGTTCGTCGATCGCCGTCAGGATCCGGCCCCGCAGGTAGGCCGGCGGCTGCTCGTCCGGCATGGCGGCCAGGGCCGCGGCAGTGCGCTTGAGGTCGTGGAAATGGGCGCGCGCTTCCGCGTGCGCCTCCAGATATCCCTGCAGCTCGCCGCTGGCGGCGGGCGTGTTGACACCGTCGATCTCACCGTGCATGAGCTCGAGGTACCGCTGCGGTATCATCACGCGTATCCTTGTTTGACCAGGGCGTCCTTGAGATGTTGCCTGGCCGTGAAGAGCCGCGACTTGACCGTCTTCTCCGGTATGTCCAGGATGCGGCCGATCTCGCCGTAGGACAAGAAGAGGAAGTGCCGCAGCACCAGCACCAGACGCTGGGCCGACGGCAGAGCGGCCAGCGCCCGCTGGATGTGCGCCACCGCCTCGTTGTGCACGCACTGCGCGTCAGTGGCGGCTCGGGCGTCCGGCATCTCCTCGTCCAGCGCTTCGCCGCGCCTGCGGCGGCCGAGGAAGTTGAGAGTTTGGTTGACCGCGATGCGGTAGAGCCAGCTGAAGAACCGGTACGACGGGTCGAAGGTGTCCAGCTTCTCGTAGGCCTGGACGAACACGTTCTGGGTGATGTCGGCGGCGTCGTCACGGTTCCTGACCATCCTCAGCGCCAGGTTGTAGATGACACGCTCGTAGCGTTCGACGAGCGCGGCGAAGGCCTCCGTGGAACCTTCGCGACACCGCGCGACCAGATTGGCGTCGATGTCGGACATAAATACACGCCGCCCGGCGGATGGTTGGTGGATCGCTACCTGATTTCGAAAACCTGGTCGAAGCCGGCGATCCGAAACAGCTCCCGCACGTGCTGGTTCATGTTCTGCAGCACGAGCCCCTGGCCCGACGCGCTCAACCTCCTTTGCGCCCCGAGCAAGACCCCCAGGCCGGCGCTCGAGATATAGTCGAGCGCGCCGAAATCGAGCGTGCAGCTGGCGAGCACGGTGTTCAACACGGCGCGGGCCTTCTCCGATTGCGCGGCGTCCAGGCGCCCGCGCAGCATGATCCGTCCTTCCTCCGCGCGCTCAATCTCGAACATCCGGCCCCTCCAGGTTCTTGACCGCGGTGACGGACAGCGTGCCCTCCGCGAATTCGTAGTCGAGCTGGTCGACCAGGTTGCGGAGCAGGTGCAGGCCCAGCCCGCCGCTGCGCCGATCGCGCAGCGGCACCGACAGATCCGGCGGTGCGATTTCGTGCGGATCGAAAGGCTGGGTGTCGAAATCCCGCAGGCGCATGGTCAGGCGGCCGGGCGCGGACTCAAGGCCGATCTCCACGAAATCGCGGCCGCCGGGACCGTGGCGCACCAGGTTGGTGAACAGCTCCTCGACCGCCAGGCGCACCGCGAAGGCGGCGGCCCCCTCCACGCGGCGATCGGCCAGAAAGCCGTCGACGTAGGCGAAGACCTCATCAAGCGCGTCGATCCGCCGCCGGAAGCGCATGCGAGCCCCATCCTCGACCAGCGACCGGAAGCTGCGGCTGGAGCAGCCAGCCTAGCCGATCGGGAGGTCCGGGGTCAAACGCTCAGTCCACATATCCCAGGGCGCGCAGGCGTCGTCTGGTTTCGAGGTCGGCATCGGCGAGCGCGCGCCGGGCGGCCGCGACTGCCCGCCGCGCCGACATCTCCAGCCAGGATGCCAGCTCGGCCTGCATGCGTTCGGCCTCGCTGAGCCAACCGGGGGGCGCTCCGCCGGACGCCAGCAATGGCCGCAGGTCGCGCTGCTCGGTCGGGTCCTCCGCCAGATCGTAGAAGCCGGCCAGGCTGTCCTGGTGCGCCACCAGCTTGAAACGAGGACCGATCGCGGCGGCGAGGTCGACTTCCCGGACGCCGGTCAGCGTGAAGACGAGGGCGGAGTCGGGCGGGGCGACAGGCCGGCCGTCGCGCAGCAGTGGAGTGTGGAAAACGGCTGCGGCGCCGGCGCCGCCGGGGCCGGCCGGCGGCGCGGCGTTCGGCGGCGCCTGTTCGGCGTAGGGCACGTCGAGCAACGCGAAGGCGGTCGGGACCAGGGCGGTTGCAGGCACCGGAGCGTCGCACACCTGCCCGGCCGCCACCGCCTCGGGATACGAGATGACCAGCGGCACGTGCAGGCTGCCCTGCCAGATCAGGCCGTGGTCGAAGGTCCGGTCCTTCTCGTAGAGCACCTCGCCGTGGTCGGCGGTCACCACGATCAAGGTCGCGTCGAACAGCCCGAGACGGCGCAGCTCGTCCGTCAGGCGGCCCACCTTGCGGTCGGCCAGGGCCACACCGGCGTCGTAGAGGTCGCGCAGCGCGGCGACCTCCCTGTCGGTCAGCCGATCCAGGCGGCGACGCAGCGCCTCGGTGTCGCGCACGGGATCGCCGTCGGGCACGTAGAAACGGTCTCGCAGATCGGCTGGCGCCTCGTAGGGGCTGTGCGGGTCCATGATGTGCAGGAAGAGGAAGAAATCTCCGGGGGGACGATGGCGCAGCCAGGCGATGGCGCCCGCCAGCGTGTCGTCGGTCGGCTGGCCCGGGCGGCGCGCCAGGCGATGGCAGGCGTGGTACAGGGCGGTTCCGCGCAGCAAGTGTCGCGGATGCCAGCCGCGCAGGCGCGCGGCCCGGTGCTGGTTGATGAAGACCTCGAAGCCCTGGTCGAAGCCGAAGCGCGCGTCCAGGTAGTAGTTGTCCAGGAAGGCCGCGGTGTGGAAGCCGGCCGCGCGCAAGCGCTCGGCGATGGTCAGAACCTCGCCGTCAAGCACCCCGGTGTTGGCCAACACCCCATGCGCCAGCGGCGGCAGGCCCGTCAGCATGCAGGCGTGTCCGGGCGCCGAGCAGGGCGATTGCACGTACGCGCGGCTGAAGGCCGCGCCGCGTTCGACGAGGGCGTCGATCGACGGCGTCGTCGGCCGGGGATAGCCGAGGGCCGAGATGCGATCGCCGCGGGCGGCATCCAGCGAGATCAACACGAAACCGCGCGGCGGCGGCCCGGCCTTCGGATCGTGCCGCCCGTCGCGCAGAAGGTGACGGGCGGCCAGCGCGGGGTAGGCCAGCAGCAGCGCCGCTGTGATCATCAGGGCGGCCGCGCGCCGGGCGCCGGAGTGCGGGCCGCCGCGCTCGGCCGTCAGCCTGCGCTCCAGACGCCAGCCCAGGGCGGCGGCCGCGCCGGCCAGGCAGACCGCGGCCGCCAGTCCCAGCAGCAGCCCGGCCGCCGTCTGCAGGGGCGGCGCAGTCGAGGTCGTCACGAAGTAGCCGCCGAAGAACAGGACGAACAGGCCGCAGACCAGGCCCAGCGCCAGGCCCGAGGGAGCGCGCGGGATTGCACGCGCCGCCGAGTAGACGCCAAGCGCGGCCAGGCCGTAGAGCGGGGGGGAGAACAGCAGGCAGACCGCCGGCGCCGGGTGCAGAAAGAAGGCCAACGCGTCGAACAGACCAACGGCGGCGCCGATCAAGAACGCGCACAGCCAGACCGGGACGCGGCCGCGGTCGCTCACGGTTCTCCCTTCCGGGCCTCGGAAACGCCCGTTCTACGACCCGAGCAGGAACTCCTGCGCGAACGCCACCAGCGCATAGAGCAGGAAATCGGCGTTGTGCTTCTTGGCGAAGCCATGGCCCTCGTCCTTCGCCATCAGGTACCAGACCGGCGTGCCGATGCGCTTGAGCGTCGCCAGCATCTGTTCCGCCTCGCTCAGCGGCACGCGGGGGTCGTTGCCCCCCTGCACGATGAACATCGGCTTGGTGATCTTGTGCGCGTTGTTCAGGGGCGCGGTGCGCTCCATGAAGGCGCGCATCTCGGGGTCACGCTCGTCGCCGTACTCCACGCGCCGCAGGTCGCGCCGGTACTCGGCGGTGTTCTCCAGGAACGTGGCCAGATGGGAGATGCCGACGTAGTCGACCGCGCAGCGGATGCGCTCGGGATAGTTGACGGCCACGGCCAGGGTCATGTGGCCGCCGTAGCTGCCGCCCATCACCAGGATGCGGTCGGAGTCCAGTTCGGGCTGCTGCGCCGCCCAGTCCAGCAACGCGCCGATGTCCCGGTACGAGTCCTCCCGCCGCAGGCCGTTGTCGAGCTGGGCGAAGGTCTTGCCGTAGCCGGTCGAGCCGCGCACGTTCGGATGGATGACGGCGATCCCCAGCTCGTTGATCAGGTAGTTCAGGCGGGCCTGGAAGTTGGGCCGCGCCTGCCCTTCGGGACCGCCGTGGATGCTGATCAGCAGCGGGCGGCGTCCGGTGAACTCGGGTGGCGGACGGTGCAGGAAGCCCGAGATCGTCAGCCCGTCGAAGCTGCGCCAGCGCACCAGCTCCGGCTCGGGGAAGGCCTCGACGCTGACGCCGCCGGTCTCGCTGTGCGTCCACTGCGCCAGCACGCCCTTGCGCGTGTCCAGCACGTGCACGTCGCCCGGCGCGCGGGCCGACTCCCAGGCCAGGGCGAGGTGGCGGTTGTCGCGGTGCCAGCGCAGGCCGCTGACCACGCACGGCGCCAGCTGCGGCGCCGGCCGCTCGCGCAGGCGGCGCGTGTCCAGCAGGTGCAGCGCGCTGGCGCCGTCCTCGTTGGTCACGAAGGCGATGGTCGCGTCGTCCCATGACAGTTCGAACCGCTCGACGTCCCAGGCGAGGTGGCTGGTCAGATAGTCGTGCCGGCCGGTGGCCAGGTCGAGGCGCGCCAGGCGCAGGAACTCCGACTCGCGGTCGGTGGTGGCATAGAGGCTCAGCCCGTCGCGCGCGAAGCGCGCCTCGCCGTAGGCGACAGGCGGGCCGTCGCCGCGCGGCGTGACCGCGCTGCGCTCGCCCGTCTCGGCGTCGATCAGCCAGAGATGGCTTTCATTGATGGAGATGTACTCGGCGACCAGCAGCTGGCGGTCGTCCGGCGACCAGTCGAGCGGGCTCCAGCCGCCGCCGGCCAGCTCGACGACCAGCCGATCGCTTTCCGGCTGCGTGGGGTTGATCACCCACAGGTCGACGTCCTGCCCGTTGCGGCGCGTCGAGGTGTAGGCGAAACGGTCGCCCGCGCGCGACCAGACGCCCGGCAGGTTGCGCGACGCGCCGTCGGTCAGCAGCGTCACGTCGCCGCTGGCCAGGTCGAAGCGGTAGAGCTGGTAGTTCTCGTCGCCGCCGACGTCGCGGCTGAAGAGAAAGTAGGACCCGACCGTCGGCTGGAAGCTGCCCCAGCGCACCGGCTCCCTGTAGAAGGTCAACTGCGTCCGCGCGCCGCCCGGCGACTTGACCAGATGGATCTGGTAGGTGGCGCCGAACCGGGTGGCGATGAGCATCTCGCGCCTCACGGGGTGCCAATCAAGGAAATCGGCCTCGCGGATCTCGGTGTAGCGCCCGATCTTTTCGGCCAGCGAGGCGGCAATGGGGGGAACTCCCTCGACCACCAGGTTGTCTCCCGGCGCGATCACGGCGGCGGGACGGGCGTCCGCGACGGGCAGCAGCAGCCCCGTCAGGACGATGAGAACGGCGATGCGCATCATGCTTCACTCCTCGGCTGTCGCCCGCGCGGCGGGGCGCCGGCGCGCGGCCTGCGGGCGGTGGCGGCGTCAGGACAGCAGGCTGCTGATTGTAGCAGGCGCCGGCCGGGCCGGCGCGCCATTTTCCGCCCGGCGCGCCCGGCCGCGTCCGGCCTTGTGGGGGCAGTCGCCCTGGTATTACCTTCGCCCTTGTCACCCAGACGGGATCCACCCGACCGAGGCGGTCGCGGCCGCCCGCGCAAAGGAGAGCGGCATGCACGAGAAGAGCATCGAGCTGCTGAACAAGGCGGTGGCGGACGAACTGTCCGCGGTGCACCAGTACATGCACTTCCATTTTCACTGCGATGACCAGGGATTCGACCTGCTGGCCGGCCTCTTCAAACGCACGGCCATCGAGGAGATGTTGCACATCGAGCGTCTGGCCGAGCGCATCCTGTTTCTGAAGGGCGAGGTCGAGATGACCGCGTCCGGCGCCGTGACCAAGATCCACGACGTGGCCGAGATGCTGCGGCTGGCGGTCAAGATGGAGCAGGAGAGCGCCCGCGACTACAACCTGTGGGCCAACGAGTGCTCCGCGGCCGCCGATTCGGTGTCGAAGAAGCTGTTCGAGGATCTGGTGGTCGACGAAGAGCGCCACTTCGACCAGTACGACACCGAGCTGGAAAACCTGCGCAAGTTCGGCGAGAAGTACCTGGCCCTGCAGTCGATCGAGCGCAGCAAGGCCCTGGGCGCCGGCCAGGGCGGCGCGGCGGGCTGAGCGAGAGCGTGCAGGCCGATGCGACGTCAGGGCGCTGCGATCGATCCGCCGGCCGTGGCGTGGAGGCGGTCCACGCTGGGGGCGGGTTCTGGATCAAGTCGCTGGGTCGCTTTGCTGATCCTCGGCCTCTCGCTCGCCGGCGCGGCGGACAGCGCAGGGGGGGAAGCCATGGACCGCGACGCGGTGAACTTGCCGGCGCCTCGCGGCGCGAGCGACTTCTCGCTCGAAGAGGCCCTGGCCGCGCGCCGCTCCTGCCGCGAGTTCGCAGCGAGGCCGCTCGTTCTGGCGCAGCTTTCCCAACTGCTCTGGGCCGCATACGGGATTACGGGCCGACAGGCGGGCTATGAACTCAAGACCGCGCCGTCCGGCGGCGCGCTCTACCCTCTGGAGATTCTCGTCGCGGTCGGCGAGGGATCGGTGACGGATCTCGGCGCCGGCGTCTATCGCTATCGGCCGTCTGGTCACACCATTGCCCCGGCCGTCGCGGGCGATCGGCGGGCGGCCATAGCGCGCGCATGCCTGCGCCAGGAATGGATGGCCGAGGCGCCGGTGATCCTGATCATCGCGGGCATCTACAAGCGGTCGACGGGGAAGTATGGAGATCGCGGCGTGCGCTACGCCCACATGGAGGCAGGGCACGCGGCGCAGAACGTTTGCCTCCAGGCGGAAGCGCTGGGCCTTGGCGCCGGCATCGTGGGCGCGTTCGAGGACTTGGAGCTGGCCCGCGTGCTGAATCTCGCCGCCGCCGAGGACCCGCTCCTGGCCTTGCCCGTGGGGCATCGCCGCTGATCAGGCGAAAACGGGACCGGGACGAGGGCCGCCGGCCTCCTTCGTGCGGCCAGCCCGCGGGCCAGGCGCCGGCCGCCCCCGGACAATCACCACTTGTGCAAATTGCCGCCGTCGCCGTATGCTGGTGGGAGCGGTTTCGCACCCTGGTGCGACGGCTCCGACGGCCGGGGCGGCCCGAGGGGCCGGGCGAGTTGGGTCTCGCCGCGGGTCGTTCGCCCGTTGAGGAGGTGATCCAGTGAGTTCTGATAGATTCGGCTCGGTGGAGGCGGCGTCCCCGCGTTGAGGGGCCGCACCGCCGTGTGGCTGAGTGGGATCGCCCCGCGCGGGGGAACCCAACGCCGCCGACGCTGAACCATCCGGCGCCGCCGCTGCCAGCGGCGGCGCCTCTTTACGGGGCGCGGTCGAAACGCGGGGCGGCTGGCTCGCGGGCGGTGCGACGCATTACATTGGGTGGCGTTCCAAGACGGCGCCGGGCGGCGCATAACAGACCGGGTTGGAGAAAGGACGAGGCGGCCATGGCCATGTTGACGATCAGGGGCAAGACCTACGAGGTGGACGATCTGGGGTATCTGCTCGATCACCGGCAGTGGACGGAGGATTTCGCGGCGCACATGGCGCCTCAGTTCGGCGTCACGGGCGGGTTGACCGAAAGGCATCTGCAGGTGCTGCGCTTTCTGCGGCAGGCGCTGGAGGCGACCGGGCGCTGCCCGCTCATCTACCAGACCTGCCGCCAGAACGGATTGAAGCTGCGCGATCTCAAGGAGCTGTTTCCGACCGGCTACTGGCGGGGCGCCTGCAAGCTCGCGGGATTGGATCCGCGGGCGGAGTACATGCGCCACGAGACGTTCCTGCCCCTCGGCGCCGAACCGTCCGCCGGCCGTCCCCCCGTCGCCGAGAAGATCTACCGCGTCGATGTCCGCGGCTTCCTGGCCGACCCCGCGGAGTGGGACATGGACTACGCGCTGCACAAGGCTCAGGAGATGAAGATGCCGGCGGGCCTGACGCACCGGCACTGGCAAGTCCTTAATTTCCTGCGTGATCGGTTCGCCGCCACGGGCAAGGTTCCCTCGGTCTTCGAGACCTGCGAAGCGCACGGATTGGAGATCGATGAATTGGCCTCTCTCTTCCCCGACGGGTATCAACGCGGGGCCGTCAAACTGGCCGGTCTGAGGCTCCGGTGAGGGACGGCGTGTCCGCGAAAGGACCTGGCATGCAGCCGACACAGCGTGCCGAGACGCCGCCGCCGCTGGCGGTAGCCTGGACCGGGGCCAGCGGCCTGGTCTACGGCGTCCGGCTGGTCGAGGTGCTGCTGCGCGCGGGGCGCGACGTCGATCTGCTCGTCTCGCCCGCAGTGGCGCAGACCGCGCCGATCGAGCTGGGGAGGTCGCCGGCGGAGCTGGTGGCAGGGCTGAAAGCGTCGGGGAGGTCGGCCGAGGAGCCGGCGGTCGCCCACGCCGGCCCTGCGCCCGGCCGCCTGACCCTGCACGACGGCGCGGATTTCGGTTCGCCTCTGGCCAGCGGCTCCTCCCTGCGCGCGGGCCTGGTCGTCTGCCCCTGCTCGATGGGCACGGCGGCGCGCATCGCCGCAGGAACCAGCGACACGCTGCTGCTGCGCGCGGCGGACGTCTGCCTGAAGGAGCGCCGGCCGCTGATCCTGGTTCCGCGCGAGACGCCGCTGGCGACCCACCACCTTGAAAACCTGGCCCGTCTGAGCGCCCGCGGGGCCCTGATCCTGCCCGCCGCGCCGGGCTTCTACCACCGCCCGCGCTCCATCGCCGACCTGATCGATTTCATCGTGCAGCGTGTCTGCGACCAGCTGGGCGTGCCGGCGGCCCTGACCGCGCGCTGGGCGGAGGCCGCCGTGCCGGGCGCGGACGGCGATGGCGCCACGCCGGGGGCATCTCCCCGGTGAGCCTGCTGGCGCGCTACTTGAGCCTGGTCAAGTTCGAGCACACGCTGTTCGCTCTGCCGTTCGCGCTGATCTCGCTGTTGGTCGCGACCGCCGGCAGGCCGCCGGCGCGCGTGCTGCTGTGGGTGGTGGTGGCGATGGTCGGGGCGCGAAGCGCCGCGATGGCGTTCAACCGCCTGGTCGACCGCGAGCACGACCGCCGCAATCCGCGCACCGCCGGCCGCCATCTGCCGACCGGCGCCGTCTCGGTGCGCGGCGCGGCATCGGTGGCCGCCGGCGGGGCGGCGCTGCTGGTGCTGGCCGCCTGGCGCCTCAACCCGCTCTGCTTCGCCCTGTCGCCCGTCGCGCTGGCCGCGATCCTGTCGTATTCGTACGCGAAGCGTTTCACGGCGGCCTCGCACCTGTGGCTGGGGTTGGCGCTGGGGATCGCCCCGGTCGGCGCCTGGCTGGCCGCCGCCGGCGCGTTCGCGCCGTTTCCGCTGCTCGTGGCGGCGGGTGTCACGCTGTGGGTGGCCGGCTTCGACACCATCTACGGCTGCCAGGACATCGACTACGACCGCGCGGCCGGACTGCATTCGCTCGCCGCCCGCCTGGGAGTGCGCGGCGCCCTGCTCTGGGCGCGCGCGCTGCACGCCGGCGCCGTGATCTGCCTGGCGCTGGCTTTCGCGAGCGCTCCCGGCCTGGGTCCAGTATCGCTGGCCGGCGTGGGCGCCATGGCCGTCCTGCTGGTGCACGAGCACCGTCTGGTCAGGGCCGGCGATCTGCGACGCATCGACCAGGCGTTCTTCGTTCTCAACTCCTGGATAGGCGTGGTCTTGTTGGCGGCGGTCGCCATCGACCTCTACCTGCCCTGACCTTCCCGGCTGCTCCTGATACCGATTTGCAATCCGCGGCGCGGGCGCGCTGCAAGATGCCCGGCATCTGCAGCGCCGCCGGACCGGGCGCGTTCTGCCGGAGGCGGCGGCTCCAGCCGGCCGCGGGAGGGCGCCGTCGGCCCCACACATGGGCATCCCCTCGCCCCTGCGCCCTTTCCCGCCCCTGCACGCCGCGGCCGGGCGCGCCAGGCCGCGCCGCGCCCCAAGTCCACCCTCAAGGCAGGCACGGCGCTTGCCGATAATCAGCCAGGTTCACCCGCGGCCGTGGCGCTCCGCGAGGCAGCGGCGCCGGAGACCGCATCCGCTTCAACCGAAAGGATCCGGAGATGAAGACTTGGAAAGGTGCGCTGCTGGCGCTGCTGATCGTCGGGTTGGCGACGGGCGCGTCCGCGCAGACCAAGGGCATCGGCGCGTACTGGGACCAGGACGCCACGCAGACCGTCAAGACGTACGGCGGCATCAACTTCGAGCTGCACACGCTGTACGTGATCGCGGTCAACACCGAGCAGACGGTCGGCGGCGCGGCCTTCGTGCTGGGCATGATCCCCGACCTGACGCTCGTGCAGACGGTCTACCCGCAAGGCGTGCAGTTCGGCGATCCGAAGGCAGGCGTGGAGGTCGGCTTCACCGACTGCTACATCGGCTACTTCGGCAATCCCGTGCTGGTCGCGACCATGACGGTGCTGACCCCGCAGGACTTCGGCAGCCATGTCGATTTCGAGATCCTGCCGCACCCGGCGTACGGCGACGTGGTGCTGTCCGACTGCAGCGCCGAGCTGACCGTGTGCGACGGCTTCACGGCGCGGTTGACCAGCCTGGTCGACGCCGAGAGCCCGACCTGGGGCGAGTTCAAGAGCCTGTTCCGGTAGACGGACGTTCCCGCCCATGGGGGTCGCCGCCCGTGCCAGCGGGTCGGTGGCCCCCGGGCGGGGCATCGACGCGAGCAGCCGGCCGGCCTTCGCCTGCGAGGGTCCCGGCGGCGAAGCGGGAAGGGGGCGACGACCGTCGCCCCCTTCCTGCGTACTAGCCCGGCGTATTCACGGTTCGCGCCAAACGATGTGGAAGCCGTACTCGGTCTCCACCACCTCGGACACCTGCTTGGGTCGCAGGCGGAACAGCACCTCGTCGATCTCCGGGCTGACCCATCCCGGCTGCAGCACGCCCAGGTAGCCGCAGGTGGCGCTGTTGTCCAGATCGTCCGAATACTGCCGCGCCAGCTTGCACAGGTCGGCTCCGGACGCGAGGGCGCGGGCGCGCACCTCGGCGGCCAGGACGCGAGCCTGCTCCTTGGAGCGCGTGACCGCCGGCGTTGCCCGGGCGGCCCCGGCCCAGGCGATCATGATGTGGTGCGCCCGCGCGCGCAGGACCGGCATGCGCCTGATCAGGTGGAAGCCGTACTCGGTCTCAATCACGCCGGAGACCCCGCCGACTTCGAGCTCGAAAACCGCCTGTTCGAAGGCCAGCACCAGGTCGCCGCGGCGGAAGATGCCCAGGTAGCCGCCGTTGGCGCGGCCCCGCGCGTCGTCGGTGTAGGTGCGGGCCAGCTGCTCGAAATCGGCGCCCGGCCGATGGACCATGCCCGCGATGCGGTGGATCAGGTCCTCGGCCTCGTCGCGCGTGCGCGTGATGTGCGGCGGCGCGTCCTCGCAGCCCGCCCAGGCGATGATGATGTGCGAGGCGGCGGCCACCTGATCGGCGGCGGGCGCGCTCCCATCCCCGTCGCCGCCGCCCGCGGCCGGCTCTTCCGCGGCGGAGCGCTGAGCCGCCGCGTTGCGCTCGCCGCGGCCGCAACCGGCGCCGCCCCAGACCGACAGAGAAGCCGCCGCCAGCATCGCCAGCCCGACGGCGAACGCGCGCGCCGGCGGGCGCCGGGACCATGACATCTCCATGGTGACCACCCCTTGAAAGTACCGCTTCAAGACGCCGCCTGACGGACGATATACAACACGATGCCGCCCGCGACCACTCGAACCGAAAGCCGAGGTGTTCCGCATGCCGCAGCCTTGCTCGCCCGGGGCCGAGGTGCCGATCCTCGATCAGAGCCGCCTGCTGGAACAGTTCGGCGGCGAGCCCGAGATCCTGGCCGAACTGCGCGACCTGTTCCTCGATGACTTCCCCCGGCAGATCGAGGCGATGGAGCGCGGTCTGGCCGCCGGCGATGCCGACGAGGTCGCCCGTGCGGCGCACAGCCTCAAGGGGGCCAGCGGCACCTTCGGCGCGGATCGCGTCTACAGGGTCACCATGGATCTGGAAGCAGCCGCGCGCGCCGGCGACCTGACCGCAGCGGCGCTCGGCCTGGCGCTGCTGCGGGACGAGCTGGCCAAGGTGACCGTGTTGATCGACGGCCTGGGCCCGTCGTCGTGATCGGGGGCGCGACCGCCGGTGGCGCTGCGCGCGCAGGCGCTGCGCCGGCTGCCCGTCACACGCCCTTGAACGCCGGCTTGCCCGTCTGCTCCAGGATGCGCCGCGCCAACAGGTGGAAGATCTGCACCTCCCAGTCGACGATCCCCGCCCGCATGTGCAGGTGGCGCAGGTAGGTCAGGAACTTGCGCTGCTCCGCCGCGCTGTAGCCCACCGCCGCCATCGCCTCTCCCAGATGGGCGTGCATCATGTCGAGTTCGAACTGCGTCGGCAGGCGCGTGCCGCGATGTGGATGGTGGACGCGCGCGCGGGCGGCCGCGGCAGGTTCCACGCGCGGCGCGGCCAGGGCCGCCTCGTCCGCGAGGCAGGCCGACCGCATCTCCCAGGCGTACAGCATCACCGCCTGGGCCAGGTTGAGAGATGGCTGCGGCTGCGCCATGTCGATCGTGCTGAGGTAGCGGCACATGTCCAGCTCGTCGTTGGACAGGCCGACCCTTTCCGTGCCGAACAGCAGCGCGACCGGACCGCTGCGCGCGTGCCGCGCCAGGTCGGCGCAGAGCTGGCGCGGCGGCAGCAGAGCGTGTTTGCGCAGCTGGCGCCGGCGGCAGGTGGTGCCGGCCACGATCGGCAGGTCGGCGACCGCGGCGCGGACGTCCGTGAACAGCTCGGCCTGCTCGAGGATCTCTTCCGCACCGTGCGCCACGGCGCGCGCTTCGGCTCCCAGAGGGTCGCGCGGGGCGACCAGCCGCAGCCGGCGCAGGCCCATGGTCTTGAGGGCGCGCGCGGCGGCGCCGAGGTTGCGAGGCTCGGTGGTGTGGCTCAGCACGACGATGACGTTGTCGAGCGCGGGCGCGCCTGGCGCGGCGCGGCGCTTGGCGGCGGATGCGGACACGGGAAGAGCGTGGCCTCCTCAGGATGAGGACCCGCTCCCGGATGAGGGCGGGTCCCTTGATCCGCCGGAAGGCGGTTGGCCCACCCGCTAGCCGGCGAGTGCCGGGCCCGAGGGGTCAAGTCGGTCCGGCTGCGTGCGCCGGCGAGGCTGGGCGGCCGATGTTGAGAAGGAGCGTCGTGGATCTATTGTGCACCGCAACCAGGAGCCCGTCTGTCTCGAGCGGGGCATGCGGCTCACGAGGGGAACCCCACAACCGCTCCTTCTGCTGACTGATGATAAGGAAATCGCGCCGGCCTGCCAAGAGGCCGGCGCGACAATTTCTTCCGCGGCGCGGCGCGCCGCTACTTGGCCAGCACGACCTTGCGGATCTCGATCGTCGCGCCGCCGGCGGCGCGCACCAGGTAGAGGCCGCTGGGCAACGGGCGGCCGGCGTCGTCGCGGCCGTCCCAGCGCAGCACGTGCCGCCCGGCCTCCCGCCGCGCGTCGAGCAGCCGGCGCACGGCCCTTCCCTGGGCGTCGTGCACCACGACCGTGACCCGCGCGGCCGCCGGCAACGTGAAGCCCACGGACGTCGTCGGGTTGAAGGGATTGGGGGCCGCGGTCAGCCCCAGGCCCAGGCGCGGCGGCCCGCCGGACTCGCCGCCGTCGACGGCCGTGCCGTCGCGGGCCAGCAGCCAGGAAGTGGCGTTGAGGAAGAACTCGCGGTTGTTGCTTCCCAGCTCCGTCCAGTTGTTGGCGTGCGGCTCGCTGTCGGTGCCGTCGGCGCAGCTCGAGGAGTCGCCGTAGCCGACCACCTTGCCGGCGCCGTAGCGCGACCAGGCGGCGATGTTGACGTCGGGGTTGCCGGCGTCGCCGTCCTTCCAGATGTGACCTGCCACCGCGCTGAGGTCGGGGTTGGCCAGCGGCCAGAGCGACATCACGTTGCCGACATGATAGATGACCGCGCCGACCGATCCGTACGGCCCGTTGATCAGCGGATTGGCCGGATCGGTGTCGACGTTCGCGAAAGTGCCGGTGATGCTGTTGTTGCCCTCGTCCTTGACGTGGAAGTGCAGGCCGAACAGCGCCCCGCAGAATGTTTCGACGTCGTCGCCGACCGGCTCGCTGATGTGCGGTCGTGAATAGCCGCCGAGAATGCTGGCCGAGTCCCAGCCGTCGCCGTCGCGGTCGCTGCCGTTGTGGTTGGCGACGGCGAACAGCGAGCCGCCCGCGTGCACGAAGGCGCCGACCGCGGCGATCTCGCCCGCGCTGAACTGGTTCTGCGGTTCGACGATCACCAGCAGATCGACGCCGTCGAGCAGAGCGGGGGTCAGGGCGGTGGTGTTGCTCCGCACGGTGTGGCCGGCCAAGTGCAGCTCGTAGGCCCAGGACGAGAGCTGCCCGCTCCAGTCGCTCTCGCGCTGGGGAGCCGCGGGCAGGGGATCGGGGAAGTTGTCATCGATGCGCCAGTTGCCCTCGGTGCCCGCGCTCTGCCCGTGCGCGTGGTCGAACAGCACGACCCGGCCGGGCGGCGGCTCGCCATGCACCCAGACGGCGTAGTAATCGGCCGGCGCATTGAAGGGGCTGCGCGCCGAGGCCCCCAGATCGTCCTCGGCCTGGATGAAGTAGTCGACGTTCCCTCGCGCCGGCAGGGGCGAGATGGTCGCCGACCAGACGTCGTCCGGCCCGGCGGCCATGGGCAGCGGCGTGAAGGCGGCCGTGGCCGCGCGCCAGAAGCAGCGCGCCGCCGCGACCGTGCCGTCGGGGTCGGTCACGCGCGCGGTCACCGTCAGAGCGCCGCCGCTGGACGGCTGCGCCGGCAGGTGCGCCACGTCGGTGATCACCGGCGGCGAGTTGGCGGCGTCGGCCGGGGCGTCGTAGTACAGCTCGATGAATTCGTAGGTGTAGCTGGCCGCGTTGTTCGCCTCGGTGATGACCAGGCCGGAGAATATCTCGTCCGGCGGCTCGACGCCCGCTCCCGGCGTCGCGGTCGGACTGATCGAGGTCCACGGCGCCGCCTCGGGGTCGGTGCGGTGCCATGCCTGCACCGTGTTGGTCAACGGCGGCGTCGGTCCGTCGATCAGCGTCCCCTGGGCGTTGCGCAGCTCGTACACTTCCGCGCCGTTGATGCTGGGCAGCGCCGGGTTGTCCGACGGGTTGGTGAAGTAGAGCACGTTCGCGCCCAGCGTGGTCGTGTAGTAGCTCTCGAACGCCCCGCGCGTGGCGAAGCGCGCCACGATCACGTAGCCCCCGGGCGGCACCACGGTTCCCGCGGGGAAGGTGTAGGTCTGGGTCGAATTGAACTGCAGCAGCTGCCAGCCGCCAATGTCGAGAGGGGCGGCTCCCGCGCTGCCGGCGACCGCGACGGCGCCGGCGGCGCCCAGACCGATGAGCAGGACCGCGACCAGCCGGGCCGCGCGGCGGAAGATCATCATGATGTCGGCATCCTCGATGCTAGGGGCCTGGGTTGCGGATCGTTTGCCGCCGGCGCGGTTCGTCCGCGGCGGCGGCGGGCGCGCGACGGCGCCCGCGTTGAGCGCTCTCCATTATAACATACGGGCTCAGGCGCGGAGCGCCGGCCGGCCCAGGTAGGCGTACACGGCCCAGAAATGGCAGAACGATCCGGCCAGCACGAACGCGTGCCAGACGGCGTGGTGGTACTTCATGCCTCGCCAGAGGTAGAAGACGGTCCCGCCCGAATAGAACAGCCCGCCCGCCAGCAGCCAGAGCAGCGCGCCCGGCGGCACGGCCGCGAGCAGCGGTTTGATGGCGACCACGATCAGCCAGCCCATGCCCAGGTAGATCAGGGTCGAAGCCAGCTTGAAACGACCGGCGTAGAAGACCTTGAACAGGATGCCGGCCGCGGCCAGCCCCCACACAATCCCGAACAGGCTCCACCCCCAGGCTCCGCGCAGGCTCACGAGCAGGAAAGGCGTGTAAGAGCCGGCGATCAGCAGGTAGATGGCGCCGTGATCGAGGATCTTGAACACCCGGCGCGCCCGCGGCGGCCTGAGGGCGTGGTAAATGGACGACGCCGTGTACAGCACGATCAGCGCGGCGCCGAAGATCGCGAAGCTGGCGATGCGCCAGGGATCGCCGGTGTGCACCGCGCGCAACACCAGCAGCACCAGGCCCAGCAGGCTCAGCAGCGCGCCCGCGCCGTGCGTGATGCTGTGGGCGATCTCCTCGCCCAGGGAATAGCGGGGGCTCCGACGGCCGGGCATGAACTGCTTCCTGCATGAGAGGGCGCCGCCTCTTTAGCCAGGGCGGGGCGGCCGAGCAAAGATAGGGGAGGAGCGCGCCGCGGCCAAATCCCGGTGGATGCCGGCGGCGCGCGGCCATGGGGTCCGGCGGATGGCAAGACTCTAGCCGCTATTGCATAACTTAATTAACAGCATTTAGATAGACGCGTTCACCGCGTGAACAAGCCGACCGGAGGCCGTGGCCGGTCGCCGCGGGCGCCGTGGACCGCGTCGTTTCAGGGGCAGCGGTACACCAGCGCGTTGACGTTCATCCCCGCGCCGACGGAAGCGAGCACGTAAGCGCCGCCCTGGCGCCAGCGGTGCTCGCCGAGCCGGCCCTTGATGAGCAGGTCGAGCAGCGTGGGCACGGTCGCCACGGAGCTGTTGCCGAGCCAGGAGATGGTCATGGGCAGCAGCAGCGGCGCCATGTCCTGCACCCCGCAGATGCGGGCCAGGCGTTTCAAGATCGCCTCGTCCATCTTGGCGTTGGCCTGGTGGATGAGGAACTTGTCGATCTGGCGGAAGGCCAGGCCGGCCTTGTCGAGGCAGGCCTTGACGGCCTTGGGCACGGTCTCGAGCGCGTACTCGTAGACCGCGCGGCCGTTCATCTTGAGGAAGATCGGGCCGTCGCCGTTGCCGGGGCTGTTCGAGGGCCCCATGCTCAACAGCTCGGCGTGCTCGACGGCGTCGGTCCTGGTGATGTGCGAGAGAACCCCGACGGGCGATTCGCTGGCGACGGCCTCGAGAATGGTCGCGCCCGCGCCGTCCGCGTAGATCATGCTGTCCCGGTCGTGCGGGTCGGACACCCGCGACAGCGTGTCGACGCCGATGACCATGGCCCGGCGGGCGTCGCCGGAGCGGATGTAGTGGTAGGCTTGGATCATGCCCTGCAGCCAGCCCGGGCAGCCGAAGATGATGTCGTATGCGACCGTGTCCGGATTCCTGATGCCCAGCTTCTGCTTCACCCGGCTGGCCAGCGACGGCACCATGTCGGACTGGCCGCCCGTCCTTCTGACATCGCCGAAATTGTGGGCGACGATGAGGTAGTCGAAGCCCTCGGCGTCGACGCCCGAGCTGTCCAGCGCGTCCCTGGCCGCCAGGCTGGCCAGGTCGGACGCGACGTGCCCGGCCGGGGCGTGCCGGCGCTCCGCAATCCCGGTGATCTTCGCGAACTGGGCTATGACCTCGGCGTTGGGCTTGCCGTAGCCCACGCCCGCCTCGTCCTGGAAATCGTTGCATAGGAAACTGTCGTTGGCGACGACGGCCTCAGGGATGTGGCTGCCGGTGCCGACAACGACCGCATGGTGGCGCTCGGGCATGGACCTTCTCTTTTCGCGCTGCGGGAGGGAAGGCGCGGCCGGGCGGCGATCTCCGCCGCGGCCGGATCAATCTAAGAAGACAGACGTTTGATGGCGACCATGGTGACATCGTCCGCCTGCGGCATGCGGCCGGCGTGCGCGGTCACCGACTTGACCACGGTCTTGATGATCTCGGCGGCCGCACGCTCGCGCACGCTGCACAGCAGATCGATCAGCCGCGACTCGCCGTAGGGTTCGTCGTTCTCGTTGACGGCGTCCGTGACGCCGTCGGAATAGATGACGAGCAGGTCGCCCGCGGCCAGAGGAACGGTCTCGCCCTGGTAGGGGAAATCGTCCAGGACGCCCAGCACCAGGCCCCCCTTGCACAGGCGCGCCGGGCCGGGCGCGGGGGGAGCGGATGTCTCTGCTCCGGGCACGACCGCGCCGGCGGCGCCCATGCCGGCGCCGATCGTACCGATGCCGGCGGCCGAGCACGACAGCAGCAACGGGCGCTCATGCCCGGCGTTGCAGTACTCGAGCGTGTGCAGGCGCGGATCGAGAATGCCGAAGAAGAGCGTGGCGAACTTCTCCGCGTCGGTGCTGCGGTAGAGCAGGCGGTTGGACCACGCCACGCACTCCTCGGCCCGCGCGTTGAGCTGCGCCTGGCCGCGCAGCGTCGCCTGCAGGTTCGACATCAGCAGCGACGCCGGCAGGCCCTTGCCCGAGACGTCGCCCAGGCAGATCGCGAGCTGCTCGCCCGTCAGGGGGAAGAAGTCGAAGTAGTCGCCGCCGATCTCCTGGGCCGGCACGCTCGTCCCCGCCAGGTCGTAGCCTTCCACCACGGGGGGGCCCTTGGGCAGCAGGCCGAGCTGGATCTGCCGCGCCAGGCGCACCTGCTCGCGCATCACCACCAGCCGCTGCTCATCCTCGCGCAGGCGCGCATTCTCGATCATTTGCGCCGACTGGGCGGCGATGATCGCGAGCAGGCGCTGGTCGTCTTCGGTGAAGCCGCCGCCGCCGCGCTTGTTGCAGGCGGTGAGCACGCCGCTCAGCTCGGACTTGATCACCAGCGGCACGCAGAGCAGCGAGACCAGGGAGGGGGCCATCGGCACGCCGCGCAAGGCCGGTTCGCTCGCCACGTCGTTGGCCAGCAGCGGGCGCTTGTTCAGGTACATCCAACCCAGCAGGTTCTGGTGCAGGTGGAAGTGCTCGCTCTCGGCGCCGGAGGCCAGGGCGCGCACGTATGTCTTGGCGGCGCGGTCGTCGTCCGGCTCGCGCTCCCGCGTGAACGAGATGCCGCCCGCCGCGCCGGTCGGCTCCGGCGGGCGCTCCTTGATCAGCGTGACCACGGCCTGCTCGGCGCTGATCGCGCGCATGACGCGCCGCACGACCTTGCCGATGACATCCTGCGTGTTGCGCGCGGCGCTGATGGAACGGGCCAGGTCGTTCAGGATGGAGAGTTCCTCGACGGCGCGGCGCAGCCGCGTGTTTTCCGCCAGCAAGGCTTCGATATCCACCGCCGGTCCGCCCGGCGGCGGCTTGTTCTTGCGGTCGGCCATGTCGCGCCTCCCTATCCTGTCCCCATTATGGCGCATCCGACCGGCGATTGCACGGCCGGGAATGCGCCGCAGCCCGCTCGCGCCTTCCCTGGTGAACATACAACAACCAGGCGGCCAGGTTCAGCAGCAGCGGCCCGTAATGATCGGCGGCGGTTCCCAGCCCCAGGGGCAGCCGCGCCACGCCGGGCAGGCACAACAGGGCCAGCAGCGCAGCCCGGGCGTCGCGCCCGGCGGCCAGGCGGTGCCACAGCAGAAGCACGGCGGGCACCACGGAGATGTAGGCGTAGATCATGAAACGGGGAGACAGCAGCGAGTAGACGATCAACGCCGCGGCCGCCAGGGCGGCACGGTCACCGGCGCGGGCCAGCCGGCGCAGCGCGGGCAGGCTGATCGCGGCGATCAGCGCCGCGTAGGCGGCGAAGAGCGCGGCGACCAGCGGCGTCTGGCGCCCCGGTCCGCCCGCCGCGCGGGCGGCGGCCTCGCCGATCAGCGCCAGGGCGGAGGGGTTGACCGGCCCGGTCGGCAGCGGCGCGGCGGCCTGCCCGGCCAGGGCCGCCAGCCATTCCGCACGCAGGCCGGACGGTCCCAGCAGCAGCGCGCCGCAGAGCGCCGGCGCGCCGGCCAGGACCGCCAGCCGCCGGGCGCGCGAGGCCGGCAGCCACCAGGCCAGCGGCAGCAACGCCAGCGGCGCCATCTTCGGCACGGCCGCGGCCGCCAGCAGCAGGCCGAAGCCCAGCGCGCGGCCGGCGATGAAGCAGGCCAGGGCTCCCCACAGCAGAAGCTGCTCCAGCGCCGAGACGTTGCCCGACTGCAGGTCCCACACCGCCGCGGCGCCGAACCCCAGCAGCGCGGCCGCGGCAAGCGCCAGCGGGTCGAGAACGGGCGGCAGGCGATGCCGCCACAGGACCAGCAACGCCGCCAGCGCGGCCAGCTTGAAGACCAGCCAGGCGGCGTACGCGCTGGGATACGGCAGCCGCGCGAACATCCCGAACAGCGACAGGGTCGCGGGCGGGTAGAGGAACGGCAGCTCGATCGGTTCGCCCGCCAGCCGCGCGAGGGACGCGGGATCGTAGGGGTTTCCGCCTTCGGCCTGCACGCGCGCCGCCAGCCAGTAGGTGCGGAAGTCCCACTGGAAGCGCTCCGGGCGGACGGCCACCGCCAGCACGACCGCCAGCGCCAGCAGCGCCAACGCGGCCCAGGCGGCGCGCCGCCAGGCCCCGGCGCGCTTGCCCGTGGTGCCGCGCGTCTGCCCGGTCATGCCCGCGCCAGATGGAGCAGCGTTTCGATATGCGAGGTCTGCGGAAACATGTCGAACAGGCGCAGCCGGCGCGGCGCGTAGCCGGCGGCGGCCAGCGCGGCCGCGTCGCGCGCTTGCGTGGCGGGGTCGCAGCTCAGGTAGAAGATGTCGCGCGGCGCCAGCCTGGCCAGGGCGGCGACGGCGGCCTCGCCCAGCCCCGTGCGCGGCGGGTCGGCGACCACGACCGCGTCGCGCCAGTCCAGGCCGCCGGGGACGCCGGCGTCGGCGTTCCAGGCGCCGAGCACCTCGGCGACGTCCCCCTGCACGATCTCCAGGCGGCCGGAGGCCTTCTTGTCGTGCGCGGCGTTGTTGCGGGCGTCGCGCACGGCGTGGGGGTCGGATTCGACGCCGACAACGTGGGCGAAGCGTTCGGCCAGGGCCAGGGAGAAGAGGCCCACCCCGCAATAGAGATCGACCAGCAGGCGCCCGGTGGCGGCGCCGTCGCCCAGCCAGGCGCGCAAGGCGGCGACAACGGCCTCGGCCTCGGCCTGGTTGCTCTGGAAGAAGCTGTTGGCGCCGACGCGGTACGTGCGGCCGGCGGCGCGCACGAGCAGGTGGTCGCGCCCCCATTGCGGCAGGTTGTTCAGCAGCACGCCGGCGCAGCCGGGCGCGGGCGGTTGGCCGTCGGGCAGGCGTCGCAGCATCTGCTTGAGCGGGCGCGCGCGGTTGGGCAGCCCGAAGAGAGACGCCAGGAAACCGCCGCCGCCGTCCAGCCTCACCACGATCTGCTGGCAAGGCGGCAGCGAGCGCAGCCACGGCAAGATGATCTCGTTGAACTGCGGTGGCATCTGCAGGCAGACGTCCAGCGGGACCACCTGCTGGCCGCCGCGGCGCAGCAGTCCGTAGCGGCCCGCGGGGTCGGCGTGCAGGCGGATGCGGTTGCGGTAGCCGGTTTCCGGCCCGGCCGGCTCGGGGCCCTGCAGGATGCCGCCGACGTTGAGCCGGCCGATGCGCTGGAAGCAATCGCTGACGATGGCGGCCTTGGCGCGCCTCTGCGCCGGGCCGGCCAGATGCTGCAGGTCGCAGCCGCCGCAGGCGCCGTAATGCGGGCAAGGAGGCGCGACGCGGTCCTGCCCCGGCTGCAGCAGCTCCACCAGTTCCGCCTCGACGAAGCTCTTCTTGCGCCGGACGACCCGCGCCCGCGCCCGGTCGCCAGGCGCGGTCAACGGCACGAAGGCGGCTAGAGAGCCGCAGCGTCCCAGGCCCGCACCGCCGGTGACAAGCTTGTCGATCGTCGTCTCGAAGAACTCGGGAATGGCTTCGTTCATGGCCGCGCCATGGTAGCACCGTGCGGCGGCCGAAGCCAGGCGCGATGGGCGGGGGACGCCCGGCGTGGCTTGTAGTCGGCATCGCCGCTGCTGTATATTCAGTGCGGCTTGCCCCACGATCCCTGCCGCACCTTCCTGGGAGGCGCCATGCGGACCGCTACCCCCGACGGCCGGGCGTGTTCCTTGGCGCGCGCCCCTGTTTGCGCGCTGACGCTTGCCTGTGCCGCGGCGCTCGCTTGCACCGCGCTGGCCGGCACGCCCGGCAGCCTGACGCCGATCGGCGCGCTCGACACCCCCGCCAGCCAGGCGGTGGCTTCGTGGAACAGGCTGGCGCTGGTCGGCACCGCGCGCGGTCTGACCGTGCAAAGCTTCGAGGATCCGGCCCAGCCGCTGACGCTGGCCGAGCTGCGTCTGGATGAGGCCGTAACTGCGATCGCCGTGCACGGCGATTCAGCGCTGCTGGCGCTGGCGGGCGGGCAGCGGCGCATCGTGGACGTCAGCGCGCCGCCTCTGGTGTCGTCGCCGGTCTCCGACAGCTTCGCCTTCCCCAACCTGTGGGTCGGCGGCGTGCCGCACCTGGCGGCGTTCGAGGCAGGCGAGGTGCGCGTGTACGAGCTGTCCGGCGACGGGCGCGAGCTGCGGGGGGCGCTGGCCGTGGCGGGCGAGGCGAGGGGCTTCGCCGTCGACGGCGGACGGGCCTACGTGCTGGCCCATCCGGAAGGAGTGGTCGCGGTCTCCCTGGCCGATCCCGCCGCCCCCGCGCGCATCGGTCTCTACCCGCCCGGCACGCAGGGGGGATGGCCCTATCCGACCTACACCGAGGAGTTCCTGCAGCTGAGGGCGCAGAACGGCTGGGTCTACGTCGTTCTCACCTGGCCCGGAGCGCTGCGCCACTTGCGGGCGGTCGATTTCCGCGACGCGGGGGCGCCGGCGGCGCGCGGCATGATCAGCACCGGCGTGGCGCCATACCCCACGATCTTCGAGGTGGCCGGGCGGTGGGCGCTGCTCGCGGACGGCGGCTTCGCCCTGCGCGTGGTCGATCTGGCCGATCCCGGACTGCTGCGCGCCCAGCACGACGTGCTGATCAACGACGCCGGCCTGCGCGCGCTGCATCTGCTGGGCGATTTGATCCTGGCCGCCACCACCGAGGCGTCCCGGCTGCTGGGGATCCGCGCGCAGCCGGGGGGCGAGCCGGATGACTGGGGCTATACCTATCTCTATCTGAACGCCGACGCCGTCGCCGCCGGGCCGCGCGCCGCCTACCTGGTGGATCTGAACGGCGCCGACGAGCTGCTGGCCGTCGATCTGGCCGACCCGGCCGCCCCCCAGCCCACGAGTCGGCTGCCGCTCTCCGCGCCCTTCTACGGCGGCGGCGCGGTCGCGCCGGCGGTGGTCGGAACGGCTCTCTGCCTGGTGCAGCCGGGTTGGGGGATCGGCCTGTTCGATCTGACCAATCCGTTGGGGCCGGTGCCGTATGGACGCTGGCAGCCGGCGACGCCGTTCACCGAGGCCCACATCGTGGGCAACCGTCTGGCCGCCGCGCAGAGCAGCGGCGCGACCTTCTACGACCTGTCCAATCCCTTCGCCCCCCAGCAGATCGCGCGCCGGCCGGCGGGGCGCGGCGCCGGCTGGGCCTGGTGCCGAGGCAGCCTGGCGCTGGCCGCGCTCACCGGCCTGCCCGATCCCGGCTACGCGTACGATGGCACCGACACGCTGGTCGTGCTCGACATCGGCGGTGCGGCGCCGGTCGAGCTCGGCCGCGTCCCCTGGGGCGCCGACATGAACCGCGGCTTCGTGCGTGGCCATCGCGTGTACCTGCGAGACATGGCGGCGGGCCCGACGCGTCTGGACCGGCGCGACGCGGTGGTCAACATCGCCGACACCTCGCAGCCGCTGGTGGAGAGCGGGCCGGCGGTCCGGCCACGGCTGTGGGCGGACGACCACCAGCTGATGGCCGAATTGCAGGGCCACCACGCGGTCGCGCACGGCGAGACGGTCTCGGTCTACCACGCTCGCGACGGGGCCGCGCCGGCGACCCTGCTGGCGGCCTGGACGGCGGGGACGCCGGTGCGGGCGCTGGCCGCCGAGGATGACCGTCTCTTCGTGCACACCTCCGGCCGTCTGACGCTGCTGGCGTTCAAGGCCGACGCGGTGCCGCCGCAGCTGCAGCTCGAGCTGCGGCCGGACGCGGCGGATCCCGGCCGCCTGCTCGCCGTCCTCGGCGCCGACGAGCCGCTGAGGATGAAGGATGTCTTCCTGCTGGCCAACGGCGACACCCTGGCCATCGAGGAAGCGATGGGCGGGGGCTACCAGGCCGAGATCCCGGCCGCCGTCGCGGGCGCTCTGACGGTCGAGGCGCACGCGGCCGACCACTCGGGCAACGCCGCGTCGGCCACGCTGGCGTGCGCGGCGGTGCGCCTGGGCGCGGCGGGCGGCTGCCTGCGGCACGCCGGTCTGGGGCTGCGGCTCGAGGTGCCCGCCGGCGCGCTTGCCCTGCCCACCTGGTTGCTGCTGCGCGAGGACGGCGGCGGCGGCGTGCGCCGCGATCGGGCGGCCGACGATCACATCGCCTTCATCCTGGAGCCGGCGGGGCTGGCGCCCGCCCGCGCCGCGACGCTGGTGCTGCCGGCCGGCGACGGGACGCTGCCGGTGCTGTGGCAACTGGAAGGCGCCGACTGGCGGGAGCTGGAGCTGAAGCTGGACCGGGCCGCCGCAGCGGCGCGGGCCTCGCTGGCGAGGTTCGGGACGTTCCGTTGGCTGGCCGATGCCGGCCAGCCGCCGGTAGCGCGCGCCGTCCTGCGGCCCGCCTCGCCCAACCCCTTCAACGCGCTGACCAACCTGGCGCTCGAGCTGAGCGCTCCGGGGCAGGTGCGGTTGCGCGTCTTCGACGCGCGCGGCCGCCTGCAGCGCGTGCTCAACGACGGCTGGCTGCCGGCTGGCAGGCACGGTTTCGACTGGGACGGCCGCGACGGCGACGGCCGCGCGCTGGCGTCGGGTGTGTACTTCGTCCGTCTCGAGCAGGGCGATCTGCAGTTGACGGGACGCTGCGCGCTGGTCAAATAGGAGGCATGAGGGGCGACAAGGAGGTCCCGCTGGTTCTGCTGGCCGCGGCGGCGTTGCTGGTCGCGGCGTTGAGCGGCTGTGCGCCGCGCTGGACCTCGCGGCGCGAGCCTCCGCCGCGCTGGAGCGAGGTGGGAGGCACGCCCGCCGGCCGCCGTCCCGCGCCTCCGGCGGACCACGGCGGCGCCGAGGCCGCCGCCAGGCCCGAGGCGGCGCGCGGCAAGGCGATCGCCGACCTGGCCTACCAGCATCTGGGCGCGCCTTACCGGCGCGGGGGCGAAACCCCCTCCGGCTTCGACTGCAGCGGCTTCGTGCAGTACCTCTACCGGCGGCACGGCGTGCGGCTGCCGCGCCACACCAGCCAGCAGGCGCGCAGCGGCAGGCCGGTCGAGCGCGGCGAACTGCTGCCGGGCGACCTGGTCTTCTTCCGCACCGGCGGCGGCGGCATCTCGCACGTGGGGATCTACATCGAGGAGGTGTGGTTCATCCACGCCCCGCGACCCGGGCAAGAGGTGCGGCTCGACTCGCTCCAAGACCGCTACTGGGGTCCCCGCTACGCGGGGGCGCGCCGGCCGTCCTAGCTCGCCGGCGCGCCCCCGCTCTCGAACATCGTCGCGCTCGCGCCCTGCGTCAGGCCCTGGGGCGCAGCAGGTCTCGAATCTCGCGCAGGACGACCAGATCCTCGGGCGGAGCCGGCGGGGCGGCGGGCTTCTCGGCCTCCTTGCGCTTGAGCCGGTTGATCTGCCGGATGAGCATGAAGACCGCGAAGGCGACGATGATGAAATCGAGGACGGTGTTGAAGAAGGCGCCGTAGTTGAGCGTCGCCGCGCCAGCGGCCTTCGCGTCGGCCAGGCTCTGGAAGTCGCCGCCGGACAGGTTCAGGTACAGGTTCGAGAAGTCCACCTTGCCCAGGAGCAGGCCGATGGGGGGCATGATGACGTCGGCGACCAACGACGACACGATCTTGCCGAAGGCGGCGCCGATGATGATGCCGACGGCCATGTCGACCATGTTGCCGCGCATGGCGAATTCTCGGAATTCCTTCAGCATGACGGGCTCCTTGGGTTGAGGGTCTCCGGCGCGCGCGCCTTGCCGCGCGGGCGGGCCGATGGTAGGTTCCAGGCGGCCGCCGGCCGGCGGCGCTTGCGCCCGGCCTCGCCGGCGGCTGCCAGGGCCAGTGTATGAGGCGCGGCGCAACCGCGCATGCCTTTTCTTGCGCAGCAGATTACCGGCCGGCTGCCGTCGCAGCCGGGAAAGGGCCTCGATGGGACCGCAGTATGTCTTCACGATGAAGGGGCTGGGCAAGGTCGTGCCGCCCAAGCGCGAAATCCTCAAGAACATCTGGCTGTCGTTCCTGCCGGGCGCCAAGATCGGCGTGCTCGGCCTCAACGGCGCCGGCAAGAGCTCGCTGCTGCGCATCATGGCGGGCCAGGACGCCGAGTTCGTCGGCGAGGCGTTTCCCGCGCCCGGACTGACGGTCGGCTTCCTGCCCCAGGAGCCGAGGCTCGATCCCACCAAGGATGTGCGGGGCAACATCGAGGAGGGGCTGGCGGCGACGCGCGCCCTGCTCGATCGCTTCAACGCGCTGTCGGCCCGCATGTGCGAGCCGCTCGACGACGCCGAGATGGACAAGACGATGGCCGAGATGGGCCAGGTGCAGGACCAGATCGAAGCCTGCAACGGCTGGGAGCTGGACCGCACCATCGAGGTCGCCATGGACGCGTTGCGCTGCCCCCCCGGCGACGCCGCCGTCTCCACGCTGTCGGGAGGGGAGGTGCGGCGCGTGGCGCTGTGCCGCCTGCTGCTGCAGAAGCCGGACCTGCTGCTGCTCGACGAGCCGACCAACCACCTGGACGCCGAGTCGGTGGCCTGGCTCGAACGCTTCCTGCAGGAGTATCCGGGCACCGTCGTGGCCGTCACGCACGACCGCTACTTCCTGGACAACGTCGCCGGCTGGATCCTGGAGCTGGACCGCGGCCACGGCATTCCCTGGCAGGGCAACTACTCCTCCTGGCTGGAGCAGAAGCAGAAGCGCCTGGAGACCGAGGAAAAGCGAGACGCCGCCCGCATCAGGACGCTGGAGCGCGAGCTGGAATGGGTGCGCATGGCGCCGCGAGCCCGCCATAAGAAGAGCAAGGCGCGGCTGGCCGCCTACGAGCAGCTGCTGGCCCAGGACCACGAGACAGTGCGAGGCCCGGCGCAGATCAGCCTGCCGCCGGGCCCGCGTCTGGGCGAGGTCGTCGTGCGCGCCGAGTCTCTGCGCAAGGGCTACGGCGACCGCTTGCTGTTCGAGGAGCTGTCGTTCGATCTGCCGCGCGGCGGCATCGTCGGCGTGATCGGGCCCAACGGCGCCGGCAAGACCACGCTGCTGCGGCTGATCACCGGCCGGGAACAGCCCGACGGCGGCTCGCTGCGCATCGGCGAGACGGTGCAGATGGCCTATGTCGACCAGTCCCGCGAGGCGCTGTCGGCGGACAAGACCGTGTGGGAGGAGATCTCGGGCGGCCAGGACGAGCTGAACCTGGGCGGCCGCGCGGTCGCCAGCCGCGCCTATTGCGCCGGCTTCAATTTCCGCGGGCCCGACCAGCAGAAGCGGGTCAAGGACCTGTCCGGCGGCGAGCGCAACCGCGTCCACCTGGCGAAGCTGCTCAAGAGCGGCGCCAACTTCATCATGCTCGACGAGCCGACCAACGACCTCGATGTCGACACCTTGCGCGCCCTGGAGGACGCGCTGCTGGATTTCGGCGGCTGCCTGATGGTCGTCAGCCACGACCGCTGGTTCCTCGACCGCATCGCCACGCACATCCTGGCCTTCGAGGGGGACAGCCGCGCGGCCTGGTACGAGGGCAACTACACCGAATACGAGGAGGACCGCCGCAAGCGGCTGGGCGTGGAGGCGGACCAGCCGCACCGGATCAAGTACCGCAAGCTGACGCGGGAGTGACCGGGAAGGGCCGGCCCGCGCGGGGCGGGCAGCGGCCGCAGCCATCGCGCGGTTGCGACGTCGAGGGCGGAGGGCCGGGCTCGTCGGAGGGCGAGATGCTCTAGCATGGTGCGCCCGAGGAAGGCCCGGCCCCAGGCCAGCCTTGCGCGGACTCGACACGCTAGGCAGACCCCTGCAAAGCGTCAAGGTCTATAGAAGAATTAATTTCGCAATCGATTATTTGTCATGGATTTGCGATCGCGACGCGCTCCCTGGCCGCCGCCCGCACCGCTTCCACCACCGCCCCTTCCAGGTCCATGCGCGCCGACATCTCCAGCAGATCACGCGCCCGGGCCCGCAGCTGCGGGTGGGGGGAGCGGATCGAGCAGCAGTCGCGGTAGGGCTGGATCGACAGCTCGAAGGTGCCGATCTGCCTCGCCAGCCCGGAGATCTCGTGCTTGTCCAGGCCGATCAGCGGCCTGAAGACCGGCAGGGCGACGTCGGGCCCGATCGCCGCCAGGTTGAACATGGTCTGGCTGGCCACCTGTCCCAGGCTGTCGCCGGTCACCAGGGCGTGGCAGCCGCTGCGCCGGGCGATCGCCTCGGCGGTCTTGAGCATGTAGCGCCGGAACATTACCATGTCGCTCGGTTCGTCGATCCGGCCGATGGCGCGCAGCTCGTACGGGTAGGAGGGCACCAGCCACAAGCGGGGAGATGCCAGCGCGTAGCCGCCCAGCAGTCCCGCCAGGCCGCGGATCTTGCCGGCGTCCGCCTCGGCGGCGTCGCGGCCGGAATAGAAATGCACGAAATCGGAGCGGCAGCCGCGGCGCTGCATCAGGAAGGCGGCGGCCGGCGAGTCGATGCCTCCCGACAGCAGCGTCAGCACCCGCCCGCCCGATCCGGACGGCAGCCCGCCGTGGCCCGCGATCTTGCGGGTGAAGATCAGGGCCGAGCCTTGCAGGATCAGGATGTGCACGGTGAAGTCGGGCTGCGACAGGCTCACCGGCAGGCCGATCGCCTCGGCCACGGCCCGGCCGACGGCCGCGTTGACCTGTGGCGACGTCAGCGGAAACGTCCGGTCGGAGCGGCGGGTGTCGATCTTGAACGTGCGCGCCTCGCCGCGATCGCGGCGCGCCAGGGCGACGGCCGCCGCGCAGAGGCCGGCCAGATCGTCGCCGACAGCGGCCCGCGGCACGGCGGTGGCGATCGACAGCCACTGGATGCCGAAGACCCGCCGCAGCTTGGCGGCGGCCGGCTCGACGCGCGCGCCGTCGCGCAACCGCACCAGCAGCCTGCTCTCCACGTGGCGCACGGCCAGCACCGGCTCGCCCCGCAGCGCGGCCTGGATGTTGTTGCGCAGCCGGCGCAGGAAAGCCTGACGATTGCGCCCCTTGAGGGCGATCTCGGCGTAGTGCACGGCCAGGATCGGCGCGTCCGCGGTCAAGGCGGCTCCCCGTGTCGGCGTGCCGTGGGCGACGGCGGCGGGCCGAGCCGCCGCGGGAACGCTAGAAAGAGACGCAGAACGGGGGCGATGTCAACCGCGGCGGCGCCTGCGGCCGCCGGCGCCGCTCAACGGGCCAGCGTGATCCGCCCGTTGAGCCGCAGGGCAGGACCGTCCGGCGGGGAGCCGCCGGCCGCGCCGTCGAAGCGGCACTCCACCGCATAGAAGTAGACGCCGGAGGGGCACTCGCGGCCCCCCGCGTCGCGGCCGTCCCAGGCCAGCTCGCGCCGGCCGGCGGGACGTTCGGCCCAGCTCCAGGCCGCCACGCGCCGCCCGCGCGCGTCGTACACCTCGAGGGCGTCGCGGCTGGCCCTTTCGCATTCCCAGGCCAGCAGCGCGCGGGCGTTGAACGGGTTGGGGGCGGGAGGCAGGAGGCGCGCCGCGGGCGGCGACTCGCCCACCGGCGTCAGGGTCTGGACGCGGTGCATCAACCAGCGGTCGGGATCGACGACGAGCCCGGTCACCGGCCCCGGCGTGGGCAGCAGGAACGTCTGCTGCCGCTCGGTCATCAAGACCGACGTGCGCAGGTTGAATCCCGGGCCCGTCAGCCTCAGCTCGATGGGGATGCGGAACGCGTCGTCGCCGTAGACCGGGTCGGCCGGCTGCACCTGGTGGACGGCGAGCCGCAGGACAGGGTCGCCGCCGTTGACCATGCCCCAGTTGAGGCTCAGGACGGGGCAGACCTCCCGGCGCAGCCACTGGTCGAAGAACCAACCCAGCTCCTGCCCGCTGACCCGCTCGCAGATGCGGATGAAGTCGCCGGTGGTCGCGGTGCCGTGCCGCAGCTCCGGGGCCTGCGCGTATTCCCGCAACGTCTCCCAGAAGATGTCGTCGCCCAGCCAGCGCCGCAGCATGTGCAGCACCCAGGCGCCCTTGTAGTAGACCATGCCGTCGAAGTAGTACCAGGGATCGGGATTGTCCGGCGCGCGCAGCAGCGGGCCGCTCCATCCCTCGAAGTTGCCGCGCGCGGCCATGAACCACTTCAAGGCGTTCGGCCCGCGCCGGAACTCCGCCCACAGCGCCTCGACGTAGGTGGCGAAACCCTCGTTGAGCCAGGTGTGCGTCCAATCGGCGCAGGTGATGAGGTTGCCGAACCACTGGTGCGCCAGCTCGTGCATGACGATGGTCTCGTGCCAGCCGGTGCCGGTCACCAGCGTCCGGCCCCACGAGGTGGCGGTGGGATGCTCCATGGCGCCGTTCCACTCGAAGATCGCCATCCCGTACTTCTCGCCGGCGTAGGGATAGGGGCCGAAGCGGTCGACGCAGAACTCCATCATCTCCGGCAGCACGGCGAAGTCGATGGCCGCGGCCAGGACCATGCCGGGGTAGACGTAGTGGCGGATGGCGACCGTGTCGAGCGGGCCGGCGTAGAGGCCGGTCAGCTCGACGTACTGGCTGACCGCGAGCGAGAAGTGGTAGGTGGAGATGGGATGCTGCTCGTACCAGATGTGGGTCGCGTAGGCCCGGTCGCCCTCGGCGCCCTCCTTTGCCGCGGCGCCGGGCGCGACAGGCGCGCCGGACGCCGTGCGCAGCGGCTCGCTGGGCAGGCCGGCGGCGGCGGCGGCGGCCAGCGGCGGCGGCAGCAGGCGCGCCGCCTCGGCCGGCTGCAACAGCCGGCCGTTCGACACCACCGTCAGGCCCTGCGGCGCGTGCACGACGGCCGCCATGGTGGCCTTGTCGCGCGGCTCGTCCTTGCAGGGCCACCAGGAGCGGGCGCTCCACGGCTCGCTCAACGAGGCCGCCACCGGCGCCCCGCCGGGCTGCTGCGCGAACGCGAAACCGAGGAAGCCGTACGGGGCCGGTCGCCCGCCGTGCAGCACGGTCACCGTGGCCAGCTGACCCGGCCCCACGTGGCGCGGCAGCGCGACGATCAGCCGCTCGGCGGCGTGCGTGTAGGACAGAGGCGTGGCGTACGATCCGTTCTCCAACACCCCCAGCACCGCCGCGCCGTCCAGGAAGTCCAGCACCAGCTCGTCGGCGCCGGCGCCCGCGCCCGTGAAGGTGATCCAGGTCAGTCCCCACAGCGATTGCGCGGGCACGTCGATGATCAGCTCGTTGGTGTAGTGCAGGATGTCGACCAGCTCCTGGCGCGGGTCGACCGCCGGCATCTTGTCCGCGCCGCGCGCCAGGGCATGCGCGCGCGCCTTGCCTTCCAGGATGGCGGCGTCGGGCGGCAGCGGCGGCGCGGTGTGCGCGCGGGCGGCCGGTTCGGGCGCGGCGACGGCGAGAAGCAGCGTGGCGGCCGCCAGCGCCGGCGCGCCTGCCCGCCGGAGCGGGCGCGGGACCGCCGCCGCGCACGAGCGGCAGGCGCGGGGGCAAGGGGACGCTGTCGGCGATTCCCGCATTTGAATCTCCATGCCGGCCTTGTATGTTAGCGGCGGTGCGAAAACCAGCCGGACCAAAGCAGTACATTATAGCAGATCCGGGGCTATCGCGATACACGGCCCGCTCGGCAGCCCCTTCACCGCCCTGCCGCCGTCCGACCGCAAGGAAAGGTCATGAAACCATTTACGGGATTCAAGCTCGACATCGGCGACTGCGAGCCGTTCCTGGCGGCGGGCCAGATCGACGCGCTGGCGGGCGAGGTCGCGCGCGTCGCCGCCGACCTGCAGGCGCGCCGCGGCCCCGGAGCCGACAGGCTGGGCTGGCTCGATCCGGAGGCGGCGGCCCCCGCCGCCCTGCGGCGGAGCTTGCTTGCCGCCGCGCGGCGCGCGCGCGCCGATTGCGAGGCCTATGTCGTGGTCGGCATCGGCGGCTCGTACCTGGGCGCGCGCGCGTTGCTCGAGGCGCTGGGGAGCGCGCCCGGGGCGCCGGAGCTGCTGTTCGCCGGCCATCATCTCTGCTCGGTCTCGCTGCGGCGCCTGCTCGATCGCCTGCAGGGCCGCGAGCTGCGGCTCTGTGTCATCTCCAAGTCGGGGGGGACGCTCGAGCCGGCGGTCGCCTTCCGCATCCTGCGCGCCATGATGTGCGAGCGCTACGGCCGCGAAGGTGCGGCACGGCGCATCACCGCCGTCACCGGCGCGCAGCACGGGGTGCTGCGCCGCCTGGCGGACGAGGAGGGTTACGAGACCTTCGCCGTGCCCGAGGACATCGGCGGCCGTTTCTCGGTGCTGAGCCCCGTCGGCCTGCTGCCGCTGGCGGTGGCGGGCGTGGACATCGACGGCCTGCTGGCGGGCGCCGCGCGCATGCGCGACTGCAGTCGCGAACCGCGGCTGCGCGCGAACGCCGCGCACCTGTACGCGGCGGCGCGCCACGCGCTCTACCAGCGCGGCTACCGCCTCGAGGTGCTGAGCGCCTTCCAGGGCGGCCTGCACTATCTGCAGGAATGGTGGAAGCAGCTGTTCGGGGAGAGCGAGGGGAAGGACGGCAAGGGCATCTTTCCGGCCGCGGCCGCGATGACCGCCGACCTGCACAGCCTGGGGCAATACCTGCAAGACGGGCGGCGCGAGCTGCTGGAGACCTTCCTCGCCGTCAAACGGGGAGCGCCGGAGATCGTCGTCACGCCCGAGGCGCCGCCGGCGGGACAGGCGGCCGGCGCAGCGGCGGCGGCCGACCGCGACGGCCTGGGCTATCTGGCCGGCCGGCCGCTGGACGAGATCAACTGGCTGGCCTACCAGGGAACGCGCCGGGCCCACGCCGCGGGCGGCGTGCCGTGCCTGGCGCTGGAGCTGGACGCGCTCACGCCCGAGAGCGCCGGCGGTCTGGTCTACTTCTTCGAGCTCGCGGTCGCCGTGAGCGGGCGGCTGCTGAACGTCAACCCCTTCGACCAGCCGGGCGTCGAGGCGTACAAGCGCGAGATCTACCGGCTGCTGGGCAGGCCTGAATGAGGCGCGAGGATCTGGCCGCGCTGCTGGCGCGCGAGGACCACGCCGCGCTGTGCGCGCAGGCCCGCGTCCGGCCGGCGGCGGTGCTGCGCTTCCTGACCGGGCGGCTCTACAGCGCCGACCAGGCCGAAAAGTGGCGCGCGGTCCGCGCCCTGGGCGAGCTGGCGGGCGACCGCGAGATCACCCCGGACGACAAGGTGCGCGAGCTGCTGAGGCGCTATTTCTGGGCGCTCAACGACGAATCGGGCGCCGTGCCGTACGGCATTCCCGAGGCGATCGGCGAGATCCTGGCCCGGCGGCGCGAACTGCAGGCCGAGTTCCTGCCGTTGCTCTGCGGCCTGGCCACCGACCCGGCCATGCTGCAGACCGGGCCGGTCGAGCGGGGCGTCTTCTGGGCGCTGGGAAGGGTCGGGCCGCCGGTCGCCCGTTGCTCCGGGACCGCCGTGCAGGCCCTGGCGGCCGCCGGCGGCCATCCCGACCCCCTCGCGCGGGCCGAGGCCGCCAAGGCGCTGGCGCTGGTGACCGGATCGCCCGCAGCGGGGCGGGCGTAAATCAAAACTCTGTTTATCCTCATTGGGAGATGTCAGACGTGCGGCGCCTCGCCGGGGCTCGGCCGGCCCGGTGCCGGCCGCGGCCCGACCGCCGCGGCGTCCCCATTGACCCTGCGCGAAAGGCAGCTCCCATGCCGCATCAGCATCGCCCGTCGCCGCCGCGCGCGCCGAAACATCGGCCCTGCCACGCCGACTTTCCGATCCCGCCGCGCTTGTCGAACCTTCTGTTTCTGGCCTTCGCGCTGGCGGGGTGCGCCGCGGCGCCGCCGGCGGCCGCCCAGCTCGAGCTGCGCGCCGTGCGCGTCGCGGCCGAGCTGCAGCTGCCGGTCTACGCCACGGCGCCTCCGGGCGACGCGGCGCGGCTGTTCATCGTCCTGCAGCGCGGGCAGGTTCGGATCCTCAAAGAGGGGCAGCTGCTCGCAAATCCCTTCCTGGACATCGACCACCTGGTGCCCGACATCTCGGGCTGGGACGAACGCGGCCTGCTCGGGCTGGCCTTCCATCCCGCGTACGCGTCCAACGGATTCTTCTACGTCAACTACACCGCTCTGTCCGGGGCCACGGTCATCGCGCGCTACTCGGTGTCGGCCGACCCCGACGTGGCCGATCCCGGCAGCGCCGCCATCCTGTTGACCATCGACCAGCCGTTCGCCAACCACAACGGCGGCACGCTCGCCTTCGGTCCGGACGGCTACCTCTACATCGGCATGGGGGACGGCGGCTCGGCCGGCGATCCGGGCGACCGCGCCCAGGACGACGGCGAGCTGCTGGGCAAGATGCTGCGGATCGACGTCGACGGCGGCGCGCCCTACGCCATCCCGCCCGACAACCCCTACGCCGGCCCCGGACTGCCGCGCGACGAGATCTGGGCCAAGGGGCTGCGAAATCCCTACCGCTTCAGCTTCGACCGCGCGACCGGCGACCTGTACATCGCCGACGTGGGCCAGACCGCCTGGGAGGAGGTCAACTTCCAGCCCGCCGGCGCGCCGGGCGGCCGCAACTACGGCTGGCGGATCATGGAGGGGGCGCATTGCTACGACCCGCCGGCCGGCTGTCCGGTCGCCGGCCTGACGCTGCCGGTGTGGGAGTACGACCACGACACCGGCTGCTCGATCACCGGCGGCGTGGTCTACCGCGGCGCCGCCATCCCCGAGCTGCAGGGCCATTACTTCTTCAGCGACTTCTGCACCGCGCGCATCTGGGCGTTCCGCATGCAGGGCGGGGCGGCCGCCGACTTCCGGGACCTGACCTCTTCGCTGCTGCTGGAGCCTGGACAGAGCATCGACTACGTGGCGTCCTTCGCCGAGGACGGCCTGGGGGAGATGCACATCGTCGACCGCGGATCCGGAGGCGACGGGGAGATCTTCAAGGTCGTCCGCCGCACCCCGACGGGCGTGCAGGGCAACGGCCAGGGCAGCCTGGGCGGCGTGAAGTCCATCTTCCGCCGCCGCTGAGGCGGCCGGCCGAGGCCTGCGGCGGGATGGGAATGGTGCGATACTGTCGCACTTGAGCCACCCCTTTCCAGGATCAGCGAGGTAGTCGTCCCTCATGCCCGACCAGCAGCCGTCCCCGGCGCCTCCATCGCGAGGCATCGCCCGCCTGCTCGGCGCCGTCGAGCGCCTGGGCAACGCGTTGCCGCATCCCGCTTCGCTCTTCGCCGGCCTGGCCCTGCTCGTGGTTCTGCTGTCCGGCCTGTTCAAGGCCCTCGGCGCCGGCGCGGTCCATCCCGGCACCGGCGAGCTGATCGAGCCGGTGAGCCTGCTGACGCTGCACGGCCTGCACCGCATCCTGACGGAAATGGTGACCAACCTGACCTCGTTCGCGCCCCTGGGCACGGTGCTCGTGTCGATGATGGGCATCGGCATCGCCGAACGCACCGGTCTGATCGGCGCCGCGCTGCGGCTGCTTGTGCTCTCGGCGCCGCGCGGCCTGCTCACCTTCCTGATCGTCCTGGCCGGCATCCTGTCCAACACCGCCAGCGAGGTCGGCTACGTGCTGCTGGTGCCGCTGGGTGCGATCATCTTCCAGACCATGGGTCGCCATCCCCTGGCCGGGCTGGCGGCCGCGTTCGCCGGCGTCTCGGGCGGCTACAGCGCCAACCTGCTGCTCGGCACGATCGACCCGCTGCTGGCCGGGCTGTCGGAGGAGGCGGCGCGCATCATAGACCCTGCCTACCTGGTCAACCCGGCCTGCAACTGGTACTTCATGATCGTCTCGACCTTCTTCATCGCCGCCGCTGGCACCTGGGTGACCGAACGCATCGTGGTGCCGCGGCTGGGCGCCTACACCGGCGAGGGCGCCGGCGAGCCGCTGGCCCGCCTGACGGCGGACGAGAAGCGCGGGCTGCGTTTCGCGGCCGTCGCCGGCCTGGTCTTCGCCGCCTTCCTGGCGGCGGGCACCGTGCCGGCCGGCGGCTACCTGCGCGACCCCGCCACCGGCGATCTTCTGCGCTCGCCGTTCACCTCGGGCATCGTGGCCTTCATCTTCCTGGGCGCCGCGCTGCTGGGCGTGGCCTACGGACTGGGCGCCCGCACGATCAGGAGCGACGGCGACGCGGTCGCGGGCATGGGCAAGAGCATGGAGACGCTGGGCGTCTACATCGTGCTCTGCTTCTTCGCGGCGCAGTTCGTGGCCTACTTCAAGTGGACCAACCTGGGCCTGATCGTCGCGGTCAAGGGTGCGGGCGCGCTGCAATCGGCCGGCCTGGGGGACATCCCTCTGATGCTCTCCTTCGTCGCGCTGTCGGCGCTGATGAACCTGGTCATGGGCAGCGCATCGGCCAAGTGGGCCATCATGGCGCCGGTGTTCGTGCCGATGTTCATGCTGCTGGGCTACTCGCCGGAGCTGGTGCAGGCGACCTACCGCGTGGGCGACAGCGTGACCAACGTGATCTCGCCGCTGATGTCCTACTTCCCACTCATCGTCGCCTTCATGAAGAAGTACGAGGACCGCGCCGGCATCGGCACCGTGGTGGCGACGATGCTGCCGTACTCGGTGGCGTTCTTCCTGGTCTGGACTGCCCTGCTGGTCGGCTGGCTGCTGCTGGGGCTGCCGCTCGGGCCGGGGGCGGCGCTGAAGCTGGCCTGACACGGGCGGCGGCGAGCGGCGCGGCCGGAGCGGCGCAGCCGGCTGGACCGCGCCGCCGCGGCCGGGCATAATCGCGGCATGAACGCCGCGCGCGACGACATCTGGCCGGTGGCCGTGGTGGGGGCGGGCGCCGCGGGTCTGTGCGCCGCCATCTTCGCGGGGCGGGCCGGCGCGCGCATCGCCCTGCTCGAAGGGCGGCCGCGCCCGGGGGCGAAGATCCGCGCCAGCGGCGGCGGCCGCTGCAACGTGCTGCCGTCGGAGGTCTCGCCCGCCGACTTCCACACCGCCGGGTCGCCCCACACCCTGCGCAACATCCTCGGCTCGTGGCCGCTGGACCAGGTGCGCTCGTTCTTCACGCATGATCTGGGCGTGCCGCTCAAACGCGAGGCGACCGGCAAGCTGTTCCCGGTCGATGACGATCCGCGCCGGGTCGTCGCCGCGCTGCTGGAGGCGTGCGCGCGTGCGGGGGCCGCCTTGCTGGGCGATCATAGGGTCGTCGCCGTGCGGCGCGAGGAGCACCCGTCGGGTCCGCTGCACGTCCTGGCCCTCGCCGGCGGCGGTGCGCTACGTTGCCGGCGTCTGGTGCTGGCCACGGGCGGGCTGTCCCTGCCCAAGACCGGCAGCGACGGCGCCGGCTACCGGTTCGCGCGCGCGCTGGGGCACACGCTGGCGGCGACCTATCCGGCGCTGGTGCCGCTGCTGAGCCGCGACGCGCGCTGGAGCGCCCTTGCGGGCGTGACGGTGACCGTGGAGTTGAGCGCGCGGCGCGGCGGCCGGCTGCTCGAGCGGCGCGAGGGGGGCTTCCTCTTCACGCACCGCGGCTTCAGCGGCCCGGTGGTGCTGGACCTGAGCCGGTGGGTCACCGCGCCCGCCGGCGGCGAGGTCGAGCTGCGCGCACGTTGGGGCGGCGCGGCAGCGCCGGACTGGGAGGCGACGCTGCGCGGCGCCGGCGGTCGGGGCGCGGCCGCGCTGTTGGCCGAGCACCTGCCCAGGCGCCTGGCGCTGCTGCTGCTCGAGCTGGCCGGCGTCCCGCCGGACGCCCGCCCGGCCGGTCTGCCGCGCCCGGCGCGGCGGGCGCTGGCCGGCTGGTTGGCGGCGTGCCCGCTGCCGGTCGCCGGCGACGAGGGCTACCGCATCGCCGAGGTCACCGGCGGCGGCGTTCCGCTGGCCGAGATCTCCCCCCGCACCCTGGAAAGCCGCCGCGCTCCCGGCCTCTATCTGGCCGGGGAGATGCTCGACGCCACCGGCCGCATCGGCGGTTACAACTTCCTGTGGGCCTGGGTGACCGGCCAGCTGGCCGGTATGGCGGCGGGCGCGGCGGCTCAGGGGCCCCAGCGCGCGTAGACCCCCGCCGGCAGGGGCGGCCCGGCCTCCTGCCCGCCCGCCAGCAGCATCTCTCCGGCCTGCACCCGCCCGCCCAGCGGCGCCAGCAGGCCGCGCAGCACGGCGGGTGTGACGCCGGGCGAGTGCGCCGTCAGCAGAAGACCAAGCGGCGACGGCCCCAGCAGGTCGCCGCAGGCCGCCAGCAGCGCCTGGAGATCGCGTTCGATCTTCCACACCTCGCCCTTGGCGCCCCGCCCGAAGGTCGGCGGGTCGATCACCAGCAGGTCGTAGCGCCGGCCGCGACGCGCCTCGCGCCGGACGAACTTGAGGGCGTCGTCGGCGAGATAGCGCACCGGCGCCCCCTCCAGTCCGCTGCGGCGGGCGTTGAGCCGGGCCCATTCGTTCACGGCGCGCGCGGCGTCCACGTGCGTCACGCTCGCCCCGGCCCTCGCCGCCGCCAGCGTGGCGCCGCCGGTGTAGGCGAAGAGGTTCAAAACCTCGGCCTCGCCCGCGCGCGAGCGCAGCAGTTCCTGCAGCCAGGTCCAGTGCGCCGCGTGCTCGGGGAACAGCCCCACGTTGCCGAAGCCGGTCGGCCGGATCTCGAAGTCGAGGTCGCGCCAGGCGGTGCGCCAGTCGTCGGCGGCCGCCGCGCCGCCGCGGCGCCAGTCGCCCCCGCCTCCTTCGCCGCGCTGGAATGCCCCCTCGGCCCGATCCCAGGGCGCACCGGCCGGCGCCGGCCAGATCGCCTGCGGCGCCGGCCGGTCCAGCAGCACGCCGCCGAACCGCTCCAGCTTGCGGCCGTCGCCCGCCGCCACCAGCTCGTACCCCGCCCAGCTTCGCACCTGCAGATCCATGGCGGGGGAGTATAGCGGCGCGGCTTGCCTTGCGCCGCGGAAATTGCAGTCGGCAAGCTGTGTTCGCATGCGCCCGCCGGCCGAGATACCGTCGGCACTCGCAACGTGGCGAGCGAGCGACATCAGTGCCGCGGTAGAGAAATGACGCCTGCGGCACCATTGGAGAGGACAGGATTCGACCGCGCTGCCGGCGCGACGCCGTCTATTGATAACACATGTCCGTTGTGTTACAATGCAATCGCGTCGGCGCGGGGGAGCCGATGTGGCTCGCTCGAAGGGGGGTGGTGCACGGGCCCATTGTTGGAGTATGTCTTGTGCCATGATCGCGATGCGATCATGTCCCATTCACTATCGCCTGCGATTCCGCTCCCGCTCATGCCGCGCGCGCTGAAATTTCCCTGCTTGGCAGCCGCCATGCGTTGAGGAGGCAAAGCTATGAAGATCTGGATGTCGACGCTTCTGGTGCTTGCGCTGGTCTGTCTGCCCGCCGCGGCGGTCTTTTCCCAAACTGCTCAGGAAAAGCCGACGTACCCGGACGTGCCGGCGATCTATCGCGACTCGTGCGTGCTCGAGTGGGTCGAGTACGATTGGGATTTCGCCGTGGGTCCGCACGGCTTCACGCGGCTGGCCTGCGATCCCACGGGCGGAGCTCCCGTGTGGGAATGGGGCGCGTCGACGATCGCCGGCGCCCCGGCCAACGTCTGGGGCACCGTGCTGGCAGGCAACTATCCCAACAACGCCGGCGACGGTCTGCTGTCGCCGCCCTTCACCGTCACGCCTGACGCCGATCTGATGGAGATATGGCATTACGTCCACATGGAGAACAACTTCGACGGCGGCAACGTGACCGTCGCCGGCCAGGTCATCGGTCCCACCAACGGCTACACCCACCCGGTCATCAGCGAGAGCACCTCCTACTACGCGTTCTGCGTGGACATGGAGCCGGGCTACTCGGGCAACGGCTACAACGGCCCGTCGCAGGTGTGGCTGCAGCAGTGCTTCGACCTGTCCGCGTTCATGGGCCAGGAAATCCAGGTGCAGTTCGATTTCGGCTCGGACTCCTCGGTCGCCTACCCCGGATGGTACCTGGGGTACGTGCGCATCGGCAGCAGCGAACCTCCTGTGCCGAACGCCGAAGGCTCGTGGGGGCGGATCAAGAGCACCTATCGCTAGACGACGGCGACGCAGACCCGGGAAGGCCGTGCTCCCTCGCGGAGGCGGCCTTCCCCCTCCTGTGCACCGACAACCGCGAGATCTTCGCTCCCGGATGGACGCCATGAGACGCGATGGATCTTGCCTTGCCCCGGTGTCTGGAGGACAATTGTGCATGCGCGCACACGCTGGCCGATGCCGAGGCCGCGGACCTGCATTCCCGCCGGAGGTAACGCAATGAAGAAGGCATTGTCATCGGTTTTGGTGCTCGTGCTCAGCTGCTTGCCGGCCGCAACGGTGCTGGGTCAGACGGTGTGGGAGAAAGAGCCGCAGCCGGAGTCGCAGACGATCAGCCGCGACTCATGTGTGCTGGAGTGGGTCGAGCACGATTGGGATTTCGCCACGGGCGCGCACGGCTTTGCGCGGCAGACATGCGACGGCGCGGGCGGCGTGCAGGCATGGGAATGGGGCCCGCCAGCCGTCGCCGGCGCCCCGGCGAACGTCTGGGGCACAGTGCTGACCGCCAACTACAGCGCCAATTCCGGCGATGGTTTGCTGTCCCCCCCCTTCACGGTCACGCGCAATTCAGATCTGATGGAGATCTATCATTATCTGCACACCGAGAGCAATTATGACGGGGGCAACGTGACTGTCAGCGGCCAGGTCATCCATCCCGTCAACGGTTACACCCACCCGGTTATAAGCTCGAGCGCCAGCTACTATGCGTACTGCGTCGACGGGGAGCCGGGGTACTCGGGCAACAGCAGCAGCGGCCCTTCGCAGGCATGGGTGCAGCAGTGCTTTGACCTGTCGGCATTCCTCGGTCAGGAGATCCGCGTGCAGTTCGATTTCGGCGCCGACACCTCCGTGTCCTATCCCGGATGGTTTCTGGGTTACGTGCGCATCGGCAGCGACGAACCGCGCGTGCCGAACGCCGAAGGCTCGTGGGGGCGGATCAAGAGCACCTATCGCTAGACGACGGCGACGCAGACCCGGGAAGGCCGTGCTCCCTCGCGGAGGCGGCCTTCTTCCTTTCGTGCGCTGCGCGCCGGCCGATCGACGGGCGGCTTGCGGAAAGGCGCGATTGTGCGCAGGATTGCATGGTTGCGTGCGTTGAGTCTCAGCGCCCCGCGACTGCCGCGGGGCGGGCCGGGATACGGGACGGCGAGCCGGAGGCGGAACGGATGAGCAGGAAGGCATGGGTGACGGTGGCGATCGTGGTGGCGGCGGGTGCGGCCTTGCTGGGCTGGCGCTCCCTGCGTTCGGGGGGGGCGCCGGTCGCCTACCGGACCGAACCGTTGCAGCGCGGCGACGTGCGCGTGCAGGTGTCGGCCACCGGGACGCTGGAGGCGGTGATCACGGTCCAGGTCGGCAGCCAGATCAGCGGCACCATCCAGAAGCTCTCCGCCGACTTCAACGACCACGTGCGCAGCGGGCAGGTCCTGGCGCAGCTCGATCCCACCTTCCTCAAGGCGCAGGTCGCCCAGAACGAAGCCGACCTGTGGCGCGCCGAGGTGGAAGTTCGCCAGGCCGAACGCGACAGTGCGCGCATCTTCCCCCTCGAGCGTCAGGACCTAGTATCGCAGGCCGAGCTGGACGCGGCGCGCACCAAGCTGGACGCCGCGCGCGCGAGCCGGGCGGCGGCGGCGGCGGCGCTGCTGCGCGCCCGCACCAATCTCCAGTACGCCACCATCACCTCGCCGATCGACGGCGTGGTGGTGTCGCGCGACGTGGACGTGGGGCAGACCGTGGCCGCCTCGCTGCAGGCACCGACCCTGTACACGATCGCCAACGATCTGCGCCGCATGCAGCTCGAGGTCGCCGTGGACGAGGCCGACATCGGCATGGTCCAGCCCGGCCAGGATGCCAGCTTCACGGTCGATGCCCACCCCGAGCGCATCTTCCGCGGCGTCGTTCATCAGATCCGGTTGGCGCCGGTGACCATCCAGAACGTGGTCACCTACACGGTCGTGATCCTGGTCGACAACCCCGACGAGAAGCTGCTGCCGGGCATGACCGCCAACGTGTCGATCCTGGTCGACGAGGAGAAGGATGTGCTGCGGGTGCCGGCCATGGCGCTGCGCTTCCGGCCGCCGGGCGCGCCGGCGGGCGCGACGGCTGGTTCCGCGGCCGGCGGCGCTGCCTCGGCGGTGGCGACCGGCGGGGCCGCCAGAACGAGCGGGCCGGGCGGCATGGGCGGTTCTTCTGGAGGACGTCGGGGGCAGGGCGGCATGGGCGGCATGGGTGGCATGGGCGGCCAGGGCGGGGGAGGCGGCGGCGACGGCGCCGGCCGGCGCGCGGGCGTCGTGCACATCCTGCCCGAGGGCGCGACCCAGCCGCGGCCGCTGTCGGTGCGCATCGGGCTGAGCGACGGCACCTTCACCGCGGTGCGCGGCGATTCGCTGGTCGAAGGGATGCGGATTGTGATCGCGTCCGACCAGCCGGGCGCCGCCGCCCGCAGCCAGGAGACGGTCAACCCCTTCGCGCCGCGCTTCCCGGGCGGACGGCGATGAGCCTCGGCGCGGGCGCGACGGGCGGCGGCGGCGGCCGCGCGGCGGCGAGGTCCGAGTCGGCCGGCGCCGCGGATGTCCAGACCGGCCGGCCGGTCATCAGCATCCGCGACCTGGTGAAGGTCTATGGCCACGGCGACAACGCCGTCGCCGCGCTGCAAGGGGTCAGCTTCGACATCCAGCCGGGCGAGCTGGTGGCGATCATGGGCGCCTCGGGCAGCGGCAAGTCGACGCTGATGAACATCCTGGGCTGTCTGGACCGGCCGACCTCGGGCAGCTACCTGCTGGCGGGCGAGGACGTCAGCCGCCTGTCGCGCGATCGTCTGGCCGAGATCCGCAACGCGCGCATCGGCTTCGTCTTCCAGAGCTTCAACCTGCTGGCGCGCACCAGCGCGCTGGAGAACGTCGAGCTGCCGCTGCTCTACGGCGCGCCGCAGGGGGTGTCCCTGGCCGCGCGGGCGCGCGAATGCCTGGGACTGGTCGGCCTCGCCGATCGGGCGCATCATGTGCCCAGCCAGCTCTCGGGCGGGCAGCAGCAGCGCGTGGCCATCGCCCGCGCGCTGGTCAACGATCCCTCGCTGCTGCTGGCGGACGAGCCGACCGGCAACCTGGACACGCGCACCTCGGCCGAGATCATGGCCGTGATCCAGCGGCTGCACGCGCGCGGCAAGACCATCGTGCTGATCACGCACGAGCACGACATCGCCGCGTACGCCGAGCGGGTGATCATGCTGCGCGACGGGCGCATCGAGGAGGAGCGGCGGCAGGCGCCGCCGCGCGCCGGCGACGGAAAGGACGGGTGAGCGGCCATGCTGCGTCTGGCGATGCTGCTGCGGGCGGCGCTGCGCGCCATCGGGCGCAACAAGCTGCGCTCGGGCCTGACCGTGCTGGGGATCATCATCGGCGTCGGCGCGGTCATCGCCATGGTGGGCATCGGCGAGGGCGCGTCCAACATGGTGCAGACGCAGATCTCGAGCCTGGGCGACAACATCATCAACATCTTCCCCGGCTCGTTCGGCGGCGGCGGTCGGCACATGGGGGCCGGCACGGTCGCCTCGCTGACCGCCGACGACGCCGCGGCGATCGTCGCCCAGCTGCCGTCGGTTTCGTCCGCCTCGCCCGTGGCCCAGACGTCGGCCCCGGTGGTCTACGGCAATCAGAACTGGTTCACCAGCGTGATGGGCGGCAACGAGGATTACCTGAACATCAGGCGCTGGCGGGTGGTCAACGGCACCGGCTTCAACGAGTCGGCGGTGCGCAGCGCCGCCAAGGTGGCCGTGCTGGGCAAGACGGTGGCCGACCAGCTGTTCGGCGGCGAGGATCCGGTCGGCCAGATCATCCGCATCAAGAAGATGCCGTTCACGGTCATCGGCGTGCTGGAGGCCAAGGGGCAGAACAGCTGGGGCCGCGACCAGGACGACACCGTCATCGTCCCCTACACCACGGTGATGAAGAAGCTGACCGGGCAGACCCACCTGAACATGATCCTGGCCTCGGCCGTGTCGATGCAGGCGATGGACAGCGCCACCGATGGCATCACGCAGCTGTTGCGGTCGCGGCGCCGGACGGCGCCGGGCAGCGAGGACGGCTTCACCGTGCGCACCCAGCAGGACATCTCCAACGTCATGGGCTCGACCGTCGGCATCATGCGCGTGCTGCTCTCGATCATCGCCTCGATTTCGCTGCTGGTCGGCGGGATCGGCATCATGAACATCATGCTGGTGTCGGTGACCGAGCGCACGCGCGAGATCGGCATCCGCATGGCCGTCGGCGCGAAGGGATGGCACGTGCTGCTGCAGTTCCTGGCCGAGTCGGTCGTGCTGGCCTGCTTCGGCGGCCTGCTCGGCATCGGTCTGGGGGGGCTGTCCGCGCACCTGGTGCGCCATTTCGCGCGCTGGCCGATCCTGATCCCGGCCGACGCGATCCTGGTCGCCTTCCTGTTCGCGGCCGCCGTGGGCGTCTTCTTCGGCTTCTGGCCCGCGCGCAAGGCCTCGCGGCTCGATCCGATCGAGGCGCTGCGCTACGAGTGAGCGGCGGGCGCGGCTCGCGGCCGGATCAGCGCGCCAGGATCATGCGCAGTGCCGCCCGGCCCTGTTCCGTATCCAGACGTGCGATGTAGACCCCGGCGGGGAGCGGGCGGCCGGAGGCGTCGCGGCCGCTCCAGGACGCGGCGTGCCCGCCCGCGGCATGGAACCCTTCCGCCAGCACCGCGACCAGACGGCCGCGCAGGTCGTGCACCGCCAGGCGGGCCCAGGCGGGCCGCGGCAGCTCGTAGGTCAGGGCCGCCCGCGGGTTGGCAGGGTTGGGGCGGCAGGAGATCAGCCGCGGCGCGGCCTGCGGCCGGCCGGTCGCGGCGGCCAGCAGCGCCGGGCCGTGCCAGATCGCGCCGCAGCCGTCGCCGGCCAGCTCCTGCAGCCAGTAGGCCGCCCCCGCGGCCGGCGGGGCTGGGTCGACGATCTCGTAGGCCGGCTGTCCCGCCAGGGCGGCGCCGGTCAGAAGAGCACGCGCGCCCTCCCGGTCCTCGCGCCACAGATGGAAGGCGCACTCCTCGCCGCCGGCGCCGAGGCGCCAGCGGATGACCGCCTGTGCCGCCTGCCAGGCGGCGGCGAACTCCGCCAGCTGCACGGCTGAGGGAGCCTCGCGCCAGCGCGCGATGCGCCGCGAGGGCGCCCCGCCGGCGGTGGTGAACCAGCCGCCCACGAACAGATCGTCCCCCTGCGGGCAGAGAGCGAGGGCGAGATCGTTCAGACCGGATCCGAGCGCGCGCCAGCCGGAGCCGTCCCAGCGCGCGATTCGCGCCGCTTCGACGCCGTCGATCGCTGTGAAGGAGCCGGCGGCGATCAGCTGCCCCGCATGCGACGCCAGCGCGGCGGCGTGGCCCGCGGCGGCGCCGACCGCGCGCCAGGAGCCCCCGTCCCACCGCAGGACGCGGTCGTAGGTCCCGCCGTCTGGGTAATCGGTGTGGGCGGCGGCGCACATCGCTCCCTCGTGCGGGGCCAGGGCGTGCACGATGGTGGCGGTGGGAAGTTGCGGATAGAACCCTCCGCTGCGCCATGCATAGCCTTCCCAACAGGCGATGCACTTGGCCACGATGTCGCCGGCGGAGTCGAAACGGCCGCCTGCGTACAGGACGCCATCCAGGACCGCAAGGGCGCGGGCCTCGGCATCCAGGCCGTCGAGGCCGGCGTGCAATGGGTACCAGGACTGGCCGTCCCAGCGCGCGATGTTCCTGGCATTGGCGCCGCCCGCCCAATTGAATCGCCCGGCCGCGATCAGGTGCCCATTGTGGACGGCCAGGGCCCGCACCTCGCCGTTGGGTCCGTACCCGACGCGCGACCAGGAGGAGCCGTTCCAGCAAGCGACGAACGGCGCAACGACATCGACCGCGCGGGAAAAGCAGCCGCCCGCGATCAGGCCCCCGTTCCATTCGGCCAGAGCGAACACGTCGGCGTCCAGGCCGCCGCCCAGCGGGCGCCAGCTCTGACCGTTCCAGGCGGCGATGCGACTGGCCGCGGTGTCGCCGGCCTGCGTGAACGCGCCGCCGGCGATCAGCTCGCCTCCGTAGAACGCGATGGCGTTGACAGCGCCATCGAAGCCCGCGGCGTCGAAACCGGGCCACCAGCGGCTGTCGTCCGGGTGCTCGGCGGGTGCCGCTGCGTTCAGAAGAAAGGCGGACAGGATGGCGGCGGCCGCCGCCGCGATGGGCGCGGGGATCGGATCGGTCTTGCTCATGCGTCGCCCCTTCCGTTGCCGCGCCCGCGCGGGGCGCGGCGCGACGGGCAGGCGGCTTGGGCGATCTGTCCTGAGTGTACGACAACGGCGGGCGCGCGACAAGATGGGTGGGGCGAGGTGGGTGGGGCGAGGGGGATGCGGCTGACGGGCGGCAAATCGCCTCGACCGGCGCCGGCGCGGCGTGCGATAGTCGCTTCGCCCCGCCCTCCGACCACCGTCGCCGCCCCGCCAGAACGGGAGGATGTCTGCATGCCTGCATGTCTCCCGCGCCGCCGCCGCGCCTGCCGCCAGCCGTCCTTCGCCGCGCTGCTCCTGGCCTGCGCCGCGACGCTGCCGGCCCCGGCCGCGCCGCTGCCGCCGCCGCTCGATTTCGACGCCTGGTTTTGCGACGAGACGCTGCGCGTCGACTACCACCACGGCGGCGACGCGGCCGAGGAGTTCATCGCGCTCGACCGCCTGTACCGGCAGGGCGCCTGGGCGGGAGGGCGGCGACGGCTGAGCGATCCGCTGCCCGGCGGCGGATACGGCGTGCGGGCGCACGACGCGGCGACCGGGACGCTGCTGTTCGCGCGCGGCTTCGACACCTACTTCGGCGAATACCGCACGACCGCCGAGGCGGCCGCCGGACAGGTCCGCGTCTACCACGAGTCGGTGCTGCTGCCCCTGCCCCGGGCGCCGGTGCGCATGGTGCTGGAGAGCCGCCCCCGCGGCGCCGCGCCGCGCGAGCTCTTCAGCGTCGAGATCGACCCCGACGGGCCGCTGGTGCGGCGCGAGCCGCCTCGCGCCGGCGTGCTGGTCGTGCCGGCGGCCGAGGCCGGCCCGCCGCGCGCCTGCCTGGACATCGCCGTCCTGGGGGAAGGCTACACGGCGGGCGAGACCGACCGTTTCCGCGCCGACCTGGCGCGGTTCGCCGCCGTGCTGCTGGCGCACGAACCTTTCGCCGAGCATCGCGAACGCATCAGCGTCCGCGGCCTGCTCGCGCCCTCGTCCGAGCGCGGCTGCGACGAGCCGAGCCGCGGCATCTTCCGCGACACCGCGCTGGGTCTGACCTTCGACTCGCTGGGATCGGAGCGCTACCTGCTGACCGAGGACAACCGCGCGCTGCGCGACATCGCCGCCAACGCGCCCTACGACGTCATCTGCGTCATGGTCAACCACGAGCGCTACGGCGGCGGCGGCATCCACAACCAGTTCTGCACCTTCACGACGGGCAACCAGTTCAGCGAGTATGTCTTCCTCCACGAGCTGGGGCACGCCTTCGCCGGCCTGGCGGACGAGTATTACACCGCCAGCGTGGCCTACAACGATTTCTACCCCCGCGGGATCGAGCCGGTCGAACCCAACATCACCGCGCTGCTGGACCCCGGCGCATTGAAATGGGGCGAACTGGTCACCCCCGGCACGCCCGTGCCGACGCCCTGGGAGAAGGCGGCGTTCGACGAGATGGACCTGGCCTACCAGAAGGTGCGCGAGGAGCTGAACGAGGAGATCGCGGTGCGCATGCGCGCGGGCGCAGGGGCGGCGGCGGACAGCCTGCTGGACCGGGCCGAGGAGCTCGCCCGGGCGCACGCGGCCCGCGTCGACGCCTACCTGGCCGGCAGCGCCTTCGCGGGCCGGGTCGGCGCCTTCGCGGGGGCGGGCTACGCCGCCGAGGGCCTGTACCGCTCGCAGCTCGATTGCCTGATGTTCACCAAGGGGGTCAAGCCGTTCTGCGCCGCCTGCCGGGCCGCGGTGGAGCGCGCCATCGAACGCTGCCTGGAGTAGACGCGCGGCGGCGGCGGGCGGACTTGGCGATCGGGCGCGGAGCGGTTAGCCTGTCGCGGTGCTCCCCCGCGAGCGCCGGAGGTTCGCCATGTCGACCAGACGCTACGGCCCGCGCCGGCCGCAGGCGCGCAAGCCGCTGGACCGTGAGGCCATCAACAAGCTCGTGCACGAACTCAAGCGCGAGGCCTCGCCCGGGCACAACTACCGCGAGCGGTCGCTCGCCATCCACGGACTGATCTGCGCCAAGTGCGCGCGCGAGTTCGACGAGACGAACAAGCACCTGCTGACCGTCCACCACAAAGACGGCAACGACGCCCACAACCCGCCCGACGGCTCGAACTGGGAAAACCTGTGCGTCTACTGCCACGAGGCTGAGCACAGCCGGGGCCTGCTCGGCGACTACTGGACGGGCAAACGCAAGCCCTAGATGGCCGGCTTGGGCTCGGCCCGGCCCGTCTGGTTGGCCCACACCAGCGCCAGCCCGCGGTAGATCATGTGCGCGAACTTGCTGTACGGCATGTACCAGAGCAGGAAGAACACCAGCACCAGGTGCACGAAGTAGACCGGGTAGGCGACCGCGGCCAGGGCCGCCAGGCGCAGCAGCCAGGTGGCCATGCCGGTGGCGGCGACCAGCAGCACCATCCACAGGAACAGCTTGTCGGCGTAGCCGTCCGCGCCCACGTCGTCGGTGCGGCGCGCGCGCCGCGTCACCATGATCAGGCTGCCGACGATCATGGCCAGGCCGCTGCCGACGCCGAGCCACTTGATGGGGTTGCCCAGCGTCAGCCCTCCGAAGTGCTGGCCCGGGTTCTGGTGCTGCCAGATCAGCATGTAGATCAACGCCAGGCCGGCCGTGGCCATCGCCCCGACGAAACCGAACAGCACCAGCATGTGCGCCAGGTGGCGCGGCCGGTTCTGGCCGCACTTGTCGAAGCGGCGATGGGCGATGACCTCGCGCAGGGTGGCGATAGCCGCCGGCACGAAGCCCGTGCGGGGCGGCTCGGCGGCCTGCGCGCGAAGGTTGCGGTAATAGCGCGTGAAGCCGACCAGGGCGAAGAAGAAGATCAGCGCGTTGCCGCCGATGAACAGCATCTCCAGGATGCCGTGCTTCAGGAAGTCGGAATAGGTGACGCTGGAGTGGCCGAGAAGCTCGCCGACTCGGGCGAGATCGCCGTGCTGGGCCATGAGCAGGGCGAGCAGGACCAGGACCGGCGCCAGGAACAGGAGCGGCAGCGAGCGCGGATCGCCCAGGGCCGCGCCCATGAAGCCGGGGAAGGCGAAGCTGCGGTAGACCGTCGCGCGCACGGCGGCCAGCACGTCGCCGGGACGGGCGCCGCGGGGGCAGCGCTGCGTGCAATCGTTGCACTGATAGCAGAGGAAGACGTCGGGATCGCCAAACAGACGCCTCTTGAGGCCCCACTGGGCCCACAGCATCTCCTTGCGGGGAAAGGGAGCGCCCGTCGGGGAGAGTTCGCAGGTCACGGAGCAGGTGGCGCACTGATAGCACTGCTTGAGCGTCTCGCCTCCCGCCTTCTGCAGGCTGCGGATGAAGGCGAGATCGGGCTCTATGACCTGGTATTGCGCCATGGCGAATTCCCTTCGACCTTCGCGGAGCCCCCGGGCGGCGCGGCCGCCGGCCGCTCGCACCCCGCTTATCGTTGAGATATAAACAGGTTGTGCCGTTGGCTAATCTGCGCTGCGGGCGGCTCGCTGTCAAGCCGCAACTGCCCGCCGCGCCCCGTGCGAAAGATCATGAATTTCATTGAAATCAAAGCCGATAAACACCGGATGGCCGTGCAATCGCGCCTTGCCTTGAGGTGTGTGAGAGGCTATTTTCGCTGCTGATCCGGGGCGCGGCGCGCGCCGGCAGCGGCAGGCCCCCGCCGCGACGCGCGCGCCCTGCAGCCCCGGGCTATCTCGCTCAACTCGTTGCAAGAAGAAGAGATTCTTGGTGGGAGGGAAGCGACCTCGCGCTCATTGCGACCGTCAAACCCGGCCCAGGCAATGAGAATATTTTAACAGGAGGATGCCATGGCGGCAGCCGAAGCAGTTCGCGGCTCCCCGGAGACGCTGCTCGTCGTCGGCGGCGGCATCGCCGGCCTGACGACCGCGCTCGAGGCCGCGGAAGTCGGCCACGATGTGATCCTGGTCGAGCGCAATCCGTACCTGGGCGGCCGGGTCGCGCAGCTCTACGAGTACTTCCCCAAGCTGTGCCCGCCGGCCTGCGGCCTGGAGATCAACTTCCGCCGCCTGCGCGACAACGAGCGCATCACCGTGCTGACCATGGCCGAGGTCGAAAGGGTCGAGGGCGGCCCGGGCGCCTACGCCGTGACCGTGCGCGAGGCCCCGCGCTTCGTGAACGAGAAGTGCACCGCCTGCGGCGAGTGCGCGCGCGTCTGTCCGATCGAGGTCGACGACGATTTCAACTATGGGCTGGGCAAACGCAAGGCCGCCTATCTGCCGCACGACATGTGCCATCCGCTGCGCTACGTGATCGACGCCGCGCACGCCGGCGATCCGCGCCTGCAGGCGTGCGTCGAGGCCTGCAAGTACGGCGCCATCGATCTGCACATGCAGCCGGTCACGCACACGGTGCAGGCGGGGGCGATCGTCTACGCGACGGGCTGGAAGCCGTACGACGCCCGCAAGCTCGACAACCTGGGCTTCGGCGAGCATGCCGACGTCATCACCAACGTGATGATGGAAAGACTGGCGTCGCCGGACGGCCCGACAGCCGGCCGCATTCTGCGGCCCTCGGATCAGGCGCCCGTCGCCAGCGTCGGCTTCGTGCAGTGCGCAGGCAGCCGCGACGAGAAGCACCTACCCTACTGCTCCGCCGTCTGCTGCCTCGCCTCGCTCAAGCAGGCGATGTACGTGCGCGAGAAGCACCCCGAGGCCGAGGTGCACATCTTCTACATCGACATCCGCTCGCCCGGCCGGCTGGAGGATTTCTACGTCAAGGCGCAGGGCGATCCCAAGCTGCACCTGCATCGCGGCAAGGTGGCCAAGGTGGGGCGCCGCGCCGGCGCCGCCGCCCTGACCGTCGAGGCCGAGGACACCCTGACCGGCGCGATCACCGTGCAGGACGTCGATCTGGTGGTGCTGGCCACCGGCCTGGTGCCGGAGACGGCGGCGCTGCCGCCGGGAGCGCAGAACGCCCGCGACGCCTTCGGCTTCCTGCCGGCCGCCGGCGCGGGCGGCGTGATCGCCTCGGGCTGCGCCACGCAGCCGCTGGAGGTGTCCGCCTGCATCCAGGAGGCCACCGGCGCCGCCCTGCAGGCCATCCTCGCGCTCGGGAAGGAGTGAGCCATGGACGCGAAGATCGGTGCTTTCATCTGCTCCGGGTGCGGGATCGGCGAGGCGCTGGAGGTCGAGAAGCTGGCCAAGACGGCGCAGAAGGCCGGCGCCGTCTGCGTGCACAACCACGCCTGTCTGTGCGGGCCCGAAGGGGCCGAGCTCATCCGCCGCGAGATCGCCGCGAACCAGCTCAACCGCGCCGTGATCGCCGCCTGCAGCGGGCGCTACTTCGCCGATGTCTTCACGTTCGGCCCGGCCGTACTGGTCGACCGCGTGAACATCCGCGAGCAGGTTTCGTGGACCCACGAGCCCAATAACGAGGACACGCAGGCCCTGGCCGAGGACTACGTGCGCGTCGGCATGACCAAGGTCAAGCACAGCGAGCCGCCCGAGCCGCTGGTGACCGAGGTTGCCCGCACCGTCATGGTCGTGGGGGGCGGCGTGACCGGCCTGACCGCGGCCAAGGCGGCCGCCGATGCCGGCTACGACGTGGAGCTGGTGGAGAAGGAGCCCGAGCTGGGCGGCTGGGCCGCGCGCTTCGGCTACAGTTTCCCTCGCCAGGCGCCCTGGACCGAACTGGAGACCGGGGGCGTGGCCGACCTGATCGCCGGGGTCCAGGCGCATCCGCGCATCAGGGTGCACACGTCGACCACGGTCGAGAAGACCGCCGGGGCGCCGGGCGATTTCGGCGTCACCTTGAAGAACGGCCGGGAGATCGATCTGCGCGTCGGCGCCATCGTGCAGGCGTCGGGCTGGCGGCCGTACGACGCGACCAGGCTGGGGCATCTGGGCTACGGCGCCTCGCCCGACGTGGTGACCAACGTCGAACTCGAGGCGATGCTGCGCGACGGCGCCCTCAAGCGGCCGTCGACCGGCCAGGCGCCGCGCAGCGTGGCGTTCATCCAGTGCGCCGGCTCGCGCGATCCGGAGCACCTGCCCTATTGCAGCGCGGTCTGCTGCCGCACCAGCCTGAAGCAGGCGCTGCTCGTGCGCCGGCAACACCCCGACGCCAAGGTCTACATCCTCTACAAGGACATGCGCACTCCCGCGCAGGGCGAGCTGTTCTACCAGGAGGTCCAGAAGGACGCCGGCATCTTCCTGACCAAGGGGGAGATCGGCGAGGTCGCGCCCGCGGGCGACGCCCTGGCGGTGCGGGCGACCGAGACCCTGCTGGGGGCGCAGATCGAGCTGCGCGCGGAAATGGTCGTGCTGGCCACCGGCATGGTGCCCACCACCAAGGTGGACGTCGGCATCCTGCACAAGGATGACGAGGCGGGCGCCGAGGCGGGAGCCGATGCCGTTCCCGCAACGGCGGCGCCGGAGGACGCCGGCGGCGGTGCGGCGGCCGGGGGCGCGCCCGCGGCCGAACCGGCGCCCGCGGGAGACAGTCTGCTGGCCGACGGCAAGCAGGCGGCGGCGGGGGCCGAGGTCGGCGCGCACATCCTCAACCTGGCCTACCGCCAGGGCACCGATCTGCCGACGCTCAAGTACGGCTTCCCCGACAGCCACTTCATCTGCTTCCCGTACGAGACCCGCCGCACGGCCATCTACGCGGCCGGCTGCGTGCGCGCGCCGATGGACACCCTGCAAGCGCGGCGCGACGCGCACGGCGCCGCCCTGAAGGCGATCCAGGCGATCGAGATGACGGCGCGCGGGCAGGCGGTGCACCCGCGGTCGCGCGACCTGTCCAATCCCGATTTCTTCCTGCAGCGCTGCACCCAATGCAAGCGCTGCACGGAGGAGTGCCCCTTCGGCACGCTCGACGAGGACGCCAAAGGGACGCCGATGCCCAACCCGACGCGCTGTCGTCGCTGCGGCATCTGCATGGGGGCGTGCCCGGAGCGCATCATCAGCTTCAAGAACTACTCGCCCAACATGGTCAGCCAGATGATCAAGGCGATCGAGATCCCGGACGAGGAGGACGAGAAGTTCCGCGTGCTCTGCTTCGTCTGCGAGAACGACGCCTACCCGGCCGTGGACATGGCCGGCCTGAGGCGGCTGAAGTACAACGCCATGGTCCGGTTCATCCCGGTGCGCTGCCTCGGTTCGGTCAACACGGTCTGGATCGGCGACGCGCTTGCGAGCGGCTTCGACGGCATCCTGCTGCTGGGGTGCAAGTACGGTGACGACTACCAGTGCCACTTCGTCCGCGGCAGCGAGCTGGCGAACACGCGCATGGCCAACGTGCAGGACAAGCTCAAGCAGCTTTCGCTCGAGCCCGAGCGCGTGCAGATCCACACGCTCGCCATCAACGAGTACCACAAGCTGCCAGCCATGCTGGACGACTTCCTGGCGGAGGTCGAAGGGGTGGGGCAGAACCCGTACAAGGGATTCTGAGCCAACGCCGGGCCCGGGCAAGCCGCGCGCGGCGCGGCGGTCGGGGCGGGCGGCGGCGCGGGGTCGGGCGGGGCGGCCGGCGGGAGCCGCCCCGCCTTGTCGTATCCGCCAACCAGGGCGACGGCGTGTTTGACAGCGCCGGCGATCCGGCGCATTGATGAGAACGTACGCTGCCCGGCGGCGCGCCGCCGCCCATCCCTTCGGCCCGGGACATGACGATGCGCGACGACCGTCCGCCCAGCTATCCGGTCAATCTGATCCTGCACGACCTGCCGGTGCTGGTGGTGGGCGGCGGAGGAGTCGCGCTGCGCAAGGTGCAGCGGCTTCTGTCATCGGGAGCCAGGGTGACCGTGGTGGCGCCCGCGGCGCGGCCGGAGCTACGGGAGATGGCCGCCACCGGGCGCATCGCCCTCGAGCTGCGCGCCTACGCCGCCGGCGACGCCGATCCGGCCCGCTGGCGCCTGGTCTTCTCGGCCACGGGCGTGCCGCCGGTCGACCGGCAGGTCGCCGCCGACGCGCGCCGGGCCGGCCTTTTCGTCAACGTGGCCGATGTGCCCGAGCTGTGCGGCTTCTATCTGCCGGCCCTGGTGGGGCGCGGGCGGCTGCAGATCGCGATCGGCACGGACGGCCTGGCGCCGTTCGCGTCGCGGCGGCTGCGCGAGCGGCTGGAAGCCGAGATCGGGCCGCTCTTCGCCGACTGGCTGGCCTGCGCCGCCGCCTTCCGCGCCGCGGTGCTGGACGCCATGCCGCCGCTGCCGCCGGCAGCGCGCGAGCAGCTGTTCGACCGCTTCTTCGCCGAGACGCTGCCGGCGCCGGGCTGGCGCCCGCGGCTGCCCGCGGAGGCCGAGTGGCGCGGCTGGATCGCGGCGGCGCGGACAAAGGAGAACGGATGACGGACAGGACCGAGCCGCGCCCCGCTGCCGGGATCGTCTACCTGGTCGGCGCGGGACCGGGCGATCCCGGACTGCTCACGTGCCGCGGCCGCGAGATCCTCCAGGAGTGCGATGCCATCGTCTACGACCGTCTGGCGGCGTCGGTCGTGCCGGTCGACGTGAGGCCCGAGGTCGAGCTGCACTATGTCGGCAAGCGCACCGACCACCACGCGGCGCCGCAGGAGCAGATCAACGCGCTGCTGGTGCGTTTGGGGGGCGAGGGCAAGCGGGTCTGCCGGCTCAAGGGGGGCGACCCCTTCGTTTTCGGGCGCGGGGGGGAGGAAGCCGAGGCGCTGCGCGCGGCCGGCGTCCGCTACGAGGTCGTGCCGGGCGTGACGGCGGGCGTGGCGGTGCCGGCCTACGCCGGCATCCCTGTCACCCACCGCGGCGAGGCGGTGCGCGTGACGCTGGTCACCGCGCACGAGGCGCCCGCCAAAGCCGGCAACCAGATCGACTGGCGCTGCCTGGCGGCCGACCCCAACGGCACGATCAGCGCCTACATGCCGGTGACCAATCTGGCGGCCATCTGCGAGATCCTGATCGCGCACGGGCTGGACCCGCAGACGCCCGCCGCCGTCATCGAGCGCGGCACGCTGGCCTCGCAGCGCACGGTGACGGCGCCGCTGCGCGACCTGGCCGCCAGGAGCGCCGCCGAGGGCATCCGCCCCCCCGCCATCTTCATCGCCGGCCGCACGGTGGCGCTGCGCGAGCGGCTGGCCTGGTTCGAGGAGCGGCCGCTGCACGGCAAGCGCGTGGTCGTCACGCGCCCGGCGGACCAGGCCGGCGAGATGATCGACGCGGTGCGCCGCCTCGGCATCGAGCCGGTCGTCTGTCCGGTGATCCGCACGGTGCCGGCGCCGCCGGCCGAGCTGGCGCCGCTGCTGCCGCGCCTCGGCGCGTACGACTGGGTCTTCTTCACCAGCGAGAACGGCGTGCGCTACTTCCTGCAGATGCTGTGGGAACTGGGCCGCGACGCGCGCGCACTGTGCCGTGCCGGCCTGGCCGCCGTCGGCGGCGGCACCGCCCAGCGGCTGGCGCAGTTCGGTCTGCGCGCCGACTTCCTGCCCTCGGCCTTCCGCGGCGAGGTGCTGATGCGGGAATTCCTGGACGGTCCTGCGCGGGAAGGCGCGCCGGGGCTGCGCATCCTGCGCGTGCGGGGCGACCGCGCCAGCACGGAGCTCGAAGAGGGGCTGAGGGCGGCCGGCGCCGAGGTCGACACGGCGCTGGCCTACCGCATCCTGCCGGCCGAGCCGCGGCCCGATGTGATCGACGCCATCGCCGCCGACGGCGCCGACGCGGTGACCTTCACCAGCGGCTCGTCGGTCGAGGCCTTCGAGCGTCTGGCTCCGGGTCACGGCTTGCACGATGCCGCCGCCGCCGTCTGCATCGGGCCGGTGACGGCGCGCACGGCCGAGCGCATCGGCTGGAAGCGGATCGTCGCCGCCCGCACCAGCACGGTGGCGGGCCTAGTCGAGACACTGGCCGAGGTCCTGGGCGGAAGCCGGGGCGGGGGAGCGGGCGCGGCGGCGGACGGGATGAGGGCGGGTGGGGATGAGGGGTGAGCGCGGGGATTCCGCGCTTGGTATCACAATCTGTGATCCCAAGCGGGAATTCGCGGCGCCGCCTCACGCATCGCCACGCCCGCGCCGCGCGATCTCCGCGCGCAGCCCCGCGTTCTCCGCCTCCAGCCGCGAACAGGCCTGCCGCAGCCGGCCCGTTTCTTCCTCCAGCCGCCTCAACTCGGACACGTCGCGCAGGCAGGCGATGACGCAGGCCTCGCCGCCCAGTTCGATAGCCCGCGCCAGGACGAGCGCCTTGAAGGTCGACCCGTCCCGCCGCTGCAGCTCCGCGGACACTTCCAACCCGTCCGGGCTGGCCGCCAACGCTTCGACGAAGCGGGTGCGCTCGGCGGGGTCTCGCCAGCTGTGCAGCTCGGCGGCCGTCCGCCCCACCGCCTCGTCGCGAGCGTAACCGGTGACGGTCAGGAAGCGTTCGTTGGCGTCGATGACCAGGCCGTCCTGCAGCCGGGTGATGACGAGGGCGTCGGGGCTGACCAGGAAGGCCTTGGCGAAGCGCTCCTCGCTGGCCCGCAGCTCGGCCTCGGCCCGTTTGCGGTCGGTGATGTCGATCAGCGAGGCCAGCACGGCCGGCTCGCCGTCGTAGGTCAGCGTCGACGCGAACATCTCCAGCCAGCGGACAGAGCCGTCGCGCCGCAGCACGCGGAACTCGTAGTGCTGCGGCACTTCCTTGCCGGCCGAGCGATTGCGGAAGCGGCCCCAGACCAGCGCGTAATCTCCCGGGTGCACGTGCTCCTGGAAGGTCGAGAAGGGCATGGCCTCGATCTCCTCGACCGTGTAGCCCATCATGCCGGCGAAGGTCTGGTTGACGTAGGCCACGCTCTGCGGGCGGAAGATGACCACGCCCTGCAGCGAGCTCTCGACCAGGGCGCGGAAGCCCTCGACGGCGCGGCGCCGCTCGGCGCGCTCGCGCTGCCGCTGCAGCGCGCCCCGCACCGCCGCCGGCAGGCGCACCAGGCGGTCCTTGATGACGTAGTCGTCGGCGCCCGCCTTGATGCACTCGGCGGCGGTCTCCTCGTCGGTCGAGCCGGTGACGATGATGAACGGCGCGGGCGGTCCTAGCTTGCGCGCCAGGGGCAAGGCCTCCAGGGCGCTGAACTGCGGGACGAAGAAATCGGCCAGGATCAGGTTGGGGGCGAACTCGCCCAGCTCGTGCAGGAAGGCCTCGCGCGTTGCGACGCGCCGCAGCGTGAACGCCAGGCCGGCGCGGCGCAGCGCGCGCGCGATCAGCTCGGCATCCGCCAGCCGGTCCTCCAGCAGCAGAATCCGCAGCTCCTCAAGCATGGCGCACTCCCTGCGCGGCCGGCAGTTCGAACCAGAAGGTCGCGCCCCCGCCGCGCCGGCCCTCGGCCCAGACGCAGCCGCCGTGTCGCTCGACGATGCGCCGGACGATGGCCAGCCCCAGACCGCTGCCCTCGATTTCCGCGGCCTCGGCCAGGCGGGAGAAAGGCTGGAACAGGCGCCCGGCCTGGGCGGGGTCGAAACCGGCCCCGTTGTCGCGCACGAAGTAGGCGACGGTTTCACCGCGCCTCATGGCGCCGATCTCGATCTCCGCCCCCGCGCGGCCGCCGGCAAACTTCACGGCGTTGGTCAGGAGGTTGTCCCAGACCTGGCGCAGCAGGGTGGGATCGCCCCAGGCCCAGGGTAGTTCGCCCTCGCGCCATGACAGGCCGTTCGGCTGGAGCGCGACTGTCAGCCGCGCCCGCGCCTCGGCGACCAGCGCGGCCATGTCCAGCGGACGCGCGGCCAGGGAGACCCGCCCGATCCGCGAGAAGGCCAGCACTCTCTCGATCAACTGCCCCATCTCGGCGGCCTGGTCGCGGATCGCGGCCAGCAGGCGCCGCGGTTCACTCTCGAGATGCCCGTCGCATTCCTCAGCCAGCGCCTGCGCGAAACCGCCCAGAGCGCGCAAGGGCGCCCGCAGGTCGTGTGAAACGGCCTGGGTGAAGAACTCCAAGTCGGCGGTGCGCTCGGCCACGCGCTGCTCAAGCTCCGCGGCCTGGCGTAGGATCCGTTCGTTGAGCCGCGCCTGCTGGATGGCGATGCCGAGCGAGGTGGCCACCTCGCGGGCGATGTCGATCTCGGCCTCGCCGAAAGCGCCGGGATCGCGGGCGCCGATGTTCAGGGTTCCCAGCAGCTCGCCCTGGGCCACCAGCGGCATGGTCAGATAGGCGCGCAGCCCCTCGGCTCGCAGTCGGTGGAGATTCAGCTGAGAGGCCAGGTCGGGCAGCCGGTCGACGTCGACCACCACGTGCGGCAGCCCCTGGCGCAGCCGTTCGAGATCGCCGAAGGCGGCCTCGAGCGGCACGCGCGCCCCCGTGCCGACCTCGGTCGTGCCGTCGGTGTGCGCGGCCAGCACATGGGCCTCGCCCGCCGCCGTGTCGAACAGCGCCACGCTGGCGCGGTGGCTGGGGAGCAGCTGCGGGATGCGCTCGACCGCGGCCTGCGCGATGGCGGCGGGGGAGCGTGCGGCCAGCACGCCCGCGTCGATATCGCGCAGGATCTCCAGCCGCTGCGCGTGCTGCCAGACGGAGCGTTCGGCGCGCCTGAGCTTGGTGATGTCGGTGATGAATCCCTCGAGTGCGAGCAGCTCGCCGGCCGCATCGCGGATGCCGGTTCCCTGCTCCCAGACCACGCGCTCCCCGCCGTCACGCGCGATCAGGCGGTAGGTCATGCGGAACCGCTCGCGCGCGGCGAGCGCGCCCTGCACCTCGCTCCAGACCCGCTCGCGGTCGTCGGGGTGGATCAGACCGGCGTAGGAGACCAGCCGGTTGCCGACCAGCTCGTCGGCGGCGAAACCGGTCAAGTCGCGGCACCCCTCGCTGACGAATTCCATCGTCCAATCGCGGTCGTTGCGGCAGCGGTAGGCCATGCCGGGCAGGTTGCCCATCAGATCGCTCATGGAACGGCGGCTTTCCTCGAGCTCCAGCAGCGCCTTCTTCTGGGGAGTGATGTCGCGGATGACCGCCATCTTGGAAAGGCTGCCGTCCTGGTGACGCAGGGGCGTCAGGACCATGTCGTACCAGCAGCCGTCCCTGGGATTGAGCACATCCCAGCGCGCGGTCTGGCCCGAGGCCAGGCGCTGATCCTCGCACCAGGGGCAGGTCGAGGGCAGGTCGTACAGCGCGGCGTGGCAGGTCTCGCCGATCGCGTCGCGCCCGATGCGGTCGCGCATCTTGCGGTTCATGAACTCGATGCGGCGATCGGCCCCGCACACGTAGACGTAGCCGTCGAACGAGTCGACGATGGCGTGGTAGTGGGCGGCGGCATCCCGCCAGGCCCTCTCAGCGTGGCGATAGCGGGCTCCGAGCGCGGCGACGGTCGCGCCCACAGCCGCGAATAGCCCCATCACCAGCAGCCGCACATACAGCTCATGGGGCGGGACCGCCAGCAGCAGCAGATCCCGGAAGCGCCCCATCCGGAAGACGAACGCGTCCAGCAGCGCGTCGACGATCCAGAAGGACAGGCCCGCCGCCACGGCCGCCAGGAAGATCTTGTGTTCGGATCTGATCACGTCACCATCCGAGGCCCGGCGGGCGCCGAGCCCGCGCCGCCGCGCAGGCTGCCGCGGCCATGGCGCGAAAACAACCCCGCGGCCCGGCAACCAGGCCGCCGGCCGGTCGTGTCGGTCGGCAATGATCCCAACCCCCGCGCCAGTGTGCCGCCGCCGCCGGGCGAAGTCAATAGCCGTCTGCTTTCAGCCGGCGCTCGCCCCAGGACCGCACAGCGTCAGCCAAGCCTGCCGCGTGATGGGCTACAGCCGACAGCGGTTTCATGAGATCCGCCCAACTTCCAGACTCGCGGCGCCGAGGGCCTGATGCGCCTGAACCGCGGCTCTGCACCTCGCAGCCGCCGCTGGCGCTTGCGCACCAGCTGCGGCTCGAACTCCCCGTTGCGGTCGCGCGGCACGGCGATCTCGAACTCGCCGTCGCCGTCAAGCACGCGCTTGATGGTCTTGCCGTTGCGGGAGTTGCCGCTGCCGCGGCCGTCGACGGCGTGCCGCTCGTAACCCAGATGCTCGGTCATCTCGGCCTCGAGCGCGGTCTCGACCAACCGCTTCTTGAGGTCCTTGAGCACCCCGCCGTCCTGGAGCAACTCGGCGGCCGTCGCGTTCTTCGTCAGCTCGCCGACGAGCTTGTCAACCTCGTCGGGCTCTTTGCGCTTCCTCGCCATGGGTCCCTCCTCGTCGGAGACTCTACCCCATGGCCGCTTACACAGTTAGAAATACACTCCCGCGGACCGGTACGCTCTATGTCTGTCCGGTCTCCCTGCCGACTCCAGAGGAGGACCAACTCGCAGCATCCGCTGGTAGAGCCTGATCAGTTCTGGGTTACTCCATACGGGTTGACAGTATTATGGCTCAATCAATTTCAGCAGACAGCGCGCGCGTCTTCTCCGGCCTTGACCGCGGCACCAAGCATCTCCTCAAAGTCTATCATTCGGGGAAGCGCCTCGAGTCGTTCTGGTTCGACTTCACCAAGGCGGACGCGGACACCCTCTGTCTGGGAATGAAGCTCTCATATCGCACCTGGCAGTTGGAGAAGAGCACGACGCACGGGTGTGGATGCCGCTGGCGGTGAGGTGCCGGACAAGCCCGGATGCTGCGGTGACTCCGTCCAACCTCGTGCTTCACCCTGCCGCCCGCGCCGGTGGAGCTGAGACGGCATCGGGCCGGGTTGGCGCGGGCCGCGGGGGGGGGGGGGGGGGGAACCAGGGGGGACCTGTGGGCTTCTATCTTCGCAAGTCGAAGAAGTGGGCGATGTTCGGTCGCCCATCTGATTCGCGGCGCGCGGCCGCCGGGACAGGCTGTCCTCAGGCGCCCAGCACCCGCCGCAGCACCGCGATCATCTCCCCGCGCTCGATCGGCTTCTGGATGTAGCCGGCGGGCGGTTGGATGTGTTTGCGGTGGTGGATGAAGGTCTTGTACTCCTCCATCACGCCCGTGACCACGATCACCGGAATGCCCGCCGTCAGCGGGTCCTCCTGCAGTTCGCGCAGGATCTTGCCGCCCGACTTCGCCGGCATGGAGATGTCGAGCGTGATCAGGTCGGGCTTCTCGGTGCGGGCCAGCTCGCGGCCGCGGATGCCGTCCGGCGCGCTGAGCGTGGTGAAGCCCAGGTCGCCCAGGAACGTCTCGAGGTAGACCACGACATCCGGCTCGTCGTCGACGATCAGGACCTTCTTGCCGGTGAACTCGTTCGCCGGGGCGTCGTTCATTTCGTCCACTCCCCTCCGGGCGGCGCGCGGCCGCCTTGCGCGCCGGACGGCCTAGAAGGCCGCCTCCCATTCGATGAACGGCTGCGGCATTTCGGGCATCGCGTTGACGATCAGCTCGACCAGGCCGCCGTAGTAGATGCCCGAGCGCTCCGTCACCTTGTAGTACGCCAGCAAGTCGCGGATCTGCCCCTTGCAGTTGGAGCAGGGGGCGCACAGGTACTTCTTCACCTCGGGCCCCGGGCAATCGCTGAACGCCTCGAGCACCTGCTTCAGCTTCATGCGTCCCGAGACGCTCAGGCGCCAGTCCTGGAAATTGTGCCCGGACATGATCGCGAAGCCGCTGCCGCCGCCGCAGCAGTAATTATGGACCCCGTGCGGGGTCATCTCGCGGAAGCGCGGCGCGATCTCGCGCAGCACGCGCCGCTGCGGCTCGACGATGCCCATCAGGCGCACGATGTTGCAGGGATCGTGCAGCGTCACCGGGAAGTCGTTGCGCGACGGGTCCAGCTTCAGGCGCTTCTGGTCGCATACCAGGTCGGCCAGGAAGGTCAGGATGCTCTCGCGCGGCACGTCGTACTCCTGGGCGAAGACGCGATCGGCGATCACCGTCAGCGCCTTGTGCGCGTGCCCGCACTCGCCCATGATGATCTTCTTGACGCCCAGCTTCTTGGCGATCTCGGCGTGCTTGAGCGCCACGCGGACGAACTGCGCGTCGTCGTACCAGAGGCCGTAGTTGATGGCGTCGTAGCCGACCAGGTCGCTCGACAGCGTCCAGCTCACGCCCGCGGCCTCGAGGATGATCGCCGTGGCGCCGGGGTTCTCGGGCCAGGCCATGAACTCGCCGGCGTTGTGCAGGATCAGCACGTCGGCGCCGGCCTTGTCGAACGGCGTCTCGATCTTGAAGCCCGCCTTCTCGGTCATCTCCTCGTCGATGAACTCGACGTTGTCCTTGATGACCACCGGATTCATGCCGGTCGAAGAGCCGACGCGCAGCTGCTGCACCGAGCCGTCGCGGTGGATCTCCTTGGGGGCGATGCCGAACTCCTGGCTGAACAGTTTGCGCAGCTCGTGCGTCAGCAGCGCGTTGTCCACGCCGATGGGGCAGGTCTGCGCGCAGCGCCGGCAGAGGGTGCAGCGGTAGGCAAGCTCGGCCAGGCGCGCCACGGTCTTCCAGTTCAGGTCGATGTCCGCGCCCGCCAGCTTCTTGAGCACCTTGGGACCGTGCTTGGCGTGCGCGTTGACGATCGTGCGCAGAACCTCGGAACGGTAGGTGGGGCGGTACAGATCGTTGTGGCCGGTCGCCTCGTAGATGGGGCAGGCCTCGGTGCAGGTCTGGCAGCGCGCGCAGTGCTCGAGCGAGAGCATCAAGGGCTGCAGGAAGGCCCAGTTGTTGTCCCGTGACAGCAGCTTCTGCAGCCCCGAGAGGAACCGCTCGACCAGCGCCTGCTCCTCCTCCTCGGTCTGCGGTTTGGGGAAGCCGACCGCGATGGTGTCGTCGATGAACTCGTACTGGTCGCGCACCTGGTCGGAGAGCTTCTTCCACTGCGGCTGCGCGTCGACCTCGTCGTAGGGCGGCGGCAGCTTCATCAGCTCGGCCAGCTCGACGGTGGTGAGGCGGTCGAGGTCCAGGTTGCCGATGTCCTTGGGGGTGAGGCGCTTCTTGCCGCTCATTTCTTCGTGCCCTCCTCGGTCACGACCTGGGCCCACGTCTTCTTGCCGTCCCCGGCGATGTGGGGCGCCGACCAGCTGACCGGGTACTGCAGCGCCTCGAGCAGGCGCGGATCGGTGGGGTCGCCGGGGCGCCGCGGGTGGTCGTCCCAGCGCACCTTGTGGTAGGTGAAGAACTTCATGTACATGTGCGACATGAAAGTGAACGGCAGATAGGCCGCGAAGATCGCCCCCAGGGCCAGCTCCAGCGCGACCAGCGGTGGCGCTCCCCCGGCGCCGGCGAAGCCCTGGAAGGTGAAGACGGCGCCGTAGGCCGCCCGCAGCGAGCCGGCCTGCGGATCGCCGGCCAGGCGCGCCGCCAGCCCCGCTCCCAGCGCCGCCAGCAGAAAGACCAGATTGAGCTTCGCGCCGGGCGAGGTGAAGCCCTTCAGCTTCGGGTCGGTCACCCGCTTGAGCAGCAGCCCCAGCGTCCCGGCGAACGCCAGCACCAGGCCGGCCCAGAGGCAGAGCCAGGTCAGGTTGTGAGCGAATCGCCAGACCGGAGCGCCCTGCGCCAGCGGCGCGCCGAGAGCTCGCTCCAGCAGGCCGCCGCCGCAGAGCAGGACCGCGGCCGCCACCAGGAAGTACAGCCCCAGATGGAACGGCCACGACCAGACCCAGAGCGGCCGGTTGTGCTCGTAGACCCCCTTGAGCAGCACGATCTCCTCGCCCATCGCCTTCAGCTCGGAAAGCTTGGACTCGGGGATTTCCTTCGTCCACCAGTCCAGCTCCTCCAGGAAGGAGCCGCCGTATTTCGAGCGGTGCGCCTCCTTGGGCACCGGGTACAGCTCCCAGCGGACATGCAGCGGCATGCGCGCGTAGCGGACGATCTTCGCCAGCGCGCCGATCAGGAAGAGGGCGGCCCCCGCCCAGACCAGCAGGCTCACCAAGGCCATGCGCCACCTCGATTCCGCGCCAAGCGGAGGTTTGGGAACAAATTAACAGGTCGAAAGGTAGGATCGCGCACCGCTTATGTCCAGACGGAAACCGCTCATGGCGGGTCGTCGATCCACCGGAAATAGCGATTTGGCCTTAAGTTGTCCTGTATTTGACTATTTGATAACGGCTTGTGAATTGCCGACTTTGATCCTATGTAATACAAAAAAATTGTAGACTGCCATCCTGGGACATGCGGGCAGGCCGGCCGGAGGGCGCTGCGCGGGCAAGCACCTGATCAATCTGCATAAGACAACTATAATCAATCCATTATTTGTTGATTGAAACGGCGTGCCCCCTCCGCCGCCCAGGTCGCCGGGGCCCCTGAAAGCGCCCGGAACCTCCGTTTTTTATTTGACAACTACGCCTCCATCCTCTACGTTTCGCAGCGGCGGTGGAGGGCGCTTGCTCTCCCTTTCGGCGATCCCGTTCCATTGCGGCTTCCCAGAAAGGATGATGACGTGGCCAAGCTCATTCGACCTCACGGCAGCGACGAGCTGATGCCCCTGCTGCTCGACGGGGCGGCCAAGAAGGAGGAGCTGGCTAAGGCGGCGAACCTCCCGAAGGTCAAGATGTCGAGCCGTGAAACCGGCGACCTGATCATGCTCGGGATCGGCGGCTTCACGCCCCTGACCGGATTCATGGGCAAACGGGATTGGGAAGGCGTCTGCCGCGAGATGAAGCTGGCCAACGGCATCTTCTGGCCCATCCCGGTGACGATGTCAGTGGACGAGGCGACGGCGAAGGGCATCAAGGAGGGCGCCGAGATCGCGCTGCTGAGCGCCGACACCGACGAGATCATGGGCACCATGAAGGTGGTCGAGAAGTACACCATCGACAAGGAGCTGGAGTGCAAGGAGGTCTTCAGGACGAACGACCTGGAGCACCCCGGCGTCAAGATGGTGATGGAGCAGTTGTCCGTGAACCTGGGCGGCCCGGTCAAGGTGCTGAGCGAAAGCTACTACCCGACCGAGTTCGCCGGCATCTACCAGCGTCCGGCCGAGAGCCGCAAGATCTTCGCCGAGCGCGGCTGGAAGACGATCGCGGCCCTGCAGCTGCGCAACCCGATGCACCGCAGCCACGAGTACCTGGCCAAGATCGCGGTCGAGGTGTGCGACGGCCTCTACATCCACCAGCTGGTGGGCAAGCTGAAGCCGGGCGACATCCCCGCCGACGTGCGCGTGCGCTGCATCGACACGCTGGTCGAGCACTACTTCGTCAAGGATCGCGTGGTCTGCGGTGGCTATCCGCTGGACATGCGCTATGCCGGGCCGCGCGAGGGCCTGCTGCACGGCGTGTTCCGCCAGAACTTCGGCTGCACGCACATGATCATCGGACGCGACCACGCCGGCGTGGGCAACTACTACGGTCCGTTCGAGGCCCAGGACATCTACCACCAGCTCTGGCCGGGCGCGCTGGAGATCCAGATGCTGCCGATCGACTGGACCTTCTGGTGCTACAAGTGCGGCGGCATGGCCTCGATGAAGACCTGCCCGCACAAGAAGGAAGACCGGCTGTTCCTGAGCGGGACGGCGCTGCGCAAGGCCCTCTCCGAGGGCGGCGAGGTGCCCGCCGAATTCAGCCGCGCGGAAGTGCTGGCCATCCTGCGCGAGTACTACGCCAAGCTGGACGCGAAGGTCGAGATCAAGATGCACCAGGCGGCGACGGGGATGGATAGCAAGGACATCAAGCGGAAGTGAGCGCACGACGGGGCGGACGCGCGGCTCCGGCGCGCGGCGCGGCCCCTCGACCCGGGGTGACCACCCTACAACAAGGAGGAGCTGGATGCCCAGCTACGTGAATCCCGAGAAGTGCGACGGGTGCAAGGCGCTCGACAAGACCGCCTGCCAGCACATCTGCCCCAACGACCTCATGATCCTGAACAAGGATACCATGAAGGCGTGGAACATGGAGCCCGAGCTCTGCTGGGAGTGCTACAACTGCGTGAAGATCTGCCCCACCCAGGCGATCGAGGTCCGCGGCTACGCCGACTTCGTGCCGATGGGGGCCGCGGTCACCCCGCTGCGCAGCACGGACTCCATCATGTGGACGGTCAAGTTCCGCAACGGGAGCTTGAAGCGCTTCAAGTTCCCCATCCGCTCCACGGCGGAGGGCACCGCGGTGCCCAACGGCGGCTGGGACAAGACCGGCACCGACGACCTGAAATCCCCCGTGCTCTTCACCGAACCGGACTCGCTGGGCATGAGCGCCCTGCCGGGTCTGAACAAGTAGGAGGTGGCGACGATGGCGAATTTCCAGACGGTTGAAGTCTCCACCGACCTGCTGATCCTCGGTGGCGGCATGGCGGCCTGCGGGGCCGCGGTCGAGGCCGCTTACTGGGCCAAGAAGAAGGGCCTGAAGGTCGCGCTGGTCGACAAGGCCGCGATGGACCGCTCCGGCGCCGTCGCCATGGGCCTGTCGGCCATCAACCAGTACGTCGGCCTGAAGGACGGCAAAAATACCCTGAAGGACTACGTGGACTACGTCCGCAACGACCTGATGGGCATCACCCGCGAGGACCTGGTGGCCGAGATCGCCCGCCACGTCGACTCGACCGTGCACCTGTTCGAGAAGTGGGGCCTGCCCATCTGGAAGGACGAGCAGGGCGGCTACGTGCACGAGGGCCGCTGGCAGCTGATGATCAACGGCGAGTCCTACAAGGTCGTCGTGGCCGAGGCCGCGAAGAACGCCCTCAAGGAAGTCGGCGGCGAGATCTACGAGCGCATCTTCATCGTCGAGCCGCTGGTCGACAAGAACAAGATCGTCGGCGCGGTCGGCTTCAGCGTGCGCGAGAACAAGTTCTACGTCTTCAAGGCCAAGGCCGTGATGGCCGCCATGGGCGGCGCGGTGCACGTGTTCAAGCCGCGCTCCTCGGGCGAGGGTCTGGGCCGCGCCTGGTACCCGCCCTGGAACAGCGGTTCGAGCGCCTACTTCACGATGAAGGCCGGCGCCGAGATGACCTGCCAAGAAGTGCGCTTCATCCCGGTGCGTTTCAAGGACGCCTACGGCCCGGTCGGCGCCTGGTTCCTGCTCTTCAAGAGCCGCGCCACCAACGCCATGGGCGGCGAGTACATGGTCGAGCGCAAGCCCGAGCTCGACAACTGGGGCCCGTACGGCAAGGTCAAGCCGATCCCGGCCAACCTGCGCAACTGGCTCGGCATGCTCGACGTGATGGAAGGCAAGGGCCCGATCTACATGCGGACCGAGGAGGCCATCCAGAAGATCGCCGCCGAGTACAAGGACGACGACAAGGCCTTCAAGAAGAAGATGAAGGAGCTCGAGTCCGAGGCCTGGGAGGACTTCCTGGACATGACGATCTCGCAGGCGATCCTGTGGGCCGCGACCAACACGCAGCCCGAGGAGAAGTCGTCGGAGATCGCCGCGGCCGAGCCGTACTTCATCGGTTCGCACTCCGGCGCCTCCGGCGCCTGGGTCAGCGGGCCCGCCGACCTGCAGACCGCCGATTCCAAGGCCGACTACTTCTGGGGCTACACCTGCATGTCGACGGTGCAGGGCCTGTTCTGCGCGGGCGACGCCTCGGGCGCCTCGAGCCACAAGTTCAGCTCGGGCTCGCACGCCGAGGGCCGCGTCGCCGGCAAGGCCGCCATCGCCTACATCGTGGACAACAACACGGCGCCGACGGTGGACATGGCCAAGGTCGAGGAGCTGAAGAAGCGCATCCTCAAGCCGCTGGACGTCTACGAGCAGCACAAGGGCGCGACCACCGACCCGCACATCAACCCGCACTACATCCGCCCGAAGCAGTTCATGTTCCGGCTGCAGAAGCTGATGGACGAGTACGCCGGCGGCGTGTCGGCCCAGTTCAAGACCAGCAAGCCCTTGCTGACCAAGGGTCTGGAGCTGCTGCAGTTCCTGAAGGAGGACAGCGAGAATCTGGCCGCCGACGGGCTGCACGAGCTGATGCGCTGCTGGGAGAACATCCATCGCATGTGGCAGGCCGAGGCCCACGTCCGCACGATCCTCTTCCGCGAGGAGACGCGGTGGCCCGGCTACTACTACCGCGCGGACACGCCGAAGCTGGACGAAGGCAGCTGGAAGGTGTTCGCCAACTGCCAGTGGCACCCCGACACCGGCAACTGGGAGATGAAGAAGCGGAAGATCCACGCGATCTTCTAGCCCTCTCCCGCTGACCGCGCGACGACCGGCGGCCCCCGGGCCGCCGGTCGTTCGTTGCGCCGGAACTGCGGGCGCGCGGCCGTGCAGCCAGCATATTGACATCAGCCGGCTGTTGTGGCACAATGCGCTTTGCCTGAGCGCCACCAGGCTTGGGGGCGAACATGGGCCGCGCATCCTCGACCAACCGCGACCGGCGCCAGCCGGCGGCGGTGCGCCGGCTGGCTGATCTTTGCCTGTCGCGGAATCTCCCCTTGCCAACATCGACGGCGTCTTCTCCCCTGCGGGCCTTCGGTCCCCGAACGCTTCCACCCTGCGTCATTGGGCCGACGGGAAAGGAGGTGAGCTGACGGCCACCGCCAGGGCGGCGCCTGTCTGCGCTCAGGCCGCTGCTTTTCCGCCCTGGATCATGACGAAAGGAGGATCGTCATGAAGTCGAGCCGTTTCTTACCTGCCGCGGCGACGGGCGTCAGCCTGCTGCTGCTGGCCGCGGCCACGCCGGCGGCCACGCCCTGTCACGATTATTCGCCCAGCAGCGCCGTGCAGTCGTGGTTGGCCTTGATGGGGTCCAAGACCGACGTGGTCATCGCCGGCCAACAGGTCTACGTGGCGACCGATGTTCAGCGTCTCTACGGCGTGAGCTTCGCGGACCCGGGCGCGATCGAGCAGACGTGGAGCTTCGAGCGTCTGGGGCCGGACGTCTATCCCGAATATCACTGTCTGGCCGTTGCAGGGGGGCTGCTCTACGCCGGTTTCACCACGCCGGCCTACCCGTCGCGCAAGCACTATCTGAGCGTCATCGACCCGGCGAACCAGAGCGCGCCGTTGATCGGGGACTTGGAGATTCCTGACGTTCCCGCCGCGCTGCACCTCGAAGGAAGCATCGCGTACATGGCGGACGCGCAGGGTCTGCGGATTCTGGATCTGAGCGGCACCGATCCTAACGCCTGGCGGATCGTGAGCAGCTTGGCGCTGGGCGAGTGCCGGGATATCTGCAAAGCGGGAGCGATCGTGTACCTGGCCGGCGGTTCGGCGGGAGTGCATATCGTCAACTGCGGCGACCTCGAGTCGCCGGTGTTGTCGTCAACCATTGGGTGGCCGGCGGCCCTCGACCTCGATTACTACGCGGTGCGGTATGTGGCGGACACGCTCTATCTGGGCAACAGCGGCTATTTCGAGTTGGCCGACGCGACCGACAAGGAAGCGCCGGTGTATTTTCCCCGCCGTATCGCCCACGCCGATTGTGTGCGCGGTCTGGCGATCGTCGGTGGCACGGTGTACGCCGCCGCCAGCAGCGCCGGCGTGACGCGGATCGACTGCAGCGACCCGGCGCAGCCGCTCTTGCGCGGCGTGGAGCCGCCATCGGGGGGCTGGGCGCTGCGGTTGGCGGCGAGCGGAGATGTTGTTCTACCGGCCGAAGGTCCGCAATCGTTGCGCTGTCTGGACGGCGGCCTGATCCTCAACCGCGACTTCGTTCTCGGCAGCGCCGGCACTTTGGCCTGTGTCATGGACATGGACAAGAGCGGCGACCATCTGTTCGTGGCCAACGGCGACGGGTCGCCGTACAAGGAGGCGGGTGGTTGTGGCGCGCTCTCGCCGGAATACGCGCCCGGCCTGGAAGTGATCGACGTTTCCAATCCGGCGGTTCCGGTGCGCGCGGGCGCCGCCATCTTGCCGGACGAATTAGGTTTTCCCCAGCCGATCTACGGCATCAAGGTCAGCGGCGCGCTGGCGGTGATCGGCTCGTATGAGGGGCAGTATGGCATCTTCAAGGTGGATGAACCGGTGCCCAGGCCGCTGTGCCGCGGGACGGTTCCCTGGAGTCCTGGGAGCGGTTCGGGCAAGATCGGCGGCATCGATCTGGCCGGCGGGCATGCCTACCTGGGCAGCCTGGGCGTGGTGGCGGTGCTGGATCTGGCCGACCCGAGCCAACCGATGCTCAGGGACTATTTGGAGAACTGCCTGGCCCACGATGTGCGCCTTGTGGGTGACGATCTTTTCGTCGCCGAGGGGTCCGCGGGGCTGGCGGTGATCGACGCCAGCGACCCCGGCGATCTGCGGCGCATTGGCGGCTGGCAAGACGGCCACAACGATTCCCGGCGTCTGGATGTGCGCGCCGGCAAGGTCTACCTGGTCGACGCGCGTTTCGGCTATCCCCGTCTGTGCATCCTCGATGTCGCGCAGCCGGCCAGTCCGGTGTTGCTGGCCACGGTGGCCCTGCCGGTCTACCCGCAGGATGTCGCGGTCACGGATCGGTTCGCCTACGTCGCGAACCTGGATGCCGGAGTGAGCGTGGTGAACATCGAGGATCCCGCCCACCCTGTGTTGATCGGCACGGTGTCGACGTCGTGGACGGCCAGCGCGGTCTGCGTGGACGGCGGCTACGTCTATCTGGGCGAGGCCTGGAACCGGGTTTCCGTGTTGATGCGCCACTGCGACGATCACCCCGTCACGCAGACCCGCTACGCCAACGTGTCGGCGCAGACCGGACTGAACTACCAGGGCTTGCCCAACGCCGCGCTCACCTTCGATCACGACGGCGACGGCGACCTGGACCTGTTCCTGTCATTGGAGGAGGAAAGGTCGCAGCTGTTCGAGCAGCGATATCTGACTTCTAGCGTACCCTGGTTCCAGCGCGCGACTGATGGAGTATTCCCAGCGCCGGAAGATGTGCCTCAATCCGGTCTGCGTGGTCTGGCGGCGGCGGACTTCGACAACGACGGTTGGCTCGATTTCTTCGCGGCCGACTCGACCAACGCCCGTCTGTACCGCAACCATGGGGGCGTGTTCGTCGACCAGGGGCAACAGACCGGGGTCAAGGCGCTGGCAGGCAACAGCCGTTGCGGCTCCTGGGCGGACTACGATGGAGACGGTTGGGTCGACCTGTTCATTGGCACCGGCATCAAGACGGCCGGTGGCTGGGCGGCCACGCCCGATGTGCTGCTGCGCAACCGGCTGCCGCAGAGCGGCGGTTTCGAGGACGCGACGCAGACGGTGGGGATCGGCGATCTGCAGACGGCCAACCTGGGTTCGGCTTGGGGCGACGCCGACGGCGACGGCGACAGCGATCTGCTGGTGGGCAACGTTCTGGACTACTCGGGCGGCGGCGCCTGCGCGCCCGTCCTGTTCCTCAACAACGGGGACGGCACCTTCACGTCGCAGGCCGGCGCGATGCAGCAGCGTTTTCCTGATCACGCTCAGTTGCAGGGCATTACGGGCGTGCTCTGGGAGGACTTCGACAATGACGGCAGCCTGGATCTGGCGATGTCGAGCCAGGCCGCCGGTTGGGTGCAGCCGTGGGTGTTGCTGAACGACGGCAGCGGCTATTTCAACGTGAAGCCGCACGTGAGGCTGCCGGTGCTGTCGGCGACGACGGGGCTGCGGGCCCTCGACCACGACCTGGACGGCCGGCTGGACCTGCTGCTGACGCCGGCCGGGGGAGCGGCCGGACCGTGGTTGTTCGGCAACAAGGCGACGTTGGCCGGCGCGGCGTTCGTGGACGAGACGGCCGCGGTCGGTCTGGACCAGAGCGGCACGGCTGTGGCTGTGGTGACGGCGGACTTCAACGGTGACGGCGATCCGGACGTTTACCTGGGCCGCCCCGTCCAGGACCAGAATTTCTTCTATCAGGCCAGGATGGCCGGTGGCGGCGACTTGCCCGAGCACGGTTGGACCGGCGTTCGGGTGCACGGCTACGCCAACAACGCGGCCGGGATCGGGACGGTCGTGAAGGTGACGGCTGGGGACCTTTTGCAGGCGCGCAGGGTCGACGGCGGCAGCGGGCGCGGCGGCCAGAACGCGCCGCAGCTGCTGTTCGGGATCGGCGACCACAGCGGCGCGCTGCAGGCCGAAGTCACCTGGCCTTCGGGCTTCTCGCAGAACGTCAGCCTGGTGCGTGACGGCGTGGTCGCTGTCTGCGACGAGGGGTCGGAGCCGCAGATCCCGCTGGGCAGCGTCACGGCGTCCC
>CAYWTR010000007.1:0-139928 GCA_964461255.1 uncultured Fibrobacteraceae bacterium | reverse complement strand
GTCGGCTGGGGTGTCCATGCCCGCCCTGGGGCAGGAAATGAGCCAAACACATTCTTAGAGGCACAAGCCACGGCTAGCCAGCCGCACTCGGAAGGAGACTTGCCCAGGCACCATCCAACGCCACGCGCAGCGACGCCATCGCCGCCGTTTCCAGGTGGGGATCGCTTGCCAGCATGTTGGCGGCATCCTCGGAGCAGATCGTGACCAGCGTGGCGTCGCGCAGGGGGTTGGCCAGACGGAAGCTGGGGAGGCCGTGCTGCCGCGTGCCGGTCAAATCGCCCGGACCTCGCCGCCGGAGGTCCTCTTCGGCCAGCTGCCATCCGTCGTGGTGGGCGGCGAAGAAAGCGATGCGCTCTTTGGTTTCGGGCGGCGACCAGGGATTCATCAGCACCCAGCAGACAGGCGACGGCGCACCGCGGCCGATCCGCCCGCGCAGCTGGTGCAGCTGAGCCAGGCCGAAGCGTTCTGGGTTGTGGATGGCCATGACGGCGGCGTTTGGTACGTCAACCCCGACCTCCACCACGGTGGTCGCGACGAGCAGTTGGAGGCGGCCGGCAGCGAAATCGGCCATGATCGCGGCCTTTTCGCGCGGTTTCAGGCGGCCATGCATCAAGGCGGTCTGGAAGCGCCGGAAAGGGCCCGCGGCAAGGCGTTCATGCTCGGCGGTCGCCGCCCGGAGGTCCTTACCGGCCGTCTCGTCGATGACGGGGTAGATGACGTAGCCCTGCCTCCCCTCCGACAGGCGCGCCTCCATGGCGCGGTATACCTCTTCTTCACGCGCGGCTGGCACCACCAGGGTCTGAACCGCTTGACGGTCGGCCGGCAACTCGTCCAGCCACGACACGTCGAGATCGCCGTAGAGGGTGAGCGACAGGCTGCGCGGTATCGGCGTGGCGCTCATCACCAGCACGTGCGGTGGCCGATCCATGTCGCCGACGGCGGCCGCGCGTCCGCGCTGGCGGACTCCGAAGCGATGTTGTTCGTCGACGATCGTCAGAGCCAGACCGGGCAATTGCACTCCCTCCTGGAGGACGGCGTGCGTCCCCACCAGCAGGTCGATATCGCCCTTGCCCAGGCTGGTCAGGATGGCGCGGCGTTCGGCGCCGGGCGTGGCGCTGGTCAGCACCGCCGAGGTAACTCCCAGCGGCTCGGCCAACCGGCGCGCGGTGTCGCCATGCTGCATCGCCAACACTTCGGTCGGCGCCAACATGAGCGCCTGGTGCCCCTGCTCGATCACGAAGAGAGCTGCGATCAGCGCCACCAGCGTCTTGCCGGCGCCGACGTCTCCATGCAGCAGGCGATGCATCACGGCGCCGGAGCGCAGATCGGCCAGGATCTCCTTCAGAACGCGTCGCTGCGCGTCGGTCAGGCGGAAGGGCAGCGAGGCGACGAGGCGGGCAGTGAGGTCGCCCGGTTTCTCGATCCGCAAACCCGGCTGGGCGCTCCGTCCTCGCCGGCGCCACGCCATCACGAGCTGGATCAGCAGGAGTTCCTCGTAGGCAAGGCGACGCCGCGCGGCTTCGTGCTCGGCTGCGTCGGCGGGGAAGTGGATCGCGCGCAACGCCTCGCCGCGGCCACAGAGTGCGCGCCGGAGCAGCAGCTCCGCGGGCAGGGTCTCGGACAGCCCGGGCGTCACCTGCGCCAGAGTGTCCCGGATCAGGCGCCGCAGCCAATGCTGCCCGATGCCTTGGGTGGTGGGGTACTGCGGTACGAGCCTGCCGGTGTGCAGTGGATCGACCCCATCGTCGAGCAGGGCGAAATCGGGATGCGCCAGTTGCGGCCGGCCGGCGTGTTTCTGCACCACCGCGCTGCACATCAATCTCTGGCCGGCCTTCAATTGCCGCAGCAGATAGGACTGGTTGAACCAGACGCAGAACAAGATGCCGGTGCCGTCGTTCAGGGTGACCGTCTGCAGGGAGCCGCCCTGGCGCATGCGCCGCTCGCCCGCAGTCATCACCACGCCCTCGACGGTCGCTTCGACGCCGGGCGACAGCCTGGAGATCGGAGTGATCGTGCTGCGGTCGAACCAGCGGCGGGGATAATGCCGGAGCAGATCGCCGGCGGTCGCCACGCCCAGGCGCGCAAGGGCACGCGCCCGCACCGGCCCAACCGACCTGAGGAACTGCACCGGCGTGTCCCAGCCGATCTCGGCAGCCATCATCTTCCTCCGGCCGTCCCGCCGCCTCGCGCCCGTGCAAAAGACACTTGCCGGGGCAGCCGTCGCATGTTAACTTTTGCGGTCTTGAAATGCCACCGCGACGGCAGGGGAGGACAGCATGAGCCGCAAGTGCGACGTCTGCGGCAAGGGGCCGCAGTACGGTAACCGTATCAGCCATGCCCACAACGTGACGCGGCATCGCTGGATGCCCAATCTGCAGAGGATCAAGTACGAGAGCGGTGGACAGGTCCGCAAGGGATATGTCTGCACCCGCTGCCTGCGCGCCGCCGCGGTCAAGAAGATTGCCTGAGCGCCGCTGCGTCTGCCGCTAACGGATCCGCTTGAATACGTGAAACAGCCCCTTCGTCTCGACGACGGGGCTGGTTTCGTTGGGGGCCAGCGCCCGGATCGCCGAACGCAGCGGCTCGACCATGTCGTCGGGCGACACGAAACCGATGTCGCCGCCCTGCGCGGCCGTCGGGCCGCTGCTGTAGCGCGTGGCGACGACGGCGAAATCGAGGCCCGCCTGCAGATCTCGCACTATCAACCGCGCCAACGCCGTGTCGCCAGTGACGATGTGTTGCAGCGCAACCTGGCCGGGCCGCCGCAGACGGCGCTCCTCCGCCAGCTTGCCCTCCAGGCTCGAGCGCCAGGACTGCAGCCGTTCGCGGTTTTCGCTGTCCCTGGCCATGATGACATCGACGGCGGCGATAGCCTCCTCGAATCGCCCCAATTTCTCCAGCAACTGCCCGCGGACGACCTGCGCCGTCAGCATGTCCGGCGCAAGGCGGCTGGCCTCTTCCACCTGTTCCAGCGCGGCGAGCGTTCGGCCCCGTTTCTCCAGGTGGATACCGAAGTTGAAATGCCCGACCGCGTCTTGTGGCGACAGCGCGATGAAGGCGCGGAAATGCTCCTCGGCCTCATCGGATTCGTCGAGCAATTCGAGCACGTTGGCCAGATTGAAGCGATGGCGAGGATTGTCCGGCGCCAGCTCGACGGCTCGCTGCAGGGCTGACAACGCCTCGCCGTAGCGGTGGGCGGCGAAATACGCCTCTCCCAGCCCCCCGTGGGCAGCGGCGCCCGGATCGAGTTCGACGGCCTGGCGGCAGGCAGCTATGGCGCCCGCGGTGTCGCCGGCCAGGATCGCCAGTTCGCCAGCGGCCAGGAGTGTAGGCGCGTCCTCGCCCTCCAGGGCCATCGCGTCTCGCCAATGGCCCAGCGCGTCCGCCCACAAACCCTTCCGCCGGGACAGGTCGGCGAGCAGGCGGTGTGTCCATCCCTGACCCTTGCCCAGGCGAACCAGCTGCGTGAGCAGCCCGTAAGCCTTCGCGTGCTGGCCCCGGTCAATGGCCAGCCGGGCAAGTCCCTCCACAACGCCGGGATGATCTGTCGAGACAGCCAGCCCCCGCTCCCATTCCCGTTCGGCGGCAGCAGGGTCGCCCTGCTCGAGATGGGCGCGTCCCAGCCAGTAACGCGCCTCCACCGACTCGGGCTCCAGTTCAAGGGCGCGGGCGGCCAGTTCCCCCGCCTCGGCCGGCCGCTTGGTCAGCGAGGCGATGGCGGCCAGTTGCAGCAGAGGCTGCAATTGTTCTCCGGCCTGCAGGCAGGCGCGCAGGCTGGCGGCAGCCGCCGCCAGGTCGCCGGACTGGAACAGCCGCTGACCTTCCGCGCAGGGGTCTGGGCCCGGGAGAACCTGAGCCGATGCCGGCGACGGCCAACCGGCCATGCCCAGGAACGCCAGGGACAGCGTCGCCGCCGCGGAGCTCATCGCTGCCAACCGCAGGCGGCCCATGCCCTTGAAACCACTTACGCCCGCCCGGCGGGCCGGTCCGTCCCGTTCCATTGTCCTCACACTTCCCGGTAAACCCGCCGCTGCTTGTGCCGATAGACGGACAGACCCAACATCGCCCGCGTGGATCGGTTCCCGCGGGTCGGCGCAGAGCGAGCCGCCTGCCGCACGAGGTCAGTCATGGAGAACAGGCATCAGCCGCACATCCTCATTGTGGAAGACGATCCGGTCATCCGCAAGGTGCTGGATCTGCAGCTGGCCAGTCACGGATTCCGGGTCACGAGCGCCGCGGACGGCGCCGCCGGCTACGCCGCCTTGCAGGAGGCCCTGCCCGATTGCGTCGTTCTGGACCTGATGATGCCCGTCATGGACGGCTTCTCGCTGCTGAAGCGGATCCGCTCCGTGGGTCGAACCGCCAGCTTGCCGGTCATCATCCTGACAGCTTCCATGGAAGATAGGCACCGTCTGCGGGGACAGCAGTACCAGGCCGACGCCTACCTGAACAAGCCGTACGAGCTGGAGCAGCTGCTGGCGACCGTGCGCCGATTCTGCGGCGCGCCCCAGGAACTGCCGATCTGACGCCGCCGCACCTGCGGCGCACCCGCCCGACGCTTCGCCCTAGCCGAGCCACGCGCGGATGGGCGCCAACCAGTGAAGCGGAGAGAGCCAAGTCCAGCGCGGATCATCGCCGTGCAACTCCTGGTGCAGACAGCGCACGGCCTCGGCCTCCGCCTGGTTTCCGGCGCGCCGCGCGGCGCAAATGGCGTACGGCGCCAGGGATTCGGCCAGCGGCGGCACGTCCCGCCAGGCCGGTGCCGCATCCGCGTCGTCCAACGCCGCCGCCGCCGCGGCCGCCAGCAGCGCCACCCGCTCGGTTGCGCCGCCTTCACGCCACAGCTGCGCCGCCGCGTCTCGGCACAGGGCCCATCGCCCGCGTACCGCATGGCCGCGCGCCGCCAGATAGAGACGCGCCCGCGCCAGCTCGGACACGGCGGCCAGCGGTTCGAGGTCGGGAGCACGCCCCTCGGCCAGCGCCAGGCAGGCGCTCAGCAGCAGCGGGCGGTGGTCGGCGTTCGGCGTCCCGCCGGGCCAGGCGGCGAGCGCGCGCGCCGCCTGTTCCAGCGCCCCCTGCCTGAGGAGGAAATGGACATGGACCGCGGCGAAATCCGGATCGCCCGGCCAGGCTGCAGCGAGCTGGGCAAGGCGTCTGGCCGCCGCGCCCTCGCGCCCCAGCATCGCCTCGGCGGCGGCCGCCAGCAGCGCGCCGCGCGGAAATGCCTGCGTCAGATCGTTCCACTCCTCCAGTCTCGCCAGACAGGCATCGGCGCGGCCGGTGAGCAGGTCCAGAGCGGCCCGCAGATAATCCGTGAAGAGTTCCTCGTGCGGCTGCCCGCGCGCCGGCCCGGCCAGGGCGGGATGCTCGGACAGAAGCGAGCGCGCCTGCATCAGCCGTCCGCCCTCCGCCAGAACGAGCGCCTTGAGCTGTGCCGCGGCGCGGTAGCCGGGATTGACCGCCAGCGCCCGGTCGGCCGCGGCCAGCGCCTCCTCGTTCTGGCCGTTCTGATAGCAGGCGGCGGCCAGTTTCAGCTGGTAATCGGGGTAGTCCGGGCGGCGCCCGCAAATCTCTCGCAGTCGCGCCATCCCCTCCTGCCATCGCCCGGCCCGGCAAAGCGCGACGGCCTCGGCCAGCTCGAAGTCCTCGCTGCCCGCTTCGGCGGTCCGTCGCACCCTCTCCAGCAAATCGCCCGGCAGGGTCGCGGCGTCGTAGCCCCCGGAGCGAGCCAATTCGGCGATCAGGTGATGGTCGATGCGCCGAGCCGATTCCAGCAGCTTGTCGAGGCTTGCAGCCGCTTCGGCCCTCCGGCCCAGCTGCGCCAGCACGGCGGCCTCGAGCAGCCGGGCCTCGGCATAGTCGGGGTTGGCGCGCAAGGCCGCGACCGCCGATCCGAGCGCCGCCCCGAAATCGCCCTCCAGGGCCTGCGCCATTCCCAGCAAACAATGCAGATCGGGGAAGCCGGACCAGGTTGCGGCCGCTTCCTGGAGGAAGGGACGCGCCGCCGCGGGTTGCCCCGCGCGCAGCAGGCGCCGCCCCTCGAGCGTCAGCGCCTGCCGCAGAAAGAACGCCGCCAGCGAGCCGGAAACCCCTCGCCGCTGCTCGCGCTCCGCGGTGCGCAGCCAATCGGCCGCCTCGGCGTAGCGCCCGGCCTCGTAGCGCGACAGCCCCTCGGCATACGGGTCGCCGGCCCGCCGGCCGAGCAGCTTGTCGATCAGCGACATCCCGCCACCCTATTCCCCGCGGCCGTCCGACGAACGCTGGCGCCACCGCCGCAGCGAGGCCTCAGTCCAGGTACTTGCGGGTGTAGGCCGGCTCGTTCAGGTCCGCCATCAGGGCATCGCTGCGAAACGGCGAGCCTCGGTGGGACGCAGGCGGAGGCGGCCCGGCGGACGCCGCCGGCGTCAGGGCCTCCAGCGGCAGCGAATCCGGACCGGCCGGGGACAGGAACGCAGACAGCTCCGACTGCTCTTCCACCAGGATCGGCTCATCCGCGCCCCCCGCGGCGGCCAGCCGCGGCGCTTCCGCCTCCGGCGCCATGCCTGCGACCGCACGCTCCCCGCTGAAATCCAGCCCCAGTTCCGCCTCGAGTGCTCCCAGCTGCGCCGCCAGCAGCTCGCGCGTTGAGGGGGCGGCGCTGCCCGCCGGACCAGGGCTCGCCGCCGGCTGCTCGTCGCGGGGACCGGCGGCCACGAGCGCGGCGCCGCGCGTCGCGGGGCGGTCGGCCGTCCGCGCGCCGTCGAAGCCGGTGGCGACCACCGTGACCTGCAACGTGTCGCCCAGCGTCTCATCGATTCCGTAGCCGAAGATGATGTGAGCCTGCGCGCCCGCCGCGTCCTGGATCAACGACATGGCCTCGCTCACCTCGGCGATGCCCAGATCGGCGCCGGTGATGTTGACGAGCACGCCACGCGCGCCGTGGATGTCGACGTCCTCGAGCAACGGCGAGCTGATGGCGGCGCGCGCCGCGGCCGAGGCGCGGTTCTCGCCGCTGCCGCGACCGGTGCCCATCAAGGCAACCCCCATGTTGGCCATCACCGAACGCACGTCCGCGAAATCGAGATTGACCAGGTTGGGCCGCGCGATGATCTCGTAGATGCCTCGCGTCGCCTCGTAGAGGATGTTGTCGGCGAAGCGGAAGGCATCGGTCATCGAGGTCGTCGGCGGCACGACCTTGAGCAGGCGCTCGTTGGGAATGACGATCAGCGTGTCGACGGATTGGCGCAGCGCCGCGACTCCCTCCTCGGCCTGGCGCAGGCGCACCGCCCCCTCGAAGAGGAACGGCTTGGTGACGATGCCGACGGTCAGAGCACCCAGCTCGCGCGCGATGCGCGCGATCACGGGCGCGGCGCCGGTCCCGGTACCGCCGCCCATGCCGCCGGTGACGAACACCATGTCGCTGCCGTGCAGCGCGTCGGTCAGCAGCCCCTCGTCCTCCTCGACCGCCTTGCGGCCGATGCGTGGATCGCCGCCGGAGCCGAGGCCGCGCGTGATGCGTGCGCCGATCTGGATCTTCTGGTGAGCGTCGGACATCCGCAGCGCCTGGATGTCCGTGTTGACGGCGAGAAATTCCACGCCTCTGAGCCCGGCCTGGATCATGCGGTTGACCGCGTTGCCCCCGGCGCCGCCGATCCCCGCGACCTTGATCCTGGCGATTTCCGCGAAGTCCTCCGCGAACTCGAACATCATGGCCATCGTCCCCCTCATCCGTGAGTTGGTCGCTGCCCGTCCCTAGGCTGCACGTACCGGGATATAGCACACGGCTGCGTCCCGGTCCAACACATTTCGCCGCGGCCTTGAGGCGTCAGCCCTGCGCCGCCGCAGCCGCGGCCGCGGTCTGCTCGCGCCGCTGCCGGCCCCAGAGCCCGCGCAGGCGGCCCCACAGCCGGCCGCCTTCCTCCCTCTGCCCGACCGACGCCTCCCGGGGTCGCGGTTCGGCCGCGGCCAGGGCCAGGCCCAGGGCCGTGGCCCACTGCCCTTCCCCGAGCCTCTCGGCTCCCCGCAGGCGGGGCGGGAGGTACCGGCTGCAAGCCGGCATCCCGAACACGTCCTCGGCCAGCGCGGTGCTGCCGCGGCAGCGGCTGCCGCCTCCGGTCAAGACGACACCCCGTCCGAGCGGTCCGAGCAGACGTTGATCGCCCAGTTCCTGCTTGACCAGTCCGTAGATCTCCTCCAGGCGCGGTTCCAGGATCGCCGCCAACAGCCCGGGCGTTTCGGCCGGGCAGGCCTCTTCGAACAAGCGATCCGGATCGGTTTCGTCCACGAGGCTGCGCAGGGCGATGCCGCGCGTCAGCTTGATCCGTTCGGCCTCCGCCAGATCGATGCGCAGCCCGTGCGCCAGGTCGACCGTCAGGTGGTGGCCGCCCCAGGGGGTCAAACCGTTGCCGACGATGCGCCCCTGACGGAACAACGCCCACTGGGTGGCCTTGGCGCCCACATCGATCAGGAGCACCCCTTCCTCGCGCTCCGGCGGCTGCAGCAGGGCCCCGGCGGCGGCCAGCACGTCGACGCCGCGACCCGCCACGGCGTAGCCGGCGGTCGTGATCGCGTTCTCGACGTTGCGCACGACGCTGCGCGAACCGGTCACCAGGTGCGCCTCGACCTCCAGCTGGCTGCCGATGCGTCCCCTGGGATCGACGATCCCGCGCACGCGATCGACCGCGTAGTCGACGGGGTTGGCGGCCAGGATCCAGTGGTCGAAAGGCACGGCGATGCTGCGGGCGCGCGCCAGGGCGCTGGCCAGATCGCCAGCGGAGATGGCGCGCGGCGGCGGTCCGATCTGCACCTGCCCGCGCGCCCAGAGCGCGTGCAGGTGCGACCCGGAGATGTTGTAGAAGAAGGCGGCGATGTCCACGTCGGCGGCGGCCTCGGCGGCCCGCACCGCGCGCTGCAGCGCGCGTTGGCCGGCGCGCATATCCACGAAATCGCCGTCCCGGAAGCCGGCAGCCGGCGCGGTGCCAGTGCCCAGCACCTCCAGCTCGCGCCCGGGGCCGACCTCGCTCACGAGCACCCGAAAGGCGGAAGTTCCCAGATCGCATGACACGACGAGCTGTCCGTTGCCCATGTTCCGCTCCTTCTCCGATCTCAGACTAGGCCTTGTCCGCGGCGGGCGCCGCCGCCGGTTCCTTGACGAACACGCTCCGCGCAAAGCGCAGATCGACCTCCACGCCGGCGGCCAGTTCGCCCCTCACCGCCAGGTAGCGCTGCAGCCGCGCCTCGTAATCCGCGCGGCCCAAGAGCAGTCGCCCGCGGTTGCCTTGCAGCACGAGCGACAAACCTTCCGCGCCCGCCAGGAGGAAATCGATCGGCGCCGCCTCCTCCAATCCCGTCGCCGCGACCGCCGCCAGCAATTCCAGCACGGCGGCGGCCTGGCGTTCGGCGAGCCGCCAACCGATCCCATCGGGCGCGGGCGCCATTTCGGCGCCCAGCAGCCAGGGCAGGTCCGGCGCCGGCCGGCCAGCCGGGGCCGGCAGAACGCGGCCGTCCCCGCGCAGCAGCCGCGTCGGCACCGTGCCGTCGGCCGCGGCCGGCCCCGCCACCAGCAGCATGGGGCGCCACTCCTCCAGCTGCACGAGCAGGCGGTCGGGCAGGTGACGCGACACGACGACGCGCCGGACCCAGGGCAGCGATTGCAGCTGCGATTCCAGTTCGCGCGCGACGCCGCCCCAGATGCTGCGGCCGAGCGCGCGGCTCAGCCGCGCCTCCAGCTCCGCCCGCTCGGTGTGGCGATAGGGACCGGTCTCGATCCGCCGCACGTCGAAGCAGTCGGCGACGCCGCTGCGCTGGAGGCCGATCCCCGCCGCGGCCACGACCGCCAGCAGCAACGGCGCCAGCCAGCGGGCGCGGCGGCGGCGGCGGCCTTCCGTGCGCCGGCGCGCCTGCGGGCGGCCGGCGGCGCGCCACATGTCCCCCGGCAGCAAAGGTGAGCAGCTCATGGTCTCCGCCTCCCATCCGCCCGCCCACCGCCCTGCTCCGCGCCGCGGGCATCGAGGCGGTCGCAGATCGGCGTGACCATGCGGCCGATGTCGCCCGCGCCCAGGGTCAGCAGCAGGTCGCCCGGGGCGATTTCCTGTTCGATCCAGGCCATCGCCGCCGGCAGGTCCGGCAGCAGGACCGGCGAGCGCAGCCCCTTCTCGGCCAGGGCCTGCGCGATCAGCTGGCTGTCCACCCCCGGCGGCGCCTCCTCGCTGGCGGCGTAGACCGGCAGCAGCGCCAGCAGATCGGCGGCGGCCAGCGCGTCGGCGAACTCGCGGCGGAAATGAGCCGTCCGACTGTAGCGGTGAGGCTGGAACAGCACGGCCAGCCGCCGTCCCGCCGCGCGCGCCACCTGCAGCGTGGCGCTGATCTCCGTAGGGTGGTGGCCGTAGTCATCGACCACGCGCACGCCCCCATGCTCGCCGTGTTCCTCGAAGCGGCGGCCGACGCCGCGGAAAGCAGCCAGGGCATTGGCGATCTGCCCGAAGGCGACCCCCAGCTCCATCCCCACCGCCGCCGCGGCCAGCGCGTTGACCAGGTTGTGCGCTCCGCGCAATTGCAATTCCAGGCGTCCCAGCGGGCGGCCGCGGTGGAGCACGGTGGCCGCGCGCGGCGCCTCGCCCGCCGGCGGCGGTTCGAGCCGCGCTCCCAGTTCGGCTTCCGGAGCCAGGCCGTACGTGATCACCTTGCGGTCGATCCGGGGCGCCAGCGCCCGCGTTTCCGGGTCGTCCACGCAGAGCACCGCCGCGCCGTAGAACGGCACCCGGTCGAGAAACGCGGCGAAGGCGGCGCGCAAGGCGCCGAGGTCGGCATAGTGATCGACATGCTCCAGATCGACGTTGGTGACCACGGCGATGGTCGGGGTCAGGCGCAGGAAGGTGCCGTCGCTCTCGTCCGCCTCGGCGACCAGGTATTCGCCGCGCCCGAGGATGGCGTTGGCGCCGGTAGCCAGCACGCGCCCACCCACCAGCACGGTCGGATCGAGTCCGCCCTCGGCCAGCACGGCGGCGACCAACGAGGTCGTCGTGGTCTTGCCGTGCGAGCCGGCGACGGCGATCCCGTATTTCAGCCGCATCAATTCCGCCAGCATGTCGGCGCGCCTGATGACTGGGACCCGGCGGCGGCGCGCCTCGACGATCTCGGGGTTGGCCTCGGTGACCGCCGACGAATGGACGACGACATCCGCGCCCGCGATCTGCTCCGCCCGATGCCCCAGGTGGATCGTCGCCCCCAGACGGGCCAGCCGCTCCGTGGCCGCCGAGGCGCGCAGGTCGCTGCCGCTGACCTTGAAACCGAGGTTCAGAAGGATCTCGGCGATGCCGCTCATGCCGATCCCGCCGATGGCCACCAGGTGGATGTGACGTGTGTTGCGAAACACCTTCCCGTCCCTTCAGCGCGCGCAGGCCGGCGCGCCGGCCAACGCCAACAGATCCCGCGCAATGACATCGGCCGCCTCGGGCCGGGCCAGTCGCGCGCTGGCCGCGGCCATCGCCGCCAGGCGGTCCGGCGCCGACGCCAATTCCTCCACGGCGGCGGCCAGACGCACCCCGTCGCACTCCTCGTCGCGCAGCACGAGCGCTGCGCCGGCCGCCTCCACGGCGCGGGCGTTGCGCACCTGATGGTCGTCTGTCGCATGGGGGAAGGGCACCAGCACCGCCGGTCTGCCCGCTGCCGCGAGTTCGGCCAGTGTCAGGGCGCCGGCGCGGCAGACCGCCAGATCGGCCCAGCGCAGTGCTTCCGCCATGTCGTCGATGTAGGCCTCCACGCGCACCCTTTCGGGCGGCCAGCCGGCGAAGGCGGCCGCGACCGAGTCCCTTTCCCCTTCGCCTGTCTGCACCCTGAGGCTCAGCGCCGCCAGCCCGCGCCAGCGAAGCGACGCCTCGCTCACGGCGCGGTTGAGCGTTCTGGCGCCGCGGCTGCCGCCAAAGACCAGCAGGCGCAGTGCGCCCGGCGGCCGCTCGGCCGCCGTTGCCGGCGCGGCGAAGGCGGCGCGCACCGGATTGCCGGTGACCAGGCACGACGTTCGGGGGAGCAGGTGGGCGGCATCAGGGTAGCCGAGATAGACGCGCGAGGCCACGCGGGAAAGCAGCCGGTTGGCCGAACCGGGGACGGCGTTCTGCTCCTGCAGCGCCACCGGGCAGCCCAGGGCTCTGGCCGCCAGCAGCGGCGCCAAGCTGGCGTACCCCCCGGTGCCCAGCACGACTCCTGGGCGCCACCGCAGCAGGAGCAACAGGGCGCCCGCGCAACCGGCGAGGAGATTGGCCGCGAAACGCGCCCTCGCCGCTACGCCCACGCCGCGGAAGCCCGAGGCCGGCAGGCGGTGCAGGCGGTAGCCGGCGGCCGGGACCAGGCGCTTCTCCAGACCGCGGCGCGTTCCAGCGAAACGCACCTCGCTCTGCCCGTCCAACCGCAGCAGAGCCTCGGCCACCGCCAGCCCCGGGTAGACGTGCCCGCCCGTGCCGCCGGCCGCGATCAGGACTCGCGGCGCGGCCCGCCGCCGCTTGCGACTGTCTTCGGCGCCCGTCATCGTCCTTCCCCTCACGCGTGCGGAGCCCGCAACGGCAGGATCGGCGCCGCCCGCGTCCGGCGGTCGATGCTCAACAGCAGCCCGACCGCCGCCAGATTGGTCACCAGCGCCGAGCCGCCGAAGCTGACGAACGGCAGCGGCAGCCCCATCACGGGCACCAGGCCGGTGACCATCGCGATGTTCAGGAAGGCGTACATGAACAGCATGCAAGCCAGTCCGGCCGCCGTCAGACGTCCGAAACGATCGGGTGCGCGTTCGGCGATCAGCAGTCCTCGCCAAGCGACCAGAACATGCAGGGCCACCAGGCCGGCGGCGCCCGCGAACCCGAGTTCCTCACCCACGACGGTCAGGATGAAGTCGGTGTGCAGCTCGGGCAGGAAGTAGAAGCGCTGGTGTCCGCCGCCGATCCCCTGGCCGAGCCAGCCGCCCGCGCCCAGGCCGATCAGGGCCTGCAGGACCTGGTAGGTCGGTTCCTCGTGCCGCAGGCAATCCAGCCACTGCACCAGCCGCGCGCGCAGCTTCTCGACGATCAAGAACCCGACCAACCCAAGAGCCAGCGCCGGAGCCACCAGCCGGCCCAGCAGAGGCCAGGGAGCCCCGGCCAGCAGCAGCAGCAGCAGGGTCAACGCTCCGAGCACAGCGGCGTTCGAGTAGTTCGGCTGCAGCGCGATCAACACCATGGCGGCCGCGGGAACGGCGAGCAGCTTGGCCAGCTCCCGGTCCCACGCCAGCCGCAGGTACGGATCCGCCAGCCGTTCGGCCAGATAGAGGATGACGGCCAGCTTCACCAATTCGACCGGCTGCAGGCTGATCACCGAGATGCGCAGCCAGCGTCCGTATCCCCCGACGCCGTGCAGAACGACCGCCAGCGCCGCCAGCCCCAGGGCCAGACCCAGCAGGCGGCGGTTGACGTCGCGCCGGCGCAACCGCCGGTGATCGAGGAAGCTGGCGCCCACCAGCGCCACCAGCCCGATGCCGAGCCGCACCAGCTGGTTCTGCAGCACGCCGTACTGCCCCGGCCCGTCGGGGCGCTGTCCCGCCTCATAGCTGACCGCCTCGTAGACCATCAGCGTGCCCAGCAGGCAAAGCGCCAGCACGGCCCCGAGCAGCCACACATCCTGCTCTTCGATCCATCCGGCGGCCGCCCGCAGCCACTTGGTCATGCGCCGTCTCCTTCCCTCTCGGACGCGGCTGCCAGCGGCCGCGCCCCCAGAGCGCGCGCCGCGGCGGCGAACGCCTCGCCCCGCGCCGCGTAGTCGCGGAACATGTCGAAGCTGGCGCAGGCGGGGCTGAGCAGGACCGTGCCGCGCGGCGCTGCCAGAACGGCGGCGCGATCGACCGCCTCCTCCAGGGTGGCCGACTGCTCCAGGCGCACCGCGCCCTGCAAGGCGGCGGCGATGGCCGGCCCCTCCTCGCCGATGGTGATCACGGCCCGCACGCAGGCCAGCGCCGCGCGCAGGGCTCCGTAGTCCTCTCCCTTGCCGCGTCCACCCATGATCACCACGACATCGCCGGCGTACCCCTGCAGCCCCGCCGTCACGGCCGCGACGTTGGTGGCCTTGGAGTCATCCACGAACTCGACCCCGCCCAGCACCGCCACCCGCTGCTGGCGGTGGGGCAGCCCCTGGAAACTGCGCAGGCCCGCCGCCAGCGCCTCGGGCGCCGGCGCCAGCGGCAGCAGCGCCGCCACGGCCGCCGCCGCGTTGCGCAGGTTTGGAGCCCCGCGGATGGCAAGCTCGCCGCTCCGCGCCAGGACGACCCGTTCGCCCGGACGGTTCCAGGTCACGGCGCCCTCGTCCATGCTGACCGCCGCGCCCGCGGCGCGCTCCCCGAAGGTCAGCACCCGCCGGCCGCGCCCCCAGGACACCGCCTCGGCGCAACCCGTCCAGGCGACGTACCACCCGTCTGCGGGCAGCGCCCGGACCAGGCGCCGTTTCGCGGCCCAGTAGGCGCCAAGATCGGGATAACGGTCTAGGTGGTCCGGATCAAGATTCAATACCACAGCGACATGCGGCTGAAACTTCTCAATCGACTCGAGCTGGAAACTGCTGACCTCAAGCACGGCCAGGTCCGACGGGCCGAGCTTGTCGGCGCGCTGGCTCAGGGGCCGGCCGACGTTGCCGAGCGCTTCCGCCGGCCACCCCTGCGCCCTGGCCAGGTGCGCGGTCAGCTCGGTGGTCGTCGTCTTGCCGTTGGTGCCGGTGATGGCGACGATCCGCGCCGCGCAGAAGCGCGCCGCCCATTCCAATTCCCCGTGCACGGGCAGCCGTCGCGCCAGCTCGGTCACACGGGGGTGGGTTCGCGGAACCCCCGGGCTGAGCACGACGCCATCGAGGCGGCGTCCGGCCACCCCGTCCCAGGCGCCGCCGGTGACCACCTCGTCGAAGCCGGCGCCGGCCAGCTCGCTCAGGCCCTGCGCCTCCCAACTCGCGTGCAGATCGGCGGCCGGCGCGTCGTCGATGCCGATCACCCGGGCCCCATGGCGGCGCAACAGCGCGCCGGCCGCGCAGCCGCTGCGCGCCAGCCCCACCACCAGGAACGCCCGCCCGCCGACCTCGGGAGCCGCCACGGCCCGCCTCCCTACTGCAGCTTGATCGTGCTGAGACTGAGCAGCAGGCAGAGGATTCCGCAGATCCACAACCTTGTCACCACCTGCGTCTCCGACCAGCCGATCAACTCGAAATGATGGTGCAGCGGCGCCATCCTCAGGACCCGCCGCCCGCCGCGCCAGCGGTAGCTCGCAACCTGCGCCATCACCGACAGCGCCTCGATCACGAAGACGCCGCCGATCAGCACCAACAGCATCTCGCGCTTGATCAGGATGGCGACCGTGCCCAGCGCCCCCCCCAGGGCGAGGCTGCCGGTGTCGCCCATGAAGACGCTGGCGGGATGGCTGTTGAACCAGAGGAACCCCAGGGCCGCGCCCACGACCGCCAGGCAATAGACGGTCAGCTCGCCCGTGCCCGGCATGTAGAAGATGTTGAGATACTCCGCGAAGATGCGGTTGCCGGTGACATAGGACAGGCCGGCGAAGCCGGCGAACGCCAGGGCGCAGAGACCGATCGCCAGTCCGTCCAGGCCGTCGGTCAGATTGACCGCGTTGCTGGTGCCAGCCACGACCACCACGACCAGGGGCACGTAGAACCAGTGCAGATCAAGCAGGAAGTTCTTCAGGAAGGGGATGTTGGTCTTGGTCTCCTCGCCGCTGCCGGTCGCCCCCGCCAGCAGCAGGCCAGCCAGCAGGAGGCCGTAGCCCACCTGGCCCGCCAGCTTGATGCGGCCGATCATCCCCTTGGGTCGCTTCTTGACCACCTTCAGGTAGTCGTCGACGAAGCCGATCGCCCCCATCCACAGCGTCGCCAACAGCGCCATGAGCACGTACTGGTTGGTCAGATCGGCCCACAGCAGCGTCGGCACCACGATCGCCGCGATGATCAGCACGCCGCCCATGGTCGGCGTGCCGGCCTTGGCCTGGTGGTGCGCCGGCCCGTCGCTGCGGATGCGCTCCCCGATCTGCATCGCCTTGAGCTTGCGGATAAGCCAGCCGCCGAAGATGAAGCTGATCAGCAGCGCGGTGACGGTGGCGTAGGCGGCACGGAACGTGATGTATTGGAAGACGTTCAGAATCGACCACTCGGTGTGCAGCGGATACAGCAGATGATAGAACATGGAGGCCTCCCGCGGCGTTCAGGACGTGCCGCCGGCCGCGGCCCGCCGGCGGTACTGCTCGATCACGTCTTCCATGCCGGCCGCGCGCGACCCCTTGACCAGCACGCGGTCCCCGGGGACAGTGTGCGCGGCGAGCCACTCGGCGGCCTCGGCGCGGGTCTGGACGCAGACGCCCTGCCCGCCGGCGGCGCGGCAACCTTCGACCAGGGGCGCGGCCTCGGGCCCGACCGCGACCAGCAGATCCACGCCCAGGCTGGCCACCTGCGCACCCGCCTCGCGGTGCAGCCGCGCGCTGTCGGGTCCAAGCTCGGCCATCATCCCGAGCACCGCGATGGCGCGACCGCCGCCCGGCAGCGCGACGAGGGCGGCCGCGGCGTTGGCCACGCTGGTCGGGTTGGCGTTGTAGCAGTCGTCGAGCACCAGCAGCTGGCCGATACGTTCCAGGTGGCCGCGATGCGGCGAGGGGGAGAAACGGGCCAGGCCGGTGCGCGCCGCGTCGTCGTCCAGGCCGGCGGCCCGCGCCGCCAGCAGGGCTGCCGCCAGATTCGCGCCATTGTGCCGCCCGGGCAGCGGCACCTCCCACCACGCGCCGTCCAGGTGGAGCAGGCCGCGGCCAGGATCGTCGCCAGCCCGCCAGCGCCAGCGATGCTGCCCCGCGTTCTCGCCGTGCGTGAGCAAGCGGCAGCGGGCCCGCCGCCGCCAGGCGTCGAAGCCGGGGCTGTCCGCGTTCAGCACCGCGGCGCCCGCGGGCGTCAGCGCGTCGAGCAGCTCTCCCTTGCCCGCGATGATGTCCGCCAGAGAGCCGAACCGCGCCAGGTGCGCCTCGCCGGCGTTGGTGATGACACCGATGTCGGCAGCGGCCAGCGCCGCCAGCCGTGCGATATCGCCCTGTGCCGAGGCCCCCATTTCGATCACGGCGTGGCGATGTTCGGGCCGCAGCCCCAGCAGCGTGAACGGCACGCCAAGGTCGTTGTTCAGGTTCCCGCGCGTCGCCAGGACGGGACCGGCCGCGCTCAGCAGCGCCGCCAGCAGGTCCTTGGTGGTCGTCTTGCCATTGGTGCCGGTCACGGCCACCACCAGGACGTCGCAGCGCCGCCGCCAGGCGGAGGCCAGAGCCGCCAGCGCGGCACCAGGATCGCCGGCCAGCAGCACGACGCCGTGGACCGGCGCCGGCTGCTGAGCGAGGGGGTCGTCGCCGCCGCCGCCCCAGGCGCCGGCGAGCACGGCGGCGGCGCCGGCGGCCAGCGCCGCGCCGGCATGCCGCCGCCCGTCGGTGCGCTCTCCCGGCAGCGCCACGAACAGCTCGCCCGGCCGCACCTGCCGGGAATCGAGACAGGCGCCCCGGAACGCCAGCGGCGGCGGCGTGGCGTCCGCGCCGCCCGCCGAACGCCAGCTCCCGCCGTCCGCCACCAGCACGTCCACCAACAGCCCCGCCTGACGCAGGATCGCGGCCGCGTCCGCCAGCGCGAAACCCGCTTCAGCCACGGCCGCCCTCCCGCTCGATCCAGTCGCGTACCAGACGGCGATCGTCCAGGTCCAGCCGCCGCCCTGCGACCAGCTGATAGTCCTCATGCCCCTTGCCCGCGATCAGGACGACATCGCCCGGCCGCGCGGCGTCCAGCGCGGAGGCGATCGCCTCGGCACGGTCGAGCACGACCGTCTGGAATGCCGCCAGCCGCCGGGATTCGGCCAGGAAACCGGCCTCGATGGCGTCGCAGATCGCCGCCGGCGGTTCGCCGCGGGGGTTGTCCGAGGTGATCCAGACCGCGTCCGCCGCTCGCGCCGCCACCGCACCCATCAGCGGGCGCTTGCCCTGATCGCGGTCGCCGCCACAGCCGAAGACCAGCAACAGACGACCGGCCGTCAGCTCGCGGCAGGCGGCCAGCGCCGCCGCCAGAGCATCGGGCGTGTGCGCGTAGTCGACCACGGCCACGGCGCCGCTGGGCAGAGCCAGCCTCTCCAGGCGGCCGGGCACCTGCTCCACGCCCGCCAGCGCGGCGGCGCACGCCTGCGGCGCGTAGCCCAGCCCATAGCCCGCGGCCATGGCCGCCGCCAGGTTCTCGACGTTGAAGCGCCCCACCAGGGGGCTCGTCAGTTCCACGTCCTCGCGGCCGCAGCGCAGCCGCAGGCGCGTGCCGGCGGCGGAAAGATCGGCCGACGCGACGCTGACATCGGCCTGCCCGTGCGCCCGGTCCGCGGCGAAATGCACCACCCGCACGCCCGCCTTCCGCCAGTCGTGCCGCGCGAAGGCGCTGTCGCCGGCGTTGACCACCGCGACGCCGGGCGGCTTGCCCCGCCGCGGCCCCGCCCGCAAGAGCTCCACGATGCGCAGCTTGGCCGCCAGGTAGGCCTCCAGGTCGCCATGATAGTCCAGGTGATCGCGCCCGAGGTTGGTCAGGATGGCGACGTCGAGCGCCAGGTCCGCCGTCCGCTCCTGATCCAGGGCGTGCGACGATACTTCCAGCGCAACGGCCCGTTGGCCGGCCCGCGCCATCTGGGCCAGCAGGCCATAGAGGGCGGGACCGTCCGGCGTGGTCAGCGAGGAGGCGCGCGCCTGCCCGCCCACCTCGTAGCGCACCGTGCCGAGCAAGCCGCATTCGCCGACCAGCTCGTCCAGCAGCCGGCGCATCAGGAAGGCGACCGTGGTCTTGCCGTTGGTGCCGGTGACCCCGGCCGCGGTCAGCCCCGCGTCGGGCCGGCCGTGCAGCTCGCGCGCCAGGCGCGCCGGCAGGCCGACCGTGTCGGGCGCCAGGACGACGGCGCGCGGGCGGCCGGCGTCCGGCGCCAGAGCCAGCTCGCGCCGGCGCCCGGCCGCGATCGCCACCGCGGCGCAGCCGGCCGCGGCCGCCGCGACGGCGTAGGCGTGGCCGTCGGCGGCCGCGCCCCGCACGGCGACGAACAGGCTGCCCGGTCCGGCGTGGCGCGAATCGGCCGTCACCTCGGCGATCTCCGTGCCGGGATCCCCTTCGATCTGCAGCTCCGGCCAGGGAGCGCAAAGGCGCGCCAGCTCTACTGCCATGTGGGCTCCATGAAGACGCGCAGGCGCGTGCTGTCCAGCGCCGCGCCGACGGGCGGCTCCTGCGCGGCGACGTAGCCGAATCCCTCGATGACGACGGGCACGCCCAGCCGTCTCGCCAGCGCCGCGACCTGGCGATTGGACAACCCGTGCAGATCGGGGCACGGCCGGCGGCTCGTCGGTCCATCGCCCGCGTCGGCGAGCGACAGGCGCACGGTGTCCCCCGGCGCGCAGCGCACGCCGGGGCCGGGCAGCTGGGCGATGACCGCGCCGCTCTGACCCTCCGCGGCCGCCGCGACCATGCCGGCGCGGCGCAGCCGCGCCGCGGCGGCGGGCGCGGACAACCCCGCCACGTCGGGCACGGGCGCCGAGAGGATGGGTCGAGAGGCCTTCATCAGCGCCGGGTCCGGCCCCTCGACCCCCGTCAGCCAACCGGTCGACCGACGGATCCCCTCGACGATGCGTGCGAACAGCGGCGCCGCGCTCTGCGAGGCGTAGTGCCAGCGCGGATCGGGCTCGTCCAGCATGGTCAGGATCACCAGCCGCGGGGCATGCGCGGGCACGAAACCGAGAAAGCTGGACATGTAGCGGCCCGGTTCGTAACCGCGCCCCGGCGTCGCCTTCTGCGCCGTGCCGGTCTTGCCGCCCACCGTCGTCCAGGCGACCGCCGCCGACTTGCCGGTGCCGTGGGAGACTGCGCGCGCCATCGCCTCGCGCAGGAGGGCGGCCTGCGGCGCGCTGAGCACCCGCCGCACGCGCGCCGGCGACGCCTGTTCGAGCGTGCTGCCATCGGCGCTGCGCACCTCCCGGATCAGACTCGGCTGGAGAAGCCAGCCGTCGTTGGCCACTGCGCAGCCGGCCATCACCAGCTGCAGCGGCGTCACCGCCAACTCCTGCCCGATCGCCAGCGTGGACTGCGACCGCCGCGACCAGCGGTCTGGCGGCGGGAGCATGCCGGCCGCCTCGGCCGGGTAGGGGGCGCCGCTGCGCTGCCCGAACCCGAAATCGCGCAGCGTCTGATGGAACGCCTCGCGCCGCAGAGCCAGGACGGCACGGGCGAAGTAGACGTTGCTGGAGCGCGCGAAGGCGGGCATGAAGGTCAGCGGCCCGTAGGCGTGGCCTTCGCTGTTGCGGATGCGAAAACCGTCGAAGCGCTCCTGGCTGCAGTCGATGACGGCGGCGGTGTCCAGAGCGTCGTTGCGCAGCAGCGCCGCCGCCGTGAACAGCTTGAAGATCGATCCCGGTTCGTACCCGCCGGTGAAGTTGAAGTTGTTCCAGACCGCCAGGTCGCCGCCCGCCTGCGCCCGCTGCCGCACCAGCGGACTGGAGGCGGCCGCCAGGATCTCGCCCGTTTGGGGCTGCGCGATGATCACCACGCCGCCGCGGGCGTCGCACTCCGCCAGGCTGCGAGCCAGCTCCTCCTCGCTGAGCACCTGCAGGTCGGCGTCGATCGTCAACACCACGTGGCGGCCGTCGACCGGCTCCTGCCTGATGTCCCTGCCCAGCGTCTCGTTCCGCCGGCCGCTCTTGAACAGCCATGCCTTGCCGGGCAGTCCGGCCAGCTGGGCCGCCAGCTTGTGCTCGACGCCCGTGGCCAGCACCCGTCCGCCGCCCTGTTCGCGGAAGAAGCCGATCAGTCCCGCGCCCGCTCCATCGAGCGGGTAGATGCGGTCGTTGAGCGCTTCCAGGGTCACGGCCGTGCTCTTGCGCAGCGAGTCGATCTGCGCTTGCTGCAGCGTCTGCTCGCGCGCGATGACCAGATGGGGCACTTCGGCCCGCCGGATGCGCGTCTCGTAGGACGCGGCCTCCCCCCCCAGGCCCAAGGCCAGAAAGCGCGCCGTGCGAGCGGGCTCCTCCCCCCGGCCGATGGACACGCCCACCCGCCAGCGCGTCACCGACAGCGCCAGCGGCCGTTGGTGCCGGTCGTACAGGTTGCCGCGCTTGGGCGACAGCACCTCGCCGCGCCCCCACTGGCGCTGGCCAAGCGCCAGGTAGCGCTCGTGCCGGCGGATCTGGATATCCGCCAGCCGAGCCACCAGCACCGCCGCCAGCAGCAACACCGCCACGCGCGCCGCGCGCAGGCGGTCCCAGCGCCGCCGGACGCAGCTCATGGCCGGTCGTCCTGCGCCGGCGCGGCGATCGCGGCGGCGACCCCACCCTGCCCAAGCAGCGGCGCCGTCCGCTCCGGACGCGCCTGCTGCATCACGACCACCATCCCCGGTCCCTCCGGCAGGATCAGGTCGAGCTCCTTCTGCGCCCGGATCGTGATCGTGTCGCGCGAGCTGGCGCGGTTCCACTCCAACGCCAGCTGTCCCAGCGACGCCTCCAGGTAGATCTTCTCATCGCGCAGGCGCTTGATCTCCTCCCGCGCCAGCACCACGCGGTTGTTCAGGCTGACCAGCTGCGTCAGCGCCAGCACCGCGAGCGCGCAACCGGCGCTGAACACCAGCGGCGCCTGGCCGCTCCAGCGTCGCGAACGAGCCATGGCGCCGCAACGCCAGGCCGGCGGTCGTCCGCCCCCCCGGCGGGCGGGCAAGAAGCGATGCCACATGACCGGCTCCTCGCGCCAATGACCCCTAGCCTAGAGCCGCCGGGCGGCGCGCAGACGACCGCTGCGCGCGCGCGGATTGGCGGCGATCTCCTCCGGCGTCGGCCGCTGCGCCCCGCGGGTCAGCGGTTTGAGGCGCCGGCGATGCCCGCAACGGCAGGCCGGCGTGCGCGGCGGGCAGACACAGTCGCGGCTTTCGCGCTCGATCCACTGCTTGACCAGACGATCTTCCAGCGAGTGATAGGAGATGATCACGGCCACGCCTCCCGGCCGCAGGGCGTCCAGCGCGCCCGCCAGCGCGTCGCTCAACGCGCCGAGCTCATCGTTGACGGCGATGCGCAGCGCCTGAAAAACGCGGCTCAGCGCCGCGGTGCGCCCAGGTCCCGCCCTGACCGCGACCTCGACCGCGGCGCGCAGATCGCCGGTCCGGCGCATCGCCCCCCGCGCGCGCGCATCGACCAGGGCGCGCGCGATGCGGCGCGCCGCGCGCTCCTCCCCGTAGCGCCAGAGCAGATCGGCCAGGTCCCGTTCGGACAAGCGGGCCAGCAGGGCCTGAGCGGGCTCGCCCGACGTCCGATCGAAACGCAGGTCCAGCGGACCGTCGGCCCGATGCGAGAAACCTTGCGCAGGGTCATCCAGCTGCGGCGAGCTGACCCCCAGATCGAGCAGCACGCCGTCGATGTCCCGCCACCCCGCCTGGGCGAGCGCGGCGCGCGGGTCGCGGAACGAGGCGCAAAGGCAGCGCAGGCGGGGCGTCGTCGCGGCGCGGCGGACACAGTGGACGACCGCCTCCGAATCCAGGTCGAGGGCCAGGACCTGGGCGCCGGCGGCCAGCAGGGCCGCGGTGTGTCCGCCGCGCCCATAGGTGCCGTCGAGATAGCGTTTTCCCGGTCCCGGTTGCAGATGCGACATGGCGGCATCCCTCAGGACGGGCAGGTGGTCCCACGCGGTCATGGCGCAGCGTCGGCTCGCTTCCGCGCGCTCCCGGCGCCGGCCGGGCGCGGCAGGAAGCCGGGACTGAGCTCCCGCTGCCAATCCTCCAGGCAAAGTATCGCTTGCAGATAGGGACTCCAGCCGGCCAGCAGCAGCTGATGGCCGAAGGCGCGCAACTCCCGCCGCCAAGCCAGCAGGCTCCTGACCGCGCGATAGTCCAGGTGTTCGAGTCGGCGGCCGTCGAGAACGACGCGCCGGCCGCGGCTGGTCAGAAAGGGGCGGGCGTGCGCGGCGGCCGCCTGGAGCTGCGCCGCGTCGAGAACGCCGGAGAGAGCGACCCAGACAGTCGCGCCTTGAACCCGGACCGGACTGGTTTCGCCGCCGTCGAGGGCCGTGAACACGGCCGACATCCGGGTCGACTCTCTCGGCATTCCGGGCTCCTTCCCTGGTGCGGGATCCCTCCGTGGATCCCATCCCCCGCGCTGTTCATCGCAGGAACTCGTTGGTGAAGGCCTCGCTGGGCGGCGGCGATGCCGCCAGCCGCCGTTCCAGTCCCTGCGGCTCCCAGAGCTCCATAAAGTTTCCCATACCCAGCACTTGCACTTTTGATTGCACGCCGGATCGAGCCAGGAAATGCTGCGGCACCATCACCCTGCCTTGCCGGTCAGGCTCCAGCTCGCAGCTGGCGTAGCTGAGGAAACGGGTATAATCCCAGCGCTCGGTCGTCGACAGCCCCTCGAGCGTGCGTCCGAGGCGCCGATGGTATTCGGCGTGTGGGAACAGACGCAGAGAGCCCGGCAGATCGAGCAGCACGTACTTCTCGCTCTCGCCCGCGCGGCGGAAGCGGAAGGGCAGACTGAAACGCCCCTTGCTGTCGACCGAACGTGTGTAGGAGCCGAAGAAGATCGGCTTGTCCCCCGCAGCGGCTTCGATCTGAGGATTATCCAGTGGTTCGCTCACACTCGCCCCGGCCTCTGCTCCATCGACTTCCCACTTCTGGCCTAGCTCAACCACTTTTGGCCTCAGGATCTTATTTCGCTCCCACCTGAGTGTCAAGCGGTAACAAAAAAAATCCGCGCGACGTCCCGATGGCTTGCCAGGACACAAAGGAAAGAATCATAAGTTGTTTATTTAAAAAATATTAAGCACATCAAAGCGCGGCGGCACGCCTCGCCGGCCTTCGTCCTCGCGCGCCCAGCGAACCCGCCGGGAGGGGCGGACAGCATTGTCTTCAATGTAAATTATTGATATGTATTATCTTATGATTAAAAAGGCGGGTTCCCGCCTCTCGGCCCCAGGATGATGGCCCGCCAGGACAGCCCGGTGGCGCGGCGGAACCGGTGGACCATCAGCGCCGTCCCCGCCGCGTAGGCGATCGCGGCGGCGGCGGCCGCGCCGGCCACGCCAAAAGTCGGGACCAGCGCCAGCCCGCCCACGAGGTTGACGGCGACGGTCAGGGCGCTGGCGGAGGCGTTCCACGCGGGGTGGCCACGGCCGATGAAGTCGCCCGCCAGCACAGCGCCGCCGGCGAAGACGACGATACCCGGCAGCAGGATCCTGAGGGCCGGAACGGAGGCGGCGAAATCGGGGCCGAACGCCCACGGCACCAGCGGACCGCTCGCCAGAGCGAGCGGCACGGCGGCGACGGCCGCAGCGCCGACGCCCAGCCGCATGGCGCGGGCGGCAAGCAGATCCCGTTCCAGCGCGGCGCCGGGCGACGCCGAACTGTAGACCAGCAAGGGGCTGAGCGCTCCCGGCAAATGCCACAGCAGCTCGCCGATCAACATCGCCACCGCGTAGATGCCAGCGGCCGCAGGACCGTGCCATGCCGCCAGCAGAGCCAGGTTGAGACGCAGATGCAGCAGCGAGAGCACGGCCGACAGCTGCCCGCTCCAACCGGCGCGCGCCAGACGGCATGCCAGCGCCGTGCGGCCGGCGTTCCGCTCGGCACCGTCACGGGCAGCGAGCGGTGCCACCGCGGCCGCCCGTCGCAGCAGCCGCCAGGCCGCCGCCGCCGCCAAGGCCTGCGTGGCGGCGAACACCACGAGCGCGCCGCGCAGATCGAGCGTCCCGGCCGACGCCAGCGCCGCCAGACATGCCAACTGCGCCGCGCCGCGCGCCGCGTTCAGGCCCGCGCCGGCGACCAGCCGCCCCAGCGCCAGCAGATCGTAGAAGAGGATATCGAACGCCAGCAGGGCGAGCACCCCCGCGGCGGCGGCGGCGGCGGCGAGCGGATCCCAGCCGAGCGCCGAGCGCAGCCAACCGCCGCCAGCGGCCAGCGCGACGGCCAACGCCGGCAAAAGCAAGGCGGCGGCGACGGCGATCCAGCTCCCCTGCGCCGTCAAGAGCCGCTGCAGCGAAATCTCCCTCCGCCGCAGCGGCGGCACGGCCGCCAGCCCGACCCCGCCATTGAGGACGGCGGCCGCCAGCAGCGCCGCCGCCAAGCTGAGGCTGTAATGTCCCTGGCCCACGGGGCCAAGAGCGCGCGCGACGACCAGACCGGCCCCCGCGTTCAGCGCCACGCCGACCAGCCTCGCCGTCAGGACCTGCCCGCCGGTCCGCAACAGCTTCATCGCGGCCTCACGACCCGCCCCGTCCGCCGTCCGGCGACCCGGCGCCGCGCGCCCGCAGGCGCTCCCACAGGCCGTAAAGCGGGCTGGCGGCGCGGTACAGCCCGCGCTCCTCCGCGCGGGCGCCGAGCAATTGCTTGAACCGCAGCAGGCTGCCGATGCCGCCGCTGCCGCCCAGATCCAGCCGCAGCGCGCCGCGCGCGCACGCCTCCTGCAGATCGGCCCAGATCAGCAGGGTGGAGGGAAAGCGGGCGCTTTCCTCGGGGCGCGTGGCCCCGTTCCAGGCGATCACCTCGGTCCCGTGATGGAAGCAGAGGTGAGCCCCCAGCAAGCGGCCGCCGTGCCGGACCCAGGCCAGGAAGACCGTGCCCCTGCCCTCCGCCAGCAAGAAGCGCAGCAGGGGCAGCGGCGCAGGTCGAATCCGCCAGCGCGCGGCCGCGGCGGCATAGATGGGGTAGTACTCGTCCAGCACGGCCGGGTCCTGCGTGACGCCCGCGACGCAGCCGGCGCGCAGGGCTCGGTTGCGCTCGTTGCGGCGGTTCTTCTTGAAGACGTGCATCTCGACTTCGGCCAGGCCGCCCGCCAGCGGCAGCACCGCCGCCGCCAGGGACCGGCGGTCCAGGCCGGCCGCCGCCGCCGCCGCGCCCCAGCGCGCGTCGGCCGCCGCCGGCAGCACCAGCGTCGCGGCGAGCGTGCGCGCGCCTCGCGCCAGCCGTCCGAACGCCGCCAGCAGAGCCGCCGCCGCGGCGTCCTGGCGCGCGGCCGCAAGGTGCAGCGCGCACAGGGGACCGGCCGCCGCGCCGTCGTGATGCGCCGCCAGCATGCGCCACGGCCCCCGGCGCCTCTGCACGGCCGGCATGACCCCCACGGGCTGCCCTTCCTCCTGCGCCACCAGCCACAGGGGCGCGGCGCCCGGCGCGTGCCGGCAGACGGCGTCCATCCAGAAGCGGGTGTGGAAGAACGTGGCGTGCGCGGAGCCGGCGACCCAGGCGTCGTACGCCTCCGGCGGCGCCGCCGCCTGACGCACAAGCGGCCCGGACGGCGCCGCGTTCATCGGCGTCTCCCGGCTGCGCTGGCGCGCACCGCGGCGATCACCCGCTCCACCTCGGCGTCGGTCTGCGAAGGGAAGAGGGGCAGACTGACCGCGCGGGCGAAATAGCGTTCGGTCACCGGCAGCCGCCCCGCCTGGGGGCCGAGCAGAGCGCGGAACGCCGGATGGTGGTGCAGCGGGATGAAATGCACGGAAGTGCCGATGCCCTGCGCGGTCAGGTCGGCGATGAGACCGTCCCGGCCGCCGGCCACCGCCGCGGCATCGACCTGGACGATGAACAGGTGCCAGGCATGCCGCGCCCAGGCCTCCTCGTGCGGCAGCGACAGGCCCGGCAGATCGGACAATCCCTCGCGGTACCGCCGGGCGATCGCGGTGCGGCGGGCCTGCAGCGCGTCCGCCCGGCGCAGCTGCACCAGGCCCAGGGCGGCCGCCGGATCCCCCATATGCAGCTTCCAACCGACGCGCACGATCTCGTAGTACCATCGACCGCGCTCGCCGTACCGGCGCCAGGCGTCGCCGTCCATGCCGTGAAAGCTGAGCAGCTCGAGTTCGCGGGCCAGGCCGGGGTCGGCCGTGGCGATCAGGCCGCCGTCGCCGGTCGTGATGCACTTGGTGGCGTAGAACGAGAACACGGTGGCGTCGGCCAGCGTCCCGACCTGCCTGCCCTCGACCGCGGCGCCGAAGGAGTGCGCGGCGTCCTCGAGCAGGAAGGCGCCGGCCCCGCGCGCCAGATCCCCCAGGGCGGGGATGCGCGCGGGATGGCCAGCCATGTCCACCGGCAGGATCACCCGCGTCCGCGGCGACAGCGCGGCCGCGCACGCCGCCGGATCCAGCCCGAGCGTGCTCTCCTCGACGTCGGCCAGCACGGGCTCGGCGCCGCAGTGCAGCACCGCCGACAGCGTCGAAGCGAACGTGAGGGCCGGCAGCACGACCTGATCCCCCGGCCCGACTCCCAGCGCCTTGAGCGTCAGGAACAGCCCCGCCGAGCAGCTGGCGACCGGGACCGCGTGCGGCACGCCCAGGCGCTCGGCGCAGGCGGCGCCGAACTCGCGCACCTTCGGCCCGTAGGTCAGCCAACCGCCGCGCATCACCGCCGCGACGGCCTCGATCTCCTCCTCGCCGATGCTGGGCCGGAAGAAAGGCAGATATGGCTGTCCGCCGCCGGGTTGCTGCACGCCGGTCATGATCTCAAGAACCTCCCTCGCGCCGGCGGCGCGCCGGACCGCGCCGCGCCGCGCCCGCGACGCTGCATTCTCAACCAGTCGGCGGCGCCGCGGCGTGATCGAGGCTCGCGGCCACCCCGGCCGCGTCCAGCAGGGTGGCCAGCGCACGCCGGACGCTCGCCCGTTCGCCGGCCCGCGCCGGCCCCAGCAGCGACGCCACCGCCGCCTCCGGATCCGCCAGCGGCGGCGCGGACGCCAGCGCGCGGTGGATGAGCGGGTGGGGGCAGGCGGCCAGCCGCTCGCCGGCGTCGATCAACGCTTCGTGCAGCCGTTCGCCCGGGCGCGGTCCGGTGATGACGATGCCGGGGCCGTTGTCGCCGTTGTCGGGATCGAAACCGGAAAGAGCCAGCAGGTTGCGCGCCAGATCCAAGATCGGCACCGGCTCTCCCATCTCCAGAATGTACGTGGCGCCGGTCTCGCCCAGGGCCATCGCCTCCAGCACCAGCAGCACCGCTTCCTTGATGGTCATGAAGTAGCGGGTCATGGCGGGATCGGTGATCGGCAGCGGCAGCCCGCGGCGGATGCGCTGCAGGAAGAGCGGCACCACCGAACCGCGGCTGCCCAGCACGTTGCCGAAGCGCACGGTCAGAAAGCACGTGGGCCCGCCGGCCGCGCCCGCCGCGGCAACCAGCAGCTCGGCCACGCGCTTGGTGGCGCCCATGACGCTGCTGGGCGCGACCGCCTTGTCGGTCGAGATCAGGACGAAGCGCTCGGCCCCGACCCGGCGCGCGAAGTCGATCATGTTGGCCGTGCCCGCCACATTGACGAAGACGGCTTCCTCGGGGTGCGACTCCATCAGCGGCACGTGCTTGTGGGCCGCCGCGTGCAGGATCACCTGCGGGCGATGCCTCTGCGCCAGCACCGCCAGCCGCGGCGCGTCGCGCACGTCGGCGATCAGCGGGATGACACGGGTCGCGCCGCTCTGCGGCGCCAGCTCCTCGGCGATCTCGAAGAGGCTGTTCTCTCCCCGGCCCAGCAGCAGCAGGTGGCCGGGACCGAGCGGCAGGAGCTGCCGGCAGAGCTCCGCGCCGATCGATCCGCCCGCGCCGGTCACCATGACGCAGCGCCCCGCCACGGTCTGCCCGGCGCCTCCGGTGCGCAGCGTGACGCTCTCGCGCCCCAGCAGATCCTCGGGCGCCACCGGACGGACCTGCTCGAAACAGACATCGCCCTCGATGATCGCCCGGATGCCGGGCACGATCTTGAAAGGCAGGCCGGCTCGCCGGCAGAGGATCACCAGGCGGCGGATCGCCGCGCCGCTGGCCGATGGGATGGCGATCAGGATCTCCTCGGCCCGCGCGCGGCGCGCGGCCTCGGGCAGTTCCGCGCAGGCGCCCAGAACGGGCAGCCCGCACACCGCGCCTCCGGCCAGCGCCGGATCGTCGTCGACGAAACCGACGGGCACCGCCGGGTAGCCGCCGGCGAGCAGCTCGGCGGCGAGAGCGCGTCCCGCCTCGCCCGCGCCGACCACCAGCAGGCGGCGGCGGCGCGGGCCGGAGCGCCCGGCACCGGCGCCCTCGCCCCCCGCCCCGCGCGGTTGGCCGGTCATCGCCGCACCGCCGTGGACACGGGGGCGTCAGCGTTCGACGGCCAGGGACTTGACCACCGTCTGACCATCCAGTTCCACCTTGATCACGTAGATTCCGCTGGCCGCCGGCTCGCCCGCCAGGTTCACGCCGTCCCAGAAGGACACGTCATTGGCGACGTGCGCGTTGCGATGGACGACCTGGCCTTCGAGATTGTAGATGGTCACCGCGGCGCCGCCGCTCAGACCCTGCGGGCTGTACACCACACGCGACAAATACCCGCCAAGTTTCAAGCCGCCGCCGGCGTATGGGTTGGGATAGACGAAGAGCCGGTCCAGCGGCCTTTCGCCTGCGGTCGACGGCGGCGCGATCCACAGCAGCGCGGCGCCACCCGCGGCGCCGACCAGCAGACGCCGGCCGCCGGGCTCGGCCGCCAGTTCGAAAACCTGTCCGCCCGGCAGCCCGCTGATCACGGCCGGCGAGTAGAGGCTGGCGGTGTCGAGCGCCAGCAGCGCCGCCAGATCGACGTAGGCGTCGATGGCGGTCGTCCCGCCGCGCAGGCGGACGCGGTTGAGCCCCACGTCCAGGGCCGCCCAGAGGTCGCCGTTGGCGTCGATCTCGATGTCGGTCACCGTGTCGCTGAGCAGGCCGCTGGTGAAGGCATCGCCCTTCTTGCGGTAGACGTTCAGCAGCGTCCCGCCGCCGGAGACTCCCGGCTGGAAGCGCACCACTCCCCCCGGACCGCCGGCCCAGATGCTGCCGTCCTCGCCGCGCGCCAGGCCGCGAGCACCGCCCAGTTCGAAGGTGGTGCCGGTCAGGGAGGTCAGCGGCGGGTACCAGAGGTCGTCGAAGGAGTCGTTCCAGGTCAGCGGATCGTTCGCGCCGGCGCCGCCGTTGACATCCCAGCGCACCAGACCGACCTGACTGACCGTGAACCAGATCTGGTCGCGGCGAGCGACCAGGGCATCGCGCACGGTGCCGCCGCCCAGCCCCGCGGCGCCGACGGGCAGGCGCAGCCACTGGGCCGGCTCGCGCCAGCGCGAGGGCTCCAGCAGCACGTCGACGCCCGACTGGTCGCTGCAGAACAGCAACGGCCCGTCGGGATGGCGGACGATGCGCACGACGCGCCGCGTGGCCAGGCCGCTGTTCAGCGGCGTCAGATGCTCGACCGCCGCGCCTGCGATCCCCCCGCCGGCGCCCGGCCGCACGCGTGCGACCCCGCCCCCGACATCGAACTGCGTGAACCAGACCTCGCCGTCGGGAAGCACGACCAGGCTCAACACGTTGGGGCCGTGCGCGAAGAGGCCCAGCGAGTCGTTGGCCGCCGAGGCGACCTCGTAGAGCTGCTCCCAGCGGCCGCTAGGATCGCGCCGCGAGACGCCGACGCCGTCGCGCGATCCCAGCCAGAGCGAGCCGTCCGGTCCGAAGCAGACACCGTCGACCCCGGTGTAGAGCAGCTCGTCGGTCTGCCAGCTGCTCCAGGCGCCCGGGCCGCCGGCGGCCAGAAAGGCCCGGCCGGTGCGCTGGCCGCCGGACATGCCGGGGTCGATGCGCATACCGGCCGTCCATAGCCGGTCTCCGCCCGCGATGACCCGCGCCAGCGGTTCGGGCAGCGCGGCCTCCGTCCAGAGCGCTCCGTCCCAGCGCCACAGCCGGCCGGTCACGCCTTCGCCGTCGCGCAGGGCCCACAGGCTGCCGTCGTGCCAGGCCAGCGACGCGATGCGGCCGCCCAGACCGGGCAAGGGCGCCCAGGCTTCGGCCGCCGGCGACCAGCGCGCGACGCCGTTGGCGAAGGTGCCGGCGAAGAGCAGCGTGTCCCCGGGGGCGAGCAGCGCCTGAACGCGCAGGTCGGGCAGGCCGGCGTTGTGCGTGGTGAAGACGTTCGCGGCAAAGCGGGAAACGCCCCCCTGCGTGCCGACCCAGAGCTCCCCCTGGAAAAAGGCCAGCGCCATGATGCGATCGTCGACCAGCCCGTGGTCCTGCTGCGTGAAGACCGCGCCGGGCAGGCCGTCGTTGATCACGCCCAGTCCGCTCTCGCGCAGCCCGTAGTAGATCACCTCGCCGGCGCCCCGCAGGATGCCCGCCACGGCGACGATGTCCCGCCCCCCCAGGTTCGCGTACTGGCGGAAGCCGGGGCCGTCGTCGCCCAGGGTCACGCGGGTCAGTCCGGTGCCGGTGGTCGCCACCCAGAGATGGCGCCCGCTGTAGGCCAGGGCGGATACGCGGTGGCCGCCAAGGCCGTCGGCCGTCGTCCAGCGCGTGTACGCAGACGGCTCGGCCGCGTCCCAGACCAGCACGCCGCCCGTTGTCAACCCGCCGTAGACGCGATCGCCCACCGGCAGCAGCGCCACGCAGTCGCGCGCGTCCGCCAGCGGTTGGAAGTCCACCTCCTGCGCGGAGGCGGCGACGGCGGCTCCCAACGCCAGCACGCAGAACAGGCCGGCGCATCGCCTGCGCAGCGCAGAGGGGGGCGCGGGGTCCGACATCGCAGAGACCTCCCGGGTCGGTTGGCAACTCGGCTCAGGGGAACAACCGCCGGCGCCCGCCGGCGCGGGCGCACGAGCGTCCGGCGCGCGTGAGGGAGCGCTCCGGAACCTGCTCATGATAAACCATCCCGGGGCGGCAGGGAAGCGTCCGCGGCGGATCCGCCGCGGCGGCTCCGGCCGAGCCAACGCCGCCAGCGCCCCAGATCGGGCAGCGACGAAGGCTCCAGGACCACGCTGGCCGCCGGTCCGAACGGCTCCGGCCGGGCGCCCATTTCCAGCGGCCAGGCCACCTGCAGCAGCCAGCGCAGCCGCAGATGTCTGCGCCGCAGCTGCTCCACCAGCTCCCTGTCGGCGGGGTCGGCGGACGGCCATTGCCAGAAGGCGACCTGGGAGACGCGGTAGCGCTCGACCGCCGGCAACAGCGCTTCCGGCCCGCCCAGCCAAGGCACCTCTCCGCGGCGCAGCGGCCGGCCGCCGGGTCCCTGCGGCTCCGCGTCGAGGTAGCCGACCGGATCCAGACCTGCTTCACGGCAGTCGCCGCAGGCGTCCAGCCACGCTCCGATGGCGGCGGCGGGCCCCACCAGCAGCGTCCGCTCGAGCGACAGATAGCCCAGCTCCATCCGCCGCCGCAGCGCCCGGAAGAGAGCGTCGCCTGCGGCCTGCGCCATGGCCAGCAGCGGCACGAACAACAGCAGCACGGCGCGGCTGTAGAGCTGCTGGTGCGTCAGGTAGGTGCTGGCCAGCAGCAGCAGCGCGAGGATCCCCACCTGCCGGGCGCGCGCGGCCGTCCCCGCCGGCTTGCGATCGCGGCCCTCGCGGTAGCGCCCCATGAACGTGAAGGCCACCGTGGCCAGAAGCGAGGCGTAGATGAACAACGGCCGGTACTCGCTCAGCGGAAACAGCTGTTCGGGAAACAGCGGATTGAGCCCCGCCCGCAGCAGATAGGCCGCCAGCAGGGCCCCGTTGAGCGCCGCCATGTCGATGCCCCAGCGCAGCGCCACGGCCAGCGGCCCTCGCCATTTCTTGACCAGGTAGACCACCAGCCCCCACTTCTCATAGAACGAGATCAGGCTGCCCAGATGCAGCCAGAAAGCGCGGGTCAGCGGCCCCTTGGCGCTGGCGCGCCGGTGCCGGTGCACGAAACGCGCGGCCGGCGTGTAGAGCACCTCCCAACCCGCCTGCCACATCCGGTAGCACCAGTCGACATCCTCGAGGTAGAGGAAGAATCGCTCGTCGAGCGGACCGGTCCGTTCCCGCGCCTGCCGTCGCACGAGCAGGCAGCCGCCCAGCACCCAGTCGACCGCTCGTTCGCTGCGATGGTCGAAATCGCGCATCAGATGCCGCGCGACGGCGCGGGCGCGCGGGAAGAGGCGCCCCAGCGGCGTGCGGCGCAGCAGCAGCGTGCGGAAGGTGTAGAACCGCCGGCAGGAATCCTGGATCGAGCCGTCCTCGTTCAGGAGCTGCGGCCCGATGATCCCGGCCTTGGGACGGGAGTCGGCGAAATCCAGCAGCGCATCGATCGACCCCGGCAAGACGACGATGTCGGGATTCAGCACCAGATGGTAATCGGCGGGCAGCTCCGCCAGGCCGCGATTGACGCCGCGGGAGTAGCCGGTGTTCTCCCGGTTGAGCACCCAGCGCACCTGCGGGTGGGCCGCCTGCACGGCGGCCAGGCCCGGGTCGCGGGAAGCGTTGTCGACCACCACCACGCCATGCACGCAGGAAGGAGGATGCGCGCGCAGCGACGCGAGGCAGCGCGCCAGATCCTCGCTGCTGTTGTGGTTGACGATGACGATCGCCAGCTTCACCCGGCTCACCCCCGCCGCCGCGGCCCTCGGCGTCAGCGCACGCGCCGCAGGCGCAGCGCCCAGACCATCCACATCGCTTCCCAGACGATCCGGCGCGACATCTTGGAAACGCCCGCGTGCCGATCGACGAAGATGATGGGAATCTCCTTGAGACGATAACCGCGCTTCCAGACCAGATGGTTCATCTCGATCTGGAACGAGTAGCCGTCGCTCTTGATGCGCTGCAGCGGCAGCGCCGCCAGCACCTCGCGCCGGAAACACTTGAAGCCGCCGGTGCTGTCCTTCAGGGGCAGCCCGGTCACCAGGCGAGCGTAGACGTTGGCGCCGATGCTCAGGATCAGCCGGCTGAGCGGCCAGTTCACCACGGTCACGCCGTTGAGATAGCGGCTGCCCACGACAACGTCGGCGTCGCGTATCTCGCGCAGGAAATCGTCCAGGGCCGCCGGATCATGGCTGAAATCGGCGTCCATCTCGAAGATCACTTCGGCGTCGGTCTCGGCCAGCACCCATTGGAAGCCGGCGATGTAGGCCGCGCCCAATCCCGCCTTGCCGGGGCGCGCCAGCAGCCGCACACGGCGGCCGTAGTCCGGCAGCGTCTTGACCACCGCCCCGGTGCCATCGGGCGAGTTGTCGTCGACCACCAGCACGGACAGGCCCGGATCGCGGGCGAGCACCAGAGGCACCAGCCGGCCGATGTTGTCGGCCTCGTTGTAGGTCGGGATGACGACCCACCCCTTCATGCCGTCGCTCCGCGCGCGGGGGCGGCGGCAACCGTGGCGCGCCGGCGCGGCGGCCAGGCCAGAACGAGCGCGATCAACAGGCCGGCGGCGCTGAGCAGCAGTCCGCGGACGAGGTTGGGGTCACGGTACGTCCAGCGCACCGTGTGCTCTCCGGCGGGGACGGCGACCGCTCGCAGCATCAGGTCGCCGACGAGCGACGGCGCAGCGCGGCCGTCGATCTCCACGCGCCATCCCGGCGCATGCATGTCGGCCAGCAGCAGGATGGACGGCGTCGGCGCCGCCGTGCGCAACGTCACCTCGTTGAGGTCGTCGGTCAGGAAGAGCGGCGGGGGAAGCGGCGCCGGCGCCGGCTGAGGCCGCGGCGACGGTTCTTCGTCCAGCACCACGGTGGAGGCGAAGGGATGGAGCCCGCTCTGCAGTCGGTCCAGGAACGCCCCCAGATCGCCGCCCGCCGGCAGCTCTGACGCGGGCAGATAGGCGTCGACCAGGCGGGCGCGCGGCAGGGCGGCGCGGTTCTCGTACAGCGCCATGCCGTCGCGGTGGAACGGCGTCGTGACCAGGTCGGCGCCCAGGTCCCGCAGCATCGGCAGCGCCTCTTCCGGCAGCAAGAAAGGCAGGGCAACCACGCGCCCCGCCAGCCAGGCGGCCAACCGCGCGGCCGGCGCCTGCGGATCGGCCAGTCGCTGGCGCACCTGTTCATAGGCGGCCAGCTTGGCCGGATGATAGCCGCCGAGCGATCTGGCCCCGGCGACCATGAAGTCCTGGTCGGCCTCCAGGCGGCCCAGCGGCCAGACCCGGTCGTGACCGGCGCGCGCGGCCGCGGCGCGGTACGCGGGATCCTGCGCCAGCACCGCTCGCGCGGGGCGGTGGGGCGCCAGCAGGGGCGCGGCCCGCACCAGCACCGCGCGTCCGGCGGCGTCGCGCGCCAGGTCGTGCAGGCCGCGCTCGGGGTGCAGGATCAGGCGACCGACCGATCCCAGATCCAGGGCGGCCAGCGCCGCCAGCGCCCACGGCAACCATCGCGTCCGCCAGCCCTCCCGGTGCCTTGCAGCCCACCAGAGAGCGCCGGCGGCCACCAGCAGCAGTCCCAGGCGGACCAGATCGGCCTGGTGCAGGGTCCAGGCTGCCCCCAGCTGCTCCGATGTGGGCGAGGCGCGGCCGGCGACGGCCGCCAGGGAACGCAGGTGCGCGGCATGCCCGTCCCGCGCCAGACCGGACGCCCCCAGCAGCAGCAGCAAGGCGCCCAAACTCGGAACCAGCCAGGTGAAGAACGCCCGCAGCCGCCGCGCTTCCGCCCCACCGCGGCAGAGCAGGTCCAGGCCGACCGGCGCCAGGGCGGCGACCGCGAAGCCGGGCAGCACGAGGATCATCGCCGGCACGCGGAACTTGTTGAAGAAAGGCAGGTGCCGGTAGAGCAGATCGTACAGCCACGGTCCGTGGCGGCCGAACGACACAAGCAGCGACAGCAGGGAAAGCAGGCCCAGCGCGAACGCCAGGCGCCCCCGGCCGCTCCCGGCGGCCGCCGCCGCCAGCAGCAGAGGCAGCAGGCCGAGGTAGTTCGGATAGTCCGTGAACGGCATCGGCCCCTGGTACGTGCCGCGCCCGAAGCCCGAGGCCGACGGCAGCGCCAGCGTGGGCAGTTCGGCGGGAGAAAAGCTCCAGTTGGTGGCGTAGCCGTATTCCGCGCCCCCGCCGCTGCCCGCGAGGCCTCGAATCGACAGGCCGGCATAACCGTGCACCGGGTAGAGCATGGCGGCGCCGATGAGGAAACCCAGGGCCAGCGCCACCGCCAGCGCCGCCGCGCGCCGCCAGCGCGTGCCGGCCCGCGGCGCCGGCTGCGCGCCGCCCGCGGGCGAGAACGGCCAGAGCGTGTGAACCAGGGCGAGCAGGCCGACCGCCAGCAGGGTGTAATAGGTGATCTGGACATGGCCACGGACGATCTGCAGTCCAAGCAGCAGGCCGCAGAGCGCCACGGAGCGCCGCCCGCCCCCCGTCAGCACGGCCAGCGCCGCGCCGATCAGCCACGGCAGGTACATCGCCGCGCCCAGCTTGCTCCCGTGCCCGTGCGCGGCCCAGGCCAGCACGTTCGGCGACGCGATCCAGAGCAGCGCACCCAGCGCGCGCGCCGCCGCGGACAGCCGCCAGCGGCCGAGCAGCCACGCCATCCCCAGGCCGCCGAACAGAAGATGGGCCAGCATCCAGGTCAGCGGCGGGAACCCGGCCCGGTTCTGCAGGAAATCGAACAGCAGCGCCGGCGGGTAGAGCCCGCGCGTGTAGGCGAGCGAGCCGAAGGTCGGCATTCCAGCGAACAGATACGGGTTCCATTGGGGGTAGATGCCGCGGGCCAGCGCCGCGTCCCCCACCACGGTGAAGGAATCGGCGTTGCGCGCGTCAGCGCTGGCGAATATCTCGCCCCTCAGCAGCGGCCCCGGGAAGAGCAGCGCCAGCGCCAGCAGCAGCAGCAGCGGCAAACCCAGCGACGAGAGCGACAAGCGCCGCGGCAGGCGCGATGGTCGGGTGGGAGCGGGCGGCCGGGCCGGGCGGCCGGAACGTCGCGCGTGCAAGACCTCTCCTCCGGGGTCGGCGGACATGGGGGCGCTGCGGCGCGCCGTGCGGCAGGATAGCATCGCCCCGGCGCGGCTGTCCACCGGCGGCAGGCGCGGCGCGCCGGGAGCCGTCACTCCCTGAATGGCGCTCCCCTCAGCTCGTCCAGAGCGCCCAGGAGCGCGGCGTGCGCGGTCTGCCAACGCCCGCCGGCGAGGTGCCAGGCGGCCAGCCCGCCGAAATAGGCCATCTGCGCCGGCACCAGCAGCGGCAGGCGGGAGCGCGGCCAGTGACGCCGCAGGAGCTTCAGATGGCTGCGGCTCTTGAGGTAGGCCTTGCGCGGGCTCTGCGCCCCCAGCGCGTCGCTGACATGATGCAGCACCAGCGCGGCCGGCACGTGCAGGATGCGGCCTCCGGCGGCGCGCAGCCGCAGACAGAAATCGGAATCTTCGCCGTAGAAATAGAATGTCTCGTCCAATTCTCCCAGTTCGGTCAGGGCGCACGGCTTGAGCAGCAGGGCGCAGCCGGTGCCGTACTCCACGAATCGCGGCGTGAAGGAGAGCCGGCCGGCGAGCCGGCGGATGCCGTGATGGCGGATCCAGCCGCTGCGGCTGCCGACCACGCCGCCGTCGTACCAGGCGCGCGCCGGATCGTGGTAATAGCAGATGCGCGGTGTCGCCGCCCAGGCCGACGGCTCGGCGGCCAGCGCGCCGACCAGACGCGCCAGGCTGCCGCCCGGAACGACGGTGTCGTTGTTGAGCAACAGCACGAAGCGCTCGCCCACGCCCTCGGCCCGCAAAGCCCGCAGCGCCAGATTGTTGCCGCCGGCCCAGCGCAGGTTGCGCGGCGCGACGATGACGCGCACGCGCGGCCAGTTCTGTCGCACGTGGGCCGCGGAGCCGTCGGCGCTGTCGTTGTCCACCATGATCACTTCGAGCGGCGCGTAGCCGTTCTCGTAAAGCGAGCGGAAACACTCGTCCAGCAGGTGGCGGCCGTTCCAGTTGACGACGATGACCGCCAGCGGCGGCCCCGCGCGAGCCCCGGCCGGGCTCTCACTGTTCGCGGCGGACACGGTACTCCTTTTCCGGGTGCCTCCCTGCCACGATCAGCTCGGCCACCAGACCCAGGCTGACGAACTGGACGGCCAGGATCCACAGCACCACTCCCAGCAGCAGCAGCGGCCGCAGGCGCAGGCCGTGGCCCATGATCCACTCGAACAGGAAGTAGCCGTTGATGCCCAGGCCGAGCACCAGCAACGCCAGCCCGATGCGGCCGAAGAAGTGCAGCGGCGAGGTGGAACGGGCGCTGAGAAACAGCAGCGTGATCAGATCGAGAAACCCGTTGAGGAAGCGGGCCGGTCCGTACTTGGTCCGGCCATGGCGGCGCCGGTGGTGGCGGACCGGCAGCTCCCGCACCGCGAAACCCTGCAGATGCGCCATGGCCGGCAGGAAACGGTGCATCTCGCCGTAGACCCGCAGCGCCGGCAGGACCTCGGCCCGGTACGCCTTCAGGCCGCAGTTGAAATCGTGCAGATGGAGGCCGGTCATTCTCGATGTCACGCGATTGAACAGCTTGGAGGACCAGTTCTTGATCCAGCCGTCCTGTCGTTTCTGCTTCCATCCCGACACCAGGTCGCAGGGCGCTTGCTCGAGCAACTCCACCAGCCGGGGGATCTCCTCGGGATCGTCCTGCAGATCGGCGTCGATCGTCACGACGTAACGCCCGCGGGCGCGCGCGAAGCCGGCCGCCAGCGCGGCCGCCTTGCCGAAGTTGCGGCTGAGCGAGATGGCGCGCACCCCCGACAGCGCGCGCGCCGCCTCGACCGCCGCCGCGTGGGTGCCGTCGCGGCTGCCGTCGTCGATCACCAGCGACTCGTGCCGGCGACCCCAGCGGCGCATCACCTCGTCGATGCGCGCCAGCAGCTCCGGCACCGACTCGGCCTCGTTGTAGGCCGGGATGACGATGGAGATCTCGGGCGCCGCCGCGGCCTGTCCGGGCTCACCCATGCCGGCGTCTCCTTTCCACGCACCAGGCCACCTGCCGTGCCAGACCGTCGTCCAGCGGCACCAGCGGACGGTATCCCAGCTCCGCTTCGATGCGCCCGCGGTCGGCGAAGGTGTCGCGGACGTCTCCCCGGGCGGCCGGCCGGCGCTCGATCGCCGGCGCCCGCCCCGGCGCCGATGCGGCCAGCAACACCGTCAACCGCTCCAAGGCCGCGTTCAGAGACACCCTGGCGCCGCCGCCGACGTTGTACACCGCCGGCGCGCGCGGGGCCGCCATGGCCAACAGATTGGCGCGCACGGCGTCGCCGACGTAGGTGAAGTCGCGCGATTGCGCGCCGTCGCCGTGCATCACGAACGGCCGCCCCTGCAGCGCGCCGTCGATGAACTTGCGGAACGCCATGTCGGGCCGTTGCCGCGGACCGTAGACCGTGAAGTAGCGCAGGCTGACCGCCGGCAGGCCATCGTTGTCGGCGTAAAGAGAGCAGAGGTGCTCGGCGGCCAGCTTCGTCACGCCGTAGGGCGAGTGGGGCTGCGGCAGCGCGGATTCGCTGACGGGCAGATCCGCGCGATCGCCGTAGACCGAGCTGGAGCTGGAGTAGACGAAGCGCGCCAGACCGCCGCGCACCTCCGGCGCCAGGCACGCCTCGAGCAGCCGCTGCGTGGCACGCACGTTCCAGTCGACATACTCGGCGAAGTGGCGCCCCCAGCTCGCCCGCACGCCGGCCTGGGCGGCCAGGTGGAACACCGCCGCCGCGCCCGCCAGCAGCGGCGGCAGATCCAGCGCCAGCAGGTCGGCCTCGTGGAAGACGAAACGGGGATGGACCAGCGCCCGCTCCAGATTCTCGCGCTTGAGCGCGGGATCGTAGTAGGGCGTCAGCAGGTCAACCCCGGCGACCTCGCAACCGAGCGCCAGCAGCGCCTCGGTCAGATGGCTGCCGATGAAACCGGCGCAGCCCGTCACGACCACGCGGGCGCCCGTCCCCAGCGGCGCCGGCGCCCGCCCCTGCGGCAGCCCGGCCACCAGCTCCGCCAGCTCCTGCTCCTTCATCGCCCCGCCTCCCCGCCGGGTTGGCCGGACGGCGCCTGCGGCGCCGCGCCGCCCCCCCCCGCCTCGGCCTCGAACGCGGCCAGGGCGCGGGCCAGGTCGGGATCATCGCGGCCATTCTGCGCGCGCCAGCGCGCCGTCACCTCGCGGCACGCCTCCAGCCGCCCCAGCGCGCGGTTGACGTTGAAGGCCAGCCGGTAGCCGGACAGTTCGTCCGGCCGCGCCGTCACCACATCATCCAGGAAAGCCAGGGCCGCCGCTATGCGGCCCGAGCCGCCGAGCATCAAAAGCGGGCGGTAGGCGATCGCCTCCCAGTCCACCCCGGTCAAACGCGGGCGCAGAAACTCCAGATACGCCATGGCCTCTTCGACGCGCCCCTGCTCGACGGCCACCATCGGGAAGATGTCCATCAGCGGCGGGTAGAGCGGCTCGAAGCGCCGCGCCATGTCCAGGCCCAGGGCGGCCTGATCGATCAGCCGATCGTAGGTCAAGGTGTCGTCCCCCGGCACCTGCTGCGCCGCGGTCAGGAAATCGTAGCCGGCCCGGATCGCCGCCGCCGGGTAGTTGCCGAGCAGGTTGCGGGTGTTGGCATCGCGGTAGACATCGGTCCGCATCTCCCCCATCAGAGCGACCAGCTCGGCGCGGCTCAGGTCCGGCGCCTCGGTGCGGCCGGTGGCGCTTTCGAGCGGGCCGCGCCCTCCCTGCTGCCGAAACCGCTGCTGGCGCGCCCCGCTGTCGCCGTCCAGGATCCCCCGGTAGTCGTAGAGCCCCAGCATGTTGTCCAGCAGCCGGCGCGTGTCCGTGCGCGGCTGCCCCTCGGCGCCCAGTTCGCCGGTGAGCCGGAACGCCAGCCCCTCCATCTGCAGATAGGGGTAGTAGCGCGCCATGTTCTCCTGCGGGATGGTCACCGCGAAGAAGACGGGGCGCGGCGAGGCGTTGCGCGCGTTGGTCGTCAGGCAGTCGTGCAGCACGTAGTCGCGCACGTAGAAGATCTGGCGCTGGCCGGTGGAGCGATCCTCGATCAGCCGCGGCTGCAGGCGATCGATCTCGGCATCCGTGTAGCTGAGCGGCAGCGCGGGCGAGCGCGACTTGAGCTGCTTGATGTACCAGGGCAGGTTGATCAACATCAGGTTGACGACCGTGACGTCGCGCCGGTAATGCTCGACCTCCTGCAGGTACCAGATCGGGAACGTGTCGTTGTCGCCGTTGGTGAACAGGATCGCGTCCCGATCCAATCCCGCCAGCATGTTCAGGACGTACTCGCGCGCGATCCAGTTGTCCGAGCGGTCGTGCTCGAACCACTTGACGTGACCCGGCACCAGGGCCGGCAGCGCGGGGATGGCGATCAGCAGCGCGGCGGCCGCCACCGCCAGGGGGCCGGCCCGCACCGGCGTCGGGCGGGCGTCCGGCGGCAGATCGCGCGCCGAGGGACCTTCGCGCCCGGCGGCGTAGCGCAGCAGCGCGGCGGCGCCCAGGCCGATCAGGATCGCGAAATACAGAAAACCGGTGCCGTAGAAATAATCGCGCTCGCGCACCTCGTGATCGGTGAAGTTGAGGTAGAGCGTCAGGCCGTCGGCGTTGATCAGGTAGCCGGCCACGAGCAGCCAGATCCAGGGGCGCAGCCGCCGCAGGCCGTGCAGCAGCCCCAGCAGCCCCAGGAAAATCGGCCCGGCGAAGACGGACAGGCTGCCCAGCGCCCCGCCCTTGGCCGGGAGGTAGGTGAACTGGCGCAGCAGGAAGTCGTAGTAGTAGCCGAACTGCCATCCCAGAGGGGCCGAGCGCTCGAAGACGTTGATGGGCGGGTACTGCTCGCGCCGGAGCACCGACATCAGCGTCGCGAAATTGTCCGGCGCCGACTGGTTGATGGCGGGATCATGCGCCGCCCGGATAAGCATGTACAGGTGGACCGACAGCCCCAGCACGAACAGCGCGCTGCCGATCAGCGCGAACGGCCGGCCCTGCATCGCCCGCACCGCGATCGCCAGGATGTAGCCCAGCAGCAGCAGGATCAGGGCCGTGTCGTCCTTGACCATCGTCGAAAGCAAGAAGAGCGCCAGACCGAGGCTGACCAGCACCAGGTCGCCGAGCGGCAGGCGGTGCTCCCGCGCCACGAGCACCAGCACGAAGACGGCGGGGTACACCAGCAGCGACCCGAGATGGAACCCCACCCCCAGCCCCAGCAGGTAGAGAATCAGGTAGAGGATGCGGTCGCTGCGGGCCTCCTGCCGAGCGTCGTACCAGCGCAGGCTCAGCCAGGTCAGCAGGGCGACGATGAAGCCGGCGAGGCCGTACACCTCGGCCTCGATGGCATTGTTCCAGTACGTGTCGCTGAACAGCAGGAACAGCGCGCCGATCACCCCGCCCGCGTGCGCCAGCCAGCCGCTGTCCGGATCGGCCCGCCGCGCCAGGTCGGCCACGATCAGGTAGAGCAGCATCAGCCCCACCGCGCTGAAGAAGGCCGACATGAAATTGACGGCGACGGCGGTGCTGACGCCGAAGAGCCCGATCACCAGATCGAAACAGCGGCCCATCAGCACGTACAGCGGCGTGCCCGGCTGATGGGGGATGCCCAGGATGTGGGCGGTCGTGATGTACTCGCCGCAATCCCAAAAACTTATCGTGGGAGGCAAGGTGCGCGTGTAGACGGCCAGGGCCGTCATCAGGACACCCAGGGCGCACCAGACCCCGGGCCGGCGGTACCAAGCGCTCGGCAAGCGGACTCCCTTCGCCAGCCCAGGGCCGCGGCGCCAGCCTGGGCACGCCGCAATCTAGCACAGGCCCGGTGGGCCAACAACCTCGGGTCGGCTGCCTACAACGCGGGCCTCCGGGCGGTTCCCCGCCGGCGCCGGCTCAGGCGCGCGAGCGCGCCGCCGGCGGCGCCGAACCGGGGGCGGCGCCGGTCTTGCGCCCGCGCAGGAAGAGCGCTCCGCCGATCAGGCTGAACGCGGCCTGCACGACGAAGGCGGTCAACTGCATGGCGACAGCGTCGGCCGCGGCGAAGCCGGCCGTGGTGAACAGCAGCGCCGCCGCCGATTCCCGCAGGCCGATGCCGTTGATGCTGATCGGCAGCGCCACCAGAATGCCGAGCAGAGGCACCAGCACGAACAGCTGCAGCGCCTGCCCCCCGTCCAGCGGGATGGCCAGGCCGCGCGCGACCAGCAGGTGCGTCGTCACGCGCAGCGCCTGCACGCCGAGCGAGAACGCGAAGACCGCCCCCAGCCAGCGCACGCGGGCGCGGTAGAGGCGGAACTCGGCCAGCAGCTCCTGCAGGCGCGCCTGCGAGCTCCGCCACCCCAGGGCGCCGATCAGGCGCGGCGCGAGCGCGGACACGCGGCGGGAAAGCAGCAAGGCCAGCAGCGCCAGCCAAACGATCATCGCCACCAGCAGCGGGTACACCGGCGGCAGAGCCTGCAGGCGCAGCGCCGCCGCGCCGAACGCCACCAGGGCCAGCAGGGTCAGGCTGCAGAGGCCGAGCAGACGATCCAGCAGTGTGGCGCCGAACACCTTCAGCGGCCTGCCCTCCTGGCGTCCCAAGTCGATGATCTTGACGGCGTCGCCGCCGACGTTCGCGGGCAGGAAGTTGTTGAAGAACAGGCCGACGCAGTACAGCCGCAACATCTCGCGCGCCGGGGCGGTCACGCCCGCGGCCCGCAGGATCCACCCCCATTGCAGGGCGCCACCCAGCGCCGACAGGGCGTAGACCGCGAAAGCGGCGCCGAGCAGAGGCCAGACGGGAGCGGCCAGCGCGCGCTCGATCTCGCGCCAGGACAGGCGCTGCGTCAGCAGGTAGGCCAGCAGCAGCACGCTGACGGCCAGCTTCAGCAGCGTCGCCCGCCAGCGGCGCGCCCCGCGGCTCACGCTCGCGCCTCCGCACCGCGCGCCGCCACCTCGGCGAACAGCGCCAGCGACTCCTCCGCGCAGCGGTCCCAGCTGAAGCCGGCCGCCCAGGCGCGCGCCGCTTCGCTTTGCCGCCGCCACAGCTCCCGGTCGCGCAGCAACCGCAACGCGGCGGCGGCGAAGGCGCCGGCGTCGCCGAACGGCACCAGCAGACCGGTCCGGCCGTCGCGCACCGAATCGCGCAAGCCCGGTCGATCGCTCGCCACCACCGGCAGGCCGCAGGCGTTGGCCTCGATGACCGTCAACCCCCACCCCTCCTTGGGGCTGGGGTTGAGGCAGACGTGGGCGCGGTGCAGCGCCTGCGCGAGCTGCGCCTGCGGCAGATGGCCCGTGAATTCGACCGCCGCTCCCAGTCCCAGGCGCGCAGCGATCCGGCGCAGCCGCGGCTCGTCCGGGCCGCGCCCCATCACCAGCATCCGCGCCTGCGGCAGCTCGCCGCGCACGAGCGCGAAGGCGCGCAGGGTGGTGTCAACGCTCTTGTAGCGCCGCAGCCGGCTCCAGGTCACCAGCAGCGGCGTCGGGTCGCGCGGCGGCGGCTCCGCCAGGCGCAGCCGTGCGTGATCCAGGCCGCAATGGATCACGCGGATCCGCGCCGCCGGCAATCCCCGCGCCACCAGATCGTCGCGCGTGGATTCGCTGATCACCTCGAAATCGACGCCGCGGTAGAGCCGTGACAGCGGCAACTCCGCGGCCCGCACGTACGCGGCGGCCAGCAGGTTGGTCTCGCGGAAGACCGTATCGCCGAACAGGTGGGGCACGATGGCCAGCAGCGGCGTGCCGCCGCGGTAGAGCGGCGTGTAGAACGGCATCTTGTTGATGTCCTCGAGCAGCAGGTCGGGCCGGCGTTCGCGCAGCCGCCGCTGCACGTGCCAGGGCAGCAGCCAGTTGGCGAGGCGCCAGTCGCCGCGGCGGAGGATGCGCACGCCGTCGATGGTCTCCTCCGCCGGCGCGCCCCCGTAGCCGGCGACGATCAGCTCGACCTCGTGCCCGGCCGCGGCGGCGCGGCGAAGGATCTCGTGCAGATGAATCTCGGCGCCGCCGCCGAGCGGATCGCCGATGTCGCGCCAGTTGACGGCCAGGATCCTCAGCTCGGCACCTCCCCGCCTCAAGGCCCGGGTTTGCGCGCGACCGCGCCGATGGTCATGGTCGTGTAGAGCGCCCAGCGCCGGCGCAGCAGCCGGCGCCGCGCGGCCGCCGCCAGCCGCGACAGCGGCGGCACCGGATCCGGATGCATCGGCAGCCGCAGCCCGGTCTTCGTCAGCAGCAGCTTGCGCAGCCCCCGGTACCACAGCCCGGGAACCATCCAGTCGCCGTAGGTATGCACGATCCGGAGCCCCTGCCGCTCCAGCAGGTTCTCCAGCTCGCGGGGCGAGAACTGCGTTTCCCAGCCGGCGAACCAGCGGCCGGCGGCGATCAGCACATGCTTGGCGACGGTGTAATAGTGCCAGCGCTGCGGCACATCGACCACCAGCAGCCCCCCCGGCCGCAGCACCCGCACGTTCTCGGCCAGCAGCTGCGCCGGCGCGCGGAAGTGCTCCAGCAAGCCCTGGTGGAACACGAGGTCGAACGACCCGTCGCAGAACGGCAGCGCCAGGGCGTCGCCGCCGACCGGCCGCAGCGCCACCTCGCCCAGGCGCGCTGCGCGCACGGTCAGCGCCAGAGAACCGACGGCGTAGTCGACCGTCACCACATAAGCGCCCGCCCGCGCCAGGACGACGGCGTCGCGCCCGGTGCCGGCTCCCACTTCCAGGATGCGCAGGCCCGCCGGGTCGCCGCGCGCGAAGATTTCCCGCACGACGCGCCCGTCATTGTCGTAGACATCGTCCAGGCTGAGCGCTCCGGCCTGCTCCCAGAAGCGCTGCCAGTGCCCGCGGGTCGACTGCCTCACGCGCCGCCCTTCCCGCGCGCCGGACCGGCGCCGGGCGGCGCGCCACCGTTCTCGGCGACGGTCTCGGCCCACGCCTTGTCCAGCACGCCGTTGACGAAGCCGACCGCCCCCTCGTCGCAGAAGCGTCGCGCGAGCTCGCAGGCTTCGTCGATGACCACGCGGGGCGGCACGTCGGGGCTGTGCCTGAGCTCGGTCAGGGCCAGGCGCAGCAGCGAGCGTTCCACGCAGCCCAGCCGCTCCGGCGCCCAGTGCTCGACCAGGCGCGCCAGCCAGCGATCGGTGCGCGCCAGCTCCGCCTCCACCTGCCGCGCCAGCGCGCGCGCGAACAGCGCGGATTCGTCGCCGGTCTCGCGCCGCGCCAGCTGATCCTCCAGCGCGCGCGCCAGCGGCGTCTCGCCGACCAGCGAGGCGTAGAGTGCCTGGAGCACGACCTCGCGCCCCTTGCGCCGCTTGCCCACGGCTCAGCGCTTGCGCGGGCGGGCGCCGCCCGCGGCGTCCTCGTCCAGCGACGCGTAGAGATCCACCATCTCCAGCGCGGCCAGAGCGGCGTCGAAACCCTTGTTGCCGGCCTTGGTGCCGGCGCGTTCGATCGCCTGCTCCAGCGTCTCGGCGGTGATCACGCCGAAGACGACCGGGATGTCCGCCTCCAGCGCGACCTGGGCGACGCCCTTGGTGACCTCGGCCGCGATGTAATGGAAATGCGGCGTGTCGCCCTGGATCAGGCAGCCCAGGCAGATGACGGCTCCGTAACGCCCGCTGCGGGCGAGGCGGCGCGCCGCCAGCGGCAGTTCGAAGCTGCCCGGCACCCACGCCTCGTCGACCTGCGCCTCGGCCACGCCGTGCCGGAGCAGGCAGTCGCGGGCGCCGGCCACCAGCTCGCGCGTGAAGAACTCGTTGAATCGGCTAGCCACGAGCGCCACGCGGCACCCGCGCGCGTCGAACCGCCCTCCGTAGGTCTTGCCCATCGTGACGACTCCTCCCCGCCGCGCGGCGCGGACCGGCGGCGCTAGTCCAGGTGCTCCAGCAGATGCCCCAGTTTGGCCTTCTTGGTGCGCAGATAGCCCAGGTTGCGCACGTTGGGCCGCACCTCCAGCGGCACGCGCCCGACAATCTTCAGGCCGTAGCTGTCCAGCCCGATGATCTTGCGCGGATTGTTGGTCATCAGCTCCATCAACCGCACGCCGAGGTCGTTCAGGATCTGCGCGCCGATGCCGTACTCACGCAGGTCGGCGGCGAAGCCCAGCCGATGGTTGGCCTCGACCGTGTCGCTGCCCTCGTCCTGCAGCCGGTACGCCTTCAGCTTGTTGATCAGGCCGATGCCGCGCCCCTCCTGGCGCATGTAAAGGAAGACGCCGGCACCGCGCTCCTCGATCGCCTTGAGCGCCGCCTCCATCTGCTCGCCGCAGTCGCAGCGCAGCGAGTGGAAGACGTCGCCCGTCATGCACTCGGAGTGCACGCGCACCAGCACCGGCGCATCGGGATGCGGCTGGCCCTTGACCAGGGCCAGGTGGATCGCCTGGTCAACGCTGGTGGCGTAGGCGCAGAGCCGGAACAGGCCGTAGCGCGTCGGCAGCTCCACCTCGGCCTCGCGCCGCACCAGCCGCTCGTGCGCGCGGCGGTAGGCGATCAGGTCGGCGATCGAGATCAGCTTCAGCCCGAACGCGTCGGCCAGCTCGCGCAGCCGCGGCAGCCGCGCCATCGAGCCGTCCTCGTCCATGATCTCGCAGAGAATGCCGGCGGGGTAGAGACCGGCCAGCCGGCAGAGGTCGACCACGGCCTCGGTGTGGCCGGCACGCTGCAGCACGCCGCCCGGCTGCGCCTCGAGCGGGAAGATGTGCCCGGGCCGCGCCAGATCGGCGGGGGTGGTGGCGGGATCGATGAAGACGCGCACGGTGCGCGCCCGGTCGTGCGCGCTGATGCCGGTGGTGATTCCCTGCGCGGCGTCGATCGAGACCGTGAACGACGTGCCCAGCGGCGCCGTGTTGCGCGCCACCATCGGCTGCAGGTCCAGTTCGGCCAGGCGCTCCCGCGCGGCGGGCAGGCAGATCAGCCCGCGCCCGTGCTTGGCGATGAAGTTGATCGCCGCCGGCGTGACCTGCTCGGCCGCCATCACGAAATCGCCCTCGTTCTCGCGGTCCTCGTCGTCGACCACGATGATGATCTCCCCGCGCCCGAGGGCCGCGGTCGCCTCCTCGATCGTGTCGAGCTTGACCGGCTGGATCATCGCGTCCCTCCCCGGGCGAAGCCGCGCGCCCGCAGCCAGGCCAGCGTCAGGCGCGGCCGCGCCGTCGCGGCGTCCTGCGGCGCCTGCCAGACCGGCGCCGCCGCCGCGGCCTTGGCCAGGATGTCGAGCTCCAGATTGACCCGCTCGCCGGCGCGCGCGCCGCCGAACCGCGTTGCGCCGAGCGTGTGCGGGATCAAGGTGACGGTGAAGCGATCGGCGAACGGCCCCTCGTCGAGGGTCAGGCTGACCCCGTCGACGGCGATCGAGCCCTTGGGCAGCAGCCGCGCCGCCAGCGCCCGCGGCAGGACCACGGTCATCCACACCGCCTCCCGGCGGCGATCCAGGGTCGCGATCCGGCCGACGCCGTCCACGTGGCCGAGCACGAAATGTCCCCCCAGGGCGTCGCCGGCGCGCAGCGCGGGCTCCAGGTGCACCCGGTCGCCGCCGCGCCAGCCGGCCAGAGTGGAGACGCGCCGCGTCTCCGCGGTCGCCTCGACCGTGACCAGCTCGCCCGCGCGCGCCGTCACCGTCAGGCAGACGCCGTTGACGGCGAGGCTGTCCCCGACGGCCAGGCCGGGCGCGCAGCGCGGCGCCGCCACCGCCAGCCGGGTCAGGCCGTCGCGCCGCTGCACCGCCCGCAGCGTCCCGATCTCGCGCACCAGACCGGTGAACATCTCAGGCGACCTCCCCGCGGCGCAGCCCCTGCGCGGTTTCGACCGTCAGCTCCGCCAGCACCTGGGCGAAAGGCAGACGGTCGTAGACGACCTTCAAGTCCGGTCCGCACCGATCGCACGAGGTCAGGCTGTAGTCTTCCGCATCGGCGGCCTGTCCGCGGTCGGGTTCGGCCGGATCCGCGATCCAGTCTGGCCAGCGCGCACCGGCGCCCAGCAGGATGGGCGCCGTGTAGCGGATCCAGCGGTCGACCAGCCCGCGCGCCAGGAACGAGCTGGCCAGAGTGGGTCCGCCTTCGATCATGATCGCCCAGCCGCCGCGCGAGAACGCCTCGGCCAGCAGCGACTCCGGCGCCACGCGGCCGTCGCGCTCGTCGCACAGCACAATGATGCCGCCCTCCAGCTCGATCCGCGCCCGCGAGGCGGCCGCGGCCCGCGTCCTGCCAGCGAAGACGAAATATCGCTCGAGCGGCCAGATCTGGGCGAAGCTGAGGTCGGAGTCGGCGTAGCCGGCCGCCGGCTCGCTCTCGGGGCAATCGTCCTCGCCGTCGCGCACCAGCCGACCGTCGAGCTGCGGCCGGTCGGCGGCGAGAGTCCGCTCGCCGACCAGCACGAGATCCGACCAGCGGCGCAGCCGGTGCACATCGCGCCGCGCCTCCAGCCCGGTCAGATAGGCCGGCGATGGCCCTTGCCCGTCGCGCGCCGGCGGCGCGAAACGCCCGTCCAACGAATCCGCCGTCTTGAGCAGGACGTAGGGGCGTTCGAAGGCGCCGGTGGCGACGAACGGCCAGATCAGGTGCAGGGCCGGCTCGGCCAGCACGCCGAGGGTGATCTCGATGCCCGCATCGCGCAGCAGGCGCAGCCCTCCCCCCGGCACCGACGGGTTCGGATCGCCGACCGCGGCGACCAGCCGTCCGACGCCGCTGGCGGCGACGGCCGGGGCGCAGGGCGGCGTGCGCCCCTGGTGGTTGCACGGCTCCAGGGTGACGTACAGGGTGCCGCCGCGCGCCGCCTCGGCCGCCTCGCCCAGCGCCACGGCCTCGGCGTGGGGAAGGCCCGGCCCGTGATGGGCGCCCCGCCCGACGACGCGCCCGTCGCCTGAGACAACGACCGCGCCGACCGGCGGATTGGGCCAGGTGCGGCGGGGGATGCGGGCGGCGAGGTGCAGGGCCTCGGCCATGAACTGGGCGTCCTCGGCGCGCGGAGGGCTGATCATCGACGATTCCGTTCAGGGGCCGGGGAAGGCGGACAGGCGGGCGCACGGCCATGCCGCCGTCCGGCGGGCGACCGTGCGAGCTGCCCCAACTTCTCCCATCCAGACTGTCACTGTCGGCCCCGGAATTCCACCGGATCGTGCCCTGCCGGGCTCGCGGGCTGTCACCGCCGGTGGGGACTTGCACCCCGCCCCGAAGTTGTGGCCGAAGGAGCCGGCGGCGCGCCGGCCCCAGCGCCCCCAAACGTAATCGCCGGGCGTGCAAGTGTCAAGATGGCATGGCCCTGCGGCGCGCCTCGCGACTCAATCCTGAGGCACCCAATCCGTCTCGATGGACTCGCAGCACCCCCCCATCAATAGCCGCATGTAGCCCGCCGGCCCGCCCGCGGTCAGATGGAAACGCACTTCCCCGGACACCGGACTGGGGCAGGCGCAGCTGGAGTCCATGACCAACGGCTCCGGGGTCGAGATCGCGAAGGAGTAGGTGCGACCATCCTGCGCCCAGGTCAAGGTGCCGGACACCGTCAGTTGACCGGACGGCGGGGACGCGCCCACTCCCAGAAAGAGCGTCTGCCCGACCGCCGGCGTGTAGTTCGCCGTCCACTGCAGCGTCCCGCTGCAGGGCGGCTCGCCGGTGAAGCTGAACTGGAGATCCAGCTGCTGCTCCAGTATCGCCAGGCTGGGTGTGCCGCTGACCGTGCTCGTGCCGTCGAGGGTCAGCGTCGCAGTGCGCGCCGGATCGCCGGAGGTGGACGCGTCGGCCCTGCCGGTCAACGCCGCGGCGAAGCCGAAGGGGACGCCGTGGTCGATGATGCGCACCACGCCCCAGCGAGTGCCGCTGCCGCCTTGGTAGGTGTAGACGCAGCCGTCGGCGTCGAACGTGAAGGTGGCGTCGTCGGGCACCCCGTCGCCGTCGCTGTCCTGCCAGGGGGTCGGGGTGATGGTGAGACAGCCGGGCGGGCCGTTGGGCGGCAGGAAGGCCGAGGGCAAACCAGCCACTTGCCGCACCACCGCCATCTCGAACAGCCCGATCTGGCTGGTGTCCTGGTCGTCCACGACGTCTCCATCGCTCCCGCCGCAGCCGCCCAGCGCCAGGCTGGCGGCAAGCGCAGCCAGCAGCAGTCTCGCGCGCGCGCGCATGTCCATCTCACTGCCTCCCGGTCGGCACAGGCCAAGGCCGCCAGCGGCCTGCCTGCAGCCGCCGGCTCGCCTGGATCATAGCGCGATGAAAAGCGGTTGTCAGCCCCGTCTTGTCAAATGGGGGGCTCGCCGTCCGCCGGCTCGACGGCGGGCAGCAGCGCCTCGACGAACTGGGCGGGATCGAACTCGGCCAGATCCTCCGCGGTCTCGCCCGTGCCCACGTAGAGTACCGGCAGCCCCAATTCCTCGGCGATGGCGACGACGATGCCCCCCTTGGCCGTGCCGTCGAGCTTCGCCAGGATCAGACCGTCGACCGGGATGGTCTCGGCGAACATGCGCGCCTGGGCCAGGCCGTTCTGCCCGGTGTTCGCGTCGACGACCAGCAGCGTGCGCGGCGGCCGCCCGGTCTTCTTCTCGATCACGCGCGCGATCTTGGCCAGCTCGGCCATCAGGTTGACTTTGGTGTGCAGGCGGCCGGCCGTGTCGACGATCACCAGGTCGGCGCCGCGCGCCGCCGCCGCCGACAGCGCGTCGTGCACCACCGCGGCCGGGTCGCTGCCCTGCGCCTGCCGCACGCACGGCACGCCCACGCGCTCGGCCCATACCACCAGCTGCTCGATGGCGGCGGCGCGAAAGGTGTCCGCCGCCGCCAGCAGCACGCGCCGGCCGCGCGCGGCGTGCCAGTGGGCCAGCTTGGCGATGCTGGTCGTCTTGCCGGTTCCGTTGACGCCGACGACAAAGACGACCTCGAGCGCCGCCGCGGTCGCTGCCGCCGCGGGCGCCCCGCCGGGCGCGGCGACGGGCTCGCCCGGCGCCCCCTTGCCCTTCTTCTTTCGCCTGGATGGCGAAGTGCCGCGCTCCCCCTCCACTTCACCCCAGCGGGGAGGATGGACCCGGGGGCGAGCGTTGCGCAGGATCTCCAGCAGATCGGCGCGGATCACCGCCAGCACGCCTTCGTACGTCGTCTCGCCGCCGGCCGCCTTGACCCTCTGCTCCAGGCTGCGCGTGATGCGCAGGCTGGCCGCGACTCCCATGTCGGCGCGGATCAGCAGTTCCTCGATGCGGTCGAGCGTGTCGGCGTCCAGCCTGGTCTTGCCGCCGAGCAGCGATTGCAGCCTGCCGACCAGGTCGGAGCGGGTCTTCTGCAGACCCTGCCGCAGCCGGGCCAGAGTTCCGCGGATCACGACGACGCCTCCCGGGCCCGCGGCGGGTCCAGATCGTCGGGCGGCGGCGGCGCGCCGGGATCCGCGTCCCGCCGCTGCTGCCCCTCCGCCGGCGGCGCGTCGGGCGCGGCGTCCGGCGGCTCTCCGCCCTCCGGCGCCGGAGCGTCGGCCGCCTCCTCGCCTTCGCCATTGGTCTCCATCAGGAAGCGGCCGGCCGGCGCCTCCTCGTCGTCGGCCAGGATCTTCCGCATGGAGGCTGCCTGGTCGAGGTTGCGGCGGCGGGCGGCGATCGCATCGCCCAGTTCGGCGTCGGTCTGCGTCGCGGCCACGTCCTGGAAGGTGACCGACACGATCGCGCTGACGCCCGGCTCCATCATCGTCACCCCGTAGAGGTGGTTCGCCGCCTCCATCGTCAGTTTGTTGTGGGTGACCACCAGGAATTGCGTGCTCGCGGAAAACTTGCGCAGCATGCGCACGAAGCGGTCGGTGTTTGGATCGTCCAGCGGCGCGTCGACCTCGTCCAGCAGGCAGAAGGGCGACGGCTTGACCAGATACACGGCGAACAGTACCGACAGCGCCGTCAGGCAGCGCTCGCCGCCCGACAGCAGGCCGACGTGGTCGATCAGCTTCCCTCCCGGCTGGGCCTGGATGCGGATGTGGCTCTCCAACGGGTCGTCCGTGCGGATCTGCTCCAGATCGGCCCTGCCTCCTTCGAACAGGGTCTGGAAAACGGCGATGTAGTTGCGCCTGACCTCTTCGAAGGTGTCGGCGAAGAGCCTGCGCGCCGTGCGGTTGATCTGCTGGATGGCCGTCTCCAGATCCTGCCGCGCCTGCTCGACGTCCTTGAGCTGGCCTTCGAGAAAACGCAGGCGGTCCTTCTTGGCCTCGTACTCCTCGATGGCCAGGTGGTTGACCGGGCCGAGCGCGGCCAGCGCCTCGCGGCGCTCGGCCAGTAGCGCGGCGGCCTGGTCGACCTGGAACACCTCTTCCTCGATCACCAGCTCGCGCGGAGCGGTCGCGAGATCGATCGCCCGCACCAGCTCGCGGAAGCTCCCCTTGTAGGTCTCCTCGATGCGCTCCTGCAGGTTGCGGCGCCGGATGTCGAGCGTGGCCAGTTCGGTCTCCGCCGCGTGCAGCTCGTCGCGGCAGCGACCCCGCTGTTCCTCGATCGCCTTGATGCGGTCATGCCAGGCGTCGGTTTCGGCGTGCAGCGCGCGGATGGCCTCGCCCGCGGCCTGCACGAGCTGGCGCCGCCGCTCGCGTTCGAGCGCCCCGTCGGCCAGGCGTTGCCGGCGCTCGACCAGTTCGGCCGTCAGTTCCGCCAGCTCGGACCGGCAGAGCGCCAGCTCCTGGCGCAGGCTCTCCTCGCGCGCGTCCAGTTCGGCCTCGCCGCCGCGCAGATGCGCGCGCGATCCCTCGGCCTGGCGCCGTTCGCCCTCCCGGCGCGAGCGCTCCAGGCGCCCGGCCTCGACGGCGCCCCGCAGCTCGTCGCGCCGCGTTTCCACATCGCGCACGCGGGCGCGAAGCTCATCCAGGCGCACGGTGCTGTCGCTGCGGTCGCGGCCGCTGGCCGAGAGCCGGTCCCGCAGCGCCTCTTCCTCGGCCGCCAGGCCGGCCAGTTCCGCTTCCAGCCGCCCGCGCTCGCCCGCGATCGCCGCCTGCCTGTCGGCCGCGGCGTCGGCGCGGCTCTGCTCGGCGGCCGCCTCGACGTGCACCTGTCCGAGGTCGGCGTCGAGGATGGCCAGTTCGGCCCGGCCGCGGGTCAAGTACTCCTGCAGCTCGCGCTGGCGTGCCGCGGTCTGGTCCGCCCTCAGGCCCCAGGCTTCGATATCCCGCTCCAGCTCCGTCAGCTCGGCTTCCAGTTTCTCCAGACGCTCGCCGCGCCCGAGCAGGCTGGCCTCCTCGCCCCGGCCCTGGCCGCCGCGCACGATCCCGTCGCTGGAGACCACCAGCCCCGATCGCGCCAGGCAGATCAGCGGCACCGGACCGTCGTGGGCCTCGGCCGCGGCCAACGCGGCGGCGTCATTCTCGAACACCCACGTGGCGGCGAGCAGGCGCGACAGATGGGCCGTGGCCATCCCCTCTCCCCGCACCAGCTCCGCCGCGGGCCGCCCCGCCGGCGGCGCCGCGGGCGGCGGCGCCCCCGCGCGGCCGGCGTCGCGGCAGAGGAAGCCGGCGCGCCCGCCGCCGCGTGAGCGCAGCTCGCCGACCAGGCGCAGCGCGGTCGGAGCGCGGTCGACGAGCACCGCCTCGCTCAGCTCTGCCAGCAGATTCTCGAACGCCTCGGCCCAGGACGGCTCCACCTGCAGCCGGTCGGCCAGGCTGCCCAGGACGGCGCCGTCGGCGGCGTGCTCCTGCAGCAGCTTGCGGGCCGCCTGCCCGTAACCGCGGTACTCGTCCTTGATGCGCCGCAGCACATCGTGCCTCGAGCGCAGCGCCTCGCGGCGCGCCTCGAGCCCCGCCAGCTGACGCCGCTGTTCGCCCACGCGGTCGCCGGTCTCGTCCAGGTCACGCTCCAACCCCGCCATGGTCTCGAGCAATTCACGGCGCTTGGCGCGCAGGCGCTGCGCCGTCTCTTCCAATTCGGCCTGCCGGCTCGTCGCCTCGCCACCCGCCGCCCCGACGGCCTGCGCCTCCTCGTCCAGGGTGCGGAGGCGGTCGCGGCGGTTCTCCTGCTTGACCTGCAGCTCGCGCAGCAGGCTCTTCTGGGTCGCGTCGCTCTCGATGAATTCGAGGTTGAGCTGCGACGCTCGCGCCAGTGCCTGCCGCTCGTCGGTGTAGCGGACCTCCAGCTGCTGCAGCTCTTGCTCCTGCGCGCGCAACCCCGCGTCCAGCAGCGCCAGCTCGTCGGCCAGCGCGGCCAGGCGCCCCACCAGCAGCGCGGTCTCGGCGCCGATCTCCTCGCGCCGCCTTCCCGCCCCCGCCAGATCCTCCTCGGCCTCGCCCGCCCGGCGCTGGTGCTCGGCGATGCGGTGCTCGAGCAGCAGAGCCCGGCGCTCGCTCTCCTGCAGCTCCTCTTCGAAGGCGCGCAGCGATTCCTCCAGCCCCTGCCTCTCCGCCTCGCGCTCGTCGACCGCCGGCCGCGTCGACTCGACGCGCGCCCTGAGTGTCGCCAGTTCGCCGGCATCCGCCTCGGCCAGCAGCGCCAGCTCGCCCCGCCGCGCTTTCAGCTCGGCCTCCCGCTGGTCGTAGCCGCGCGCCGCCCGTTCCGCCAACAGCAGATCGAGCGTGCGGATCTCGCGAAAGAGCCGCTGGTGCCGGCGCGCCTTGCCCACCTGCCGCTGAAGCGCGCGCACTTCGCGGCCGATCTCCTCGAGCAGGTCGCGCAGCCGCAGCAGATCCTGCTCCGTCTGCTCCAGCTTGCGTTGCGTCTCGCGACGCCGCGCCTTGTACTTGACGATCCCGGAGCCTTCCTCGATCAGATTGCGCAGCTCCTGGGTGTTCTCGTTCAGCACCTGGTTGATCATCGACTGCTCGATGACGGAATAGGCGGTGTTGTTGACGCCGCTGTCGTAGAAGAGATCGCGCAGGTCCTTCAGGCGGCACGGAGCGCCGTTGAGGAAATACTGGCTGATGCCGTCGCGCTGCACCCGCCGCTTGATGGACACCTCGTCGTATTCGATGGGTAGGCCGCGGTCCTCGTTGGTGAATGTCAGGCCGACCTCGGCGAAGCCGGTCGCCTTGCGGTTGACCGCTCCCTTGAAGATGATGTCCTCCATCACCGTGCCGCGCAGTTGCTTCGCGGACTGCTCGCCCAGCACCCAGCGGATGGCGTCGACGATGTTCGTCTTGCCGCAGCCGTTGGGCCCCAGGATGGCGGTCACACCGCTCTCGAAGGGGAGCACCGTGCGGTCGGCGAAAGACTTGAATCCCTGCAGTTCGACGCGCTTGAGCTTCACGCAACGACCTTCCCGATGCGAGGCGGACGGACAGGGCGGCCCGCCCTCTGCCGGGGCGACCCGCGCCGCAGAGCCCGCTCAGTACCTTACCGGCTGAGCCCAATCGGTGCGCAGCCTGGCCAGCAGCGCCGGCCGGGCGGCCAGGGCCGCCTCCTGAGTGGGGAAGCTGCCCGTGTAGACGCGATACCAGCGGCCCTTCTCGGGCAGATGCACGGCGCGCCATTCGGCCCGCAGGCCCTGCCGCCGCAATTCGGCGATCTGGCTGTTGGCCTGGACGCTGTCGGCCAGGGAAAAGACATGCAGCGCCCACCCCGCCTGGCCCACCGGCATCCGGAATGGCTCCGCGGCCAACGCCTCCCCGGCCGAGGGTGAGGCGGGCGGCGCGGGCGCCGTCGCGACCGGCATGCTGGTCCTCTCCACGGGAGGCTCCGATTCGCCGGCAGCGGCGGGTGCCGGCTGCGCGGTCTCCGCCGGCGCCGGCGCGGTCGCCGCCGGCCCGCGCGGCGCGCTGTCCGCCGCGGCCAGACGCTGCGCATGCGCCTCCTCCTGCGCCGCGGGCGGGGGAGAAATATCCCCCGCGGGGCGCGGCGGCGCAAGGGTTGAAACCTCGCCGCCAGGGCGCGGCTCCAGAGCCACGCGCAGCCACCAGGCTCCGACGCCGACCACCGCCACGGTCAATGCCGCCGCCAGCGCTACGAACAGGCGGGAGGAGCGCGTCCGCGCCGCCGCCGGCGGCGGCGCTGCCGCGGCCATCGCCACCGCCGGCGCACCCCCGAGCGGCAGATCCGGCTCGAGCGTCGGCGGCGCCCCATGCTCGCGTGCCGGCGGCGCCGCGCCGGCCGGCGCCGCCGCGAGCGGGCGCGCGACGGCGACCGCCGGCTCGAGTTCCGCCGGCGCGGGCGGCGTCAGCAGCAGCAATTCCGTGCTGCCGAAGGCGATGACGGCGTCCGGCGGGCCGCCCGCGGCATCCAGGCGCGAGGTCAGTTCCTCCTCGGCCACAGCCGCCCGATTCCAGCAGAGCAGGCGCAGGCTGGCCGCGGCGCTCCAGGGTCGGCCCGTCTGTCCCAGCGGCGCCGCCACCAGGATGAAATCCGCCTGACCGCTCAACAGTGCCAGCAGCCACTCGGCCTCATAGGCGCTGACCAGCGTCGGCGCGAAGGATCCGATGCCCAGCAGCCTGCCCGGCGGATCGCCCCAGGGCAGGGCCGCGCTGCAGGTCGGCAACGATGCGCCGTACCGTATGAAATCGATCCAGCCCTCGCGCTCGTGACGCCCGGCCCAGCGCGTCAGGTCGGGGCGCTGGTCGTCACCGTCGATGACCACGACCGTCTGGCCTCTGTGCGCCAGCGCGCGCGCGGCGCACAGAGCGGCCACGATGCGCGTGGCGGTCGCTTCCGGAAGATCGAGGAAGGTCCAGATCCGCGGCGCGCGAGGCTCGGCGAGCAGACGCTCGACCCACCCCTCCAGCGCGGCCTGCGCGGCGAAAGACTCCACCTCCCGCCAGAAATGGGGGCCGCCGTGCAGATCGAGTTCCTCGATCGCCAGCCCCGCCTCGAGCAGCGGGACACCACCCGGACCTCGCGCCGGCCCTGCGCCCGTCACCGCCGCCCCTCCTCGCGATCGCCCCCCGCCGGGACGGTCCCTACCGGCCGGCCTCGCCACACCGCGCGCAGCGCCGTGGCCAGCAGCGCGTCCTCCTCCGGCGCCACGGTGCGCAAATCGCAGGCGAGGCCATCCTGGCTGATCCGCGTGACCACGGCCGGATCCAGCCGCCGCAGAGCGGCGTGGCACTGCTCCAGTTCGGGCTTGGGCGCGCGCCACAGCAGCAGGCGGGTCGGCACCACCGCCTCGCTGAAGCTGCCGCCGCCCACGCTCGACTCGCCCGCGACCACCGCTCCCTGCCAGCCGGGAGGCGCCGCCGCCGCCAGTTCCGCCAGCAGCCGCTCCGCGCGCCGGGCCAGCGCCGCCTCCGGCGCCGCGAGCATCGCCAGGGTCGGCAGCGCCGCCAGCTCATCACCGCGCAGATAGACGGTGAGCACGGCATCGAGCGCCGCCAGCGCCAGCTTGTCGACCCTCAGCGCGCGGCGCAGGGGATGCCCGCGCAGACGCTCGATCAGCTCGGCGCGTCCCAGCGCCAGCCCCGCCTGTCCGCCTCCCAGCAGCTTGTCGCCGCTGCAGGTCACCAGATCAGCCCCCGCCGCCAGATCCTCCGCCAGGGTCGTTTCGCCCGCCAGGCCCAGCGCCGCGAAGGGGAACAGGGCGCCGCTGCCGGCATCGTAGATCAGGAGATGGCCTGTCTGGCGGCACAGCTGACCGAGCTCGGCCAGCGCGACCTCCTCGGTGAAGCCGCGCAGCGCGAAGTTGCTGCGATGCACCTTCAGCACAACCGCCCCCGGGCAGAGGGCCGCGCGGTAGTCGTCCAGCCGCGTGCGATTGGTGGTGCCGATCTCGATCAGTTCGCAGCCGGTTTCGCGCAGGATCTCGTGGATGCGGAACGAACCGCCGATCGCCACGACCTCGCCGCGCGACAGGACGACCCGTCCCGAGCCCGCGGCGACCCGCACCGCCAGCCACAGCGCCGCGGCGTTGTTGTTGACGATCAGCGCGTCCTGCGCGCCGGTCAGCAGCGCCGCCTTCGCCTCCACCCGCCGCCCGCGGTGTCCGCGCGTGCCCGTGTCCAGCCGGTACTCCAGGTCGACCGGGTGGCGCGCCGCCATCGACATCCACGCCACCGCCTGCTCGGGGTAGAGCGCACGCCCCAGATTGGTGTGCACGATCACCCCGGTCGCGTTGACGACGCGCCGCAAGGACGGGCCCAGCAGGCGCGCGCGCGCCGCCAGCACCCGGTCGACGATCCGCGCGAGCAGCTCGGCGCGCGCCTCCTCCTCGTCCCCAGCGGCGTCCGCCCCCGCGGCCCCCCGCGCCGCAAGCTCATGGCGCGACGCGGCGATTTCTTGCTGCACCAGGCGCGTGACCCAGGCGCGCTGGCCGTCCGGCACGACGGCGCCGAGGCGGGGATGCGCGAGCACCGCCCCTACGGCGGGCAGATGGCGTAGGAGGGATGACATCCGTGCGCTGCCTCGAGGAGCAGAGGGTGCCGCGCCGGCGGGCCGGGCGGCGGTCTCCAGAACGAGCACCAAAGGTACCAGATCAAGGGCGCCAAGACCAGCCCGGACCGGGGCGCCGCCCCGCGCGGGGGGCGGCGGCGCGCGGCCGGCATTGGAGGCTCGCCTCCGGGACGCTATTCTATGGAGATCATGGTGGTGCGCGGCATGTTCGACCGTCGACGCGACCCGCGGGACGAAGCGACCCGCCAGGACCGCTCCGCGTCGTACTCGTCGGCCGGCGGCTCCCCGGCCACCGCCCAGGCGGCATTCCGCCGCGGCGGGCGGCGCCGGCTGTTGGCGGCCTGCGGCGGCGCGTTGCTGGCCCTCTTGTTGCTGATCGTCCTGGGCCCGAGCGAGCAGGCCGTCAAGGATCGCTTCGAGCTGACGGGCAAGCGCGGACCGCTGCTGCTGATGAACGAGGTGTCGGTGACCGACGCCAAGGACAAGAAGGTGCAGCTGCCGCGACACTTCCGCGAGTTGCCGCCGCCGCCCGCACCCGCCGCGCTCGAACCGCCCGCGCCGCAAGGGACGATGAGCCCGCTGCCATCTGCCCGGCCCACGCCTGCCCCCGTGCCGGACGAGGCCATCCTGAGCGATCCCGACCTGGATCTGGTCGATCTGGTTGAACTCAACAGCCCGGTGCAGAGCCTCGAAAACCCCTGGTTCAAGCTCGTGCGGCTGGTGCGGCCCGAGTATCCGGCCATGGTGGACGAGATCTGGCGGCGGCAGCCGCTGGTGACGGTCGAGGCGGCGCACTACGTCGACGAGCAGGGCCAGGTGACCGCGGCCTACATCGTGCGCTGCGACGGCGGCCCCGAGTTCGAGGCCGCCGTGCTCAAGGCGCTGCAGCTCTGGGTCTATCAGCCGCTCGATCCGAGCGGGCGCGCGCCGGCGGGATTCTGGAAACCGACCATCTGGCGCTTCCGCAGTCCCTACGCCCAGCGCTGAGCATCCGCCGGGCCCGCGGCCGCCGGCCGGCCCGCTGCGCGGCCGTCCGGCCGACGGAGATCACCGCGCCCGGTCCTCCGGCGGCCCGGGCGGAGGCTGATCGTCGTCCGGCGCCTCGGGAGGCGCCTCGTCGTCCGGATCGGCGGCGCCAGCCGACGCGCCGCCCGGCGGGCCGGCGGCCGGACCGCCGTTCTCTTCTTCCGCCAGCGCGCGGCGCGTCGCTTCCGGATCCAGCGACAGCAGATGATCGCGCTCCTTCTCGAGCAGCGATTCGGCGATGTAGATCGGGGCGCCGGTGCGCACGGCGATGGCGATGGAATCGCTCGGGCGCGCGTCGATGGCGATCACCTGCTGCCCGCGCTCGAGGAATATCTTGGCGAAGAAGGTGTTGTCGCGCAGGTCGTGCACGTGCACGCGCGCCACCTTGCCCTCGAGCGCATCGATGATGGTCACGAGCAGGTCGTGGGTGAGGGGGCGTTCAAACTTCTCCTGTTTGAGCGCCATGCCGATCGAGGCGGCCTCGCTCGGGCCGATCCAGATCGGGAGGTACTTGTCCAGGGGCGGCACGTGCAGCAAGAGGACCGGGGCGTGGGATTGCTGATCGAGGATCATGCCGGCGACGGCGACCTGGATCATGGGGCCTCCCGGCGTCGTGGGATGCGAGCGGCGAGGATGCGGTGTCGATAGTCTAGCAAAGGACGGGGGGCTGTCAACGCCCCCCGTCCCTTGCGCGGCGGCGCGACCGCGCCGCTTTCAGCGGGTCAGACGCCGCAGATCCTCGATGCTCTGCGGCTTCCGGAATTCCTGCTTGCCCATGTTCTCCAGCATGAAACGCGCCTGCGCGGCGTACTCGCTGTCGGGGAATTCGCGCAGGAGCCGATCCAGATTCAACCCGGCCTGACGCACATCGCCCCAATGGTCCAGATGGAGATTGGCCAGCATGAAGAGCGTGTCATCGACCAGATCGGATTCGGGGAAATCCTCCAGGATCATCTCGTAAGTGTCGAGCTGCTGTTCAGGCGACCGCGCGAGCCAGGCCGACTTGAACAGCTCGGATGCGCCGCGGCCGGCGCCCGGCCGCCACGGTCCGGCGTACTCGATGGGGGTGCGGCGGCGGGCTTCGAGCAGATAGGCGCGCAGCCGTTCCTCCTTGAGCAACGGCTTGAGTTCCTCGATGATCTGGTCTCGCACTTCGTCCAGCGTCTGCTGGCGTTCAGGCTCCCGTCCGGTCACCTCGACGACGTGCCAGTGGCCGCCGAACTCGACCGGCTCGTTCAGGCCGTGGGTGAAATCCCAGATCCGTTGCGAGAACCCCTGGCCGTAGGTCAGCGCCGGGATGAACCCGCCGCGATCGAACCAGCCGAGGTCGCCCCCCTGCTTGGCCGACTCCTGGTTCGTGGAGTGGGCGGCCACCAGCCGCACGAACTCATTGCCCGGCCCTCCCTGCCGCAGCCGCGCATGCACCTCGCGCGCCGTCTGTTCGTCGCGGCACTGGATGTGACGCGCCCGCAGCGTCCCGGGGGCGCGGTACTGCGACTGCATCCGCTGGTAATGGTCCCTGATCTGCTGCTCGGTCGGCGCTTCGACGCCCTCCAGACCCCATTCGCGGAAGGCGGCGACCAGCACGGCGCGCCGCTGCGAGATCAGCTGCTGCGACACCTCGGGACGCAGCTGCAGCTTGCGGTCGAGCGCAGCCTGCGCCTGCAGCGCCTCGTCGACCAGGAAGCGCAAGAATCGCTTCTCCCAGCCCTCTCCCGTGTAGCGGGCCTTCAGACGCGGCGGCAGCTCCTCGTAGCGCTTTTCAAAGGCCGCGCGCGTGATGGTGATGTCACCGACCTTGCACAGCACCTCGCTGAGGTCTTTGAAGCCGGTGCCGTACAGTTGCGTCAGATCCGGACCCTCGCCGCCGCCGCCGCCGCGCTGGCAGGAGCCGGCGGCGAGCGCGAGCAGACAGACCAGAGCGGCGAGACCCAGGACGCGGGCGGAATGCTTGGCAGCCATCAGCATGCTCCTCCTTCAGGACAGCCCGGCTCGACGGCGCGGCCTCCACGGCCCGGCTCGACGGCGCGGCGCCGCGGGACCAGGCCGCTCGCTCACAGCAATTCCCGGCGCCGCGTCTGCTCCAGCTGCGCGATGACATCGCGGATGCGCTGGGCGTCGCGAACCGAGCAGACCAGCAGGGCGTCGGGCGTGTCGACCACGATCAGGTTCTCGACGCCGACCAGGGCGACCGTCTTGCCGGGCGCGTAGACGATGTTTTCGCGGCTGTCGACGGGGAACAACTCGGCCCGCCCCTTGTTCCCCTCCGCCAGCGCAGGGGCCAGCGCGCCCCAGACATCCCAGCTGCCCAGGTCCGACCAGGCGAAGGACGCCCTCAGCACGGCGAACGAGGCCAGCTTCTCCATGATGGCCACGTCCACCGACACTTCGGGGCAGACGGCGTAGGCGCGCTCGAGCAGCGGCGCGAACTGCGGCCCGGGGTACGCCGCGGCCGGCGGCTCCAGGGCCGCCGCCGTCTGCGGCAGGTGCCGCTGCAGGGCGGCGGCGAAGGCGCGGCTCTCCCAGACGAAGATGCCGCTGTTCCACAGGTAGCGCCCGGAAGCCACGTACGCCGCGGCGGTGGCCCGGTCGGGCTTCTCCACGAACCGCACCCCCTGCACAGGGCCGGCGCCCTCCTGCGCCACCTCCAGATAGCCATAGCCCGTCTCGGGGCGGTACGGCGGGATGCCTATCGTCACGGGCTCGCCAGTCCGGGCGGCGTGCGCGAAGGCGACCCGCAACTGGGCGCGGAAAGCATCCGGCTCGGGGATGTAGTGGTCGGCCGGGATCAGAGCGACCGGGCCGGGGCCGACCAACCGCTCTGCCAGGGCGATCCCCAGCGCCGCGCAGGCGGCCGTGTTGCGCCCCATCGGCTCGGCCACGATGCGCTCCGGCGGCAGCTCGGGCAGTTCGCTCGCGACCGCGGCCGCCTGGTCGACGTTGGTGACCACCAGCAGACGTGCCGGGCCGCACAGCGGCGCGATCCGGTCATAGGTGTCCCGCAGGAGGCTGCGCGGCGAGCCCAGCGGCAGCAGTTGCTTGGGTCGCTGCGCGCGGCTGAGCGGCCAGAACCTCGTGCCCCGGCCGCCCGCCATGATGACGCAGAAGCCCACGCCGGGCGCCTGCTCCGGCGTCGAAGCCATCGCCGCTCCGTTTCCGAGCCCGTGTCCGGCTCAGGACTTGACCACCCACACCTTGATGTCCACCCGGACGTCCCGGTGCAGCCGCAGCGGCACCGAGTACACCCCGAGCTGCTTGATCGGCTCGTCCAGCTCGATCTGACGGCGATCCAGCTGGACGCCCTGGCGGGCCAGCTCCTCGGCGATGTCGCGGTTGGTGACCGATCCGAAGAGCTTGTCATCGTCGCCCGCCTGCACCGCGATGGTGCAGGAGACATCCCGGAACTTCGCCGCCAGCGTCTCGGCCTGCCGCTTGTGCTTGCGGTCGCGCAGTCCGGACAGACGCCCCTCCTCCGCCAGGATGCGGCGGTGGGTGTCATCGGCCGGCACGGCCAGGCCGCGCGGGATGAGGTAGTTGCGCGCGAAGCCGCGGGCAACCTCCACCACCGCGCCCTTGTCGCCCAGGTTGTCCACGTCCTTGACCAGTATGACCTGCATGTGCTCTCCTCCCGTCACGCGCGCGGCGCCGCTGCGGCCGCGATCGTTGAACGCCGCTCAAGCCGGGCCGTCTCCGGCCGCCGCCTCGCTGCCGCGGCGGACATCCAGCCATTGATCCGCCAACCCGATCGCCGCGCAGGCGAGCAGGCAGGCGGGAGCCAGCAGCAGCAGCGCCGCCAGCGCGATCAGCCAGCGGGCCAAGGGCGGCAATACCCTCGTTGCCAGCGCCCACACCACCGCCGCCCCCTGCAGCGCCAGCAGCGCGGCCGAGGCGGCGATCAGGTTCACGCCCGCGCGCGCCGCCGGCTCTCCGCGCGCCAGAACGAGGGCGATGCCCCCCGCCAGGATCCAGACCAACGCGAAAGGCATCCGCCAGCGCCGCAAGGGCGGCCAGGGCGTCAACTCCGTTGCCCGACCGGCGCGGGCGGCCAGGCGCCGCACCAGCCAGACCGCCGCGGCGGCCTGCAGCAGCAGCCCCAGCAGCAGCAGCGCCGGCCAGAGCCGCCGGAGAGTGGCCACAGTACGCTCCACGCTCGCGGCGGCCGCCTCGCGCATCTCGAGCTGCTGGTCGCTTTCGCCCTGCGCCTCCATGCCTGCCGGCGGCAGGGTCAGCGTCTCCTGCAGGCGGCGCCCCGTTTCCTCCAGCACGCGCTCGGCCGCCGCCGGCGACATCGTCAATGCGAGCAGCAGCAGGGCCGGCGCCGTGGCCAGCCCCAGCACCGCCGCCGGCGGCCGGCGCCGCGCCAGCCCCCAGCCCAGAGCGGCTCCCCCGGCCGCGTGGGCCGCGCAGGCGAGGATCGGCCCGGGGCCCAGCCCCCACAGCAGCGCCGCCGCAGCCCAGGTCGCGAAAGCGGCGGCCGTCGCTCCGCCGGCCGCTCCCAACGGCCGGGTGCTGCCCCAGGCCACCAGAAGCGCCAGCGGCAGCGCCCCACCGGCGGCGCCGGCGGCGAAGGCGCTGGAAGAGGCAATCGCCGCCGCCGCGGCCAGAGTCAGCGCCGCGGCCAGCCAGGGAACGAGGCGCGGCAGAGGCATGCGGCCTTCCCAGCGTTACCGGTAGTACTCCTTCACGAACGGCGCCATGGCGACATGGCGCGCCCGCTTGATGGCGATCGCCAGCAGGCGCTGGTGCTTGGCGCAGGTGCCCGTGTTGCGCCGCGGCGAGATCTTGCCCCGCTCGGTCATGAAGCGGCGCACGATGTCCTCGTCCTTGTAGTCGATCGCGACCAGCCCCTCGGTGCAGAAATAGCACAGCTTCTTCTTGGGGACCTTCTTCTTCTTCTTCTTGCTGTCCTTGCTGCTCTTTCTGGCCATGCGGCCCTCGCTTTCAGCTGGGGCGGCGGACCGGCGCGCGGCCGGATCCGCTGCCGCTCTTCGTCACACGCCGCGCGGCTACTCGGCCGGCGGTGTCGGCGCGGGCGCCGCGGCGGCCGGCGCCGCGGCAGCCGGCGCGGCGGCGGCGCGGGCGCGGCGGGCCTGAGCGGCGCGGTTGCGCTCGGCCCACTCCTCGTCGACGACGACCATGTGCCGCAGGCAGAGATCGTCCTGGCGGAACAGCCGGTCGATTTCGGCGACCGCGGCGCCTTCGGCGTGGAACTTCACGAAGGTGTAGTCGCCCTGGTTCTGGTGGTCGATCTCATAGGCCAGACGGCGCAGACCCCAGCGATCGATCTTGTCGGTCGCGCCCTGGTGCTCGGCCAGTATCGCGGTGACCTTCTCGACGCGCGCCTGCGACTCGGCCTCCGCCTGGTCGGCGCGCAGCACGAAAATCAACTCATACTTCTGCACTGGATTCACCTCCCCTCGGCCTGACGGCCCGGGCTCTCACGGCCGCGCGGCGGCCTGTCCCGGGCAGGGATGCGTATCCGTGTCGGACGCGCTGGCGATGTCGCAGAGCCCCGTTGGCGGGGCCGCCGCCCGCGCGGGCGGCAGGTGGAGGAATATAGCGCGCCGCCGCCCGCCTGGCAAGCGCACGGCGTCGGCTCACGGCGCGCCCGGTCTGACGGTGCGGTTGTACCGCGCCGCCGCCGCCGCCGGCCCCGCCTCCAGCAGGAACTCGACCGCATCTGCGGCGTAAACCACCAATTCCTCAACGACTTGCCGCTCGTCCTTGGGAATCCGGTCGAGTACATAATCCGACCATTGCTCTGGCGGCACGCGGCCGTCGCCGCCGGCGCAGCCCAGACGCACGCGCGGGAAGTCGCCCCCGCCCAGGGCGGCGATGATCGACTCCAGCCCGCGGTGGCCGCCCGCGCTGCCGCCCGCGCGCACGCGCAGCGAGCCCAGCGGCAGGGCGATGTCGTCGCAGACGATCACCGGGACGATCGCCCCGGCCCCGGCCGCGGCGCCCACCCGTTCGCCGGCGCGCGCCGCCCACTCGCGCAGGGCGCCCCCGCTGCGGTTCATGTACGTCAGAGGTTTCAAGAGAACAGCGCGGCCGCCGGCCAGTTCGCCGGCGGCCAGCGCGTAGCGGGGGGTGCCGGCGCCGAACGCCAGTCCATGGCGCCGCGCCAGCTCATCGACCACCAGGTAGCCCAGATTGTGCCGGGTGTCCTCGTACTCGCGGCCCGGATTGCCGAGCCCGACGATCAGCTGCATGCCGCCTCCCCGTCGCGGGCGGCGGCGCGCGGGCCGCCTACTTCCTCTTGTCCTTGTCGCTCTTGTCGGCCTTGCCCTTGTCCGCCGGCTCGCCCTTCTCGGGCTTCTCGCCCGCCTCGGCTGCCGCCTCCTCGCCGGCGGCGGCCTCGGCGGCCGGCTTCTCCGCCTCGGCGAACAGCGCCGTCGACTGCAGCTGCAGGACAAGCTCCTCGGGCGCGGAAACGATCTCGCCCCGCTCGACCTGCAGATCGCTGACGTGGACCTTGTCGCCCATCTTCAGGCCGGTCAGCTCGACCAGCACCACGTCTGGCAGCTCGGCGGGCAGGCAACTGACCTCGACCGCGTGCATCAAACGCATGACCGTGGCGTCGCCATTGCGCACGGACTTCGATTCGCCGCGCAGCTCGATGGGCACCTCGACCGTGATCGGCCGGTCCGCCGGGATCTCGAAAAGGTCGATGTGATAGATCCAGTCCGCGACCGGATGGCGCTGCATCTCGCGCAGCAGGGCGATCGTCGGCTGCGCGGCGCCCGCCTCGTTGAGGGCGAAGACGGCGCCCCGCCCACCGTGCCCCACGATGGCCTTGGCGAATTCCGCCGCATCGACCTCGCAGGTGGTCGGCTGCCGGCGCACGCCATAGATGACGGCCGGAATGCGCCCGCCGGCGCGCGTGCGGCGGTTGGCGTTCTTCCCCGTCGTGGCGCGGGGATGCACGTTCAACTGGATGACACCCATCTCCCTGGCCTTTCGTCGTCGCAGCGCGCCGACGGCGGCGCGCCCCCTGCGCGCCCGCGCGGCCGGCATCGCCGGTGCCCGCGCCGAACCTTGGGCAGGCGGAACGCGCGGCAAAATGACCGCTTAATAAAGCATTGCCTGCAACGCTTGTCAAGCCGGGCGGCGTGGATTGGCGGCGTGGATGGCCCGGGCGGCAGCCGCGCCGCCGCCGGCGGGACGGACGATCGCGCGGGCGCGGCGGCGGGCGCGGGCGGGCGGCGTCAGACGAACAGGGAGCTGACCGTCTTCTCCAGATGGATGCGCTCGATGGCGTCGGCCAGCAGCGGCGACATGTCGAGCACCTTGATCTTGGGGCAGCCGTCGCCGCGCGAGAACGGCACGGTGTTGCTGACCACGACCTCCTTGATCGGCGCGGCGTTGATGCGGTCCAGCGCCGCCCCCGAAAGCAGCGGGTGGGTGCAGCAGGCGGTCACCGACAGGGCCCCCTGCTTCTCGTGGCAGACGCGGGCCGCATCGGTCACGGTCCCGGCGGTGTCGATCATGTCGTCGAAGATGATGACATCCTTGCCGCGGACGTCGCCGATGAAGTTCATGACCACGGCCTCGTTGGGCCGCGGCCGGCGTTTGTCGATGATCGCCAGCGACGCCTCCAGCCGTTTGGCGAAGGCGCGCGCGATCTTGATGCTGCCGACATCGGGCGCGACCACCGCCAGATTGTCGCGCGGCCAGTCGGCGAAATGCTTGAGCAGGATCGGCGCCGAGTACAGGTGGTCCAGGGGGATGTCGAAGAAGCCCTGGATCTGCGGCGCGTGCAGATCGATCGTCAGCACGCGCTGCGCGCCCGCAGTGGTTATCAGGTTGGCAAGCAAGCGCGCCGCGATGGGCACGCGCGGCTGGTCCTTGCGGTCCTGGCGCGCGTACCCGAAGTAAGGGATCACCGCGGTCACGCGCCGGCAGGAGGCGCGGCGCACGGCGTCCAGCAGCAGCAACAGCTCGATGACGTTCTCCGCGGGCGGGGGCGTCGGCTGGATGATGAAGACGTCGGTGCCGCGGATGTTCTCCTTGATCTTGACGGAGATCTCGCCGTCGGAAAATCGGCCGACCTCGACGTCCAGCAGGTTGACGTGCAGATTCTCGGCGATGCGTTCGCCGAGCGCCCGATGGGCGGTGCCGCTGATGATCACCAGCTCGTTGTACACGGGGGGCGGACCTCCAGGCGCTGGGGTCGGATCGCGGCGGCGGCGGGGCTGAGCGCCGTCCGGGCGGACGGCCGGGGAGCGACGCTGGCAGGGGCGGGAGGATTCGAACCTCCGAATCCAAGGACCAAAACCTTGTGTCTTACCACTTGACGACGCCCCTGCCGGGATCGGTGCGGATCAGTAGCTCTCTTCGAAGGCGGCGCCACCGTCCTCGTCCAGGGATCCGCCGCGGCGCGGCGGCGGGATCTCGCCGGCCTCAACGCGCTGCAGTTCCTGCTTGTAGGCGGCCACCACCTGGTTCTCCATCCATTGCCTGGTCGGCATGTTGATGGGATGCGCGATGTCCTGGTAGGTGCCGTCCTTGCGCTTGCGGCTCGGCATCGCCACGAAGATGCCGGAGGCGCCGGCGATGATCTTCAGGCCGCGGATGACGAAACAATTGTCGAGCGTGATGCTGGCGAAGCCCCGCAGCTTGTCGTCGTCGCGCAGTGTGATCCGGATCTCTGTGATTTCCAAGTTTGCACCTCTCCGTAGTGAGCCTTGGATCAGGGGTAGAGCTCCAGGCGGCGTAGGGTCATTCGTCCTTGAACACCACCCCCGCCGGATGAGCGCTGACGACCCGCACAAACCAACCCGGGTGGTCGAACTCCTCCAGGATTCCGGGCCGCCACGCCTCTTCGTCGAACACCGCCACGACCGCCGCGCCGCTGCCGGACAGCATCGCCACCGGCGCGATTTCGCGCAAGCGCAGGACCAGCCGCTGCAGGACCGGATGCTCGGGCAGTACCACCTCCTCCAGGCGATTGAACCCGAACCAGGAACTCGTTGGAAAACGTGCAATTAACGCCTTTATCGGCCTGATGCTACATTTCGGGCTCCGCAGTGTCAATCCCATTTTGAGACGCGCATAGACCGCCGCGGTCGAGAGCGGCAGATCGGGTCTGACGATCAGGAAACGGCCGGCGCGGATGGCGGGCAGGGGTGTCAGCTGGTCGCCGCGCCCGCGTCCCAGCGCCGTACCTCCGCGCACGAAGAACGGCACATCCGCCCCCAGCGCGCAGCCCAGCTGCTCCAGCGCGGGAACGTCCAGGCCAACGCCGAACAGGCGGTTGCAGGCCACCAGCACCGCGGCCGCGTCGCTGCTGCCTCCCCCCAGACCGGCGGCGGTCGGGATCTCCTTGTGCAGGTCGATGCGCAGCCGCCCCCCCCAGCCCGTGGCGGCGCAGAAATGCTCGGCCGCCGCCCAACAGAGGTTGTCCGGGCCTGCGGGCGCCGCCTCCCTCGGCGTCACGCGCAGCTGGATGTCGGCCGCCGCCGCCAGCGCCGGCGCGCTGAGCGTGACCGTCAACCGGTCGAACAGCGCGACCGCCTGGAAGATGGTCTCCAGATCGTGATAGCCGTCGCGGCGCGCGCGCAGCACCTCCAGGTGCAGATTGACCTTCGCCGGAGCCAGCGCCGTCGTGCGCCGGGCCGGCACGCGCGCGGCCGGTGCCGTCACGCCGCGCCCCCGCCGAACGTCCCCTGCCGGCGGTAGGCCCGGAAGAGACGCCCCCAGGGGGTCTGGTTGTAGCGCCGGATGATCGCCTGCCCCACGGTGGGGTACCATATCCAGTCGTGGTAGACGTTCGAGGCGAAGGGCGCCCACACCACCAGGGGCGAATGGAGCAGGATCCTCTCCAGGAAGCGCAGCGGTCCACGCCGCAGCATCTGGTCGCCCCAGATCACCAGGCTGCGCTTGGTGCGGAAGCCGAAGTTGCGCCCGAACAGCTGCTCGTCGCCGACCAGCTCGATGTCCGCGGCGCGCGCCGCCCCCAGCCCCATCTGGTCGCACAGGCGCAGGTAGGGGATCGACATGGGGTCGAAGCCCATCAGCCGCGCGGCCACGGCGTCGATCGCCACCGAATCGGCGCTGGCCAGCAACACGTTCTGCGTCACGGGCCGCATGGTGCGCGGACCGGCGCCGTCGCCGCAGACCGTGCCGTCCATCACCGCGAAGATGTGCGGGTGGATCTCCCGCTGCATGGTCATCAGGTCGACCAGCACCTCGTGCATGTGCTTGTGGGCGTAGTGCCGGACCTCCTTCAGCAGCCCGCCGAACGAGTTCTTGATCGCGCCCGTGGTCGTGCTGTGACCGTGCGTCTTGACCGTCGGCAGATGCAGGATGTCGCGCCCCAGGTAGAGACGCGGGATCTCGATCCCTTCCGGGAAGATGTGCTGCAGCTTCAGCAGCGGCTGGCGGAAGCGATGGACGACCCACTCCTCCTCCGGCAGGGCCCGGAAGGTGAGCCCATAGGCCCGCAGCACCGGCTCCCAGAGATTGTTGCGGCAGCCCCGTCGCGGGTCCGTCACGACGGTCTTGTTCTCCAGCGGCAGCAGGCGCTCCGAAACGAACCCGTCCTGGCGCAGGGTGCGCACCACCCCCTCCACCTGCCAGGGCTGGGAGCTGCAGGCGGGAAAGTACTTGGTCCACGACAGGTTGAGCTTCAGGATCAGCTCGCGGCCGGGATCGAGATGCTCCCGGTAGCGGGCCAGCTCCATCACCCGCCGGTAGTCGTCGAGCACGGTCTCCGGCCGCGCCCCGATCAGAGCCACGCGCGCGCGCATGCCATCTCCTCGTTCCTGGTCGCCGGGCGGCGCTCCGGCGCCTCCGCGCCCGGCGACAGCCGGCCTCAGCGGTGCAGGTCGATGATCACGAAGACGGTCAGGATCCAGCCCAGCACCGCGATCTGGATCGCGCCGTCGTTGAGCAGTATCTCGTGCGGGCGGCCGCCTCGCCGCTCGCGGTACACCAGGTGAAGATAGCGCCCCATGCCGTAGAAGACGAACGGCAGCGTCAACACCAGCTTGGTGGTGCCGAAGTGCGCCACCGTCTCCGGCCACACCGTGTAGAGCGTGTAGACCATCAGCGTCATCGTGAAGGTGATGATGATCAGCGTGTTGAGCATGGTCTCGCTGTAACCCGCCAGCACCGGCCGCGAGTTGCTGCCGGTGACCTGGCGCAGGGCGACCCATTCGTTGCGCCGCTTGCTGAAGCCCAAGAAGAGCGACAGGAAGAAGGTGCAGAGCAGCAGCCAGCTCGACAGCTGGATCTGCGGCGACAGCGGCCGCAGCACCTCGACGCTGGCCACGGCGCGCAGCACGAAGCTGACGGCGATGCCGCAGACATCCAGGATCACCACGCGCTTGAGCAGGCCGGTATAGAGAAAATTATGGAGCACGAACAGGGCGGTCACGGCGGCGAAGGTGGGCCCCAGCCGCCAGGCGGCCGCCAGACAGGCCAGCAGCAACCCGCCGGCCAGCAGGCGGGCCCGGCCGGCCGCCAGCCGGCCGGCGGCGATCGGCCGCAGCCGCTTGTAGGGATGCTGCCGGTCCAGTTCCACGTCGGCCAGGTCGTTGAAGACGTAGATGGCCCCCGAGGCGAAGCAGAAGACCAGGAACCCGAAAAAAGCGTGCGCCACGCTGCCGGGATGGCCGACGGTCTGCGAGAAGATGACGCCCGCGAACAGCACCAGGTTCTTGGTCCACTGCCGCGGCCGCAGGCTCTCCGCAAACGCCAGCAAGGTGCGCATGCCGCTCCGTTCCGCCGCCGCCCCGGCCGGCTCAGTAGGCGTTGTCTCCCCGCAGCACGTGGTGCAGGGTCATCAGGAGGATGCGGACGTCCAGCGCCAGAGACCAGTTCTCCACGTAGTGCAGGTCGTACAGGGTGCGCTCCTCGATGCTGGTGTTTCCGCGCAACCCGTTGACCTGAGCCCACCCGGTCAAGCCGCTCTTGACGCGGTGCCGCTCGAAGTAGCGCGGCAGCTGCCGGCTGAAGCGGTCCACGAAGACCTGCCGCTCCGGCCGCGGCCCGACCAGGCTCATCTGCCCGCGCAGGACATTCCACAGCTGGGGCAGCTCGTCCAGGCTGAAGCGGCGCAGCCAGCGGCCGACGCCGGTGACTCGCGGATCGTTCTCGATGGTCCAGACCGGGCCGCTGCGCGCTTCGGCGTCGGTGCGCATGGTGCGGAACTTCAGCATCTGGAATTCGCGTCCGTCCTGCCCCACGCGCGCCTGCCGGTAGAAGACGGGCCCACGCGACGTCGCCTTCACCAGCAAGGCCAACAGGATAAACACGGGCGCCAGCAGCAGCATGCCCGCCGCGACGCAGATCAGGTCGAAACTGCGCTTGACGATGCGGTCGGCACCGCTGAGCGCGACCTCGCGCACGGAGACGAACGGGATGCCGGCCACCTCGGTCAGGCGCATGCGGCTGGTGCGCAGCTCCAGCAGGTCGGGCACGAATTGCAGATCGACGTTCAGGTTGGCCAGGTCCTCGCCGGCGCGCGTCACCAGCGTCAGCTGGTCGAACGGCACCGCCATCACCACCAGGTCGATGCCGTGCTCCTGCACCAGGCGCCGCAGTTCGGCGGCCGTGCCCAGGCAGGGCAGGTCCGTCGCCGCCCGCCCCTGGGCCGGGCCGGCGGCCGCCCAGCCGACGATGTCGAGGGCCAGCCCCGGCAGCTCCCGCGCGGTGCGCACGATCCGGTCGCGCATCGGGCTCTCCCCCACCAGCAGCACGCGGCGCAACCCGAGCCCGCGGCGCAGCACGCGCCGCAGCAGCGCGCGCGCGACCACGCGCCCGCCCGCCAGGAAGATCAGGCACGACAGGAAGAAGAGGCCGAAGAAGCTGCGGCTGTAGGTCACGCCGCGCAGGAAGAAGGCCAGCGCGAGCACGACGAGGCTGCCGACGACGACGCCCTTGAACAGGCCCAGCAGCTCCTCCTCGAAGGTCCGCACCGCCCGGCCGGCGTACAGGCCGCGGGCGTAGAAGAGGCCCAGCAGGATCAGCAGCACCGCCGCGCTGGTCGGCAGGTAGATGCTCAGCGGAGGGATGCCCAGCGGCGTCTTCCAGATGCCGGCGTGGAAGCGGAACCAGTAGGTGACCAGGAAGGCGATCTCGAGGGCGAGAAGGTCGGCCGCGATCAGCACCGCCGGCTGGATCAGGGCGGCGCGCCCGCGCTCCGGGCGGGCCGGCGGCGAGGCCGCGACCGCGGCCGGCGCGGGAGCCGCGGGCCTAGACATCGCCGCGCCCCTCGGCGTGGCGGCGCCAGGCCAGCGCCAGACGGTCGGCGATCTCGCGGCGGAAACGCTCGCGCCCGAAGCGAGCGGCGTGCGCGGCCATGGCGGCGCAGTCCCAGGGCCCGTCGAGCCGCGCGTCCTCCAGCGCGGCGGCCAGCGCCTCGGCCGTCTGCTCGTCGAAGAAGACGCCATTGAGACCCTCGCGCACGGTGTCGAGCGCGCCGCCGGCCCGCAACGCCACGACCGGCCGCCCGCAGGCGGTCGCCTCCAGCGGCGTGATGCCGAAATCCTCTATACCGGGGAAAAGGAACGCGCGGCAGTGGGCATAGAACGCCGGCAGCGCGCTGGTCGGCGGCGCGCCGGCGAAGACGATCTCGCCGCGCCCCGGCGCCTCGGCCGCCAGTCGGCGCAGACGCGCCTCGTCCGGCCCGCTGCCCACCAGCACCAGGCGACGCCCTGCGCGCCGGCAGGCCGCGATCGCCAGGTCCAGGCGCTTGTAGGGCACGAAGGCCGAGACCGCCAGCTCGTAGCCGCGGCTGGACAGGCCGGGCGGGGGGGCCGGCGCGGCGGCCGGGTGGAAGACCGCGGTGTCGACCGGCGGGAACAGCACCTCGACCCGCTCCGGCGGCGCGCCGTAGCGCGCCAGGATTCGGCGGCGCACGTCATTCGAGATGGCCAGCCACAACCGCACGCGTGCGGCCGTGGCGGCGTCCCAGCGCCGCAGCGGCGCGACGGCCAGGCCCGCCAGCCGCCGGCGCACCCCGCCGGCACCACCCAGGTAGTCGTCGAAACGGTCCCAGATGTAGCGCATCGGCGTGAAGCAGTAGCAGACCGACAGCGCGCCCGGGGCCGGCCGGGCCGACTTGGCGACGCAGTGGCTGCTGGACAGGACCAGATCGTATCCCGCCAGGTCGAAGGACTCGATCGCGGCCGGGAACAGCGGCAGCGCCCAACGGTAGCGGCGGCGCGCGCCGGGCAGGCTCTGCACGAACGAGGTGCGGATGCGCAGCCGTTCGATCGCCGGCGCGACGCTGCCAGGCACGTGCAGCAGCGTGAACAGATCCGCCCGAGGAAAGATCTCCGCGAAGACCTCGAGGCACTTCTCGCCGCCGCGCATGCCGGTCAGCCAGTCGTGCACCAGCGCCACCCGCGCGCCGGCCGGCAGCGGCGGCGCGGGCGCCGCCGGCGCGCCCGACAGCGTCTCAGGCATGACGGCCGTCCACGGCCGGCCGGGCGTCGTCCAGCAGCCGGCAGAGCAGATGGCCCATGGCGATGTGGATCTCCTGGATCTTGGGGGTGTCGTCCGTAGGGGCGATCAGGGCGCGGTCGACCAGCGCCGCCAGGGGGCCGCCGTCGCCGCCCAGGAAGCCGTACACCGCCAATCCCCGCCGCCGCGCCGCCTCGGCTGCCCGCACGCAGTTAGGCGACCGGCCGGAAGTGCTGATGACCAGCAGCACGTCTTGCGGACCGGCCAACGCCTCGAGCTGGCGCGCGAAGACCTGCTCAAAGCCGTAGTCGTTGGCCACCGCGGTGAGCGTCGAGCTGTTGACCGTCAGCGCCACCGCCGGCAGGCCCGGCCGCTCCCGCAGGTAGCGTCCAACCAGTTCCGCGGCGAGATGCTGGGCGTCGGCGGCGCTGCCGCCATTGCCGCAGATCAGGAGCTTGCCGCCGCGCGACCAGGACCGCAGCACTGCGCCCGCCAGGCTGCGCACCGCCTCCAGATGGGCGGGCCCCAGCCGGGCCAGCGCCTCGCGCAGATCGGCCACGGCGGCGGCGAAGGCGATGCCTGCCGCCTCGCGCCAGCTCTCGCTCTCCCAGACGGGCTGCTCGCGCGTCATTTCCCTTCCTCCTGCGCCGGCTCCGCCGTCGCCAGCCGGCGCAGGTAGCGCGCCAGCGCATCCTCCCAGCGCGGCCGCTCGGGGCAGCCCAGCCGGTCCAGCCGACGGCTGATCAGGATCGAGCAGGCCGGCCGCCGCGCGGGCGTCGGGTAGGCCGACGTCGGACACGGCTGCACGCGCGCGGAGTCGTGGCCCGAGCCCGCCGCAATCGCGCGCGCGAAATCGTACCAGCTGCAGGCGCCGCGGTTGGTGGCATGGTATAGGCCCGGGGCGCCGTTCTCCACCAGGAAAAGCAGGGCCGCCGCCAGGTCGGGGCTGTAGGTGGGGCAACCCACCTGGTCGTCCACCACCGACACACGCGGGCGCTCGGCCAGCAGACGCCGGATGGTCAGCACGAAATTGCGCGGCCCGGGGCCGAACAGCCAGCTGGTGCGCGCGATCTGCCACCGGCCGCCGGCGGCGCGGACTTCCTGCTCGCCTTGCAGCTTGGTCCAGCCGTAGTGATTGACCGGCGCCGGCACGGCCTCCTCGTCGCAGCCGGCCGGGTCGTCGCCCGGGAAGACGTAGTCGGTGCTGACGTAGGTCAGGCCCGCGCCCGCGTCGGCGCAGGCCCGCGCGAGCAGACCCGTGGCTCCGGCGTTGACGGCCAGCGCCAGTTCCCGCTGCGCCTCGGCGCCGTCGACATCGGTGAAGGCGGCGGCGTGGATCACCCAGTCGGGCCGGTGCCGCGCCAGCAGCGCGCGGGCCACTCCCGGCTCGCGCAGGTCGCCGTCGGGCAGATCGACCCCGGCCATCGGGTGGCGCGCCCGCCCGGCGGCGAGCAGCGCCCGCCCCAGCATGCCGGCCGCCCCGGTCACCAGCAGCTTCACCGCTCTGCATCCTCCGCGCCGTCGCCGCCCGGACCGCCGGCCGCGCCGGGCGCTTCCGCGCGCGCCGCACTCCGCGCCAGCGCGGGGGGGAAGCCCCGCGCCTGCAGGAACCGGATCACGCTCGCCAGCTCGGGCGCGCCTCCGCCGCGGGCCCGTGCCCAGCGGCCGCGCGCCGCCGCGCGCGCCAGTTCCGCCTCGCGCGCCGGCGGCAGCAACGCCCCGATCGCCGCCGCGGCGTCGGCGGCCGTTATCCCCTGCGCCCGCAGACGCGCGCGCAGGTAGCGGGCGCCGACCGCGCGGGCGCTGAGGGTGTCGCGGATGTAGGCCTCGGCGTAGCGCCGGTCCGACAGCAGCCCCTCGTCCTCGAAGCGCGCCAGCACCTCGTCGACGGCGGCGGCCTCGAATCCGTCGCCCAGCAGCCTGCCGCGCAGCCGCCGCGCCGGCCAGAGGCGCCGGTCGAGCAGGTCGAACACGCGCCGGGCGATCCGCTTGCGAGCGTCCGCCTGACGCAGCGCCGCCAGCTGCGCGGGCGGCAACGCCGATCCCGGGGGCGGCAGATCCCCCGGCAGCGCGGCGGCCGCCACCACCAAGACCTCGCCGCCGCTGAGGGTCACCGAGACGGTGTCCCCCTCGCGGCGGCAGGAGACGAGCATGGGCGCGGGCGATCCGTCCATGGCGGTCACCGGCCCGTGAGGCGGGTCATTCGGCCGCGGCGCTGGCGCGGCCTCGGCCGCGGCCTGGGCTCTTGGCGGCTTCCTCGCCGCCCGCTGCGGTCTGGGCTCCGGGCGCGCTCTCGGGGAAGCGCTCGGGACTGCGCCGCACGCCGTAGTGCGCGAACACCTCGTCCCGGATGCGCGCGAACAGGTCCGGGTTCTCCTTCAGGAAAACGCGCACGTTCTCCTTGCCCTGCCCCAGCCGTTCATCGCCGTAGCTGAACCAGGCCCCGGATTTCTGCACCAGGCCGGCGGCGACGCCGAGTTCGATCAGGTCGCCTTCCTTGGAGATCCCCTCCCCATAGAGGATGTCGAACTCCGCCTTCTTGAAGGGCGGGGCGACCTTGTTCTTGACCACCTTGACGCGCACCTGGCTGCCCAGAACCTCCTCGCCCTGCGTGATCGCGCCGATGCGCCGCACGTCCAGCCGCACCGAGCTGTAGAACTTCAGGGCATTGCCGCCGGTGGTGGTCTCGGGATTGCCGAACATGATGCCGATCTTCATGCGGATCTGGTTAGTGAACAGGACCAGGGTCTTGGTCTTGGAGATGGCACCGGTCAGCTTGCGCAACGCCTGCGACATCAGGCGCGCCTGCAATCCCATGTGCTGGTCGCCCATCTCGCCCTCGATCTCGGCGCGCGGCACCAGGGCGGCCACCGAGTCGATGACGATGCAGTCGATCGCTCCCGAGCGCACCAGCATCTCGGTGATCTCCAGCGCCTGCTCGCCCGTGTCCGGCTGCGAGACGAGCAGATTGTCGATGTCCACCCCCAGCTTGCGCGCGTACACCGGGTCGAGGGCGTGCTCGGCGTCGATGAAGGCGGCCATGCCGCCGCGCCGCTGCGAATTGGCGATGACCGAAAGGGCGATGGTGGTCTTGCCGCTCCCTTCCGGGCCGTAGATCTCGCTGACGCGGCCGGTGGGCAGACCGCCCACGCCCAGAGCGATGTCCAGCGCCACGCTGCCTGTGGAGATGGCGTCGACCTCGTCGTAGACGCGGTTCTCGCCCAGCAGCATGACCGATCCCTTCCCGAACTGCTTCTCGATCTGGGCCCGCGTCAGCTCGAGGGCCTTGGTCCTGTCTTCCTGCCGATCCAGCGCCATGGTGTCACTCCTTGTCCAGCGAAGCGGTGAGGTTCGGGGAGGCTCCGAGCATGCGGGCGGCAGAACGGGGCCGGGAGGCTCGCCCGGGGGCGGCCGCGCCGGCGCCCCTCACGCGCGAGCACGGTAGCACGCGCCGCGGCGGCTGGCAACCGGCGGCTGGCTCCCGGCGGCTGGCTCCCGGCGGCGGCCTCCAGCCGGCGGCGACCAGACCGGCAGGGACGCGGGTGCCGCCGCGGCCATCAGCCGGCCGCTGCGGCCAGCGCCATCACGGCCAGATCAGAATAACGCGGGCCGCCTCTGCCCAGCTCGCTGCGCACCAGGCACAGCTCGCTCACCCGCTCCTCGTCCCAACTCCCCAGATCCATGCCGGCGAGCAGGCGGCTTTCGGCGGGGGCGAGCGGACGCTTGACGCGGGCTAGGGTCAGGTGCGCCCGGAACGGCTTGTCGTCCGGGAGCCCGCCCGCCAGCAGCGGCGCGACCGTCGCACGCACGTCGGCGGCCAGGCGTTCGAGCGCGCCGCCGCTGTCCATCTGCAAGAAGAGCACCCGCGGCGAGGAAAGCCGCGGGAACCCGCCCACTCCCGCCGCCCGCAGCGCGAAAGGGGTGTGACGAGCGGCGACCGCCCGCAGCGCCGTTTCCAGGCGGGGGCGCAAGCCGTCCGGCTGCTCGCCCAGAAACAGAAGCGTCGCGTGCAGGTTCTCCGGGCGCACCCAGGCCAGGTCGAGCCGCAGCCGCCAGGCGTCAAGCCGCGTGTCCAGCTCGCGGCGCAGCCGCTCCCCCGGGTCGACGGCGACAAACAGCCTCATGAGGCCTCCGCGTTCCCCGCCGCCCAGGCGTCGTCCGGCAGCCAAGGCGGCGCCGCGCCGCCGCCGGCCAGCAGCCGCCGCACGGTGTCGATCGCCACGGCCGCAGCCAGTTGCCGGTTGCGCCGCCGCGTGCCGGGGAAGCGGTAGCAGCGGGCGTGCGTGCCCTCGCCGGTGGCGGCGGCGATCCAGGTGGTGCCCACGGGCTTGACGGGGCTGCCGCCTTCCGGCCCCGCGATCCCGGTCACCGCCAGCGCGATCTCGACGCCGAAGCCCTCCCGGCAGCCGCGCGCCATCGCCTCGGCCACCGGCCGGCTGACCGCGCCGTGCGCCGCCAGCAGCGCGGCCGGCACTCCCAGCTGCGCGCGCTTGACCTCGTCGGCGTAGGCCGTGACCCCGCCCCTCAGATAGCCCGACGATCCGGCGACGTCGGTCAGCCGCGCTCCGATCAGCCCGCCCGTGCACGACTCGGCCACGGCCAGCTTCCAGCCCCGCCGCAGCATCTCCCCTTGCACGATCTCGGCCAGCGTGCGGTCGTCTTCGGCGTAGACATGGCCGCCCAGGCGCGCGCGCAACGCGTCGCCCGCCGCCGCCAGCGCCGCTGGATCGCCTCCCGGCGCCAAGGAGATCCGAACGTCGACGCCGTAGGTCACCAGCCACCACGACCAGCGCAAATCGGGATGCTCGGCCTGCAGCGGCGCGCACAGCGCCGCGAGCTGCGACTCGGCCAGCTGCGCCGTGCGCAGCAGGCGAGCGGGCTGCGGCGGCGGCAGCCGACCGGCCGCCGCCAGTCGCGCCAGGAGTTCGGGCAGGAGCGCGCGCAGCTCCGCCGGCACGCCAGGCAACGCCAGCAGCATGCGCTGCCTCAGCGTCCCGTACAGTCCGGGCGCGGACCCGACCGGGTTGGGCGCCCAGGACATCCCAGCCGGGACCAGCGTCTGGCGGGCCGTCCCCTCGCCATAGGGGAAACCGCGCTCCCTGCAGCGCGCCCGAAGCTGCGCGACCAGCTCCGGATCCTCCCGCAGGCCGACGCCGGCCCAGCCGGCGATCGCTTCGCGGGTCAGGTCGTCGGCCGTCGGCCCCAGGCCCCCCGACAGGCAGATCAGGGCGCCGGCCGGCGCGGCGTCGAGCGCCGCCGCCACCGCGGCCGCATCGTCGGGCACGACGACCACGCCGCGCACGGAGACGCCGTGCGCCGACAGCGCCCGGGCCACCTCCTGCGAGTCGGTGTCGGCCGTCCGCCCCAGCAGCAGCTCGTCGCCGACCGCGATCAACCATGCGTCGCGCAGCGGCTGCGACGCGCCGCGCTCCACGCCGACGCTCCCCGCACCGTTCATCCGCTCACCACCCCATCAGGCGCAGGGTCGCCCGCAGCGCCAGCTGGGCGTAGATCCCCGCCAGCAGATCGTCGGCCATGATGCCCCAGCCGCCCGGCAGGCGCTCGAGCCGCCGCACCGGAAACGGCTTGAGGATGTCGAACACGCGGAACCAGAAGAACCCGGCCAGCCAGCCCTGCCAACCGGCCGCGCTGACGCCGAGGTAGGTGACGAGCATCCCCGCCACCTCGTCGCAGACCACGAGCTTGGGATCGTGCCCGTGCCGCCGGGCCAGGGCTGTCGCGGCCGGCACGCCGGCCGCGACTGTCGCCGCCAGCAGCGCCAACTGCCACGCCAGCGGCACCGGAGCCGCCAGCCCCCAGAGCACCGCGACCGCCAGGCTGGCCGCCGTGGCCGGCGCGATCGGCGCGTAGCCCGTGCCCAGAAACGTGCCGAAGAGATAGAGGATGAAGCGCACCCCATCGACCCTTCACAGGTTCGCCGGGCGGATGCCGCCGGGCGCGCCCATGATAGGTCGCCGCGGCCGGGGGGGCCAGCCCCGCGTGCCGGGCGGCGCGGCGCAATCGGTAGCCGCAGCGATGGGTCAGCGGGCGACGGGCGCGGGAGAGTCGCTCTGAAGGTTGTGCAGCACCTTCTTGGCGACGCACTTGAGGGTGTCGAATACCCCCACGCCCTTGAACGCGACGGCCTCGAAGCTGGCGTACTTCTCGGGGTTGAGTTCTTCCTCGAGTTCCTCGACCGGCACGGCATCCGGCAGATCGCGCTTGTTGTACTGCATGACGAAGGGGATCTTGGCCAGATCGAGACGGTGCTCGGCCAGGTTCTCGTGCAGGTTGTAGAGAGCCTCGATGTTGGCGTCGAAGCGAGATTCTTGCGAGTCGGCGACGAACACGATGCCGTCGACGCCGCGCAGGATGAGCTTGCGGCTGGCGTTGTAGTAGACCTGGCCCGGCACCGTGTAGAGATGGAAGCGGGTCTTGAAACCCTTGACCGTGCCCAGTTCCAGCGGCAGGAAATCGAAGAAGAGCGTCCTGTCCATCTCGGTGGCCAGGGTCACCAGCTTGCCCTTGGTCTCGGGAGCCACCTTGTCATAGACGTACTGGATGTTGGTCGTCTTGCCCCCCAGGCCCGGGCCGTAGTAGACGATCTTGCAGTTGATCTCGCGGGACGAATAGTTGATAAGCGACACGACGCCAACTCCCCGCCCGGGCCGCTCGGCCCATCAATCCACGAACAGGCTGTCGATCTCGTTCTCGACCTCTTTGGTGAACGATTCGTCGAAGGTGTCGTACTCCTCGTTCCGGTACTCCAGCTTTTCGAACAGCTGGTTGATGATCTGGCACAGTTCGTCGACGGTGCGCTTGACGCGCAGCCTCACCAGGCCCAGCGTGGTGCGCTTGTCGAACAGCACCACCAGCACCACGTCGCGAGCGATCTTGCTCAGATACATGCTCTCGTTGGCGCCCTGATGGTAGAGCGTGGCGAAATCCTTCTCGCCGATCAGCTTGGCCAGCTGATAGTTGGCCTCGAAATCGGCCGCGCAGAGCGAGGCGAAGCTGACCACGTCGAACTGCAGCTCTTCGCCCGCATGGGCGATGAGCTGCCCGGTGCGATCGATCAGCAGGGCGCTGGTCGAATTGGAGCTGCGCAGCAGATCCTTCAAGGCGTTCTGGATCGCCCAGTAGTCCTCTTCGAAGATCGCCCATTCGGCCCTGACCATGCTGCCTCCCCCCGCGGCATCTGGCGCCGGCGGGCCGCCAGCGAGGTTCCTCCGCGGCAAATGACATATCGACGCCGTGTCCTGCGGCTTGAGCGGCGAATTGGGGGCGACCGGGTCAGAAGGCGCGGCGGAACTGGAAGGCGCGGTGCAGGGTAGCCTCATCGGTCAGCGCCAGCGCCCCGCCGACCGGGATGCCGGTGGCCAGCCGGGTCAGCCGCAGCGGGCTATCGGCCAGCAACTGCTGGATATACAACGCGGTAGCCTCGCCCTCGACGCTCTGGTCGAAGGCCAGGATCGCCTCGTGGACCCCGGCGGCCTCGACCGTTTCCCGCAGGCGCTGGAAGGGCAGATCCCCGGCGCGCACGCCCTCCAGCGGCGAGAGCAGCCCGCCCAGGACGAAATAGCGGCCCCGGTAGAATCCGGCTCGTTCGAACGGCAGCACATCGACCGCGGTGGCCACCACGCACAGGATCGATGCGTCCCGCCCCGGCGACCTGCAGATCCCGCACGGATCGTCTTCGGTGATGGCGCCGCAGCGGCTGCACGGACGGACCTGGCCCGCCGCTGCGGTCACCGCCTCCGCCAGCTCCGCCGCGGCGCGATCGCCCGCCTGAAGAAGATGCAACGCGATGCGAGTCGCCGACTTGCGGCCTAGTCCCGGCAGGCGCGCCAGGGTGCGCACGAGGTGCTCCAGCGCCGGACTCTGGAACTCCCCTCCGGCCGGCGGCGCCGGCCCGGCCGCAGGCGATGACCGCGGGCCCCCCGCCATGCCCTATCCCCCCAGACCGGGCAGGTTCATGCCCGGCAGATTCATGCCGCCGGTGACCGCGCCCATCTCCTTCTCGATCAGGGCGTCGACCTGCCGCTTCGCCTCGTTGACCGCCGCGACGACCAGGTCCTGCAGGAACTCCACGTCCTGCGGATCGATGGCGGCCGGATTGATGGTCAGCCGCAGCAGTTCGTGCCGGCCGTTCATCACCGCCCGCACCTGCCCGCCGGCCACCTCCACCGCGACTTCGCGCATGGCCAGGCCCTCCTGGGCCTCGGCCATCTTCTTCTGCATCTGCTGCGCCTGCTTCATCAGCATGCGGATGTCCATGTCCCCTCCGCGGCGGCGCCGGACGGCGCCGCGATCACTGCGCCGCCGCGCCCCCGTCGGGAGCCGGGGCGCGCTGCCAGTCCTCGCGCTCGGCCGCAGGCACGGCCTCGCCTTCCAGCAGCTCGACCAGGTCGGCCAACCGCGGGTCGGCCTGGCAGGCGGCCGCCAGCGATTCATTCTCGGTCGGCGCCACGGCGCGGCGCACCTCCTCGCGCAGCGCATCGCGCAGATCCCGCCTGCCCGTTTCGCCCGCCACCGTCAGCACCAGCTGCAGCGGCCGGCCCAGCACCGCCGCCAGCTTCTCCAGGACCACGGCGCGCTCCTGCTCCAGTCTCTCCATCTGGAAGCTCTTCTCGGCGGGAAAGGCCAGGGTCAACCGCCCTCGCGCCTCGTCCAGAGAGGGGAATCCTTCCAGCAGGCAGGCCGCCACGCCCGGATGCGACTGCATCAACACGCCGACCAGCTCCGTCCAGAGCGGCAGCGTGCCGGCCGCTGCCGCTGCGGGCGGCGTCTCGCGCGCCAACGACGGCCCGCCGCCGACGCCCGGAGGCTCACGGCCGGCGGCCGCCGCCGCGGGGCGCCCGCGGCGCGCCGGCTCGCCCGCGCCCTGACCGCCGCCGGCGGCGGCCGCCGGATCCTCGCCGTCGAGCGCTCCCAGCCGGTGGGCCAGATCCGACAGCAGCACCCGCGATTCGAACAGCGCGAACTCGACCAGCGCCGCTTCCAGCAAGACGCGCGGCTGCGTGCTGCGATGGATGCGTTCGTAGTGGCGGCCGGCGCGGTCGAGCAGCGCCAGCAGGTCCTGAGCCGCGAAGTGCTGCGCCTGCGCCTGCAACCGCGCGAGTGTCTCGGGCGGCAGATCGAGCGTCGCGCCCAGCTCGGGATCGAGCCGCAGCAGCAGCAGATCGCGGAAGTTGGCGGCGAGCCCCTGGGCGAAGGTGTCCAGGCTGTCGCCCGCGGCCAGCAGCCGATCGAGCAGGCGCAGCGCGGCGGGAGCGTCGCGGGCGATGATCGCTTGGTTGAGCTCCAAATAGACGTCCGCCCGCACGAGCCCGAACTGGGCCACGATCATCGCCTCGTCGATCGGGCCCTCGGCGCCGGCGATCAGCTGATCCAGCAGGCTCAGCGCGTCGCGCAGGCTCCCTTCGGCCAGCGCGATCAGAAGGCGCAGCCCCGTGGGCGCCAGCTGCGCCCCCTCGGCGGCGGCGATCTCGCTCAGCCGCGCGGCCAGCTCGTCGCGCGCTAGCAGACGGAAATCAAACCTCTGGCAGCGCGACAGGATCGTTCGCGGCACCTTGTGGGGCTCGGTCGTGGCGAAGAAGAAGAAGACGCGCGCGGGCGGTTCCTCCAGGATCTTCAGGAGGGCGTTGAACGCTCCCTTCGACAGCATGTGGACTTCGTCGATGATGAAAACACGGCAGGCGCCCTGGGTCGGCGTGTACTGCGCCATTTCGCGCAGGTCGCGGATGTTGTCGACCCCCGTGTGGGAAGCGGCGTCGATTTCCAGCACGTCGAGATCGGCGCCGGCGGCGATGGCCTGGCAGCGCTCGCATCGACCGCACGGCTCGTCCGGCGCGCCCTGGGTGCAGTTGAGAGCCTTGGCCAGCAGCCGCGCCACGGTGGTCTTGCCGCAGCCCCGAGGACCGGAAAACAGGTAGGCGTGGGCCAGCTTCTGCTTGCGCAGGGCGGCGCGCAGCGTGCCGGTCACGTGTTTCTGGCCGACCACCTGGGCGAAGGTGGCGGGCCGGTACTTGCGCGCAAGGGCATGGTACGACATGGCCGCTCCGTCCGCCGGCCCGCCTGGGTGCCGGCATCGCCCGGGCGGCCCGCCCGCGGGCGCCGCCGGAGCGATGATGCAGGGTGGGCCAGGCTGGTCGGCGCACACGTCGGAGTTGGCGTACCGCTGCTACTTTCCAGTCCTGACGGAGTTGGCGCTCCGGCGTCGTGCCGGGCCTGGCCCATCGACATTGGGGGGCATTCCCCCGGGCAGGGTGGTGGAGATGAGGGGGATCGAACCCCTGACCTCCTCGTTGCGAACGAGGCGCTCTCCCATCTGAGCTACATCCCCACCGATCCATCATGCCGGACGCCGCCGTCGATCCGGCTGTCCGCGCGCGGCGCGCGGCGTCGCTGTCGCAGTGGCGGAGAGGCAGGGATTCGAACCCTGGGAGCACTCGCGTGCTCAACGGTTTTCGAGACCGCCCCGTTCAACCGCTCCGGCACCTCTCCGCTGGAACCGACAGGAGGTGGCGGAGAGGCAGGGATTCGAACCCTGGGTGCCTTGCGGCACACACGATTTCCAGTCGTGCCGATTAGACCGCTCTCGCACCTCTCCACCCACGACCGCAATCGGGCGCTGCAATATAGCATCGCCCCACCCCAAAATCAACACGCCCCGCCCCCGCCGTCGCCCTGGCGCGGGCCGCGCCGGCGCTGGAAGAAAGCCTGCAGAAGCTCGCCGCACTGATCGGCCGCCAGGCCGCCGACGACCTCGAGCCGGCGCCCGTAAGGGTTGCCGGCCAGCAGGCGCATGGTCGAGACCACGGCGCCGGCGCGGGGATCGGCGGCGCCGTAGACCAGCCGCGCCACGCGAGCCAGCAGCAGCGCTCCGCAACACATCGGACACGGCTCCAGCGTCACGTACAACGTCGCTCCATCCAGGCGCCAATCGCCCAGGGCGCCCGCCGCGGCGCCCAGCGCCAGGATCTCGGCGTGCGCGGTCGGATCGCGCAGGGCTTCCACCTGATTGCGCCCGCGCGCCAGCAGCACGCCGTCGCGCACAACCACCGCGCCCACCGGGACCTCGCCCGCGGCGCCGGCGGCGACCGCCTCGCGCAGCGCCGCCGCCAACCAGCGCCGGTCGGCGGCGAGGTCGCTCTCCTGGACCGGGGGGCTCACCTCGCCTCTCCCTCCTCCACGGCGACATTGCCCGCGCGATCGACCACGCCGAAACGCAACCGCCATGGTTCGGGCGGGGCCGCGCGTCCGGGACGAGGCCACGGCGTCTCCTGCGCGAACCGTTCGCGGCGGCTGTCGCAGATGCCGTCCTCGGGGTCGAGGCGCACGCGGCTCCCATCCGGCAGCTCGAGCCAGGCCTCGGCCAGGGGGCTGGCGTCGTCCTCGGCAACGAATGACACCGAGACGCCGCCCGGAGTGCGCCCGACCCTGACGCCAGACAGCCGCGGCGGGCTGTTGTCGACCAGCAAGGGGGCGCACAGCCGCGCCGCGGTCAGTTCCTCGCCCGGGCGGTTGTCGGGAGCGTCGCTTGCCGCGAGCCGGACCACGTAGAGGCCGTCGGGAATCCCGCGCGTGTCCCAGGCCTGCACCCCTTCGAAGGTCTCCTCGCCGATCGGCCGCCAGCTGGACTGGCCCAGCCTCTGATAATGCAGGCTGTAGACCAGCCGGTCGCCGTTGGGGTCCCACCCCTGCCAGACGAAGGTGCGCACGCTGCGCACCGGCGAGGCATCCAACGGCGACAGGCTGCGGTCGCGCCGGCTGGGCAGGCTGTACTCCACCTGCAAGCCGCCGCGGAACGTCTCGGTGATCGCCTCGCGCCCCTCCATGCGACCGCTGGGCGCCAGCTCGCCCGGAGGCAGAACCTCGAAGCGCACGATGCGCGGCGGCCCGTTCGGCGCGTAGCCGCTGACGGTGACCGCGGCGATCGCGGTGGCCGGATCGGCGTGGGACAGCGAGACGCGCCACTGCAGAAAGCGGGAAGGCGGCAAGGGAATCGCCGCGTCCTGGTCGCTCCAGGGCGCGCTCCAGTCGCTCCAGGTGTCGTCGGGCGCCGACCGCGGCCCTCCTCTGACCGACCAGCGCGGCGCGGCGCCCGTCGCCGTGTCGCCTTCCCAGCGCAGCCGCCCCCAGCGAACGGGCGCGCCGCCGTCCAGCGGCGGCGCCGTGGCGAAGGCCTCGACGGCGGGGCGATCCTCGAGCAAAAACCAACGCCCCGGCCGCCCCTGCGTCACCGCCAGCAGCGCACGCCCGTCGCGGTCGCCGACGCGGGCCAGATCCGTGATCTCGCCCCCGGCCCAGGCGGCCAACGGCTGCGGCGGGCCGCCGCTCTCGAGCCACCAGAGCGCGCTCTGGCTCTCGGCGTCGCCCAGCGGGCCGGCGCCGAGCCAGCCGCGCCCCTGCAGGTGGATCGCCGCCTGCACGGGGGTGGCCCCGCCCCAGACCTGCGTCACCAGGCCGTCGGGACCGATGCGGTACAGGGCGGCGCGGTCGGGCGCGGAGCGCTCGCCCCCCGCGGCGCGCAGCAGATCGACCACTCCAGTGGCCGGCGAACCGCCGCCGGCGGAGGTGTCGGACGGGATCAGCGCCAGGGGCGCGCGCGCCACCGCCAGGGCGTGCCAAGTTCCTTCGGCGTCCGGCACCAGCTGGCGCACCTCGTCCTGCGCCGTTTCCTGCAAGATCCGCCGCTGCTGCGGGCGGCGGGGATCGAGGCTGATGATCAGGCCGGGCCCCTGCGTGCCGATCAGCAGCTGGCCATCGGCCGTCAGCGCCAGCGCCAGGACATGGGTTGCGGGAAGTTCAGCCAGCCGCTCGAGCCGCTCCTGCCCATCCACGCGATACACAGCCGCCGGCGAACCGGCGCCGGCATAGAGCCGGCCGTCCGGACCCGCCGCCAGCGACCAGACATAACCTTCGCGCAGCGAACCCCACGCAGTCGCCTCTCCGGTGCGGCTGACACGGTAGAGGCGGCCGTCCGGTCCACCCCCGGCGTACAGATGCGAGGCGACCGGCAGCAGGGCGAAGATCTCAGGCTGTCCGAGAGCCGCCAGCAGCCGCGGCGGCCGCCCGCGCGGAGCGTGCCACACCTGGCCGTCGTGCCCACTGCCCGCGTAGAGGCCCCCTGCGCCGTCGGGCGCGAGACACCAGAACACCTCCGGCCCGGCGGCCGTCAGCTCGGCCGCTCTCAGCCCGGGCGTCAAGCGACCGTGCAGATCGAGACCGACGCCCTCGAGCTTCAGCTCCGTGAAGGGCACGCCCTGGGGATAGTCCCAGTGAACCGGCCCCGCGGACCTTGCGTCCGCTCCCGCCAGCAGCAGCGCGGCGGCGCCAAGCGCGGTTGGGACGGCGGCCCGGCGGTGCGGTGCGTTGCGGCGGCGCTGGGCGGCGGCGGTCATGGACGACTGACCTCCCGGGATGTGGCCCTTGGTGGCACGAGCGTCAGGCTCAGAATCGCATGGCCCTTGAGGGCCGACCCCAGCGGCGCGCTGTCGCGCAGCACGATGCCCGCGCGGGTAGGGGCCACGCGCCCCGGGCCGTCGCCTCGCAGCACAGCGGCGGCACGGCCCGGCAAGGAGGGCAATTCGCGGCCGTCGACCACGGCGCCGGGCGCCGGCGCCAGCAAGGCGCAGACGAGGTCGCCCGCCGAGCGCGGCTGCCGCACCACTTCCAGGGTCGCCGGCAAGCTCTGATCGGCGAAACGTTCGGCGGCCCGCTCCGCCTCGAGCGCGAACAGATCCCGCGCGCTGGCCACCAGCAGGCGATACCCGCCTGGAGGCAGGTGCGCCGGCAGAAGCAGTGCACGCTGCACGCGCTCGACGGCACCGCGGTGCGTCTGCAAGGTCACGGTCACGGGCAACGTGCCGCCGGCGCGCGCCACCAGCGGCGCCTCGGCCCCCACGATCTGGGCCGCGCGCATCTGCGGACTCAAGTCGATCTCGGCGCTGACATCGACCAGCGCCAGGGGCCTGTGCCGGTTCTCGAACAGCAGCTGAGCGGGAGCCAGCCATTCCGGTCCCAGCTGCGCGGCGGCGCCGGGCCCCGCCAGCACACCCGCCAGCTCCACCGTCTCCTCGCCTCCCTCCACGGCGGCGTGCCAGCGCGTGACCAGACGGTAAGCCAGCGTCTGCTGGCTCAGATCATCGCCCCGGGCGACGAGCGCGCCGTAGACGCACCAGAAAACCAGAGCCGGGGCGAGCCGCGGGTCCGCCGCCACGCGGAAGTCATAACGCTCCACCTCAGCGTCCCGCCGGACGGTCACGGCGACGGGCACGAGGTCGGCCGCCGCGCCCAGCCGTCCCGTCACGCCGGCGCGCAGGTCGCGGCTGGTGGCGCCGACCACCTGGCGCACGCTGCCCATCTTGAAGGACATCTGACGGCTCGGAAGCCAGCCGTGGACCTCGGCCGCCGCCAGCGGCAGCTCCAGGACACCCGCCTGAAGCAGGGGGTGCCCGAACATGTAGACGGTGTCGCCCTCCACCCACGTGACGGTGCCGATGGCGCCGAGTTCGGCGTCGCCGAGCACCAACGGCACCGCGCAGGCCGCGCCCGGCGCCAGAGCCGCTGCCGGCGCTCCGGAATCCGCCCCGGCGCCGCCGCCCGGCGCGCCCAGCGGCCGGCAGATCAACCCGGCTGGCACCGGCGCCAGCGGCCCGCCCCCCGCCGCAGACCACACGCCGGTCACCCGGCGCCAGAAGGCCTCGGCCAGTGCGGCCGCCGAGGGCCAAGGCGAGCCCTCCGCCAGCGCCGACTGCAGCGGATCGGCGGGAGCGGTCGGCGGCGCGGCCGCGCTCCCGGGGCCGAACAGCGCCGCGGCTAGCTCGCGCCCGCCCTGGCCGACCAGCGCGCGGCCACCCAGCGACCACGACGGCACGCCGGCTGCGCGCCGCTGGTCTCCGGCCGGAGCCGGCAGCGACATGATTTCTTCGGCCGGGGTCAAGCCGCAGATGGGAAGCAGCGCCCCTTCCCAGGTGAACGCCACCGCGCCGGCCAGCCGCCCCTCAAGGAAAACGGGGCTGCCGCTCATGCCCTGGGGGATCGCCGCCAGCTCCAGGCCCGGCCCGCTGAGCTGCACCAGGATCGTGCCGCCGGCCACGCGCTGGTTCTGCTGCACCCCCAGCACGCGCACCCCGAAGGTGTCGATGCGGGTGCCCGCGAAGACGGTCAGGCCGAAGCCCTCCATTCCCGGCCGCACGTCCGCCAGCGGAAAGACAGAAGCGGCCTGGACCGCTGGACTTGAAATCCCGACGAGCAGGAGAAGGGCGAGCGGATGGACGCAAGCGGGACAGCGCGCCATGGCGGCCTTTCGGGAAGAAACGATCCTCGGACCCGGGCCCGACCGCGCGCAGGCCGGCGCCGCGCGCAGGCTGCGCCGACGGTTCCGGCCGGCGATGCGGGAGAGCCCGTCACGCACCCGCGCAGTCTACCCTCGCGGTCCGCTGTCGGCAACCGCCGCTCAGGTTCCGCGGGGGCCGAACCGGCGCAGTTCCTCGCGGATCTGGCGCAGCAGCAGCGCCATCACGAAGAACAGCAGGATGACGGCGTACTCGAGCAGGCGGCTCGCGGGAATCGCGCGCAGGATCGTGTATTCCGCCAGGTTGGCGATCTTCTCCGCAATCGACAGCGCCAGCAGCGCGAAGGCCGCGAAGAAGAAGAGGCGGCTCATCAAACTGCTCCACTTGTCGTGGCTCATGGCGGCCTCCTCACGAACGGGGGATGGTCATGACGCGATGCTGCGTGCGACCCTTGATGAAGTCGACGTAGACGACGTTGATGGCCCCGTCGTCCCGCTCGAACCACAGCTGGGCCCACCCCGGGTAGGAGTCGGAAGAGGTGACCCCCACCAGGCGCCCGTATTCCGCGGGAATGGAACCCTGGATCGTGGCGGTGACGATCTCGAACTGGCCGTATTCCGGCACCTTGCGCGGCCGCCGCTCGCACGAGGAGAGAGCGAGCAACAGAACGGCCGCCAGCGGCAACAGCAACCATCGGCGCATGTCGGCGCTCCTTTCAGTCGGACTGGTCTGGGCGATCCGCATGGGGCAAGGGCGAGACAGATACCCCCGTCCCCCAAACCCTCCCTGATCTTAGGGCGAGGGCCGGCGGCTGACAAGAGCGACGCTGCGCAGGGTTCGGAAAAGCAGCCAGGCCGGCTGGACGGCCGGCCTGGCTGCACTTGGTACGCCCAGGAGGATTTGAACCCCCAACCTTCTGATCCGTAGTCAGACGCTCTATCCAGTTGAGCTATGGGCGCGTCATGTATCTGATGCTGGCGGAGAGGGAGGGATTCGAACCCTCGGTGGAGTGTTACCCCCACATACGCTTAGCAGGCGTACGCCTTAGACCGACTCGGCCACCTCTCCCGATGCCTGGCCTGGCGGAGGGCGAGGGATTCGAACCCTCAAGGGTTTTCACCCGGCGGTTTTCAAGACCGCTGCCTTGCCAGTTAGGTCTAGCCCTCCAGGATCTGTCCCCTGCCTGGAGCGGCACCCGCCGTCTCCGCCCAACGCGCCCGGCCTGCCGGGCGGGAAGGGCCAGGGGCCGCACGCTACTACCTTCGCTTCAGTTTGTCAAGCAAGCCGTCCATGCCCCGCTTGAGCTTGTCCTCGGCCTGATCTTTGACCTGGTCCCGGGCCTTGGCCTTGGCGCCGGTCAGGTCGAGGTTGACTTCGGGTTTGGCGGCCCGCCCGGTCAGCCGCAGATCCAGTGCGATCCGCCCGTCCTCTCCCCGCAGCCCCTCGGCCAGGAACCCGAACTCGCCCAGCTCGGGCCGGAAACCGGCCGGCAGCTTGACGCGCAGGTTCAGGTCGATGCCGCCGTCGAAACCGATCCAGCCGTCGCCCCACCAGTCGGTGTCGAGGCCTTGCAGCTGGAGGTCCTTGATCAGATAGCGTCCGTCCCGCACGGCGAAATGATGTGCCATCTCCTTGAAGCGGACCACCTTGAGGTCCTGGCGCGCGCCCAGATAGGGCGTGACCGCCTCGAGCAGAGGCGCGCCGTGTATGACGCCGTTGGTCGAAAGCGCCAGGCCCTCGAGCGCGAGCGTGCGCAGCACCTCCCGCGGGTCCTTCAGGCTGCAGCCGCCCTTGACCGTGCCCGCCACCTTGCCCTCCCACAGCGCCGCTACCGTCCGCGCGTAGGGCTCCAGCAGCGCGGAGGCGGGAATCTCCTCCATGACGGCATCGAACTCCAGACGGCCGTAAGGGTCGGCGGCGTAGTCCAGCTTCCCGCTGCCGGCGATCCGGCCGCCGCCCAGGGTGCCGGCGACCTGGTCGAAATCGAAGACGCGGCCGGCCAGCCGCCCGCGCAGAGACACCCCCTCGTACTTGGCCTTCTGCAGCACCACGGTTTCGCTGCGCGCGCGGTAGTCGGCGGTCAGCCGTGGCGGGATAAGGTCGCCCGGCGGCGGCGCGGCCGGTCCGGGAACGCCGGCGGCCGCCATCACGGCCGGGACCGCAGCCTCGGCCAGCGCCGCCAGCAGCCCGGCGGCGCCGCCGGCCGCAGCGCGGCCGGCCGCCTCCGCCGGCGGCGGCCCGTACATCCGCGCCAGCATATCCGCGTCCACCAAGGTCAGCTGCAGCTGCACCTCGGCGTGGGGAGCGGGGAATAGACGGGTCAGGCGCAGGTCGCCCCCCCCCTTGACGGCGGGATGGACCGCCCCCTCGAACGTCGCCTCGGCCGCGCGCAGATCGCTGCTCCACGTCACGCTCCTGACCACGAGCGGCGGCTGCAGCCGGTCGTCCGCCACGTTCAGGTCGGTCAGCGTACCCGACAGCTTGACATCTCCCAGCTGGCCTTGCTGCAGGCGAATCTGCCAGAGCGCCGGCTCCGCCAGGGGCGGCGAGGGGATGACCGCGGCGGCGGTGAAGGACGCCTTGCCGGCCAGACGCAACGGTCCGCCGGGCGGCGGCGCGGCGCCGGGCCGAGGCGCCGGCGGCGGCAGCAGCTTGCGCCAGGCCGCGACGGCGGACAGATCGGCGCTGCCCTGCAGATCGACCCGCAGCGAACCGCCCCTGGCGGGCAGCGCCAGTTCCGCGCCGCCTCGCACCGCCAGCGTCCCCGCCGCCTCCCGCACGTCGAGGCGATCGACGCGCAGCCGGCCGTCCTCCAGCGAGAAGGCGGCGGAGAGATCGGCCGTCCCCGCCTGCAAGGGCAGAGCGGCGCGCACCCCCTGCAGCTCGCCGCTCGCCTTCAGGCCGCCGAGCAGCGCCGCGGCCGCCGCTTCCCGCTCCTGATCAGTGCCCTCCGGCCGCGCCGCCGGCAGCGGCCAGGGCAGATCGATCTCCCCCGCCAGCGCCAGACGGCCCTGCGTGATCGGTTCGCCCGCCCACCACTCGCCCAGCGGCCCGGGCGGGGCAGGGACCAGGCCCGCGATCGCGGCCAGCAGGGGCGGCAGCTCGCCATCGGCCACGCGCCAGGTGCCGCGCAGACGTCTGCCGGCGGGCTCGGCCAACAGGAGCTCTAGCTGCGCGGTCAGAGCGACCGGTCCCCAGGCGGCCTGCGTCACTTGCAGCTCCAGGCGATCGGCGGCGGGCGGCAGGCTCAACACCGCCGCCAGCCGCAGGTCCTGCAGCCGCAGCGGCGAGACGGCGCCGAAGCCCGTCAGCGTCAGCTCGCCCAGGCTCGTGTCCAGCCCGATGCGGGCTCCCCCGCCCCCCGCGGGCCGCGCCGCCGCGCCCGCCGCAGCAGACGGCTGGCCGGCGCCTAGCAGCGCCGGCAGCCGCGCCAACAGAGCGGACAGGTCGCCGGCGGTGATCTGCTGCTGCCAGGCGGTCAGGCGGGCTGCGCGGCCCGTGCCCTGCTGGCGCCAGGTCAGGCGGCCGTCGCGCACCTCGACGCCGGCCACCGCCAGGGCCATGGGCAGCGCGCCGCCGTCGTCCGCGGCCGCTTCCGCGCCACCGGCCGCCGGCTCCCCCGCCTGGCCGTCGGGCACGGCGGCCGGCGCCGCGGTGGTCACATCGACCGTGGGCCTGATCAGGCGCACCTTGCCCAGCTCGATTCGCTTGCGCAAGAGCGGCCCCAACGCCAGCGACACTTCGAGGCGGTCGAGCGCGACATCGTAGGCGACCAGCGGCGTCGCGGCGCCGCTGGCAGCGCGCAGGGCTTCGCCCGTGCCGGCGATCCGCCCTTCGGCCACGGCCACCTTCAGCCGCGGCAGCAGCCGCACCTCGGCCTTGCCGAAGGAGACCTGCGCGCCGGTGGCGTCCGCCACGCGCGCGACGATCAGCCCGCGCACGCGCTGGGCCGGGATCAGGCGCGGAGCCAGCAGAAGCAGCAGAACGAAGAGGACAGCCAGCGCAAGCAGGACGCGCAGCCAGGGCCGGCTCGCAAGCTTGGACATACTCGGACCTCCCCCGGGGGCACCGGCGTCAGGCGGTCGCCACGATCCGCCCGCCGCCGAGCACAGTATCATCATCATAAAGAACCAGTGACTGGCCAGGCGCAACCCCCTTCAGGGTCGTCGCCATGGCCACTTCCAGCCGCTCGCCGGCGATGCGCCATCGCGCCACCGGCGCACCGGGATGCCGGTGGCGTATGCGCGCCTGCCAGCGCGCGGGATCGTGCCCGCCGCCGCCCAAGCCGGCCGGCGGCCCCTCGGCCGGCAGCGCAGCGGCCGCGACGAATCGGTCGCAGAACACGCTGCGCACCGCCAGCTGCTCCCGCGGCCCCACAACCACACGGTTGGCGTCGCGGTCGAGCGACAGCACGTAGAGGGGCCGCGGCGCGCTGACGCCCAGGCCGCGTCGCTGGCCCACGGTGTAGAAAGCCAGGCCGCGATGCCGCCCCAGCACGCGCCCGGCCCGGTCGACGATATCGCCCGGCGCCGCCGCCGCGCCGGCAGCGAACAGGAAGGCGCGGTCGTTGTCCGGGACGAAGCAGATCTCCTGGCTCTCCATCGCGGCCGCCGTCGGCAGCTCCAGCGCCGCCGCGGCGCTGCGCACCTGCCGCTTGGTGTACCAGCCCAGCGGAAAGAGAGAGCGCGCCAGGAGCGGGCGCCCGATGCCGTAGAGGAAATACGACTGATCCTTTTCGGGGTCGCGCCCGCGCCGCAGCCGCAGCGACTCGTCCTCGCCCGTGACAAGCGCGTAATGCCCGGTGGCTACGCGCGCGAGGCCCAGGCGGTCGGCCAGCCGCGCCAGCTCGGGGAAACGCACGCGGGCGTTGCACGCCTGGCAGGGATTGGGGGTGCGTCCGGCGCCGTACTCCGCGACGAAGGGGGCGATGACCGCCTCGCGGAAGAGCTCCGCGACATCGGCGACCCAGTGCGCGGCGCCGAAACGACCGGCGACCCGGCGCGCGGCGGCGATGGCGTCGAGCGAGCAGCAAGGGCGGGCCGGGACCGCCTCGTCCCCGTAGCAGAAATTCTTGAAGGTGACCGCCGCGACCTCGCAACCCAGGTGCGCCAACAGCGCCAGCGCCACGCTGCTGTCCACGCCGCCGCTGAGAGCGACGAGCACGCCGGTCCCCCGCGGGACCGCCTCGCGCAGCTGCGGCGGAATGGGCAAGGGGAATTCCATGCTCCTCCTCGCCGGCCCCGCGCGCCGGAAGCTGGCGTCTCAGCGCGGGCGTCCGCCCGTCGCGCCGGGAGGTAGCGCCGCGGGCGCCGCCATCATCTGCTCGATGATCTTGATGTTCGCGCGCGAGCGCTCGCCGATGTCGCCGTGGGGATCGGCGGCGGCGGCGGCCTCCCACTCCCGCACCGCCTCCCGGTAGATCTTGGACTCGGCGAACATGATGGCCAGATTGTAATGCGCCAGCGCGCTGCGGGGATTAGCCGCCAGCGCAGCCTCGAACTGCGCCAGGGCTTCGGGGTGGCGCCGCTTCTTGAGATAGAAGGCGCCCAGGTTGCAGAGCGCCTTCTCGTCGCGAGGATCGATGGCCAGCGCGCGGAGATAGGCCTGCTCGACCCGCTGCTGGTACTCCAGCTTGAGTTCACGCTGTCCGCCCATGGCCGGCAGGCGGTCCTGCAAATCGTCGTACACCGCCCCCAGGTTCACCTGCACCTCGAGGAAGTTCGAATCCAGGGCCGCGGCCGCCTCGAAACGCGCGCGCGCCGAATCGAGCAGCGCTCCCGCCAGCGTGTCGCCCGGCGCGGCCGTCGCTGCGCCCTCCTGCGCGGCGGCGTAGAAATCGTTGCCCAGGGTGTAATGGGCCAGCACCGCGTCCCGACCTCCGCCGCGAACCAGCTCGTGCAGGGCGGTCTGTCGTTCCTCGGGGGTCAGAGCCGCGAGGCGGGAACGCAAGCGCTCATATTCCGTGTCGCCGCCCTTGGCCTTGCTCTTGCACCCGACCAGCGCCAACCCCGCCAGCAGCGCGCACGACAGCAGCGCCGCGCCTGCCAGAGTCCGGCGCGCCCGGCGCCGTGGATTGCCTGCTTCCGCGTGTGCCATCGACTCCTCCTTGGCGCGGTCGGGGACGCCGCCCCCCGCGGCCATCACCACCATTTCTCCACGCCCGCAATCGACACCGTCAGGCGCCAGACGCGGTCCTCGTAACCGTTACGCTCGCGGTCGCCGATCCAACCGTGCGAAAGCGCCACGTCGAACTGCCCTTCTCCCTGGCGGAAAGCGAAGCCGGTGCCGACCGCCAGGCGCGTCTCGCGCACCTCGTCCCCGCCGACGCGATAACCCCAGCGGCGCAGCTTCAGCCCGAAGCGCAGCGGCCAGTTGTGCAGGCCGGCGCGGCGGACGGCGCCGCGCTCGCGCTGGACCCCGACCGCCACGGTCCACTCGTCCACCAGGTCGCGCTCCCAGTCGGCCCGGCCGCGCAACTGGCTCAACGCGATCCGTTCGTAATCCAGACCGGCCCGCCAGCGCGGCTGGAATCGCCATGCCGCTCCCAGACCCCATTCCGGCGGCCGCCGCAAGGTGAACGTGGAATCGGCGATGCCCGCCACGCCGATCACTTCCTGCGTGCGCTCCACCTCGACATCGTGCGCCGGCGTGAAGGCGCCGCCCAGCGTCAACCCAGACCACGGAGTGGCCTGCAGGGCGAAGGTCGGCACCTCTCCCGCCGGCTTGTCCTCGACCACCAGGGACGCGCTGCGGTACAGCGGCATGCCGTCGTTGTCCAGCGGCAGATAGAAGAAATCGGTCAGCCGCTCGCGCGTCAGGCCGCGCACGATGTTCAGGCCGACGCCCACCGCCAGCCGTTCGGTGACGGCGATGGCCACCCCCAGCGGCACCTCCCACTGCGTGCCCTCGCGGACGACTTGCCGCTCGCCCGAGGCGAGCGTGTCGGTGCCGCTGGTCCAGACGTTCGGGGTCAGGATGGAGTACTGCGTCGCGCGACGGGAGCGGAACCCGGCGGTCAGGGCCGCCCGCCCCCCCCACAACGGCAGGGCGGCGCGCAACGTGGGCGTCCAGACGCGCCGGTTCGTGCGCTCGTCCTCGCCGCCCGCGCTGGCGATGCTCTCCCCGTAGCCGCAGATCAGCACCGTCACGCCGCGCAAACCGGCCAGCCCGGCCAGATTGTGGAAGCCGGGCACGAGAGTGTCGCTTTCCGCCAGCGCCCACCCGCCCCGCCCCTCCTGCCTGGCGTCGGTCACGGCGATGTTCTGCCCGACATTCACCAGGCTCAGCGGGCTCTGCGCTTGCCCGTCAGTTGCGCCCGCCGCCGCCGCCAGCGCCACGGCCGCCGCGCAGCCCGCGCGGCTCCAACGCCGCCGTGTCCGCGCGCCGAGCGCCTCGCCGGCGCGGTGCGGGCCGCCAAGGCGTGTCATCGTCCCTCCCAATCCAGCCCGGGCCGGGGCGTGAAGGTGATCAGCAGCCGCGGGCGCAGGGAATCGGCCGCCGCCGTGCCCCACAGGTGCAGCCGTCCGAGGAAGAACTCGGGATCGACGGCCGCGGCGTCATAGCGCCCGGTGAAATCCTCGCCCGCGGTCAGAATGAAGCGCACCGGATCGTCCGGGGGAAAGATGCCGTTGGCGTGCCGCTGCAGCGTCGAGGTCACGTTGAAGAGGAATCGGAACGGCCGGTCCGGCACCACGCCCAGACGGCCGTCGACGACGCGCGCGCGCTCGCCCAGCCGCGCCAGGACGAGCGCCTCGCCGGGCGCCGGCAGCGCCGAGGAGGGCCACTCGCTGCAGACCACGGATTCGGAGGGACCGAAGCCGCGCGCCGGGTCGGCGTGCAGCATCAGCGTGGCGCGATGGATCAGCGCGCCGCCCGGCAGCGAGTCCAGCGCGAAGGAGAAGAAGGGATAGCTGCGCAGATGCGTCCGCACCACCAGCCCCTCCGCGGGCGCAGCCGGCAGCGGTGCGAGCGACGACAGGGTCGAAACGTCCTCGAACGGCTGCAGCACGACGATCGTGTCCGGCTGCACGAACTCGACGGTCATGATCGGCCCCAGCACGGTCTGCGCGCTCTCGAGCTCCAGCAGCCCCGCGTTGCTGACCTTGAAGTCGCGCGAGGCGAAACCCATGACGCCGGCGTTGGTATCCCCCACCGCCGCGCCCTCGGCCACCATGATGCCGTTGTGCACGCCCGCCTGCGCCCACTGCAGGAAGATCGCTTTCGGCAGATCGAGCCGGATGGCCGCGGAAGCTTCCTCGACCTCGCTGGTCAGCGGCAGCGGCAGCACGTCCGGCTCCGGGCCCGGGTACCGCGCGGCGTCCAGCGGCGCCGCGAGCTGGAAGACCTCGTAGCGTTTGGTCTTGCGCTGCTGGATGTAGGCCTTGAGCATGAACAGCCGCAGGCGCACGGAAACCAGGTTGGCTTCGGAAAAATCGACGTCGTCCCAGAAAGGATCGGCGAAGCTCGAGAAATCGAAACGAGCCAGGAAGGTGGATCGCTCGCTCCCCTGCCGGCCGCAGTAGAGAACCTCGTGCCGGTCGTACACGACCGTCGGGTCGTTGATCTCGATCTGGCCGCCGGCGACCAGGCTGTCGCTGCGCAACAGCACCAGCAGCGTGTCGAAGCGCGGCCCCGGCTCCAGGCCCGAGCCCAGCGGGTTGGCGCCCTCGCCGCTGCAGCCGCCCAAAACCGCCAGCGCCAATGCCAGGCTCGCGCCCGCCGCCAGGGTCGCAGCCCGCGCGTCGCCGTTGCGCCACCCCGCCATCTCGCCTCCCCGCCGTCCGGATCCGCCGCGGCCGCCGGCGGACGACGGCGCGCTCATGGACGGCCCTCGCGCGTCGCCGCGATGCTCACCCTGGTGAAACCGCTGTCCTTGACCAGATCGATCAGGCGCACCACGTCGCCGTGCGCCGCGCGCGCGTCGGCGCGCAGGATGATGCGATCGTCTCCCGTGCCGGCCTGCAGCCGTCGCAGCTCGACGCCCAGCTCCTCCTCGGTCATGCTTCTCTGGTCGAGATACAGTTGTCCGTCGGCCGTCAGGAAGACGATCGAGGGCGTCAGGGGGGCTTCCTCGGCCGTGACCGCCCGCGGCAACACCAGGTTGATCGCCGGCTGATCCTTGAAAGTGGACGAGACCATCAGGAATATCAACAGCAGGAACATCACGTCGATGAGCGAGGTGATGTTGATGATGGCGCGCTGCCGCCGCCGCTGTGGATGGAATTCCATGCCTCAGCCCACCCGCGCCCGGCCGGTCGTCGCGCCCGCCGACGCCGCTCCGCCCTGCCGGCTGCGCAGCGTGTCCAGCACCTTGGAGGCGTAGACCTCCAGCTCGAAAACCAGGCCCTCGGCCCGGCTGTGCAGCCAGTTGTGAGCGACCAGCGCCGGGATGCCGATGATCAGACCCGCGGCGGTGGTGAGCATCGCCTCGGAGATCCCCCCGGAGAGATCCTGGGCCTGCCCCAGGCCCTGCGCCGAGATGGTCGCGAACACGCGGATCATGCCGGTCACGGTCCCCAGCAGGCCGAGCAACGGCGCCACCGCGGCCACGGTCTCCAGCACCACCAGGTTGCGCGTCAGCAGCACCGACTGCTGGCGGCCCGCCTCCTGCAGCGTGTCGCGGATGATCTGCCAGTCGTCGTCGGCGTGGTCCAGGCCCGCGGCCACGATGGTGGCGAACGGCCCCGGCTTGCGCGCCAGGATGGCGCGCGCCACGGCGAAATCAGCGCCGGCGCCGAGCGTTTCCACCGCCTCGGCGACCTCCGGCACCACCACGCGGCTGCGCCGCAGCGCCAGCATGCGATCGATCAGGATGGCCAGGCCGATCAGCGAGCAGAGTCCGATCGGCAGCATCACCGGTCCACCGGCGCGGAGCAGTTCCCACATGGAGTCGCATTCCCTCTCACGACGGCGGCGCCACCGGCGCCGCGCGGTCAACGGCGCCCGCGGCGGGTCGGCGGCGTGCCGGGCCCCCGCTCTGGCGCCCTTTCCTGCTCCTGGTACTGGGACTTCCAGTCAGGATAGATCAGCGTCAGCAGGATAACAAGATTCTCTTCCGGGAAGTCGGCCGGCAGCGGCGCGAAGGGAGCCGCGCCGTGCAGCGCCGCCTCGCTCGATTGATGCAGCGACTCATGGCCTTCGGTCTGCACGACCGCGACCGAGCCCAGCCGCCCGTCCTTCTCGACCACGACCCGCAGCTGCGTGCGCCCGCTGATGATCCCGAGCATGAACGCGTACGGCGGCAGCCAGTTGCGCCGCAGATCCTGCCCGAAGCGTTGCATCCAAGGGGCGAAATTCCATTCGTAGGTGTTCAGCCGATAGTCGCCGAAATCGAAGGTGTTGCCTCCTCGCCAGCCGACCGCGCGCTGGGAGAATTCGAACCCGCGGTCCTGCCCCGGCTCGGCCTGCTCGCCTCCCAGAAGCGAGGGGGGAGACAGACCTCGCAGCCCCGAAAGATCGAGCCAATCGGCGCGGCTTTCCTGCTCGCCCTGACCGCTGCCGTCGGCCTGCCCGCGTGCGGCGCCGCCGGCCGCCGCCTCGCCTTTCCTGTCCTTCCCGGAACGCTCCGCCGCGGACGGCACGGGCATGGAGGAGTCGAGCCGTCCCGCAGCCAGCGGCTCGTTGCCGGCCGCGCTGCCCTCGGCGCCGCGCGGCGCGCTTGCCGCCGCGCCGGCGGCGGCTCCGCCTCGCTCGGCGAGCGGCTCCGCCCCCGGAGGCAGGACCACGACGCCCGCCGCCGCGGCCAGGTTCTCCGGCCGGATCTCCACCTGGGGAGCATCCGACTCGAGCGGCGCGCCCGGGGGAGCGTCTCGCTGCCCTCCCGGCAGCAGATCCGCGGCGCGGCTGTGGCGCAGCGCCAGGAAATCGGCACGTTCCGGGGCCATTTCCGCCGCGTGACGCTCGGGCACGTCCGTGTAGGCGCGCGGCAGCGCCGCCTCGGGGGCGGCGTCGGCCGCGTCCGGCTCCAGGGTCAACTCGATGGCCTCGGGAGCGGTCTGAGCTCTCTCCGCGGCCTTCTGGGCGGCGGCCGGTGAGATCAGCGGCAGATTCCAGGTGAGCACGGCCAGCGCCAGATGCGCCAGCGCCGAGACGCCATACGCCCGCCAGGTTTGCGCCCTCCGGTTCAACATCGCTCCGCTCGGCTCTGGTGCTTGGGGCAGCGGGGGCCGTCCCGCGGCGCGGCCTCGCTCGCCAGGATAGGACCGTGCCTGGAATCTATCCGCCGCGAGGCTTCGCGGCAACGCTCGCGCGCGCGAGGGGGCTTGACGATCGCCTCCACCTCGCCGATCCTCTGCAGCGCCTGCGGCCATCGCCCGCGGCGCGATGGACCCGCCACCTCCAACCTCGACGGATGCCGCCGTGACCTCGTCCCTGCCCTCCCCGCCGCCCGCCGCCGCTCCCGACCCGGCCGTCGCCGCCGCCCTGCGCGCGCTGCGCGACGACCACCCGGAAACGGTGCTGCTGGCTGCGCCGCTTCGCGATCTGACCACGCTGCGCATCGGCGGGCCGGCGGTGGCGCTGTGCCGCGTCCAAACAATCGATCAGGCGCGCCGGTTCCTCGAATACCTGGATGGGCGCGGCGTGGCGCGCCTGTGCCTGGGCGCGGGCAGCAACGTGCTCGCCGACGATCGCGGGTTCGGCGGCGCCGTGCTGCGCATGGAGATCGACACATTCATCGTCTCCGGCGAGACCGTCCTGGCGGGGGCGGGCATGCCTTTCGACGCCGTCATCGAACGTTCTCTCGCCGCCGGGCTGATCGGACTGGAGTTCGCCTCGGGCATTCCCGGAACGCTGGGCGGAGCTCTGGTCGGCAACGCCGGCTGCTTCGGACGCGAACTGGGCGAATTCCTGCTCGAGGCGCTGCTGCTGCGCGCCGACGGCCGCCTGCAGACCGTGGGCCCGGAGGCCTTCGCGTTCGGATACCGCCGTTCGGCTCTGCAAGGCGGCCCTGATCTTGTGCTGCAGGCCAAGCTGCGGCTCAGACGCGCTCCCACGGAGGCGGCCTGGCGCGAACGGCAGGAGCGGCGCCGGATCCGGCGCGAGAAGCATCCCACCACAGAACCTTGCGCCGGAAGCTGGTTCAAGAACCTCGAGCCCGAAGCCCCGGGCGGCCGCCGTCGCCCCGCCGGCGAGCTTCTGGACCTGGTGGGGGCGAAGTCGATGCGGGTCGGCGGCGCCGCGGTCTATGCCAAGCACGCCAACATCATCATCAACGCCGGCGGCGCCACCAGCGCAGAAGTGACCGCGCTGGCCGGCATGATGGCCGCCGCCGTGCGCGAGCGCTTCGGCGTCCAGCTGCAACCCGAGGTGCGCACGCTCGCCTGGCGCGCCTGAGCCGGCCCCCCGGACGGCGTTACTTGGCCAGCACGACCTTGCGGCTGACGGCCCTGCCCTCGGCCTCGCAGCGCACGATATACGAGCCGGCTCCGGCCGGACCGCGCCGGCCGCTTCCGTCCCACGCCAGCCACGTATCCCCGGCTTCGAACCACCCATCGGCCAGCAGCGCCACGCGACGCCCGGCGAGGTCATGGACGGTCGCGCGCACGCGGGCCGGCCGAGCCAGTCGGAAGGCGATGCGCATCACCGGGTTGAAGGGGTTGGGACAGGGCGGAAAGATCTCCAGCGCCGGCGCGCCGGGCGGCGCGCCGCCGGCGCAGGCGTGAGCAGGCAAGAGCGCGACGACCTCGCCCGCCGGCAGGCCGTCAGGCTCCTGCCCCCTGGCCCACGCCAGCTTGAAGAGCCAGTTCCCCTGGCCGTCGGGCTGCGCGCCGGCGGCCCCGAGCTCCGGCGCCGCCAGGCGCAGCACCAGCGCGTCTGCGGCCCGCTCGAGCCGCCCGTGCCTCGCCCCCGCGCCGTCGGCCAGCAGGCGCCATCCCGCCGGTCCGGCCGCTTCCAGGGTCCAGGCGCCGTCCGCGGGCGGCAGGCAGCGCAGCGTCACGACCCCCTTCTCGCACTTTGCGGCCAGTGCGGGGGGAGCCACCGGCACTGGGTTGGGTTCGACGTTGAGCATGCTCAGGGCCAGCGCCAGCGACTGATCGATCGCCAGCAGATCGGGGATGGCGTCGCGGTTCATATCGCCCGCGGCCAGCGCGACCGGGGTCAGAGCCGCGGCGAAGCGGATCGGCGCGGTGAAATTCCAACCGCCGAGATTGAGCACGATCGCCACTTCGTCGGCATCGGGAAAGCCCACGATCACATCGCTGTGGCCCGCCAGATCGATGTTGGCCGCGACCAGGCTGAGCGGCCTGCTCCCGAGCGGGTGCGCGGCGACGCGCGCGGCCAAGAAACCGTTGCCCAGGTTCTGGTAGAAGGCCAGGGCGTTGACACCGCGCAACGCGACCACCACGTCAGGATCCCCGTCGCCGTCGAAATCGCCGGTGGCGAGCGGTCCCGGCTGGCCGGAGAGCGCGTAGAACATCGGCTGGGCGAAGGTCCGATCGCCCAGGTTGCGCAGCGTCATCAGCACGCTGCGGCCGTCCGTGACCAGGATCTCCGGCAAGCCGTCGGCGCTCAGGTCGGCAAGCGCCAGGCTCTCGACATCGTTCCACAGCGATAGCGTGCGCACGTCCGGAAAACCGCCCGAGCCGTCGCCGAAGGCCGCGCTCAGGTCGCGGCTGCCGCTGTTGGCGCTGACCAGGTCGACGGCGCCGTCGCCGTCCAGGTCCCCCGCCGCGAGCGCGGTCGGCGAAAGACCCGTCGGGAAACCGCCCAGGTCGAGATAGCCGCCGCCGGCCTGGCGGCGCAGGTAGGCCACCCGGTTGGCGGCCGGCAGGCTGACCGCCAGATCGTCCGGCGCGCCCGCGCCCGACGGCACCGCCGCCATGGCGTAGGGGGCGGCCGGCAGCGCGATCGACGCCGGGTCCGCGGTCAAGCGGCCCCGCCCGTCGTTGCGCAGTATCTCGATGCGGCGCGCCCCAGCGCAGGCCACCAGGCCATCAAGGCTGCCGTCGCCATCCTCGTCCTGCAGCAAGGCGGCGACCGGAAGCGACGCCAGCGGCGCCGCCAGATAGGCGCGGAAGCTGCGCAGGTTGTTGCCGAAGAGCAGGCTCAAGCGGCTGGTCTCTCCGTTGGCGACAACCAGGTCAGGGAACTGGTCCTGGTTCAGATCGGCCAGGGTGCCATCGACCGCCCGGCCGCCCGTGAAGAACGTCTCCACGAAGGCCCACTGGCCGGCCGTGCGCCGGAAGTAGTTCACGGCGCCGCGCTCGCCGCTCCAGGTCCACAGGCCCTGCTCGCCGCCTGGAAACTCCCCCAGGTACAGCCCCGAGCCCGGCAGGGGCGAGACCAGCGTGGCCTGATGCGCCAAGCCGCCGGCGGCGGGCAGGTAGATAGAGAGCAGCGGCGCGTCCGCGTAGACGACATAGAGCTCGGTCGGGCCTGCGCCGGGCGGCGCGGCGGCAAAAAGCGCGGTCGGCGCGCCCGGAGTGCTGATCTGCGCTCTGAGCGCGTAGCGTCCGTCGGCCTCGCGCCCGAAGATCGAAAGGCCCTCCGAAAGCCAACCGTTGTCGGCCGTCACCGCCTCCGGCGCACCGTCGCCGTCGAGGTCGATGGCCGCGATCGACATGGGCCGATCGCCGCTGTCGAGCGTTTGCATGGCCGTCCAGACGCCGGCCGCGGCGCCGATCAGGACCCAACGGTCCATGCCTGGCAGCGTCACCCCGAAGGCCTCTTCGCCCTCAGGACTGCTCAGACCCAGGGCCAGGCCGCCCGGATCCTCGTCCAGGTCGATGGCACCGAGTACGGTGAAGCCGGCGAGATCCTCCTGCGCGGCCAGAACGAAAACGCGATCGGGATTCTTGGCCAGCGCTACCAGCCGGACCGCGCCGCCGGCGGCGGAGGGCAGCCGGCCCAGGGCGTGCACGGCGCCGCCTACCGTTTGCTCCGCGACGATGCGATAACGACCCGCTTCGCCCTTCAGTATTGCCAGGCTGCCGTCGGTCCGGCCGGCGATCAGCTCCTCCCGTCCGTCGCCGTCCAGATCGACCGCGAGGACCGAGGAGACCGGCGAAAGCGTCGGCACCGTGACCTGTCCGGGGAAATGGAGCGGGACCGCGGCCGCGCTCGCAGCCAGCCCCAGCGCCAGCAGCTGCAGCCCGCAGCGCCCGCCAATGGTCGTGGGGGAAGCGCCGTGGGCGTGGCGGGCGATGGCGCGGCGCAGCAGGATCGGCATCGACAGCCTTTCGCGGTGGGCGAGGTCGTCGATGGCAATATACCGCCGCCGGCGGGCGGCGGGCAACCATTGCGGTCGACGCCTTTGCGGTTGGAACCTTTGCGGTTGACACCGCCGAGGGTGCGCCTGACATTATTGCAGGCACTTAAGACCCGCCCAGCGGGCCGTCCGCGCCCCCCCACCTTGCCGGACCGGAACGCACGCGCGAGCAACCGGGCAGGCCGGCGGCGTGGCGCGCCGTCGCGATCGAGCGGAACACCGACGGGAGTCGCTGCATGTCGATCAGATTCCTGACCATCGTCCTGCTGGCAGCGCTCGCAGGCGCCGCGCCGGTCCTGGCTCAGGACGACATCAAGACCGAGAGGGTATTCAACCTCAAGCGCACGCAGATCGACACCACCGTCGCGCGCGCGGAGGAACAGAGCCGCGAGCCCGCCTACCAGCCGCGGATCCAGTCCGGGCACCTGAGCGCTGCCATCACGCTGGGATTCATGGACCTCAGCCAAACCCTGCTCGAGCATCCCCAGCTGATCTACAAGGTCTCCAGCGACCTCGTGTACTTCGGCGATGTCGCGCTGAAAGGCGAATCGGCTTTCAATCCGGTGCTGCGCCTCGGTTACAACCTGACCTCGTGGTTGACGCTCGACACCGCTTTCGGCATCTCCGTCTCGGAGTATCGCGCCGAGATCACCAACCGGCTGGCGATCGGCAGCGAGGAAGGCAGTGACGAGGTCATCAACGACCCTCCCCTGGGCGAGTTCGATGCCGAGGAGCGGTCGATCATCACGCTCAACGCCGGCCTGCAGTCGCTGATCTACCCGTTGAACATCGCCCGCCCCCAGCGTATCAGCCGGTGGCATCCCTATCTTCTGGCGGGCCTGGGCAAGAGCTGGTACAGCCTCAATTCCGATTACACCGACAAGACCGCCGCCGCCTCGACGCTGCAGGGCGGCGCCGGCCTGCGCCTGATCGCCGACAACCTGATCAGCATCCGGTTCGAGATGGTCTACAATCGCACGCAGCTGCAGTTCGATCCGGCCGCGGTGTGGGTCACGCTGAACGAGGGCACGGTCTCGGTGCCCGTGTACGAGCGGGTGGCCGGCGTGGGAGTGCGGGCGGTGTCGGAGTTCGCGGAGAAGACGATCAGCGCACTGAGCTGGGGACTCGGTTTCACCGCGGCGTTCTAGGTTCTTTCACGCCTGCGCCTCCTCCGCGTCGTCCCCAGGACCGCGGCTCCAGCCAGGTATCGCTTCCTGCCGGTAGCGCAGCGCTTCGGACAGATCCTCGCGCGTGACCGACCGGCGGTCGGCAAGCGCCGCGATCGTCCCGGCCACGCGCGCGCAGCGCAACGCCCCGCGGAGCGACAGCCCCAGACGCTCGCGCGCCATCTCCAGCAGAGCCGTCGCCCTGCTGTCCAATCCGGCCGCGACCAGCTGCGCGGCCGGATCGCCCGGCCGCGGCTGTCCTGACCCGCCCTCCTCCAGCCGCCGGCGCGCCCGTGCGATGCCGGCGCGCAGCGATCGCCAGCGGCGCGTCGCCGGCTCCGCGACGCCCCGCGACTCCGCGGCGGCGAGCAGACCAGGCGGCGGCTCCGGCATCTCCACGAAGAGGTCGATGCGGTCCAGCAGCGGCCCCGAGAGGCGGACGCGATGCTGCCGCAGAGCTTGCGGCGGGCAGACGCAGCGGCGACGGCGGCTGCCGTGGTAGCCGCAGCGGCAGGGATTCATGGCGGCGACCAGCAGGAAAGAGGCCGGAAAGAGCCGCGCGCCCGCGCCGCGGGCCACCGCGACCACGCCCTCCTCGAGCGGTTCCCGCAGAGCGTCCAGCACGGGCGCCGCGAACTCGGACAGCTCGTCCAGGAACAGCAGGCCGCGGTGGCTGAGCGTCACCTCGCCCGGATGCAGCGCCGCGCCGCCGCCGATCAGACCGGCGCGGGTGATGGTGTGGTGCGGCGCGCGGAACGGCGGTGCGCTGATCAGCCCCACGCCGCGCAGCGTCCCGGCGGCGCTGTGGATGCGCATGACCTCCAGCGCTTCGCGGCGCGTCAAGGGCGGCAGCAGCCCGGGCAGGGCGCGCGCCAGGCGGGTCTTGCCCGCGCCGGGCGGTCCAACCAGCAGCAGATTGTGCCGGCCGGCAGCGGCGATGATCGCGGCGCGCCGAGCGGCCGGCTGCCCCACCACGCCAAGAAACGCCGCCGCGTCCGCGGCCTCGTCGTCCGGCGCGCTGTCGCCGCCTGAGGCGGGCGACAGGACCGCACGCTCGATCTGCGGCGCATCGCCTCCTCGCCACCAGGCTACCGCCTCGGCTAGGCTGCGCACGCCCACGACCTCGACGCCGCCCACCAGGCGCGCTTCCCACGCCTGTGCCGCCGGCACCACGCACAAACGCTCTCCGCGCGCGGCGGCCTCGAGCACGATGGCCAACAGGCCGCGCACGGGCCGCAGATCGCCGCTGAGCGAGAGCTCGCCCAACAGCACGGCCCGAGCGCGCCCGCGCGCCGCCCGGCGCCCCCCGTTGAGCGCCGCCGCCACCCCCACGGCGATGGCCAGATCGAAGGCCGCCCCCTGCTTGCGCACATCGGCCGGCGCCAGATTGACGGTCACGCGGCCGGGGGGGAACGAGAGACCGCTGTTGCGCAAGGCGGCCATCACCCTCTCGCGGCTTTCCCGCACCGCCGCGCTGGGCAGTCCGACGATGTTGAAGCACGGCAGTCCGCGGCCGGCATCGACCTCCACGGTCACCCCGAAACCGTCGATGCCGTCGAGCGCGCCACTGCGCACGCGGGTGACCAACCGCTCCCTCCCTGCCCTGGCGCCACGGCCGGCAAGCAAGCGGCGGGCCGCGCGCGATGCCCCCCGACGGCGGGTGCGCGCCCCTCGCGCGCCGCGCCGGTCGCCCGGCGGGAACGGCCGCTGCCGGGACGACCCCGGCGGGCGACACCCCGGGAGCGCCGGACGGCGGGGCACGCGAAAATCAAGGAGGCCCCTCTGGGGGGCCTCCCAAAACGACGGGCTGCGCCGACGGCGTCAGGCACGCCGCCAGCGTCGAGGCGCGCTCACAGGTCGCAGGGGCGGACGGTCTTGCGGCCGTTCTCCAGGGCACGATGCTCGGCGGCGGCGATCAGGTCGCGCACCTTCTGATCGAGCGCCTCATAGAAATCGCTGCTGACATTGCACTTGGTGACGAGTTCCTTCGTCTTGGTCTTGCTGATGATCATGTCGGACATCGGGCCCTCCCAACGATGAAAAGGTTCCGGCGCTCGTGACAGGGAGCGTCATGGTCCAGGACCCGGCCGCGCGGTGTCAATGCCTTTGTGATGCGATCCGGGGCACGGCGGCGCGGGGCGGAGCGCTACATTGCCCTCGACACCGGCCGGCGTCAAGGCTAGTTTTTTCCGATCGGCCGCTGCATGTCCCGCGCGGCCGGTACGCCGTCCCGCCGCCACCCCCGCCACTGGAGGGTTCCATGTCGCTCAGCCGCGTCCTCGCCTACCTTGCCGAGCATCAGGATCGCCACGTCGAGCAGCTCTGCGATTTCCTGCGCATCCCCAGCATCAGCTCGGTGTCGGCGCACCGCGACGATGTCCGCTGCGCCGCTGTCTTCGTCGCCGACGAGCTGCGGGGCCTGGGACTGGCGGTCGAGGTGATCGAGCCCGAGGACGGCCACCCGCTGGTCTACGCCCAGACCATCCAGCGCTCCGACCGGCGCACGTTGCTGGTCTACGGCCACTACGACGTGCAGCCGGTCGACCCGCTCCCGCTCTGGACCACCCCTCCCTTCACGCCGCGCATCGAAGCCGGCGTGATCTACGCGCGCGGCGCCACCGATGACAAGGGCCAGCTCTACGCCCACTTCAAGGCGCTCGAGGCCTACGTGCGCCAGGGGCTCGAGCCGCCCGTGAACCTGAAATTCCTGATCGAGGGCGAGGAGGAGTGCGGAGGCCGCAGCGTGTACATCCACACGGAAAGGCACCGCGAGCGGCTGGCGTGCGACGCCGTGGCGATCAGCGACACCAGCCTGTACGACGAGCAGACGCCCGCGTTGACCTACAGCCTGCGCGGAATCTGCTACGCGGAAGTGCGCGTGACCGGTCCGCGGGCCGACCTGCACTCGGGCAGCTTCGGCGGCGCCGTGCAGAACCCGGCCAACGCGCTCTGCGAAATCGTGGCGGGACTGAAGGACCGCGACGGCCGCGTGCAGATCCCGGGCTTCTACGACGACGTCCTCGAGCTGGACGACGCCGAGCGGCGCGCCTTCGCCAGCCTGCCCTTCTCCGAGCGGGACTTCCAGACCGAGACCGGCTCGCCGGGCCTTTTCGGCGAGCGCGGCTACACGACGCTGGAACGGATGTGGGGCAGGCCGACCTGCGACGTCAACGGGCTGTGGGGGGGCTACAGCGGCGAAGGGGCCAAGACCATCATCCCCGCGCACGCCGGCGCCAAGATCAGCATGCGGCTGGTGCCCAACCAGGACCCGGACAAGATCGCCGCCGCCTTCCGCGCGCACGTGCAACGAGCGCTGCCGCCGGGCGTCGCCGCCGAGGTCATCGTGCACCACGGCGCCCGGCCCGTGCTCGTGCCGCGCGATGCGCCGTTGATGCAGGCCGCGGTGCGAGCCCTGGAACAGGGCTTCGGCTCCCGACCCGTTTTCATCCGCGAGGGAGGCTCGATCCCCATCGTCACCACCTTCCAGCAGTGTCTCGGCGCGCCGGTCCTGCTGCTCGGCTTCGGGTTGCCGACCGACAACGCGCACTCGCCCAACGAGAAATTCCACTTGAGCAACTTCTGGCGCGGCGCGCGCACGGTCGCGCACCTGTGGGAGGAAGCGGCGCGGCTGGCGTGACGGCACGGGCCGTCCCTGCCCCGCCGGCGCGGCAGCCCGCCGCGGGCGGGCCGCCGCGGGTTGACACCCGCGCGGCGAGCGGGTAGCTTTCCGTGCTCCGCGGTCCCCATCGTCTAGAGGCCTAGGACACCGCCCTTTCACGGCGGCAACACGGGTTCGAATCCCGTTGGGGACACCAGACTTCGCGCCCGCGGGCCGGCGGTCCGCCCCGCGGGCGCCGCCGTCTCTAGCGCGTCGTGATTCTGGCCATCAGCTCCCGTTCGGCCTGCAGCCAATCCTGCTCGTGGTTGCCGTGCTGCCCACCGCGCTCCAGAAAGATCTGATAGGCGCGGAAACGGATCTCATCGACCGTGGGCCGTCCCAACGTGGCCACAGGACCGCCGTTCTTCGACTTGGCGCGGCTCTTGGCGGTCCCGGCCGACGGCTTCGGCGCCGCCTTCGCAGCGCTCTTGGCAGCGACGCTCTTGGCCGCGCTCTTCTTGGGAACGGCCGCGTTGGCGCCCGCCTTGCTCTTCTTGCCCGGCTCCTTGCTCTTCTCCATGCTCTTCATGGGTTCCTCCTTGGGTTCCTCCGTGGCGATATCCAGCGTCCCATCGAGACCCCGGCGCGGGCTGTCCTCTGCTGCAGGCATCACCCACTGCAGGCCTCGAACGATTTCGTCGTGCGATGCCGGCACAACATAATACGCCGCGTGGCTGTCGCCCATGAGTATCGTGTTCGACCGCCCCGCGCCTAGCGGACCAGGGTCAGGGCGCGCGTGCGCGCTCCTTGCGCGGTGGACAGGCGGGCGAAGTACGTTCCCGCCGCCGCCGGGCGGCCGCTCGACGCGCGGCCGTCCCACTCCGCCTCGTGCGCGCCGGCGGCGAGTTCGCCCGCGAGCAGCACCGCCACCAGCCGCCCCCCCGCGTCGTGCACGGTCAGGCGCGCGGCGCCGGGCTGCGACAGCTCGAACGCGAGGCGCACCCTGGGATTGAAGGGATTGGGCCGCGCCGGCGCCAGCGCCAGCGCCGGCGCTCCGCCGGCCGGCGGCAGCACCGCGGGCCCATGCCACCGCTCCGGTCCCGGACTCGCGAGCTGCTGCAGCCAGTACGTTGCCGCACCCGCGGGAGGCGCGGCGTCGTAAAAAACGTGCTCGGGCTCGGCCCGCACCGCCGCGGCGGTCAAGCGGACGCGCGCCTCGCCCGCGTCCTGCCGCCAGACGTGGAAGCGCGGCGACGGTTCGGTCGCAACCCGCCAGCGCAGCTCGGCGCCCTCGCCGCGCCGCACCACCGCAAGACCCTGCACCTCGATCGGCACGCCGGCCTCCCGCCAGCGCGCCAGCGCCGCCGCCAGCTTGCCGCCAGCCTCGGCGAAGCCGCCGCCCACGAACAGGTCGCCGTCGTACACCGCCAGGGCGCGCACGTCCGGCGCCGCGCCCGAGCCCAGCACATGCCAGGCCTGGCCGTCCCAGACCGCGACCCCGCGCGCCTCTGCCCCGCCGCGGCTGCGCGCGAAGCTGCCGCCCGCGTACAGCCGGTCGGCGAAGAAGGCGAGGGCACGCACGCCGCCCCCGTCGTTCAGGTCGAAGCCCTCGCCCAAGGCCTGCCAATTCCGGCCGTCCCAGCCGGCGATGCCGAGCGCGATCACGTCACCCGCGCGGACGAAATCGCCGCCGGCGTAGAGCACGCCGCTCTCGGCCAGCAGGCAGGAGACAGCGCCGCCGCCGAGTCCGCCGCCGAGCTCGCGGCAGGCTGCCCCGTCCCACAGGAACAGGCGGCCGGCCGCCAGCCCGTTGACCCGCTGGAAATCGCCACCGGCCGCCAGGCCGCCGGGCAGCGAGGCGAGCGACGTGATGCGGCAGGGCTGATCGGCCGTCGCGTGCGCGATCTCGCTCCAGGCCGGATCGTCCCAACGGAAGAGCTTGCCGAAGTCGCCCTGCCGTCCCGCCGCATAGAGGGCGCCGTCGTGCAGCGCCAGCGCCAACACTTCCTGGCAGGGCGGCCCATCGCCCAGCGGCAGCCACTGGCCGCCGTCCCAGCGGGCGACGTGGCGCGCCGGCACTCCGCCGGCCGAGGTGAAGCGGCCCCCGATTATCAGCCCCTCCGCCGCTGCAAGCAACGTCTGCACGCGGCCGCGGCTCTCTCCGTCGGCGACTCCGCCGCCGGCGGCGCCGGCCGCCAGCGGAGCCCAGGCCTCGCCGTCGAAAACCGCCAGCCCGCCGACGCCGGCGGCCCCGCCCGCCTGCCCGAACGCCCCCCCGGCGAGCAGCCGGCCGTCGTGGACCAGCAGGGCATCGACCGGACCGTCCAGGCCGAGACCCCACGGGGCAGGCCAGCGCTCCCAGGTTGCGCCATCCCAGGCGGCCAGGTGGCGCGCCGGCCGGCCGCCGGCGCCCAGGAAATCGCCTCCCGCCAGCAGCCTCCCGCCGTGAGCGGCCAGCGTCCACGCCTGGTGCAGCTGCTGGGGTTGCGCCGCATCGCCCAGGCCGGCTCCCAGCGCGCTCCAGGCCGTCCCATCCCAGGCCGCGACGCCGCGCGCCGGCTCCCCGCCCGCCGCCGAGAACAGACCGCCGGCGTGAAGCCGTCCATCCGGGCCTGTCAGCAGGGAGGCGACCTGAGGCGCGAAGCACGACACGCCGACGTCCGGCACGTCGCGGCAAGCTCCCTCGACGATGCCGCCGCCGACGAGCCGCCATGCCTGACCGTCCCAGCGGGCCACCGTGCGCACCGTGTCCTGGCCGGAGGTTGTGAAGCGGCCGCCGGCGTAGAGATCTCCCCCGTGCGAGGCGAGCGCGCGCACCTGCGCGGGGAAGTAGAGGGTCTGGCCGTAGGGATCGCAGCACCACTGCTGCACGCCATCGAGGCCCTCGCCAAGCGGCGCCCAGCCGGTTCCGTCCCAGACCGCCACGCGCGCAGCGGGCCGCCCTCCGGCCTGGGTGAAGAAGCCTCCCGCCACCAGCAGGCCGTCATGCAGCGCCAGGGAGTTGACGTTGTGGTCGAAGCCCGCCCCCAGCGGCGTGCAGAACGCGCCGTCCCAGGCCACGATGCGCGCCGCGTCGATGCCGCCGGCCCACGTGAACTGTCCCGCCGCGTAGAGCACGCCTCCGTGCGGCAGCAGCGCGTGCACGGCGTCGTTGGCCTGCAAGGCGTCGACCCACTGCGCCCCGTCCCAGCGGTGGCCACCGGCGTAGAGAGCGCTCTGGAACATCGCCAGCGCCCGCACCTCGCGCGGCGGACCGTCGCCGAGCGGCCGCCACGCCTGGCCGTCCCAGAGGGCGGCGCGGGCGGAGGCCGTGTTGCCGGATCGGGCGAACGCGCCGCCGGCGATCAGCTGGTCGCCCAGGGGCAGCAGGGCGTGGATGGCGCCGTCGAGGCTGCCGTCAAAGTAGAAGAGGTCGGACCAGCGATCGTCATCGCCGGCGGCGGCGGGCGGCGCAGCTCCCAGCACGGCGAACAGGGAGAGCGCGGCGGCGCCGAGCAGGCTGGCGTGCGGACGCGTCATCCTGGCCTCCCGCGGCGTCAGGGATCCGGCCGGCGCGGCGGTCGCTGACGCGGCGCCGTCGCAGCATATCACAGCTCGCCACATCGCAGCTCGCCGATCTTGCCGAGCGCCGCCGGGCGCGCTAGACTGCGCGCGTTCGCCTGGCCGGCAGCGCCACTCCAAGGCTCCGGGAGCATCATGAAGTCGCGTCGCGTCGCCTTCGCCAACCGTTCCGGGCGCAAGCTGGCCGGCATCCTCGATCTGCCGGACGACGGACCGCCGGCCGCCACCGCGCTCTTCGCCCACTGCTTCACCTGCGGCAAGAACCTCAAGTCGATCGTGCACATCGACCGCGAGCTGACCGCGCGCGGCCTGGCGGTGCTGCGCTTCGACTTCGCGGGCATCGGGGAGAGCGAGGGCGAGTTCGCCGACACGAACCTGACTTCGAATCGGGCCGATCTGATAGACGCCGCGGCCTACCTGGAGCGCAACGTCGGCGCGCCGCGGCTGCTGGTGGGACACTCGCTCGGCGGCGCGGCCGTCCTGCAGGCGGCGCGCGAGCTGCCGTCGGTGACGGCCGTGGCGGTCATCGCCGCCCCCAGCGAACCGGGCCACCTCAACGAGCTGCTGGCGCGCAAGCGGCAGGAGGCCCTGGCGACGGGCCAGGCTCAACTGCAACTGGCCGGACGCTCGTTCACCCTGCGCCCGCAGTTCTTCGCCGACCTCGAGAGGCACCGCGCGAGCGAGGCGGTGCGCGCGCTCGGACGCGCCCTGCTCATCCTGCACTCCCCGCAGGACGACACCGTGGACATCGCCCACGCCGCCGCGCTGTTCCGCGCGGCGCGCCATCCCAAGAGCTTCGTCTCGCTCGCCGGCGCCGACCACCTGCTGCTGGACGAGGCCGACGGCCGCTACGCCGGCGCCGTCATCGCCGCCTGGGCGCAGCGCTACCTGGGCTAGCGGCCGCCGCCGACGGCTCTGCCCGGCAGCGCGTCGATCTTCGCCGCCAGGATGAAATCGCTCTCGGTCAGGCCGTCGATCTTGTGCGTCCAGATCTCCACGCGCACGCGCCCCCACGCCAGGTGCAGGTCGGGATGGTGCGCCTCGGCCTCGGCCAGGGCGCCCACCTGGTTGACGAACGCCAGCGCCGCGGCGAAGTCAGGGAAGGCGTAAGTCTTGGTCAGATGATGAGCGTCGACGACCTCCCAGCCGGTCAGCCGCGCCAGCAGCGGCTCGATCTGCGCCGGGGTCAGCGGCGGCACGCCGCCGCGGCAGGGGATGCAGCGCCGGGAGGCCAGCTCCGGATCCGCCATGTCGATCCTCGTCGGTCGAGCGGTCAAGGGCACGCGGCGGAACGCGCTCTGCGCCGTCCCGCCAGGGATCGCGGCACAGCATAAGCGCGGCGGGCGGCCGCCGCCGCCAGGAATCAGAAGTCGCGGCTGGCCGCCAGCCCGAGCAGGTCGGCGGTGTGATCGCCGGCGGGATCGCGCGCGGCGAACTCGTAACGCCGGTAGGTGGCCGACAGCAGCCAGGACGGCGCCGCCCGCCAGGTCGCGCGGCCATACCAGCGGTTCGAATCGTTCGACACCGACTCGCGGTTGCGCACGCGTTCGTGGTGCGCCTCGACCTCCCAGCGCGCGCCGGGGCGCAGCGTCACGCCGGGGGCGAAGCGGTAGGTGATCCCCTCATAGGCCACCGGATTGTAGGCCAGCGGGTCGGTCGCCGCGGCCGGCGGCGCAGTGTCGAGGTCGTAGTTCTCGCGGCCGATGGCGAAGGCCCCGAAGAGGGTCACGCGGCCGGCCGGGGCCCAGCTGGCGTTGGCGAAGAAGCGGTCGGCGTCCCACGACGTGCCCGCGCCGGCCAGGTCGAGCCGCGTGAACTCCTCGCGCAGACCCAGGTAGCCCGCGTCCAGGAACAGGTCCCCGGCCAGCCGGCCGCGCGCCGCGATCTCGCCTCGCCAGCGGCTCCAGCGGCGGTCCCCCTGGGCGTACATGCCGACCAGCGCCGTCTCGCGCTGCGCGATGTCCTCGCGCCGGTAGCTCAGGCGTTCGCTCAGCGTCCAGCGCGCCGACAGCCGGTGCCTGGCCTTCAGGGAGATGTCGTGCTGATCGCGGTCGCGCCGGCCCGCCTGCACGCGCAGCAGGACGTTGCCGTCCAGGTACTCGTCCAGCGAGACCAGGTTCCTCGTCTCGTCGCTGCGCTCGTAGCGGTAGGCGGCGGACCAGTGCAGCGCGCGGGCGCGCGCACCGGCGATGTCCAGGCCGTAGACCTGCCGCCGTCTTTCCTTGTCCAGGCCCGCGCGCGAGCCGGCGCGCCCGGCGGGTTCGCGATCGATGGCCGCGACCCCCTCCTGGTCCAGCCGCTGCAGGCGGGCCGTGGCGCGCAGGCGCCACCCGGGACGGGGGCGGTACAGGGCGCCGGCCATGACGGCGTGGCTTTGCGCGCGGTTGTCGGTCGCGTCCAGGCGATAAGCCGCCCCCGGCGCCAGCGCCGGCTCCTGCGTCCGCTCCTCGTCGGGCCGCGCGGCCAGGTGCTGATAACCGTAGTGAGCGAACAGGCGCAGGCGTTCGGAGGCGTCGTAGCTGGAACCCAACCTCAGGTGCCAGGCGCGCCCCTCGAGAGCCGCCCGGCTGCGGTCCGCCAGCGCCACGCCCCCGGTCTCCCAGGTCGTCTCGAGCGCGCGCCGGCCGCCGTCCCGCTGGTGTTCCAGCCGCCAGTCCAGCGCCCAGGCGCCGGCGGCCAGATCGCCGCCGGCGTGGAGGCGATGCCGCCACAGGTCGCGCGCCGCGGCCGCCGGCGCGCCGTAGGTGTTGCCGTCGGCGGCCAGGCTGCGCGGCAGACCCGCGCGCAGGCCGTCCTGGACTCCGTACTCGTAGCCGGCCCGCACGCGCCAGCCGCCAGGCAGCAGGCGGCGGTAATCCAGCGCTACGGTCTCGCGCCGCACCCGCGGCAGCGCGTCCAGCGCGGCCGGCAAACCCGGGGTCAGGTACGGATCGCGGGCCCCGGCCGGATCGTAGCGCAACGAGCGCTCGTAGCTGGCCCGCAACGCCGCGCGCCCCGGCTCGCCGGCGCGCAGCCTCAGGGACCCGGGCATCTGATCGTCCGTGCTCAGCCAGCCGCGGGCGGTCAGGTAGCGGCCGTCGCCGTCCTCGCGCCTGAGGGCCAGCAAGGCCGTCAGGACGTCGCGGTCGCGCAGGCCGGTGTCGTTGGCGAGCTGGCCGGCGTCCCCCTCGCTCTCGAGCAGGTGAAGGCCGATGGTCACGCGTTCGCTCCAGCCGACCGTGTCGCCGGGCGCAGCCCAGATCCGCCCGCTGCCCGACGCGGCGACCGGCGCCGCGGGATCTTGCTCGTCCGTCCGCGCGCCCGCGGCGACCGCGATCAGCAGCATCGCGACCGGCGCCAGCCGCGCCGCCGCACGCCCGCCGCGGCAGCGCCCGCCCCGCCACTCCCTGCTTCCCCGATTACGCAGCATGCCCGGCTCCTCTAGGGGATGCGGAAGAACTCGTCCCGATTCGACCCGTGGATCTCCACGTGGCAGTCGTAACAACGGGCCCTCCGTCCCAGGAATTCCGCGTGATCGACCGCGCCGAGGATCGGGAAGCCCGGCTCGTAGTGGCAGCGCAGGCAGAGCGAATTGTTGTCCTGCGTCAACAGGCGGTCGTTGGGCGAGCCATGGGGTCGATGGCATTCCAGACAGCTCTGACCCGCGGCGGCCTCGTGCTCGAAGACGAAGGGGCCGGCCAGCTCGGCGTGGCAACGCAGGCAGGCCGCGTTCTCGTCCAGGAAGGCGGCGGCGCCGGCCGCCCGGCCGTGCGGCTCGTGGCAGTCGGCGCACGACATCTGCCCCTCGAGCACCGGATGCCGGTGCTGCAGGCGGAATTCTGCGACCTGCGCGGGATGGCATTGCAGGCAGAACTCGCCGGCGACGCGGTAGTCGGCCGCCGGCCGTGTGCCGCCGGCGAAATGGGCCTGGTCGGCGTGGCAGCCGGCGCACGCCCACGGCGCGGAGGCATGGTCGCCGTCGTGCCAGACCGCCTTCAACGCCGTGTGGCACTGCAGGCAGAGGTCGGCGGCGGCGTCGGGCGCGAGCGACCGCAGCGCCGCCTTGCCGGCGATCCATCCCTCTCCCCCCTCCTCGACGTGAAGGCTGCCCGGCCCGTGGCAGGCCTCGCACACGGTGACGTCCGAGCCCGGCACCGTCTGCCCCCGTGCGATGGCGTGGGCCGAACCGGCGTGCGCGGCCGCGACGTCGTCGTGGCAGTCGGCGCAGGCGTCGGCGCCGACGTAGAGCGCGTCCGGCGGGGGCGCCCAGCGTCCGCCCGCCGCCCCGCCGCCGCCGAGGGCGGCGCCCACCGCGGCGGCCGCCACCGCCCCGGCCAGCAGGAACCCGCAGGCCCGCGCGCCGCTCATGCTCCTCACCGCCCCGCCAGCAACGCGCCGCCCTTGCCCGCCGAGTGGATCGTGCCGGCGTAGCTGGCGGCCCACTGCCGGTCGCGGCCGGTGTGGCAGGCCAGGCAGGCGAAATCGGTGGTCAGATAGCCGTGGGAGAAGGTCTTGCCGTCCTCCTGGTAGAACTGCGGCGCGTCCGGATCGGCGTTGATGCGGAAGATGTGGGTGCGGACATCGCCCGTGAACTGCCCGCGGGTGACCGCCGTGCGGGTGGCGAAGGGCATGTGGCAGTTGACGCAGGTGTGGGCCCCGTCGCCGACGTTGTACACCTCGATCCCGCCGTGGCAGGTCTGGCAATCGAGCACGACCCCCTGCGCCGGATTGTACTTGGTCGAGGCGTGGGGATCGTGGCAGGAGACGCAGGTCAGGTTGCGGTGGCCCGCGGCGATCATCTCGTCGTACTGCTCGTGGTGCTGGATGAAGCCACCGCTAGCCTGGATGCGACGCTGGGCGTCGCGCGTGTGGCACTCGCCGCAGCGTTCGCTGCGCCGATCGACGACGATGTGCCGCGCTTGACGCGAGAGCACGTGCTGCCCGCCGGGGCCGTGGCATGCCTCGCAGGTGATGCCGTCTTCGGCCCAGGTGCCGATCAGGCCGGGCAGGCCCAGCTGGTTGCCCGCCGGATGGTAGCCGGTGGTGTGGCAGGGGCCGCAGTCGTACGGCTTGTTCACGGCCGATGCCTCGTACGCCACCCACTGGCTGGTCTCCAGGTTCCACTGCACGGCGTTGCCGGTGATGATGTAGCCCTGCCGGTCGATGAAACGCGCCTTCCAGCCGAATCCGCCGATGACGTAGAGGATGTCGTCCCAGTCGTAGCCCGCCGGCGGATTCTGGACAGCGCTGTAGGGATAGATCGGCGGCGCGCCGCTGACACGGTTGAGCTTGTAGCCGTGCCCGCTGGTCTTGAAGACCGCGTACTCGGCCTGGTGGCAGGAGCGGCACGCCTCGGCCCCCACATAGGCGTTCTCGAACGTCACCTCGCCCGGCAGGCGCACCGGTTCGAGATCTTCCTCGCAGCCAGCCAGCAGGGCCAGGCAGCCGGTCAGGATCGACCACGCGATGAGCGATGACCTGAGGCGAATCATGATTCCTCCCTCTGCAGCCAAACCGCGCGGAAACCGCACCGGGGCAAGCGGTCCGATATCCCCACAAACCACAAGGATATTGTCTGCGCCCGCGGTGGGTGTCAAGGTATAATTTGTTGATTAATTTGAAGTTAATTGTCAATATAAAATCATTAAACATTGACGATTGCGCTTGACGCTCAGGCTCGGTCGGTGCATATCATAGTGATTCGTGGGATGATGGTGTCGTCCCGGCCGCAACGGCCGGCGACGAGGGATGCAGGCCGGCATCAGCGGCAGGTCCAAGGGGAGGCATATGCAGATGACCAATCAAAGGCGATTGCTGGCTTTGCTGGGCGGCTGCGCATTGCTGCTCGCGCTGGGCTCTTGCGACGACGACGACGCGACCAGCCCGGGAACCCAGCCGTTGGTTTCGGAGATCCAGGCCACGCCCGCCATCGTCGACCAGGGCGGCCAGGTTTCGCTCCAGGTCACGGCGTCCGGCGACGGCCTTGCCTACCTCTGGACCGCCACGGGCGGCACCTTCAGCGCGCCGACCTCGCCGCTAACGCTCTGGACGGCGCCCAACGCGCCCGGCGTGCACATGGTGACGGTGACGGTCATCAACGACCGCAACCTGTCCACCTCGCGCAGCGTCGCCGTCGGCGTGGAGATCGGCCTGGAGCTGCAGGCGCAGAGCACCACGGTGGTGATCGCCAACCGGACGCGCATCGCCGCGAGGGCGGTCGGGCAGAACCTGACCTACACCTGGCAGGCCTCGCTCGGCACGCTGCGACAGATCGCCTCCGACACGGTCGAATGGCGCGCGCCCGACACGGTGCCGCCGCAGAACCCGACGGTGCGCGCGGTCGCCGTGGACGCCGCGGGCAATGCGCGGGCCGCCACCATCGCGCTGACCGTGACGCACTACGTGCCGACCGATTCCCCCGTCTACAAGGGCGCCGCCTACTGCGGCTTCTGCCATGTCGGCACGCACCAGGCCTGGTCGGCGACCGGCCACGCGCGCGCCTACGAGACGCTCGCCGCCATCGGCGTGCAGGACAACCCCTACTGCCTGCAATGCCACACCGTCGGCAGCAAGGGCGTAGGCGCCGATCCGGCCCTGAACAACGGCGCCTACAACGACATCCCCATCGCCGCGCTGCGCGGCGTGCAGTGCGAGAACTGCCACGGTCCCGGCAGCGAGCATCCGGGCGCCGCGGCGGGCCTGCCGGCCAGCCTGGACGCCGCCGATTGCGGCACTTGCCACAACGGGGCTCACCATCCGACCTACGACGAGTGGGCCTCTTCCGCCCACGGCGATTCGCGCGATCTCAGCGGCGCCACGCGCGCCGCCTGCGTGAAGTGCCACAACGGCGCGTACGCCGCCTCCTACCTGGACAACCCCGGCGCCTTCGTCAATCCCGCGGCGGTGACGGCGACCGAGGACATCACCTGCGCCGTCTGCCACGACCCGCACGGCAACGACAACCGCGCCAACCTGCGCAACGCGGCCGCCAGCGACATCGTCCTGCCCGACGGCTCGGTCATCCCCGAGGCCGGCGCGGGCCGTCTTTGCATGGCGTGCCACAACGGGCGCCGCACGCCGACCAACATCCTCGACCAGATCAACAACGGGTCGGCGCAGTTCGGCCCCCACCACAGCAACCAGGGCGACATGCTGGCCGGCACCGGCGCCTACGAGGGCATCAACCCCGCCTTCGCCTGGGGCTCCAGCACGCATCTGGCCATCCAGGACGGCTGCGTCAACTGCCACACGCACGCGCACGAGGGAACGCCCGCGTACACGGGACACACCTTCCTGCCCACCGTCGAGGCGTGCCGCCCCTGCCACGGCGGGGTGACCAGCTTCGAGCAGGTGGCCGCGTTCGGCGACTGGGACGGCGACGGCGCGATCGAGGGCGTGCAGCTGGAGATCGACGGCCTGATCGCCATGCTCCGACAGGCGATCATCGACGCCAGCGCCTCGCCCGAGAGCCGGGCACTGTTGGAAGGCGACTTCGAAGCCAATCTGGGCCAGGCGTCGGTCACCACCGCCGACCAGCGCAAGGCCGGCTACAACCTGCGCTTCGTCCAGTACGACCACAGCCGCGGCGTGCACAACGCGCGCTATGCGGTGCAGCTGCTGCAGCAGAGCATCCTGTTCCTGCAGCCCGGGAAGCTGGCGGCCGACAAGCTGCTGCTGGATTAGCCGCGAGGACGACGTGAGCGACGGTCGGAGCCGGACCAACGGGTCCGGCTCCGGCCGTTTCGGCACGGCGGCGATTCGGCGCCTGTCACGGTGCAACGGCCATCGGTTTAGCGGCTGTCATTCCCCCCGCCCCTCTTCTGTGCTATATTGGCCCGGGACGGGCGTTCTGACCCGTTGGCGCGCCGTTTTTTGGCATGTCGTGGAAAGGTTCGCAATCATGTGGATGGACGACGAGGTCGCGGGGAACGAAACACCCGCCAGCGAAGAGCAGTCCGGGGAGTTCGCCCGCCTCTTGGAGGAAAGCCCGCCTTCCGCCGCGCAGGGACGGGAGCCGGTGGCGGGAGAGCAGGTCACCGGCACGATCGTGCTCATCGACGAGATGGACGCGTTCGTCAGCTACGGCGGGCGCGTGGACCTGCCGCTCGCGCTCAAGGAGCTGCAGGACGAGAAGGGGGTCTTGAAGCACCAGGTCGGCGACCAGATCTCCGCCTGGATCAAGATCGAGGGCGGCCAGCCGCGTTTGACCCTGGCGCACAAGCCGCGCCGCGGGCGAGATCTGCGGTTGATCGAAGAAGCCCTGGCCAGCAAGGTGCCGGTCGAGGGGACTGTCCGCGAGCGCAACAAGGGCGGCTTCGTGGTATTCGTCGGCGGCCACCGCGCCTTCTGCCCGATCTCGCAGATCGAGAATCACTACGTCGAGGATCCCGAGCCGTATGTCGGGCAAACCCTCAAGTTCCGCGTCACCGAGATCAAGGAGGGCGGGCGCAGCATCGTGCTGTCGCGGCGGGCGCTGCTCAACGAGGAGGCGGCCGCCAAGGGCGCCGAAACCCGGCGCACGCTGGGCGTCGGCGACACGCGCGAAGGGCGGGTGACGCGCCTGATGACCTTTGGCGCGTTCGTCGATATCGGCGGCGTCGAGGGGCTGGTCCACGTGTCGGAAATCTCCCACGAACATGTCGCCTCGCCCGCGGCCGTGCTCAAGCCCGGCCAGGAGGTGCGGGTCAAGGTTCTGGACATCCAGAATCTGGGGCAGGGCAAGCAGGAAAGGGTCAGCCTGTCGATCAAGGCGCTGGCGGGCGATCCGTGGCAGGAAGTGCCGGCGAGGTTGCAGATCGGCGCCGAGTTGACGGGGGTCGTGCGGCGCCTCGTGGATTACGGCGCCTTCGTCGAGGTCCTGCCCGGCGTGCAGGGGCTGGTGCACATATCCGAGTTGAGCCACACCCGCCTTCGCCACCCGCGCGAGGTGGTGCAGGAGGGCGGCGAAGTGACCGTGCGCGTGCTCGACGTCGATCCCGCGCGCAAGCGGATCTCGCTGTCGCTGCGCCAGACCGCCGGCGCCGAAGCGCTGCCGGCCCCCCCCGGCCCGGAAACCCCCGGCGAGATCGAACCGCCGGCGCCGCAGGACGCGCCGCCCGGCGACGAGGGTGATGACTGAGCCGCGCCCCAGCGCGCCGCGGCGGGAGCGATCGTGAGCGCTCCCGGGCGGCTCTCCCTTTCGACCTGGGCGTGCGCGCTGGCCGCCCTGGCCCTGACGGTCTGGCTCGGGCGCTTTCTGCCCGACGTGGCCGCGGGCGTGATCCACGCCGCCGCCTGGGAGTGGTCGCCCGGCTTGGGAGCGGCCCTGGCCTTCCGCATCGACGGCCTGGGGTTGCTCTTCGCGCTGATCGTCGCGGGCGTTGGGACGCTGATCTTCCTCTATGCCGGCGCCTATCTGCGCGGGCATCCGCATCTCGACCGCCTGCAGGGATTGCTGGCGCTGTTCATGATCTCGATGCTGGGCGTGGTGCTGGCGGACGATCTGCTGTTGCTCTTCGTCTTCTGGGAGCTGACCACCGTCGCCTCGTACCTGCTCATCGGCTTCGACCACGAGCGCCAGGAGGCGCGCCAGGCGGCGGGGCGGGCGCTGCTGGTCACCGGCGCCGGCGGCCTTTGCCTGCTCGCCGGGCTGCTGCTGCTCGCCGACGCCGCCGGCACGACGCGCCTGGGTGAGCTGGCTCCGTTGGGGGACTCGCTGCGGGGCCATCCCCGCTACCCCGCCATCCTGACCCTGGTTCTGCTGGGCGCCCTGACCAAGTCGGCCCAGTTCCCCTTCCATTTCTGGCTGCCCGGAGCCATGGCCGCCCCCACGCCGATCAGCGCCTACCTGCACTCGGCCACCATGGTCAAGGCCGGCATCTACCTGCTCGCCCGGCTGCATCCGGCGCTGGGCGGCACGCCGGCCTGGATGCTCGCCCTGCAGGCCGCCGGTCTGATCACGGCGCTGTGGGGCTCGCTGATGGCTCTGCGCCAGACCGACCTGAAGCTGATGCTGGCCAACACGACCCTGATGGCGCTCGGCACCCTGACCATGCTGCTGGGCGCCGAGTCCCCACCCGCGATCGCCGCCGCCGTCACCTTCCTGCTGGTGCACAGCCTCTACAAGAGCGCGCTATTCTTGGTCGTGGGCAATCTGGACCACGCCTGCGGCACGCGCGAATTGTCGCGGCTGGGCGGACTGGCGCCGGCGATGCGTCTGACCGCGCTGGCCGCCGCCGGCGCCGCGTTCTCGATGGCGGGCTTTCCGCCCTTCCTCGGTTTCATCGGCAAGGAGCTGAAGTACGAGGGAGCGCTGGCGCTGGTCAACGCGCCCCGGCTGATCGCCGGCGCGGCGCTGGCCGCCAACGCCATGATGACGGCCGCCGCCCTGACCATCGCCTGGCGTCCCTTCGCCGGCCGACGCCTCGCCACTCCGCGGGCGCCGCACGAGGCGCCGCTGGCGATGTGGCTGGGACCGGTGCTCCTGGCCTTGTTGGGGCTGGGTTTCGGCATCGACCCCGACCCGGTGGCGCGCTGCCTGGTGCGGCCGGCGCTGGCGTCCTTCTTCGGGGAAGCTCCGCCGGTCAAGCTGGCTCTGTACCACGGCATCACCGCGCCGCTGCTGCTCAGCTTCGCGACCTTGGCCGCCGGCTGGGGGCTCTTCCGCATCCTGCCCCGGGCCAGGGAAATTCTAACGACGGCGGCGGGGCGCTTGCCGCTGCGCGCCGAGGCGGTGCACGACGCCGTCTGGGACGGCCTGCTGCGCCTGGCGGCGAGGTTGACGCGCCTGCTCCAGGATCGCCCGCTGCGAGACCACCTGGCGGTGCTGTTCGCGGTCGCCGCCCTCTTGTGCGGCTGGGCCCTCGCCCGGGGGGCGTCGCTTTCCCCGGGTCCGCTGCCGCCGCCGTCGGCCAGGCACTGGGGCCCGCCCCTCTTGATCGCGGCGGCCACGCTGCTGGTGATCGCCACGCGCTCGCGCCTGGCGGCGATCTGCGCGTTGGGCGTCGTCGGCGCCGGCGCGGCGCTGATCTTCCTGACCCAGGGGGCTCCCGACCTGGCCCTGACCCAGCTGCTGGTGGAAACCCTGACCGTGGTGATCGTGGCGCTGGTGCTGCTGCGCCTGCCCGCCCCGACCGTCTCCGGCCATCGCCGCAGCCGCGCGGGGCGGGCGCGCGACCTGATGGTCGCACTGGCCGCCGGCGCCGACGCCGCCTGCCTGCTGCTGGCCGTGCTGCGCCACCCCTACGACCCCGCGCTGGGCGCGTACTTCGCCGCCCAGAGCGTGCCCGCCGCCCATGGCCGCAACATCGTCAACGTGATCCTGGTCGACTTCCGCGCCCTTGACACCCTGGGCGAGATCACCGTGGTCGTGACTGCGGCGCTGGCGGCCTATGCCCTGCTGGCGCCGCGCTCGTCCGGCGAAGGCGGCCGTCGGCAAGACGGCCGAGGGCAGCGACGATGAGCGCCTCGCCGATCCTGCGCGCGGCCACCCGGCTGCTGGCGGCTTTGATGCTAGTCTTCTCGGTGTTCCAACTTCTCAGAGGGCACGACCAGCCGGGCGGAGGCTTCATCGGCGGGCTCATCGCCAGCACCGCGTTCGCCTTGATGGCCCTGTCCGACGGCGCCGCGGCGGCGCGGCGCGCTCTGCGGATCGAACCGCGGACGCTGGCCACCTGCGGACTGGCGCTCGCTCTGGGATCGGGAGCGGTGTCGCTGGCGGCCGGGCGCCCACTGCTGACCGGTCTGTGGTGGACGCTGGCTGTCGGCGACCGGGCCTACAAGCTGAGCACGGTGCTGCTCTTCGATCTGGGCGTTTACCTGGCCGTGATGGGGGCGGTGCTGGCGATCGTTCTGGCCCTGGAGGACGAACCGTGACCGGCGCGTCGTCGCCGCGGAAGGGCGGTGAGGCATGGAAACCCTGCTGGCGCTGCTGACAGGCGGCCTGGTGGCGGCGGGCGTCTACCTGATGCTCGATCGCAACCTGCTGCGCTACATCTACGGCTTCGTCCTGCTGAGCAACGCCGCCAACCTGCTCATCTTCGCCGGCGGCCGGCTGGCGAGTTCGCGGCCGCCGCTGGTGCCCGCGGGGCAGATGGCGCCGCCGGAGGCGATCGCCAACCCCCTGCCCCAGGCGCTGATCCTGACCGCGATCGTGATCGGCTTCGCGCTGGTCGCCTTCCTGCTGGTTCTGCTGCTGCGCGCCCGGCGGGATCTGGGAGATGACTGCGCCGGCGCCCCGCCGCGGACGGAGTCGCCGTGAATCCACTGCTGGTTCTGCCGCTGCTGATCCCCTTCGCCACCGCCGTGGCCGCCTTCCTGGCCAGGTCACGACCGCGTCTGCGCGACACGTTGTCGGTGGCGGGCGCGGCCGGCCTGCTGGCGGCGGCCCTCGCCCTGCTGGCGCAGGTCTGGCGCGAGGGCGTGACGGCGGGCCAGGTCGGAGGCTGGCCGGCGCCTTTCGGCATCACGCTGGTGGCGGACCCCCTGAGCGCGGTGATGGTCGCGGTGACCGGCCTGATCGGGCTCTCGTCCGCCGTCTACGCGCTGGCCGACATCGACCCGGCGCGCGCCAGGCTGGGTTTTCCCGCGTTGCTGCACGTGCTGCTGGGCGGCGTCTGCGGAGCCTTCTTGACCGGCGATCTGTTCAATCTCTACGTCTGGTTCGAGGTCATGCTGATGGCCTCGTTCGGCCTGCTGGTCCTGGGCGCGACGCCGGTGCAGCTGGCGGCGGGAGTCCGTTACGTCACCCTGAACCTGATCGCCACCTTCCTGCTGCTCTGCGCCATCGGCCTGCTGCACGCGCGCACCGGAGCGCTGAACCTGGCCGACCTGCACCTGCGCCTGGCCGCCGCCCCCGCCGACGGCGCGGTCACGGCCATCGCCCTGGTGCTGCTGGTGGCGTTCGGCATCAAGTCAGCCCTCTTCCCCCTGTTCTTCTGGCTGCCCGCCTCGTACCATGCGCCTCCGGCCGCGGTCGCCGCGCCGTTCGCCGGCCTGCTGACCAAGGTGGGGGTCTACGCCCTGCTGCGCGTGTTGACGCTGTTGTTCGGGGCCGTGACCGCGGCGCACCATGTGCTGCTGGCGCTGGCGCTGCTGACCATGGCCGTGGGCGTGCTGGGAGCGGCGGTGCAGGGCGACATGCGGCGCATCCTCTCCTTCCACATCATCAGCCAGATAGGCTACATGGTGCTCGGCGTGGCCTTGGCGACGCCGCTGGGCGCGGCGGCCTGCGTTTTCTACCTCGTCCACCACATCGTGGTGAAGGCCAATCTGTTCCTGATCGGGGGCGTCGTCCGGCGCCTGGCCGGCAGCGACGACCTCGCGCGTCTGGGCGGCTATTACCGTGCGCGCCCCTGGCTGGCGGCGCTGTTCCTGGTGCCCGCGTTCTCGCTGGCCGGCGTGCCGCCGCTTTCGGGCTTCTGGGCCAAACTGCTGGTCATCCGCGCCGCGTTGGAGGCGGGGCAGCCGGCGGCGGCGGCGGTCGCCCTGGCGGTGGGTCTGCTGACGCTGTATTCCATGACCAAGATCTGGAACGCGGTGTTCTGGCGGGCGGCGCCCGACGACGCGCCGGCGCCGCCCGCCCCGCCCGCCCGCGCCCGGCTGTGGCTGCGCCTGGCGCCGGCGGTCCTGCTAGCCGCGGTGACGGTGGGGTTGGGGCTGTGGCCGCAGCCGCTATGGCAATTGTCGGAGCGGGCCGCGGCGCTGCTGCTCGCTCCCACGCCCTATCTCGAGGCTGTTCTGGGAGCCGCACGATGAACCTGCTGTTGTTGAATCTGTTGCTGGCCATCGGCTGGGGCGCCGTCATCGGCGACATCTCGCTGGCCGGCCTCGGCGCCGGCTTCGTCCTGGGATACGCGGCGCTTTGGTGCACGCGTCCGCTCTACGGCCCGACCCGCTACTTCGGGCGGGTGGGCCGTTTCCTTGGACTGATCATCTTCTTCGCCTACGAGCTGGTGGTCAGCAGCCTGCGCGTCGCGCGCGCCGTGCTCGCCCGCCGCCCCGCCGTGCGCCCCGGCATCGTGGCGCTGCCGCTGCAGTCCCGCACCGAGCTGGAGATCCTGGCCATGGCCAGCCTGGTCTCGCTGACGCCGGGCAGCCTCAGCCTCGACCTGTCCGCCGACGGCCGCACCCTGTTCGTGCACGACATGTTCGTCGACGATCCCGAAGGCAGCCGCCGCGCCCTGGGCGAGGGACTGGAGCGCCGGTTGCTGGAGGTGTTGCGATGAGCGCCGTGGCGCCTCGCATTCTCTCGCTGGCGATCGACGCCACCCTGCTGCTGCTGCTGGCGGGCATGGCCATGGCCTTCGTGCGGCTGGTGCGGGGGCCGCATCTGGCGGACCGCGTGGTGGCGCTCGAATTGATCTCGACCCTGGTCGTCGCCTTCGTCGCCGCCTGGGCGATCTACGCCGGCGACGAGGCCTTCCTCGACGTGGCCATCGGCTTCGCCCTGGTGGCGTTCCTGGGCACGGTGGCGTTCGCGCGTTACGCCGAGCGGCGCGCCGCCGCGCGCACGCGCACGCAGACAGCGGCGGCGCGGGCCGTCCCGAGCGCGGCGGAAGCGCAAGAGGAACAGCCATGACCGAACTGCTGACCGCAGCGCTGCTGCTGACGGGAGGGATGTTCGCCTGTCTGGCGGCCCTGGGTGTCTTGCGGCTGCCCGACGTGCTGACCCGCATGCACGCCTCGACCAAGGCCGGCACGCTCGGCGCCGGCCTGATCCTGACGGCGGTGGCGGTCCACGCCGTCGAAAGCGGCCTGACGCTGCGCGCGCTCGTCGCCGTGGCGTTCCTGCTGCTGACCGCGCCCGTCGCCGCGCACATGATCGGCCGGGCCGCCTACCACACCGGCGCCCGCCTGTGCGAGCAGACGGTCGTCGACGAGCTGGCCGCCGGCGAGCAGGCTGCCGGCGGCGCGCGTCCTCGCTGCGCCGACGAACCCGAGGCGCCCTAGCTCGCTCCGCCGCCGCTCCCGCCGGCGGAGGGCTCGTCCGCCAGTCCCGCCGCCGACGCCTCGCCGCGCAGCCGGCGCACCGCGGCGATGATGGCGTCGGCCGCGAAATCCACCTCGTCCGCGGTGGTGAAGCGCCCCAGCCCCAGCCGCAGGCTCGCCCGCGCCAGCCGCTCGGGCACCCCGATCGCCAGCAGCACCGGCGAGGCGCCCCCCTCCTCGCTGGCGCAGGCGGCGCCGCCCGAAACCGCCAGGACGGTCAGGGCGCTGAGCAGCCGGCGGGCGGGGACCCCCGCGAAGCTCAGGTTGAGGCAGCCAGGCAGGCGCGGCGCCGCGGCCCCGTTGAGCTGCAGCCCCGGCAGCGCCTCGCGCAGCCGCGCCCAAAGGCGCTGCGCCAGACCGTCCAGGCGCGCCGCGTCGTCCGCCATCTCCAGACGCGCCAGACGGCACGCCTCGCCCAGCGCCACGATGCCCGGCACGTTGAGGGTGCCCGCGCGCAGCCCCCGTTCCTGCCCGCCCCCGGCCAGCTGCGGCGCCAGCGTGACGCGCGGATCGCGTCGGCGCACGTACAGCGCCCCGATCCCCTTGGGCCCGTACAGCTTGTGGCCCGAGAGCGACAGCAGGTCGATGCCGTCCGCCGCGACGTCGAGCGGCACCTTGCCCGCCGCCTGCGCCGCGTCGGTATGGAACAGCACGCCGCGCCGCTTGCACAGGGCGCCGATCGCGCGCACCGGCTGCACGGTGCCGAGTTCGTTCTGCGCCGCCATCACCGACACCAGCACGGTGTCGGGACGCAGCGCATCCGCCACCGCCTCCGGCGTGACGACGCCGTCGCAATCGGCCCGCGCAAGGCCGATCCGCCAGCCGCGGGCGGCCAGCTGCGCCAGCGGCCCCGCCACCGCTTCATGCTCCAGGTTGCCCGCCACCAGGTGGCCCGGCGGGCCGCTCCAGGCCTCGGCCACCCCCTTGAGCGCCAGGTTGTCGGCCTCGGTGGCGCCCGCAGTGAAGACGATCTCGCGCGGCGTGGCGCCGATCAGCGCCGCCACCTCGGCGCGCGCCTCCTCCACCAAGCGGGCGGCGGCCCAGCCGAAGGCGTGGGTGGCGCTGGCGGGATTGCCGTAATGGTCCCGCAGCGTCGCCGCCAGCAGTTCCAGCACCCGGGGGTCGATGGGGGTGGTCGCCTGGTGGTCCAGGTAGACCGGCGTGCGCACGCTCATGGCGGGCTCCCGGCGGCCGGCGCGCTTCAGCTCAGCTCCAGCATCCTCTGGATCGGGCGCAGCGCGCGCCGGCGCAGCTGTTCGGGCACGGTGATCTCGGGCCGTAGGTCGCGCAGGCAGAGGTAGAGCTTCTCCAGCGTGTTGCGCTTCATGTAGGGGCACTCGTTGCAGTTGCAGCTCTCGTCCTCGCCCGGCGCGGCGATGAATGCCTTGCCCGGATTCTCCTTGATCATCTGGTGGATGATGCCGGGCTCGGTCACGACGATGACCTCGCGCGCGGGAGTCTCGCGCGCGAACCGCAGCAGCGCCGACGTCGAGCCGATGTGGTCGGCGTGCTGCAGAACCGCCTCCGTGCATTCCGGGTGGGCGGCCACCACCGCCTGCGGGTGCATCGCCTTCAGCTCGACCAGCTTGCGTTCGCTGAACACCTCGTGCACCTCGCACGATCCGGGCCACAGCACCAGCGGCCGGCCCAGCTGCCGGGAAACGTACGCCCCCAGGTGCCGGTCGGGCGCGAAGATCAGCGGCTGCTCGGGCGGGAACGAGGCCACGATCTTGACGGCGTTGGCCGAGGTGCAGATGACGTCGCTGAGCGCCTTCGTGTGCGCCGAGCAGTTGATGTAGCTGACCACCTTGTGGCCGGGATGCCGCGCCACGAAGCCGGCGAAGGCGTCCGGCGGGCAGCCGTCGGCCAGGCTGCAGCCGGCTTCGAGGTCCGGCAACAGCACCCGGCGCCGCGGGTTGAGGATCTTGGCGGTTTCGGCCATGAAGTGCACGCCGGCGAACACGATGACATCGGCCTGCGCGCGCTCGGCCTGCTGGCTCAGGGCCAGGCTGTCGCCGATGAAATCGGCGATATCCTGGATGTCGGGCTCCTGATAATAATGGGCCAGGATCACGGCGTTGCGTTCCCGCCGCAGGCGGTCGATCGCGGCGAACAGATCCAGGCCGGGCGGCAGGGTCGGGGGGGCGGCGGCGTGCATGATCTCCCTTCCGTGGCGGCCGCCGGACCGGGCCGGGCCCGGCGGGCGCTCTAGTGGACCAATGTGCTAGGGAATCGGCGCCGCGGCAAGCGCCGAGGGGAAGGCCGGCCGCGAGGCCGGGAGATGGGCCTGGCCTGTGGACTTTCCCACCGCCAGCGCTTAAATTCAGGAGTCGGCGGCCGGCCCACCCCGGCCGCCCGACCCGCAAGCCCCCAAGATCAAGGGAGAACCCATCGATGACCGGTCATAGCCCCAACCGCCGCTGGCTGGTGCCGGCCGCGCCGATCCTGGTTCTGCTCGGGTGGGCGCTGCTGTTCGGCGCCGGCGGGTGCGGCGACGATGAGAGCACGCCCAGCTTCCCACCGCCCCCCAACCCGCAGTTCCGCCCCTGGTTCCTCGACGTCTGGGGCACCGCGGCCGACGACATCACCGTCGTCGGGCGCCCCGGGCTGATCGTGCACTGGGACGGGGCCGCCTGGACGGTCCGGCCTTCGCCCACCAACGCCGACCTGACCGGCATCTGGGGAACCGGACCGGCCAACAAGTACATCGTCGGGCACCGGGGCACCGTGCTGCGCAACACCGGCGGCGGTTGGAACGCCGTCTCCAGCCCGACCGGCCGCAACCTGTTCGACATCGGCGTCGGCCCCGGCGGGCATGCCTACGTTTGCGGCGAACGCGGGGAGTTGTGGCGGCTGGATCCCGCCACCGGCGGCTGGACGCCCACGGCCGATTCCATCGCGCGGCGCAACCTTGCCGGCGTGGTCGTCGACACGCTGTACCGCAGCGAGGGCGAAGTGCGGTCCCTGACCAGCGTCAGCCGGTACGCCATCAGCGGCAGCGACGGCATGGCCCTGATGGAGGACTCGATCTTCGGCTGGCGTCTGGGCGCGGTCGGCACCACCGCCTGGCTCAACGCCAGCTGGGGCAGCGAGACGCTGACGGACAACTGGCTGGCCAGCGACACCGGCAAGCTCTACCGCCTGCAAGAGGTGCAGGGGCAGCTCTCCTGGCGGGAGCGCGCCAGCCCGGTGCGCGAGGGCGCCATCACCTGCATCTGGGGAGCCCCGGGCGGCACGGTCTACTATTACGGGACGCGCGACGGCCGCATCGTCCGCGGGACGCTGGTCGGTGACAACGTTCAGCACCAGGTCGTCTACACCGCCGGGTTGTGGGTCTCGGCCATCTGGGGCAGCGCCGCCGACAACATCTACGCGGTGGGCTACGACGCGCGGGTATGGCGGTATGACGGCGCCGCCTGGACGGTGGTGCCGGTCACCGTGCCCGAACCGCAGGCCATGGCCACCGGCGGTCCCGAGACCGATCCTTACGGCCGGCCGCTGCTCGATTGAGCCGCCGCCGGCCCCTCGACCTCGAGGCCGAGCCCGGCCTGCGCGCAGGCCGGGCTTTAACCTTGTCCACCAGGAGGTACCCCATGCCACCCTCGCCGCGCCGCCGAGCCCTGACCGGCGGTCTGGTCGTGCTGCTGGCCTTCGCCGCCGTCGCCCCGGCGGCGGCCGCCGCGGCCGCGCCGCACCGCCCCGACCCCACCCTGCCCCGCAACGCCGTGCCGGCCGCCTACCAGTGGAAGCCCGAGCACGTGTTCCCCGATCTGGCCGCCTGGGAAAGCGAGTTCGCCGCGGTCGAGGCCGACCTGCCCCGGCTGGGCGAGTACGCCGGCCGTCTGGCCGAGTCGCCGGCGGTGCTGCACGCCTGCCTGGAGGATGTCTACGGCACGCTGGGCAGGCTGTACCATCTGTACGTCTTCGCCGACAGCCGCTACAACGTGGACCAGGCCGTCGCCGAGGAGAAGACGCGCAAGGGGCGCATCGAGATGATGCTGCCGCGCTTCGGGCAGACCGTCGCCTTCCTCGATCCCGAGATCCTGAGCATCGACCAGGCGACCCTCGACGGCTTCCTGGCCGCCAGCGATGACCTGCGCCGCTACGCGCACCACCTGCGCAACGTGCGGCGGCTCAAGGACCACACGCTTTCCCCCGGCGAGGAGCGCATCCTCGCGCTGACCGGCAACGTCGTCGGCACCGGCGGCGAGGTGCACGAAGCGCTGCTGAACGTCGACCTGGAGTTCCCGCCGATCGTCGACGAGCGGGGCGAGAGCGTGCCGCTGACCCTGACCAGCTTCAGCCGCTACCGGTCATCGTCCGTCTACAACGTGCGCAAGCAGGCGGCCGAGGCGTTCTTCGGCATCCTGCGCAAGCACGAGAACACCCTGGCCGCCAGCCTGGACGGCGCGGCCAAGGCGCACGTCATGACCATGCAGGCGCGCGGCTACGGCAGCTGCCTGGAGGCGGCGCTGGCGCCCGATGACATCTCCCCCGCCGCCTACCGCATGCTGCTCGAGACGATCGGCGCCAACCTGGAGCGCACGCTGCACAAGTACGTCGCGCTGCGCCGCAAGGTGCTCGGCCTGCAGGATCCGCTGACCTTCGCCAACCTGTACAACCCGCTGCTGCCGCGCGTCGAGCAAACCCACACCTACGACGCCTCGCGCCAGACGATCCTGGCCGGCCTGGCGCCGCTGGGCAAGGAGTACCTGACGCTGCTGGCCGAGGGCATGGATCCGGCCAACGGCTGGGTCGACGTCTACCCCAACGCCAACAAGCGCGGCGGCGCCTACAGCCAGGGGCTGGCCTACGACGCCCACCCCTTCGTGCTGCTGAACCACGACGACACCCTGGACGCCCTCTTCACGGTCGCGCACGAGTACGGCCATGCGCTGCACTCCCACTACAGCAACCGCCATCAGCCGCCGGTATACGCCAACTACACGACTTTCCTGGCCGAGGTCGCCTCGACCTGCAACGAGGCGCTCTTGCTCGACCACCTGCTGCGCCAGGCCAAGAGTCCCGAGCTGCGGCTGGCTCTGTTGAACCACCGCCTCGAGAGCATCCGCCTGACCATCTTCCGCCAGACGCTGTTCGCGGAGTTCGAGCTGCGCTTCCACGAGGAGGCCGAGAAGGGACGCCCCCTGACGGCCGAGTTCCTGCACGATCTCTACGGCGGCCTCGTGCGCAAGTACTACGGCCCCCAGTACGCCCTGGGCGAGAACGACGAGGTCGAGTGGGCCTTCATCCCGCACTTCTACTACAACTTCTACGTCTTCAGCTACGCCACCGGCCTGACCAGCGGGCTGTCGATCGCCCAGCAGATCCAGCGGCAGGGCGCGTCGGTCGCGCAGCGCTACATCGACGGTCTGCTGAAGGCGGGCGCATCGGCGCCGCCGCTGGAGATCCTCAAGCGAGCGGGCGTCGATCTGGAAACGCCGAGGCCGATCCTCGACATGCTGGACCTGTTCGAGCGCACGGTCGACGAGTTCGACGCGCTCTGGGCCAAGCAGCAGGCGGGCGGCGGGAAAGCGCGCGGATGAGCGAGGGCGGCACCACCTGGCGCTTCCCGCGCTTCTTCTGGACCGCCAACGCGGTCGAGCTGTGCGAGCGGGCCGCCTACTACGGCACCTTCATCGCCCTGCGCACCTACCTGATCCGGGTGGTGGGCCTGGACGATCTGGCGGCGGGCGTGGTCGGCGGCCTGTTCGGCGCGCTCATCTACCTGTTCCCCTTCTTCACCGGGGCGGCCGCCGACCGCATGGGCTTCCGCAACGCCCTGGCGCTGGCCTTCGCGCTGCTGGCGGTCGGCTACGGCTCCCTGGGGGTCGTCAACCAGCTGGGACCGGTGCTGGTCGGGCTGCTGCTGATCGTCATCGGCGGCTCCTTCGTCAAGCCGATCATCACCGGCACGGCCGCCAAGGCGTCCGACGCGACCAACCGGGCGCGCGCCTTCAGCATCTTCTACATGGTGGTCAACATCGGCTCGTTCACCGGCAAGACCATCGTCGCCCCCATCCGCATCGAGCTCGGCGTCGACAAGGTGCCGTTCTTCTCGGCGGGCGCCGCGGCGCTGGCGCTGCTGATCGTGCTGCTGCTCTACCGTCCGCCCGAGAACGGCGAGGCCCGGCCGCGCAGCGTGCGCGAGACGGTCGCCGGCATGCTGACCGCGCTGGGCAACCTGCGCTTCCTCGGCCTGATCCTGATCACGGCCGGGTTCTGGGCCATCCAGGGCCAGCTGTACGCCTCGATGCCGGACTATGTCACCCGCGTCGTGGGCGAGACGGCCAAGCCGGAATGGTACGCCAACGTCAACCCGCTGGTGGTGGTGGCGCTGGTGGTGCTGATCACGCAGCTGGTGCGGCGCTGGCGGGCGGAGAATGCCATCGCCGTGGCGCTGGCGTTGATCCCGCTTTCCGCCCTGGCGATGGCCTTGTCGCACGCGCTGCCGGGGAGCCTGCGCCTGTTCGGCCTGTCGGTGCATCCGGTCACGGCGATGATGGTCGTGGGCATCGCCATCCAGGGGCTGGCCGAGTGCTTCCTCAGCCCGAAGTACCTGGAATACGCCTCGCGCCAGGCGCCGCGCGGCCAGGAAGGCCTCTACCTGGGCTACGCCCACATGAACACGTTCTTCGCCTGGCTGTTCGGTTTCATCTTCGCCGGCTGGCTGCTCAAGACCTACTGCCCCGAGCCCGGCACCCTGTCGGCCGCCGAGCAGGCCCAGCGCCTGGCCGCCCTGGCCGGCCAGGGCCAGATGCCGGCGGCCTACGCCCGCGCCCACTACCTCTGGTACGCCTTCGCCCTGGTCGGGGTCGCTTCCTTCCTGGCCCTGATGATCTACATCGCCGTCACGCGCCGACTGGACAGGCGCCGGGGCGCGGCGGGGCTGGAATCCTCCGCCTGAACGGCAACCGGCGTGCCCGGGTGGGCTGGTGGGCCGCCCCGGACTCGAACCGGGTACCGTCTCCTTAAAAGGGAGATGCTCTGCCAGGTGAGCTAGCGGCCCATTCGGGGAGGGCGCGGCCGGCGCCGCTGGCGGGCAGTATAGGCGGGGGCCGCAGGGGTGTAAAGCCCGGGGCCGCCCGGGATCCCCCCGCTCAGGCGGTCACCCCGGTCGGGGTCCAGAGTATCTGATCGCGCTCCTTGCCCACCGAGACGCCCAGGATCAGGACGCCGAGCTGCTGCTCCAGGAATTCCAGGTACTGCCGCGCGCGGGCCGGCAGATCCTCGAGGCGGCGGCAGGCGGTGGTCGGTTTCTCCCAGCCGGGCAGCTCGTGGTACACGGGGCGGCAGCGCGCCAGCTGGTCGCCGCGCGCCGGGAAGTGCTCCAGGCGCTCGCCGTCGGTCTCGTAGGCGACGGCGACCTTGACCGCCTTCTGCCCGTCCAGCACGTCCAGCTTGGTGATGTAGACGCCGGTGGCGCCGTTCAGGTCCACGGAGTAGCGGGCGGCCACCAGATCGAACCAGCCGCAGCGACGGGCGCGGCCGGTGGTGGCGCCGTACTCGCCGCCGAGCTGCCGCAGGCACTCCCCCTCGCTGGCGAGCAGCTCGCTGGGGAACGGACCGTTGCCGACGCGCGTGCAGTACGCCTTGAAGACCGCGTGCACCTCGCCCAGGCAGCGGGGCGGCAGGCCGGTGCCGGTCAGGGCGCCGCCGACGGAGCAGTTGCTCGACGTGACGTAGGGATAGGTGCCGTGGTCGATGTCCAGCAGCGATCCCTGGGCTCCCTCCAGCAAGGCCGATTCGGTGCCCCTGCGCACGCCCGCCAGCGTCTCGTGCCCGTCGCGGATCAGCGGCCCCAGGCTCTTCGCGAGCACCACCAGCTCCTCCGCGATCACCTCGGCTGGCAGCGGGTCGGCGTGATACAGAGCCGACAGGGCCTCGTTGGCGTCCAGCACCTTCTCGATCGCCTTGCGCTCCAGGTTCTCCCGCGGCAGCAGCAGGTCGCCCATGCGCAGGCCGCACCGCTGCGCCTTGTCGACATACGCGGGGCCGATGCCGCGCCCGGTGGTGCCGAGGCTGCGGCGCTTCAAGCGGCTTTCCTTCTGCTCGTCCAGCTTCTTGTGATAGGGCAGGATCAGATGAGCCGCGGCGGCGATGAAGAGGCGCTCGCGCACCTTCAACCCCATCTGCTCCAGCGCGACGATCTCGTCGCGCAGCTCCCAGGGATCGATCACCATGCCGTTGCCGAGGAAGCAGCGGACGAGCGGGTGGAAGATGCCCGACGGGATCAGGTGCAGAACGTGCGGCTTGCCCCCCGCCGGCACGATCGTGTGCCCGGCGTTGGCGCCCCCCTGGTAGCGCAGCACCCAGTCGAACTGTCCCCCGAGGGCGTCGACGATCTTGCCCTTGCCCTCGTCTCCCCACTGGCCGCCGATGATGACGCGGTTGGTCACGGCCTTCTCCTGACGCTGCCGCCGGCCCGCGGCGGCCCAGGCCGGGCGCCGCGCACCGCAAAAAAAAGCAGCCTCGTTGTCGAGACCGATGCCGGCGCTCCGCCCCGCGCGGGGCAGGGCGTCAGCGCGCGTTGAACAGGCTCTTGAGCGCGCCCCAGCTCTGCTCGTCCAGGATCTCGGCGGTGCAGTCGGGCACGCCGGGGTTGCTGGATTCCTGCGTGGCGTAGACGTCGGGCTGGCCGTTGCCGTCGACATCGCCCAGCTCGGCGCCGTTGCGGCAGCCGTCGCCATCGGAATCGAGAGCGGCCAGGGCGGCGTTCCAGACCATGCCGTTGTTGCGGAAATCCACGCCGAAGGGATTCAAGGCCGGGGTGCTGATCTGGGTTGTGGTGGCGCCGGCGTGGCAATTTGCACAGCCGAAACGAGAATGCAGGGGCAATTGCGTCATGTGACCCGTGGTGGCGTCCACCGCCGCCACCAGGCCAGCCACGGCCCCCGTCAAGGCCAGAACCGTCATGCAACGCAAGCCAACGCGCGCCATGGCCCCACTCTTCGCGGCAAGCGGCGCCGCCCCGCGGGCGGCGGGCGCTCGAATCCCTCGATTTTGGGCGCAACCCTACCAGAAAGTATGCCAAAGAGCGGCCCGATTTGCAAGCCCATCTTCAGCCCTGCGCCGCGCCATTGTCATAGGATAGAAATGGAAGTGCCATTGCGTCAACTCCGGTTCTCACTCCGCCGCCGCCAGCAGCGCCTGGACCCAGGCCGTCATCTCGTCGCGCCCGATCCCCCGCCGGGCCGAGGTGGGGAAGAAGGGCGTCTGGGGCGGCAACCCCAGGCCCGCGATGATGGCGCGGTAGCGGGCGGCCCGCAGCGGCTGGCCCACCTTGTCGATCTTGGTCACCGCGACCGCGAACGGGTGCCCCGCCTCGCGCAGCCAGCCGGAGAATTCCCGATCGTCCGGCGAGGGATCCCGCCGGGCATCGAGCAGATGGAAGACCGCCAGCGGCCTGTCCTGCGCCGCCAGATAGGCCCGGATCAGGCGAGCCCAGGCGGCGCGCTGCGCCGGGCTGACCCGGGCGTAGCCGTAGCCGGGCAGGTCGACCAGATGGTAGCGTCCGTCGACCAGAAAGTAGTTGAGCAGCCTGGTCTTGCCGGGCTGGCGGCTGATCCGCGCCAGGCCGGGCCGGCGCAGGTAGAGGTTGATGAGCGAGGACTTGCCGCAGTTGCTGCGGCCGATGAACGCGAACTCGGGTAGGACCGGCAGCGGGCGGCCGGCCAGCTCGGCGGCGCTGGTCACGAACTGGACGTCCACGCCGCCCCCTCGGCCGGCAGCAGCGCCTGCGCCAGGACCTCGTCCATGGTCTCGACCAGGCACACCTGCAAACGCTTGCGCAGAACGGCGGGCAGCTCGAGCCAGTCCTTCTCGTTCTCCTTGGGCAGGATGAGCACCCGCGCCCCCACGCGCGCCGCCGCCACCGCCTTCTCCGGCAGCCCGCCGATCGGCAGCACCTTGCCGCGCAGCGTGACTTCGCCCGTCATCGCCACGTCCTTGCGCACCGGCCGCTTCTCCAGCAGCGAGCTGAAGGCGGTGGCGATGGCGATGCCGGCGCTGGGGCCGTCCTTGGGTATGCCGCCCTCGGGCACGTGCAGATGCAGATCGTGCTCCTTCATGAATTCGCGCGGCAGGCCGGCGCAGCGCGCCCGCGCGTGGCTGAGCGCTGTCTCCGCCGACTCCTTCATCACGTCCTTGAGGTTGCCGGTGATCAGCAGCTTACCGCCCCCCGGCATGGCGGCGACCTCGATCTCCAGGATCTCGCCGCCGGCGGTGGTCCAGGCCAGTCCGGTGACGACGCCTATCTCGGGCTGCCGGTCGACCACCTGGTGCCGGAACTTGCGCACGCCCAGGTAGCGTGCCAGCCCCTGCGGCCCCACCGCGCCCGGGTAGCGTCCCGTCTCGGCGCGGTGCTTGGCCACCTTGCGGCAGATGGCGGCGATCTCGCGCTCGAGGTTGCGCACGCCGGCCTCGCGCGTGTAGCCGTCGACGATCGCCTCGATCGCCCGCCTGGTCAGGCCGCGCCGCCAACCGGGGATGCCGTTGCGCTTGAGCTGCCGCGGCACCAGGAACTGCTCGGCGATGCGCAGCTTTTCGTGCTCGAGGTAGCCGGGCAGGCGGATGATCTCCATGCGGTCCTCGAGCGCGGGCGGGATCGCGTGCAGGCTGTTGGCGGTGGTAATGAACATGACCTCGCTCAGGTCAAAGTCCACCTCGAGGTAGTGGTCGCTGAAGCGCGCGTTCTGCTCCGGGTCGAGCACTTCGAGCAGCGCCGCCGAGGGGTCGCCGCGGAAATCCGCCCCCATCTTGTCGATCTCGTCGAGCAGGAAGACCGGGTTCTTGGTGCCGGCGCGCCGCAGCGATTCGATGATGCGCCCCGGCTTGCTGCCGATGTAGGTGCGACGATGGCCGCGGATCTCGGCTTCGTCGCGCACGCCGCCCAGGGAGATGCGCACGAACTTGCGGTTCATGCTCTCGGCGATCGAGCGACCCAGGCTGGTCTTGCCCACCCCGGGCGGCCCCACCAGGCAGAGGATCGAGCCCTGCATCCGGCGCGTCAGCTTGTAGACCGCCAGGAACTCGATGATGCGATCCTTGACCTTCTCCAGGCCGTAATGGTCGGCGTCCAGCTTGGCGCGCACGCGGCGGGTGTCGAGCCGATCGCGCGAGCGCTGGTCCCAGGGCAGCGCCAGCAGCGTGTCCAGGTAGTTGCGCACCACGGTCGCCTCGGGCGACATGCCGGGCATCTTCGCCAGGCGGCTGATCTCGCGCCGGGCGATCTCGACCGCTTCGGCCGGCAGCCGGCTCTCCTCCAGGCGTTGATGGTACTCGTCGACCTCGGCATCCTCGTCCGCGCCGTAGCCCAGCTCCTTGCGGATGGCGCGCAGCTGCTCGTTGAGGTAGAACTCGCGCTGGTTCTTCTGGACCTGGCTCTGCACCTCGGTGTCGATGCGCTGCTCGATCTCCAGGATCTCCAGCTCGTCGGCCAGCACCTGATTGATGCGCCGCATGCGCTGGCTCAGGCTGGCCTCCTCGAGCAGCTGCTGCTTCAGCGGGACCTTGCCCAGAAGGTAGGCGCTGATCGAGTCGGTCATGCGGTCGATCTCGTCGAGGTTCAGCACGGACAGCAGGATCTCGTCCGGCAGCCGTTTGTTCAGCCGCACGTATTCCTTGAAGCGGTCCTTGATCGAGCGGCTGAGCGCCTCGATCTCCGGGCCGTCGGCCGGCTCCTCGCGCAGCGGCGACGCCGTGGCCTCGAGGTAGCCGTCGGCCTGCGTCACGCCCTCCAGGCGGACGCGGGCCGCGCCCTCGACCAGGATCTTGAGCGTCTCGTCCGGGGTGCGGATGATCTGGAGCACGCGGATGACGGTGCCCACCGCGTAGAGGTCGTCGCCGCCGGGTTCCTCGGTGTCGGGCTCGCGCTGGGCCGC
>CAYWTR010000006.1:0-170786 GCA_964461255.1 uncultured Fibrobacteraceae bacterium | reverse complement strand
CGGACGTCGACCCCTGCAACAGCAACAACACGCCGCAGTTCGCCTTCATCGACGACGGCATCGTCGTGCCGGGCACCGGCGGCACGCTGGGCACCACCTGGACCTACGGCCCGGGCGGCTACACGCACAACCTGCTGGGCGGCCTGGCCGGCCCGGACTTCCACATCAACAACGAGGTCTGGTCGCCGGTCCTGACCTGGCCGGCGGGCAACTACGACGGTGCGCAGTTCCTGTTCGACGTGTACCGTCACCTGCCGTTGAACAACGGCGCCTTCTACGTCTGGCACGTGCGCTCCTCGGATGACGGCGGGGCCACGTTCTCGGGCTGGGAGGACCGCAACTTCGTGTACTACAGCAACGCCGGCGACTACCTGCGCACCGGCGACACGGTCACCGACCTGCTGGTCCCGGGCCGCACCCATGTGCAGCTGGCGTTCGGACTCTACGAGCTCGGCTGGATCTGGGGCTTCGTGGGCACGGACGGCACGCCGGCGCCGTACCTGGACAACGTCATGTTCAAGGCCTTCGAGTTCGGCGGCCCGGGCATCTCGTCCCAGGGCGAACTCAGGGTTGCCCAGGACAACTTCCCCGAGATCGGCGTCCTGGACTACACGAACCTGGGCGCCAACTCGGTGCGCTTCGACATGGCGGCCAACATCTCGTTGCAGGCGCACCTGCGCAACGATCCGGGCGACTCGATCTGGGTCGACGTCGTGGCGGTCCGCACGGGCTCGGTGCTCAACGGCACGCCGCGCATGTACTACAGCCTCAAGCGCAATCCGCTGTTCAATCCGTACCGGACCTCGGGCCTGCCCGACGCCGGCTTCGTGGACGGCCTGCTGACCTACACGGGGACCGGCACGCTGGTGCCAGACCGGTACAACTTCGACCTGCCTGACACCGGGTTCTTCTTCCCCGGCGACATGCTGCACTACTACTTCTACGCCGAGGACGACCAGAGCGGCAACATCGGCGTCACCACGTGGCCGGCCAACACCGCCGGCTTCGGGGTGTTCCCGGGCGACCCGGGCTACGTGCCGATGCAGTACCCGGCGACCTTCGTGGTGCGGGCGCTGCCGACGATGAAGTCTGACACGCCGGGCGACACGCCCAAGATCCTGTGGTGGAACGACTTCGACATCCGCGGCGGCGAGAATGAGTGGGTGCCTTCGTTCCTGGCGCTCGGCTACCGCGAGGGTGTCGACATCGATTACTACTACACCAACGGCCCGTCCTCGGGCGTGGGCAACGGTCTGGGCGGCCGCGCGACCGCGGCGCAGCTGGCGGGCTACCGCACGCTGCTGTACACGGCGGGCGACCTGGGCAGCTTCACCCTGTCCAACGGTGACTTCCTCAACGACGCCGGCAACGACATCGCGTTGCTGGACGCCTGGTTGCAGCAGGGCGGCAAGAACGCCTACTTCACCGGCGATGACCTGTCGTTCGACCTGAACCGTTCGGGTGCGGCGGCGCTGTCGTTCCGCAACACCTGGTTCAGCGTGACCTACAACGCCAACGACCTGCGGCCGTTGATCAACTTCCAGACGGCGCCGCGGGTGCGTCCGGTCTCGGGCAACGCTGTCGGTCTGACGGTCGAGCACGTCGCCTACGGCGGCTGCCCGATCTTCAACGACTTCGACGCCGTGACGGCCACCGGCACCTCGGTGCGCGTCGCCGAGTTCCTCAACCCGGCTGGAAATCCCGGCGCGTATCCGTACGCGGCGGCGGTGTACAACCGCGTCGACCAGTACACGGCCGACGTGATCTACCAGCCGTACGACTTCATGTACATCCTGACGCCGGACAATGCGCCGCCGTCGACGCCGCCGCTGCCGGCCCGGACCCGCTGGCTGAACGAGATTCTGCTGTTCTTCGGCGAGCTCGGCACCAGCCCGACGACGGACGTTCCGGCGCCCGCGCAGTTCGCGGTGCGCAACTACCCGAACCCGTTCAACCCGAGCACGAAGATCGAGTACACGATGCCGCAGCGCGGCGATCTGTCGATCAAGGTCTTCAACGTCCGGGGCGAGCTGGTCAAGACGCTGGTCAACCAGGTCGTCGAGGCTGGCAACGGCCACGTGATCTGGGACGGCTCCAACAACGCCGGCCAGCCGGTGTCTTCGGGTGTCTACTTCTACCAGTCCGACGCGTTCGGCAAGTCCATCATGAACAAGATGGTGCTCGTGAAGTAGTCCCTTCGCGAAACCATTGTCTCCAGGGCGGCTCCCGCAAGGGGGCCGCCCCCTTTTGGGGGGCCACGGCCGAACGCAGACGCCCGTTGGCGTTGCCGCGTCAAGACTTAGCATCGACCGCCATCGCCGGATGGCTGCCGTGGGCATGCCTTGAGCGAGGATGAGTGGCGTGGACAGGGCGAGGCGGGGGCCGGCCGCTGCCCGGCGCAAGGTGGAAGTTGACACTGCTCGGGGGCGATCCCTATATTTCACAAGCATCAACAGAACCCCATCAGCCGGGAGACCACCTCGTTCCAGATCGCCCCTACCGGCCGTCCCGCTTGCCGGCGCGACCGGACCAGTTCTTCGCCCGCACCTGTCTCAGGGGGTCGCGCGCCGACATGTGGAGCCTGAAACGCCTTGCGCTCGTGCCTTTTCTATGCCTGCTGGGGTTGACGGTGCTCTTCGGCTGCCGGGCCTTCGAACCCGAGGTCGTGATCGTTAACCAACCGCCCGACACCTTCATCATGGGCGCTCCGGCCGAGACCTCGGGCGGTTATTTCCATTTCCGGATTTTCTGGTACGGCACCGATCAGGATGGGAGGGTTGAGAAGTTCGTGTGGGCCCTGACCGACACTTCGGTGCAGGACTATCGCCAGGACGGCGACGAGGAGGACCAGCGGTTCAACCCGGCCACCAACATCGGCACCCTGGCGATCGGGAACTGGACCACGCGCACGGACACCGTCTTCGATTTCCAGATCAACCAGGGGGCGTCGCTGGCCTACGAGAAGACGCTGCACGTGGTGGCGGTCGACGATCGGGGCGATTTCGATCGCACGCCGGCGCGCTTGCGCTTCATCACCAACGCGCTGGGCAATCCGGAGCTCGTCTTCTACCGCGCCTTCCCGCCGCGGCCGGACGCCCGCTTCGCCAATTTCGACACCATCGGCTACGGCCAGCCCTTCACGCTGGCCTGGACCGGCTCGACGCCCAACATCCGTTCCTACAGCCCGGAGCTGCTGGCTCAACGCGACACGGTGCCGCCGCTGGACGGGCTGTTCGGCTACAAGTTCCGGATCAGCGACGAACCCTGCGACGATTCGCGCGAGGATTGCTGGCGCCCGCGGCTGTTCAATCCCCTCTCCGGGGACAGCGTGAGCTTCTTCGGCCTGACGACCGCGCTCAGTTTCGCCAACGCCGTCGACGGCGCGTTCGACGTCAGGCAGCTGCGGCTCTCCTCCGGCGTGCACCGCCTGCTGGTCAACACGATCGATGTGGCCGGCGTCCAGGTGCCGATCACCAAGCAGGCCCTGAACTACGTGGTCAATTACGATCCGCAGACTCGTCTGCTGCGCGGCGAGACCGATCCGTTCAACCCCAGCGACACCAGGGTCTACCCGTATTTCCGCGTCTTCCAGATAGGGGGCGCGGTCGACGAGTTCCCGTTCCTGCCCGGCGACAGGGTGCCCGACCGGTCCTACGTGGTCTTCAAGGCGATCGGCTGGGACGATGCGCGGGACATTCGCCGGGGCGATATCGTCCCGTACGAGGTCGCCTTCCAGGGCGATTTCTCCGCGCGCGGCCTCTACAACGGCACCAATCCCTTCCCGTTCTTCACCCAGTCAAGCCTCAGCCATCGCACGCCGGACTGGGAGCGCCCGCCGGCGGCCGGCGGCGGAGCGGCCGACACCCTGGGCTTCCTGGTCGGGCCGTTCGACTACACGTTCAACATGCGCGCGGTCGATGAGCACGGGCGGCGCGACGGCACGCCCGCGCAGATCCCCTTCGCGGGCAATTTCCCGCCCTGCGTGCAGTGCGTCGAGATCCTGGCCGGCAGCGAGGTTCCGGGCCAGGGATTCGATTGCGACGATCCCGATTGCGCCGCCGAAGCGCCCACGATCTACGCCACCATGTCCGCCACGCCCGACGTGCCCCCGGAGTGGAAACGGGCCAACATGCAGCCGCAGGCCCCGGGCTCCCAGCGCATCTACTTCAACCTGCAATCTGGCGCGGTATGGCTGGACCGGCCGGCGTTCACGGCCGGCGTCGACTCGACGATCATGGGCAACTACTTCGAGTACGACGTCGTGATGCACGGCGCCGACCACCCGCTCGAGCCCGCCGTGGCGCTGTCCGCACCGGTCTTTTCGCCGCGGGACCGCGTCAAGGCATGGGCCTACGAGATCGTGGCGGAGCGCGACCCGGCCAACGCATTCCGGGACGGCTACGGCAACGACGACTTCCGCGAGCCTACCACCAAGTACTGGCTGCGCAACAGCCCGACGCTGAGCGAGCCGGTGGTGATCGACGACGACGGCGTGTGGATCGTGCGGGTCAAGTTCTTCGTGCCCTTCCTGCTCCTGACCAACGGCGAAGAGACTTACCGCACCTACCTGCAGGCCGTCTACGGGCCGGTCAGCGGACTGAACGTCTTCGATCTGACCACGGGCCAGCTCGGCGTCACGCTGGGGCGTTTCCAGGCACGCGACGCGAACAACTGCAGAGATTATCCCGAGCGGTCGTCCTACCACTACTACACGAACGTGCGCGTGCCGGTTGTGCACGGCATGGACTGCAACCTGGCGTACGGGCCGCCGGGCGCGGAGGCGGGCCGGCTGCCGCTGGAGTTCTTCGCGGCCGCCAGCGGAACCTTCCAGAAGACGTGGGATCTCAAGGTGGTGCCGATGACGGGGCCCATCTTCCCGCCTATCGCGCCGTGAAGAACGCGCCGCGGACGCGGTTGCCCGCGCGCCGCACCGATAGAGGAGGAGAGGCAGTGAAGAGCCTGAATCGCAAAGCGGGGACCTTCAGCCTTCTGGCGCCGGCGTTGTTGCTGGGCGGGCTGGCCTTGCTCGCCGGCTGCACGCCCGACACCGAATTGGGCGGAGCGCCGGTCCCCAACGCCCTGCCGGATACGCGGCTGACCGGGCAGCCCCCGACGCTGCGGGAAACCGATTTCATCGTGCGCTTCTTCTGGACCGGGCACGACCCTGACGGGAAGGTGACCGGCTTCCAGTGGAAGCTCAGCAACAACGGCACCGACGGGCTGAGCGTGCAGGATACCCTGACCTTCGATCCCGCCACGGGCGACACCCTGCATCCGTGGCGCTTCACGACGCGCACCGACACCACCTTCATCGTCACGGCCGACATGCCGGGCTTTCCCAACGACAGCGATCTGAACCCGCGCGACCAGCGCGCCTACCAGACCCACACGCTGTTCGTGCGCGCCGTGGACGATCAGGGCGGCGTCGATCCGACGCCCGCCTTCATGAGCTTCACCGCCACCACCCTGCTGCCGGTGATCTACGTCAGCGAGCCGCGCAGCATCCAGAGCCCCTCGGCCGCACCGCCCACGGTCGCCTTCGGCTGGACCGGCACGGACCCCGATTTCGCCCTGGGCGTGCCGACCAAGGTGCGCTATCTCTGGAAACGCGCCCGCCTGCCGGACGGCAGCTACATCTCCAGCCGCTATGCGTGGGAGAATTTCGGACATCTCGTCTTCAGCTTCACGGACTCGGCCTGGAGCAACTGGATCCCCTACGCCGCCAAGCCCGAGAACCGCCTGGTCACCTTCCCGGACCAGCCGCAGTACGACAGCCAGGGGAACCTGATCTACTACCTGTTCGCGGTGCAGGCCATGGACACGGCCGGCGCGGTGAGCGTCGACGCCACCTACAACCGCAACGTGCACAACGTGTCCATTTCCACCGCCAAGACGCCGCTGTTGACCGTCCGCGAGAAGTATCTGGGCGTGTATCTCAACACCTCGATCTACGGCATCGCCAACTACGACATCGCGCAGGGTCAGCCGCTCTCCTTCAGCTGGATCGGCTCGGCCAGCGACTACGCCGGCCTCATCACCGCCTACCGGTACGGCTGGGACATCATCGACCCCAACGATCCCAACGATCCCAACTGGTCGCTGCCGCCGGGCAACACCCTGCAGCATCGCCGTGCGCCGATCAGGTCGTTCGACTCGGGCACGCACACGCTGACGGTGCATTGCTGGGACAACTCGAACCAGCTGACCCGCATCACGATCGTGCTGAGCGTCGTGCCCGTGCCGCAGCCGGCGGATCAGAAACCGCTGCTGCTGGTCGATGACGTCTTCGACTCGCAGAGCAACCAGTGGCAGGGGGACGACGGCGTCTACTACGACCGCGACGGCCAGCGCGACGGCTTCTGGGAGGGAACGCTGACCGGCAGCGGCGGCGTGATCGATTTCTCGCCGACGCTCGACGTCATCGACACCAACGAGAACCCGCAGTTCGGCTACCGCGAGGTCGTTGACTACCGCACGCTCATCTGGTCGACCAAGAAGGTTGGACTGTGGAGCTACATCGACAACAATTTCAATCCCGATCCCCAGCGGGGCGGCGAGAAGTTCGTCTGGCTGAGCGTGTACCAGGAACGGGTGGGCAATGTGCTGCTGACGGGGCAGCAGGTCCTGCACTCGTTCATCGGCGATTACGGCATGGTCGGCGCCATCAACCTGAGCTCGGGCAACCCGATCACGCCCGCGCGCTGGGTCACGCCCATCATCTTCGACACCACCGAGGAGATCCTGACGGCCGGCGCCAACCGGTACGCCCTGGGCTTCGGACGGCGGCGCGACCCGGACGGCAGCGTGGTGATGGTCGGCAAGGAACGGTATCCGTACGCGGTCTGGGGCATCGCCGCGCTGGACCAGCCGAGCTCCGATTACCACGTCTGGCCGGCCGTCACGACCGCCCAGAGCCTGCGCAAGTCTAACTGCGTCGGCAACAAGGCCATCGTGCTCGATCCCGCCTTCAAGGCGGCGTACCTCACGCCCGGCGCGATCGCGGACACCATCTACTCGTGGCGCCGGATCGACTGGCGCGATTACCGTACCCCGGGCTATCCCACCTACCCGTTGCTGTCGGAGACCTTCCAGTGGGGCCTGGATGAGTTCTACGACACGAACATAACCGAGCGGGTCACCCCCATCGTGCCGCAGCTGGTGGCCGATCCCGACAATCCCGGCGCCCTGCGCCCGGCGATCGACGTGATGTTCCGCATGTACACGCGGTACGACTGGATCGACGACATCCACCATCAGCGCGGCGATCCCGGCTGGCCGCTGAACGTCTGGAGCATGGACGAACTGGTCCGCAACCAGAATTCCATCTGCGGCCGGGCGGGCGTCAATGAGCTCACGATGCGCACGCGCATCACGGGCGCGCCCTGCGGTTTCCTTTCGCACAAGATGGAATCGACGAAGCCGAGCGGCCGCGGGGACGTCTGCTGGGGCTTCGACCCATCGCGGTTCGATCGGGAGCAGATCAGGCGCGCCATCCGCTGGGTGCTGCGCGACCAGTTCGGACTGCTGCTGTCGCCCTGACGGAGGGCCGGCGCCTCACGGCGCGGCGGCAGTCGCCGCCGGGGCGGTGGGGCGCGCCCATGGCGAGTCGAAAGGAAGGCTGACCGTGATGAATTGCGCGAAGGCGGCGCTGGCGCGCGGACTGCTGGCGGCGACGCTGGGCGGGCTGATCCTGGCCGCCGCCAGCGCTCCGGGCCGGGCTCAGACCACACCGGCGCAGTGCGCCGCCGATTCGTTGGTGCTGCTGTCGCCTGCTCCGGAGAGCGTGCAGGTGAGGCTGTCGCGGCCCGACCAGCGTTTCGGGACATTGCTGCAATGGGCGCCGCTGGATCCCGGCGCCGCCACCTGCGCGGTGCCGGTCGGCGTGAGCGCCCTGCCTTTTTCGGTCTCGTTGACCGGCGTGTATCGCGATCGCGTGGATCGCCTCTTCAACTTCGCCGTGCTGGCCGGCGGCGAGGTCGGCAGCCAGACGCAGAACCGGGTCGTGCTCTCCTGGGCCAACGCCTTTCTGCAGCAGAGCGGCGCCGTTCTGGGCGAGATCAACCTGAGCAACACCGGCGGCCTCTGGCGCTTCGACACAGGCACGGGTGCCTGGAGCCAGTCGAACCTGGGGCTGCCGATGACCCTGCCTTACACGCGCATCCAGGCGTTCGCGCAATCGCCTGCGGCGCCGGAGCAGCGGCTCCTCTTCCTGGCCGGCAGGGGGCTCTGGCGGCAAAGCGGCGCGCTGCCGTGGCAGCGGATCGCGGCGGACGTCTTCACGAACAGTTCGACGATCACGACCCTGTCTTACGCGCCCGGCAATCCCGACTGGTTCGCCGTGGGCACCACGACGCGCGGGCTGCTGATCACGCGCGACGGCGGGCAGACCTTCACCCAGTTCGGCGCCAACCTCGATCCGGCGCCGCCTCCGGCCATCAACGTCACGGCAGCCACCTGGCTGCCCGACGGGCGGCTGCTGATGGCCGTGCGGGGCCTGGGCGTCTTCCGATCGACCGACAACGGTCTGAGCTGGGTCAAACTGGCCAATCTGCTGGTCCCGATCGAATTCACCAATCCCGGCAGCACGTTGATCCCACCGCAGGTCAACGGCATCGTGGCCGACCCCCAGATGCCGGCGCGGATCTACTTCACGCTGGTCGACTACGCCGTCTATCGTTCGGACGATGGCGGCGGCTCGTGGGCGGCGGCCACCGGCGCCTGGGTCAACCCCGCCACGGCGCCGGCCACCGGCACGCACTTGCTGCGCGATCCGGCGGACGCCCAGACGCTGCTGGTCGGCACGGAGGGACGGGGCATTTGGAGGACGACGGACGGGGGCGCGACCTGGAACGAGGTCGGCGGCGCGGCGCTGCCCGAAGGAACCGTCAAGCCGGCCATCCGCGGCCTGGCGGCCGTCCCGGGCGGCGCCACGCTCTACGCCGCGGCGGACAACCATCGCATCCTGGTCAGCAACGACCGCGGCGCCAGCTGGGAGCATCTGGCCGCCCAACCAAGCAACCGGCTCGTGGCCGCGCTGGCTCTCGACCAGGCCGGCGGCGGCGTCTACGCCGCCACCTACGACGGGGGAATCTACATCCCGGGCACCCCCATCGCCCTGTCCGAAACAACCCTGCCGGTCACGGAGCCGCGTTACCGCGATTTCGATTTCGGCCTCTATCTCGCGTTCGGAGCCGGCATGGCGCCTCTGAACGCCACCTTCCAGGTCAAGTGCCAGGATTTCCAGGGCTACGCCGTCTGGCGCAGCGAGCTGGGCGATCCGTTCAACATGCAGTTGATCGGGATGTACGACAAGACGAATCCGGCCACCTGCATCCAGGGATTCTGCGGCGACCGCAATTTCACCATCATCCCCGGCTGCTTCTTCGAGCGGCGCGCCGCCTGCTTCGATATCTCCCGCCAGGACACGATCTTCTTCTTCGACGACAACGTCTTCAATGGGTTCACCTACAACTACGCCGTCACCGCCTTCGATTACGGCAGCACCGCCGGGGTGGAACCCGCCTCCCTGACCCGCGATCTGCTCTTCAGCCCGCGTTTCGACGACGACCCGTATTCTCCGTTCACGACGCCGGGCAACGTCGTCCAATTCCAGGTCAACGTGGTCGCGCCGCCCGCGCCGGACGGCCCCGAGATCTACTGCTATCCCAATCCGCTGCGTCGCGGCGCCGGCTTCAGCGGCGGCGAGGGCGAGCAGGTGGTGTTCACCAACCTGCCGCAGAACAGCCGCGTGCGGGTCTACACCGAAGACGGCGATCTGGTGGGCGACCTGGGGCGCGAGCAGCAGATCGGCGCCAATATCTACTGGGACACGCGCAATCCGCACGGCGCGCTGCTCGCGTCCGGCATCTACTTCTGGAAGGTGGAGATGCCGGAGCGGGGCGACTACTTCGGCAAGCTGGTCATCATCCGCTGACGGCCGCCGGCGCGGCGGCCCTTGTGGAAACCCCGGTCCGGCATATACTGGACCGGGGTTTCGTCTGAGAACCGCGGCTGGGGACCGCGCCGGCGCGACCGCCGGCGCGGCGCCGCCCGAGATGGCAGCAGCGATCAGGAGGAGACGATGAGCGAGAAACGGGTCTATTTCTTCGGCGGCGGCGAGGCCGACGGCGACGCCAGCATGAAGAACCTGCTGGGGGGGAAGGGCGCCAACCTGGCGGAGATGGTGCGCCTGGGCATCCCCGTGCCGCCGGGCTTCACCATCACCACCGCCGTCTGCACCGAATACCAGCGCGAGGGCAGGCTGCCCGAGGCCCTGACCGCAGAAGTCGAGGCGGCGCTGGCGCGGGTCGAGCAAATCATGGGCAAGAAGTTCGCCGACCCCGACGACCCGTTGCTGTTCTCCGTGCGCTCCGGCGCCCGGGTGTCGATGCCGGGCATGATGGACACCGTGCTCAATCTCGGCCTGAACGATCAGACCGTCGCCGGCCTGATCGAGCGCGGGGGCGATCCGCGGTTCGGCTGGGACAGCTACCGCCGGCTGATCCAGATGTACGGCGACGTCGTGATGGGGGTGGACGGGGAGGAGTTCGAACACGCCATCGACCGCCTCAAGGCGCGGCGGGGCGTCGCGCTGGACACGCAGCTGAGCGCCGACGACTGGCGCGAGCTGGTCGCGGAGTTCAAGCAGATCGTCAAGCAGAAAACGGGGAGCGATTTCCCCGGCGATCCGCGCGCGCAGCTGTGGGGCGGCATCAAGGCGGTGTTCGAAAGCTGGAACGTCAAGCGTGCGCGCGACTACCGCCGCATCCACGGCATCCCCGAGGATTGGGGCACCGCCGTCAACGTCCAGGCCATGGTCTTCGGCAATCTGGGGCAAAGCAGCGCCACGGGGGTGGCGTTCACGCGCAATCCCTCGACGGGCGAGCGCCTGTTCTACGGCGAGTTCCTGGTCAATGCCCAGGGCGAGGACGTGGTGGCCGGCATCCGCACGCCCCAGCAGATCAACATCGCCGGCCGCGCCGCCCTGCCCGCGGGCAGCCCCGCCAAGGAGCTGCCCACCCTCGAGGAGGTCATGCCCGAGGTCTACCGTCAGCTCGTGGAGATCTACGAGAACATCGAGCGCCACTACCGCAACATGCAGGACATCGAGTTCACGATCCAGGACGGCCGCCTGTGGATGCTGCAGACGCGCAACGGCAAGCGCACGGGCGCGGCGGCGGTGCGCATCGCCGTGGAGATGAGGCGCGAGGGGTTGATCGGCGAGGAGGATGCGCTGCTGCTCGTGGAGCCGGGCCACCTGGATCAGCTGCTGCACGACCAGATCGATCCCCAGGCGCGCGCCGAGGTGCTGGGCAAGGGGCTGCCGGCCTCGCCGGGCGCGGCCCAGGGCGAGATCGTCTTCAGCGCCGAAGCGGCGGTCGCCGCCCGTGCGGAGGGAAGGCGTGTCGTGCTGGTGCGGCGCGAGACCAGCCCCGAGGACATCGCCGGCATGAACGTAGCCGAGGGCATCCTCACCGCGCGGGGCGGCATGACCAGCCACGCGGCGGTGGTGGCGCGCGGCATGGGCAAGCCGTGCGTGGCGGGCTGCGGCGAGCTGGTTGTCAACGCCGAGGCGGGCTGGTGCCAGCTCGGCGGCCGCACCTTCCACGCCGGGGACCACCTGACCATCAACGGCAGCGACGGCTCGGTGATGGCGGGGCTGATGCCGCTGATCGCGCCGCGGCTGGACGATCCCAATCTCAAGGAGTTGATGGCCTGGGCGGACCGCTCCCGCCGCCTCAAGGTGCGCACCAACGCCGACACGCCGCACGACGCGCGGCAGGCGCGGACGTTCGGCGCCGAGGGCATCGGCCTGTGCCGCACGGAGCACATGTTCTTCGGCGAGGACCGCATCCTGCGCATGCGGCAGATGATCCTGGCGTCGGACGAGGCCAGCCGGCGACGGGCGCTGGCGCACATCCTGCCGCTGCAGCAGAGCGATTTCGAGGGCATCTTCACGGCGATGGACGGCCTGCCGGTGACCATCCGGCTGCTCGATCCGCCGCTGCACGAGTTTCTGCCCAAGCAACGCGAGGACATCGAGGCGCTGGCGCGGGAGATGGGCGTCACGGCCGAGGCGGTCACGCGCAAGACGGACGCCCTGCACGAGGAGAATCCGATGCTGGGCCATCGCGGCTGCCGGCTCGGGCTGACCTACCCCGAGATCTCGGAGGTGCAGGTCGAGGCGATCATCCGCGCCGCGCTGGCGGTGCAGAAGCGCGGGGTCAAGGTGCTGCCGGAAATCATGGTGCCGCTGGTCGGCACGGTGCGCGAGCTGGCCGATCTGCGCGCGCTGACGATCAGGGTCGCCGAGCGCGTGATGCAGCAGGAGGGCGACCGCGTCGAGTACCTGGTCGGCACCATGATCGAAATCCCGCGCGCCGCGTTGCTGGCCGACCGCATCGCCGCGCACGCCGATTTCTTCAGCTTCGGCACCAACGATCTGACGCAGATGACCTACGGCTACAGCCGTGACGACGCCGGCAGCTTCCTGCCGGGCTACGTCGAGCGCGGCATCCTGCCGTCCGATCCCTTCCAACAGCTCGACCAGGAGGGAGTGGGCAGGCTGGTGGCGATGGCCTGCGAGCTGGGCCGACGCGCCAACGACCACCTGCATCTGGGCATCTGCGGCGAGCACGGAGGCGACCCCAGCTCGATCGCCTTCTGTCATCGCGTCGGGCTGGACTACGTCAGCTGCAGCCCCTTCCGGGTGCCGATCGCCCGGCTGGCAGCGGCGCACGTGGCCATCCAGCAGCGGCGCCAGGGGTAGGCGCGGAGGGGGCGGGGCCGCGGCGACGGTCCCGCCCCCTCCGCCGACCGTGGAGGCGGCGCCATGATCCTGAGCGGGCAGATCGGTCCCTTCAGCGTGGTGGACGTGCTGCAGTTCCTTTCCCTGGCCAAGGTCACCGGCAAGCTGCTCATCGAGACCCGCGGCGATAGAGCGCGCGTCTATTTTCACGAAGGCGCCCTGGTCTACGCGCGGCGAGAAGGCCCGACCGAGCGGTTGGGGGAGCGCCTGATCCGGCTGGGGCTGATCACGCCCTCGCAGCTGGAAGGGGCCAAGATCCGCGCCGAGATCAATCCCGGCCGCAAACGCATCGGGCAGATCCTGATCGAGGCCGGTTCGCTAGAACCCGCCGCCTTGCAGCGGGTGGTGCGCGAGCAGATCCTGGAAACGGTCTATGAACTGCTGGCGATCCGGCGCGGCGAGTTCCGCTTCTTCGCCGGTTCGCTTCCGGCCGGCGAGGACATCCTGCTGGATGTCAGCCTGGACATGCTGTTGCTCGAGGGTCTGCGCAAGCTGGATGAGCTGCGGCACGCCGACGCCGGCGACCCGCGGCGCGAACCGCCCGACGATTCCCGGCCACCGCCCGGAGCCTGAAGCCCGCCGGCGCTTCACATCGCATTCAAGTTGCGCCCCGGTCTGCCGATCTCTCCCCGCAAGGACGCACCACGCCAGGACAGCCCGGCGCACTCTACCCGCTTGCAAGGACAGGAACATGGACAGCATCCGCATCCACACTCGACGGCATGAGGCGGTCGAGGCCGTCAGCATCGCCGTCCATGGACATATCGACACCGCCACCTCGGTCGAGCTGGAGAAGGAGCTGCAACGGGTGCTGCGGCAGAAGCAGTACCGCATCGTGATCGATCTGCACGGGGTCGAATACATTAGCTCCGCCGGCTGGGGCATTTTCCTCAGCGAGATCCGGCGCATCCGCCAGCAGGGAGGCGACCTGAGGCTGGCGGGGATGAAGCCCGAGGTGTACGACGTTTACGAGCTGCTGGAATTCCGGACGGTGCTCGCGCACTTTCCCGACCAGGACGAGGCGCTGGCCAGCTTCGCCGAGGTCGACGCGGGGGCGGCCCACCAGGGTTGACACTCCCGGCGGCTTGCCGCAGATTGCAGGCAGCGACCCCACCGCGGGTCGCTGTCTTTGTCTGTGGAGGGCGGGTTGCGGATCGAGTGGATGATGCCGACCTGGGGCTGGCCGTTGCTCGTGCTGGCCGCCGCGGCGATGCTGCTCTGGACGCGGCGCCAGTACGCGGCCGCGGCGCCGCCGCTGCCCGCGGCCTGGCGGCGGGGCCTGACGGCGTTGCGCGGCGCCGCCCTGCTGCTGCTCCTCTTGGCGGCGGCGGGGCCGACGCTGCACCGCGTGCGCGCGCAGGCCCGGCCGCCCGAGGCGGTCATCGTGCTGGACGATTCGGCCAGCATGGGGATCGCCGACGCGCCGGGCGGCCAGACCCGCTGGCAGCGCGCCCTGAAGCTGGCCGCCGCCGCGGATTCGACCCTGCGTGCGGTCACGCCGGCGACGCTGGTCACGCGGCTGCGCGGCAACGGCCTGACGCCCTCTGCCGAATGGACTGCCCGGGAACCGGGCGCGCCGCCGGAGGCGGTCGGCACCGACTTGACCGGCCTGGCCGCCGAGGCGCTGCAGCGCTGGGCCGGAAGGCCCCTGCGCGCGCTCGTGATCATCAGCGACGGCCATGACACCGGCGGCAGGAGCGCGGCGGCGGCGCCGGCGGTCGGACCCACCGGCGCGGCCGTGTTGGCGGTGGGCGTGGGCGACCCCATCGGGCCGCCCGACCTGCTCATCCAGGAACTGCGGTATCCGGACCTTGTCTACCAGGGCGACGAGGTCGTGGTCGAGGCGGTCGTGGCCAACCGGGGGCCCGCGGGCGGACCGGACGCCCGCGCCGGCCTGCGCCTGCGCGACCGACAGGGTCTGCTGGCGCAGACGGATGGGCTCGAAGTGCCGGCGGGTGGCATCGTCACGGCGGAGCTGGTGCTGCCGCCGCGCGCGGTCGGTCTGCAGGTGTGCGAGCTCGAATTGACCGCGCACGACAACGAGAGTTTCCTGGCCAACAACAGGGCGACGCTGGCATTTGACGTCCGTCAGGAACGCAGCCGCGTCCTGTTGCTGGCGGGACGGCCGGGGTGGGACAGCCGGTTTCTGGCTCTGGCGGCCGCGGCCGAGCCGCGCCTGCGCGCATCGGTGGTCCGGCCCGGGCCGGACGGTCCCATGCTTGCTGACAGCACCATCGTCTGGTCGCCGCCGCGCGACGCGGCGGCGTGGGGTCGCTGGGACTGCGTCGTGCTGGCCGGCTGGGAGGGATGGCGGGACGAGATAGACTGGCAAGCGCTGGCCGCGGCCGTGCGCGCCGGGCTCGGTCTGCTGGTGGTGGCCTCGGGAGCGCCGGCGGGCTCGCCCGCCGTCGGCGCGCCGCCGGCCGGCCCGCCGCCGCCGCTGCTCGGGGTGCTGCCCGTGGCGCTGGGGACGGCGGGATGGGCGACCGGCGAATGGTCGGTGGCCGTCGCGCCCGAGGCGGGCGCGCACCCGATCCTGGCGGGCGTGACCCACGGCGTGGGGCCGGGGCGCGGGCTGGACAGCGGGCGTTTCCCGCCGTTGCGCCGCGTGCTGCCCGCGCGCGCGCTGGCCGGAGCAACGACCTTGCTGCTGGGCAGAACGGTCCAGCAAGGCGGCGGCGCCGAGGTGCCTATCCTGGTCGCCGGCCGCGGGGATCAGGGGCGCGTGGTCTGGTTTGGCGGCCAGCGGCTGTGGGAGCTCGCGCTCTGGGAGCCGCGCCTGGCCGAATCCGAAGCCGCCGCGCACCCGGGGCGCCGCCTGCTGCGCAACCTGCTGGTCTGGACGGCCGCCGACGGCGCCGAGACCGGCCTGGCGCTGGTCGGCCAGCGCAAGGTCTATCAAGCGGGCGAGCGCATCCGCGTCGAGGCGCTGTGGCGCGATCTGCGGGGCGAGCCGGTGACGGGGCGTCCTTCCTCGCTGGAGTTGCGTCGGCTGCCGGACGAGGACGGCCAGCGGCAGGCGGAAGCGGTGCGTTCCTTTCCGCTCGAGCCCGTGGCCGGCGAGCCGGGACGCGCGGCCGCGGTGCTGCCGGCGCTGCCGCCCGGCCGCTACGCCATCCGGCCGGTCGCTCTGGGGCAACCGCGCGAGGAGGGCGGCGAGGAGACGCTGGTGGTCGTGCCGCATTCGCTGGAGGCGTCCCAGACGCGCCAGGACCGGCGCCAGCTGCGCGCGCTGGCCGCCGCCTTCGGCGGCGACTACCTGGCGGGCGAGAGCGACGACGGCGCGACGCGGCTGGCGCGCGCGCTGGCCGACCTGCCGCTGGCGGGGGACCGCGCCCTGACGCACCGCCGCTGGACGATCTGGGCGGGCTGGCCGCTGCTGGGGGCGGTCGTGCTGTTGCTGGGCCTGGAATGGGGTCTGCGCCGCTGGCGTGGACTGCTTTGACCGCCGGCCACCGGCCGGGCTGACCGACATTCATCGCTCCTCCCACACCTGCTGAACCCGGCGGCGGCGCTCACTCCCCGCGGCGCCGGGCGCCCGCGAGGAGCGTTCATGCCTGGCCACGATCGTGGCGCCTCGCCCGGTCTGCCGTTGCGGATGGCCGCGGCGGCGGTCTGCCTGGCCGGCCCGGCGGCACTGTGCGCCGCGCCGGTGCTCAACGAGGTGCTGTACGACCCCGATGGAGCCGATGCCGGCCGCGAGTTCATCGAGCTGTTCAATCCCGGGCCGCAAGCGTGGCCGCTGGACGGCTGCCGCGTGGAATTCGCCAACGGCGCCGTCGCCGTGGCATGGCAGACGCGGTGGACCGGAGGCCCGACCGATACCATCGCCGCGGGCGGCTTTTTCCTGATCGTCGACCGCGGCTGGAGCGGAGATCCAGACGGCGACGCGATCGCGGCGCTGTCGCTGCAGAACGGGCCTGACGCCGTGCGGCTGCGGCTGCCGGACGGGAGGCAGGATCGGCTCGGCTACGGCCAGCTCGATGATCCCGCCTTCTACGAGGGCCAGCCCCATCCCGGCAGCGGGTCCGGCCGGTCACTGGCGCGCCGTCCCGACGGGCACGACACCGACCACAACGCCTCCGATTGGGCGACGCTCGACCGTCCCACCCCGGGCGCGGCCAATTTCGCCGCTCGCGTCGCGCGCGTGACCGCGTTCGAGGCCAATCCCCCCTCGTCGCCCGCGCCCGGTCTGCCGGTCGTCTTTTCCCTCGAGATCGCCAACCAGGGTCTGGAGCCGCTGCCCGCCGCAACGGCGCGCCTGGCCGAGGCGGGCGGCGGCGAACTGGCGGCCGGTTGGCTGGAGGCGCTCGAGCCCGGGCAAAGGCGTGCGTTGCGCATGGTGTGGCCGGCGGCGCGCGAGGGCCGGCTGACGCTCGAGCTGCGGATCGACGCCGGCGACGGGCTGGAGCTGCGCCCGCCCGCCGGCGTCTACCAGGTGGGCATCACGGATCTCTACCTGAGCGAGGTGATGGCCGCGCCCGCGGCCGGTTCCTGCGAATGGATCGAGATCGGCAACGCGGGTACGGCCGCGGTCGAACTGGGCGATCACGTCCTCCGCGACGAGGACGGCGTGTGGCGTGCCCTGCCGGCGATCACCGTGGCGCCCGGAGGCTGGGCGCTGCTGGTGCAGAACCGCGACCGTTTCCGCGACTGGTGGCAGCAGCTGGTGGCCAAGGGGGCGCCGCTGGCCTGCGGCGACGCCGCCGCCGCGGCGGCGCGCAGCGTGCCCGCGGGCTGGCCCTCGCTCAACAACAGCGCGCCGTCCGGCCGCGACTTCGCCGATCGCGTCTATCTGGGGCTGGCCGGCGGCGTGGTGATCGATCATGTGACCCTGGGCGCGGGGGGGCAGGAGGTGCCGGCGGCTCGCAGCCTGGAAAGGGTCAGCGTGCGCCCGCGCGGCGCGCCAGAACGCAACTGGGGACCGGCCAACACGCCCGGCGGCGGCACGCCGGCTTGCCGCAACAGCCTGACCGGCCCCGACGCTCGCGGGGGCGGGTTGAGACTGGCGCCCAACCCTTTCGCGCCGTCGGGGGGAGGGGAAGCCGGGACCCTGCATCTGCGCTTCGAGGTCGGCGAGAAGGAGAGCGGCTGGGACGCGCGCGTCTACGACCTCTGGGGGCGTCTGGTGCGCGACCTGGGAGGGGATCGGCTGGGCGGCGGCCCGCGCGACGTGCTGTGGGATGGGCGCGATGACACCGGCGCGCAGGCGTCGCCCGGAGCCTACATCGTGCTGGTGCGGAGGCTCGACGGCGCCGGTCGGCCCGGCGGCGGCGACAAGGCTCTGGCGGTCCTGCGGGAGGGGCGGTGAGCAGCCGCGGCGGGGACCAGCTGCGCCGCCTGCGGCGGGCGGCGGCGGGCGCGCGCTGCCTGCTGGGTCTGGCGCTCTGCGGAGCGTGGCCGCTCTGCCCGGAGCCCGCGTGCGCCGGCGGCGGTCGCGATTTCGAGGATGGCTGGGTGCTGTCGGCCCAGGCGGCGGCCGAACTGACGACCCAGCCCGCGGCGCCGCAGGCCTGGTGGTTCGCCAGCGGCCTGGCCCGGCTGTACGGGATGCCCGAGCTGTCGTTGCGCGCCGCGTCGGCGGGCTGGCGGGGGCGGACCGTGGCGGCGGCCCTGGCCTGGCAGCGGCTGGGCGGGCAGCTGTTCCAGGAGGACCGCCTGCGAGTCGGCCTGCTGCGCGGCCGAAGCGGCCGTGTCGGCATACGCGCCGGATACGACGCGGTCCGGCTGGGAGACGGCGCCGGCGACTCCTGCTGGCAGCTGGATCTGATCGCGCAATGGCGGCCGGCGACCGGCATGAAGGCGCGCCTGTGCTGGCCGCTGCGCGCGGCGCCGCCCTGGCACGCGGAAAGGGCGTGGCGCCGCTGGGCCGAGCTGGAAAGCGACGGCGCGCTGCTGCGCTGGGCCGTGGCCCTCGACCGCGACGGCCGCGGCGCGCCGGCACTGCAGGGCGAACTGGCGATGCGGCTGGCGGACCGCTGCGCGCTCGGGCTGCGCGCCGATCCCGGGAGCGGAACGATCGGCTTGACCACGGCCTGGCTGGCCGGGAGGCTGCTTCTGAGGACATCGCACCTGGTCCATCCCGCTCTGGGGGCCACCCACCGCTGGAGCCTGGCCGTGGGCCGGCCGGAGGGGGCCCCGTGATGCGAGCAAGGCGGCTGGCCGCCTGCTGCTGTGGAGCCATGTGGCTGGCCGTGGGGCCCGGGCGAACGGTTCCCGGCGCCGCTCAGGAGCAGGCGCCGGCGCCGGTCGATTCCCTGGCGGCGGAGCTCCTGGAAGAATTCGGCTGGAGCGATCCGGACGAGACGGCGGCCCTGATCGAGGCCCTGGCCGACGGCGGCTTGGAACTGAGCCCCGAGGACCTGGAACGTCTGGGAATGGTCGCGCAGGGATCCGAGCCCGCCACGGCAACAGCAGGCGCGGTGGATCGAGCCGCCGCGTCCGCCGGGCCGCCGGTTCGCCCGCGGCCGCTTCTGCGCGTCGAAACGCGGTTGCACGCCGGCGCCGCGGCGCGGGACGTCACCGCTCGGATCGATCTGGCTGCGGCCGGCCTATCGGCGCGCCTGCGCGCCCGCGCCGCCGCCGGCGCGGCCCCATTGCCGGCAGGCGGCCTGCTGGCCGAGAGGGGCCGATGGCGCGCCGCGGCGGGCGGCGTGGGGATGCGGCATGGCCTGGGTCTGCTGGCGGCAGGGCCTGGCTCCTGGGCGACCCTCTCCTCGGCGGTCGCTCTCTCGCCCGGCGGCGCCGGCTGGCTCGTCCACGCCGGCGCGCGGGAGGGAAGGGCACTGTGGGGCGGGGCCCTGACAGGCTCCCAGGGGCCGTGGCGGCTCGATCTCGTGGCTGGCCGGGCCCAGAGCAGCGTCAGCGGACGGTCGGTCGACCTGCAGCGTCTGGTGCGTCTGGAGCATGGCGGCGGTGGCGGCGCGGTCTCCGTCCTGGGCGCGGATTGGGCCGGGGGAGCGGGCGGGAGCGTGGCGGCGCGGCTGGAAGCCGGGCGGGGGCTGATCTTCGCGGGCGAGATGGCGCTGTGGTCGCCGTCCGGGGGTGGTGCGCGGCGCCCCGCGATGGGCCTGACGTTGGCGTATCGCCGGGGCGGTCTGCGGCTGGAGGGGGCCAGCGCGCTGGCGGCCGGAGGACAGGGCGCTCCTCTGGCGCTTCGCCCCGCCTTCCTGCCGACCTGGGACGCGCACGGCTGGGCTGCCCGCGGCGTCTGGCGCGCCCGCTCCCACGTCGTTCTACAGGCGCTGCTGGCGCAAGGCCACGGCCGCGAGCAGGCGGGGGATGGTCCGCGCACGCGCGCCCGCCGCACTCTGGAACTTGCCGCGGAATTCCGCCCCCGTGCCGGCGTCCGCCTGGGCGCCCGCTGGAAGGTGGCGCTCCAGGACGACGCCGGCTGGACGGACCGGTCGCCGTGGCTGCCGCCGGCACTCGTGGCGCAATCGCGGGTGGAGCAGGCGACGATCAGTGCCGCGCGGCAGTGGCCGGGAATCTGGCTCCAGGCGCAGCTGCGCTGGCGAACTGCCTGGCCGGGGCCGGGGGATACGGGCGGCGCGGCGGGTCCGACGCCGGCCGGCAGGCGAGCGCTGGGCGGGCTGCTGGTGGACTGGCGACCGCGAACCGGGTGGTTGCTGCGCGGGCGTTGGGGCGCCGCCTGGGGAGATCCCGTCAACGTGCAGAGCGTGGCTGCGCCGGCGCCTGGCCTTGTGGTCCCGCGCCACTGGGGGAGATGGGCGGAGGAGCTGGGTGTGGGTCTGGAACAGCGGCGCGGGCGGGGATGGTGGCAGGCGGCGGCAGCGGCGCGGCGGCCCGCAGGCAGCGCGGCCTCCGTAGCGGGTGCTCTCGAATACTGGGTGCGCGGCGGCTGGTCCTGGTAGTCGCGCCTCAACCGGCCAGGCGGGATGCCGATCATCAGGACAGATGCGCCTCGCCGGCGCTCTGTCCCTCCCGCACGGAGGCCGCCGATCTTGGAAAGCGCGACCCGTCCGATTCACGAGGCGTTGCCGGTCCAGCCGCTGTTGCAGGAGTCGCCTCCGCCGGCTGACCTGGGCAAGCTGCCTTCCGCCCTGCGCTCCGATCTGGGGCAGCTGGCCGCGAGCACCGATTCCCTGGCCGACCGTTCCGAGCGGTTCTATGGCTCCTTGCGCAAGCGGCTGGGAACGTCCGAGCTGACGGAGGTCCTGCGCGGCGTGGCGGTTCTGGCTCGGGAGTGCGATCCGGCGGGCGCTCGCCTCCTGGCCGCGCTGCTGGACGTGCACGCGCCGGGCGCGGAGATGATCGCGCGCATCCACAAGTTCGACAGCAGCCGCCGTTTGCGCCGGCGCCTGGCTATGGAGCGTCCGCCTTCCGGCGTCCCCCGCCAGTGGCTGCGTCGGTTCGACGATCTTCGCGGCGCCTGCGAGCGGCGCGTCGAGGAAGCGCCGGCGGCGGCGCCGCCGGCGGCGGCCCAGCGACCGCGCGACGAAGCGCCGTTCCCGCTCCTGCGGCGATGCCTCGAACTGCTGCTGGGCGAACTGGCGCGGCACGGGGATCTGAATGCGACCGACCAGGAACTGCTGGTGGGGTTGGCGCGTCTGGAGGTCGACGCCTATGAGAAGAGGGTTGGGCGCATCGCCAGCGACGTCAATCCGTACTCGGGGTCGGTCGTCGCGAGAGTGCTGCCGCTGTTGAGCCAGGCCGACGCCGAGATTCGAGCCATGCGGGACTTCATGCAGAGCGTCGAAGGCGGGCGGGCCGGCCTCGCCTTCCGGCAGCGGATCCCGCGCCTGCACGAAGCGCTGGCGCCGCCGGAACGCGCGCAGCTCATGGCGCAGCTGGAGGGCGCCCCGGATCTGGCGCCGCTGGCGTCCCTGCTGCGCGGCCTGGAACGCAAGCCCGTGCCGCTGCGCCGGCTGGCGGCGACCGTGGCGCGGGTGACGGTGCTGGCGGGCGTGCTGCGCGACCGCGGGCTGCGGGCGACCGATCTGGATCTGCTTTCGGCCGTGCAGCTGGCGCAGCGTTTTGAAGCCGACGGCGAACTCCGCCTGCCCCTGGGGCAGGAACTCCAGGCGATCGTGTCTGAATGGCTGGCGCCGCCGGCGTCCGCGGCCGATGCCGCCGCGGAGCTCCTGGCCGCGCGCGGGCAGGTTGCGCAGCGCTTTGCCGGCTGGCCGCGCGACGGTTTCTGCCTGCTGGAGGATCTGCTGATCCTGCGGGTGCCGGAGGAAGGGCGGGCCGACCGTTCCTGGCGCGACGACCTGCCGACGCACACGCCAGCGGAGCCGGGAGGCAAGGACGAGGAGGCCAGCGTGGCGGAGCTCAAGCGCCTCGTTTTCGCCAATCTGGACAATGTTTCCGTGACCCTGGGCTTTTTGCAGAACGCCAAGATCATCAGCGTCCCGGGTCTGGTGGCCGGCATTGCCGCGCGCTGCCGCTGCGCGCGCGTGCTGGAAGTGATCGCCGCCGACCGACGTCTGCATTCCGGCTACGCCAACAAGGATGTGCCCCGCACCCTGTTGCTGAGCCCATGCAACATCCCGATCAAGTCGTTGCAGAAGTTCATCCATGTCAAGTTCGTCAACAAGATCGATCTGCAGCGCATGGCGCGCGACAAGGCGGGCGTGCGCCGCGAGGTGTGCCGGGAGATCGAGGCCTACCTCGATTCGCTGAGCCACTGACCGTCGCGGGGCGCGCCGGCGCTGGCCGCCGTCCGATAGCGCGCCGCCGCGCCTTGACTCGGCGCTAAGCCCTGACTAGGTTTGAGGTTCGCGCTTGGAGCGGTCGGCGAGCGGCCGTCCGGTCGGGCAGCGCGTGTTCGCAAGGGGGGCGCCATGCTGGCCAAGCGAATGGAGAGACTCGGCACCGAGACAGCCTTCGTGGTCCTGGCGCGCGCCAAGGCGCTGGAAGCCCAGGGCAAGGAAATCGTCCACCTCGAAATCGGCGAGCCGGATTTCGACACCCCGCGCAACATCATCGACAAGGCGATCGCGGCGCTCAACAGTGGTTGGACGCATTACGGCCCCGCGGCCGGCCTGCCCGACGCCCGGCGCGTCTTCGCCGAGCACATCGCGCGCGATCGCGGCCTGGCGGTCGGGCCCGAGCACGTGGTCATCACGCCCGGCGGCAAGCCGATCATGTACTACGTGCTGACGGCGCTGGTCGATCCCGAGGACGAGGTCATCTACCCGAATCCCGGTTTTCCCATCTACGAGTCGGTCATCAACTTCCTGGGCGCCCGGGCGGTGCCGCTCAAGCTGGCCGAGGAGAAACGTTTCTGCTTCGATGTGGGCGACCTGGAACGTTTGATCACGCCGCGGACCAAGCTGCTGATCATCAATTCGCCGCAGAATCCGACCGGCGGCGTGCTGTCCGCCTCGGATCTCGACGCGATCGCCGCGCTGGCGGTCAAACACGGGTTCTGGGTCCTGTCGGACGAGATCTACAGCAAGATCATCTACGGCGGGCGGCACGAATCCATCGCGACGCGGCCCGGCATGCTGGAGCGCACCATCATCCTCGAGGGGCACAGCAAGACCTATGCGATGACCGGATGGCGGCTGGGCTACGGCGTGATGCCGGAACCGCTGGCGCAGGCGGTGGCCAAGCTCCAGACCAACGTCAACAGTTGCACCGCCTCTTTCACCCAGGTAGCCGGCGCCGAGGCGCTGACCGGCCCCCAGGACGATGCGCGGGCGATGGTGGCCGAGTTCAAGGCCCGACGGGATCTCCTGGTCGATGGCCTCAATGCGATCAAGGGTATCTCCTGCCTGCGGCCCGATGGCGCTTTCTATGTCTTTCCCAACATCACGCGGCTGGGTTTGACGAGCAAGGACGCCGAAGTGAGGCTGCTGGACGACTTCGGCGTGGCCGCCCTGGCCGGCACCGCCTTCGGCGCCTTCGGCGAGGGCTATCTGCGGCTCAGCTACGCGAACAGCCGGGAGAATCTGCGCAAGGCGCTGGCGCGCATCGGCGATTTCGTGGCCAGCCTGCGCTGAGCGCGCGGGCAGTTGACGGGGCGCCGTGCCGCCGCGGGCACGGCGCGCTGTTTTGGAGGGCGGGGCATGTCCAGCCAGGAGCGGGGCGGGCGGCGGCGGTTCGTGATCGCGCTGGGAGGCAACGCCATCCTGCCCGCGGGTTCGAAGGGGACCTTCGCCGAGCAGGCGGCGATCACGCGCCACTCCATGGATCAGGTGGCCGACCTGGCCATGTCGGGACATCAGATCGTTCTGACGCACGGCAACGGCCCGATCGTCGGCAATATCGTGCTGCGCAACGACGCGGGGCTGGCGGCCCACGGCATCCCGCCCATGCCGCTGCACGTCTGCGGCGCCGACTCCCAGGGCGGCATCGGCTACATGATCCAGCAGGCCCTGCAGAACTGCCTGCGGGCGCGCGGCCTCAAGAAGCAGGTGGCCAGCGTGATCACGCAGGTGGTGGTGGATCGCCACGACCCCGCCTTCCAGAAACCGACCAAGCCGATCGGTCCCTTCTACGACGCCGCGCGCGCGCAGCAACTGCGGCGCGAATACGGCTGGACCATCGTCGAGGACGCCAATCGCGGCTGGCGGCGCGTCGTGCCCAGCCCGCAGCCGCGCGAGGTCGTGGAGTGGGAGGCGATCTGGTCGATGATCGAGGCCGGCGTCATCGCCATCGCCGCGGGCGGGGGCGGCATACCGGTCGCGCGGGAAGGGGGCGAGCTGGTCGGGGTCGACGCCGTGATAGACAAGGATCGCGCCTCGGCCCTGCTGGCGGGGCTGATCGGCGCCGACACCCTGATGATCATCACCCAGATCGACCGCGTCTATCTGCGGTTCGGCACGCCCGCGGCGGAGCCGGTGGCCCGGCTCGGCGCCGGGCGGGCCCTGGAGCTGCTGCGGCAGGGCGAGTTCCCGCCCGGCAGCATGGGGCCGAAGATCGAATCGGCCGTGGCGTTTCTGGCTCAGGGCGGGCGCGAGGTGATCATCACCGATCCCGAGTCGCTGCGCGGTGCGGTTGCCGGCGAGAGCGGCACCCGCATCGTGCCGGACGACGCCTGAGGCCCCGAGATATTCGATTGTCCGCCGCGCGCGCGCTGCGTTAAGGTGGCGCAGCGCACGGGAGGGCATGATGTCGCTCCGTTTGCTGATCATCGGCGGCGGCGGCCGCGAACACGCCCTGGCGAGGCAGCTGGCGGCGTCGCCGCAGCGCCCGGAGCTGTGGGCGGCGCCGGGCAATCCCGGGATCGCCGAGGCGGCGCGGATCGTGGACATCTCCGCCGCGGACACGGCCGGCCTGACGGCCCTCTGCCGGCGGGAGCGCATCGACGCCGCCTTGATAGGCCCCGAGGATCCCCTGATCGCCGGACTGGCAGACCGCCTGCGCGAGGCGGGCGTCGCGGTTTTCGGTCCGGGCGCCGCGGGCGCGCGGCTGGAGGGGGACAAGGAGTTCGCCAAGCAGGTGCTGGCCTCGGCGGGGGTGCCGACGGCCGGCTACGCCGCCTTCGACAATCTGGCGGCGGCGCGCTCCCATCTGGCGAGGGTGGAATTCCCGGTGGTGATCAAGGCCGTGGGCGCCGCGCAGGGCAAGGGGGTGGCGGTTTGCGAGGATCGGCAGTCGGCCGAGGACCATCTGGCCGCCTGCCTGGTCCAGGAACGCTTCGGCGCGGCCGGGCGCCGCGTTCTTGTCGAACAGTGCCTGAGCGGGCCGGAGCTGTCGGTCTTCGCGGTGACCGATGGTGAAGACCACGTCCTGCTGGCCCCGGCGCGCGACCACAAGCGAGCCGGCGAAGGCGATTCCGGCCCCAACACGGGCGGGATGGGCGCGTACGCGCCGGCGGCGCCGGGCGATCCCGCGCTCTATGGAATCATCGATCGGACCATCATCACGCCCACGCTGGTCGAGCTCCGTCGCCGCGGCATAGCCTATCGCGGCCTGCTCTATGCCGGCCTGATGCTGACCGCCTCCGGACCGCAGGTGCTCGAGTTCAATTGCCGCTTCGGCGATCCGGAAACGCAAGCGGTGCTGCCGCTGCTGCGGATCGACCTGTGCGACCTGGTGATGGCGGCCGCCGAGGGACGGTTGGGCGCGTGGCGCCGGCGTCTGCCGCCGCCCGGACCGGGCGCGCCGACAGGGTGGCCGGGGGCGGCGGCGACCGACTGGGAGAAGGTCTGCGTCGTCGTCGTCGCGGCGGCCGTGGGCTATCCGGGCACGTATCGGCGGCACCTGCCGCTGCGCCTTCCCGGCGCCCCCGCCTCCGCCGATCCCGACGTCTGGCTTCTCCACGCTGGCACCACCCTGCTGGATGGCCAGCTGGTGACGGCCGGCGGGCGCGTGCTGGGCGCCGTCGGGCGCGGAGCCGACCTGGGCGCGGCGCGCGGCCGCGCCTATGCCCTGCTCGCCGGCGTGGAGGGAGCCGGTCTCTTTTTCCGGCGCGACATCGGCGCCCCCGCGCGGCGAGCCGGCGCCGTCGGCCGGGGGGGAAAGGACGAAGCATCATGAGCAGAAAGGCAGCCGCGGAAACCGCATCCGCGCGGGTGGTGATCCTGCTCGGCAGCGCCTCGGACCTGCCGGCGATCGAGGGGATGTATCCCCTGCTCGATCGTTTCGGTCTGACCTACCGCGTGGAGGTCGCATCGGCCCACCGCCAACCCGAGCGCGTTCGCCGGGTGGTCGCCCAGGCCGAACGCGCGGGGACCGCGGTGTTCGTGGCCGCGGCCGGCATGGCGGCGCATCTGCCGGGAGTGGTGGCTTCGCTGACGGTCAAGCCGGTGATCGGGGTCCCGCTGGCCGCCGGACCGCTGGCCGGTTTTGACGCTCTGCTTTCCATCGCGCAGATGCCACCCGGCGTGCCCGTGGCCACGGTGGCGGTCGGGCCCGCGGGCGCTCGCAACGCCGCCGTGCTGGCGGCCCGCATCATCGCGGTGGCCGACCCGAAGGTCGCGGCGCGCCTGGAGCAGTACCGGCGCGAGCTGGCGCTGGGCGGCAAGAAGGCGGGATGAAGCCCTCCGAGCCGGAGCAACTGGCGCGCGTGCTGGCCGGCGGCGGGATCGCTCTGCTGGCGACCGACACCCTGCCGGGCCTGCATTGCCGGGCCGACCATGCAGCTTCGGTCGCGCGATTGAGAGCGTTGAAGCGAAGGGCGCGGGACAAACCCCTGCTTCTTCTCTGCGCCACGCCGGCGCAGGCCCTGGCCATGACCAGGGCGGATAAGCGGCAGGCCGCCTATGCGCAGCGCTGCTGGCCCGGCCCCTTCACCCTGATCCTGCCTGCGGGTCCGCTGGCGCCGAATGCGGCGATCGCCCGCGGAGGGGCGGGCGCGGCAAGGGGCGCGACGGTGGCCTTGCGCGTGCCGGCGATCACGCCGCTGCGCCGCCTGATCGAGGAGGCCGGAGGCCCCCTGGTGTCGACCAGCGCCAACCTGGCCGGAGAGCCGGCCAGTATCGATCTGGCGGAGGCGGTGCGGCGCTTCGGGGCCGAGATCGACGCCGTGGGCCCGGACTGGCCGCCGGACGGGGGCGGCGATGCCGCTCGCGCGGGACGGCCGTGCGCCTCGGCGCTGATCGATCTGCTGGTCTGGCCGCCGCGCCTGCTGCGTGATGGGCCGCTGCCGCCCCCGCCATGGCCGTGAAGCGGCGGCGGACGGCGTCGCTCGGGCAGGTTCCCGGCCCCGCGGGTTCTTGACGGCTGCAGGTTGGCTTTCTACTTTAGAGTGAACAGGTTAGAGAACTTGGCCGCGAAACCGCTCAAAGTGCTGTTCGTCTGCGCCGGCAACACATGCCGCAGCCCCCTGGCGGCGGCGGCAGCCGGCCGCAGGCTGGGAGGGCTGGGCGTCGAGTTCGCCTCGGCGGGATTGTCTGCGTTGCCCGGGCGGCCGGCCTCCGAGGGAAGCCTGCTCGTGGCCGCCACGCTCGGTCTGGATTTGGAAGGGCACCGCTCGCACGCCGTGACCGCCGAGGCTGTCGCCGAGGCCGATTGGGTCATCGCCATGACCAGGGGGCAGGTCGAGCAGATCGCGCGCCGTTTCCCGGGGCGCCGGGGGCGGCTGGGATTGCTGGGGCTGCCCGGCATCGACCTGGGCCGGGAGGATCAGCCCGGTGGCGCCGATGTCGTCGATCCGATCGGCGGGTCGCTGGGGGACTATCAGGCCATGGCGGCGCAGATCGAGCGCCTGCTCGAAGATTGGCGAGCCCCGCTGGCTGCGCTGGCCGGCGGCCGGGAGGATCCTGCATGAAGATCGCCATCGGCGCCGATCATCGCGGGTTTGCGCACAAGGAACTGCTGGCGCGGCTGCTGATGCAGGATGGGCACAGCGTCCGCGACTGCGGCGGCCAGACGCCCGGTCCGGTGGACTATCCCGATCCCGCGGTCGCCGTGGCCCAGGCGGTGGCCGGCGGCGAGTGCGAGCGCGGCATTCTGGTCTGCGGCTCGGGCATTGGCGTCAGCATCGCCGCCAACAAGGTCGACGGCGTGCGCGCGGCGCTGTGCGCCGATCTGGAGGCGGCCCGCGCCTCCCGCCGTCACAACGACGCCAACGTGCTCTGCCTGAGCGGCGACCGGGTCCCACCGCCGCTGGCGGGGGAGATGGCGCGGGCCTGGCTCTCGACGGCATTCGAGGGAGGCCGGCACGGCCGGCGCGTGGCCAAGATCGGCGCCTACGAAGCGGCACGCCGGCCGGCGGCCGCGGCGTCGGCCCCCGCGGGGGCAGGAAGGACCGGTACCATGCAGGATTTCTTGCGCCGCGTCGATCCGGAGATCGCCGCCGTCGTCGCCCGCGAACTGGCGCGCCAGCGCGGACAGTTGGAGATGATCGCGAGCGAGAACTTCACCAGCCCCGCCGTGCTGGCCGCGATGAGCAGCGTGCTGACCAACAAGTACGCCGAGGGGTATCCGGGGAAACGGTACTACGGCGGCTGCGAGCACGTGGACGAGGCCGAAGAGCTGGCCAGGCGGCGGGCCTGCGCCCTTTTCGGCGCCGACCACGCCAACGTGCAGCCGCACAGCGGTTCCACCGCCAACATGTCGGCCTACCTGGCGTTCCTCAAGCCGGGTGACAAGATTCTGGGATTGTCGCTCAGCCACGGCGGGCACCTGACGCACGGCCACCCGGTCAACTTCTCCGGCCTGCTGTTCCAGGCTCTGCACTACGAGGTCGATCCGGCCACCGAGACCATCGATTACGACCGGTTGCGCGCACAGGCGCTGCGCGAGCGCCCCAAGCTGATCATCGGCGGCGCCAGCGCCTATCCCCGCTTCTGGGATTTCGCCGCCATGCGCAGCATCGCGGATGAATGCGGCGCGCTGCTGCTGTTCGACATGGCGCACGTGGCCGGCTTGATAGCCGGCGGGGTCCACCCCAATCCCGTGCCTTATTGCGATGTGGTCACCTCGACCACGCACAAGACGCTGCGCGGGCCCCGCGGCGGCTTGATCCTGTGCACGGCCGCTCACGCCAAGGCCATCGACAAGCTCAATTTCCCCGGCGTGCAGGGCGGGCCGTTCATGCACCTGATCGCCGCCAAGGCGGTCTGCTTCCACGAGGCGGCGCAGCCGGACTTCCAGGTCTACGCGAAGCGCGTCGTGGAGAACGCGCGCGCCCTGGGCGAGCGCCTCGCGGACCACGGCTTCCATCTGGTCAGCGGCGGCACGGACAACCACCTGCTGCTGGTCAACGTCACCAACCAGGGCCTCAACGGCAAGCAGATGGAGGCGCTGCTGCACCAGGTCGGCATCACCGTCAACAAGAACACGGTGCCCTTCGACCAGAACAGCCCCTTCGTCACCAGCGGCGTGCGCATCGGCACCCCCGCCCTGACCACCCGGGGGATGGGACCGGGGCAGATGCGGCAGATCGCCGACCTGATCGCGCGCGCGGTGGCGGCGCGCGAGGACGCCTCGGCTCTGGCCCGGCTGCGCGCCGAGGCCGAAGAGCTGTGCCGCGCATTCCCGCTGTACGCGGATCTGGAGTGAGATGCGCTGCCCGCGTTGCGGCCGGGACGAGGATCGCGTCATCGACTCGCGCACGGTGCGCGAGGGAGGCGCGGTGCGCCGGCGGCGCGAATGCGTGGCCTGCGGCGAGCGCTTCACCACCTACGAGTACGTCGAGACCAAGCCGCTGCTCGTCATCAAGAAGGACGGCCGGCGCGTGGAATTCGAGCGCGCCAAGCTGGTGGCCGGGCTGGTCAAGGCCTGTGAGAAGCGCCCGGTTTCGCCCGAGGCCATCGAGGATCTGGCGGAGGCGGTGGAGCGGGAGCTGGCGGCGCGCCTGGCGCGCGAGGTTTCCAGCGAAGCCATCGGCCAGCTCGTGATGCAGCGTCTGCGATCGCTGGATGAGGTCGCCTACGTGCGCTTCGCTTCGGTCTACCGCTCCTTCAAGGACGTGGACGAGTTCATGGCCGAACTGCGTCAGCTGCGGCCGCCGCCGGAGCCCTCGCCATGAACGCGGCGGCGGAGCCGGAGCGCGCGGAACAGAACGCGGCGCCCGAGGAGCCGGGCGGGGCCATGTCGCTGCTCGATCATCTCGCCGAGCTGCGCAGCGTCATCGTCTCCTCCCTGCTGGCGGCCTTGCTGGCCACCGGGGCTCTCTGGTTCCTTTCCGCGCGCCTGCTCGACCTCTTGGTGGCCCCTCTGCGGCAGGCGGGCGAACGCGTCTTCTTCACCGCGCCGACGGAAGCCTTCGTCACGCGGCTCAAGATTTCCGCGGTCTGCGGCATCTTCCTGGTGCTGCCCTACGTGCTGCACCGCCTTTACGGCTTCGTCATGCCGGGGCTCTACCGGCGCGAGCGCCGCGTGGCGACGCCGTTGCTGATCAGCGCGGTCGTGCTGTTCTACCTGGGGGTGGCGTTCGCTTTCCTGGTCCTGATTCCCCAGGTCGTGCGCTTCATGCTCGGCTTCGGCACGGAGATGCTGCAGCCGTTGATCGGCGTGGGGGCGTACTTCGGTTTCGTCGCGCACCTCTGCCTGGCGTTCGGCCTCGTCTTCCAGCTGCCTCTCGTGGTGCTGCTGCTGAGCCTGACCGGTGTGGTCGAGCCGCGACAGCTGCTGCGGACCTGGCGGTTCGCGCTGCTGCTGATCATCATCGGCGCCGCCATCCTGACGCCGCCCGATATCGTGTCGCAGCTGGTGATGGCGGTTCCCGTCACCCTGTTGTATCTCTGCTCGGTGCTGGTGGCGATGGTGGTCACCCGGCGCCGGCGGCGCCGGGCGCAGGCCCGTCGAGACGCGGATTGACAGATCCGCCGTCGGTGAGCTAAGTATTGACGGATAATGGTCCTTATGGATATTGCAGAAACGGGGATCATGTCGCTGCTGGACCGAGAGAGCGTCAAACTGCTGACCCTGCAGCGGATCATCGCCGGCGATCTGGCGCGCTTCGAGCAGGAGTTCGCGCGCGCCATGGACGAGGGGTCGCCGCTGGTGCGCCGCATCTGCCGGCACATCCAGCAAGGTCGGAGCAAACGCTTCCGTCCCACGCTTCTGCTGCTGGCGGCCAAGGGCGAGGGGGAGGTGGCCGCGGACGCGGTCACGGCCGCGGCCTGCGTCGAGCTGATCCACACGGCCACGCTGGTGCACGACGACTTCATCGACGGCGCCTTGACGAGGCGCGGGCAGCCCAGCATCAACCATGCCTGGGGAGGTCCCGCGGCCCTGATCATGGGGGATTACCTGTACGCCAAGGCACTCGATCTGCTCTGCCGGGCGGGTCTGCATGAGGCCGTGTCGCTGCTGGCGCGGACGACGCTGCTGATGAGCCAGGCCGAGATGCTGCAGCTGGAGATGAAGCACAACCTGGCGACGACCGAGCAGCAGTACCTCCAGATCATCCACTACAAGACCGCCTCCCTGATCGAATCGGCCTGCGCCATCGGCGCCTCGCTCCACCCCGCCGGCAACGGACACGGGCCGTCGCTGGGGGTGTTCGGACGCCAGTTGGGACTGGTGTTCCAGATCACCGACGACGTCTTCGATTACCTGGGAGACGCCCGCCGGCTCGGCAAGCCGACCGGACAGGACTGGGAAGAGGGCCGGGTCACGCTGCCGCTGATCGCCGCCCTGCGGCAGGCGCCTGCGGAGGCGCGGGCGAGCCTGGTGGACGCCGCGCAGGCGGCGGACGCCGCCGGGCTGAGGGCTCTGTGGCCGGCGGTCAAGGCCCTGGTGGTGGAGCACGGCGGAATCGAATACGCTCAGTCCATGGCCCGCGCCTGCGGGGAAGATGCGAAGCGCGCGCTGGCGCCGGTGGCGTCCGGAGCGCAGCGGGAACTGCTGGAGATCGCGGTCGATTATGTCGTCAACAGGCTCAACTGAATCCCCGGCCGTCGCACGGCCGGCCAAGGCATGACGGGCGAACGCGCGCCGCGCCCCGCGGCCGAAGACGCCCCCGCCTGGCCGCTGGCCGAGGCGGCCGCCGCCTGGGCCCTGGAGAAGAAGGCGAGCGATGTCGTCATCCTCGACCTGCGCGGCCTGTCCGATGTCTGCGACTTCTTCGTGATCGCCGGCGGCGCGGTCGAGGCGCAGGTGCGCGCCATCGCCGAGAGCGTGCAGGACGGCCTGGCGCGGCGGCGCCAGCGGCCGCTGCACGTCGAAGGGCTGGAGTCCACCCGCTGGGTGCTGCTGGACTACGTCGACGTGGTGGTGCACGTGATGGTGCCCGCCGCACGCGATCATTACCAGCTCGAGCGGCTCTGGGGCGATGCGCCCCGCACCGAGATCGCCGGCGACTATTTCGACGCGCCGTCCGCCCGCGCGCGCCACCCCGAACTGCCGCCCATTCCCGCCGCCGCCGGACGGGGACGCCAAGTCCATGATTCATAACGCGATCAAGACCGCCTTGCGCCAGCTGCTGGAAGGGCTCGGCGTCTTCGAGGACGAGCTTGAGATCCAGCTGGAGATCCCCCGCGATCCCAGCCACGGCGACCTGAGCACCAACGTGGCGCTGGCGCTGGCGCCGCGCCTGCGGCGCAAGCCGCGCGAGCTGGCGGGCGAACTCGCCGCCGGCCTGCGCCTCGACCGGGAGCTGATCGCCTCGGTCGAGGTGGCCGGTCCGGGCTTCATCAATTTCCGGGTGGCTCGAGAACACCTGGCGACGCTGGCCCTGGACATCTGGCACGGCGCCGGCGCCTTGGAAACCATGCGCGTGGGCACGGGGCGGCGCATCAACGTCGAATACATCAGCGCCAATCCCACCGGCCCGCTCAATGTCGTTTCGGCCCGCGCTGGCGCCTTCGGCTCCACGCTCGTGCGCCTGCTGGAGGCCATAGGGTACGACGCGCACGGCGAGTATTACGTCAACGACGCCGGCCGGCAGATCCAGCTGTTGGGCCAGTCGTTGCGCGCGCGCTACCTGCAGCTCCGCGGCGAAGCGGAGCCGCTGCCGGAGGATGGCTACAAAGGGCGCTATGTCGAGCTGATGGCGGACGAGCTGCGGGGCCTCGACAGCCGCGCCATCCAGGCGGCGGCGGCGGCCTTCACGGACGAGAGCTTCCAGCGCGTGACGGTGCCCGACGGCAACGCCGAGGATTGGCGCCGCCTGCCGCGCGAGGAGTCGATCCGCTGCTTCGCCAAGTACGCCCTGATGAAGATCCTGACCTGGCAGCGCGAGACCTGCCGCCGCTTCGGCCTGCGGTTCGATACCTGGTACTTCGAATCCGAGCTGCACGAGACGCGCCGCATCGAGCGCACCCTCGAACAGCTGCGCAAGCGCGGCGCGACCTACGAGCAGGACGGGGCGCTGTGGTTCCGGTCCACCGCCTATCAGGACGAGAAGGACCGGGTGCTGCTGCGGTCCGACGGCACGCCCACCTACTTTCTGGCCGACGTGGCCTACCATCACCACAAGTTCCAGCGCGGCTTCGAACGTGCGATCGATTTCTGGGGCCCCGACCACCACGGCCACATCGCCCGCATGCAGGGGGCGATGGCCGCGCTGGGCGTCCCGGAGGGCTGGTTGGAGATCCAGATCCTGCAACAGGTCAACTTCATCGAGCAGGGACGCCCGCTGGACATGTCCAAGCGGGAAGGGCAATTCGTCTCGATGGATGCGCTGTGCGACGAGGTGGGCGCGGACGTCGCTAAGTACGTCTTCCTCACCCGCAAACCCAACTCCCACCTCGATTTCGACCTGGACCTGGCGCGGGCGCAGTCGAATGAGAACCCAGTCTTCTACGTCAAGTACGCCCACGCCCGGATCTGCTCGGTGCTGCGCAAGGCGGCGGCGGCCGGCATCGACCCGGGCCAGCCGGCGCGCGAGAGCCTTCTGCAGCTGCGCGAATCCCAGGAATGGGACCTGATGCGCGAGCTCGTGCATCTGCCGCAGATCATCCTGGGCGCGGCCAACGCGCGCGAGCCGCACCGCCTGACCGCCTATGTGCACGGCGTGGCGGGGCTGTTCCATCAGTTCTACCACGGGTGCGTGATCCTGGGCGACGACCGCACGACGACGCGCGCGCGCCTGCACCTGTGCCTGCTGACTCGGCACGCCATCGCCGCGGTGCTGGGCCTGATCGGTGTCGAGGCTCCTGAGCAGATGGGCGAGAAGGAGTGAGGATGTCGATCCTGGTGGTCGGATCGCTGGCGCACGACACGGTCGAGACCCCCCAGGCGCGGCGCGAGCGCGTGCTCGGCGGCAGCGCTTGCTTCTTCACGCTGGCGGCGGCGCCGTTCGCGCCGGTGCGGGTGGTGGGGGTCGTCGGCAGCGACTTCCGGCCGGCCGACCTGGAACTGCTCGCCGACCGGGGCGCCGACCTGGCCGGCGTGGCACGGGTCGACGGTCCGACTTTCCACTGGTCCGGACGTTACCGGGACGATCTGATCGAGCGCGACACGCTGGCGACCGAGCTGGGAGTGTTCGCCGATTTCGCGCCGGACATTCCTCCCTCCTGGCGCGATACGCCGTACCTCTTCCTCGCCAACATCCATCCCGTCTTGCAGGCGCGCGTGCTCGACGCGATGGCCGCGCCGCGGTTGGTCGTTCTGGACACAATGAACTTTTGGATCGGGGGCAACCGCGCGGAGCTGGTGTCCGTCCTGCGCCGGGTCGATGTGCTGCTGGTCAACGACAGCGAAGCGCGCCAGCTGGCGGGTAGGCGCAGCCTGCCCGAGGCGGTCGCCGCCATCCAGCGGCTGGGGCCGGCGCGCGTGGTGGTCAAGAAGGGCGAGCACGGCGCCCTCTTCTTCGGCCGGCAGGGCGTTCTGGCGGTGCCGGCCATGCTTCTGTCGGCGGTGGTCGATCCCACCGGCGCGGGCGACTGTTTCGCGGGTGGCTTCGTGGGCAGCCTGGCCGCCGCCGGCGCGGTCGCCGGCGACGACGACGCCCCCTTCCGCCGCGCGATGCTCGATGGCACCGTCGCCGCCAGCTTCTGCCCCGAAGGATTCAGCGTCGATGGCATGCTGATGATGGACGATCGCGCCCGGGCCGACCGCCTCGCCCGGCTGCGGGCGATGATGACTCCATGACCCGGTCCTGGTTCGGCCCCCGCGGCGGCGGGGCGCGGCCGGGAACCGGCGCCTGATCCCGCAAACCACGATTGCCGCCCAGGGCGCCATTTGCTAGACTCGCGGGGCCCGTACCGCGTGAATGAGGTACGGCGATCCGTTGCGGCGCGACGGAACGCCGCCGCCGGTTCCGGCGCCCCCTCGAAAGGAGACGCAGCCTTGGAGAGCGAGCCCAACGAAAGGGATGCGTGGGTTCGGGACGCGGAACGCTGGATCTGCCAGATCAATGGGATCCGGCAGTGCAAGATCGACCTGGACCCCGACGGCGAGGTCACCGGCGTCCACGTGGTGGCGGGCATGGAACGCGATCCGCGCCACGTGGTCAGGGACGTCGAGGGCCTGCTCAAGGCCCGCCTCGGCGTCGCGGTCTTTTACAAGAAGATCGGGGTGGTGCAGGTGGTCGACAACGGGCGCGAAGAACCTGCGCCCGTGGCGCCTCCGTCCGAGCCCGAGCGGCCGCCTGCGGCCGGCGCGCGCGGGGCCGTCCTGGAGGCGGTGGTGCTGGAGGAAATCCTGGCGCCGCGTATCCTCTGCACCGGCGTCGGCATCACGGCCGCGGAACGGTCGCTCAAGGCCGAGGTGACCCTGCGGGCTGGCGGCTGCGAGGTCCACGCCAGCGAGGAAGGCGTCAACCACGCCGGCGGCGACCTGGCCCTGATCGGCCGCGCCGCCGTGGCGGCAGTGCGCCAGCTTGTCGATGAGCCGGTCAGCCTGGATCTGGCCGAGATCCGCCAGGCCGAGCTGGCCGGAGTGCCCGTCGTGCTGGCCGCCGTGGAACTGGTGGAAGGCCGGCGCGCAGAGCGCCTCTTCGGCGCCTGCTGCGCCAGCCCCAGCCGCCAGCAGGCCGCCGTCTACGCGGTGCTCGACGCCCTGAACCGCCGGATTTCACTTCTCACTTTCAAGAACGGAGGCCGGACCCGCGCCTCCACCTTTCGTTGAGGAAAGGGGGACCGGCACGGAGCAGAGGTAATCCCCGAGCGAGAGATCAGCGGAACATCGGAGCGGAGCGTCTGCTGTCGCCTGAGCGGAAGGCGGCTAGTCTCCTTGTAAGGGAGGTGAGACGCCATGCTCGATTGGCTGTGGGTCCTGTTCTCGAAGTGGGAGTGGTAATCCCCTGACTTTCGTGCCGGTTCCACTCAGGATCATATCGGTATTGTCGATAATCAGAAGGCTGGTCGGTTGGCAGAGTTTCATCTGCAGCGTCGAAAAACGGCTCGTGTCGGTGGTCCTTTCGCCTGAGGTTCGAGAGTGGCCGGGTCGCACTCGCAACCGAAACGCTGGCGCTATTACGCCTTCTACGGTGTCACACTGGCTGCTGGAGCCGTATTCCTGGTCTACCTCTTCGCCAGGGAACTGCCACCCGGCCTTTCGCCATTTCACATCGCGGTATTCCTTCTTGTTCTGCTGCTGACGGACACCAAGCTCGCCGAAAGCCAGGTTGGTGGAGCCAAAGTTCTCTCTTCGAAGTCCATCGACCTGAGCGTGATCATGCTGTTCGGACCTGCCGTCGCCGCGGGGATGGAAGCGGTCTCGACGCTTTTCCGCGGGCTGGTCCTTGGACGCATGCCGCCACGCAAGGCGCTCTTCAACTCTGCCATGCTTTCGCTATCAGTGGGCACGGGGGGATTGGTCTACTACGCGTTGCCTTGGCACGATTCCTTCACCAGTCCGCTGTTCTTGCTGCCCCTGCTCGCTGCCATCCTCTCCTCGGCGCTGATCAATCAGCTACTGATCACTACGGTCATGAGCTTGGATGTGCGGATGCCCGCGCCGGAAATATGGCGCAACAACTTCGGCTGGGCCCGCCTGCGTATCCTGATGGACGCCCCCTTCGCCGCGATCATCGTGTTGCTCTACAACCAGATCGGGTTGTTCTCGTTGCTGCTCTACCTGTTCCCGGTCTATGTCCTGTACAAGAGCGACAAGCTCTTCCAGGAGATGCACCGGGCGCACATCGATTCGATCGCGGCGCTGACCACGGCGCTCGAGCAGGTCGAACCGTACACCAAGGGGCACAGCTACCGGGTGTCGAAGTACGCCGTCAAGATCGGGCGCGCGCTGGGGCTGCCGCTGCGCGATCTGGAGATCTTGGAATACGGCGGCCTGCTGCACGACATAGGCAAGATCGCCATCACCAACGACATCGTGCAGAAGCCGGGGCGGTTGACGGAGGAGGAGTTCACCACCCTGGCCACGCATCCGCGCATCGGCGCCGACATCGTCGAGCAGATCGCCTTCCTGCGCGACGTGGCCGACCTGGTGCGCCACCATCACGAGCGGCCGGACGGCAAGGGCTATCCCGACGGGCAGCGCGAGGGCCAGATCAGCATCGGCTCCCAGATCCTCAACGTCTGCGACGCCTTCGACGCCATGACCACGCGCCGTCCCTACCGCGAACCGTTGAGCATCGAGACCGCCATCGAGGAGCTGGTCAAGTACCGCGGCACGCAGTTCCCCGCCCGGGTCGTCGACACGGTGTTGCAGCTTTACCGGCGCGGCGAGTTCGGGGTGATCACGGAGACCGAAGGCCTGACCCTCGAAATCCAGCGCACCGATTCGCGCAGCAAACGCCCCGTGCCCAAGGGCTCCCCCGCCTGACCGGAGGACGCGGATGAAGTATCGCGAGAGCGGCGTGGACATCGACGCCGCGCAGCGGGCCCTCGCGCGCGCGAAGGCCGCGGTCCGCTCGACCTGGGACGAGAGGGTGCGCAGCGACCTGGGCTCGTTCGGCGGGGTCTACAGCCCGAGTCCCGGCGAACCGCTGCTGGTCGCCAGCGTCGACGGGGTCGGCACCAAGGTCAAGATCGCCGCCGCGCTGGGGCGCTACGAAACGGTCGGGCAGGATCTGGTCAACCACTGCGTCAACGACATCCTGGTGCAGGGGGCCGAGCCGCTGTTCTTCCTGGACTACTTCGCGACGGGGCGGCTGGAGGAGGGCGTGCTCGAGGGTGTGCTGGCGGGGCTGGCGCGGGCCTGCCGCGAGAACGGCTGCGCCCTGCTGGGAGGGGAGACCGCCGAGATGCCCGGCCTGTACGCGCCGGGCGACTTCGACCTGGCCGGCTGCATCGTGGGCCGGGTGGCGCGCGAGGATCTGATCGACGGCGGCGCGATCCGCGCCGGAGATCGGCTGTGGGGGCTGCCCAGCAGCGGCCTGCACACCAACGGCTATTCGCTGGCGCGCAAGATCTTCCTGGATGATGGCGGCTGCCGGCTGGACCAGCCGCTGCCCGGCCTGGAGGGCTGCCTGGGGGATGCGCTGCTGGCGGTGCACCTGAGCTACCTGCCGCAGGTGCGCGCCCTGTGGCGCGCCTGCGGGCGCGCGACGGTGCACGGCCTGGCGCACATCACCGGTGGCGGCTTCTACGACAACGTGCCGCGCGTCGTGCCGGACGATCTGTGCGCCCGCATCGACACGCGCGCCTGGACGCCGCCGCCGCTGATGCGCCTGCTGGGGCAGCGCGGCGGTGTCGAGCCGGCCGAGCTGTACCGCGTCCTGAACATGGGCGTCGGCATGGTGCTCTTCCTGCCGCCGGGCTGCGATCCGCGGGCCGCGGCCGGCGTGGAGGCCTGGCCGATCGGCGAGGTGGCCCGCGGTTCGGCCAAGGTCGAGGTCCTCTTCTAGCCCTGTCATCTTCCGGCACCTGTCATCCCCCGCGCACAATCGTGCAGGACGGTGCTGCGGCGTTGCTTGCGGCCGTCTGCGCGCATTCTTCGCGTCCGTCAGCCTGGAGATGACACTCGATGGCGCGGGCCGCCGGCCGGCGCCGCCGCGCCGTCCGCGGCCTGCGAGGGGAGATGATGGCGCCGTGACGCCAATCCGAGGGGCTGCGCGCGGGTCGCCGGCCGCCCGCGCGGCGCTGGCCCGGATTCTGCAAGCGCGCCCGGGCCGGGGCGCACCAGGCAACGGCGGAGGAGGGGAGCGGTGTCGGGCGCGGCGCGCTTCTGGGAAGAGCAGGCCAGCACGTTTCCGTTGGCGCCAGGACGCGGCCCCCAGGCTGTCTGGGTGGCGCGCAGCGAGCAAGAGCAGGAGCGGCAGGGGCTGATGCTTCTGTTCCAACGGGCCTGGGGCGGTCCGCCGCCTCCGGTGCCGCTGACGCGGCTGCTCGCGGCGATCCAGACCGGGCGCGCCAGCGAACAGCCCTGGCGGCGTGACGGTGCCGCTGGCGTGGCGGGCAGCACCTGGGGCGCTGGCGGTCTCTTGCTGCGGATCGAACCGCTTGCCGGCGGCGACGGCGGGGCGGGAGCGGTGGCCCTGCTGTTCGAGGCGGCGCCGCCGTGGGCGGAGGCGGCGCGCTGGTGGTGCGCACGCCTCTGCGCGGTGGTGGCGCCTCTGCTCGAACGGTTGCCGCGCTGGTTGCCGGCGCGGGAGCCGGATGATCATTCCCGCCGAAGGCAACTGGAGCTGTTCTGCCTCGCGTCGACCGAACAGCGCGCCGCGCAAGACCGACCGCGCGCGCTGGGGCCGATCAACGGGCTGTTGCTGCCCAAGCCCTCCTGCGTGCCGGGGATGCCGGGAGCGATCGGCGTGTCGGCGGAATTCCGCGCCTGCTGCGCCGAAGCGCTGGCCGTGGCGCCCGCCGACGTCAACATCCTGCTGCACGGCGAGAGCGGCACGGGCAAGGAGATCATCGCCCGCGCCGTGCACCAGGCGAGCGGGCGACGCGCCGGAAGGTTCGAGGGGATCAATTGCGCCGCCCTGCCCGAGTCGCTGTTCGAAAGCGAACTGTTCGGGCACCGTGCCGGCGCCTTCACCGGGGCGGCCAGCGACAAGGTCGGTCTGCTCGAGGCGGCCAGCGGCGGGACCTTCTTCCTGGACGAGATCGGCGACATGCCGCTGGCGCTGCAGATCAAGCTCCTGCGCGTGATGCAGGAGAAGCGGGTGCGGCGCATAGGGGAGCTCGAAAGCCGCCCGGTCGACGTGCGTTTCATCGCCGCGACGCACAAAGATCTGCTAAGCGAAATAGAATCAGGGAATTTCCGGCTTGATCTCTACTATCGTCTCAAGGTTGTCTGCCTTGACCTGCCGCCGCTGCGCCGCCGGCCGGAGGATGTCATTCACTTGCTGGCGGCGTTCCTCGGGCGGCACGGCGGCGGCCGCCAGACGGCGCGGCGCATCATGGAGGAGGCGCTGGCGGCGCTGCAGGCGTATCGCTGGCCCGGCAACGTGCGCGAACTGGAAAACGAGGCCAGCCGCCTGCTCGCCTTGCACCCCGAGGCGCAGCTGATCCGCCTGGAGCAGCTTTCGCCCGAGGTGCGCGCCGCGGCGACCCGCTCGGTCGATCTGGCCGATCTGGCCACGCTGCGCCCGCTCGACGAGGCCGCCGAGCTGCTCGAGCGCTACCTCATCCGCAAGGCGATCGAAGCCTGCTGCGGGCGCAAATCAAATGCCGCCAGACGATTGGGGCTTTCGCGGCAGGGACTCTACAAGAAGATCCGTCGCTACGGCATGCTGGATCTGCTGCAGCTCCCCAGCCGGCCCGCGCAGGAGGGAAGGGACGAGGCAGCAGGCGGCGACACCGCCTCTCAAGGCGAGATCCTGCTCGAGCCGTCACCAGCACTTGGCGCGGTCGCCGCGGCCGGTTGAGGCCGCGGATCCCGCGGCCGTGGCGGTGTCGCGCGTCGGTCGCCACCCAGAAAAGCTAGCCCCGGAACCGAGGTCCCGGGGCCGGTCGACAATCGCCACGGCGCCGCCCGGGGGGGGGCGGCGAGTCGTGGGTTTACTGGACCAGCGCCTTGACGCCACCCCAAGAATTCATGTCCGTGGGGATGACCCCGCCGGTGCAGATCACCGTGCCGGTGTAGGTCCCGCATGTGTTCGTGCCCCAGGAATCGATCACCAGGTAGATGGTCTGGACGTCCATCGTGTTGTTGGTGTACTCGATGGACTCGGTGTCGCCAGAGACGTAGCCGTCGTCGGCGTACGCCAGGCAGACGTAGCTGTTGAGCGCGCCGTCGCAGTTGCCGAGCACCCAGAGCGCGTTGTCGGCCGCACCGGTGATCGTGGCCGCGATGCCGCCGCCCGGGCCGATGGTGAACTCATACCAGTCCTCGAGGCCGTTCTCGGTGTAGAGGGCGCAAGAGGGCAGGTACCAGACGAAATTCTGGCTGTCGCAGGTGTCGCCGGATATCGTGAGCGTGGTGCAATCCAGCGGGACAGCGTAGTCGCAGGCGACCGGCGGGGGCGGCGGGCCCGAGCCGAGGCTCACGGCGTCGAAATGATGATCGGCGCCGTCATCGCCCGCGTAGCGGAAGGCGATGGTCACGTTCTGGCCGATCCAGGCCGACAGATCGATGCTGTAGTTTTCCCAGACCCAGGAGCCGGTCGTCGCGTCGGTGCAGAACGAGAAGACCTGGACGCCGTTGACTTCGACGGTGAAGTCGGCGTTGACGCACCAGTAGACGCTGCCCATGGTCGCGAAGCTGAGCACATGCTCCCCGGCGGCGATCACGCGCTGGAACGACAGCACCTCGTTCTGGGGAACGCCCGCCTGCCAGGGCACGTGCGCGTGCGCGACGCCGTCGGGCGAGGTGTAGACGTACCGGTGCCAGGTGTAGGAGGGGTTGGTGATGGTGTGCGTCCAGCCGGCCGGCGGGAACGCGCCCTCGAAGCTCTCGAAGTAGTCCCGCCCGGGGTCGACGGACGGCGCGAAGCCGACATCCACCGCCGACTTGGCGAGCGGATCGGTGACGACCTTGTTGGCGAGCGCGGGCATCGCCGCCAGGCAGATCATCGCCACGAGCAGCAGAAGCATCTTCTTCATCTGCGTTGCCTCCTCGAACAAGATGTGATGAGGGCGAAGAGGATCCGCCGCCAGCGACCGAGCGTTTGGCGGGGCAGGCTCGGCGAAGTCCAGCGGCAGCATCCCGGTGGCGACTGTCCCCAGCATCATACCAGATTTGATATGGGCTTTCAACGCGAAAAGGCTGCTCGCTGCCTGACTCGCGGAGGAACTCGACAGCGCGACGCCGGCGGACTATGTTGCTGCGCATGAAGTTGCTGGCAGGAAAGAATGGAGTCGCCACGGGCGGGCAGAGCGTCGCGGCGGCCGCCGCGCCTCTCTGGCCGAGGGCTGCATTGGCAGGCCTGATGGCGACGACCGCCCTGCCTCCCTTCAGCGGCGCCGGCTGGTTGATGGTTCCGGCCCTGGCGCTGCTATTCGGTCTGCTGGCCTCTTCCCCGCAGCCGGCGCGGACCGGCTGGTGGTTCGGGCTGGCCCACCAGGCGTCGCTGCTGCACTGGCTGTTCCTGTTGGGACCGGATGCCTCGATGCCGCGCTGGCTGGCGCCCCTGACCGCTGCGGCCACGATCCTCTACGCGGCGCTCTTCTACGCGCTGCTGGGCGCCGCCTGGGGATTGGCGCGCCGCTGGCTGGGCGCGGCGGCGGCCTTGGCCCTGGCGCCGCTGCTCTGGACCGGCATGGAGACGCTGCGCGGTTTGGGCGAGCTGGGTTTCCCGTGGTGCCTGACCGGAGCGGCCTGGCTGGACACCCCTCTGCTCCCGCTGGCGGCGGCCGCGGGCGAGCAGGGGCTGGGGGCGGCCACGGCGATGACCGCGGCGGCGCTGGCGGCCTGGCTGGGGCCATCGCGCGGCCAGCCGCGCCGCGCGCTGCTGAGCGCGGCGGCCATGGCGACGTGGGCCGCCCTGGTCTTGGGCGCGGCCTGGCGCGGCCCGGCGCCGGAAGCGGCCGGCGCGGCGGCGGCGCGCCCTCCCCTGCGGGTCGCGGCGATCCAGGCGAACGTCGCCCTGCGCGACAAGTGGAAGCCGGACCGCATCGATTCGACCCTGGTGCCGCACACGCAGCTGATGGCACAGGCCGCCGCCGCAGGAGCGGAGCTGGCGGTCTGGGCCGAGACCGCGGTGCCGAGCTACCTGTTGCACGACCCCGGGCTTTTGGGCTGGGTGCGAGGCCTGGCGCGCGAGCACGGCCTGTGGCTGTACGCCGGCTTTCCCCATTACACGCTGACCGTGGGCGGGGAGCCCGCCCGCTTCAACTCGTCCGGGCTGTTCCGCCCTGACGGCGTCCTGACCGACCGATACGACAAGCACCATCTGCTGCCGTTCGGCGAGCGGCTGCCGGGCCAGCGCTGGTTTCCCGCCCTGGGGCGGATCGACGTGGGGCAGGCCGAATGGCGCCCCGGCGCGCCGCCGAAGCCGATGCGCCTGCGCACGGCGGGCGGCGAGTACGCCTTCGCCGGCCTGATCTGCTTCGAATCGATCTTCGCCGGACCGGCCCGCGCGGCGGCGCGGGAAGGGATCGACTTCCTGGTCAACATCACCAACGACGGCTGGTTCGGCTGGACGGCCGGGCCGCGGCAGCACGCCGCCCTGGCGCGACTGCGCGCGGCCGAGTGCCGCCTGCCGGTCGTGCGCTGCGCGAACAACGGCATCAGCTTCGTGACCGACGCCCGCGGGCGATTGATCGTCCGCGCCGGCCTGGACACGCGGGCGGTGGTGAGCGCGGACGTGCCGCCCGGCCCGGGCGGCACGCTGTTCGTGCGCGCGGGCGCCGGGCCGCTCTGGATGTGGCTGGCGCTGTGGGCGGCCGCGGCCGGCTGGCCCGAGCGCCGCGGGAGGGTATGATGGATCCGCTTCGCCACGCGCACCGTTTCTGCCCCCGCTGCGGCGGCCCGATGACGCGCCGGCTCGAGGGGGACAAGCTCCGTCCCGCCTGCGGCGCCTGCGGCTATGTGCAGTACCTGAATCCCTCGCCGGCCGCGGCGGTCATCATCGAACGCGAAGGCCGCGTCTGCCTGGTTCGACGCAGGTACGAACCGCGTCTGGGGATGTGGACATTGCCCGCCGGCTTCATGGAGTACGACGAACCGATCGAACAGACCGCCGTGCGCGAGGCGCGCGAGGAGACCGGGCTGGAGGTTCGCCTGGACGGCCTGTTCGCCGTGCACACGGGCGTGCTGCCGCCCGATTGGCCGGTCCTGGTCGTCATCTTCCGCGCGGTTGAGATCGGGGGCGGGCTGCGGGCGGGCGACGACGCCGACGCCGTCGGATTCTACGACCTCGACGCGCTGCCCGGCCCCATCGCCTTCTCCGCGCACCGCAAAGTGATCGCCGCGTTGCGCGCCCTGCGCGCCGGCGCGGCGGGAGGCGGGACATGAGCCGCGGGCCGCAGCCGCCGCACGCCTCGCCGCCGGCGGCGCCGATCGCGGTCCTGCTGTCCGGCAGCGGCCGCACGCTGGAGAACCTGCTGGCGCGCAGCGCCGCCGGTTCGCTGCCGGCGCGCGTGGTCGCCGTCGCCTCCAGCCGGCCCGATGCGCGCGGCGTCGACATCGCCCGCGCGGCCGGCGTGCCATGCGCCGTCTTCCGCCGGCGAGACTTCCGCGACGCCCGCGAGCACAGCGCCGCCCTGAACACCTGGCTGATGCCGTTGGGACCGCGGATGATCGTGCTGGCCGGCTACCTGTGCTACTACGTGCCGCCGGCCGGCTTCACCGGTCCGGTGCTCAACATCCACCCCGCTCTGTTGCCGAAGCACGGCGGCAAGGGCATGTACGGCGACCGCGTGCACGCGGCGGTGCTGGCGGCGGGCGAGACCGAGACCGGTTGCACCGTCCACCGCGTCGACGACCAGTACGATCACGGGGAAATCCTGGGCCAACGGCGCGTGCCGGTCCTGCCCGGCGACGACGTCCACACCCTGGCCGGCCGCGTCTTCGCCGCCGAATGCGAACTCTACCCTGAGATCATTGCCCGGCTGGCGCACGAGCTGGCAGGTTAAGCGCCGTCGCGCTGCTGCGAGCAGCCGCCGCCGCAGGCCGGCTGGGCCGCTTCGCCGGGCTCGGGCGCCGGCGGTTCCGCCGTGCCGGTCGTCAGGAAACGGTGCATCGCGGTGGCGGCCTTGCGGCCCGCCCCCATGGCCAGGATGACAGTGGCGCCGCCGGTGACGATGTCGCCGCCGGCGAAGACATCGGGCCACGAGGTTTGCATCGTCTCGGGATTGACGACGATGGTGCCGCGCTTGGTGCGCTCGAGATCGGGGCAGTCGGCCAGCAGCAGCGGATTGGGCCCCTGGCCGATGGCGATCACGACGGTGTCGACCTCGAAGGTCTTGAAGGCGCCCTCCTTGGGCACGGGCCGGCGGCGGCCGGAGGCGTCTGGTTCGCCCAGCTCCATCTCCTGCAGCTCGATGGCGGCCACCGCGCCCTTGCCGTCGTCGAGGATGCGGGTGGGGGAGTGCAGCAGATAGAACTCGATCCCCTCTTCCTCGGCGTGGTGGATTTCCTCCACGCGGGCCGGCATCTCCAGGCGGGAACGGCGGTAGACCAGGTAGACGTGCTCGGGACGCAGCCGCTTGGCGGTGCGCGCCGAATCCATGGCCGTGTTGCCGGCGCCGATCACCGCGATGCGCCGCAGCCTCTTGATCGGCGTGTCGACCTCGGGGAAGCGGTAGGCCCCCATCAGGTTGACGCGCGTCAGGAACTCGTTGGCGGAGTAGACGCCGTTGAGGTTCTCGCCCGGGATGTTCAGGAACCACGGCAGACCCGCGCCCGTGCCGATGAAGACGGCGTCGAAGCGGCCGCGGATCGATTCCAGCGACTCGGCCTTGCCGACCGGATAGTTCATGACGAAGCGCACGCCCATCGATTCGAGGCCGCGGATCTCGCGCACGAGCGTTTCCTTGGGCAGCCGGAACTGGGGGATGCCGTAGAACAGCACGCCGCCCGGTTTGTGCAGGGCCTCGAAGACGGTTACCTCGTGCCCGCGCTGCACCAGGTCGCTGGCGCAGGTCAGGCCGGCTGGTCCCGAACCGATGATCGCCACCCGTTTGCCGGTCGGCGGATCCAGCGGCGGCGTGACATCCAGGTTGTGCTGCAGCGCCCAGTCGCCGACGAAGCGCTCCAGCCGCCCGACCGCGCCCGGCTCGCCCTTCTTGTTCAGCCGGCAGACCGCCTCGCACTGCTCCTCCTGCGGGCAGACGCGGCCGCAAATCGCCGGCAGGAAGTTCATCTCCTTGACCTTGCGCAGCGCCGCCTCGAAGTCCCCCTTCATCATCAATGCCTGGAAAGCCGGGATGTCCACCCCCACGGGGCAGCCCGCCACGCACGGCTGGTCCTTGCAGAGCAGGCAGCGCTTGGCCTCGGCGACGGCCGCCTCGGGCGCGTAGCCCAGCGGCACCTCCTCGAAGTTGTAAATGCGCTCGCTCGCCGGCTGCTCGGGCATCGGCGTCTTGGTCTTGGACTTGTTGATCTCGCGCTTGGGCTTGCCGCCCGCGGCCGGCGTCGGTTCGGTCATGTCGTCACTCCCGTCGGGCGAGGCCGGCCGGCTCCCGCGTCCGGCCGGATCGAGGCGAGCGGTCAGCGCTGCGACGCCGGGCGCGCGGCCAGCGCGTCGGCGGCGCGTTCCAGCCGGCAGTCGTGGTCGCGCTCGCGCGCTATCTGCTCTTCCTCGCGGTAGTAGGCGAGGCGCGTCATCAGTTCGTCGAAATCCACCTGGTGGCCGTCGAACTCCGGCCCCTCGACGCAGGCGAAACGTGTCTGCCCCCCCACCGTCACGCGGCAGGCGCCGCACATGCCGGTGCCGTCGACCATGATCGGGTTGAGCGAGGCCTGCGTCGGCACCCCGAACTCCCTGGTGACCAGGCAGACGTACTTCATCATGATGACCGGTCCGATCGTGATCACCTCGTCGACCCGGTCGGCCGACAACAGCTCGCGCAGGGCGTCCGTGACCAGCCCCTTGCGCCCGTAGGAACCGTCGTCGGTGGTGACGGTCACGGCGTCGCAGTGCCGGCGGATCTCATCCTCGAGAATCAGCAGGTCCTTGGTGCGGGCGCCGATGATCGCCAGCACGCGGTTGCCGGCCTCCTTCAGCGCCGTGACCTGCGGCCAGACCACCGCGTTGCCGATGCCGCCGCCGACGCAGCAGACCGTTTTGCCGCCCTGGGGGATGTCGGTCGGGCGGCCCAGCGGGCCCACCAGGTCCAGGATGTCTTCACCCGGTCGCAAGGCGTTGAGCAGCCGCGTCGTGCGCCCAACCTCCTGCGCCACGATCACGATCGTGCCGCGCGCCGCGTCGCGGTGGGCGATGGTCAGCGGGATGCGCTCGCCGTCCTCGGCGACCCTGAGGATGATGAACTGCCCGGCGCGGCCGCGCTCCGCGATGTGCGGCGCCTCCACCTCGAACAGCATGGTCTTCTCGGCCAGCAGCCTGGCGGCGACGATTCGGTTTGCCAAGGCGGCGATCCTCCGGCTGGAATCCAGGGGTCGGCGGTCGGGCGCGCGGACGCGCCTGCCGGAAAAGTTAGGCGGCTCCGGGTGGAAATCAAGGCGGGCAGGCCGTTTGTCGAGGCGTGCGGCGGGCGAACGGCCCGCCGCGCAGGCGTTGTGCACGCCCGCCGGCGCCAAGGCAATGGGCCGACTGAATCGCCCGGAAGGGAGCGGCGGCCGGGGGGACATCGGCCTTCGCGTCGCCTGCGCCTGCGCGCACTCCGGGCCAGCCGGCCCCTCGCCTCGCATAATGCCTGTCGGCGGCGTCGCCAGGGCGTATCGAGCAAAGCTCGTGCCCCTTGCCCCCGCCGCATCCTTGTGCCACCTTCGCGGCGGCGCCCGCGAAGCCCGGGCCCGTCGCGAATCGGACACCCCCGGAGCGCAAGGAGAGGCCCGAGCATGGAAGACCTGATCCGCCGCCTGTTGCTGGAGATCGGCGAGGATCCTGGCCGCGAGGGGTTGGCCAAGACCCCCGCGCGCGTGGCGCGCGCCTGGCAGGAGCTGGCCGCCGGCTACCGCGCCGATCCCGACGCCCTGGTGCGCGAGGCGCTGTTCTCGACCGACGGCAAGGAAATGGTGCTGGTCAACGACATCGACTTCTACAGCATGTGCGAACACCACCTGCTGCCCTTCTTCGGCAAGGCGCACGTGGCCTACATCCCCAACGGGAAGATCGTCGGCCTGTCGAAGATCGCCCGCGTGGTCGAGGCGTTCGCCCGCCGGCTGCAGGTGCAGGAACGGATGACCTCGCAGATCGCCCGCTGCCTGCACGAGAACCTCGGCGCCGAGGGTGTGGCGGTCGTGCTGCACGCTCAGCACCTGTGCATGATGATGCGGGGGATCCAGAAGCAGAACAGCTTCGCCGTGACCAGCGAGATGCTCGGCGTCTTCCGCGACAACGCCAAGACGCGCGGCGAGTTCCTGACCCTGATCCAGGAAAAGGCCTGGAACTAGGCGCCGGCGGCGCTCGCCGCCCCCGCGTTCTCGCCGGCGCCGGCGGCGCCTACTCCTGGGCCGCCAGCCAGCGCTCCGCTTCCAGCGCCGCCATGCAACCCGTGCCGGCCGCCGTCACCGCCTGCCGCCAGACGTGGTCCTGCACGTCGCCGCAGGCGAAGACGCCCTCGACGCTGGTGGCGGTGCGGTCGGGCTGCGTCTTGACGTAGCCCTGCGCGTCCAGCTCCAGCTGCCCGTCCAGGAAGGCCGTGTTGGGCGTGTGGCCGATGGCCACGAAGCAGCCGGTCACCGGCAGCTCGCGCGTCGACCGGTCGCGCACGTCCTCCAGCATCAGCTTGGCCAGGTTGCCCTGCTGGTCGCCCATGAGGCGCTTGACCACGCTGTGCCAGGCGAACTCGATCTTGGGATTGCGGCGCGCGCGCTCCTGCATGATCTGCGAGGCGCGCAGCTCGCCGCGGCGATGAACCACCGTGACCTTCGTGGCGAAATTGGTCAGGAAGGTGGCCTCTTCCATGGCGGTGTCGCCGCCGCCGACGACCGCGATCTCCTGGCCGCGGAAGAAGAACCCGTCGCAGGTGGCGCAGGCCGACAGCCCCTTGCCGTGGAATTTCTCCTCCTCCGGCAGCCCCAGCCAGCGGGCCGTCGAGCCGGTGGCCAGAATCAGCGCCTGCGCCAGATGCGTCTGGTCCTCGACCATGACCTGAAAGGGGCGTCGCGACAGGTCGACCGCGCGCACCTCTTTGGTGACGATCTCGGCACCGAAGCGCGCCGCCTGGTCGCGGAAGCGCTGCATCAGCTCGGGGCCCTGGATCCCCTCGGGGAAGCCGGGGAAGTTCTCCACTTCCGTCGTGATGGTCAGCTGTCCGCCCGGCTGGTTGCCCTCGAACACCAGGCAGGGAATGTTGGACCGCCCCAGGTAGATGGCCGCAGTGAAACCGGCCGGCCCCGATCCGATGACGATGACCTTGTGCAGCTTCGGCTCGCTCATGAGGCCTCCCGTGGGACAGCACCTCAGTGCCGTCGAAATTGTTGCTGGCGGAAGCAAGAGGCATATTGGCAACAAGTTGCCGCCCTTGCTGCCCTTGGCCCTAAGTGCAACTCAGCCTTGCGGATGCGCCCGGAGCAACATTCTCAGCGGCACAACCTATGTAGAACATGGGATCGGTGGTGTCAACCGGAGGCGACATCCGCTGCGCTGCTCCCTGCCAAGATTCCGGCCCGGCGGGCGGTTTCGCCGCCGCACCGCCGCCGAACCGTCTCTTGACTGCGCAGATGGAACGTGTTAGATATTATCGGTTCTGGACGGGCCGCCGGAAGGCGGTCGCTGTTTGTGAGGGTGTGTGCGGCGCCGGCCCGCGGGGGCGGGCGGTGCGGGAGAGGTCCATGTACGCCATCGTCAAGATATCGAACCAGCAGTTCCGGGTCGAGCCGGAGGCGCAGCTGCGCGTGCCGCTCTTGGCGGCTGAGCCGGGCGCGAAGGTGACCTTCGACGACGTGCTGCTGTGCAGCGACGGCGACCAGGTGCGCGTCGGCACCCCCCGCCTGGAGGGGTGCACGGTGGCGGCCGAGGTGCTGCGGCACGGCCTGGGGGCCAAGGTGCTCGTGTTCAAGAAGAAGCGGCGCAAGAACTACCGCCGCACCAAGGGGCACCGCCAGGATTTCACCGAGATCAAGATCACCGGCATCACCGCCGGCTGAGTTTGGAGACGCCGCCGCCGCGACGGCCGGCGGATGTCAGGGGAGCGTGATCGAGATGGCGCACAAGAAGGGCGTGGGCAGCTCGCGCAACGGCCGCGACAGCCAGTCGCAGCGGCTCGGCGTCAAGCGCTTCGGCGGGCAGGAGGTGCGTGCCGGCACGATCCTGGTGCGGCAGCGCGGCACCCGCTTCCATCCCGGCGCCAACGTGGGGCGGGGCAACGACGACACGCTGTTCGCCCTGATCGACGGGTTCGTGCAGTTCGAGACCTTCGGCTCGGACCGCAAGCGCATCAGCGTCCGGCCCGCATAGGGCGGGACGCCGGCAGCGGGATCTGGGGACCCATCCTCCGCCGGGGGATGGGTTCCGCTTTGATGAGGAGGCGGCGGCATGGCGCGGGTGCTGGTGGTGGTCCCGGCTCGCTTCGGCTCCACCCGGTTTCCCGGCAAGGCGCTGGCGGACCTGGGCGGCGCGCCGCTGGTCGTGCGCACGGCCGAGCGCGCGGCGGCGATGCGGACCGCCGGCCGGGTGGTCGTGGCCACCGACGATGAGCGCATCCGCGACGCGGTCACGGCCGCCGGTTTCGCCTGCGAGCTGACCGGCCAGCACGCCACCGGCACCGACCGTGTGGGGGAGGTGGCGGCGCGTTCCGACGAGGACATCGTCGTCAACCTGCAGGGCGACGAACCGCTGCTCGATCCGGCGGACGCCGACCGGGCGGTGGGGGCGCTGGAGGGCGATCCCCAGGCCGATCTGGCCACGCTTGGGCACCCGCTGGAAGACGCCGATCAGTGGCGCGATCCGCACGTGGTCAAGGTTCTGCTGGATCGGCGCGGATGCGCCCTGTACTTTTCCCGGGCGCCCGTGCCGGGCGCGTTTCCCGGCTGCGCGCCGGCGGGAGAGCGGCTGGCGTGGCGGCATGTCGGGCTGTACGCCTACCGCCGCGAGGCGTTGCTGCGCTTCCTGGACCTGCCGCGCGGGCCGCTGGAGCAGGCCGAGGGTTTGGAGCAGCTGCGGGCGCTGGAGCACGGGATGCGCATCCGCGTGGCCCAGGCGCGGGGCCGGGGGATCGGCATCGACACGCCGGCCGATCTGGAGGCCGTGCGGCGGCTGTGGCCCGGCGCCGCCGGAGGCTGAGGAGAGCGCATGGCCAAGTTCGTGTTCGTCACCGGCGGCGTGGTGTCTGCCCTGGGCAAGGGGATCGCCAGCGCCTCGCTGGGGCGCTTGTTCAAGGCGCACGGCCTGCGCGTGGTGTTGCAGAAGTTCGACCCCTACCTGAACGTCGATCCCGGCACCATGAGCCCCTACCAGCACGGCGAGGTGTTCGTCACCGACGACGGCGCCGAGGCCGACCTGGATCTGGGGCATTACGAGCGCTTCACCGACACGAATCTTTCCAAGATCAACAACCTGACCACGGGCCAGGTCTACGACACGATCATCAACCGCGAGCGCAAGGGGGAGTACCTGGGTCGCACGGTGCAGGTCATCCCCCACGTGACCGACGAGATCAAACGGCGCATCCTCCTGCCCGCCGCGCGGGGCGAGGCCGACGTTGTCATCACGGAGATCGGCGGCACGGTCGGCGACATCGAATCGCTGCCGTTCCTGGAGGCGATCCGGCAGTTCCGCCTGGAACAGCCGCCGGCGGACAGCGCCTCGATCCACCTGACCCTGGTGCCGTACATCGAGGCGGCGGGCGAGATCAAGACCAAGCCGACCCAGCACTCGGTGCGCGAGCTGCGGAGCATCGGCATCCAGCCCGATTTCCTGATCTGCCGCGCGCACGCGCCGATCTCGGACGATGCGCGGCGCAAGATCGCGCTCTTCTGCAACCTGCCGCCCGCCCACGTGATCGATGGCACGGACGCGCGTTCGATCTACGAGGTGCCGCTCAACTTCCACCGCCAGCGGCTGGACGTGCTGCTGGGCGCGCGCCTGGGGCTGGACCTGCCGCCCGCCGACCTGAGCGAGTGGGAGCGGATGGTCAAGGTCATCCTCAACCCGCCCGACTCGGTGCGCATCGCCATCGTGGGCAAGTACGTCGAATTGCGCGACGCCTACAAGAGCATCAGCGAGGCGTTCGTGCACGCCGGCATCCCCAACCACGTCGCTGTCGAGCAGGCGTGGATCGACGCCGTGTCGCTGGAGGGGGAGGAGATCGGCGAGCGGCGGCTGGCCGAGGTTTTCCAGGACTGCCACGGCATCCTGGTGCCCGGCGGATTCGGCGACCGAGGCATCGCGGGCAAGATCGCGGCCGTGCGGTACGCGCGCGAGCGGCGGGTGCCCTTCCTCGGCATCTGTCTGGGACTGCAGTGCGCGATGATCGAGATCGGGCGCGATGTGATCGGCCTGCGCATGGCCAACAGCAGCGAGTTCGACCCCACGACCGAGCATCCCGTCATCGACCTGATGCGGGAGCAGCGCGGCCTGGACCGGCTGGGGGGGACCATGCGGCTGGGAGCCTACCCCTGCCACGTGCGTGCGGACACGCTGGCCGAGCGCTGCTACGGCGAGCGCGAGATCAGCGAGCGCCATCGCCACCGCTACGAGGTGAACAACCGCTACCGCGAGCTGTACGAGCAGGCCGGAGCGGTCTTTTCAGGGCTGTCGCCCGATGGGGCGCTGGTGGAGATCGTGGAGTGGCCGGACCATCCCTTCTTCATCAGCTCGCAGTTCCATCCCGAGCTGAAGTCGCGGCCCAACCGCCCCCACCCGCTCTTTCGCGAGTTCGTGGCGGCGGCGGTGGCGCAGCAGAACCGCGCGCGGGCGCTGCGGGCCCGCGGTTGACGGACGGAGGGGCGACGTGGAGGACAGTATCGCCGCCGGCGGGCCGCCGGCTGGCGCGCAGGGGACGGGAACGGTGACGGTGCGGGAGCGCCGCATCGGCCGCGGCGCGCCCCTCTACATCATCGCCGGGCCCTGCGTGCTCGAGGATCCCGACGAGATGCTGCGCACCGCGGGCGCGTTGGCGGCCTTGTGCGCCGCCCGCGGACTGGGCTACTGCTTCAAATCCAGCTACGCCAAGGACAACCGCACCAGCGGCGCCTCCTATCGCGGACCGGGGCAGCAGGAGGGGCTGCGGCTGCTGGCGCGCATCGCCGACGCGCACGGCGTGCCGGTGCTGACCGACATCCACCACCCCGGCGAGGCCGCGGCGGCGGCCGAGGTGGCCGACATCCTGCAGATCCCGGCCTTTCTCTGCCGGCAGACCTCGCTGCTCGAGGCCGCCGGCGCCTGCGGCCGGGTGGTCAACGTCAAGAAGGGCCAGTTCCTGGCGCCGTTCGATATGCGGCATGCGGCCGGGAAGCTGCGCGCCGCCGGTTGTCCGGGCGTGATGGCCACGGAGCGGGGCAGCTTCTTCGGCTACCGCGATCTGGTCGTCGATTTCCGCGCCGTGCAGGTGCTGCACGGCCTGGGGCTGCCGGTGGTGATGGACGCGACGCACGCGGTGCAATCGCCCGGCAGCGCCGGCGGGGCGACCGGCGGCGCGCCGGAGATGATCCCGTTGCTGGCGCGCTGCGGCGTGGCGGCGGGGGCCGACGCCGTCTTCCTGGAGGTGCACCCGGAACCGTCGCGGGCGCTCAGCGACGCCGCCAGCCAGTTGCCGTTGGAGCGGCTGCCCCCCCTGCTGGACCTGCTGCGCCGATTCCGCGACCTGTACCTGGAGCTGTGCGCATGAGCCCCCGGCCGTGGCCGCCGCTGAGCGAACAGGAGTATCGTCGTGCTGCGCGCGCCGCGTTGGGCGACCCGGCGCTGGGGGATCTGTTCGCGCAGGTCCAGGCGATCATCCTCGACGCCGACGGCGTGTTGACGCCGGGCAATCTGCTATACGGGCCGCAGGGCGAGGCGCTGAAGGAATTCGACAGCCAGGACGGGCTGGGACTGGTCATGGCGCGCGCGGTCGGCCTGAAGCTGGCGGTGCTGACCGGCCGCCGCAGCGAGATCGTGGCCCGCCGCGCCGCCGATCTGCGCTTCGACGCCATCAGGCTGGGGCGATTCGACAAGGGGGCCGCCCTGGCCGAGATCCTGGCCGAGCTGGACTGCCCGCCGGCGCGGGCCCTGTACATGGGCGACGACCTGATCGATCTGCCGGCGCTGGACGCGGTCGGCTTGCCGGTGGCGGTGCCCGCGGCGCCGCCCGAGGTGCGCGACCGCTGCCGCTACGTGACGAAGGCCGCGGGAGGGCGGGGAGCGGTGCGCGAGGCGACCGACCTGGCGCTCAAGTGCCGGGGACGGTTCGCAGAGGCGCTGCGGAGAGTGGCGGCGGGGGATGCGCCGCCGGCGTCGCCGCGGGACGCGGGGGAGCGGACATGAACGAGCAGCCGCTGCCGCTGGACGACGCGCAGCTGCTGGCCGCCGGGCGTGACACATTCGCGCAGGAGGCGGCTGCCGTGGCGGCCGTGGGCCGTCAGCTGGACGGCGCCTTCGTCGCGGCGGTGCGCGCCATCCTGGCCTGCCGGGGGCGGGTCGTGCTGACCGGGTTGGGCAAGTCCGGCCTTGTGGCGCGCAAGATCGCCGCCACGCTGACCGCGACCGGCACCCCCAGCCACTTCATCCACCCGGTCGAGGCGGCGCACGGTGACCTGGGAATCGTGCGGCGCGGGGACATCCTGATCGCGGTCTCGCGCAGCGGCAACAACCGCGAGGTCAACAACCTGGTGGGCCCCTGCCGCCAGCTCGGCATGACGGTGATCGCCATCACCGGCGGCGGCGGTTCGGAACTGGCGCATCTGGCCGATCTCGTGCTGCTCTGCCGGGTCGCGCGCGAAGCGTGCCCGCTCGATCTGACCCCCACCAGCAGCGCCGCCGCGGCGATGGTGATGGGGGACGCGGTCGCCCTGGCGCTGCTGCGGCTGCGCGGCTTCACCGCGGAGGATTTCGCCAGCTTCCATCCGAGCGGAGTGCTGGGGCGGTCGTTGCTGCTGACGGTCGGCGAGTTGATGCACCGGGGCGATGAGCTGCCGCTCGTGTCCCACCGCCTGACGCTGCGGCAGTCGCTGCCCGAGATCGTCGGCAAGCGGTTGGGGGGGGTCTGCGTCGTCGACGACGATGGCGTGCTGGTCGGCCTGTGCGTCGACGGCGACGTCAAACGGGCGTTGCTGGCTCGTGCGGACGCGCTCGACCTGCCGATCACCGAGGCGATGACGCGCTCGCCGCAGACGGTCTCGCCCGACACCCTGGCCGCCACCGCGCTGCGCTTGATGGAACAGCGGCAGGCGGGGCCGATCACCCTCTTGATCGCCGTCGACGGCGCAGGTCGCCCCCTCGGCCTGCTGCACATCCACGATGTCCTGCGCGCGGGTCTTCTCTAGCTCTAGATTGTTATAAATCAACAACATTCTTTGGTGGCACAAAACGTGCTTGACCCTGCGTCCGCTCGCTGGCTACCGTCACTCACGGCGGCCGCGATGCCGCCGGGAAGGAGCCCATGCCCCCCTGGTGGCGGCGCGCGCGCCGCGGATTCTACCACCTGGTGGCCGTTGTTCTGGCGGGCGTGGTGGCGGCTCTGCCGGCGCGGGCCGGAAGCGCCGCCTGCCGCGCGCTGGCGCGGGGGGCGCTGCGGTTGCTGCCGCGTCAGCGGCGGCGGGCGCAGTCCAATCTGGCGCGCGCCTTCCCCGAGCGCGATCAGCGGTCGCGGGCGGCGTTGCTGAGCGCCGCGGCGGCCGCGCTGGGGGACAACCTGTACGATGCCGTGACGCTGCCGCGGCTGGCGGCGCGCGGCTTCGACCGGGTCGAGGACGACGGCGCCGTGGCGGCGCTGCGCGCACTGCAGGGCGAAGGGCGCGGGGTGCTTGTGCTGACGGGGCATCTGGGGTGCTGGGAACTGCTGGGGGCGTATCTGGCGGCGCGCCTGGGCTCGCTGGCGGTGGTCACCGGGAGCATCCACAACCCGCCTGTCGACCGGTGGGTGAATAGGCGGCGGCGGCGGCTGGGCATGGTCCCGCTGCCGCGAGAAGGGGACCTGCGGCCGCTATTGCGGACGTTGCGGCGCGGCGGCGCGGCGGCCGTGCTGCTGGACCAGCGCACGCGCGTCGACAGCCTGGACGTGCCCTTCTTCGGGCGGGCGGCGCCCACGGCGACCGGTTTCGCGCGGTTGGCGCTGCGGACGGGGGCGCCGGTGCTGCCGGTGGCGATCGGGCGCCGCGGCGCGGGGCACGTGGTGCGGCATCTGCCTCCGCTGCGGCCGGCGGGCGGCGCGGACCCGGCGGCGGTATATTCCTTTCTGCGGGAATGCAACGCCGCCCTGGAGCGGCTGATCCGCGACAACCCCGTCGAATGGGTGTGGTTCCACGCGCGCTGGCGCGATGAGGGCCCGGCGGGCGAGGAGACATGATGGCCAGGATCGTTGCGCGGCGACCCGGAAGGATGATTGTGCCCCTGGCCCTGGCCTGCATCGCTGCGGCGGCGCTGCTGGGCTGCGGCGAGCCGAGGCAGGCCGCCTCGCCCGAGCCGGCGGGCGAGCGCGTCCCCGAGCAGGAGATCCATGATTACCGGCTGATCGAATCGGCAGGCGGCGTGCGGCGCTGGGTGCTGCAGAGCCGGCGCCTGCAGCGCTTCCCGGGCGAGGAGGAGGCGGAGCTGCTCGAGGTGCGCATGGATTTCTACCGGGACGGCGAGTACTACTCGACCTTGACCTCGCGGCGCGGCCGCGCCAACCTGGAGCGCAAGCAGCTCTTCGCCTACGACGACGTCGTCGTGACAACCATCGACGGCAAGCGTCTGGAGACCGAGGAGCTGCACTACGACAGCGCCACGGGCCAGGCGCGCAACGACGTGTTCAATCGCTTCAGGCAGGGGGGCTCGGTGGTGACCGGCTACGGGATGGAGGCCGCTCCGGACCTGAGCGTCTTCGAATTGAAGCGCCAGGTCGACGCCACCCTGCTCGACGAGATCGCGGCCCCGCCGCCCGCGCCATGAGCGGCGGCGTGGCGCCGCCCGCGGTGGCGGCGGCGGCGGACTGCCTGGCGGCCCGCGGCCTGCGCAAGGTTTACCGCGGGCGGGCGGTGGTCGACGCCGTCGATCTGGACATCCGTCCCGGCGAGGTCACCGGTCTGCTGGGGCCCAACGGCGCCGGCAAGACCACGACGTTCTACATCATCGTCGGCTTCATCCGGCCCGATGCCGGCGCGGTCGTGCTGGCCGGCCGTGACATCTCGAAGCTGCCGATGTACCGGCGGGCCCGGCTAGGAATCGGCTATCTGCCGCAGGAGTCGTCGATCTTCCGCAAGCTGACGGTCGAGGAGAACGTGCTGGCGATCCTCGAAACCCTGCCCCTGTCGCGCGCCGAGCGGCGCGAACGCCTGGAGGCGCTGCTCGAGGAGATGGGCGTGGCTCACGTGCGGCGAAGCCACGGCTACCAGCTGTCCGGCGGGGAACGGCGGCGGGTGGAGATCGCCCGCGCCCTGGTCACCCAGCCCCGCTTCATGCTGCTGGACGAGCCGTTCGCCGGCATCGACCCGATCGCGGTGGCCGATCTGCAGCGCAGCGTGGCGAAGCTGCGCCAGCGGGGTCTGGGCGTGCTGATCACCGACCACAACGTGCGCGAGACGCTGAGCATCACGGACCGCGCCTACATCATGTACGAGGGCAGGATCGAGCTGGCGGGCACGTCCGCCGAAATCGTGCGGGACGAGAAGGCCAAGCGGATCTATCTGGGGGAATCGTTCCGGATGTGACCCGGCGGGGCGCCGCCGCCGCGCGGCGCCGAGGAGAGGCCGCTTCGCGATGGATCTCAACCTTAGATTGCACCAGGGTTTGCATCTGCGGCAGCAGCTGGTGATGACGCAGCGCCTGCAGCAGGCGCTCAAGCTGCTGCAGGTGCCGACGCTCGAGCTGGAGCAGATCCTGCGCCAGGAACTGCAGATCAACCCCCTGCTCGAGGAGGTCGATCCGGACGAGGAGCAGGAGGAGGAGGCCGCGGCCGAGGCCGCCGAGGCGGTCGTGGCGGAGGAAGAACGGGCCGTCGAGGAGGCGGCGGGCGAGCGCGAACCGGCCGCGGAGGAGGAGGAGCCGCGCGAACCGATCGACTGGGACGAGTATTTCCAGGACGGCTTCAGCGCCAGCAGCCTCGAACGCGAGACCGAGGACGAGGACCGCCTGGAGCGCCTGCCGGTCTACGTGCCGAGCGGCCAGCAGACGCTGCTGGATCAGCTGGTGCTCGCGGTGGCCGATCCGCTCGACCGCAAGCTGGGCGAGTACATCATCGGCAGCCTCAACGGCGACGGCTATCTGACCTGTCCGCTGGGGGAGATCGCCGCCTTCTTCGAGGTCGACCAGGAGCGCGTGGCGCGCGTGCTGGCCGTGATCCAGGAATTCGATCCGCCGGGCGTCGCGGCGCGCGACCTGCAGGAGTGCCTGCTGCTGCAGCTGCGCGCCAAGGGCCGCGAGGAGTCGCGCGAGGCCGAGGTCATCCGCCGCCACTTCGACGCTCTCAAGGCACGCAAGTTCGGGGAGATCGCGCGCGACCTCAAGATCACGATCCAGGAGGTCCAGGAGATCGCCGAGCGCATCGGCGAGCTCGACCCCAAGCCGGGACTGACCACGGGCGGCGAGGGGGCGCGCTACATCGTGCCCGACCTGGTGGTGCAGAAGGTGGACGACGACTACGTCGTCTACCTGAACGACGGCAACATCCCCCGCCTGCGGGTCAGCAAGGCCTACGAGGACCTGAGCAGCCGCGGGCCGGGTCGCGACAACAAGACCGTGCAGTTCATCGACGAGAAGAAGCGTTACGCCGAGTGGATCATCAAGACCATAGAGCAGCGGCGCCGCACGATGATCAAGGTCATGGAGGCCATCGTCGCGCAGCAGCGCGACTTCTTCGAACACGGCGCCATCGCCCTCAAGCCGTTGACGTTGCAGGACGTGGCCACCGCCATCGAGATGCACGAATCGACCGTTTCCCGCGTGACCAAGCAGAAGTACGTGCAGACGCCGCGCGGCGTCTTCCCGCTCAAGTACTTCTTCTCCGCCGGGCTCGACACCGAGGGCGGCGACGAGGTGGCGGCCAAGGCGGTCAAGCTGATGATCCAGGAGATCGTGGCCGGGGAGAACCCCAAGCGGCCGTTGTCGGACAAGAAGATCGTCGATCTGCTCGCGGCGCGCGGCCTCAAGATCGCCCGCCGCACCGTGGCCAAGTACCGCGAGCAGCTCGGCATTCTTGCCGCGCGCATGCGCAAGAAGTTCTGAACCCCGCGGACGTCGCGGGCGCCGGACGGCCCCGCGCGCGAAGGAGGCGGACATGTCCTACGAGATCAACACCCGGCACTTCACCCTCGAGGACGAGCTGAAGGAGAAGCTGTCCAAGCGCCTGGACAAGCTGGAGCGCTTCAGCCCGCGCAGCCCGGTGTCCGTGCGCCTGACCGTCACCCAGGAGGGCGGTCGCTTCACGGCCGATCTCGCCTACCTGCTCAAGAACTCGCCGCTGTACGCCAAGGCCGAGCGGACCGAACCCGACCTGGCCGCCGAGGAGGCGATCGAGAATCTGGAGCGGCAGCTGCGGCGCCTGAAGGATCGCCTGGCCACGCGCGGCCGCGACGAGGAGGGCGGGCTGGGCGCCGCCATGGCCGCGCCGGGCCTGCTGAGCACCGAGGGGACCGTGCTCGAGGAATCGGGCTTCCAGCTGCGCGACCTCAGCGTCGAGGCGGCGGTGGAGATCTTCCAGCGCTCGCCCCATCCCTTCTTCGTCTTCCGGCACCGCGATTCGTCGCGCGTCGCCGTGGTCTACCGCCGCGACGACGGCGGCGTCGCGGTCATGCACGAGGTCGAGGGTTAGCGGGGCCCGGCGCCCCGGACAGGCGGACCCGCGATGAGCAAGGTCACCGTCCAAAGCCTGCTGGCGGAGCTGGGGGACCGGCTGGAGCTGGCCCCCCTGGTCGAGCCGCAGCCCGGCCAGCGCGCCTTGACCAGCAAGGACGTGCATCGCCCGGGCATGGCCCTGATGGGCTTCACGGAGAACTTCCTGCCCGACCGCATCCAGGTCATGGGCGAGTCCGAGATGGCCTACCTGACCCGGCTGCCTCCGGACGAGCAGGAGACCGCGTTCCGGCGCGTGCTCGCGCTGCGCACGCCCGCGATCTTCGTCACGCGCGACCAGACCGTCCCCGCACGGCTGCTGGAACTGGCGCGCCAGCGAGAGGTCGCCGTCATCCGCTCCTCGCGGTCGGCGGTCGAGCTGATAGAGGAGCTGAGCCACCACCTGCACGACATGTTCGCGCCGCGCACGGAGGTGCACGGATCCCTGGCCGACGTCTACGGCGTCGGCCTGCTGCTGACCGGACGCAGCGGCATCGGCAAGAGCGAGTGCGTGCTGGATCTGGTCGAGCGCGGGCACCGGCTGGTGGCCGACGACGTCGTCGAGATCGCCAAGACCAGCGACGATGTCATCGTCGGCCGCTGCCGCGAGGTGCTGCAGCACAACATCGAGATCCGCGGCGTCGGCGTCATCGACGTGCAGGCCATCTTCGGCGTGCGCGCCATCCGGCTGCAGAAGCGCGTCGAGGTCGAAGTGCATCTGCAGGACTGGGACAACGAAGCCGACTACGAACGCCTGGGGCTGGAGCGGCAGTACACGCACATCCTGGGCGTGGCGATCCCGCGGGTGATCGTGCCCATCTTTCCGGGTAAGAACATCACCGTGATCGCCGAGGTGATCGCGCTCGACTTCATGTTGAAGGTGTACGGCTACGACGCGGCGCAGGCGCTCAACCGCCGCATCATGGAGTCGATGCGCTCCGGCAACAACATCCACCGCTACCTGCGCCACGACGTGGAGTAGCGGAGGGGGAGAGGGCGGATGATCCAGGGCCTGGTGTTGACCCACGGCGCGCTGGGCGAGGAATTGATCCGCGTGGTGACCATGATCCTGGGCCCGGCCGAAGGGCTGGAGGGTCTGTCCAATCGGGGCCTCGCCATGCGCGAACTGACCGAGGCCGTCCGGGTCTGGCTGGCCGCGCGCGAGGGCGAGGGCGCCGTGCTGTTCATCGACGATTTCGGCGGCAGCTGCGCCAACGCCGCCCAGCTGGCCGCCGCCGCCGGCCCGCCGGTTGCGGTCGTGACCGGCGTCAACCTGGCGATGCTGCTCGATTTCCTGACCTGGCGCGACGCGCTCGGGCTGCCCGAGCTGGCGCGGCGCCTCGTGGACAAGGGGCGGCAGGCCATCTCCATGCTCGGCCCCTTCACGCCGGACGGCGGCTGAGGCGTCATGCCCATCGTGCTCGCGCGCATCGACGACCGGCTGATCCACGGTCAAGTCACCGTCGGCTGGAGCCAGAAACTGCGACCGGCGCGCATCGTGCTCTGCAACGACGAGATCGCGGCCGATCCCTGGCAGAGCCGCGTCTACCGCAGCTCGGTCCCGCCGCACATCGGCGTTTCGATCCTGAGCGTCGCCGCTGCGGCGGCGCACCTGACGCCGGCGGCCCGCCACGGCGGCGACGGGGCCGTCGCCGAGCGCGTCATTCTGCTCGCCGGGGGACCGGCCGACATGCACGCGCTGCACACGCACGGTCTGCCGCTGCGCGAGGTGAACGTGGGAGGGATGCACTACCAGCCGGGCAAGGTGGCTCTGCTGCCGTACGTCTATCTCGACCGCACCGACCTGGACATCTTCCGCTCCCTGTTGGCCAAGGGGGTGCGGGTGGCGGCCCGGCAGGTGCCCGGAGCGCGCGAAACGGTCATCGACGCCGCTCTGCTCGCCGGGGTGGAGGCGCGGCTATGACCGATGCGCTGGGCGCCGCGGCGGCGGCGGGCCTCGCGCCCACCTGGGCGCTCGTCGGTCCGCTGGCCCTGCTGGCGGCCTGGCTGGCCCTGGACGAGACCGCTCTGGCGCAGACCTGGCTGAGCCAGCCTCTGCCGGCCGGCCTGCTGGCCGGGCTGGTCGCGGGCGAGCCGGCGGCGGGGCTGGCGGTGGGGCTGCCGCTGCAGCTGGTGACCCTGAGCAACCTGCCGGTGGGCCAGGTGTTCGCCGGCGACCGCGCCACCGCCGTGGTGGCCGCGGTCGGGGCCGCGGTGCTGGGCGGCCGGCGCCTGGAGCCGCTGGGCGCGCCGGCGGAGGCGGGCGAGCCGGGTTTGCTCGGCTGGATGCTGGCAGCCGCGGCCCTGGTCAGCCTGGCGGGCAATCTGGCCGTGCGGGCGGAGCGGAGGATCCATTTCGCCTGGATGCTGGCCGGCCATCGCACCCTGCGGGACGGCCGCCTGGAGCGGTTCGACCGGCTGCAGGCGCGCTGTCTGGCGCTGACCGCCATGCGCGGCCTGCTGCTCTGCCCGTTCTGGATCGTCGTTCTTGTCTGGTTGTGGCTGCCGATCTTGCCGCGCCTGCCCGCGCGGCTGGCCGCCGCCTTCGACCTGCTGCCATGGCTGGCGCTGCCCCTGGGGATCGCGGCCATGATCGATCTGCACGGCTGGCGCGCCGGCTGGAAGTGGCTGACCGCGGGCGCGGCGGCGGCTCTGGCGGTCGGGCGCTGGCTCGGCTAGAGCGGGACGGGAGGATGCGGATGCCGGTGGATGCTGCCTCCGCCGCGGTCGCGACGACGGGCCTGTCCCGTGGACTGCGCGCGGCCATCTACTGGCGCGCGCTCGCCCTGCAGGCGGCCTGGAATCCCCAGCGCATGCAGAACCTCGGCCTGGCGGCGGCTCTGGCGCCCTGGCTGCGGCGACGCGCGCCGGCCCTGCCGCTCGCGCGCCGCTTCTGCCGGCGGCATTACGAATACTTCAACACCAATCCCTATCTGGCGAACTTCATCGTGGGAGGGGTGCTGAGACTGGAAGAGGAGAATCTGCGCGCCGGCGGCCGCCAGAACCGGCTGGTGCTGGGTTTCAAGTCCTCGCTGGCGCGCGCCTTCGCCTCGTTGGGAGATCAGCTCTTCTGGTTGGGACTGCAGCCGGCCGTGCTGATGCTGAGCTGTCTGCTCGGCCTGGCCGGCAGGACCTGGGAAGGCCTGCTGCCGGTGGCGCTGTTCGGCGCGGCGCAGCTGCTGCTGCGCTGGCGGGCTCTGGCGACGGGCTACGCGCTCGGTCTGGAGATCGTCGATCTGCTGTCCCGCCCGGTCTGGCACCGCGCCATCCGTGCGGCGCAGCTCGGCGGGCTGCTGTTGGCGGGCGTGCTGGCCGGCGCCAGCCTGGCGCGGGCGGCGGGCGGGCCCGACCGCATGGCTCTCTTGGCTGTCGGGGGGATGGGGGCGGCCGCGGCCGGGCTCTTCCTGCTGCGGCGGCGCTGGCCCGGCGAGCTGATCCTGCTCCTAGGGATCCCTGTTGCTCTGATCCTGACCTGCTTATAATCTAGCCGGGCGCGCCGGAGGGGCGCCTTGACCAAAGGAAGGCCGTTGAAAACCACCACCGCCACCGTCTCCGACCCGGTCGGGTTCCATCTGCGCGCGGCCGGTCGCATCGTCAAGTTGACCAAGCGCTTCGCCTCCGAGGTGACCATCCGCCATGACGGCCGCTCGGCCAACGCCAAGAGCATCATGGGCTTGGCCAGCCTGGCGGCCGAATGCGGCAGCCGCGTGGAGATCGAGGCCGTCGGTCCCGACGAGCAGGAAGCCGTGGCCGCGCTGGCCGAGCTGATCGCCGTCGAGCTGGCCCACCCCGAAAAGGACTGAGCAGCGCATGCGGGTTCTCCAGGGCATCGCCGCCTCTCCCGGCTACGCCGTCGGTCCGCTGTTCAGGATCCGACGCGAGAAGCCGGCGCCGCCGCGGCGCGAGCTGGCGCCGGCCGAGGTCGACGGCGAGGCTGACCGCTTCCGCCAGGCCGTCGCCCAGGCCCACCGCGAGATCCGGTCCCTGCGCGATCGCCTGGCGCGCGAACTGGGGCCGGACGAGGCGCGCATCCTGGACAGCCACCTGCTCATCCTCGAGGACGAGCTGACCATCGACCGCACGCTCGACCGCATCCGCCGCGAGAGGCTCAACGCCGAGTCGGCCTTCGCCCAATCGGTCGCCGACATCGCGTCGCAGTTGCACGGCATCCAGGACGCCGTCTTCCGGGAGCGGGTCAACGACCTGCGCGACGTCGAGGCGCGAGTGCTGCGCCTGCTCATGGGCGGCGGCGAGGCCGGCGTGACCGGCCCGCCGACCGACAGCGTGGTGGCGGCCGACAACCTGACCCCTTCGGACACCGCCGCCATCGGCAGGCGGCACGTGCTGGCCTTCGTGACCGACGAGGGCAGCCGCACCAGCCACGCCGCCATCCTGGCGCGCTCCATCGGCGTGCCCGCGGTCGTGGGGATGGGGGCGGTGGTCGAAGCGCTGCCCGACGGCGGCCTGGCGGCCGTCGACGGCTTCACGGGCGAGGTCATCGTCGATCCCGACGTCGAGACGCTGGAACGCTACCGCCTGCTCAGCCAGCAGCAACGCAACGCGCGCCGCAAGCTGGAGCATCTGCGCGATCTGCCCGCCGTCACGCCCGACGGCCGCCGGGTGCTGCTGACCGCCAACATCGAGCTGCCGGTCGAGGTGGACGAGGCGCTGGCGCACGGCGCGGAAGGGATCGGTCTGCTGCGCACGGAGTACCTCTATTTTCAGCACCACGACATCCCGGACGAAGAGGAGCAGGTGGCGGCCTACACGGGCGTGATCGAGCGCATGGGCCGGCGGCCCGTGATCCTGCGCACGCTGGATGTCGGCGGCGACAAGATCTCCCGCTATCTGGGGGCGCGCCGCGAGTACAATCCCTTCCTGGGCTGGCGCGGCATCCGCTTCTGCCTGGCAAACCGCACGCTGTTCCGGACGCAGCTGCGCGCCATATACCGCGCCGCCGCCGCCGGCCCGGCGCTGCTGATGTTTCCCATGATCACCGGCGTGGAGGAGCTGCAGGCCGCGCGCGAGTTGTGCGCCGAGTGCCGCGAGGAGCTGGCGCGCGAGGGCCTGCCGCACGATCCCGCATTGCCGATCGGCATCATGATCGAAACCCCCTCCGCGGCGACCATCGCCGATCTGCTGGCGGCCCAGTGCGACTTCTTCAGCCTGGGCACCAACGACCTGATCCAGTACACCCTGGCGATGGACCGGCTGAACAGCCGCGTGGCCTATCTCTACCAGCCGTTGCACCCGGCGGTCCTGCGCAGCCTGCGCGACGTCGTGGCGGCCGGACACGCCGCCGGCATCCCGGTCGGGCTGTGCGGGGAGATGGGATCGGAAACGCGCTTCGCCGAGCTGCTGCTGGGGCTCGACCTGGACGAGATCAGCCTGCACGGCGCCGCGCTGCCCAAGATCAAGCAGGTGATTCGCTGGACGACCCACGCCGAGGCGCGGGACCTGGCGGCACGCCTGATCGCCATGCCGACGGCCGAGGCGGCGGCGGCGCATCTGGACGCCTACATCGAAGAGCGCAAGCGGGCGCGCGCAGCGGAAGGCGCGCAGACGTGACCAACGACGCGCCCAGCGGCCTGCGCCGGATGTTCGAGCTGGCGGCCGCGCTGCCGGACCAGCTGCTGGCCGGCGAGCGCCTGAGCGGCCTGGCGGGCATCGCGCCGCTGCGGCCGGCGCCGCGGCGCGTGGTGCTGTGCGGCATGGGTGGCTCGGCCATCGCCGGCGACCTGCTGGCGCCGCTGCTGGCGGCGCAGGGTGTGATGCTGAGCGTCTGGCGGGATTACGAACTGCCAGGCTGGTTCGCGCCGGACATGCTGTGCGCGCTCAGCAGCTATTCAGGGCAGACCGAGGAGACCCTGTCGGCCGCCCGCGCCGCGGCCGCTCATGGCGGGCCCCTGCTGTGCCTGACCAGCGGCGGGCGGCTGCTGGCGCAAGCCCGGGCCGCGGCCGCCGCCGGCCGGGACTGGCCGGCGGTCCTGCTGCCGCCGGGCCTGGCGCCGCGCGCCGCGCTGGGCTACGGCCTGAGCGGGTTGCTGTGGGCGCTGCACCGTCTGGGCGTGGCGGCCTCGCCCGCGGCGGAGCTGGCGGCCGCAGCCGCCACGCTGCGCGCCGCCAACGCCGCCCTCGGGGCGCCGGCCGCCGCCGCGGGCAACGAGGCCGGCCGGCTGGCGGCGCTGCTGCGGGGGCGGCTGGCCGTGATCTACACGACCTCGCCCGAGGCCCACGCCGCCGGCTGGCGCCTGAAGGCGCAGCTGAACGAGAACAGCAAGGCGCCGGCGCTGGTGGCCGCCTTCCCGGAGCTCAACCACAATGACATCGTCGGCTGGCGGGTGCCGCCCGCGCGGCGCGACGATCATGTCCTGCTGCTGCTGCGGGGCGGCGACGAACACCCGCGCACGGCGCGGCGGGTCGAGATCACCAAGCAGCTGCTGGCGCAGGAATTCCCTGCGATCGAGGAGGTGCGGGCGCGCGGCGATTGTCCGCTGGCGCGGATCATGTCGCTGGTGCAGCTGGGCGATTTCCTGTCCTGCCACCTGGCGGCCGCCGCCGGCGTCGATCCCCTGCCGGTGGAGCGCATCGACCTGCTGAAGCAGCGCCTGGCGGAAGGAGAGGATTCGTGAAGGCTCTGATCCCGGCGGCGGGCATCGGCACGCGGCTGCGCCCGCACACGCTGAACAAGCCAAAGGCGCTCCTGCCGGTGGCGGGCAAACCGATCCTGGCGCACATTGTCGACGACCTGCGCCAGGCCGGCATCTCCTCGTACGTGATCGTGGTGGGCTACGAGGGGGATTCCGTGCGCGACTGGTTCGCGACCGCCTATCCCGAACTCGATGTCGCGTTCGTGGAGCAGCCGCAGCGTCTGGGTCTGGGACATGCCGTCTGGATGGCGCGCAGCGCGCTCGGCGACGAGCCGTTCTTCTGCATCCTGGGCGACACGATTCTCAAGGCCGATTACGCCGCCCTTCTCGGCGCGGTCACGAGCTGCCTGGGCGTCAGGGTGGTGGACGACCCCCGGCGCTTCGGCGTGGTCGAGGTCGCGGGCGGCCGCGTGGTGAGGGTGGTCGAGAAGCCGGATCAGCCCTCCAGCAATCTGGCGATCGTCGGCGCCTACCTGTTCCGCGAGGCGACCGCGTTGTGGCGGTCGCTGGGGAAGGTGATCGGCGACGGCATACGCACCAAGGGGGAGTTCCAGCTCACCGACGCCTTGCAGATGATGGTGGCCGACGGCGTGCATTTCCGCACGGTGCCGGTCACCGACTGGTACGACTGCGGCAAGCCCGAGACGTGGCTGGCCACCAACCGCGTGCTGCTGGACCGCGCCGCGCCGGCTGGCCCGGCAGGATGCCAGCCGCCGTGCGCGGTGGCCCCGGACGCGCGCATTGTCAATTCGCGCCTGGGCCCGTACGTCTCGATCGGGCCGGGAGCGCTGATCGCCGATTCGACGCTGTCCGACTGTGTGATCGGGGCCGGCGCCGAGATCCGGCACTGCCGGCTGACGGACAGCCTGGTGGGTGACCGCGCGGTGATCAGAGGGCTGAGCGGCAGCCTGAACGTGGGAGATTTTTGCGAGATACAAGCCACTGAGGCATGAGGCGCCGCGGGGCGAAGGCGGGGGCCGGGCCGGCGGTCGAGATCGACGAGCGAGCCGGGCCGGCGCGTTGCGCTGCGGGCGCCGGGCGTGAGAACCAGAAAGGGAATCGCCTATGGCCGCGAGGCATCTGTTCACCAGCGAATCGGTGACCGAGGGACATCCGGACAAGATCGCCGATCAGATTTCCGACAGCGTCGTCGACGCGATCCTGGACGCCGATCCGGAGGGGCGCATCGCCTGTGAGACCCTGGTGACGACCGGGGTCGCCTTCGTGGCGGGCGAGATCTCGACCAGCACCTACGTCGACATTCCCAGCCTGGTGCGGCAGACCATCAAGCAGATCGGCTACACGTCGGCCGATTACGGTTTCGACTACGAAACCTGTGCGGTGCTGACCTCGATCGACGAGCAGTCGCCCGACATTTTCCGCGGCGTGGCCACGGGGGGGGCGGGCGACCAGGGACTGATGTTCGGCTATGCCTGCCGGGAGACCGACGTGCTCATGCCGCTGCCGATCACCATGGCCCACCGTCTGGCGCGGCGGCTGGCGCGGGTGCGGCGAGAAGGCATCCTTCCCTGGGTGCGGCCGGACGGCAAGACGCAGGTGACCATCCAGTACGAAGGGCACGCGCCGGTGGCGGTCGAGACGGTCGTGGTCTCCACGCAGCACGATCCCGAGATCGAGCTGCCGGATCTGCAGGCCGCGGTGCTGTCCGAGGTCATCATGCCGGTGCTGGCGGAATTCCCGGTTGCGCACAACGGCCTCAAGACCCACATCAACCCGACCGGGCGCTTCGTGATCGGCGGCCCGCAGGGGGACTGCGGCCTGACGGGGCGCAAGATCATCGTCGACACCTACGGGGGCAGCGCCTGCCACGGGGGCGGCTGCTTCTCCGGCAAGGATCCCACCAAGGTGGACCGCTCGGCCGCGTACGCGGCCCGCCACGTCGCCAAGAACATCGTGGCGGCCGGTCTGGCCGATCGCTGCCAGGTGCAGGTGGCTTACGCCATCGGCGTCGAGCAACCGGTCTCGATCGCGGTCGAGACCTTTGGCACCGGCCGCGTGCCCGACGATCGCATCACCGCGGCGGTGGGCCAGGTGTTCGACTTGACGCCGCGCGGCATCATCGCCCGCCTGAAGCTGCGGCGCGGGGTTTTCCGCCGGACCTCCACCTACGGGCATTTCGGCCGCGAGGAGCCCGAGTTCACCTGGGAGCTGACCGACATGGTCGCCGAGCTGCAGCGGGCCGTCGGCTAGAGCCGGCGCGCCGCACGGGCTCCGGCTGCAGGGGCCGACAAACGCCGGCGGCGGCGCGGGGAGCGCCGCCGCCGTCATGCTTGGTGCGCCTGTGGCCGGCTGCGGGCCCGCTGCGGGCCGGCTACGGGCCGGCTACGGGCCGGCGCGGCGGGTCAGGGCGCCTGCACCAGCACGGTCAGCGTGTCGTGCCGGGTCAGGTAGAACTGGTCGTCGATCACGGTCACGATGACCTGGCGCGCGCCCAGGTCGGCCGCCGTGTAGGCGTGCTGCGGCGAGCGGCCGAAGTAGACCGTGTTGGCGACGTCGCCCATCCGCCAGCGGTACAGGAAACGCTGGCTGTAGTTGCCGGTGTTCTTGTCGAAGCCGCAGATATCGGCGTAGACCGTGAACGGCACGGCCTGGCCGGGCGCGACCGTGGTGTCGGGGTAGGCGCGGATGGCCAGCGAATCGGCTCGCACCGAAACGTTCAGCGTGTACGGATCGCCTTCGCCGTCGTCGTCGCGCAGCCGCACCACGACCGTGTAATCGTCGGGCGTCGTGTAGGTGTGGTGGACCAGGCTGCCGGTGGCGCCGTTGCCGTCGCCGAAATCCCAGGTGATCTCGAGGTAGTCGTTGGCGCCGGTGGGGTCGGACAGGGGATTGCCGCCGGTGGCCCGGGCCGTGAACTGCACGATCAGGGGTGCCACGCCGCATTCGGCGCTGGCCGTGACCCGGGTGAAATAGGGCGTGTGGTCGTCCTCGCTGCAACCGGCCCAGAGCAGGGCGCCGGCGGCTGCCAGGAACAGGATGACGGCGAACTTGCGCATAAGCACCTCGCGCTGCGGTCGAACCGGGGGTGGGGCGGGCCGCGGTCCTGACCGGCGGCCTCCATAAAACTAGGCTCGGCTGGCCTCCGCGTCCAGCAGGAATCAGGCGTCAGCGCCGGGCCCGCGCGAACAGGATCAAGGCGATGGCGGCGTAGAGGGCGTTGCCGCCCCATCCCGCCGCCGTGGGCGGCAGGGCGCCGCTGTGGCCCAGCGCGCGGCCGAAATTCATGGCCAGGTAGTAACCGAAGCTGATCAGCACCGTCCAGCCGAAGCCGGTGGCGATGTTTGTCTTGCGCGGTCCCGAGGCGAGCAGGATCCCCAGCATCACCACGATCACGTGCACGGCGGGGAAGGCCAGTTTGAATTGCCGCTCCACCGCGTACTCGACCGGGTCGCTGCCGCTACGCCGCAGCAGCTCGATCTTCTCGCCGAGCTGGCGCAGGTTCATGTCCTCCGGCCGCACCCGCTCGCGGTTGAGCTCGGCCGGCCGCAGCGACAGGAAGGGCGCCTCCAGCCGCGCGAAGCGCTCGACGGTTTCCTGCTCGTCGCGGAAGAAGCGGCGGGCGCCGTCTTCCAGCACCCACTGGCGCCCGTCCCAGGAGCCGGCGCTGGCGTCCAGCCGCTCGCGGACCTGCGCCCCGGCCAGGGTCTGGACGATCAGGCCGCCGATCCGGCCCTGAGCCGGGTCGTAGGTCCTGATGTGGTAGAGCCGCCCGTCGCTCCCGGTCAGGGCGATGTTGCTGGTCGGCCGCGCGCGGTCGGGCCGCTTGTGCACCTCCACCTCCCACACGCGCGTGCGGGCGCTGTTGGCCGGGGGCAGCACGTACTCGGTCCAGGCCAGGGAGGCCACGCTGGCGGCGGCCGCGATTCCCAGCAGAGGGCTCGTGATCTGCACCAGCGAGCGGCCGGAGGCGAAGAGCGCGGTCAGCTCGTTGTAGCGCGCCATGGCGCCCACCGTGAACAGCGTCGACATGAGCATGGCGATCGGCAGCACCGTGTCGACGATCCAGGGCGCCTTGTAGAGGTAGAACCGGGCCACCATGCCGGCCGTGGCGTGGTTGTCCAGGAAGTTGTCCAGATGATCGAAGAGGTCGACCAGCGTGAACAGCACCAGCGCCGCCGCGATCGTCAGGCCGAGCGCGCGCAGGAAAGTCCGCAGCAGCAGCCCGTGCACGATGTTCACGTCAGGGCTCCATCGGGCCGACGGCGCCGCCGGAAAGCGGGCTCGGCGGCGGCGCCGGGGGTCGCGGCCGCCAGGCCGGCAGCAGCGAGCGCTCCCGCGCCACCGCCAGCAGCACCGGAACGCCTACCGCGGTCAGAAAGGCGTTGGCCGACCACATCGCCAGCGCCGGATCGAGCCGGCCGCGATCGGATATCTTCTCGCCGCCGATCAGGAATAGATAGTAGACCAGATACAGCGCCAGGGCCACGCTCGCCGAGACGCCGCGGCCGCTGCGGCTGGCCGTGACCGCGAGCGGCAGGCCCAGCAGCACGAAGACCAGGCAGGCGAAGGGGATGGCGAACTTCTTGTGGAACTCGACCAGGAAGCGGTTCTCGAGCGCGCGGTGGCTGGCCAGAACCTGCACCTGGACCCGGGCGGAGCCTGCGGCTTGCGCGCACTCCTGCCGGGTGGCGCGCAGGACGGCTTCGCGGGCGGCGGGGGCGGACGGGACGGCCGCCCCGCCGCGCCATCCCAGCAGCTCGGCCCGCCGCTCCGGACGCAGCAGGTCCCATTGCCGCCGCGCGGCCAGATAGGTCAGGGTGGCAGTGTTGTCCGCGATCAGACGGCGGTTCTCGCGCTCGCGGCCCGCCGCGGCCCACAGGGCGACCAGGTCCATCTCGCGGTCGCCGCGCGCGGTGCGGCCGCTGGGCTGGAATTCACGCTCCACGTTGCGCACCACGAGGTCGTGCCGGGCGAAGCGGATCACCTCGTACCGGGCAGGGTCGCCGTCATCGGGCAGGCTGTGGATCTCGCCGTCGTGCAGCTCGAGCTGGATCGCGTCCTGGCCGGGGCGGGGGATGATCCGGCCCCAGTCGGCGGTGGTCAGGCGGGGCCGCAGATCGTGCTGCGCGCTCTTTTCGAGGATGCGGACGCCGGCGACGCGGCCGCTGCGGTCGTCCTTCTCGGCGACATAGATCGTGATGCGCTCGTTCAGTTCGCTGAACATCTGCGCGCGGATCTCCATCATCGGTCTTTTGCGATTGATGTCGTACAGCAGGTTGGCTAGCCTGTGGTTGGTGTGCGGGAAGATGAAGTGATTGTACGCGGTCAGCGCCAACGCCACGACCAGGGCGCCGGCGAGGAGCGGACGCAGGATCGTCAGGAGGCCGACGCCGCTCGCCTTCATGGCCGTAATCTCGTGGTCGGCCGCCAGTTGCCCCACTCCCATGAGGACCCCGATGAGCACGGCCATTGGCACGGACAATGCAAACGTGTGCCCCAGGCTCAGGATCAGAACCTCGGTGGCCTGCACGAAGGGCACGCCCTTGGCAACGAAAAGCTCGATGTAACGGTAGAGCACTTCGATGATCAGCACGAACGTGATCACCACGAAGCCGAAGAGGAACGGGCCCGCCGTGGCGCGCAGCAGGTGTTTGTGGAGCAACCGCATCGTCTTCTCCATCCGGCGAAGCCGGGTGGCGGGCGTCGCCATCGCCCGCCCGGGGGGACGCCTTCGCCGGGCGCTCCCGCTCCCGCCGCGCCGGCGGCGAGGCCCGTGGGTCCGCATCCTTGATCGGCCAGTGGCGAGGTCAGCCTGACCATTTTGGTGGACGCGGCGCGCGACCCCACCGGCCGCGCGGCGCGACGTAGTTTAGCCCCAGCCGCGGCCTCCGGACAACGCCGGAAGCGCCCGCGCGTCATCGATCAGGAACCCCGCCCCGAGGAGCGCCGGGAATTGAGCGCGCGGGCTGCCAAGCAGGGGAACCCCGGCCGCGCGCCAGCCGCCCGGCTGTGGCCGCTGGCCCTCTGGTTGGGCCTGGCCGCCGCCGCGGCGCCATCCGTCGCCTCCCCCGACTACGGCGGGCCGATCCTGCCCGGGCTCGACCCGGTTCTGGGGGCCACGCGCGACCCCCGGCTGTTGGGCGCCGAGCGGCTGGCGGTGCGCTCGCGCCTGCTCACCCTCGGCTGCGACCCGGCGCGGGGCGATTCGACGCCGACGCTGGAATCGGCCTGGCGCGCCCTGATGCACCGCGAGGGGAAGGTCGATCTGGAGCGTCGCCTCCGCGTGGTGGAGATCGACGGCCTGCGCGGCCTGGAAACCACCCTGGAGTACCCCGCCTACTTCGTTCTGTTCCCCGCGGCCGAAACTCTGCCGGGCGGCTTCGTCTGGTACCCGCCGCGCCCGGTCGACGCGGCCGAGGTGCGGCTGTGGCTCGATGACCCCGGGGAGGCGTTCGCGCGGCGCCAGGAGGTGTTCGCCAGCTCCGCCCGGCACGCCCTGCTGGACGTCCGCCAGCGCAAGGACCAGAGCGGCGTGCGCGAGGCGCTGCTCAACCTGACGATCCCCATCAAGCTGCCCCGCACGCTGGAGCGCATCATCGGCCGCGGCGAGATGACCAACATCCGCATCACCGGACGCGAGCACATCTCGATCGCCGGCGAGAGCACGGTCACCAACCGCTACACCGCGACCGAGAGGCGCAGCAAGCCCAGCCTGTTCCCCACGCTCGACATGCAGCAGCAGCTGCAGATCAACCTGGCCGGCACGATCGGCGAGAAGATCAACATCGAGGTCGACCACAACAGCGAAGCCATCGGGCCCGAGGCGACGAAGATCCGGCTGTCCTACCGCGGCACCGAGGACGAGATCATCCGCACCATCGAGACCGGCGACGTCGGCCTGACCCTGCCGGGCAGCCAGCTGCTGGGCTACGCCTCGAACAAGTCGGGGCTCTTCGGCATCAAGGTGACCGGTCAGGTGGGCCGGCTCGACTTCACGACGGTCGCCAGCAAGCAGAAGGCGGAGAGCGCGTCCAAGTCCTTCAACAGTCGAGGCGGCGAGAGCACCGAGCACGTCATCGAGGCCCAGAACTACCTGAAGAACCGCTTCTTCCGCCTCGATCTGCCGCCGGCGCAGTTCGCGCCGGGCGACGCGCCCGGACGCCCGCCGGGCCTGGCGATCAACCCGTCTTCGGTGCAGATCTACCTGTTCATCGGCGGCGGGCGGCCCCAGCCTGGCGATGTCGACAACGTCGCTCTCTATCTGGACGACACCGGCCGCTGGGATTACCAGAACCCCGCTTTCTTCGACGCGCGCGATCCGATCGAGTGGGGGGAGCGCTGGCGGCCGGTCGATTACGACCTGCTGCTGGACCAGTCCGGCGCCGTGGTGGCGATCGACCTCCTGCGCGAGTACGGACCCAACGACGTGCTGGGCGTGATCTACGACGTGGTGGGCAGCCTGCAGAATCCGGGCGGAACCCTGATCTACGAGGTGGGCGACGACCCGGGCGTGGACGAGGGCAACCGCCAGGCTATCATCCCGGACGACGAGACGCGCTACCTGCGCATGAAACTGCTGAAGCCTCGCCTGTACGACGCCGCCAACGCGCACGCCTGGGGCTATCCGCTGCGCAACATCTACCCTCTGGGCGGCATCAACATCGACGCCGAGTCTTTCGAGCTGCGCGTCGAGTTCAACGACCAGTCGCTGGCGCATCCTGACGAGGACACCAGCGGCCTGACCTATCTGCAGATCTTCGGTCTCGATCGCACCAATCCCCAGGGCCAGGGCGGTCCGGACAACATCGTCGACAAGGAGAACACCTATCTTTTCGACCTGCAGCGGGGCCTGCTCAAGTTCCCGCTGGATTTTCCCGAGCCGTTCAACGCCAGCGAGCAGCAGTACGCGGGCTACGCCAACGATCCGAGCTTCGACTGGGCGGCGTCGCGCCTGTCCACCAATCGGCTGCCGGCTATCTACGATTGGCAGACCAACATCAACCAGTACAACCAGTACAACAAGTGGCGGCTGGTGGCTCGGCACGCCGCCGCGTCGGGCACCATCAATCTGCGCGACGCCAACATCGAGGAGGGCTCCGAGACGGTCGTGCTGGACGGGCGGACCTTGCAGAGAGGCGTCGACTATGACATCGACTACAACTTCGGCCTGATCACGCTCAAGGGGGATGCCGCGGCGCGGCTGGGCCCCGACTCGCAGATCGGCGTGAACTACCAGTACGCACCCTTCTTCGGCGGCGGCCGCAGCAGCCTGGTCGGTGTGAACCTGGGGCTTGACCTGGGGCGGGACAGCAAGGTCTCGACGACGCTGCTGTTCGAGTCGACGCAGATCTCCGGCCACAAGGCCAAGCTGGGCGAGGAACCCAGCCGCACCCTGGTGGGCAATCTCAACGTCCAGCACACCTTCCGCCCCTACTTCCTGACGCACGCCGCGAACTTCCTCAGCCGCAACGATTCGGACAAGGAAAGCACGCTGCAGTTCAACGGGGAGGTGGCGGCCAGCGTCCCCAACCCCAACACGCGCGGAATGGTCTTCCTGGAGGATTTCGAGGGGATCGACAGCTCCGATCTGCTGCCGATCTCGCGCCTGTCCTGGATGTGGGGCAGCGCGCCGGCGCAGGGGCGTGATCCCGCCTTCGCCGCCGCGACGGGAGATCTGCGCGACTTCACGCCGCCGCGCCGCGCCGAGACGCGCTGGTTCCTGCCGCGCGACAACGTGCTGCGGCGCTATCTCAACCCCGACCTGCGCGACCAGGAGGGGCGCGAGCCGCAGCAGGTGCTGCAGCTGTTCCTGGACGCCGGCGAGGGCGGCTGGCAGAGCGACAGCTGGGGCGGCATCATGCGCGGCCTGGGGCGCAACGGCATCGACCTGTCCAAGGCGCAGTTCCTGGAGTTCTGGGTCAACGATTTCGTCGACGACCCGTCCGCGCGCCGCGGCACGCTCCACATCGACTTCGGCTACCTCAACGAGGATTTCTTCTGGCCGGTGCGCGAGGGCGGAACCCTGGAGGTCGGCACCTACCAGTTCGAGGACGCCAACCGCGACGGCGTCTTCACCTTCGACGAGGACACGGGCCTGGACGGCGTCATGGGCGGGAGTTCCGCCCCCGACTACTACGATGTCGCCTACGTCAGCGACGACGATCCATATCCGCGCATCAACGGCACCGAGGCCAACAACCGGGAGGACACCGAGGACCTGGACGGCGACACGGTCTTCGACCGCCAGGACGGCTATTTCACCCTGGCGGTCAACCTGGCCGACTCGGCGCTGGTGGACGTGCGGCGCGATTTCGATCCCGGCCGGCTGAGCGGCCTGCCTGCTGGCCAGTCCTGGCGGAAGTTCCGCATCCGCCTGGGCGACACGCTGCCGGTCTCGCCCCCGGGCGGCACCACGCCACAGATCAACGCCGTCACCCACGTGCGCATCTGGTTCGAGGACGGCTCGCCCGGCGCCGCGCGCAAGCGGCAGCTGCAGCTGTCCGAGATCAAGTTCCTGGGCAGCCGCTGGGAGCGGGAGGGCATCCGCAAGCGTCTGACCGAGGACCTGTTGACGCCGGCGGAGCGCGGCCCGGCGGAGAGCTTCTTCATCGGCGAAGTGAACAACAAGGAGAATCCCGACTATCAGCCGCCCTTCGCCGTGCGCGAGGACAATCGCATCCCCGAGAAGGAACAGTCTATCGTGCTCGATTTCCAGAACCTGGAGCGCGATCACCTGGCGCGCATCAGCAAGTTCGTCTCGCCGCAAGGGGACGACTACACGCAGTACACCTCGCTGACCTATTACCTCTACAGCCCGCGCCACGAGCAGCGCGACCTGGACACGTTCTTCCGCCTCGGCGCCGACACGCTGAACTATTACGAGATCAGCTACCGCTTCGACGAGCGTGACGGTCCCAAGACGGGTTGGAAGCAGCTGCGGGTGGACATCGCCGAGCTGAGCAACGCCAAGTTCGGCCCGGTCGATCCGGAGCGCGGCTGGATCGCCACCACCGTCACCGATCCGGCCACGGGCGAGGTCTATCGCGTGCGCGTGGTGGGACGACCGGACCTGCGCCGCGTGCGGCGTTTCTATTTCGGCGTCGTCAACGACGGCCGCAGCGAACCGGTCAGCGGGTACTTCTATTTCAACGATGTCCGGCTGGAGGAAGTCAAGCGCGAGAACGGCTTCGCGGAGCGCGTCGCCATGAGGCTCAACATGGCGGATGTTCTGAAGGTGGACTTCGACTGGTCGCAGCGCGACGCCGATTTCCACGGCCTCAACGCCGCCAAGGGTCAGGGCTTTCATAACCAGGACTGGAACCTTTCGTCCAGCTTCCGCCTGGACGATTTCGTGCCGATGCTCGGCTTCCAGATGCCCATCAACGTGGGGCGGCAGCAATCCATCCAGCGGCCCAAGTACCTGACCAACAGCGACATCGAGCTGATCGACGAGGACATCCGCAACGCCCAGTCCAAGGTGGACACGCGCGAAAGCTACGGCGTGCGCCTGAGCCACAAGCCTTCGCGCGCCGCGCTGCCCCGCTACCTGGTCGATCCCTGGAGCTTCTCGCTGAGCGGCTCGCGCGCCAGCTCACAGGGGCCGCTGGAGCGTTCACGGGGCGAGAACATGCAAGGCACCGTGTCCTACGACCTGTCGCTCACCGGCCGTTATGCCCTTGGGCGTTACCTCTTCCTGGACGAGGTGCCCCTGCTGCGCGACCTGCTGCTGCTGCCGCGCAAGATCTCCTTCGCCGGCAACTTCAGCAGCGCCGACCGCACCGCCCAGACCATCGGCCTGGACGGCAGCGTCACGCCGCGGCCGTCCACCCTGACGCGGCGGGCCGCGCTGAGCGCGTCAGTGGAATACGCCCCCCTGCCGGTGGCCGACATCAGCTTGACGGTCAAGTCGGATCGCGACCTGCTGCGCCCGCAGAACGTGCTCGGGGTCAACCTGGGCGAGGAGAACCAGTACACCCAGGGCGTGCAGGTGCGTTTCACCCCGCCGCGCGCTCCGGCCGAGGGCGGGGGCCTGCTGCTCAAACCCGTGCGGGCGGCCATCCAGGGTCTGAACCAACTGCGTCCGCAGATCACCTTCAGCGGCCAGTATACTAACAACCACGATCCCGCCATCCGTCAGGTTGGCGATCCGCCCGGCACGAGCAATGTATCCAACGGCGGCGATTGGGATTTCCGCTTCAGCCTGCCGCTCGACAAGTTCGTGCGCGCGCATTTCCCGGAGCGGGGCGGGCCGTCGGAGCGCGAACGGCAGCAGCTGATCGAGCGGCAGCGGCGCAGCGGCCGGCGCGGCCGCCCGGGCGGCGAGGAGGCGCCGCCGCCGGGCGATCAATCACTGCCGCCACAACCGCCCGGCTCGGCGCCGCCCGACACCGCCGGCGGCCAATCCTTCCTGCCGCCCGCTGGCTGGGACGAGGACGAGCTGCTGACGCCGGAGGAGAGGCAGCGGCGCGAGGAAGAGGCGTTGCTCGAACAGGCGCGCGAGCAGGCCGAGCGCGAGCGCGACGAGGCGCGGGCGCGCGGGGAGCAGCCTCCACCCGAGCCGCAGCCCGCCGAGCCCGGCCGTGGCCGCTTCCGCGTGCCCAATCCGGCGCAGGGGCTGCTGGGCCTGCTGCGCAACACCGCGCCGATCCAGATGTCCTACTCCGTGCGCAAGAGCAGCGCCTACGGGCGGCTGCGCCAGGAGGCGCCGTTCTGGTACCGCGTCGGGCTGTCGCCCGCCCTGGACATCGCCGACAGTCTCTACGCCGTCAGCAGCCTGAATGACCGGCAGACGATGTCGCTGTCGACCTCGATCAAGGTCATGCGTCAGGTCAGCGCGGATGTGAAATTCGCCAAGACCACCAGCGAGCGCGATCAGGCCGGACTGGTCCAGGGCAACTACCAGCAGGACTGGCCCGACCTCAGGGTCGCGGTCACGGGGCTGGAGCGGTGGTCGGTCTTCGGCGGCGGCGGCGAGCAAGGCTGGTTCCGATCGTCCAACGTCGACGTGGCCTTCAAACGCAGCCGCGTCGCCAACGGTTTCACCTCGACCCTGTACAATCCGCGCACGACGACCTCGATCTCGCCGCGCTGGAACGTCACGTTCCACAGCGGCATGAGCGCCGCTCTCAACCTGGGTCTGAGCGAGGACGTCAGCGTGATCAACGGCACGCGGAACGAGGCCGAACGTCTGAACATCGGCCTGCAGGTGCGCCATTCCTTCCGGGCGGAGCGCCTGCTCGCGCGTCTGAACCTCTACCGGCCAGGCAGCACGCCGACCATCAACATGGACGTGGACGTCAGCTACGCGCGCGACACCAACCAGCGGCGGTTGCCGCAGTCGTCGGTGGCGGACGCCCAAACCGGACAGTCGCGCCTCTCGGTCAATCCGCGCTTCAGCTATCAGGTGACGCGGAACCTGTCGGGCGCGGTGAGGTTCATTTTCACCAGGCAGAAGATTTTCGAGAGCGACATCGTCAACAAGACCTTCGGACTGGGATTGGAGGCGACCTTTGTGTTCTGAGATCCGACGGCGGGGCCGGTCGCGGGCGCGGGCGTGCGCGTGGCTCGTCTTGATCGGCCTGGGGCTGGGCGGGCCGCAGGCCCCGACCGCGACGGCGGCGCACGCGCCCGGAGCCGGGGGCAAGGGGGAGGCGCGGCCGCAGTTCTCGGGCGCGCGCGCCTTCCACTGGCTGCAGGCGCAGTGCGCCCTCGGGCCGAGGCCGCCCGGGTCGCCGGCGCACGGCGAGCTTCGCCGGCTGATCGAGCGGCAGGCTCGCCAGCTAGGCCTGCGGTATGCCACCCATTGCTTCGCGGTCAAGGACCCCTACGGCGAGGGCGATCTCGAGGTCTGCAACCTGGTCATCTCGGCCGGCCCTCCCGGCGGTCGCCGCCTCTGGGTGGGCGCCCACTACGACACGCGTCCGCGCAGCGACCGCGAGCGCGATCCCGCGCTGGCGGCGCGGCCGCTGCTGGGCGCCAACGACGGTGCCAGCGGCACGGCCGTGCTGCTGCATCTGGCGGAGTTGCTGGAGGCGCAGCCGCCGCCCTGCGGGGTCGATCTGCTCTTCTTCGACGCGGAGGACTACGGGCGCGAGGGCGATCTGGCCCACTACTGCATCGGCTCGACGCGGCTGGCGGCCGGCTGGCGCGACTTCGCCAGCCCGCTGGCGGGCGGCCAGCCGGCCGGTCTGATCCTGCTGGACATGGTGGGCAAGCGCGGCCTCGAGATCCCGATGGAGGGGTACTCTCTGCAAATGGCCCCCGACTGGACCCGGCGGATCTTCGCGCGCGCCGCCGAGCTGGGTCTGGCCGCTTTCGTGTCCGCGCCGGGGCCCGCCATCTACGATGATCACGTGCCGTTCCTGCGCGCGGGCATTCCGGCCGTCAACCTGATCGATTTCGATTTTCCGGAGTGGCACACCGCCGGCGACACCGTGGAGGCCTGCGCGCCGGAGAGCCTGGAGCAGGTGGGCCGGTTGGTCTGGGATCTGTGCCTGTCGTGTCCCTGATCTAGCGCGCCACGAGCACGAAGTACTCCGGCGTCCGCCGGCGCACGGGGCGGACCGCCGGATCCGCCCGTTCCCAGGGACGGCACAGCGTCTTGTACGCCTTGCGCAGCAGCGTCGCACGGAAATGCCATTGGGGGCGCTGGCCGTAGACCTGGGAATCGACCGCGAAGCCGGCCGCCTGCAGATCGGCGCGCAGCTCCGCGGGAGTGAACTCCCGCACGTGGTGGGGGTTCGCGGGCCGGTCGCTCTGCGAGCGGGCCCACGGCGTGGTCACGGGCCGGTTGGGCGAGGAGATGAGCAGGACGCCACCCGGCGCCAGCAGTCGGCGCAGGTTGGCCAGGGCGGCGCGGTGATCCGGCACGTGCTCGATGGTTTCGAAGCTGGCGATCAGCTCGAAGGGCCGGTCTTCGCTCCAGTCGCAGATGTCGCCGGCGGCGAAGGCCAGGTTAGGCGCCGTGTAGCGCGCGCAGGCGTGGGCCACCAGCTCCGGGTTCAGGTCGACCCCGCGCACCTGCCGCGCCCCCGCTGTCGCCAGCATGTGGGCGCCGTAGCCGGCGCCGCAGGCGATGTCCAGCACGCGCCGGCCGGCCGCGTACGGCACGGCGAAGCGGTAGCGCTCCAGGTGGTCGGCCTCGAGATGGGCCGGCGACCGCCCCGGGACCAGGTATTCGCCTGAGAATGATAGCTCCATCGAGGGCGCCTTTCACTGCGGCCGCCGGGGAGCCCTCGGCGGCCCCAGCCGCTTGACGGCGCCGAAGCTAGACGGCGGCGCCCGCGGCGTCCAGATCGTTCTTCCACGAAGAATGTTTCCGGCCCCGGACCTGCAACCCCGACCGCAGGGTCATCACGGATCTCTAACCACCCCCCCCCACCACCTGCACCTGGCCGTGGAGTTGAAGTACGCGGCTTGAAGCAGGACCTGGGCGCCGAGCCACACACCGGAAACAATCTCCGTGGAATAGCTTGAGTATTCCCTTGCTTGTCCAGGGCAAGGCGTGTATATTACCGCGGTCTGAGATGCACCGGGACGGGCTTTTCGGAAGTGGGCGCAAGTCCACTTCTTTTCGTGCCATGACCTGCCACGACATGGCGAGCCAGGCGGCGCCCCGGGCGTGCGAGGAGGGCGCGGCATTGGCAGCGGACCGGCAGGCCTTGCGGCGGCGCGTCATCGCGCTGCTCGAAGACGAGCTGGCGTCGATCGGCTTCGAACTGCTCGATGTCCGGCTGTTTCTGGGCGGCGGTCGGATGACGGTTCGCGTCGTCATCGACGGTCCGGCGGGGGTGGATATTGACGCCTGCGCGCGCGCTTCACGCACCGCCGGCATGCTGCTGGAGGAGGCAGCTCTGATCGAGGAAGCCTACGTGATGGAGGTTTCCTCGCCGGGCGTCAGGCGGCCGCTGCGCACGCCGGCGCATTTCGCCGCGGCGCTGGGCGTTCAGGTTGAGATCAGGACCGGCCAGGGCGCCCGGGCGCGCACTCTGCGCGGCCGCCTGCTGGCGGCGACGTCGGAGGGGGTCACGGTGCTGGCGCGCGAGGCGGCGGCCTCCGCCCCCAGCCCGGACGAAGAGGGCGAGGATGATGATGAAAGCGGCTCGCAAGGGCGGGCGGCCGCCGGCGCGGCGGAGGCGGGCGCGCCGGCGGTCGAGGTCGAGGTGCCTTACGCCGAGATCGCGGCCGCGAACCTGGATCCGGAGTTCGATTTCCAGGCACTGATCAACGCCGACCGCCGCCGGCGGCGCGAGCAGAAACGGCAGCAGCGGCAGCAAGAGCGGCAGGCGCGCGCGGCGCGCGCCGCGCGGCGCCGCGGACCAGATTCCAATTGACCCCCGCGGCGCCGGCGTCCGGCGCGGCGCGGGTCGGTGGGAGCGGAAGGAACGATGGAGTACAACATCCTGGATGCCCTCGCCATGATCACGAGGGAGAAGAGCGTCGACCGGCGCATCGTCATCGAGTCGCTGGTCGCGGGCCTGCAGTCGGCGGCCAAGAAGAAGGTCGGCGGCGAGGCGGTCATCGACGCGCGCGTCGACGAAGTGACGGGGGAGATGACCGTCGAGCAGGTCAAGACCGTGGTGGAAGAGGTCGAGAACGAGGACGCCGAGATCTCGATGGAGGAGGCGCGGGCGGAGTTCGGCGACAGCGTGCAGCCGGGAGACGAGGTGCGCTGGGACGTGCCGCTGGAGAGCTTCGGGCGCAACGCGATCCTGGTCGCCAAGCAGATCCTCGTGCAGAAGGTGCGCGAGGCGGAGCGGTCGCAGATCTTCGAGGAGTACAAGAACCGCGTCAACGAAGTGGTGGTCGGCACCATCCAGCAGATCGACCGCGGCAACGTGCTGGTCAACCTGGGCCGCGTGGAGGCCCTGCTGCCCTACCGCGAGCAGATCCGCGGCGAGAAGTACCACCAGGGCAAGAACCTGCGCTGCCTGATCATCGAGGTGCTGGACAACGCCAAGGGGCCGCAGGTCATCCTGTCCCGCTCCCATCCGCTGTTCCTCAAGGCGCTGTTCGAGCAGGAGGTGCCGGAGATTCAGGAGGGCATCGTCGAGATCAGGGCGGTGGCGCGCGAGCCGGGCACGCGCAGCAAGATCGCCGTGGTCTCGCGCGACGACCGCGTGGACGCCGTCGGCTCGTGCGTCGGCATGAAAGGCAGCAGGGTGCAGGCGGTCACCCGCGAGCTGGCGGGCGAGCGCATCGACATCGTGCCCTGGAGCGCCGAGCCGTCGCTCCTGATCAGCCGCGCGCTCAGTCCGGCCGAGGTCAACACCATCATCCTCGACGAGGAAAAGCGCGAGGCCACCGTCATCGTCAGCGACGATCAGCTTTCCAAGGCGATCGGCAAGGAAGGCAAGAACGTGCGCCTGGCCGCGCGGCTGACCGAATGGAAGATCGACCTGGTCTCCTCGCGCGCGTACCACATCCGCCAGCGCGTGACCGAAGAGATGTCGATGGAGCTCGAGGAGATGACCGGCGTCAGCGCGCGCCTGGCCGGCTTGCTGCGCGCGGCGGGCATCGAGTCCATCGAGCAGCTGGCCGAGACGCCGGTCGAGCAGCTGCTGGCCCTGCCGGGCATCGGCCCCAAGACCGCGGAAGCGCTCATGACCACCGCGCGGGCCACGCTCGAGGAGCTGCGGCGGCTGATCGAAACCACGGTGGCCGAGGAACTCGCCAAGGCGGAGGCCGCCGATAAGCCGCTGTTCGACGAGAGCAAGTTCAGCAGCGAGGAAGAGCCGGCGGCGCAGGAGGAAGCCGCGGGTCCGGAGGGGTTGGAGCTGCCGGCCGGCGATCCTTTCGCCGAGTTCGACAAGCTGGTCGAGGAGTCCAGCAATGCGGCGGAGCCCTCGTCGCCGGAGCCGTCCGCCGACCCGTTCGCCGGCCCCGGTCGAGATGGCTGAGCCGAGGGACGCGGCCGCCCCCGGTGGGCCGGCCGGTGGCCTGTTGGCCCTGCTGGGGCTGGCGCGGCGCGCCGGCTGTCTGGCGATGGGCGCCTCGGCGGTCGAGGCCATGGTGGCGCGCGGCCGCCGCCCCCTGGTGGTGGTGGCGCGGGACGCCGGCGCCGCGCAGCAGGCTCGGGCCCGGCGCCTGACGCCGGTGCGCGCCCTGGTGGACGCTACGGTGGGGCGGGCGGAACTGGCCCGGGCTCTGGGCAGGGAAGAACTGACGATCGTGGCCCTCGATGACGAGCGCTTCGCGGCCGGCATCGAGCGCTTGCTGGGCGGCGCGGCGGCGCCGCAGCTCCCGCACCGGGCGCGGCCCGGCCGCGGGCGGAGGTGAAGGTCTTGGCGAAGAAGCTCAGGGTTTACGAACTGGCCAAGCATTACGGGGTGGACAGCGCGGCCATCATGGCGCTGTTGCGCACGTTCCGTGCGGAAGCCAAGAGCCACATGAGCATCGTCGAGGACGACGTCGTGGACAAGATCCACGCTCGTTTCCAGCGGCAGCGTGAGGTGGCGCGGCTCAACTACGCCCGCGACCACAAGCTCGACCCCGAGAAGCTCAAGCACGTGGCCAGCCTGCGCGAACTGCCGCGTCCCCAGCCGGCTCCGGAGAAGCCGCGCGAGAAGAAGCCGGCCAAGAAGGCGCCAGCCAAGAAGGCGACCGCCAAGAGTAAGGTCGTCGTGATCAAAAAGGCCGGCACCGCCACCGCCGTGGTCAAGGCCAAGGAGAAGGCGCGGCAGAAGGCCGAGGCCGCCGCCGAGACCGCGGCCAAAGCGGGCGCGGCCAAGGAAGAGGCGCGCCCGGTCCGCAAACTCGTGCGCAAGGCCAGCGCTCCGGCGGCCGGGCCGGTGGAGGCGACGCCTGCCGCCCCGCCGGCGGAAGCGCCGACCCCTGCCCCGGAGACGGCCCCGCCGCCGTCCGCCGAGTCGCCTGAAGCGCCGCCCTCGCCGCCGGCCGAGACTGGTGCCGGCCCCGCGCCGGCAGAGGAAACCGCGGCCCCGACCACGCCGCCCGCGGCGGAGTCCGCCGCGCCGGCCGGGGAACCCGAGGCGGCCGGTCCCGCAGAAGCGAAGCCGGCCGCGCCGTCCGCGCCGCCGGCGCCGCCGGCGCCGCCGCCGCGGCGCGGCGCCAAGATCATCCGTCTGGGCGGCCCGGTGGGCGGGCCGCGCGCGGCGGCTGCCCGGGGGCCGCTCCCGCCGGCCGATTATTCCGACCTGTTGCCGCAGGTGCCGGAACCGGAAGGGGGCGAGGCGCCTGGCTTGAAAGCGGGCGTCAAGGACTCGGTCAAGGAATCGGTCAAGGCGGCCCTGCGCCGCCGCCGGGACGAGAAGGCCGCCGCCGACGCCGAGGCCGAGCTGCGGCGCAAGCGCAGCCGCCACCGCCGCAAGAAGGTCGACGAGGTGGAGGTAGCCAAGAACGTGAAGCAAACATTGGCCCAGCTCGATTCCGGGCCGGGCCACCGCCGCCATGCCCGGCGCAGCGGTCCGGCGGCGGTCACCGAGGAGGATGGCAGCATCTTGCGCGTGACCGAATTCATCACCGTGCAGGAGCTGGCCGAGAAGCTGGAGGTCCAGCCGCGCGACGTCATCGCCAAGCTCTTCGCGCTCGGCGTCATGGCGACGATCAACCAGCGCCTCGACAAGGACACCATCGAGCTGGTGGCCGCCGAGTTCGAACGCACGATCGAGTTCCTGGGCGAGTACGGCGAGGAAGTGCTGGAAGAAGAGGAAATCCCGGCCGAGGACATGGTCAAGCGCCCGCCCGTGGTGACGGTGATGGGGCACGTCGACCACGGCAAGACCTCGTTGCTGGACTACCTGCGCCACACCAACGTGATCGCGGGCGAGGCGGGTGGCATCACGCAGCACATCGGCGCCTACACGATCGACACGCCCGGCGGCCCCATCACTTTCCTGGACACGCCCGGCCACCAGGCCTTCTCCGCGATGCGCGCCCGCGGCGCTCAGGTCACCGACATCGTCATCCTGGTGGTGGCGGCCGACGACCGGGTCATGCCGCAGACGATCGAGGCCATCAACCACGCCAAGGCGGCGGGGGTGCCGTTGATCGTCGCCATCAACAAGATCGACCTGCCGGGCGCGCGGCCCGATCTGGTCAAGCAGGAGCTGACGCAGCACGGCATCGTGGTCGAGGAGTTCGGCGGCCAGAACCTGGCCGCGGAGATCTCCGCGAAGAAGGGGACGAACGTCGACAAGCTGCTGGAGCTGGTGCATCTGCAGGCCGAGGTGCTCGAGCTGACGGCCAGCCCCAAGGGGGCCGCGCGCGGCACCGTCGTCGAGGCCGCCAAGGAGCCGGGGCGCGGCGTGGTCTTCACGGTGCTGATCGAAAAGGGCACGCTGAAGGTCGGCGACAACTTCCTGGTGGGGCTCCAGGACGGCAAGGTGCGCGCCCTCTTCAACGAGCGCAACGAGCCGCTCGAGGAAGTCCATCCCGGCGAGCCGGCGGTGGTGACCGGCGCCGCCGATGTGCCCGAGGCGGGAGACCGTTTCCACGTGCTGGAGAGCGAACGGGCCGCGCGCGAGATCTCCGCGCGGCGGCGTTCGCTGCAGCGGCAGCAGCAGCTCGCCCGCCCCAAGCGGCAGGTGGACCTGGAGAACCTGGCCAGCCTGATCAGCGCGGAGGATCTGAAGGAACTGCCGATCATCGTCAAGGGCGACGTGGCGGGGTCGGTCGAGGCCCTGTGCGACCAGCTCATGCAGCTGAACACCGCCGAGGTTCAGATCCGCGTCATCCACAAGGCGGTAGGCGCGGTGAACGAGTCGGACGTGCTGCTGGCGGGCAACACCGGGGCCATGATCATCGGCTTCCACCTGCGCCCGGGCACGGCGATCCGCGAACTGGCCAAGTCCCAGGCCGTGACGATCGAGGTGTTCGACATCATCTACGAGGCCGTCGACACGCTGAAGAAGGCCATGGCTGGTCTCCTGGGGACGATCCAGCGGGAGGTTTCGACGGGTTCGGCCGAGGTGCGGCAGGTGTTCCGCATCCCCAACCTTGGCCTGATCGCCGGCGCGTACGTCACGCATGGCGTGATCACGCGCAATTCGCGCGGCCGCGTCGTGCGCAACGAGATGGTCGTCTTCGAGGGCAAGATCAGCTCGCTGAAGCGCTTCAAGGACGACGCGCGCGAGGTGCAGGCCGGATTCGAGTGCGGCATCGGCGTGGAGAATTTCCACGACCTGGCCGTGGGCGACGTGATCGAGACGTTCCGCATCGAGGAGATCCAGCGCACCGAGCTTTAGGGTAGAGATGGATCCCTACAAGAGCCTCAAGCTCAACACCGCCATCCAGCGGGTGCTGAGCGAGCTTCTGCAGCAGGCGGTCAAGGACCCGCGCGTCGGCCTGGTCAGCGTCGCGGACGTCGCCCTCAACCGCGATCGCTCGGTGGCCCGCGTGTACTGGTCGGCGCTGGGCGGCGACGACGAGCGGCGGCGCAGCGAACAGGGACTGCGCCAGGCGCGCGGCTTCCTGCAGCGGCGCGTGGGCGAGATCCTCAAGCTGCGCCAGGCGCCGGAGCTGCGTTTCGTCTACGACGATGCTCTCGACCGCGGGTTCGGCATCGACCGCGTGCTGCGCGATCTGGACGCCCGCGGCGAGCTGGCGGATCAGACGGCCCGCCGCCGTCGGTTGCGGTTGGGCGATCTGCAGCCTCCGGTCGACCTGCTGCGGGCGCTGCGCGGCGGGCGGCGGGTGTGGACGGTGCCGCACTGGAATCCGGATCCGGATGCGATGGGCGGTGCGCTGGCGCTGGCCGCCGGCCTCTCGGCGGCGGGGGCGGAGGCTGTCGCGCTCTGCCATCCCGATCCGCCGCCCGGCTTCGAGGCCCTGCCCGGTTTCGCCGATTCCCTGCCGGCGGCGGAGGCCGCCGCCGAGATAGAGCGACAGCCGCCGGATCTGGTGGTCATGATCGATTGCCATCGGCGCGACCGCGCGGGCGAGCTGGCCCCGCTGCTCGAGCGCGTGCCGGCGGCCTGGACGATCGACCACCACCTGGTCACGGCGCGGCGGGCGCCGCTGCCGGGCTGGATCGAGGCGGCCGCTTGCTCGTCCTGCACGCTGGTCTACCGCGTGCTCGAGGAACTGGCGCAGGGCGGCGACGGCACGCCGCGCTTCGCCATCGACCGCGACATGGCGACCAACCTGTACGCCGGTCTGGTCAACGACACCGGCGGTTTCCGCTTCTCCAACACCGGTCCTCTCAGCTTCGAGCTGGCGCAGCGGCTGGCGGCGCTGGGGGTCGATGTCGCCGACACCGCCGAGCGGACACTGCACCGGCGCAGCCGCGCCGCGTTGGATCTCGCCCGGCGCGTTCTGGAGACCTTCGCCTACAGCGCCGAGGGGCGCATCCTGACCCTGCGCGCGGACCGCGGCATGATGGCGGCGGCGGGGGCCGTGCTGTCGGACACCGAAGGGCTGGTGAACCTGGCCACCGCGGTCGCCGGCGTTCGTTTCGTGATCTTCCTCAAGGAGCTGGCGCCGCAGGAATGGCGCGTGTCGCTGCGGGCCGCCGGACGCGGCGACGTGCAGGAGGTGGCTGCGCGCTTCGGCGGCGGCGGCCACGCCCAGGCCGCCGGCTGCACGCTTCGCGGCGAAGCCGAGGAGGTCGCGGCCCGGCTGGCCGCGGCGCTGGCGGAGCAGCTCTGAGCGGGCGGAGTGCCCTGACGTGGCGTCGTGCGACGGCATCATCCTGGTCGACAAGCCGGCGGGAATGACCTCGTTCGGCGCCGTGGCGCTTGCGCGGCGTGCGCTGACGGCGGACGCGGCGACGGGGCGCGGCGTGCGCTGCGGCCACGCTGGCAGCCTCGATCCGCTGGCCACGGGGCTGCTGCTGCTGATGGCGGGGGCGGGAACGCGGCTTTCCTCCTTCCTGATGGGGCTGGACAAGACCTACCGTTTCACGGTCCGCTTCGGGGCGGGCACCGACACGCTCGACGCCGAGGGCGAGGTGACGGGTCGGGCGGACGTGAGCGCCTCGCCGGCCGATCTGGCCGGCGCGCTGGCCGACTTCCGGGGGAGGATCCTGCAGGTGCCGCCCGTCTTCTCGGCGCTCAAGCGCGACGGCCAGCCATTGCACAAGCTGGCCCGCGCCGGCGGCGAGGTGGCGCCGCCCGCTCCCCGATCGCTGCTGATCTCGACGCTGGCGCTGGACGCGGTGCGCTGGGGCGAGACACCGGCGGCCGATGCGGCCGGGGCCGCGGACGGACTGCTCTACGAGGCGGATCTGACCGTGGCCTGCTCGAGCGGAACCTACGTGCGCGCCCTGGCGCGCGACCTGGCCGCGCGGCTGGGTACCCTGGGGCATGTGCGGGCGCTGCGGCGCACGCGCATCGGTCCTTTCGAGCTCGCGGAGGCGCTGCCCGGCGACCGCCTGGTCGATGGCGCCGCCCTGCGCGCGGCCCTGCGCCCGCTGCGCGACGCTCTGCCGCACCTGCCCGGTCTGGCGCTGGCCGCCGAGGAGGCGCGGTCGGTGCGGCGCGGAGCGCAGCCTCCCCGATCCTGGCTGGCGCGGCTCGCGGCGCCGCCGGCGGCGGCGGGCGGCGCGCTGGTGGCGCTGCGCGATGAGGGCGGCGGTCTGGTGGCCGTGGCGCGGATCGACCGCGCGGATGGACCGCTGCGGCTGGCGGCGGTCTTCGGCGCCGAGGAGCGTTGAGACGTGCGTCTGATCCGGCTGACGGAGGAATACATCACGCGCATCGTGGCCGGCAGCGATCCGCTGCCCGCCGGATCGCTGCGCGAGAGCGCGGTGGCCCTGGGCGCCTTCGACGGCCTGCACCGCGGGCACCAGCGTCTTATCTCGGCCGTGCTGGCAGCCAAGAGCGCGCGGCGGCTGCAGAACAGTTGCCTGTTCACTTTCCGCCGCCATCCGCGGCTGGTGCTCGATCCGGGGAATCCGCCCCGTCTGCTGACGACCTGGCGGGAGAAGGTGGCGCTGTTGCAGGAGGCCGGTCTGGACGCCGTCGTGGCGGCCGATTTCTGCCCCGCCCTGGCAGGCTTGGACTACGACGTCTTCGTGCGCCGCTTCCTGGTGGAGTTTCTCGGCATGCGGCACTTCGTCGCCGGCCATGATGTCCACCTGGGACGCGGCCGCGGCGGCAACGCGGACACCCTGGCGGCGCTGGGGCGGGAGCTGGGCTTCGAGCTCGAGATCGTGCCGCCGCTGATGCACGGCGGGCGCATCGCCAGCAGCAGCGAGATACGCCGGGAGCTGGACGCCGGCAATCTGGAGGGGGCCGCCGCGCTGCTCGGGCGGGCCTACTCCCTGTGGGGCGAGGTGGTCCCCGGCGACGGGCGGGGCGGAACGATCGGCTACCCCACGGCGAACATCAGTCCGCTCGATGCGCTCAAGGCGCTGCCGGCGCCGGGCGTCTACGCGGTGCGCGTGCAGGTGCCGGGCGACGCGGTGCAGCCGGACGGCGCCGCCGGCGTGATCGCCATGGTCGAGGAGAATCTGCCTGAAGTCGACCGGCGGGGAGACCTGCTCGGCAGCGCCGCCGCGGAGTGGGCGATCTTCCACGGCATGCTCAATTTCGGACGGGCACCGACCTTCCGCGACCCGGCTGCCGTCGCGGCCAGGATCGAGGCGCACCTGTTCGGCTTCGCCGGGGATCTGCGCGGTCGGACGGTCAAGGTGGAGTGGCTGGCCCGCCTGCGGGACGAGCGCAAGTTCGGCGGTGCGCAGGAGCTGATGGCGCAGCTGGCGCGGGATGCGGCGGCCGCGCGCGAGGCGCTGCGCCGGAGCGTCTGGCAGGCCTGAATTGGCGTTGGCGGCGGCCCGCGGCTGTGCTAGAAACACCGCGGCGGCGCCGCGTTCCGCGGCCGGGGAGGGCTATGTTTCCGCGCATGACGACGTTCTCGCGCCGCGCAGCCTGGCTGGCTCTGCTGCTCGTTGTGCTATCGGGCGTTGCGCCCGCGGCGCGGGGACAGGATCTGCCCGCCGGGGCGCTCGACGAGGCCGCCCGGCGCGCGGGGCTGTCCAGCGCGGAGCTGGCGCGGCGCCTAGGCGCCGCGGGCGATCTGTCCGCCGTCCCCGCCGATACCGCGGCACTGTCGTCGCCCGGCAGGGCGGCGCTGCCGGAGGTCATCCTGCCCCTCGCGGCCGAACAGGCGGCGGAAGCGGCCGCCGCGGCGGCCCGGGCGCAGGCGGCGGCCGCCGCGCGCGCGGAGGCGACGCAGGCCCGCGCGGACTTCTTCGGCGCCGATTTCTTCCGGCTGGAGCCCGGCATTTTCAATCCGGCCACTTTCGGGCCGGTGCCCGAGGACTACCTGCTGGGACCGGGCGACCAAGTGGTCGTCGATGTCTGGGGCGAGATCGAGTTCCGGCACGAGCGGGTGATCGACCGCGACGGCACGATCATCCTGCCCAAGGGCGGTCGTGTCGCCTGCGCCAACCGCACGCTGGCGCAGGTCGAACGGGCGGTCCGCGAGGCGCTGGCGCGAAGCCACTCCGGTCTGGCGACTCCGGCGGGCGAGGAGACGACCTTCCTGCGCGTCTCGCTCGGCAGCCTGCGCCAGATCCGCGTTTACGTCGTCGGGGACGCCGTGCAGCCGGGCGCCTACGAGCTCAGCGGCATGGCCACGGTCTTCACCGCGCTGTACGCCGCCGGGGGCCCGGCGGCGGAAGGATCGTGGCGCGACATCCGTCTGCTGCGAGGCGAGGCCGCCGCCGGCTCGCTCGACATCTACCGCTACCTGCTCGAGGGGCGCCGCGAAGGCGACGCCATCCTGCGCGAGGGCGACACCGTGTTCATCCCGCCGCGAGGCAAGACGGCAGCGCTGCGCGGCGAGGTGCGCCGCCCGCTGCGCTTCGAGCTGCGGGAGGGGGAGGGGCTGGCCGAGCTGTTGCGCTTCGGCGGCGGTTTGACCCCGCTGGCCGCGACCGAGCGCGTGCACCTGGAACGCATCGTGCCGCCGGCCCAGCGGCGCGCCGAGCACCCCGACCGCGTCGCGCGCGACATCCTGCTCGACCCCGCCACCGGCCAACCGCGGCGGGCCGGCGACAACGAGCTGCGCGACGGCGACGTGGTGACCGTGGGCGCCATCAGCCAGCGGCTGGAGAACTGGGTGCGGGTCGAGGGCAACGTCAAGCGGCCGGGGCAGTACGAGCACCGGCCGGACCTGGACGTGGCCGCCTTGATCGCCCTGGCCGGAGGCTTGTGGCCGGACACGCTGGAGGAGAAGGCGATCATCGACCGCACCGAGCCCGACGGCGCCTGGCGGCAGATTTCCGTGCCTCTGGGCGAGGTGCTGGCGGGCCTCGCTCCCGCGGTGCCGCTGGCGCCGCGCGACGTGCTGCGCGTCTATTCCCGCTGGGACGTGGCCGATCGGTATCAGGTGGCGATCAGCGGCGAGGTGCGCGCTCCCGGCGCCTACGATTTCCGCGCGGGGATGACCCTGAGCGATCTGCTGCTCAAGGCGGGCGGGCTGCTCGATTCGGCCGACGCGTTCAAGGCTGAGGTTTCCCGCCTGCGCCTCGGCGCGGTGGAGAATCCCGATCCGGGCGCCCCGCCGCAGCGCACGGTCGATGTCATCACGGTGCCGCTGGGCGAGGACTACCTGCGCGCGGGCGCGTCCTTCCCGCTCGAGCCCCGCGACCGCGTCGCCGTCCGGCGCCTGCCCTGGTGGGAGCTGCAGCGGACCGTCACCGTGCGGGGCGAGGTCCATTACCCCGGCATCTACAGTCTGGAGCGCCCGGACGAGCGCCTCAGCGACCTCATAGCCCGCGCCGGCGGATTGAAGCGGACGGCCTTCGCGCCCGGCGCCAGGGTGGCGCGCACCCGTGACGGGGCCGGCAACATCGCCATCGATCTGGCGCAGGCTCTGCGGCGCCCGCACACTCCGCAGGACATCGTGCTGGCCGCCGGCGACGAGGTGCTGGTCCCGGAGCTGCAGCACACGGTGCGGGTCACCGGCGCCGTTGGCTTCCCCACGAGTCTGGTCTACGAGCGGGGGCACAGCATGGGCCGCTACGTCGACCGCGCCGGCGGCTACGCCGACAACGCCGACAAGTGGAAGACCCACGTGGTCTACCCGAACGGCCTTTCGCGTCCCATCAAGCGCATCTGGCGCGATCCGCCGGTCATGGCCGGTTCGACCATCGTCGTGCCCGTCAAGCCCGAGCGCGAAGGCCGCAACCTCGAAACCCTCAAGGATATCGCCGCCATCCTCGCCAGCGTCGCCACCGTCTACCTGGTGATCGATCGCACGGCGAATTGAGGAGTTGGACTCAATTATGGGTGAGCCAACAGGCGCCAAGCCCCTGCCAGATCCCGATTCCCCGCCGCTCATGAATCCAGGCCGATCCTTCATGCTGCTATGGCGAGGACGGAGACTTATCGCTGCGGCGGCATCGCTTGGCGCCTTGCTGCTCTATGCCACGACCTTCCTGTCCGCGCCGCGATACTCTGCGACGGTAACGCTTCTGCCTGCTGCAAAGGTCCCGGAAGGAGGCATGCTGGGACAATTGGCCGGCCTGGCAGAAATGCAGTGGCTTGGCCCGCCCAGTTACGAGGAACTGTACGGTGAAATGCTCCACTCAGACCGTATTCTTGATCGCATTATTGAACACGAGTGGCATTATCGCGATACGGCGCCTCCCGTTACCCTTCTTCAATTTCTCCAAATCGGACCTGGCGTTACAGAAATCGAGCAATCTCGTGCGCGGAACCGCCTTAAGAAGGAGTTAAGGAGTCAGATCATCGGCTTTTCACGTGACAAGGCAACGGGGGTCATGCAGCTGACGGTGACCATGCCACGTGAAGCCAGCCTAGCGGCCGCGGTTGCTAATCATCTGGCGGATGAGCTGGACATGCTTAATCGCACAATGCACCAGAACAGAGCCGCGGAAAGAAGGCTGTTTACTGAGGAGCGGTTGGAAGTTGTTTCCACCGAACTCAGAGCTGCCGAGGAGAACTTAACGGCTTTCTTGCGCGCCAACCGCGCCTATACGCAATCACCTGATCTCATGGAAGAGTACAATTCCCGGCTGCGGGATATTCAAGCGCTGCAGAATATTTGGTTGGATTTGAAACGCCAGGTAGAAGTGGCGCGCATCGATGAAAACAAGAATCTGCCGATCATTGAGGTTCTAGACCGCGCCCAGGCGCCGATCATTCGTTCGCGTCCCCGCCGCACTTTGAACGCAATGATAGGGTTATGCTTGGGCGGGTTGGGTGCTGCAGCCTGGATTCTATTGCGAGACCAGCTGGCGCTCGGGAACGCCAACGCGAGCCGGCAGGAAGCATGAAGGATCGTCGGGCGTTATTGCCCGCGAGAGCCGGGGGGTTGCGCTCCGGGGTGTCGTGGACGGTCGCCGGCAATGCGGTTTTCGCCGGCTCCCAGTGGGGAATCCTTGCCGTCTTCGCTAAATTGGGCGGCGCCGAAACTGTCGGGCAGTTTTCGTTTGCCTCGGCCATTGTGACCCCGGTTTTCCTATTTCTTAACCTCCAGTTGCGTTCAGTCTATGCCGCCGACGCTTCGCAACGGAACACGCACGAAACATATCTTGGTCTGCGCTTGCTGACGACCATGGCGGCCACGCTGGTGGCAGGCGGATTTGCTTTGGCCCAGCCGGCAGGCACAGCTCTAGTCGTTCTGGCGCTCGCCGCCGCCAAGAGCGTCGACGCCATCAGCGACATTGTCTATGGCCTGGCGCAGCGCCGTCTATGCTTGGACTTGATCGCCCGGTCCCTGATCATAAGAGGTGTCAGCGCGTTGGCGCTGGCGATGGTTGCCTTTAGGGTAACGCACAGTTTAGCCGCTGCGATTCTGGGTATGTCGGCAGCATGGCTGGCTGTGCTATACAGGCATGATCTGACTACTGCAGCGATACTGCGGAAAGGCGAAGTCCTAGCTGGGAGCGCGTCAATTAATCAGACGCTGCGACCGGATTACGCGATCAGCAGATTGTTACCGCTGGCCAGGACCGCGCTGCCGTTGGGGGCGGTGATGCTGCTGATTGGACTGGAAACAAGCGTATTGCGGATCATGATCGCACAAGAATGCGGCCTGGAATCCCTTGGCGTGTTCACGGCGATGGTATACTTGACCGTAGCCGGGTCGGTGATGTCGACAGCGCTATCCCAAACGCTTATGCCTCGTCTGGCGAATGCAATTGCGGCCGCTGATGCCGGATCATTCTGGAACCTGCTCCGCCGCGGCATCAGACTGAATGCATTGCTTGGCGTGGCGGGAGTTGGGATCGCGGCCGTTGCCGGTGCGCAAGTGTTGGCTATGCTTTATACTTCGGCCTTTGTCGGCGAACAGAAGGCATTCCTCGCGATCATGGTCGCCGGATGTATGGGTATGCTGGTAACCCTGTTAGGAGCGGCCGCCACCGCCCTGGGCGTGTACAATTCTCAGCTGATCCTTCATGCGATAAGCCTGGCCGTAATTGCTCTCATAGCCCGATATGCATTGCCGCGGGGCGGATTGAACGGCGCGGCGCTGGCGATGATTGGGGGAAATCTTGTGCTGCTGCTGGGCTACGCGGTCATGGTTCGCCGACAAGCGAATCGGCTGCTGAAGCGCGCAGGCTGGGTGGGGAATGGCGATCTTTAGCTTCGGCTGGTCCCTGCTGCTGATCTTGGGGGCTGCGTGCACCATAGTTCGCTCGGAGCAGCTTTTCGGTCGCAAATTGAACCCGCTGACGCTGTTCTGGTCCATCAATGCTCTTTCCCTGTTTGCCTATCATACCCGCTTGATCCCGTTGCGTACGGTGTCGGTGGAAAGCCATCTGCTGCTCACAATCTCTCTTCTTGGATTCACGGTTGGTTGCCTAATCGCCGCGCAGGGACGCAGCTATCGACAGCATGAGGACCGTCCTGGGGATAGTGGCGGTTTGGGCATCTTTTACTACACGATCGCGGTGCTGTCAGCCGTGGGTTGGATGTTGCCGCTCTGGTTGTTGGTGCGTGATAATGGCATAATGCACCTCTGGCAGAATCCATGGCTGCTACAAGAGCACTTTCAAATGCGATTCATCGGGTATCTGAATATGCTGAGCATTTTGGTGCCACCCACGGCGCTCCTCAAGCGTGCTCATGGCATGGGGAGGAAAGGGGACCTTGTTTGGGTGAGCAGCGCTGTGCTGGGGCTCTTGCTGGCGGGCATTAAGTCATATCTGGTCTACAGTGTAGTGGCGACTGTGCTGATCGCCGGAACGCTCAAACGAAGTCGCGTGCACAGGCTTTGCAGCGTGATGGCCATCACCGGACTGGCAGGGTTTTTTTACCTTTATGACCAAGTCATTGACATTTATGTTGTGCGCGACTTTGCCGGCCAGGCGTTTCCTGAATCGCTGGCGTTTCTGCAGAGGCCCTATTACTATTTCGCCGGCAGCTGGCCGGCCATGAGCATAATTGTGGATAATCAGGGACCTGTCAGTCCGATCCCGGGTTATGTGACATTACAACCGCTATGGAAGCTGCTCTCGGACGGTTTGCATATGATGCCAAGTATGCCACAGTACTACCCGTATTTGGATGTTGGGGCACGTTCATTTAATGTTTACAATTTCACGGGCGAGGTTTATTGGGATTATGGGGTTCTGGGCGTGGCGATGCTGTCTTTGCTGATCGGCTTTGTAGCGACGCTGCTTTACAACATGGCGTATTATTATCCGTATTGGGGCTATAAGCTTCTCTACGGTATTTTCGCTTATGGTGTATTTTTGTCATTCTTTGCTTACTATTATAAGAGCAACATGGCCTTTTTGCTTCTGGTGACATGGCTGCTGGCGTTTGGCGGTCGGCGGCGCAGAGCGCGGGAGGGTAGGGGATGACTCGGCTGCGAGTCGTCGCCATATCCGCCGGACGGTACGTGCCCAGCGCACGTTTTCGTATAGGCCAGTATGCTGGTCCTTTGGCGCAACATGGGATTCATTTACAGTGGTGTGCCGCGCCAGTTTCGAAGTATCCACCGGCGTCCAAATGGCGGCGTCCGCTATGGTTTCCCTTGGCTATCGCAGGCAGACTTCCAGCGGTGGCGAGGAGCTGGCGCGGAGACATCACCTTGATCGCGCGCGAAATGGTTTCGACCTATTATACCCTGGAGTCTGCGACACGACGGCCGCGTGTTTTGGACGTTGACGATGCTATTTGGCTGTGCCGTGGTGGAGGCTTTGCGCGCCGCTTGGCTCTTGCTGCGGATCACATCATAGCGGGGAATGAGCATATCGCTGCCTGGTTCGCCCAACATAGCCGCAATGTCACACTTTTGCCGACGGCGGTAGACACGGATAGATACGTGCCGGCCCCAGCTGGGTCCACGGAGGGAAGAGAGATCATATTGCTATGGATGGGGACCAGCAGCAACTTTCCGGCCCTGCAGGCTATCTCAGGCGTGTTGGGGGAGGTTCTAGCTGCTCGTCCAGCCGCAAAGTTGCGTGTTGTGGCGGACCGTCCTCTGCGACTCGATCGAGTGCCCGCTAAGCAATTCGAGTTTGTGCGTTGGTCTATGGAAAAGGAAGTGGGATTCTTGCAATCGGCGAGCATTGGTTTGATGCCACTTGTGAATGATGATTGGGCGCGGGGGAAGTGCTCTTACAAGATGTTGTTGTACCTTGCAGCTGGGGCGCCTGCCGTGTGTTCGCCCATTGGAATGAACAAACAGGTGTTGGCAAGGGCGCGGGTTGGCTTTGGCGCCAGTTCAGCCGGAGAGTGGCGTGATGCATTGCTGACATTGATTGATGACTCAGAGCTGCGCGCTGATTATGGGCGTGCTGGGCGAGAACTCGTATGCCGCGAATACAGTGTGCGGGTATTGGCCCCGCGATTAGCGGCTCTTCTCTGGAGCGTTGGTCGCGGGCTGCAAAGTACGGGGCCGGAATATGACGAGGCGCGACGCGTCAACCGCTCGGGAGTCTAGCAGAGGGCATGCGCGCATGGTCTTGAGGGTGGCCTATGTGTTCCCCGGGGGGGCTGAGGGCATGGGGGGGGCGGAATCCCAGGCCCTTGAGTTCTTCCGGCGCTATGATAGAAGGCGGCTGGGCGTTGCCCTGGTGCTACTAGGTCCGCACGCGGATTTCGAGCGCTTGTCGCGGCAGGTGCCGGATCTGATTGTTGTGCCTCTGAATCCTGCCGGCATGCAGATATGGTCTCCAAGGCTTATGTTCCAGTACCACCGCTGGCTTGCGCGCTGGAGACCAGGCGTTGTGCATCTTTATGGGCTTCGCCATGAAGTGTGGACGCGTTGCCTGTCGCGCCTAGCTGGGGCAGCTGTCATATCCGCCATCAGGGGAATGGAGTCGCACCGCCATGCCCTTGCGGTTTGGCTAAACCGCATGACCGCGCGGTGCGTCCACTTGTGGGTCGCCAACAGCGCTGCGGTAAAGGAGCTGTTTGTCAAGCGCGACAGATTGCCGGGCGAAAGGATTATCGTAGTGCCCAATGGGGTGGATGTAGGCGAGGACACGCCATCTCCATCTGCGCGCCGCGCAATGCGCGGGCAATTGTGCTTGGGACCTGAGTGCTATTGCGTCGGCTGTATAGCCAATCACCATGCCGCCAAGCGCATCGGCGACCTGATCGAGGCGCTTGCCGGTCTAGACCCCGAGGATGTGCCCTGGGAACTTGTTCTGCTCGGACGCGAGACTGCCCACACCTCAGAACTGAGGACACTGGCTGAGAAGCTGCAGGTCTCGCGCCGTGTGCATGTGCTGGGTTTCCGGCCAGATGCACGGGATTTGCTGCCCGCTCTCGACGTTGCGGCTCTGCCCTCGGAGAAGGAAGGCATGCCGGCCTCCTTGCTGGAAGCGATGGCGGCGGGGTTGCCGGTGGTGGCCTCCAGGGTAGGGGGGACAGCGGAATTGGTCGTCGACGGCGAAACGGGAATCCTGGTGCCAGTCGGCGATCTGGCGTCGCTGCGGCTGGCGCTGGCCGGCTTGGCGGACGATCCCAAGCAGGCGCGCATGATGGGAGAACGAGGACGGGAAAGAGCCCGGGAGTTTTTTGATATCCGTCAAACTACGCGGATTATCGAAACAGTTTACGAGTCGGTGGCGGTCGGCTGGGGAAGGCGGGGTGATTGGCATCAGTGAAGATTTGCCACATCATCGGCGACTCTGCTTTCGGCGGTGGCTCGAAAGTGATCTCTGCGTTGGCAGGGCGTTCGGCTGCGAGCGGCCACGACGTGAGCGTACTAACAAGCTGTTTTGAGTTCCAGCGGGCACTGACTAGCCGTGGCGTTCGCCATATCGGGCTTGAATGCATCTGGCGGGATATCCGACCTGGACGGGATCTGATTGGCCTGAAGCAACTCGTGCGGCATTTGCGCGCGGCGCAGTACGATCTGGTTCATACCCACACATCCAAGGCCGGGTTCGTGGGTCGGTTGGCCGCGCGCTTGGCCTCCGTGCCCCACGTTGTTCACACCGTGCATGGTTTTGCTTTCCATGAAGGCTCTGAGCGGCGACACATCCTATTATACGGCTCGCTGGAGCGGCTTGCGGCAAGGTGGTGCGACCGAGTCGTGACCGTCAGTGAGCATCACCGCAAATGGGCGCTCGAACTTGGGATCGGCGATGCGCAAAAGGTGCTCGCCATTCCCAATGGTGTTCCACCGCCTCCGCCGACTGCACGTGTCACGATCCCGAGTCTGCGTGCGGAATTGAACCTGAACCCAGGGCAACCGGTAATCTTGGCAAGTGGACGACTCGCGCCGGAGAAGGGGTTGGAGTCGCTGCTGGACGCTTGCGCCGAGCTCAAATGCACCGTTGCGGGGGGGGGGGCGCCCCTGCTCATCTTGGCCGGCGAGGGGCCGCTGGCAGCACGGCTGCGCGCGCGCGCAGCGGCGCTCGGCATCGCTCAGCGCGTTTTGTTTCTGGGTTTCCGGTCCGATATCTGGGCCTTGCTGGCGATTGCCGATGTTGTTGCCCTGCCCTCGTTGCGGGAAGGCCTCTCAATCGCTCTACTCGAAGCGATGGCGGCCGGTCGGGCCGTCGTGGCATCCGATATAGCCAGCAACCTCGAGGCGACGGACATGGGGGCGACGGCACTCATCGTGCCGCGCGGCGATACCGAGAGTCTGGCGGTGGCACTGGCGGAGCTTTTGGCCGATGCCGATCGCCGAGCGCGCCTGGGTGCCGCGGCGCAGGAACGATGGTCGCAATTCTACCGCGAAGAAAGAATGTTGGCGGGGTATCTTGATCTCTATAAAGAGCTGGCTGGCCGCGACTAACTTGCGGGGCGCGTCCAGGCCAAGAGCCGCCAGAGCTGGATCGCGTCGCCGGCTCGAAAAAGGGAGTGCCCGTTCTTCTTCAGGGCGATGATATCGTTGCGCGTGGGTTCCCCGAAATAGGTGCGTGCGTCGGGGTCTTGTGCTTGGCCGACGATGGCGCCGGCAGCGAGGCAGCGGCTCAAAGCGCGGGCGAGCAGGTCGCCGCCCTGCAGGCATTGCTGGGCAAAAAGGGTGAAGAGGGATGTCCGTGGGGGAATCGGCACGGATTCCTGCTCCACGATGCGCCCGGCGTCAAATTGATCAACCATTTCGTGGATGGTGATGCCGGTGACTTTTTCTCCGCATGCGAGTACGTGCACGTAAGTGCAAACACCGGCGTATTTTGGCAGGAGTGAGGAGTGGGCGTTCAGGCTGCCGATAGCAGGCACGGCGAGGAGCGACGGTCCGATCCGATATGGGCAAGAAAAGGAGACGAGCAGATCCGGGGCGAAACCGCGTATCCGGTCAGCTTCGCGCGCCGCGTTCACATTGCGCGCGCGGTGGACTGAGAGGCCGTAGCGGCGGCACAGGGAGGGGAGGAAGGCGGGGCGGCTGGTGAGCAGCCCCAGGGTCGCAGGCAAGAGATAGGTTGCGAGCTTGTACAGCGAATAGGCATATCCCCAGCGACGAAGAAGATCAAGCGCCTCGCGCGCCCGGTTGCCACGTTGACGTCGCAAACCAGTGGTCACAATAATTTGGTATTCGTACAGGTCGACCGTGCGTCGCAGCAGCCTATCCAGCGCCAACCTGGAAAAGAAATTGCCGTTGGTGATAATTGTTATGCGGCTCTTGCGAGGGCGGTCAGGGCGCGAGGCCACAGAGGGCGCAAGGGAGCCGGCCACTAGATCGGCCGCTCCCGAAAAACGGCTGGGAATATGTTGAGGCGTATTCACTCTCGCCGCCTGTGGAGACCAGGTTGTCAAGAGGTGCCCCCCAGCCATCCCGGTGCGTCGCCTCGCCGGGCGGCGAATCTGCAGGATCACTGCGGAACCCGTTCTCCGCCCCCTCTACCCCACCAGGTCCCGGGTCAGGATGTTGACGATGCGGCGGGCGCTGGTGCCGTCGCCGTAGGGGTTCTGGGGCCTGGTCATCGCCTGGCGGGCGGCGGGATCGGCCAGCAGCTCGGTTGTCTTGGCGACGATGGCTGCGCGGTCGGTGCCGACCAGCGCCGCCACGCCCGCTGCGACCGCTTCCGGGCGCTCGGTGGCCTCGCGCAGCACCAGCACGGGCTTGCCCAGGGTCGGGGCCTCTTCCTGCACCCCCCCCGAGTCGGTCAGGATGAGCCTGGATGCGTCCATCAACCAGACGAAATCGAGGTAGCCCTGGGGCGCGAGCAGATGGATGCTGGGGCGCTCGCCCAGCGCCTTCTGCACGGCTTGGCGCACGCGGGGATTGAGGTGGACGGGGTACACCCAATCCCAATCGGGGAAGGCAGCGGCGAGTTCGGCGATTGCCTGGCAGATGCCGCGCAGCCCCCCGCCGAGATTCTCCCGCCGATGGCCGGTGATCAGCACGAAGGGGCGTTCCCGCAAGCGGCCGGCCAGTTCCGGGGCCGAGGCGAAGCCGCGGTCGCGCGCCGGCCCCAGCGCCCACAGAAGGGCGTCGATCACGGTGTTGCCCACCACGTGGATGTCGCGGTCGGGGATGTTCTCCGCCAGCAGCGCCTGCCGCGCCCGGACCGTCGGCGCCAGGTGCCACTGGGCGAAGCAGGCGAGGCAGCGGCGGTTGATCTCCTCGGGAAAGGGCGCGTACCGCCTGTAGGTGCGCAGGCCGGCCTCCACGTGGGCCACGGGGACCCGGCGATAGAACGACGCCAGCCCCGCCGCGAACGCCGTGGTGGTGTCTCCCTGCACGATCGTCACGTCGGGCTGGACTTCCCGGATCACGCCGTCGATGCCGGTGGCGACGGCGGCCGTGAGCGCGGCGAGATCCTGATCGGGCCGCATCAGATCGAGGTCGATGTCCGGGCGGACGGCGAAGACATCCAGGACCTGGTCGAGCATCTGGCGGTGCTGCGCGGTGGCGCAGACCACCGGCTGGAGTCCGGCGCGCTTGCGGAGCTCCAGGACCACGGGCGCCAGCTTGATGGCCTCGGGGCGGGTGCCGAAAACGATGAGCGGTCGCAAGCGGAGCTCCCGGAAGCGCGCGGACGCGTGACGCGCAGGACGCCGGAGAGTACTCGCCGAGCCGCGTCAGGGGTTCCCGGCGGCGCTCGCTGCGCGGCGCCGCCTGAACCGCGGTGTCCCGGCGGCGGCCGGCGCATTATGGCCGACCAAGCTGGACCTGACAATCGGATTGTCAGCGCGGCGGGCAGTGGGACGCGACGCCTGCGCGGACCGGCCGACCACGCCGACGGCGCTCCGTTGGCACGAGGCGTGCTATGCACGCTGGCTCTTGGGCGCCAGCCGCGCGACGTGCCGCTGCCGACGGCCTGGATCAGGAGTTGCCTGCGCGCGAATCTCTGCTAGGCTGCGTGCGGCGCGGTCGGCGTGACACGACCAGGGAAGGAGCCGCACATTGAGGAGGATTCTCGACGTCGTCTGCGCCGGCTCAGGGCTGGTGTTCCTGCTGCCGCTGCTTGCCGCCATCGCGATCGCCATCAGAGTGACCAGTCCCGGGCCGGTGCTCTTCCGTCAGGTCAGGGTGGGGCTGCACGGTCGGAGATTCCGGATATTCAAGTTCCGCACGATGGTGGCGGATGCCGAGGCGCGCGGCCTGCGATTCACGGTCGGCGGGGATGTCCGCGTGACGCCGGTGGGGGCGTTTCTGCGCCGCCACAAGCTCGATGAGCTGCCGCAGCTGCTGAACGTCCTGGCGGGCGACATGGCGCTGGTGGGGCCGCGGCCCGAAGTGCCCGAATACGTAGAGCAATTCCGCGAGCAATTCGCGCCGGTCCTGACGGTGCGTCCCGGCATCACGCATCGGGCCAGCCTCCTGTTCAGCAACGAGGAGCAGCTGCTGGCGCGCGCCAACGATCCCGAGCGCTACTACCTCGAGCATGTCATGCCGCGCAAGCTCTCGCTCTATCGCCGTGATCTGGCGCGCGCGAGCGTTCGCAACGACATCCGCACCATCCTGGCGACCGTCCGGCGGGTGGCGCTCGAGGTCGGGCCGGGGCGCGTCGCCGCTTCCTCCGACCCTGCGCCGGGCGAACCGTTGCGGCGCCGGGAACATGCCCTGCCACGCGCCGCAGCCGCCATCGAACACTGAATCGAGTCGGATTGCCCGCTACAATAGGGATTGACGGGCGTCTGGGCTAATATTATACTCTATTATGACTCATATAAGAGCCTGATCTGTATAACGCAGGAGTCGGATCATGCCTCAACCACGCGTCACCATCAAGATCCCCAAGCACCTATATGACCATCTGGCACGTTTGATAGAGGGGGGAGGCTTCAGCTCCGTGACTGAATTCATCGTGTTTGTCCTGCGCGACATCGCGTACCTTGGCCCGGCGGCGCGCGCCGGGGCAGGACCGGAGCCGCCGGCGCAGATCGCGGGGACCGAGCTGGACACCATCAAGGAGAAGCTTCGGCGCCTGGGCTATCTGTAAGCGCAGCGCGGCGGAGTGCGGACTTCCTTCACCTTCCGCTCAAAGGGAGAAGACCCATGACCAGGCAAGCCGATACGCCCAAGAGCCAGAACATCACCTGGACCGAGACCCCCATCAAGAGGGCCGACCGGGAGGCGCGCAACCGCCACCGGGGGGCCGTGATCTGGTTCACGGGCCTGTCCGGGTCGGGGAAATCGACCTTGTCGCAGATGGTTGAAAAGGCGCTGTTCGCGGGCGGCGTCCACTGCTATGTGCTGGACGGGGACAACATCCGGCACGGCCTCAACCGCGATCTGGGCTTCAGCCCCCAGGACCGCGAGGAGAACATCCGCCGCATCGGCGAGGTCGCCAAGCTGATGGCCGATGCCGGCATGCTAGCCCTGACCGCGTTCATCTCGCCCTACCGCGCCGATCGCGACCGCAACCGTGCGATCATGGCGCAGGGCGAGTTCATCGAGGTCTACTGCCGCTGCCCGCTGGAGGAATGCGAGCGCCGGGATCCCAAGGGGCTCTACAAGAAGGCGCGCGCCGGGATGATTCCGGAATTCACCGGCATCAGCGCCCCGTACGAGGAGCCGCTGGCGGCGGAACTGGTCCTGGACACCGACAGGCTCTCGCCCGGAGAGTGCGTGCAGGCGATCCTGGATCACCTGCACTCGCGCGACATCCTGGGCGCGCAGGCCGGCGCCCCGCGCTGACCGCCCCCGGCAGGTCCCGGCCGCGGCCCGCGAGCGCCGCGGCCCTTTCCCCGGGAACGTCCAGGGAACGCTGACGGCTCAATTCCGTCGCCGTCAGGACGATAATTCCCATGAGGTTGCGGCCGCGCCGGGCGCCGGACCGCGACGGCGCGCGGCCGTCCGCTCCGCCGGCAGGCAGCCCTGCCTTTTCGGGTTGCCGCCGCGGGCAGCATCGTCTATATTCCTGCCGGCCCGCGGGGAGGCGGGGCCGTAGCACGGTCCTGCCTCCTTCTGGTGCCGTGAATTCGCAGCGGGTCCTTCCATCCCGCCAAGGCGGGCCTCGCCCGGGGCGCGAACCGCAACATCGCCGCCGCCGGAAGAGCGAGGGGTCGGGCCTGCGGCCATCGTGACCGTCGAAGGAGGTTCTCGACGATGGCGCTCGACCGCAGTGTCAAGCAGCAGGTGATCAGCAAGCACAGGAAACACGAAACGGACTCCGGGTCGCCGGAGGTGCAGATCGCTCTGCTGACCGAGAGGATCAAGGGCCTCTCCAGTCATTTCAAGGTCCACGCCAAGGACCATCACTCCCGCCGGGGTTTGCTCAAGATGGTGGGGCAGCGCAAGCGCCTTCTGAACTACTTGAAGAAGAAGGATCTCGACAGCTATCGCGCGCTCATCAAAGAACTCGGCATCCGGGGGTGAACCAACCTGCCGGCAGACCCCCGCGGGGATCGTGCCTTACCGGGGCGACGGTACTGATGCCGGGCTGCGGCGGCGTTCTTTTGCGCCCGCCGCGAGGCGGCGCTTTGCTGGCGTTTGCTTCGCCCCCCACGTCCGACGCTGAAGCGGAAGGAAGGAAGAGAGAGAAATGAGCATGCAGACGGTTTCGCTGACGATCAACGGCGTGGCCTTTTCCCTGGAGACGGGGAGAATGGCGCGACAGGCCAACGGCGCGGTCGTGGTGCGTATGGGCGACAGCATGGCGCTGGTCTGCGCGGTCGCCGACAAGAGGCCGACGGAAAAGGACTTCCTGCCCCTGTTCGTCGAGTACCGGAACAAGACCTACGCCGCGGGCAAGATCCCGGGCGGGTTCTTCAAGCGCGAGGGCAAGCCGAGCGAGCGCGAGGTGCTGAGCGCCCGCCTGATCGACCGCCCCCTGCGCCCCCTGTTCCCGGAGGGCTACCGCTACCCCACCGATCTGGTGGCGTTCATCGTCAGCGCCGACACCGATTTCCACGCCGACGTGCTGAGCATCACGGCGGCGTCGGCGGCGCTGAACCTGTCCGACATACCTTTCCGGGATTACGTCTCGGGGGTGCGCGTGGCCGAGATTGAGGGCGAGTTCGTCTGCAACCCGACCTTCGAGCAGATCGAGGGTTCGACACTCGACCTGGTGGTGGCCGGCACCGATGAAATCATCGTCATGATCGAGGGCGAATGCCGCGAGGTCAGCGAGGGGCGGCTGCTGGACGCGCTGGACTTCGCCCACGGGTGGATCCGCAAGCTCAACGCCCTGCAGCGCGAGCTGGTGGCCAAGGCGGGCCAGAAGCCCAAGTTCCAGGTGGCGGCGCCCGTGGTCGACGAGGCGCTGCTGGCAGAGGTCGAGGCGCTGGTGGGCGCCGAGCTCAAGACCGCGATCGCCCTGCCGGGCAAGTTGGAGCGCCAGGACGCGGTCGCCGCCCTGCACGCGCGCGTGGCCGAGAAATGGACCGACGAGGCGGGCAAACCTCGCGGCGACGCCGTGGCCATGTTCGAGAAGCTGGAGAAGAAGTACCTGCGTGCGATGATCCTGGATCAGGGACGGCGGGCGGACGGTCGCGACCTGACCACCGTGCGGCCGATCACCATCGACCTGGGCGTGCTGCCGCGCGCGCACGGTTCGGTTCTGTTCACCCGCGGCGAGACGCAGGCGCTCGGCTCGACGACGCTCGGCACCAAGATGGACGAGCAGAAGATCGAGAGCCTGGAGACCGAGTTCTGGAACAAGTACTACCTGCACTACAACTTTCCGCCCTTCTCGGTGGGCGAGGTCGGCCGCTACAGCGGTCAAGGTCGCCGCGAGATCGGGCACGGGAAGCTGGCGGAGCGGGCGCTCAAGCCGGTGCTGCCGGCGGTGGAGGAGTTCCCCTACACGATCCGGATCGTCTCGGACATCCTTGAGTCCAACGGCTCCAGCTCGATGGCGACCGTCTGCGCCGGCTGCCTGTCGCTGATGGACGCCGGCGCGCCGATCAAGCGGCCCGTGGCGGGCGTGGCGATGGGGCTGGTGAAGGAAGGCGACCGCATCGCCGTGCTGACCGACATCCTCGGCGTCGAGGACCATCTGGGCGACATGGACTTCAAGGTGGCCGGCACGCGCGAGGGCATCACCGCCTTCCAACTCGACACCAAGATCGGCGGCATCAGCCGCGCCGTGATGAACCAGGCGCTGGCCGAGGCCAAGGCGGCGCGCAACCACATCCTGGACGTCATGGAGGAGGCGCTGCCGGCGCCGCGGACGGAGCTCAGCCCGTGGGCGCCCAAGATCGTATCCATCAGCATTCCCGTGAAGAAGATCGGCGAGCTGATCGGCCCCGGCGGCAAGATCATCAAGCGGATCCAGGAGGAGACCGGCGCCACGATCGAGGTCGACGACGCCGGCACCGTGTACATTTCGTCCATCGACCAGGCCAGCGGCCAGGCGGCGCTGGAGGTCATCCAGGGCATGATGACCGAGCCGGAGGTCGGCAAGGTCTACCACGGCGTGGTCAAGTCGATCGTCGAGTTCGGCGCCTTCGTCGAGTACCTGCCGGGCAAGGAGGGGCTGCTGCACATCAGCGAGCTGGAGCACTTCCGGGTCGGCAACGTCGAGGACGTGCTGCAGCTGGGCGAGGAGCTGGACGTCAAGCTGGTCGAGATCGACGGCCGGACCGGCAAGGTGCGGCTCAGCCGCAAGGCGCTGCTGCCAGTGCCGGAAGGGTACGAGCCCCCGCCGCCGCGAGAGGGAGGCGGCTACCGCGGCGACCGGGGCGACCGCGGCGATCGCGGCGATCGCGGCGGACGCGGCGGACGCGGCGGACGCGGCGGCGACCGCGGCGGTCGCTCGCGTTGAGCGGGCCGGCCGCCGCCGGCGGTCCCGCCGAGGCGACGCGGGCATGAACATCGGGCCTTATCGTGAGGAAACGCCGCCCCGCCGCGAGTTGATCGCCGGCGGGGCGGTCCTGCTGTCGGTGCCGGTGCCGGCGGCGCACGCCGTGGCACTGGGAGTGTGGCTGCGCCGCGGCTCCCAGGACGAGCCCCCCGGTCTGGGGGGCCTTTCGCATTTTCTCGAGCACATCGTCTTCAAGGGATCGACCACGCGCTCGGCCTACGAGCTGGCGGCCGGCTTCGACGCCATCGGAGCCGCCGTCGACGCCTTCACGACCAAGGATCACGTCGCCTTCACGTTGAAGGTCCTGCCGGAGTACATCGATCCGGCGGCCGAGCTGCTGGCCGACATGCTGCTGCGCCCGGCGCTGGAGCCCGAGCCGATCGCCCTCGAGCAGCAGGTCGTCTGCGAAGAGATACAGGAGGCGCGCGACACGCCCGAGGACCACCTGCACGACGCCTTCGCGGCGCGCGTGTTCGGCGCCCACCCGCGCGGCCTGCCGATTCTCGGCACGCGGGAATCGGTGCTGGCCCTCGACGCCGGCATCCTGCGGCGCGAGCATCGGCGGCTCTGCGCCGGCCCCAACGTCGTGATCGCCATCGCCGGCAGCCTGACCGGCGGCGTGCGCGAGGCGGTGCTGCGGCACTTCACGCTGCCGCCGGCGGGGGAAGCCACCACGGTCGCACAGGCGCCGGCAGCCGGCGCGGGGGGGAACGGCGGCTCGCTGCGGCTGGATCTCAAGGGACCGCTTGTCCAGAGCTACTTCGAGATCGGCAACCTGGCCTGCTCATACCGCCATGCCGACCGCATCCCCCTGGTGCTGCTGGCCAACATCCTGGGCGGCGGCATGTCCAGCCGCATCTTCCAGGCGGTGCGCGAGCGGGAGGGCCTGGCCTACACGGTCTACACCTACAGCGACATGGGCAGGGACACCGGCCTGGTCAGCTGCGCCGGCTCCTGCTCGCCGAGCAAGGCGCAACGGCTGGAGGCGGTGGTGCGGGACGAATACGCCCGCCTGCTGCACGACGGCGTGAGCGAGGCCGAGCTGGAGAGCAACCGCGCGCAGATCAAGTCGCAGATCGTCTTCTCGCTGGAGGGGGTGTCGAACCTGATGGCGCGCGCCGCCAAGAACGAGCTGTACTACGGGCGCTTCGTCCCGGTGGCCGAACTGGTCGACGAGATCGATTCGCTCGACGGCGACGCCCTGATGCGCTGCGCGCGCGCCTACTTCGACCCCGAGCGGCTGATCGTCGCCACCCACGGCCCGCAGTAGCGGACGTCTCAGTCCGAGCGCCAGTCGATGTCGGCCGCGTGGCAGGCGGCCACGGCGTCGCGCAGCTCGCTTTCCTCCAGTCCCAGGGATACGCGGATGCAGCCGCGGCCGTGGCTGCCGAAGGCCGAGCCGGGCGACAAGAGCACGCCGGTCTTGGCCAGCAGGTCGGCCACGAACGTCTCGTCATCGTCGCCGTAGGCGCGCGGTATGCGCCCCCAGATGTACATCGTGGCGCGCGGCGCGGGCAGCCGCCAGCCGAGATCGCCCCAGGCGGCCAGCAGCAGGTCGCGCCGGCGGCGGTATCGCGCGGCGTTCTCTGTGCAAACATCCTGCGGCCCGTCCAGGGCGGCGCAGGCGGCGTGCTGGATGGCGCCGAAGAGCGAGAAATCGACGTTGCTCTTGAGTTTGGCCAGGGCGGCGAGCGCGTCGGGGCAGCCCGCGGCGAAGCCCACCCGCCAGCCGGCCATGTTGTGGCTCTTCGAAAGCGATTGGAATTCGATGGCGCGTGCCGCGGCGCCGGGAATCTGCAGCGCGCTCGGCGGCGCGTACTCGGGCTCCAGGCTCAGCTCGCTGTACGCCAGATCCGACACCAGCAGGATGCCATGGCGGTCGCAGAAGTCCAGCGCGGCGGCGAAGAAGTCGATCGTGCAGACGCCACCGGTCGGGTTGTTGGGGTAATTCAAGAGCAGGAGCTTGGCGCGCGCGGCGATGGCGGCGGGGATGGCGCTGAGGTCGGGAAGGTAGCCGCGGTCCGCCGGCAGCTGGAGTTCGTGGATGTCCGCCTCGCACAACCGCGCGGCGCCGAAGTACGCGGGGTAGCAGGGGCTGGGGATGATGACGACGTCGCCCGGCTCCAGATAGGCACGCATCAGGTTGGCCAGGCCCTCCTTCGAGCCGATCAGCGGCAGGGTCTGCTGGTCGGGGTCCAGAGCGACGCCGAAGCGCCGCGCGTACCAGGCGGCGATGGAGCGCCGCAGGGCGGGCCAGCCCGTGAAGGAGGCGTAGCGGTGGACCGCGGCGCCCGGCGCGCGCACGGCCGCGACCAGCGCCTCGACGACGTGGGCGGGCGGCAGACCGTCGGGATTGCCGACGCCCAGATCGAAGACGCGCCGCCCTTGCGCCACGGCGGCGTCGCGCATGGCGAAGACGCGCGCGAAGACGTAAGGCGGCAGATGTCGCACGCGCGCCGCGGGAGCGACGCGGGGGGAGGGTCGGGGCGGGGGCGAGGACATCGCTGTTCTCCGTTCGGCGGCGGTGGCGGGGCCGGGCGCCGGATCGCCGCCTGGCCCGGCCGGCAATGGTAAGACGCGGCCGTGGGAGATCAAGTGCGGGGCGCGGCCGGGGCGCGGGCAGGCGGCTCAGGGCTCGAGGAGGAAGGCGCGGCCCTGGTCGCGCAGCGCGTAGCGCCAGCCGCGCGCTTCGAGGATGGCGACCCTGGACGCGGGCAGGAAGCCGGCCTTGACCAGCAAGGAAAGTTCGGCGGGGTACTTGCCGTGCTGGTACCGGAAGAGGCGGATCGCCTGCTCGACGTCGGCGTGCAGCTGGTTGAGCCTCAGCTGCTCGGGAGTGACCGCCGCCTGGTCGAGGGACGCGGAGGGCGGCTGGACGTCTCCAAGCAATCCTGCGCCCGCCACGCTGTCCGCGTCCGCCGGCGCGAGCGGCAGCGGCCCCGGCGGCAGCATGCGCCAGCGGGCCGCGCCCACGCCCAGCAGCGAGAGCGCCAGCGCCGCCGTCAGCACCGGGCGGCGCAGATCCAGGCAGCGGCGCCTGGCCTGCGTCTCGCCGCCGAGCGGCAGCGGAATCACGGCCGCCGGCTGCTCGGCCACCGGCGCCAACGCGCCGGCGTCGCAGAAACCGGCCAACAGCTCGCGCACGGTGAAGGCGCTGGCCTGCGCCTTGGCGATGATCTGGTCCAGCGTCTCGCCCGCCAGCGCCAGCTTGAGCACGCGGGCGCCCGTCTCGCCGACTTCGCCGGCGCGCGGCGGCTTGGCGCCGGGCGCGAAGCTCTGACTGGGCGAGGGGAAGCGCTCGAGCAGGCGCGGTTCCTCGTCCTGGCGGCGCGCTCCCTCCATCAACAAGCCCTGGATGTCGAGCGCGACGCGGCCGCGGATGCCGGCGTTGACATCGTGCGTGGCCGTGAAGTGGTACGTGCCGCGCTTGAGCTTCATCCCCTCGTGGATCATCTCCTGCGCGACGGCCTGCAGCACGCCGGTGAGCGCGCGCTCGTCGAGCAGGTGCTCCGAGACCAGAACCTCGGCCAGGTCCAACGAGGAATGCGCGAGCACGTAATCCACATGCGCCCACTGCTCGGCGTTGAGAAAGCCGTAGCGGCGCAGGTAGCGTTCGAGGGGATCGTTGCCGGGGTGGCGGCGGTCGCGCGTGGAGATCAGGACGCCGCGGTCGAAATAGAAGACCATCTCCTGGTCCAGGTTGAGCACCAGGAAGCCGGATTTCTGCTGCACGGAGATGAGCTGGAGGATCTCCTCCAGACGGAAATCGCTGAGCTGTCCTTCCAGCGCCATGCGTGTCTCCTTGCCGCTTCCCGCCGGCCCGCGCGCGACGCGGGGCTAGCGGAAGCCGCCCGCCTCCCGGCGCGCCTGTTGTTCCTCGACGCGGTACATGGCGCGCGGCTGGCCCGCCGAGCGGCCGCGGCGGAAGCTCTCGTGGCCGGCGTACGTGGTCAGATAGAGCAAGCCCAGCAGCACGGCGCCCGCCACCAGCGACCAGCCGGTCGGCCCGGACCAGGCGTGGATCGGCAAGGGCAGCAGCAGCGGCGAGACGGTCTCTTCCGGCAGCAGCAGACCCGGCAGGTCCCAGGCCGACATCAGGTTGAACGCCCAGCCGAAGGCGATGAGCGCCCAGGCGGTCGCCAGCAGGGTCAGGCGGGCCAGGCCCAGCAGCGGCTTGCCGGCGATCAGGTTGCTGGCGCCCGGCAGCAGGCGGTTGAACCGGCGGGCGCGGGCGATGAAGGCCAGCTCCTGATCGCGGCTGCGGTTCTTGAGCAGCGTCGCCAGCACCAACTCGCTGCGGGCGCGCGCCGCCGTGCCGTTGCAGGCGTCGCACAGTTCGTCGTCGCCGCGGGCATGGCCGCAGACGCCGCAGATCACCGTGCTGCAATTGGTGCAGACGCGGCTGCGGCGCGCCGCGGGCAGGCGCAGGATGGCGGCCACGGCCAGAGCCCAGAGCAGCAACAGCTGCAGCCAGAGCCACGAGAACCGCTCTCCCAGCCAGGGCGTCCAGGCGGCCACATGTGCCAGGGCCGGGTAGCGGGCGGCCTCCGCCCGCGCGCAGGCCTCGAGGTCGCCGCGGTCGTGGCTCAGGTAGACGACGGGGGCGAAGCCGTTGGCCTCGCCCGTGGCGTCATCCCAGGCGGGAGCCGCGAAGCCCAGCTGCGCCGCGCGTGCCAGCGCCTCGGTCGATTCCTTGAAGAACAACTTCTTGTTGTAGGCCTGCGCTAGGTTGTGCTGGATCGCGCCCGACTCGGGAGCCAGGCGGGAGGCCTCGCGATAGCCCTCGACGGCGACGTCGTACCGGCCCAGGTAGTACTCGTTGTTGGCCAGGTTGACCAGCGCCGCCACGTTGCCGCGGCCCTGGGCCAGGATGGCCGTGAAGAGCCGGCGGCCGGCGTCGTAATCCCCCGCGCGGGTGGCCTGGATGCCGAGCGCCAGGCGCAGCCGCGCGGTGCGCGCCGGGTCGTCGCCGGCCTCGGCCAGGCGCTGTTCGAGAGCGCGGATGGTGGCCGCGGTGGGCGGCTGGACATCGGCGCGCAGCAGCAGGACGGTCTCGCTCGCGGGATCGACCGCGGGCAGGGCCGTGCGCAGGGCGGGCCAGACGGGCAGCAGCGCAGCGGCGGTCGCCAGCCAGACGCCGCTGAGCAGCAGACGCGCCCGCGGGCGGGCGTACAGCAGCAGGGGGATGGAGATCGTCGCCAGCAGCGCCAGCCAGCCGGGGCGCAACAGCAGCAGCGCCGCCAGCAGCGCCGGCAGCGTCCAGCGCCGAGGCGAGTGCCGCGGACTGCGCAACAACAGCGCGCTCAGGTCGTGTTTCAGGTGCCCGCCGAAGCGGAACAGGTAGGCGGCGGTCACCAGGGTCCAGAAGAGGGCCAGCCAGAGCAAGCTCGCCTGATGGCCCAGCAGCTGCAGCCGCTTCCAGGTGGTCAGGTCGGCGTGGGTGGCGCGCACCGCGCGCGGCACGGCCTCGATGAATTCCAGATCCCACGCGCGCAGCGCCCGCCAGGCCAGCCACCAGGCGTAGGCCGCCTCTCCCGGATCTCGACGCACCGCCTCGCGCACCTGCGCCAGCGCGGCATCGCCTGCGCCGGCGGCCAGGGACCGGCGCGCCAGGTGGAATTGCTGCGCCGCGCCCAGGGGATCGTCCAGCCGGGGCGGGCGCGCAGGCGCGGCGGCGGCCGGCAGGGTCGTCGCCGACACCACCGGCAGCACCTTGCGCGAGATCTGCAAGTCCTGCGGGATCCAGGCGGGCGGGGTTTCCGCCATCTCCAGGGTGTCCAGGGGCGCTTCCCACATCTGCGCCCGCCCGGCGGCCACGGGCGCGGCCAGCGTGCACAGCAACGCCAGCGCCACGAGCGCGCGGGGGGGAAGATTTTGCCTATCCTTGCTTGACACCTGGCGGCCCGATCCTGTGTTGATTGTCTGCCTGCGGCGCGCGATGATCAAAGGGTTGCGGGTTACGCCGTCCCGGCACCCCGTGAGGACGCGCCGAGGCAATTTGCCCTGCCGCTGCGGCCGCGGCGGCCGCGGCGGGAACATTCGCAATGATTGTGCCGAAACCGCCTTGTCTTACCTCCTGGCTACGGATCGTCCCTCGCCGTTCCGCGCGCGGCGCCGGCGGACGCAGGGCCGCCTTCCGCCTCGCGCTGGCGCTGGCCGCCTGCTGGGCGACTGCCGCGCCGGCGCCGGCCGGCGCGGCGGGCGAGGATCCCGCGCTGCGCATCATCCGCGCCACCGACACCCTCGGTCGCGACATCTCCGGGCATGGGCAAGCGCTGCGGCCCCTCAGCGCCGGAGCCCAGCCGCTGCTGGTGCAGGTGCTCGACGAACGGGGGGCGCCGATCGCCGGAGCCGACATCGTGCTCCTGGTCGAACCCGGCTACGACGAGCGGGGCGTCTCCTACCACAACGGTGGGCTGCATCCTCTGGAGCCCGTCGCCTCCGGCCTGCCGCGCTACCAGAAGCGCGCGCCGGCGTGTCCGCTCAGCGCCACCTCGACGTCGCTGACCGTGCGCAGCGACGTGCAGGGATACGCCGGCGCCTACTTCTATCCGGGCCGGCGGATTGGGACTGTGCAGATCAAGGCGTTGCCCGCGGCGGGCGAGGGCGAGGGGACGGTCTTCCTGGCGCGGGTCATCGATCCCCGCTGGGCCCTGCTGCTCTGGACGGGCTTGCTGGGCGGGCTGGCGCTCTTCCTGGTCGGCATGCGCATGACCAGCACGGGCCTGGAGCAGGTGGCGGGGCACCGCCTGCGCCATATCCTGGGGCGCGTGGGGGACAGCCGTCCCTTGGGCCTGCTGACCGGGATGGCCGTGACCGTTCTGCTGCAGAGCAGCAGCGCGACGACGGTCATGATCGTCTCGTTCACCAACGCCGGCCTGATGCAGCTCGGCCAGACTCTGGCCATCATCCTGGGCGCCGACATCGGCACCACGCTGACGGTGCAGTTGATCGCGTTTCCCCTCAAGGAATACTCGCTGCTGGTCGTCTTCGCCGGTTTCGTGCTGTCGGCGCTGCCGGCGCGGCGCTACCGCTCGTCCGGGCAGTTCTTGCTGGGATTCGGCCTGATCTTCTACGGGATGTCCCTGATGAGCCAGGCCGTCGACCCGCTGCGCGACCATCCGTTCTTCCGGCAGCTGCTGCTGGGCAGCGCCGAGCGGCCGCTGTTGGTGCTGCTGGCCGCCACCCTGTTCACCGGCCTGATCCAGAGCAGCGCCGCCACCATCGGCCTGGCCCTGACCCTTTCCTTCCAGGGACTGATCGATCTGACGACGGCCATTCCGGTGATCCTGGGGGCCAACATCGGCACCTGCGTGACCGCCTGCCTGGCGGCCCTGGGCACCCGCCGGGAGGCGGTGCGCGTGGCCTACGCGCACATCTTCTTCAAGGTCGCGGCGGTGGCGATCTGCCTGCCCCTGAGCGCGCCGTTCGCCGAGCTGGTGCGTCGCACCACGCCCGACCTGCCGCGCCAGATCGCCAACGCGCACACCCTGTTCAACGTGGCCGCGGCGCTGCTGTTCCTGCCGCTGCTGCCGGTCGCCGAGCGGCTGCTGCGCCGCCTGCTGCCGCAGCGGCTCGAGGAGCGCGAGCGGACCTGGTCGCCCAAGTACATCGAGACGCGCATGCTGGAGGTGCCGGCGCTTGCGCTGGCGCAGGTTAGCCGCGAGATCCTGCGCATGGGGGAGACGACCCTGGCGATGCTGCGCGACGGCATGGCCGTGATCCGCGACCGCGACGAGGCGAGGATGAGGGCCGTGGTCGCGCTGGACGACAAGGTCGACGCGCTCGACGACGCGCTGCGGCACTACCTGACCCGTCTGTCGCGCCGCGAGCTGGGCGAGCAGCAGGCGGCCCGCACGGCGTCATATCTCTACCTGGTGCATCACTTCGAGACCATCGGCGACCTGGTGAGCAAGAACCTGATGACCCTGGCCGGCAAGATGATGCGCGACGATCTGCGCTTCTCGCGCGAAGGCATGGCGCAGTGGACCGCCTATTACGAGGACGTCATCACCATGCTGGAGAAGGCGCTGCTGGCGCTGGCGACCAACGACCAAACGCTGGCGCGCGAGGTCGTGCAGACGAAGGCGCCGATGGTGCGCCGAGCGCGCGCGCTGCACTTCGAACATCTCGACCGCCTGGGGCAGGGCATCCCCGAGACCGAGGCCACGAGCCCGATCCACATCCACCTGATCAGCGATCTGCGCCGCATCGCCTCCTACACGGCCTCGATCGCGGCGGCGGTGGTCAACGAGTACCGCATCCCCGACCAGCCGGACGAGGGAGCCGCCGGCTGAAGCCGGGGGTGGAATAATGGCAGGGGATGTGGTTCAATAATGTCGAGCGGCGGCGTGGATGAGGCCGATTGGTGTCGCGTTTCCATGCCGGCGCGGAAAGGAAAGGCAAGCCATGATGCATTCACGTGTGTTCCCACGCGCCGCGCGAGTCGCCGCGGCCCTTTTGCTTCTGGTGCCTCTGCTGCTGACCGCCGGCTGCAGCACCTGCGGCAAGCAGAAGGCGCGGATCGCCGAGCTGGACGCCCAGCTGGCCGGATTGCAGGCGCAGATCAGCGCGCAGGAGCGGACGCTGGCCGAGTGCGAACAGCTCAAGAACGACTTGCAGGCCAATCTGCAGCGGTGCGAGGCCGACAAGGCGGTGCTGGTGGAAAGGGTCAACGAGGTCGTCATGGTGCGCATCCCGGACATGCTGCTGTTCGCCAGCGGCAGCGACCGCGTCCGCAGCGAGATGCACGCCACCTTGAAGGCGATCGCCGACGCCATCGGCGAGCGGCCCGGATGGGATGTGTTCGTCGAGGGCTACACCGACGACAAGAAGATCAAGGAAGAGTACCAGGAACGCTGGCCGACCAACTGGGAGCTGGGCGCATACCGCGCCACGGCGGTGGTTCGCTACCTGACCAACGAGCTAAAGCTGGAGGCTGCGCGCTTCGCGGCCGTCAGCTACGGACCGTTCCGTCCCCTCGACACCAACGCCACGCCGGAAGGCCGGGCGCGCAACCGCTTCGTGCAGATCGTGCTGCACAAGCCCCAGCGCTGACGGCTTCGCCTGCCGGCGCCTTGCCGAATCGCGCCGCAGGGACGCGCGCCGGCGCTGCCCCGCGGCCGTGTCCGGCGCCCCGCACAGCCGGCGGCGCGGGGCGCGAGCTCAGGCCCGCACGTAATGGCGGACGATCTGTTGCATCGCTTCCAGGGCGGCCGTCACGTCTTCGTCCTGCGTGAAGGGGCCGAGGCTGAAACGCACCGCGCCCTCGGGCGCGGTGCCGATGCCCTCGTGCACGAGGGGGGCGCAATGCAGGCCGGTGCGCACCGCCACGTCGAAGTCGGCGTCGAGGATCGTGCCGACCTCGCCCGCGGGCAATCCTGCCACGTTGCAGGCGACGACGGGCATGTGCCGGTCGCCCGCGCCGGCGCAGTACGTGGTGACGCCTTCCAGCGCCGTCAACCCCTCGACCAGCCGCGCCGCCAGCGCCATCTCGTGCCGGCGGATCGACTCCAGGCCCACCGATTCCAGGTGCTCCTGTCCGGCCAGCAGCCCCGCGATGCCGATCGTGTTGAGCGTGCCCACCTCGCAGCGGTAGGGGAATTCGTCCAGGTGCGTGCGCACGGCCGATTTCACTCCCGTGCCGCCCCAGCGGGTGCTGCGGATCGGCACGTCGGGGCCGATCGCCAGCCCGCCGATGCCGGTCGGCCCCAGCAGGGACTTGTGGCCGGTGAAGGCCACGACATCGATCTCCATCGCCGCCATGTCGATGGGCACCATGCCGGCGGTCTGTGCGGCATCGATGCAGAGCAGCACTCCGTGCTCGCGGCACAACCGCCCGATCTCCGCCACGGGCTGGATCGTGCCGATGACATTGGAGCCGTGATTGACGAGCGCCAGCCGCGTGTGGGGACGCAGCCGGCGCCGGATCTCGTCGGGATCGACGAACCCGCGACCGTCGAAGGGGACCAGGTCGACTTCGATCATCCCGCTCTGCTCGAGAACGTAGAGGGGGCGGAGCACCGAATTGTGCTCGAGCTGCGTGGAGATGACGTGATCGCCCGGCCGCAGCAGCCCTTGGATGGCCAGATTGAGAGCGTCGGAGGCGTTGCTGGCGAACACCACCCGATTGTAATCACGGGCGGGGTTGTTGAAGAAGCGGTCCAGAACGCGCCGGGCCCGGTCGACCATCAGGCCCGCCTCGACCGCCAGGTCGTAGCCGGAGCGGCCGGGATTGACGCCGCAACGCTGGTAGAACGAGGTCATCGCCTCGAGCACGCTGTCCGGCTTGGGGAAGGTGGTGGCGGCGTTGTCCAGGTAGTGCAGACCGGGCATCACACCTCTCCTTGCCGGTTGAGCCGGAGCGCCGGCGCGGCTGCGGCCCTCGCGGCGCGCACGGGGGTGGCGGAGAGTCAAGTATGGCGCGCGCCGCGAGGGCGGGCAAGGACGGGCGCGCGCGGCTCTTGCCCGGCTCGGGAACCGGGGATAGGATCGGTCTGTATTCGCGGCGGTGAAGGTCGCCGCAGTGCGCTGCGGCTGCGCATCCAGCAGGAGGTATGGCCATGATCCTTCCACGCCACGTAGGCTTCTTGCCGCTCTTGGTGACCGCGGCGCTTGCCGCCGCGGCGCCGGCCGCCACGGCGGAAGCGACGACGCCGGACGCCGCCTTCGTGCGTCTGGTCACCGACGAAGGGGCGATCCTGATCGCGTTGCGCGCCGACCTGGCGCCGCACCATGCCCGCAACTTCGCGCGGCTGGCGGCTGGCGGCTTCTATGACGGCATCTACTTCCACCGCGTCATCCCCGGCTTCATGATCCAGGTCGGCGACCCGAACACGCGCAACGAAGATCGCAGGGACGACGGGCAGGGCGGGCCCGCCATGGCCGATGTGCTGCCGCCGCGCGAGCTGGCGATGCTGGAGACGCTGAACCGTTGGCTCGAGGCGCACGGCTACGCTCCGCTCGGACAGGCCGCGCACCTGAAGGCGGAGTTCTCGCGCAGCGTGCGCCACCGCCGCGGGACGGTGTCGATGGCGCGCACCAACGTGCCCGATTCGGCCGGCAGCCAGATATTCATCTGCGTGGCGGACGCTCCCTCGCTCGACGGCAAGTACAGCATCTTCGGCGAGGTCGTCACGGGCATGGAGACGGCGGACCGCATCGCCGCCGCGCCCCGCGACACCTACGACAATCCCCTGGAGCCGATCCGCATCGCCGCGGCCGAGGTGCTGGCGGACGCCTCGGCTCTGACCGCGGCTGAAGAGCAGGCGTGGGCGGAAATGCGCCAGCGGCGGCCGGCGGACTTCCCGGCGCGGTGACGGCGGCCGGCGCGGCGGCGCCGATCAACGCGGCGCGGGCTCCATGGCGGTCTGGCCGGCTGGGCGTTCGGCCTGCTCCTGGGCCAGCGGCTCCGCGATGCGCTCCCAGCTCGATTCGCCGAGCAGGCGGTCGGTCACTTCAAGGTCGCCGACCAGCGCGCGCAGCCGCGCGCCCAGGCGGGTGAACGGCAGGTAGTGGAGCACCGGCGCGTCGATCTGCAGCGCGGACGGCTCCGTTTCCAACAGCCGGCGCCGGGCGGTCGCGGGCAGGCAGGCCAGGGCGATCGTGTCCGCCAGTGCGCGCGCATCTTCGGCCGACACGTGGCCGCCGCAGCGCGGCCGAGGGCCGCCTGGCCAGGGACGCCAGGCGGTGGCGCCCAGGCTGAGCCTGCGGCCGAGCTTCAGCACGGCATGCCCGTGATCCGGCAGCAGGGCGGGCACGCAGCAGGCGGGAGGCAGGACCGCGGTCGGCGGCAAAGCGGGCGTCCCCGGAGCCAGCGCCACGGGGCAGAGCCAGACGGGCAGCAGGGCCAGCGGCCGACCCTTCGCCGGACGCTCGGGCGCCACGACCGTCGCGGCCAGGGGCATCAACGCACCGTCCTCGGGCCGCCAGACCCGCCCGCACTCCTGGCAGGCGAAGAAGCAGGCGCCCGGCTCGGCGGGCAGGGGCAGGCGGCAACGCGGGCATTCGAGTCGGATCAGCGCCACGGCGGCTCCTTGCCGATCAGAAAGGTCGAACCAGCGGCGGGCGCGGCGCGCAGGCCTCCAGCGCGCCGCGCGCCAGCGCCAGCGGCGGCCGGGCCTGCCCGGCGCGCGTCGCGTCCAGCAGGTACAGCAGCGGCACGCTTGCCAGCCCCGCCCAGGTATGGGCGGCCAGCAAGCCGCCCCAGGCGGCGATCCCGCCCAGCATCCCCAGGCGGCGATCCTGCCCCGCGACCGGGCGCGTGCCCGCCAGGACATGGCCGCGCAGGCCGTCGAGCACCAGACGGCAGCGCAGACCGCCCGACCGGTATTTCACCCGGAAGAGCGGGTAGTAGATCAGCTCGATCCGTTCGCGAATGAAGGCCGTGCGGCGCTTCAGGACGCGCGCTCCGGCGCCCAGCTGGTTGGCCACGGCGCGCGCCGCCTGGCGGCGGGCGGTGGCCACGCTGCCGGCCACCTGGCAGATGGCGCCGCTGCGCTCGGCGGCCTGGAAGTCGAACGGCACCAGTGTCTCGTCCGCTACCAGCTGGTGGATGCCGACCAGTCCGAACTCGCGCACGTCGCAGCCGGGGCCGCTCCAGGAGACCTTGCGCAGGATCGCGCTGGACTGGGGGCCGACATCGACCTCATCCCCGGCGGGACGCGCGCCGTCCGATGATCCCCGCGCGGCCAGGAAGGCGGCGAGGCGCTCGCCCTCGCCGGCGCGGCCGGCGGCGCCCAGCCAGCTGCCGAGATCCTGGCGCGCCGCGCCCGCCCGCCGTCTCGGGGTCGATGCCGGCGGCGCGGCCGGCCGCTGCGGCAGGCCCAGGATCCAGCCGGCCAGCATCGCCTCCCAGCGCCAGTAGGGCACGTAGAGCTGGCAGATGTCGGCGGGGCGCACCGGCGGGTCGGCCGCCAGTGCCTGTTCGTCGAGCCAGCGCCGCGCGCGGTGCAGCGCCGTCGAGGCGCCGAGCTGCTGGTGCGGCGCCAGGGTCGGCACCCCTGCGCCGCCGGCGTTCAGGAAATGGCCGCCACAATACGTGCAATCGTAGCGCCCCGCCGGGCCGGGCGCGGTGCGGCCGCCGCAGCTGGGGCAGCTCAGGGCGGGCAAGCCGCTGGCGATCCGCCCGGTCGAACTCATGGCGCGCCTTCCCGCAAGGCGCCGTGGTCGCGGGGCGCTGCCGCGGCGCCGTACCGCATCGCCATCGCCAGCAGGGCCAGCGCCACCGGCGGGTAGAAGGGCAGCGGCAGCAGCAGGGCCGCGGCGGCGATCGCCGCGGTGTAGACGGCCAGAGGCGCCAGCGCCTTTCCTGCCTGACCGATGCCGGCGGCGGCCGTTCCTGGTTGCGAGACCACTGGCGTGAGCGTGTCGGCGACCGTCACCGCCTCGATCTCCTGGCCGCCCGCGCGCGCGCGCCAGAAACGCACCGGCACCCAGACCAGCCAGGCCCGCTCGAGCGCCAGCGGCCGCGCCGCCGGCGCCGCGCCGGCGGCGTCCAGGAAATCCTCCAGCTCGATGTCGACGGCGCACGGCTGGGCCGGCGGCGTCTCGTCGGGCGCTAGGGGGCGCGCGGGGAGGGAGGGCAGCGCCAGGCGCGACAGCAGCCCGGACTGCTCGCGCGTGGCCGGACCGGTGAACAGGTCGCCGCCGGCTGTGATCACGGACCAGAACGGGGCCAGGCGTGGTTGGCCGCCCTGCATGGCCTCGATCTGGCCCGGCTGGCGCAGCGCCAGATGCTGGGCCAACAGGTCCGCCGCCTCGATCGCCTCGCCGCCGTCGATCATCACCAGCTCGCGCAGGCGGCTGCCGGCGCCCACATGCACCTGCGCGCGGCAGTGGCGGCACTGCACGGCCAGGCCGTCCGCCAGAGGCGGCAGCGGGGCGCCGCACTGCGTGCAGCAGCTCCGCACGACGCCGTTCATGCGCCGTCGCCCCGCGCGCGCGCGCCGCAGCCGGGGCAGAAGCGCGCGCCGGCCGGCAGACCGCCGCCGCAATCGTGGCAGAAGACGGGGGCCGCAGCCGCGCCCGTCGCCTGAGCTGCCGCGCCGCCAGCGGGCGCGCCCGCGATCAGCGCCGCGGCCTGACCGCCGCCCGCGGGCGGTCTGCCGCCGAGCATCGCCTCGCGCACCAGGCCAGGCATCATCACGCCGACGCCCACGCCCAGCCCCGCGCCGATCAGGGAATCGGTCGCGCCGCCGCCCTGGCCGCGGGCCAGTGCGTTGGCCATCTGATACTGCAGGAACGAGGGCATGTCCTTGATCAGCGACAGGCCTCCCTGCTGGTCGACGATGCGCTGCACCTCCTCCGGCGGGGTGATCGACTGGACGAAGAAATCGACCAGCTCCAGTCCGTACTTGCCGAAGTCGGGCGCCAGCTTCGCGCGCAGGGCGGCGCCGGTTTCATCGTACTGGGCGGGCAGGTCGAAGACCGACGCCAGGTTCTCGCCCAGATGGTCGTTCAGGCGCGCGACGATGACATCGCGCAGATAGCCTTCCAGCTGGCCGGTCGCAAAATGCCCGGCGGTGCCGACAAGTTCGTTGACGAACGCCACGACATCGATCACCCGCAGCGTGTAGTTGCCGAAGGCGCGCAGGCGGACGTGGCCCAGGCTGGCGTCGCGGAAGACGACCGGCTCTTGCGTGCCCCACTTGAGGTCGGTGAACACCTTGCGGTTGACGAAGACGACCTCGGCGCGGAAGGGCGAACGGAAGCCCCAGGGCAGCGACAGGGCCGAGGTCAGCAGGGGCAGGTTGGCCGTGGAGAGGACATGGCGGCCCGCGCCGAAGCGGTCCAAAGCCCGGCCGGACTTGAAGAAGATGGCTTCCTGGCTCTCGCGAACCACCAGCTGCGCGCCCATCTTCAAAGCCCCCGAGCCGTCCTGGGGGAAGCGGTGCGCCATCCCCTGGCCGGTCTCGTCGAACCACTCGATGATCTCCATGAATTCGGACATCGGTCCACCCCCGCGGCAGGTCCGGCCGGCGCCCGAGGGCGGGCCGGAACAGAGCAAGACGAGGAAACGCCCCGGGCGTTTCGCGGCCACCGGGGGACCGACAGGCAATCGACATGCCAGCCGGGGAAGCGCGGGGAATGCCGGTGCTCAGGGGGCCGGGGCGTCCCCCGTCGAACCCGGCGGGCCGCCCAGGGCGCGCAGCAGCGTCTGGATGCCGGCGGCGGTGGCGCTGTCGACCGGCCCGCCGGCGAGCGCGGCCAACAGCTGCCCGCGCGCGGCTGCGTCGCTGCCGGTCCGGACCAGGGCGCGGGCGTACTCGAGGCGCAAGGCGGGGGAATCGCCGCCGCTCCGCTCGAGACGCTGCAGGGTGGCGGAGGCGGCCGCGGCGGCCTGCTCCCAGTCGCCGAGGCGGCCCGTGCAGTAGCTGTAGAGCAATGCGGCGCCGGCCTCCTCGGGCTTGACCAGCAAGACGGCGCCGGCCAGGACGCGCGCCCGGTCGCAGCGGTCGAGTTCGGCCAGGTATTGCGCGAGCTGGATGGCGAACGGCAGGACGTAGGTCTCGAAGGGCTCGCGCAGGCTGAGCGCCCACGCGGCGAGGCGGCCGTCGGGGCGCAGCAGGGCGCCGCCGCTGCGCTGCGCCGGCGGCACCAGATGGGCGTCCGCCGCCTGCCGGTACGCCAGGGGCACGCCGTTGGCCCACCAGTGCGGATCGAGGGAGCCGAACTGTTCGGCGATGGCGCGCCAGGTCGTCTCGCCCAGGCGGTAGATGGTGATGGCGGGGCCGGTGACGCGGCCGCCCGGCCGGAACTCGGCCGCCACCTCGGCGGTGGCGGCGAGCAGGTCGTACCAGCGGTTCTGCACGGGGTAGCGAGCCGGGTCGCGGCGGTAGCGGTCTCCGACCGCGGCGCTGCCGAGAAAATAGTCGACCCCCAGGAAGAGCCGAGGATCGTAGAAGACGTGATTGAATTCGGAGGCGTGGTCGAAGGCGACGAGCGTGGCGGCGTCGCGCTGCTCGTGCTCCAGCCGCATGACGATGCGCCCGCTGACGGCCATCGGCAGCACGACGGCCCGCCGCTGCGGCAGCGCCGACAACCGCGCGCGCGCCCGTGTGCCGGCGGAGCGGAAATAGGCGGCGCGTTGCACTTCCTCGATCATGAAGCTGTTGCGCAGGGCGGCGCCGTAGGCCTCCTGCACCAGCAAGGCCTGCGGCGACAGGTTCGCCTCGCACCAGCGGCGCGCCTGGAGCTGGGTGCTGTCGGCGCCGCCCGCCGCGGCGCGCAAGCCCGCCAGCAGCACCGGCAGCACGACCGCGGCCGGCAGCCAGGGGCGCCAGCGCCGCGGCATCGCCAGGCGGTCGCGCAGATCGAGCGCCGCCCAGGCCGCCAGCGCCGCCGCTGCCGGCAGCACGGGCAGCAGGTAGCGTTGGGCCTCCAGCCGGGCCAGCGAGAGGCCCAGCAGGTGGGGCAGCATCGCCAGCCAGACCGCCGCCACGGCCCCGCGCTGCGGTCCCGGGCGCACCAGCGTGGCCAGCGACCAGAGCGGCAGCGCCCCGCCCAGCCAGCCGAGGTCGCGCAGGTAAACTTTCAAGTGAAACCAGGCCGCCAGACGGTCCTGAGTGCCCAGATGCCCGCCGGCGAGATGGCGCCCCTCGTAGGCGAAGTCGGTCCAGAAGGCGCGGAAATCGAGCAGCACGTAAGGCGAGGTGGCCAGGAAGATCAACGCGGCGCCGGCCGCCGCCGCGGGCCAGCGCAGCAGGCCGCGCCAGCCCTGCCGCTCCCACATCACCCAGGCCAGCGGCAGGACCAGCGTGCCGCCGGGGTACTTGGCGCCGGCCGCCAGCCCGATCAGGACGATCGCGGTCGCCAGCTGCGCCCGCCGTCCCTCCTCGCGCCAGGCCAGCATCCGCTCCAGCGCCCAGGCGCCGGCGGCGACCATGAGAGTGTCGCTGTAGATGCTGCGCGCCGTCAGCAGCAGGCTGGGCGCCAGAGCCGCCAGCAGCCCGGCCCACAGCCCGGCGCCGCGCCGCAGCTTCTCCGCCAGGCAGGCCGCGGCGGCCACCGCCGCGACGTCCGCCGCCACGCCGACCAGACGCGCGGCCACCACGGCGGCGGTCGGATCGGTTTCGATCAGGAGGCGATAGTCGGCCGGGGTCTGGAAGCGTCCCAGCAACCAGCCCGCCGCGTAGTGCAGCTTCTGGACGAGGAAGTGCACGTAGAGCGAAAGGCTGGGGTAATTGAAGAAATGGGGATTGAGGTCGGCGTGTCCAGTCTCCCAGCCCCACATGGCGAGCGCCCGCTTGAAGGGGATGGCCTCCTCGAGGAAGTCGGGCAGGCCGTGCCGCACGTTCCACAGGCGAAGCGCCATGGCCAGGGCGGTGACCGCCGCCAGCGCCAGCAGCGCGCTCGCCCGCTCGCGGGACGGTTCCCGGCGGCTCGCCTCCAGCGAGACGGCGGCGGGCGGCGGGGCCGCGGGCGGTCTGATGCGCGTCACGGCTCTCCTCCGTCGCGCCGGCAACCGGACATCTTGACGGCGCCAGGGAATGGGACTACACCTGAAAGGTTCTGCGCCATCAGCCAAGATAGCAGGCCGGCGGCCGCCGGAGAAGCCGCCGCGCGCGCACCGGGAGCCGCCGCGTCGTGATCATCAGCCCCCAGCCGGACAGCGCCTCCTTCGGCCACATCGTGGTCAAGGGCTGCCGCGTCCACAATCTCAAGAACATCGATGTCGCCCTGCCGCGACGCCGGCTGGTCGTCGTGACGGGCCCCAGCGGTTCGGGCAAGTCGTCCTTCGCCTTCGACACGCTCTACGCCGAGGGCCAGCGGCGCTATCTGGCCAGCCTGTCCAGCTTCGCGCACCAGTTCCTCGACCAGCTGCCCAAGCCGGACGTCGACCGCATCGACGGCCTGTCGCCGGCGGTGGCCATCGACCAGAAGGGGCTGGGGGGCAACCCGCGCTCGACCGTGGGCACGGTCACGGAGATCGCCAGCTTCATGCGCCTGCTCTTCGCGCGCTGCGGCACGCCGGTCTGCCCCGCCTGCGGCGTGCCGGCGACCGGGCGGCCGCTGGCGCAGATCCGCGACGCCATCCTGAGCCTGCCGGCGGGCACTCGCTTCTGGCTGCTGGCGCCGGTGGTGAGCGGGCGCAAGGGAGCGCACCGCAAGCTGCTGGCCGACCTGCTCAAACAGGGCTACCTGCGCGCGGTGATCGACGGCGCGCCGTGCGAGCTGGAAGAGCCGCCGCCGCTCGACGCCAACCAGCGGCACGACATCGCCGTGATGGTCGACGGGCTGACGGCGCGGCAGGGGGTCGAGGAGCGTCTGGACGCGGCGCTGGATCGGGCCGCCGCGCTGGCGGGCGGCACCGTGCTGGTGAGACGGGAGGACGGGACGACCGAGCTCTACAGCCGCAAGGCCTCCTGCCCCGGCTGCGGGCGCAGCTTCCCCGAGCTGGATCACCGGCTCTTCTCGTTCAATTCGCCGGTCGGCTCCTGCCCCACGTGCACCGGCCTGGGCACTCTGCGCACGATCGCGCCCGAGGCGCTGGTGCCCGACGCCGACCTGTCGCTCGCCGGCGGCGCCATCGCCTTCCTGCGCGGCAAGGAGAGCGGCTGGCTGTTCACGCAGATCGAGGCGCTGGCGGGCGCGCTGGGCTTCGGCCTGGACACGCCGTGGCGGCAGTTGCCGGAGGAGGCGCGCGGGGCTCTGCTGCGCGGCCTGAGCCCCGCCGTCGACCGGCGCCTGCAGCACCATCGCCATTACCACGCCTTCCTGCAAGGATGGCCGGGGTTGATCCCCGAGCTGCTGCGGCGGCACCGCGAAACCAAGTCGGAGAAGATCCGCGGCACGCTCGAGGCGCTGATGACCGAGCAGACCTGCACGGAGTGCGAGGGGCACCGCCTGCGGGCGGAGGCGCTGGCGGTGCGGCTGGGCGGGCTGCACATCGGGCAGGCCAACCAGCTGCCGCTGACCGAGCTGCTGGAGTGGAGCGAGGGCCTGTCCTTCGCCGGGGCGGTGGCGCAGGCGGCGGCCGGGCCCTTGCTGGCGCAGATCCGCGCGCGCGCCCGCTTCCTGGTCGAGGTGGGGGTGGGTTACCTTTCGCTCGGCCGCGGCGCGCGCACGCTGTCCGGCGGCGAGGGGCAGCGCGTGCGGCTGGCCACGCAGGTCGGATCGCAGCTGACCGGCGTCCTCTACATCCTGGACGAGCCGAGCGTCGGGTTGCACCACCGCGACATCCACCGCCTGATCGGGACGCTGCTCGCCCTGCGCGACCGGGGCAACAGCGTGGTCGTGGTCGAGCACGACCGCGACATCATGCTGGCCGCCGACCACATCCTCGACTTGGGGCCGGGAGCCGGCGAACGCGGGGGCCGCTTGGTCGCGCAGGGGGACTGGCGGGCGATCGCCGCCACGCCGGGCAGCCTGACTGGCGATCACCTGGCCGGGCGCGCGCAAGAGCCGCCGCCGCGTCCAGGCAACGGCGCCCTCCCCGCCGGCGGCTCCTGGCTGAGCATGCGCGGCCTGAGCGGGCGCAATTTGCGCGGCATCGACCTGGCCATACCGCTGGGCTGTCTGACGCTGGTGACCGGCGTCTCGGGATCGGGCAAGAGCACCGCCGTGCACGACACCCTGCACCGCGCCCTGGCGGCGAGGCTGCACCGCGCCGCCGCCGTGCCCGAGCCGTTCGCCGCGCTCGACGGCGACGACCAGTTGCGGGCTGTCGTGCTGGTGGATCAGAGCCCGATCGGCCGCACCCCGCGGTCGACGCCCGCCACCTTCACGGGCCTGTTCGCGCCGGTGCGCGCGCTCTTCGCCGCGACCCCGCTGGCGCGCATGCGCGGCTACGGGCCGGGCCACTTCAGCCACAACGTCGCCGGGGGCCGCTGCCCCGTCTGCGAGGGCGCGGGGGTGCGGCGCCTGACCATGGATTTCCTGCCCGACGTCGAGGTCGTCTGCGACGCCTGCGGGGGCAAGCGTTACGTGCGCGAGGCGCTGGAGGTGCTCTACAAGGAGCGCACGATCGCCGAGGTGCTGGAGATGACGGCGCAGGAGGCGCTGGCCTTCTTCGAGGCCGTGCCCGCCCTCAGACGCATCCTGAGCGTGCTGGACGGCGTCGGCCTGGGCTACATCAGGCTGGGGCAGCCGGGCGCCACCCTGTCGGGCGGCGAAGCGCAGCGCCTGAAGCTGGCGCGCGAGCTGGCGCGGGGCGGCGCGGGCCGCACGCTGTACATTCTGGACGAGCCGACCACCGGCCTGCACTTCAGCGACGTCCACCGGCTGCTGGAGGTGGTCGACCGCCTGATCGCGCGCGGCAACACCGTGGTGATCATCGAGCATCACCCCGATGTCATCCGCCGCGCCGACTGGATCATCGATCTCGGTCCCGAGGGGGGGGGCGAGGGGGGGCGGATCGTGGTCCAGGGGACGCTGGCGGCGGTGACCGCCTGCGAGCAGTCGCACACCGGCGCGATGCTGCGGGCGCGCGCCGCGGCGGCCGCGCGCGGTCCGGCCGCCGGCGATTCCAGCCTTGGCGGGATGCCGGCCACGGCATAGATTTGCGGCGGAGGCCGCCGGCCGCGGCGCCGGTTCGCTTCCGGAAGGGAGCGCGCGATGGACCATGAGGCTTCGGCGCGTGCGCTCAAGCGCACACCCCTGCACGCGTGGCACGCGGCGCACGGCGGCAAGCTGGTGCCGTTCGCAGGCTACGAGATGCCGGTCCAGTACGGGACTGGCGTGCTGGCCGAGCACGCCGCGGTGCGCGAGCGCGCCGGCATCTTCGACATCACGCACATGGGGGAGATCTACGTCGCCGGACCGGCGGCGGGCGCCTGGCTGGAGGGCCTGGTGACCAACCGCCTGGAGGGGAACCCCGACGGCAAGGTCGTCTACACCGCCATGTGCCGGCCCGACGGCGGCGTGCTCGACGACATGCTGGTCTATCGGCTCGCGGCCGGCGAGTGGCTGGTGGTCTGCAACGCCGCCAACCACGACAAGATCGCCGCCTGGTTGCGGGAGCACGCCGCCGGCGTCGCGGGGATCGCGCTGGACGATGCCAGCGACCGCACCGCGTTGATCGCCGCGCAGGGCCCGGAATCCTGGGAGCTGACATCGCGCCTGGAAGCTCTGGCGCCGCACCGCGAGCGGCTGGCGGCGCTGGAGTTCTACACCGCGGCGGCGCTGGACGGCCCGCGCGGGCGCTGGATCGTCTCGCGCACCGGGTACACCGGCGAGCGCGGGTACGAGATCTACCTGCCCAACGAGGACGCGCCCGCCGTGTGGGAGGAGCTGCTGGCGCTGGGCGCCGATCACGGCGTGCTGCCGGTCGGCCTGGCGGCGCGCGACACGCTGCGCTTCGAGCCTGGCTACTGTCTCTACGGGCACGAGCTCGCCGAGGACATCTCGCCGCTCGAGGCCGGCATCGGTTGGGCGGTCAAGCTGAAGAAGCCGGCCTTCATCGGCCGCGACGCGCTGCTGGCCCAGCAGGCTGCGGGCGTGCCGCGGCGGCTGGTCGGCGGCGAGGTGGCCGGGCGCACGATCGCCCGCCAGGGCGCGCCGATCATGGCCGCCGGGCGCACCATCGGCCGGGTCACCAGCGGCGCCTACAGCCCGACCTTGCAGCGGTCCCTGGCGCTGGCGCTGCTCGACGCGCCGCTGCCGCCGCAGCCGCTGGAGGTCGAGGTGCGCGGCAGGCGGTTCCCCTTCGCCGTCGTGCCCTACCCCTTCCTGGCGGCCCGGGTCAAGGGCGACCCGCGCGCCGCCCGAACCCCCGCACCCCCCGCACAGGAGGCGTGAGGATGGTCGCCGACGATCGGAAGTACACCGAGCAGCACGAGTGGGTCAAGGCGGAGGGAGGCGTCGGCACCATCGGCGTCACCGAGCACGCAGCCTCCGAACTGGGCGATGTCGTCTTCCTCGATCTGCCCGAGGTCGGCGCCCAGGTGGGGGCGGGGGACGCCATCGGCACCATCGAGACGGTCAAGGCGGTGGAGGACCTCTTCGCGCCGGTGTCCGGCGAGGTGGTGGCGGTCAACCAGGCGGCGCTGGACAAGCCCGAAATGGTCAACAACGATCCGCTGGAGGCCGGCTGGCTGGTGAAGCTGCGCCTGAGCGACCCCGGCGAACTCGGCGCCCTGCTGTCGGCGGACGCCTACGCCAAGCTGCTGGAAGGGTGAGCCGGCGATGCCCTACACCCCGCACACCCAGGCGGACATCGCCGCCATGCTCGAACGCATCGGCGTGGCCGACGTCGAAGAGCTGTTCCGCACCATTCCGGCCGAGGCGCGGCTGCGCCGGCCGCTGGACCTGCCGCCCACCAAGAGCGAGGAAGAGGTGCGCCGGCTTCTGCAAGGCCTGGCGGCGCGCAATCACGGCCAGGATCAACTGGTCTCCTTCCTGGGCGGCGGCGTCTACGACAGCATCGTGCCGGCGGCCATCGCCGCTCTGGCCGGCCGCAGCGAGTTCATGACCGCCTACACGCCGTACCAGCCGGAGGTGTCGCAGGGCACGCTGCAGGTCATCTACGAGTGGCAGACATTCGTCTGCCGCTTGACGGGCCTGCCGGTGGCCAACGCGAGTATGTACGACGGCGCCACTGCCCTGGCGGAGGGGGTGCGCATGGCGGCGCTGCATCGCCGCCGCCACAAGGTCGTGCTGCCGGCCGCCCTCAACCCGCGCTACCGCCGCGTGGCGCAGACCATGCTGGCGGGCGAGGGGATGGAGATCGCCGACGCGCCGCTGGCGGCCGCGGGGGTGACCGACGCCGCCGGCCTGGCCGCCGCGGCGCAGGGCGCGGGCGCGGTGGTGATCCAGAATCCGAACTACCTGGGGCAGATCGAACCGGTCGATGAACTGGCGGCCGCCGCCGCCGCGGCCGGCGCCGCCGTGGTGGCGTGCGTCAATCCGATTTCGCTGTCGCTGCTCAAGAGCCCGGGCGAATACGGCGCCGCCGTGGCGGTGGGCGAGGCTCAGCCGCTGGGCCTGCCCTGCTCCTTCGGCGGCCCCCTGCTCGGCTTTCTCGCCTGCGCCGAAGACCTGAAGCGGCTCCTGCCGGGACGGGTGGCGGGCCGCACCCTCGACCGCGAGGGCCGGCCGGCCTATGTGCTGACCCTGCAGACGCGCGAGCAGCACATCCGACGCGAGAAGGCGACCTCTAACATCTGCACCAACCAGGGGCTGATGGCGCTGCGGGCGACCGTCTACCTGGCGCTGCTGGGCGCCGACGGCCTGCGCGAGCTGGGCGAGGCCAACCGCGTGCGGGCCGAGGCCCTGCGCGCGGCGGTGCGCGCCGTGCCGGGCGTGGAGCTGCCATACCCCGGCCCGGTGTTCAACGAGTTCGTCCTGCGCCTGCCGCGGCCGGCGCGCGATTTCCGCGCCTGGGCGCGGCGCGCGGGCCTGCTGGCCGGCATCCCGCTGGCCGGCTTCGCCGGGTCGGCGGACGGCGATCTGCTGGTCGCGGTGACCGAGAAGCGCACCGCGGCGGAGATCGAACTCTACGCGCAGACGCTGCGCGACTTCCTGGCCGCCTGAGGCGGCCGCGTCTGGACACTACCGCGGAGGAGAAAGACGGCATGTCGCCGGATCCCATGACCCCGCCGGGAGCGCCCGCCACGGGCGCCGAGGCGGACATCGCCCCGGTCCGCTGGGGAGCGCCGCAGCAGCCGTCTCTGTTCGCCCAGGGTCGGCCCGGCAGACGCGCGCTCACCTTCCCCGCCTGGGACGGCGCGCGGGTCGCCGCCGAGCTGCCCGCCGCGGCGAGGCGCGCGGCGCCGCCCGACCTGCCGTCGCTGTCCGAGCCGCAGGTGATGCGCCATTTCACCCTGCTGTCTGACCTGAACCACCACATCGAGCGCGGCATGTATCCCCTGGGCAGCTGCACGATGAAGTTCAACCCGCGCCTCAACGAGGAGATCGCCGCGCTGCCCGGCTTCGCCTCGCTGCACCCGCAGCAGGACGACGAGGATGTGCAGGGCCTGCTGGCCGCGCTGGCGATGCTCGAGGACGCCCTGTGCGAGATCACCGGCTTCGCCGCCTGCAGCCTGCACCCCGCGGCCGGAGCGCAGGGCGAGTTCCTGGGCATGCTGGTCATCCGCGCTCTCCACCTGGCGCGCGGCGACGCGCAGCGGGACGAGATCCTGATCCCTGACTCGGCGCACGGCACCAACCCGGCCTCGGTGACCATGGTCGGCATGCGCCCGCTGACGATCGCCTCGCGGGCGGACGGGCGGGTCGATCTCGAGGGGCTGCGCGCGGCGGTGGGGCCGCGCACCGCGGGCATCATGATCACCAACCCGAACACCCTGGGATTGTTCGAGACGGAGATCGTGGAGATCGCCCGCGTCGTGCACGCGGCCGGCGGGCGCCTCTACATGGACGGCGCCAATCTCAACGCGATCCTCGGCAAGGCGCGTCCGGCCGACATGGGCTTCGACGTCGTGCACATGAACCTGCACAAGACTTTCTCGACCCCGCACGGCGGCGGCGGGCCCGGCGCGGGGCCGATCTGCGTGACCGCCGAGCTGGCGCCCTACCTGCCGGCGCCGCGGCTGGAGCGCGCCGAGGGAAGGTACCGCCTGGTCACGCCGCCGGACGGGGCCTTCCCCTCGGTGCACTCGTACCTGGGCAACGTCGGGATCTGCCTGCGCGCGCTCGCCTACATCCTGCGCAACGGCGGCGACGGCCTGACGCGGATCGCCGAAAGGGCCGTGCTCAACGCCAACTATCTGCTGGCGGAGCTGCGCGGGCTGCTGCCGGTCGACCATCCCGAAGGCTGCCTGCACGAGTTCGTCGCCTCGGGCCGGACCTGGAAGGAACGGCACGGCGTGCGCACGCTCGACATCGCCAAGCGTCTGCTCGACTACGGCGTGCATGCCCCGACGGTCTACTTCCCGCTGATCGTCGACGAGGCCCTGATGATCGAGCCGACCGAGTCGGAGCCCAAGGAGAGCCTGGACCACTTCGTCGCCGCGCTGCGGCGCATCGCGGAGGAGGCGGCCCGCGATCCCGAGCTGCTGCACGGCGCGCCGCACACGACGCCGGTGGCGCGCCTGGACGAGGCGCGCGCCGCCCGCCAGCCGGACCTCAGCTGGCTGGGGCCCTGCAACTGCGGCTAGGGAGACGCGCTTGTCCCGCTTGCTGGCCAGCGACGACGGCCCCCTGCCGGGGGCCGTCAACATGCAGCGAGACGCCGCCATGCTGGCCGCGCAACGGCCCGCAGACGGGCCGGTGCTGCGACTGTACCGCTGGTCGCCGCCCGCCGTCAGCCTGGGCTACCACCAGGACCCCGCCGGCTTCGACGCCGCCGCGTTGGCCGCGCGCGGCTACGATCTGGTGCGCCGGCCGACCGGCGGGCGCGCCATCCTGCACGCGCAGGAGCTGACCTACGCCGTCGCCGGCGCCAGCCCCTCGCCGCTGTTCGGCGCCACGCTGCACGAGACCTACGCCGCCATCAACCGCGCGCTGACGATGTTCCTGGCGCGTCTGGGCGTGCGTCCCGACATCGCGCGGGGCGAGTCGCTGGCGCAGGCGCGCGGCCTGCTCTGCTTCCATTCGGCGGGCCAGCACGAGATCCTGGTGCAGGGGCGCAAGCTCATCGGCTCGGCGCAGCGGCGCACGGCGGGCGTGTTCCTGCAGCACGGGTCGATCCTGACGGGCCCCGCGCACGCAGAACTGGCCGAGCTGGCGGCGCCGCCCGCGGCGAGGGATGAGCTGCTTGCCACGACCACGGATCTGGAGCGCGTGCTGGGGCGCCGACTGGCGGAGGCCGACCTGGCGGCGCTGGCGCGCGAGCTGGCGGCTGCCTTCGCCGAGACCTGGGAGCTGCAGCTGGTCTGGCGGTGAGGCGAAGGCGCGCTCCCGGCTCAGAGCTGCAGGCGGGTGCCGGCGGCCAGCGCCACCCCCTTGCCGTCGTCCGGCCAGACGCGGCCGCGGTTGACCGCCGCCAGGTCGATGCACCAGGGGCCCAGACGCAGGCCGAGGCCGACCGCCGCGGTCGGACCGTGGCTGCCGCCGTAGCCCAGTCCCCAGCGCGGGCTCAGCCAGCCGGCCAGCCGCCATTCGCAGCCCGCGCTGATCGCGGCGCGGGCCGGCTCGCCGTCGCGCCCGCGCAGCTGCTGCTCCCAGTCGATCGCCCACAGCAGCGCGCCGAGCCGGTTGCTGGCGCCCAGCCGCAGGCGGCGCGGCAGTTCGGTGACATAGGGCGCGGCGGCGGCGGTGGAATCGCTGGTGGCGATCAGCGCCTCGAGATCGGCCTGCCCGGCGTTGAGCGTGTCGGCGCGGGCGCGCCAGAGCCGGCGCTCGACCCCCCGGTGCCAGCGCACCCAGCCGGCGGCGTTGTCGAGCACCAGACCGAAATTCCAACCTCGGGGAGCCTGCAGCGCCAGCGCCACGTCGGCGCCCCAGCCGGCCCCGCCGCGCGCCGTGAGCAGCTCCGCGCCCGCCTCGCCCTCGATCGCCGACTCCGTCGTGAGCAGCCGCCCGGCGGCGTGGACGACGTGGGCCTGGCCGAGGCCGTGGAGGTAGCGCAGGCTGACGCCACCGCACAGGCGTGCGCCGGCGCCGGCGAGCAGCGGCGCGCCGGCCGAGAAGGTGGCGGCGGCCAGCGCCTGCGCGGCGCCGCCGGTGCCGTCGAAGGTGAAGGCGTGGTCGACCGGATTGCCCAGCAGCACCAGGTCGAAGAAACCACGCGCCAGCACGCCGTGGCCGTGGGCCAGACCCTGCACCGTCAAGGCGAACGGGCCGCTCTGCAGCCCCAGCAGCGAGGCGCGCACGTCGGCGTCGATGCGCAGACCGCCGGCGGGCACATCGCCCAGCAGGCGCTGCTTGTCGGCCTGGTCGAGCGTGGCGCCGCTGATCTCGTTGTAGCGCCGCCACGAGAAGGCGTTGTTGTGCAGATCGACCGCCGCCGAGAACAGGCCGAGCGTCAGGGCGGCGGGCCGCTCGCAAGCCAAGTTCGCGGGGTTCCACTCGACGGCGTCGAGCCCGCGGGCGGCGGCGGTGTAGGCTCCCGCGAGGCCCCAGGCGCGCGGGCTGCCCTGTCCGAGCGCCGTCGCCGCCGGCGACAACGCCCAGAGCGGCAGCACCAACAGGAGCGGGGCGAGCCGATGAGGGCGGCGGCGCGGCGCGCCGCTGGCGCCTGGGAACGCTTGTGGACGGGCGTTATGCATGCGCTGTTCTCCCGCGGCTGCCGGAGCGGCGGGCGCTCGGACGCCGCCGGCCGGGTTCATCGCCCCACCTCGACGTCCAGCATGACGAGGCCGGACACGGTCAGATAATCGCCCGCGCAGACCGCCACCTCTTGGCCGCCGGTGCCGGGCAGGGTGATCTCGACCGCGGTGTGCAGCCCCGGCAGCGTCAGGACGCTGGTCTGGCCGCTGCTCAGCTGCAGCTCGCTGTCGCACGGGGCGGCGCCGCTGACCGTGCGCAACGACGGGTGCAGAGCGCCGGCCGGAGCGCCCAGCGGTCCGACCACCAGCTGCGGCGTTTCCGCCAGGGTGGCGGGATCGATGCCGGCCAGCAGCCTGATCTCCACCGGAAACGGCAGATGGTTGACGATGCGGGTGGTCAGGCGCGCCTGTCCCAGGTGCTCGGCCAGGCGCTGCCGCAGCTGCTCGTCCAGCACGAGGGGGCGGGGATCGGCGCGCACGACCGCCTGCTCGATGACGACCCGCAGCGGCGCGTCGATGCGCCACCCGACGTGGGCCCGGTCGCCCGGACCCACCGTGCCGGTGACGCCCTCGCCGCCCACCGCCACCTGTCCCGTCAGCGTGATCGTCGTGGGCAGGTTGTTCAGGAAGGCGACGATGTCGCTGTTCTCCTGGTCGAGCACGGCCTCGGCGGCGAGAGGCAGGCCGGAGGCGGCGGGCGGCAGGTCGATCAGGGCGTCCAGGGAGCGCTCGACGCCGGCGGCCGAGCGGCCGGTCAAGGTGAAGGCGACGGCGGCCGGCATCTCCACCTGGGAGACGATGCGCAAGGTCAGGCTCGCCGCGGTCAGCGCCACCCCCGTCAGCTCCGCCGGCAGGTCGATGGTCTCGACCAGCGGCTCGAGCGCGATCGTGCGGCGGGGGATCTCGCCCGTGACGCGGCCGAAGGTCAGGCGGGCCGGGGCGACGGCGGCGGTCAGGCCGTCGCCGGCGGACAGGGGCACGGCGAGGCCGCCGCTGCCGTCGGTGCTCGCCTCCAGGCGGCAGGTCAAGGCCGCGAGCGCCCGACCGTCGGGGGAATGCACGGCCGCGTCCGCCAGCGGCAGCGTGGCGGCGGCCCGGCCGCCGGGGGACAGATCGAAGGCGATGCTCACCGCCCCGCCGTCCGCCGAGCGCAGCGCGGGGATGTGCAGGGACACGCGGCAGGGCACCGGCAGATCGCTCGCCAGGCTGACGCTCAGCTCGCCTCCGTCGATCTCGGCCTCGATCAGGCGCAAGGAATCTGGCAGCGCCAGATCAGAGTCGGTCGTGAAGGTCTGCGGGCCGACCACGGCCACGGCCGCCGTCGCCGACAACGTCAGCAGCTCGGCGCGGATCTGGACCGTCGCCGCGCTGTCGATCGGCACCGGGTCGCCGGCGCCGGGCGAACCTCCGCGCAGACGAACGGCGATGCTGTCGGGCAGCGTCACGCCGGCCAGGTCGGCCTCGCGCCGGTCCTGCGCCCCGGGCGGGATCGCGGCGGGGAAGTCAAGCGCGGCCAGCACCGCGCCGCTCGCGGGATCGAGCAGTTCGACCCGCGCGCGCTCCGGCGGGTGGTCTCCCCCCAGCGGCACCGGCAGTCCGTTGACCAGTGTCAAGGCCAGACGTCCGCTGGCCACCTCGGCGCGGCTGATGTCCGGCAGATCGGCCGGATCGCTGGCAAGCTCGAAGGTGAAGGGCGGCACGGCCACGCTGCTGCCGTGCAGCGACACGGCCGGCGGATGCAGCGCGCCGAGCGTGAATTCGAACGCCACCGGCGTTGCGCCCTCCAGAGAGAAGACGCCCAGTTCGGCCGCGAGCGAGATGGGCTGGATCTCGGCGCTGAGGTCGGCATCGACCGTGAAGGTGTCCTCGGCGCCCACCACCTGGAAGGCGAGCAGGGAATCGCCGTCCACGGCCAGGTAATCCTGATCCTCCAGAAGTTCGAGGACGCTCAGCCGATGCGTGCCCAGCGGTACGGTCACGGTCGTGGTGAAACGCGGCAGTTCAGGCTTTTCCAGGCTGCAGCCGGCCGCCAGCAGAATCATGGCCAGCGCGCAGGCGGCGACCGGGGCAGGCCAGGCGATCGGTGGTTTCATGCAGCCTCCGCAGCAGCATGGGCGGCCAGGAACGAGAACGGCGGATGCCACGCGACGGGCGACGCCGCTAGAAAGAGCCATACCGCGCGGCCCTCGCCGGTTTCGGGGGGAAGCTTGGGGAGCGGGCAGGAAGAATGCGCCGCGATCGGAAAGGCGCCGGCGCAGGCCGACCTGCGCGGCCGCGGGCGAGGCGTTGCACGATCGGCCGGCGCGCGGGCGCGCCGGCGCTTCCTGCACGACGCGGCGTCGCTTGACCGGCCGGCCGGGCCGTCCCTAGTATGCGGGCAGGCGGGTAGTGTCCGCCTGGGGCCGTCGCCGCCGCGCAGGCGGCCGGCCGGCTGGGAGGGCGCCTTGTTCGGTTATCTGTGCCGCCGTCTGGCCGCCTCGACGCTGCTGGTCCTGGCCATGCTGACGGCCCTTTTCTTCATCGTGCGCCTGGCGCCCGGCGATCCGCTCGATCGCTGGGCCGACGCCGACCTCGACGCGGCGGGGCGCGAGGCCTGGCGCCGTTCCCTCGGCCTGGACCGGCCGCTGTGGGCGCAATACTCACACTGGCTGACCGGCGTGGTGACGCGAGGCGATTTCGGCCGCAGCCTCAGACAGCACCGGCCGGTGGCCGAGATCCTGGGCGAGGCGATCCCGCCGACCCTCCTGCTGACCCTCAGCGCCTACCTGACGCACCTTGCCGTGGCGATCGTCGCCGGGGTCTGGATGGCTCGACGGCGCGGTCGGCTCGGCGAACGGGCGGCCACCGTCGCGGGGCTGGCGCTGTATTCCATGCCGGCCTTCTGGCTTGGGCAGATGTTGATCCTGGTCTTCTGCCGGGGCCTGGGCTGGTTCCCCGCCGGCGGGATCGCGGCGCCGGACGCCGCGTTCCTGCCGCCGGCGCAGCGGCTGCTCGACCTGCTGCACCACCTGGCTCTGCCGGTGCTGGTGCTGGGGGTCTTCTCGGCGGCGGGCACGGCGCGCTACCTACGCAACAACCTGGCCGAGGTGCTGTCCCAGGATTACATCCTGGCCGCGCGTGCCCGCGGCCTGCCCGAGCGGCTGGTCCAGTGGCGGCACGCGCTGCGCAACGGCCTGCTGCCCGTGGTGACGCTGGCCGGACTGAGCCTGCCGTTCCTGTTGGGCGGCGCCGTCGCCACGGAGGTCGTGTTCGCCTGGCCGGGGATGGGTAGGGTGACGGTCGAGGCCATCTTCGCGCGCGATTACCCGGTGATCATGGGCACGACCGCCCTGGCGGCCATCCTGGCCGTGGCCGGCAACCTGCTGGCGGATCTGGCCTACGGCGCGGTCGATCCGCGCATCCGCCTGACGGGAGAGCGACGATGAACGGCGGCGCGGCGCGGGCGTCGCGCAGCCGGTTCTGGCGGGCGCTGTGGCGGGACGGCTCCGCGCGCGTGGGGCTGGGTCTGATCGGGCTGTTCATGCTGGGCGCGATGGGAGCGGGCGTGATCGCCCCGGGCGATCCGGCGGCGCTCGGACCGGCGGATGCGCGGCTGGAGCCCCCGTCGCGCGCGCATCCCCTCGGCACCGACGTGCTGGGGCGCGACGTGCTCGTGCGGCTGCTCCACGGCGGCCGCGTCTCTCTGCTGGTGGGATGGTTCGGCGCCGCGATGGCGGTGGTGTGCGGTGCGGCCGTCGGCCTGGCGGCCGGGCTGGGGCCGCCCGCGCTGGATCGACTGCTGATGGGGCTGACCGATGTCTGCCTGGCTTTCCCGCGGGTCTTCCTGTTGCTGCTGCTGGTGTCGCTGGCGGATCCCTCGCTGGGTCTGGTGGTGCTGGCGCTGGGCCTGACCGGGTGGATGGGCGTGGCGCGCCTGGTGCGCGGGGAGACGCTGGCGCTGCGCGAACGCGATTTCATCGCCGCTGCGCGCGGCCTGGGCCTGAGCGCGGCGCGAATCGCCTGGCGGCATGTCCTGCCCAACGTGCTGCCTACCTTGTGCGTGGCGGCCGCGCTGCGTCTGGGCAACCTGATCCTGCTGGAGTCGTTCCTGGGTTTTCTGGGCCTGGGCGCGCAGGAACCGGCAGTGTCCTGGGGGGCGATGATCGAGCAGGGCCGCGCCCATCTGCTCGACGGCTGGTGGCTGACGGCGTTTCCAGGTCTGGCGATCACGCTGACCGTCGTGGGGTACAACCTGCTCGGCGACGGCCTGCGCGAAGCGCTCGATCCCCGGGCCTTCGCGGGAAGGAATGAGCGTGAACGCGCCCGCGCTGTTGACGGTTGAGCGGTTGGCGATCGCGTTCGCCGGCGCGGGCCCTTCGACGCCCGTCCTGCGCGGCGTCGACTTTGCGTTGGCACGCGGCGGTTCCCTGGCGCTGGTCGGCGAATCCGGCAGCGGCAAGAGCGTGACCGCGCTGGCCCTGCTCGGCCTGTTGCCGCCGTCGGCGCGGGTCACCGGGCGTGTTCTATTGGATGGGGTGGATCTGCAAGCGCTCGACGAGCCGCGGCGGCGGCGATACCGCGGGCGCGGCCTCGGCCTGGTGCCGCAGGATCCCAGCGCCAGCCTCGATCCCGTCTTCACCATCGGGGCGCAACTGGCCGAGACTCTCCGGTGGCATTTCGGACTGTCGCGGCGCGCCGCGCGCGAGCGGGCGGTGGCGTTGCTGGAGGAAGTGCAGCTTCCCGACGCGGCGCGTCGAGCGGACGAGTACCCCCATCGGCTCAGCGGCGGCATGAGGCAACGGGCTCTGCTGGCGCTGGCCCTGGCGGGCGAGCCGGATGTCCTGATCGCCGACGAGCCCACCACCGCGCTCGATGTGACCGCGCAGGCGCGGATCCTGGGCTTGCTCGGCGAACTGTCACGCCGGCGCGGGATGGCGCTGCTGTTGATCACCCATGACCTGGCGCTGGTGCCGGGATTGGCGCAGCGGGTGGCAGTGATGTACGGCGGCCTGATCATGGAGGAAGGGCCGGCGGACATGCTGTTGGCTGCGCCCGCGCATCCTTACACGCGAGCGCTGGTGGCGTCTCTGCCCGAAAGCTGGCCGCCGGCAGGGCCGCTGCCCGAGCTGCCGGGCGATCCGCACGATCCACGACGGCCGGAGCCGGGATGCCCCTTCGCGCCGCGCTGCTGCCACGCTCGCCCCGCCTGCCGCGCGGCGGTGCCGGCGCCGCTGGCGGTCGGGCCTGGACGGCGGGCGGCGTGCCTGCCCGACGTGACGCGCGCGCTGGCGGCCGGGCGGGAGCCTTCATGAGCCGGGATGCACAGCCTGCGCTGGAATTGCGCGACCTGACCGTGGCTTTCGCCCAGCGCGGCCGCCGCTGGCTGGGAGCCCGGCAGAGCCTGGAGGCGGTCCGCGAGGTGTCGCTGTCCGTGGCCGCCGGCGAAGCGGTCGGACTGGTCGGCCAATCCGGCTGCGGCAAGTCGACGCTGGCGCGTGCCGCGGTGGGTCTGCTGCCGGCCGCCGCCGGCGCCGTGCTGGTGGCGGGGCGCGAGCTGGGGAATCTGAGCGGCGCCGATCTGCGCCGCGCCCGCCGTCTGGCGCAGCTGGTGTTCCAGGAGCCCGGCGGCTCGCTCAATCCGCGCCTGGCCGTGGGCGTGGCGATCGGCGAGGCGCTCGCCGCCGCCGCCGCCGCGGGCGATCGACGCGAGCGGGTGCGCGCTCTGCTGTCCGAGGCCGGCCTGCCGCCGGACGCGGCCGAAGCGTTTCCGCATGAGCTCTCGGGCGGACAGCGGCAGCGGGTCGCCATCGCCCGTGCGCTGGCCGCGGCCCCGGTCGTGCTGGTGGCCGACGAGCCGACCAGCGCCCTGGACGTGCCCGTGCAGGCGCGCGTCCTGAACCTGCTGGCGCGGGCTCGGCGCGAGCGCGGCCTGGCCCTGCTGCTGATCTCGCATGACCTGCACGTGGTGCGCGGCGTCTGCGCGCGCGTGGCGGTGATGTACCTGGGGCGGCTGGTCGAGTTGCTGCCGGCCGCGGCGCCGCCGAGGCACCCCTACAGCCGGGCGCTGGCGGCCGCGGCGCCGAGGCTGTCCGCGAAGAAGGCGGCAGGCCCCACGCCGGCGGCCCGGACCGGAGGGCCGGCGGCGTCGCAGGAGCCGTCGTCGCTGCTGTTTCCCCCCTCCGGCTGCCCCTATCATCCGCGCTGCCCGCGGCGCGAACCGGCCTGCGCCGCGGGCTTGCCGCCGTTGGCGGAAACCGCGCCGGGACACCTGGTTCGGTGCCCGGTGGTCCTGCGGAACGGCGTCTAGCTGCCGGTTGACAGGCCAGGGGCCAATCTCTATATTCAGCTCACATTTGCCGGTTCCGGGCGCTCGAATTGCGAGACTCTCCCCACCGCAGGAGTCGCGAATCCAGGCCCGCAAGGAGTTCCAAGGTTGCCCACAGTGTACCCCACCTGGCTCCCCCTGCGCCGGGTCGCGCGCGTGAAGGCAAGCCGATGCCATCCTGGATTCTCGCTGCAGCATGATGCCTGAAAGGAGCGGTGCCATGCACCGGCGTCACCGGTTCGACGGAATCCTGCCCTTGTTGGCGGTCTGTGCCGCGTGCGTCATCTGGCAGACGCCTGTCGAGGCGCTGGCGCAGGCCGCGCCCGGGACCATCAGGGGCACCATCCGCGACTCGGAATCGGGCGAACTGCTTGATTACGCCAACGTTCTGATCAAGGGCACGCCCCGCGGCACCATGTCGCTGGGCGGCGGGGCATTCTTCTTCCAGGGTCTGCGCCCGGGACAGTACACCATCCAGGTGCTCTATCTCGGCTACGCGCCCGAGGAACAGACGGTGGCCCTGGGCCCCGGCGAAACCAAGCAGCTGAACTTTTCCATGCGGGTCGTGATCGTCGAGCAGCTCGACGCCTTCGAGGTCGAGGGCGCCCGCTACATGGTCAACGTCAAGAGCGCCACGACCGAGCAGAAGATAGGCCAGGAGCGGCTGACCAAGTACGCCATCGATTCGGTCGAGGACGCCGTGGCCAAGCAGGCGGGCGTGGTCATGCGCGCGGGCGAGCTGCACGTGCGCGGCGGCCGTTCAGGCGAGATCTCGATGCGCATCGACGACGTGCCGGTGGACGATCCGCTGGGGGGGCGGGCGCTGTCCGTCTCCAACCTGGCGGTCGAGGCGGTCAACACCGTGACCGGCGGGCTGGACGCCGAATTCGGCAACGCGCTGTCGGGCGTCATCAACATCACGACGCGCACCGGCGGCGACACCTTCGAGGGCGGCCTGCGCTATTTCACAGACGATTTCGGCCGCATGGACAAGACCTACACCAACTACGACCGTTTCGAGTTCGGTTTCGGCGGCCCGACGCCTTTGCCCAAGTTGACCTACTTCCTGTCGGGCGACCTGACCTTCACCGATACCGAGAACTACTCGGTCGCCAACCGCCCCGAGTACAAGATCTCGATCGGCGACTGGGAACTGATGAAGTTCCGCCGCCGGCAGTCGAACGCCGCCAAGGGCGCGCTCAAGCTGGCGTACACGTTCCGGCCCAACCTGAAGCTGACCGGCGAGTACTCCAATTTCTACCAGAACAACGAATTCTACGCGCCCAACTGGAGCGTTTCCGGCTACGCCAAGCGGCTGGTCTTCATGCCCGAAGTGCGCTACGTGCCGACGCTGGCGCCGGACGCCTTCTTCTTCATCGGTCGCTACATCCCGGTCTACTACGGGCCGTGGTTCGACCGCATGAACCAGGATGCGCGGGCGGCGGTCGTCATCGACGCGCGCAGCTCCAGCTTCATCCGGCAGAACGCGCCCGTGCTCGAGGTGCGCGGCACGGACGGCCGCCTCTACACGGTGATGGCCCGGCCGGTCTTCGACGGCTTCCGCTATCCCTGGTCCACCTTCTCGACGGCGCAGCTCGACTCGGCGTACACCTGGTTCAACTCGGCCGACAACAACATCTCGACCAAGCGCCTGAGCCAGCAGGTGAAGTTCGTGCTGACGCACAACCTGACCGACGAGACTTTCTACACGCTCAAGCTGTCGCTGGTCGCCTTCGACAGCAAGGCGTCCGTCAACAACAAGTTCCCCTACGAATACAACCACGGCGGGGTCTGGTCGCCGGGGGCGTTCGCCGGCCAGGCTCCCATCTATCAGCGGGGCATCGATTACTACACCGATCCCCTCAATCCGTTGTTCGTGACGACCAGCGACAACCCGCAGTACAGCGAGGAGTACAGCCGTCAGTACATCATGAAGTTCGACCTGGCCAGCACGCGCTGGGACGGGCATCTGGTCAAGACGGGCGTGCAGGTGCTGTACAACGATCTCGAGCGTTACGCGCTGGCCAACCCGGCGATCGAGCGCCAGAATCGCTTCACCGGTGTCTGGAGCCTGGGGGGCAACCGCAACATCTTCCACACCTACAATCCCGAGGCCGCCTGGTACGTGCACGACCGCTGGGAATACGAGGGCATGGTGGTTAACCTCGGTTTCCGCTGGGACCTGTTCTCTCCCGGCTCGGCGGCCAAGATCACGCTGACCAACGAGGACGTGAACAAGAACGTCACCAAGTACAAGCACCAGTTCTCGCCGCGGCTGGGATTCGCCTTCCCGATCACCGAGCGCGACGGCTTCCACTTCCATTACGGCCGCTTCATCCAATTCCCCGATCGCGACTACCTGTTCTCGAGCCAGGACGCGATCGGCAACAGCGGCACCCTGGGCAACCCCAACTTGAAGGCCGAGACCCAGATCTCGTACCAGGCAGGCCTGCAGCACCAGTTCAACGACTACCTCGCGGGCACCTTCGCCATCTACAGCAAGGACATCTACGACCTGATCGCCGCCACGCAGGTGACCGATGCCGAGACCGGCAACACGTTGGCGCGGTACATCAACAAGGCGTACGCCTCGTCGCGCGGCTTCGAGATCACGCTGAACAAGAGGTTCGCCAACAATTTCGCCTTCGACATCGCCTACACGTACGCCTTCGCGGACGGCGTGGCATCCTCGCAGGAATTCGGCGCCAACCCCGAGGGCCTGGAATTCCTGCCCAACCAGGAGCTGCCGCTCGACTGGGATCAGCGGCACACGCTGAACCTGTCCCTGCTCCTGCAGGAGCCGGAATCGTGGTCCGGGTCGATCACCTTCACCTACGGCAGCGGCTATCCCTGGACTCCGGTCGACCGCTTCGCGCGGCGCCAGGACCCCCTCTGGGAGAACTTGAACCGACTGCCGTCGACGTTCTCGCTCGATTTCCAGGGCGAGCGCCGCGTCAACTTCTACGGCCAGCGGCTGACGATCTACGTGCAGGCCTTCAATCTGATCAATCAGGACATCCCCCGCGGCGAGGGCGGCGGCGTATTCCCCGGGCTCAACAACGCGGCCACCGCCTATGCGGCTTACCTTACGGAGACCGGGAAGTTCGGCGGCGCCTATCTGCAGGATCGGGACGGCGACAATCTCGATGAATTCAACCCCATCCGCGATCCGCGCGTTTTCGAGGACCACCGGCTGTTCCGCATCGGACTCGGCTGGATGTTCTAGAGGCGCGGGCGGAGCGCTCGCGCGGCGCCGGCGGCAGGCCGGGAGGAAAGGACACAAGATGGCAAGGAGCGGCTGGAAGCGCAGTGGACAACCGCGGCTCGGCGCCGATCTCGGGCTGGCCGGCGTTCTGGTGGTCATGACGCTGTGCGCCTCGCCGGCCGCGGCCTGGGTCGATCTGGACGTTCCCTTCGTCCGCGACGACCCCCGCGGCATCCACGTCCTCGACGGCTCCTACGTGCTGAACGTCGGTGAGGTGCACGTCAACATCACCAACTGGGGGTTGATCGGCTCGCATTTCTCGGCGGTCACGCGCTATTCGGACTCGCCGTCGGCGCAATGGCCTGCCGGTTCCGGCGTTGAGTACCTGTGGTGCGCCGGCCTCTGGGTGGGCGGCGTGCTGCTGGGCGAGCGGCTTGTCTCCACCGGGCAGTACACGCCCGAGTTCCGCCCTCGCGACGACCTGCGCGACACGATCTATGAAGCCATCCGCACCCGGCTCATACGCCCGCCGGGCAACGATCTGGCCGGAGGCAAACGCCTGCCCGAGGTCGGCGCGGACGACGACGAGGACGGGTTGATCGACGAGGAGATCCTCAACGGCTACGACGACGATGAGGACGGGCTGATCGACGAGGACTTCGGGCAGATCGGCAACCAGATGATGGTCTGCACGATGTTCGACAACACGCGTCTGGCCCAGGAGCTCTACGCCGACCACACGCCGCTGAACCTGCAGGTCGTCATGCAGGCCTTCCAGTGGGAAAACGACACGGTCGACGATTTCGTCGGCTTCGAGTTCTACATCACCAACATCGGGGTCACGCCGCTGACTGACGTCTACATCGGCTTCTTCGCCGACCCCGACATCGGCCAGCGGGGCCGGCCGGGCCTGGCCGACGACGACATGTGGGGCTGGTTCGACGGCTGGGTGCAGGCGCTCGACGGCAGCTACGTGCCGGTTTCGATCGGCTACATGTACGACGACGACGGCGATGACGGGGTCGCGCCCGGGTACATGGGTCTGCTCTTTCTGGGGCACGATACGGATCCGACCGGGCAGACGGCGCCCACTTCCGTGCGGTTGCGCTCGGCGCAGGCCTTCTCGGGACAGCAATCCTTCGACCAGGGCGGCGATCCGACCAACGACGCCGAGCGCTACGAGCTGCTCAGCGTGGACGAAAAGGATTCGCCCACCCAGCCGGGCAAGCAGAACGACTTCCGTTTCCTCATTTCGGCCGGGCCGTTCAAGAGGATCGAGCCCGACCGCACGCTGACCTTCCAGGCGGCGCTGGTCCTGGGCGACGGATTGTCGGGCATGCTGCGCAACGCCGCCGAGGCGGTGCAGACCTTCTACGGCAACTTCTTCAACCTGGACGGCGATCCTCTGACGGGAGTCAACGGCCGCGAAACCTTGATCTGCCGGCAGGATTTCACGGCGCCGCCCGGCCAGGACAACCCGATCTTCAATTTCGTGGCCGATTACATGGACACGACCTGCATCACGCCTGAATTCCTGCTGGGCAGACCGCGCATCACCAACAGCGATCTCTTCGTTTATTTCCCGCCCGATGGTGGGCCGCCGAAGGATTGCATCTACGTCAACCTGGACAACTGCTTCGAGTGCGGGCGGCAGAACGGGCGCGCCTGCACGAAGGAGAACCAGACCGACACGCAGGCGGGGTGGAATTGCTGGGACCCGGATGTCCCTGTCTCGCAGAAGGCGGGGTGCACCGGCATCGACGGCAACGAGTCGCAGATCACCTGGCTGGTCGGCATGGCGCCCCCGCCGCCGGGCCTGCGCGTCTGGCCGACCGACACCTCGGCGCACGTCTTCTGGGACAACCGCAGCGAGGTCACGCCGGACGTCCGCACCAATCAGATCGATTTCGAATCCTACCGTGTATGGCGGGCCGACAACTGGGATCGTCCCTTTGGCTCATCACTGGAGAACGGGCCCGAGAGCACGTTGTGGAGCCTAATCGCGGAATACGACGTCGCCAACCATTGGATAACATCCAGGGTCATCGACGGTGTGGCGCGTTACGACACGTTGCCGCTGGGCCCGAACACCGGCCTGGAGGACATCATCTACACGCCGATATGCCTGGCGGACGAGCGTTTCACGGGCCTGGCGGAGGCGATGCAGGCGGTCGTGGACGCCGACAGCGCGGGCCTGCTGCTGACGCGGCCGGCGCTGCGGGATCGCAACGGCACGCCGATCCCGAAGTACATGGGGCTGCTGCCGTGGGAGGGGTACCCAGCCGTGCTGGACACCTTCTTCATGGTGACGGCGAGGGAGGAGCAGGAGCCGTTCATACGCGAGAAGCTGGCGACGCGGTTCTACGAGTACATCGACCGCGAGGTTCACAACGGCTTCATCTATTTCTACTCGGTGACTGCCACGGACCATGCGATCACGCCGGTGGGCGGCGATTGGCGCATCATCGGCGCCGGCCAGAGCGGTGACCCGGGCTCGTCGTTCACATACACGGTGCCGGCGACGATGGCGCAGACGCCCGAGGAGCGCGAGCGCTTCGGCCCCAACATCTATGTCTATCCCAACCCTGCGACGCGGGCAGCATTGCGCGATTTTCAGCAGCTGCGCCCGAATTCGGAGGATCCGACCGGGGTGAGAGTGGCCTTCGCCAATCTGCCGCGCGCCCGGAACAAGATCAGCATCTTCACCGAGGACGGCGATCTGGTGCAGACGATCGAGCACGACGGCACGGGCGGCTACGGTCAGACGAGCTGGAACCTCGTCAGCCGCAACGGCCAGGAGGTCGTCAGCGGCATCTACCTGTACGCGGTGCAGTCGGACGACAAGTCGTTCGACGATTTCATCGGCAAGTTCGTGATCATCCGGTAGGGAGCCGGCGACCGTAGCTGAAGCGACCCGCGGGCCGCATAACCCGTCCCCGGACGGAGCGGGAGGTTTCCATGAAGCGCATTGCGTTGCTGACCGTGGTGCTGCTGGCGCTGCCGGCCGCTGGTCAGGCGGAGCTGTTCGAAAAAGTCGGCACCTTCGGCGCGCAGTTCCTGCAGATCGGCACGAGCGCGCGCGCCACCGGCATGGGCTCCGCCTTCACGGCCGTGGCCGACGACGCCTCGTCGGTCTTCTGGAACCCGGCGGGTCTGGTCAATGTGCGCGGCAACGAGTTCCATCTTTCCCACGTCGAGTGGCCGGCGGACATCAACCTGACCACCGCGATCCTCGCCTTCAGCCCGCGGCAGATTCCCGGCTCCTTCGCCCTTTCGGCGCGCTCGTTCTGGCTCGATCCCATGCTGGTGCGCACGGCATACGAGCCGGAGGGCACGGGGCAGACCTTCGACGCCGGCTCGGTGAGCTTCGGCCTCAGCTACGCGCGGTTCTTCACCGACAAGTTCTCGGCCGGCGCCACGGTGCACTACCTGCACCTGGGCCTGGCGGAATCCGCGGTCAACAGCGCCAGCTTCGATTTCGGCATCATGTACCGGATCGGCGTGCGCGGCCTGAAGCTCGGCATGGTGATCCAGCACCTGGGCGGCGGGATCACCTTCGACGAGCGGGAGGCCAAGCTGCCCGCCACCTTCAAGGTGGGCGCCAGCTTCAACGCCGTCAGCGTGGGCAAGCAGCAGCTGCTCGCCTCGGCGGAGTTCCAGCATCCGGCCGACAACGCCGAACGCGCCAACGTCGGTCTCGAGTACAACCTCAACAACCTGCTCTACGGCCGCGTGGGCTACAACCTGGGTTACGACACCGACGCCCTGGCCGCCGGCTTCGGCGTGGCCCTCGCGACGGGCAAGACGTCCAAGGCCCTGTTCGATTTCAGCGTGGTCGACATGCAGGTGCTCGGGCTGGTGCACCGCCTCAGCCTTTCGTTCACCTACTGACAGCCTTGCCGTATCTGCGCTCCGTCCTCCCGGCCCGCCCGCGCAAGGCGGGCCGGTTTCTTGGTGCGGCCGGCATGAATGCATCCCTGGAGGTGCAGGTCCACTCCCGGGCGGGACGCGGCAAGGGAAGGGAGGCGCAGCGGCGGACACCGCCGACCGGGGCGCGGCGGCGCGTCGTCTGCGCGGCTCCACCGGGTTGCCCGTCGCCCCGAAATGCCGTAAATTCAGCCAGATGCCCCCGGCGCCGGTCTCCAGCCATGAGGAGTCCCGTTGCTGCGATCACTCACTCTGCGAGCGCGCCGCCGCCTTGCGGGCGGAGCCGTTCTTGTCGCCATCTCCGCGCTTGTCCTGCTGGCCGCCGCGCCCGCTGCCGGCGCCCTGCTGCGCCCCCTGGAAGGAGCGGGCAATTTCCACAGCGTCGTCGATGTGGTCAATCGACACGAGGAAGACGGCAGCGTCAGCGTCGTGCTGCTGATCTCGGTCGCCAACCGCGAGGTCACCTTCGCCAAGAAGAAGGGGCGGTTGACCGGACGTCTGCAGGTCGAGGCGACGCTGGAGGGGGACGACGGCAGCGTGGTGAGCAAACAGACAAAGGTCGATCTGCGCACCCAGAACGCCGAACAGGCCGCCTCGCCCACCGTCTACCAGATTCTGCCGCTGGTGCTGCCGGGCGTGCGCGCCACCAGCGGCCGGTTGACGATCGAGCTCCTCGACACGCAGCGCGAGCGCCCCGGTCTGCTCAGCATGGTCAAGCAGCGCCGCTGGGCCCGCAGCCAGATCGCGGCCGACTGGAGCGCGCCCGCGGCGGCGCGCGAACCGGAGGCGCTGGCCGTGGGGGATCCGGTCTTCCTGGCCAAGGCGCCCATCGCTCTCTGGGCGGGCGGCGCGCGGGCAGGCGGGGAGGCGCCGGAGCGGTCGCGTCTGACGGATCATCTGCATCCCAATCGTCGTTACGGACTGGAGCAGGAGCGCCTTCAGGTCTATTTCGAGGTCGAGCCGCCCCTGCAAGGCGGCGGCGCAGCCGCCGCGCGCGACGGGCTGCTCGTGCAGGTGCTGGCCAAGGACCTGGAATTCGCGGTGCGCGACACGCTCCGCCTGGACCCGCCGCAGCTGGCCGCGCTCAACGCCGGCGGCACGACAGGCATCTACTACGAGATGAGCGTCAAGGACCTGCCGCCCGGCGCCTACCAGCTCAGCGTGGCTCCCGGCAACCGCGAAGGGCGACCGTGGTTGGCCGAATTCGACGTGGTCTGGAGCCTCGATTCCCTGCGGCGCTTCGGCGACGAATTGCTTGGGGAGGGCCGGACCATCCTTGCCGGAGACGAGCTGAAGGCCTTCGAGCTGGCGGGCGCCGCGGAGCGCGAGGACATCCTGGAGCGCTTCTGGCAGGATCGGGACCCCGACCCGGACACGGCGCTCAACGAGGCCTTTCTCGACTTCCGCCGCCGCGTATCGTACGTGCGGGAGTTCCTGGGCGGCTTCAACGCCAGCGGAGCCGTCGATCCGCGGGGGCGGATCTTCCTGTGGCTCGGTCCGCCGGACGAGATCTCCAAGACGGTTCTGCCGCTCAACCAGACCGACCAGCGGGAAGCCGTCATCCAGGTCTACGACAACTACGCCCCGGAACGGGAAGGCACCATCATCAAGGGGCGCTCCGGCATCCCAATCGAGACGACCCGGCAGTCGCGGCGCGAGCTGGCCACGGGTCACAGCCGCATCTGGCGCGAAAAGGGTTTCGAATTGTGGAACTACAACCACGCGGGCAGACAGCTCTTCCCCAATCCCTACAGCGGCCAGAATCTGGGGCTGCGGTTCCTCTTTGTCGATCGCACCGGCAACGGCGACTGGGTGTTGGACAGCACGAACGCCATGGACATCGGCGGTTGACGCGGGGGGCGGCGGGGGGCGCGAGACGACGGAAGAACAACAAAACGTTTGACTTGCCGCCTCCATTGACACTTATTAAGGAGCGCCTTTATACTGGCCCGCTGGCGCGCGCGGCCGCCGGAAGCCGCCGCCGAACCGGGGCCGGGCCCGGTTGCAGAAGCGGCGGAAGACCCCACCTGCTTTCCCCAGATTTCCGGGTGCGTATGTTTTTGCGGGTCCCACTCACGAAAGGGAGATCAGGCACAATGGCTCGTCTCGGTACGTTCAAGTGCGCCGTGTTCGCACTCCTGGGCCTGGGGCTCGCGGCGCTGGCGACCGCGCCGGCGGCGGAGGCTCAGGAGCCCGCGCCGGCGGCGGGGGGCCCGAACATCGAGGCCATCATGAACACCGCCGACTCGCTGGCGTTCGGCAGCACGGCGCTCGATTCGGTCGATGAGATCCCGGTCAAGAGGCAGGAGATCGGCGGCCTGATGGGCGTCATCGACCGCAGCTGGATCGGCAAGACCGGCGCCGGCGAGCTGTTCGTCAAGGGCGGCCGCTTCATGTGGTGGCTGCTGCTGTCGGCCCTGGTTGGCCTCGTGTTCACCTTCGAGCGCCTGTGGACTCTCAACCGCGCCCGCACCAACACCCGCAAACTGATCGGCACGGTCATCACCACGCTGCGGACCGACGGCGTGCAGGCCGCCGCCCTGGAATGCCAGAAGGTGCGCGGGCCCATCGCCGCGATCCTCTACAGCGGGCTGCAGAAGGCCGACCAGGGCCCCGAAGCGGTGGAGAAGGCCATCAGCACTGCCGGCGCCATCGAGATGGCCTTCCTCGAGCGGGGCCTGATCTGGCTGGTGACCGTCACCAACGTCGCGCCGCTGATCGGCTTCCTCGGCACCGTGTCGGGCATGATCAGCGCCTTCGAGGCCATCGCCGCGGCCGAGCAGGTCAACGCCAAGCTGGTCGCCAGCGGTATCTCCGAAGCTCTGATCACGACCGCCACCGGGTTGGTGATCGCCATCCCGGTGTCCGCCTTCTACAACTACTTCGTGGGCCACATCGACCGCTACGTGACCGAGATGGAGGAAGCGTCGGCCGAATTGATCGAGGCTCTGGTCAGGTTGCAGCGGTAGGCGTCTGGCCTGCGCCCGGGGCGGGCGCGGCCGGTGCCGCCGATCCCGAGGTAGGATGATGGCGATCAAGAAGAAACGCAAGGGCGCCATGGGGGCGATCACGCTGGCCTCGACCAGCGACGTTGCCTTCCTGCTGCTGATCTTTTTCATCGTTTCCACGGCCTTTGCCGTGGAGCAGGGCTTGCCGCTGTTGCTGCCCGGCAAGGAAACCGCCGCGACGGTGCAAAAGATCAAGCAGAGCCACGTCGCCACCCTGAAGATCTTGCGCGACAACCGCATCATGCTTGATCAGAAACCGATCGAGGTCAACCAGATCAAGAGGGCGATAGAGGACCGGCTGCTGTCCCAGCCCAAGCTGGTCGTGGTGCTGGAAACGCATCCCGATGCGGATTACGGCCGCATGGTCGCCTGCCTGGACGAGCTGAAATTGGCGCAGGCGCGGCGCGTTTCGCTCAAGACGTCCAAGTAGGGAGGAGGCGGAGATGGACTTCAAGCGCCGCACCAAGCGCGGGAGCGACATCCCCACCTCGTCGATGGGCGACATCGCCTTCCTGCTGCTGATCTTCTTCATGGTCACGACCATATTCCGCGAGGAAACCGGCCTGCCGGTCGAGTTGCCGCGGGCCGAGGCGGGCGAGGAGATCAAGCGCGAACTCGTGGCCAACATCTACATCAACCGCCGCGGTCAGATTTCGATCAACGACAGGCTGCTGCGAACGCAGGACGTCTCCGCGGTGATCGCGCAGAAGATGCAGGACAACCCGCAGCTGATCATCGCCTTCAAAGCCGACACCAGGACGCCCTACCAGGCGGTCAGCGACGTCATGGAGGAGCTCAAGGCGGTCAACGCCGTCCGGGTCTCCTTCAACAACGATCCCGAGCTCAGACCAGGCCCGAAGTACTAGGAGCGGCATGTCGAGCACGGCGCCAATGGTTCCCGGGCGCGAAGCGAGCGCCAACGAGCAATTCAAGGCCAAGTATCCCCAGTACCTGAAGCGTGCCCTGCTGCTCTCGGTCCTGTTCCTGATCCTGTTCTTCTCCCTGACGCCGCAGTACGTGCCCAACCCCTATCGGCTTCGCCAGCGCACCTTCGAAGTGGTCGACATCCCGGACGCCATCGAACTGCCGCCGCCGCCGGAGGAGGCGCCGCGCCCGCAGGTGCCGGTGGAGGCGGTGCCCGACGACGAGGTCACCGAGGAAATCGACATCGCCGAGAGCCTGTTCGACGATTTCAGCGAGGTGTTGACCACGCCCATCGGCACGGGCGACGATGACGGCGCCGTGTTCGTGGCCTCGCAGGAGAAGCCGAAACTGACCAGGTTCGTGCCTCCGGACTACCCGGAGATGGCGCGGGCCTCGCAGCTCGAGGGCACCGTGATCGTTAAGGTGCTCGTGGGGCCCGACGGCAACGTCATGGACGCCCAGGTGATCCAGTCGGTGCACCCGATGCTGGACCGGGCGGCCGTCGAGGCGGCGCGCAAGTGCAAGTTCACCCCCGGCAAGCAGCGGAACATACCGGTCAAGGCGTGGATGGCGATCCCCTTCCGGTTCCGCCTGCACTAGCCGGGCGGCGGGGCCGCGCCGCGGGCGCGGCCGGGCAACGACCGGGCGGGGCTGCAACCCCGCCCGTTCGCGTGCGTAGGGAGGCGGCCGCCGCCGGTCGGGAATTCGCAATGGCGGCGGCGGGCGATGGCGACTAAGATCGTCGCCGCGGCCGTCGAAGCCGCCGGGCAATCGAGAGCGCCCCCGGGCGCCGAGCAGGGGAGAACCAGTGATGCGATCGTTTCGGGAACGCCGTCCTGGCGGGCGTCAGGCTGCGGTGGCCGTCCTGCTGTTGCTGGCCGCGGGCGCCGGTGTGCGGGAGGAAGGGGTGCTGGCCCAGGAGGCCGCCCCCCCCATCCGGATGCTGGACCTCGGACAATGCGTGGAGATAGCGCTGGGGGGAAGCCTTTCGTTGGCCATCGCCGACGCCCAGCGCGAGAGCGCCGGCCACGGCGTGCGCGGGGCCTGGGGTGCCTTTCTGCCCAGCCTCAGTCTGGGGCGCACCTGGAGCAAGAACGAGCGCCGTGACTTCGATGTCAACGTGCTGGAGTCGCAGCTCATGCCGCTGGTGGACACGGGGCTGGACACCTTCTTCGTGACCACGCAGGTGCCGACGGGCCTGAAAGAGGATCAGAAGATCAAGACCAGCTACCGGGACTGGTCGGCGCAAACCAGCCTGAACGTCTTCGACGGTTTCGGCAAGTACGGCAGCCTGAAATCGGCGCGCAGCTCCCTGGCCGCCGCCGAAGCGGGCGCCGGCTACAGCCGGCAGCAGGTCATTGAGAACGTCGCCGCGGCCTACTACGATCTGCTGCGCTACGAGCGCCTGCTAGAGGTGGCGCGGGAAAGCGAGGATCTGGCGGCCAAGGAACTGGAACGCACGGAAGTCTACTTCCGTCTCGGCAGCGCCGCCCGCAGCGACGTGCTGCAGTCCAAGGTGAGGCTGGAACAGACCCGGCTGGAGGTCGTGCGGGCCGCGAACGGCGTCGAACAAGCCTTCGCCAACCTGGCCTACGCCATGGGACAGCCGCTGGCGGCGCGCTTCGAGATCGACCGCTCCGCACTGGCCGTCGATTTCGAGCTCGAATCGCTCGACGCCCTCTACGCCCAGGCGCTGAGAGAGCGGCTGGACCTGCGCAGCCGGGAGCACGAGGTCGAGGCGAGGCGGGGCGAGGTGACCGCGGCCAGCAGCAACCTGTGGCCCAGTCTCGACCTGTTCGCCAATTACAGCCGCTACCGCAACGAGTCCCCCTATCGCTTCGGCGCGCAGGAATCCGACAACCTGGGTTACGGCTACCGCGTCAGCTGGAACATCTTCGATCGGCTGCAGAGCTGGACGGGGCGCTCGCAAGCCAGGGCGCGGGCGCGCATCGCCGAGTACAGCTTGGAACAGGCGCGGCTGGACGCGCAGTTGGAGATCCGGCGGCTGTACAACAGCCTGGTCGAGGCGCGCGAGCGCGCGCGCGTCAGCCGCGAGACCATCGTCCAGGCGGAGGAGGAGCTACGATTGGCACAGGAGCGCTTCCGCGTCGGCGCGGGGACGACCCTGGACCGGATCAACGCGCAGGTGAACCTGGCGCGCGCCCGCGGCGATGAGGTGCAGGCGATCTGCGATTACCTGATCAACGCCGCGCGTCTGGACCGCGCCGTCGGCCAGGCCGTGGGCCCGGCCGGGGCCGACTCGTGAACGCCGCGCCGGACGACGGCGTGCTGATCGCCATCCGCGATCTGGTGCGAACCTACCAGGTGGGCAGCGTCGCGGTGCCTGCCGTGCGCGGGGTCACGCTGGACATCCGCCGGGGCGAGTACGTTGCCATCATGGGGCCCAGCGGATCTGGCAAGTCGACCCTGATGAACTTGATCGGCTGCCTCGACACGCCGACCTCGGGCAGCTACCGCCTGGGCGGGGTCGAGGTCGGTTCCTTGACCGACGATCAGCTGGCGGCTATCCGTAACCGCGAAATCGGCTTCGTCTTCCAGACCTTCAACTTGCTGCCCCGCCTGACCGCCCAGCAGAACGTGGAGTTGCCGCTGATCTACGCGGGGCGGCCGGCGGGCGAGCGGCGGGAGCGCACCGCCGCTGCGCTGGTGGCCGTGGGGTTGGCCGATCGCGCCACGCACCGGCCGAACGAGCTGAGCGGCGGCCAGCGCCAGCGGGTGGCCATCGCGCGCGCCCTGGTCAACCGGCCCTCGCTCTTGCTGGCGGACGAGCCGACGGGCAACCTCGATTCCGTGACCAGCCGCGAGATCATGGGCTTGCTCGATGAGCTGCAGGCCGCCGGCAACACGATCATCGTGGTGACGCACGAGCCCGACATCGCCGCGCACACGCGGCGCGCGATCAGGCTGCACGACGGCGTTATCGCCAGCGATGAGTTCCACCGACCCGCGGTCGCACAGACCGTCTGAGCGGAGAGGGCCCGATGCGACCTCGCGCGCGCGCATGGCGGGCGGTCGCCCTGGCGGCGGTCGCCGTCGGTGGGCTGACGCTCGGCCTGCCGCCGGCGTCGCCGCCCCCGGCCGGCGGGCAGGAAGCGCAGCTCAAGCGGCGCCCCGGCCCACAGCCGATGGTTCTAGTGCGCATCGACTCCACCGGCGTCGAGGTGCCCGTGCTGCAGGTGTCGGTTCCCTATCGCGCCCTGGTGTTCAAGAGGCGCGAGACCGGCTTCCACGCCGCGCTGCGCGTGGTCGCGGTCGCGCAGCGCGGACGCAGCCGGGTGGGTGGCGGGGTCGGCGAGGCCGAGATCGTGCTGCCCGATTATCGCGCGACGCGCGCCGAGGGCGAACTTCTCTGCGAGGCGCCGCTCCGGTTGCGCGGCGAAGCGCCGGTCACCCTGCGCATCACGACCACCCAGCCCGGCACCTCTCGGCTCTGGGAGGAGCGGCTTGATCACAGGCCGTTTCCTCCGGACGGCCACGGCGCTGTGCCCCTGCACTTCACCGCTTTTTCCTGGAACGCCGGCTCCGACACGGGATCGTCTGCGCTGCTGGACACCGGCAGCGACAGCCTGCGCGTCAGATTCCAGCTGGGGCGGCGCCCCGGCGTTCCTGCCTGGCCGGACGGCGGCGTTCTGCTGACGGCCGAAGTTCGTTCCTCCCGGCGCGAGGTCCGGGGAGCGGTTCGGCGCGCGGCGCTGCCCGCCGCGCCGGCGGAGGCCGAGACGACGGCGGTCCTGTCCTGGCCGGCAGCGGCCCTGCCGTTCGGCCGACTGGAGTTGGCGGCATGGCTGGAAACGCCCGTCGCCGCCGGGCCGCGGCTCGACTTGGCGCCGCAGCGCCGCTTCGTCAATCTGAACCTGCCGTGGGAGGATGACGAGCTCTGGCGCCGTCACGTCGGCTGGCTCGAGGGAGTGCTGGACCGCGCGGCGCGGCAGGCCCTGGCGCGCCAGCCGGCGGTGGAGCGGGCCGCCGCCTGGCGGTCCGTGTGGGAGCAGCAGGCGGGCGCGGGCGGAGCCCGCGCCCGCGACCTCGAGCGCGCGCACCTGCTGCGGGTCGTCGAGGCCGACGACCGTTTCGGTGAGTTCGGCCGCGGCGCGCAGAGCGATCGCGGCCGGATATTCATCCGTTACGGGCCGCCGGACAGCGTGGAGCGGCGCGGAGATGATCTGACCTATCAGGGTCTCTGGGAGATCTGGTACTATCACCGCGAACGCCTGATGTTCACATTTTTCGACGCCCATGGCTTGGGCGACTTCCGCTTGACCGCCACCGCCACGCTTTGACCGCCCGGCCTCTCCGGGAAGGAGGAATCCGCGATGCCGCGTCGCCGCCGTCCCCCGGCCAGCCGCGCCGGCGCAGGTCTGTGCTGGCTCGCGCTCTTGTCGCTGACGTTGCCCGGCGTCCCCGCCGGCGCCACCTCGTCGCGCGTCCGCAGCCTGGGCGGGGGGGGGGACTACCTGGAGGACCTCGATAACGTCCTGCGGTGGTACGGCAGCCTGGCCAGCTATCGCGATCTCGCGCTGCTCGAACTGGGGCGCTTGGTCGAAGACGACCCGACGATCGGCTCGTCCCCCCGGGCACATGAGCAAGGCATCGGCGCGCACGTTCAGCTCGCGGCCGATGGAGGGCTCGGAGTCGTGGGCCTGTATCTGAGCGCCGATGGCGAGAGCGGCCGCCGGCCCGCGGGGCGCGTGCTGATGTACGGGCGGGCCTGGCCGCGCTGGCAAGCGGCTCTGCTGCTGGGCCTCACGCACGCCAGCGCCGAGGGAGAGGGGACGTCCGAGCGAGCCGTCGACACGGTCCTCGGGGTGGGCGCGCGCTGGGAACTGGGCGAGGCGGCCTTCCTGGATCTGGCCGGCGACTGGCGTCTGTCCGCACGCCGCCAGCGTCTCGATGTCCTGACCCTCGACGAGCGTGACCAGGGAAGCTTCGGCGTTCGGTCGCGGCTGTTCTGGAGCCCGCGCCCTTCGCTCTTTCTGGTCCCAGTCTGCGGCTACGCTCGCGACGATTTCTGGGAACTGGGCGTGGGCGCCCTGCCGCCTCGGCGACTCGACGCCTGGCAGTGGCGCGGCGGCCTAGGCCTGCTGCTGCTGCCGGACGATGATCTGCTGGCGTCGCTGGTGGCCGAGCTGCGCATCGGGCGCTGGCGCCGCGACGACCCGTTCGCACCATCGGACGGATCGTCCGCGAATCCGGCGGCACGATTTCAGGAGGTGGCGCTGCGCATGGGGCTGGAGGCGCGGGTGCGGTCGTGGCTGACGCTCCGAGGAGGCGCGGTTTCCGCCCCGGGTGGACACCGCCGGGCAGATGATCCCTACTGGGAGCGGAGCGATCCCTTCCAGTTGACCTTGGGCCTGGGCCTGCACCTCGGACCCCTGGACGCCGACTTGCTTCTGGACCAGAACGCTCCCTTCAACTTCGGATCGTTGCTGACCAACGCAGGTGGCGTCGAAAGTTCTACATTTTCAAGCATATCAATAATTTACGCTTTTTGATTGGCGGAACGTCGGAGGTCGCCGCCTCGCCGCGCGGCGCCCGCGGCCGGCGCCCGCCCTCGCCTCGCCCTCAAGCCGGCGGGGGTGCGGACCGAACCTGATGGCGGGCATGGCTCCGGTCCGCGGGTCGGCTACGGATCGGTTCGTCCGGCGGGGTTTGATGTACTTCTTCTATTACTATCCCGTGGGCGTCGACCAACCGCTAAGGCGTCGCCCGGCGGCGACGGCCGGCCTGGCGCTGGTGATGGCGCTGGGCTTCGCCTGGCTGCATCATGGCCCGCATTTGGGACCGCCATGGCCGGCAAGCCTCATCTGCCAACCTGGCACGGGCCGGCCCTGGACGGCTGTCACCGCCATCTTCCTGCACGCCGGCTGGCTGCATCTGCTGGGCAATCTGGTCTATCTGGCGGTGTTTGGTCCCCTGCTGGAGGACCGCCTCGGCCGGGCGCGATTCGTGCTGTACTTTCTGATGTTCGGCGCGGCCGGCAACCTGGCCCACGGCCTGGCGACGATCGCGGGCTGGCAAGCGGGGTCAGGTGGCGTGCTGGGAGCCTCCGGGGCGATCTCGGGTCTGATGGCCTTCATGCTGGTGCGGTTCTACTACGCCCGCGTGGCCATGGCTTACTGGGTCTTCTCGCCCTTGCAGGGCATCAATCGCGCCGGTCGCTCCTATCTGCCGCTCGCCGTGGCGGTGGCGCTGTGGCTGTGCCTGCAGGTGGTGCAAGCGCTGGCGGCGCGCGAGGCCGGAACCTCCGTCGCCCATGCCGCTCATTTCGGCGGTTTCGCGCTAGGCCTGTTCATGGCGCTGACTCTGGGGTACCACCGCGAGGGCCGGGCGGGGCAGCTCCGCCGTCGCGCACGGCGGTACCTCGAGCGCGGGCAGGCTCTGGCGGCGGAGGGGGAACTGCTGGAACTGCTGCGGCTGGCGCCGGCGGATCGCCAGGCGCTGCTGGAGTTGGCGCGGGCGCGGCGCATGTCCGGCCGCGGGGGGGAGGCGAGGGCCGCGTACCGGCAGGCGTACCGCCGGGCGCTGGCCGATGGGTCGGCCGCGGAGGCGCTGGACATCTACCGCGAGGCGCGCCGCGGCGATCCCTCGCTCGTGCTGCCGGCGGAAGAACTGGCCCGTGCCGCCTTCCTGCTGGAAAAGCAGCTCGATCACCGCGGGGCCGTGGAGGCGCATCTTGATCTCTATCGCTACCACCGCGACGATCCGCGCGCGGAGCACGCGCTGGTGCGGGCGGTGGTGCTGCTGCGCGCCAAGCTGGGCGAAACGCCGGCGGCCCGAGGCTGGCTCGAGATCGCTCGGCGCGATTTCCCCGAAGGCGTCTGGCGCGACTTCCTGGATCGCGAGTTCAGTCCGCGAACAGGGCCGCGTGCAGCGGCTCGAGCAGGCGGGGCAGCGCCGCGGCGGGCGCCAGCAGCCTGAGCACGTCGCTGTCGGCGATCAGCAGCCAGTCGCGCACCTCGCACGCTTCCAGGATCCCGTCGATCTGCCGGCGCGCCGCGTGCCAGCTCGCGGGGCGACCGCCGGCGAGGCTGCAGCAAACGCAGCCACGCCGATGCAGCAAGCGGGTGCCGGGTTCGCCGGCGAGCGATGCAAGCCCCTGCTGCAGGCGTCCCAGCGCGGCGGGCGGGCCGATGGCGCCCCAGCGCAGCCGCTGCGCCTCGTCCTCCAGCCACTCGGCCAGGAACGGCTCCGCGCCGGCGGCCGCCAGGCGGGCGCGGCAGGCGGCCGCCTGGGCGCCGGCGGCTTCAAGGGTGAGCAGGGCGACGTCCTCCTGCACCACCAGGGCGAGGGGCCTGTAGAGCGGAGGGGCGGCGTGCGCCGCCGCCGGCGGCGAGGCGGCTGGCGCGCCGGCCCCGACGAGCGTGCCGGGGCCGTCGGCGAAGCTGGAGCCGACGAAGAGCGGCACGCCATGGCGCGCGGCGTACTCGACGGCGCGCGCATGGATGACGCCGCAGCCGGCGGCGGCAAGCTGCGCCATCTGCTCGAAGGTGAGCGCGTCGTGGCGGCGCGCAGCCGGCACCTTGTGGGGGTCGGCCGTGAAGACGCCGGCCACGTCCTTGAGTATCTCGCAGCGCTCGGCGCCGAGCGCCGCCGCCAGCGCCACGGCGGTAGTGTCGCTGCCGCCCCGTCCCAAGGTGGTGATCTCGCGCTCGACGCTGACGCCCTGAAAACCGGCGACGACGACGATGTGCCCCTGGTCCAGCGATTGCCGCACCCGGTCTGCCCGGACCTCGACGATGCGGGCGTCGGTGTGGCTGGTGTTGGTGATGATGCCGCATTGCGAGCCCGTGTACGAGATGGCGGCGCAGCCCTCGCCGGCCAGCGCCATCGAGAGCAACGACATCGTGATGCGCTCTCCGACCGAGAGCAGCATGTCGAGCTCGCGCCGCGGGGGATCGGGGTGCGCCTGGTGCGCCAGGTGGCCGAGCTCATCGGTTGTGCGTCCCATGGCGCTGACCACGACGACCAGGCGGTAACCTTCGCGCCGCTTGGCGGCCAGATCGCGCGCCACCGCGCGGATGCGGTCGACGGAAGCCAGAGACGAACCGCCGTACTTGCGGACGATCACCGGCCCGTCGGCGGGGGCGAGGGACATCAACGACGCACCTTTCCAGAGCGAACTCCGCTGGTCCCCGGTGAGCGAGACCTGCCGCGGGGCGCAAGGATAGGAACGGTCGCTGCGCCGGACAAGCGGAATCGCCGCCGGTGCCTGCGGCTTCGCCAGTCGACCTCGGCCGCAGCCGCCGCCGGCCAGAAAAGAGTTGCCGCGAACGGTTCGGTCTGTTACCTTGCAGCGGCCTCTCCGCGCTTGTACCGTGTTGTATAACAAAGAGATAGAGTCGGGAGAGGCGCCCGAGTCGTGCGCCGTGGCGTGGCGGCCGCCGCGCGCGGGTTCGCCGGCGGATCGCCTGCTGCGCTGGGGGCCGAAGGCGCTTTCGGCGGCCGAGCTGGTGGCCTTGGTGCTTGGCCCCGGAGGCCCGGCGCCCGCGGCCTTGATGGCGGAGAGGCTGCTGGCTGAAGCCGGGTCGCTCAGCGCGCTGGCGGCCAGACCGGCGGCCGGGCTGCGCGGCGTGCCGGGCCTGGGGCTGCGGCGCGCCGTCCGCCTGGCGGCGGCCTGCGAACTGGGCGCTCGCCTGCGGGCGCCGGCGCGAACCTTGGGGCTGGCCGTGCGCGGGCCGCGAGACTTGGTGCCGTTGCTGGAAGAGGAGTTCCGCGGCTGCGACCGCGAGCATTTCCTGGCGGTTCTGCTCGACACCCGGCATCGGGTGCTGGCCGTCGAAACGGTGTCGGTGGGCTGTCTGGACGCTTCCCTGGTGCACCCGCGGGAACTGTTCAAGGGCGCCGTGGCTTTGGGCGGCGCCGCGGTCATCGCCGCGCATAACCACCCGTCGGGCTGCGCCGCTCCCAGCGGCGACGATCTGGGCCTGACGCGGCGGTTGGCGCGCTGCGGCCGGTTGCTCGGCATAGAATTGCTCGACCACATCATCGTCGGGCGCGGCGAATACACCAGCCTGCGCGAGCATGGCTGGCCCGGGGCGGCCTGGAACGAGGAACGGGGCGAGAGCTCCGGCGCGGAAGGATGACCGCAATGTTCAACCGGTTGCAGAATCTGCTAACCAACGACATCGCCATCGACCTGGGCACGGCGAACACGCTGGTCTACATCAAGGGCAAGGGCATCGTCCTGAATCAGCCGTCGGTGGTCGCCATCCATCGTGCGACGGGCAAGGTCTATGCGGTCGGCTCGGAGGCCAAGGCGATGCTGGGCAAGACGCCCGACAGCATCGTCGCCATCCGCCCGCTGAAGGACGGCGTGATCGCCGACTTCGAGGTCACCGAGTACATGCTGCGCGAGTTCATCAAGATCGCGCAGAAGAAGCGCCACTTCATCGCCCCGCGCATCGTGATCTGCGTGCCGTCGGGCATCACCGAGGTCGAGAAGAGGGCCGTGCGCGACTCGGCCAAGCACGCCGGCGCGCGCGAGGTCTTCCTGGTCGCCGAGCCGGTGGCCGCGGCCATCGGCGTCGGCCTGCCCGTCGATCAGCCGAGCGGCAACATGATCATCGACATCGGGGGCGGCACCACCGAGATCGCCGTGATCGCGCTCAACGGCATCGTCTGCGACACCTCGATCCGCGTCGGCGGCGACGAGATGGACGAGGCGCTGGTCACCTACATCAAGAAGAACCACAATCTGCTGATCGGGGATCAGACCGCCGAGCTGTTGAAGAAGAAGATCGGCTCCGCCTACCGGCTGGAGAAGGAAGAGGAGCTGGAGATCAAGGGGCTGGACCAGGTCACCGGCATCCCCAAGACCCTCAAGGTGTCGACGGTCGAGGTGCGCGAAGCGCTGCAGGAGCCGGTTCAGGCGATCTGCGACGCCCTCAAGCAGGCGCTCGAGCAGACGCCGCCCGAGCTGGCCGCCGACATCAAGGACCGCGGCATTGTCATGACCGGCGGCGGCGCTCTGTTGCGGGGCCTGCCGGAGCTGCTGCGCGAACAGACGGACCTGCCCATCAACCTGATGGACGATCCGCTGTTCTGCGTGGTGCTGGGGACGGGCAAGATCCTCGACGATTTCGAGCGCTACCGGCCAGTGATCATGAAGAGCGCCCGGGACTGAACCGTCAATGCAGCTGCGCGCGCATCGCCCCTCGCGCCTGGCCGAACGGCTGGCGCTGGCGGTCTGCCTGGTCGTCTCCCTGGTCTTGCTGCTGATCCCCGATTCGGCGCAAATCATGGTCGCGGACAGCCTGGCGGTCGTGCTGACGGGCCCGTTCCACAGCCTGCACACCTTCGTGGAGGATGTCGGCCGCGTGCGCCGCGAGAACGCAGCCCTGGGGGCGCGCATCGCGGCCCTGGAGCTCGAGCGCGGAGGGGCAGCCCGCCACCGCCGCGACGAACTGCGCCTGCGCGAGGCGCTGCGGCTGCGCGAGGCGCGGCCGGGCGGCCTCTTGCCGTGCGAGGCTGTGGCGCGACGCGCCGGGCGGTATCCGACCATGATCAAGATCCGCAGCGCGGCGCCCGTGGCCTGGCGTCCCTACCAGCCCGTGATGTCGCCGCGCGGCGTGCTGGGGCGCGTCCGCCAGGCGGTCGGCCCGCGCGAGGCCTGGGTCGAACTGTTGACGACGCCCGACCTGGCGCTGGGCTGCGAATTGCAGCGCACGGGCCTGCTGGGCATCCTGCGGCCGCGCGGGCGCGGCTTCACCCTGGACCTCGTCGGCCGGGACGAGGACGTGCGGCCGGGGGACCTGGTGTTGACCTCGGGCATCGCGGAACTGGCGGAAGCGGCCGTCGGCGACCAGGCCGAAGGGCGGCAGGCGCTCTTCCCGCGCGGCTTGCCCGTGGGCAGGGTCGTGCGGGTGGGGGCGCCGCCCGAGCAGTTGTTCCTGGAGATCGAGGTGGAGGCGCTCGCCTCCTTCACGCGCAACGACATCGTCTTCGTGGTGACCGAACCGGGCGATTGGTTTCTGGAAGCCATGGCCGCGGCGGAGGCGGCGGCCGACACGGCGGCGGCCGACACGGCGGCGACAGGGGGCGTGGGCGGGGGGGCGCGGGGCCCGGAGCAGGCGCGGGGCCCGGAGCTCAGGCCGGAGACCGCGCGATGAACGCCTTCCTGCGCCGGGCGCTGTCCTGGGCTTTGATCGCCCTGCTGGGAGAACTCGTGGTGGCGCCCGCCATTGCCATCGCGGGCGTGGCACCCGATTTCAGCGTCATCGCGCTCGTGATGCTGGCGCTGTCGAGCGGCGCTCTGGCCGGCACCATCGGCGGCTTCGCGCTCGGCCTGGTGCAGGACCTGGCGTCGCCGCCGCTGCTGGGCCTCAACGCTCTGTGCAAGACTCTAGTCGGCTACGGCTGGGGGAGGATGCGCGGGCAATTGCTGTTCGGCTTCCCGCTGGTCGAAGGCGGTGTGGTCGCCGTCGCCGCCTTCGCCAACGATCTGCTGTACTTGCTGATCGCGAGCGGTCTGCGGGGCGAGGAGTTTCTGGCGCCGTTGCTGCTGCGGGCCCTGCCCGCCGCCCTCTACAGCGGCATCGTGGGCATCCCGCTGCTGCGGCTGGCGGACCGGCTGGGGGTGCTGGCGCGGGAGGATTAGGGGCGATGGCCGGCGACCGCGACCTGCGCGCGCAGATATTCCGGGGCATCATCCTGCTGATGTTCAGCGCGCTGGCGCTCAACCTCTTCATCATGCAGATCATCGACCACCAGGAGTACAAGGCTCAGTCGGTCGAGAATCGCCAGGTGCGGATCCGCGTGCGGCCGCCGCGCGGCGTGATCAGCGACCGCGACGGCTTTCCCCTCGCGGACAACATATATATCGCCGATATCACGCTGCCGCGCACCGCGCTGAAGGAGGGGCAGCCTGATTCGACCTTGCAGCGCATGATCGCCTGGTTGGGCTTGCCGCCGGAGGCGACCCTGGCGCGGCTGCAGCAGCAGCTGGACCGCGGTCGCGACCGGCTGGCTGTCGTCTCCAACGCCACGATGCCGCAGATCGCGGTGGTTGAGGAACGGCGGCGCCAGCTGCCCGGCGTGAGAGTGGAGACCCGCCCGCGGCGGCGCTACCTCCACGGCCCGCTGCTGGCCCATGTCATCGGCTACGTCGCGGAGATCACGCCCGAGGAGCTGCAGGCCGCGGCGCGGCAGGAGGTCTACGCCCAGGGCGATCTGATCGGCAAGAGCGGCATCGAGCTGCACGCCGAGAAGTCCCTGCGCGGCCTCGCGGGTGTGAAGATCGAAGAGATCAACGCCTTGGGCCGCTTCGTGGGGCAGAACAGCCGCTGGCTGCGGGATGTCATCGCCGGCCGGGATCTGCCCCTGACCCTGTCGCTGGCGTTGCAGGAGAGCCTGGCGGCCGCCATGGACGGACGGACCGGCGGGGCCGTGGCCATCGCCTTGCCCTCGGGCGAGGTGCTGGCGGCCTACAGCGGGCCTGCCTTCGATCCCAACGATTTCACGACCGGCATCTCCAACCAGGAATGGCAGCGCCTGCGGGACGACCCCGAGCGGCCGCTGTTCAACCGGATCGCGCAGGCGACCTACCCGCCCGGCTCGCCCTACAAGATCGTCACCTCGCTGTGCGGGCTGCAGAACGGCGTGGTCGGCCCGCAGAGCACGATGGAGCGTTCCTGCATCGGCGGCTATCAGTTCGGCAACCGCTTCTTCCGCTGTTGGCAGAAGGAAGGACATGGGCTGCTCGATCACGAATGGGCGCTGGCGCGGTCATGCGACACCTATTACTACCAGCTTGGCCTGCGGCTCAAGATCGACCAGCTGCGGCAAACCGCGCTGGCGCTCGGACTGGGACGCGCCACGGGGGGGCCCTTCGTCAACGAGGCGGCCGGCAACATTCCCTCGTCCGCCTACTATGACCAGAAGTTCGGGCGCGGTCGCTGGGCGCAGGGGGTGATGTTGAACAACGCCATCGGCCAAGGAGAAATCCTGGTCACGCCGCTGCAGATGGCGCTGATGACAGCCATCGTGGCCACCTCGGGCAGGGTTTCGACGCCGCGCTTCGTGCCGGCGCCGCGGGGCGAGCCGCCGGCTCCGCCCGGCGTGCCGGGCATCGACGAGGCGCACCTGGAGTGGGTGCGGCGCAGCATGCTCAAGGTCGTCGAGGAGGGAACCGGTGGCCGGGCGCGCGTCAAGGGGGTCACGGTGGCGGGCAAGACCGGGACGGCGCAGAATCCGCACGGTGAGGATCATGCGTGGTTCGTCTGCTATGCTCCCGCCGAGAACCCCGAGGTCGCTCTGGCGGTGCTGCTCGAGCACGCGGGCGGGGGGGGGGCCAATGCGGCGCCGGTGGCGGCGCGCTGGCTGGCTTCCTATTTCGCGCGGCGGCAGGCCGCGGGCCCGCATGGCGACGGCGGGGAAGGAGCCGTTCCTTGAGGATTCTGTGGGCACTTCTCAAGCCGCGCGGCGACGGTCTGCTGCTAGCCCTGTACGCCGCCCTCTGCGTCTACAGCCTGGCCATGCAATGGAGCGTCACCGAGCCGTTGCGCGGGCCGTATGCCAGCCTCGAAGCCGACGTCTCCAAGTCGTTCTTCTACCGGCAGCTGGTCTGGTGCGTCGCCGGCTGGGCCTTGCTGCTGGCCTGCGCACGGGTGCCGCTGCGATACCTCGAGGAGCTGTCGCCGCTGCTGTACCTGGGCACCGCCGCGCTGCTGGTGCTGGTGCTGTTGCTGGCCCCGCCGGTCATGGGGGCGCGCCGCTGGTTCGTTCTCGGACCGCTGCGCCTGCAGCCTGCAGAGATGGCCAAGATCAGCCTGATCCTGATCCTGGCGAGGCTGTTCCACCACTACCGGCCGGCGCACGGGCGCCTGCTGCCCGCTCTGGCCGCGCTGGCGGTGACGGTTGTGCCGTTGGCCCTGGTGCTGCGCGAGCCCGACCTGGGCACATCCCTGGTGTTCTGCGCCATCTGGCTGGGCATGGTCTTCTGGCACGGGGTTTCCTGGGTGTTCCTGCTGGGCGTGCTCGCGCCCGCGGCCAGCGCCGTCGTCAGCTTCTATTCCGAGGCGATCGTCATGCAACCGTGGCCGTGGGGTCTCTATCTCTTCCTGTTGATCGGCCTTCTCTATCTGGGCCGCTTCCGCTTCCTGGAAAGCCTTATGCTCCTGCTGGGCAACGTCGCCACAGGACTGGCGGTACCTCTGCTCTGGTCATGGCTCAAGCCTTATCAACAGGATCGCGTCCTGGCTTTCTTCGATCCGATGAGCGACGCCATGCGCTCGGGCTACCAGATCATCCAGTCCAAGGTGGCGATCGGTTCGGGCGGGCTGTTCGGCGCACACTACCTGCAGGGGACCCAGAAGGGACTGGCCTTCCTGCCCGAGCGCCACACCGATTTCATCTTTTCGGTGGTGGGCGAGGAGCTGGGTTTTGCGGGCGCGCTGCTGTTGCTGGGCCTGTTCCTGGCCCTTGTTCTGCATGGCCTCAAGATCGCCCAGACTGCGCGGCGGCCCTTCGCCTCGTTTGTAGCGATCGGCGTCGTCTCCTACTTCACTTTCCATGTGGTGGTCAATGTGGCCATCACCACGGGCCTGGCCCCGGTGACCGGGCTGCCGCTGCCGTTTCTGAGCTACGGCGGCTCGAATCTTCTGACCTCGGCGCTGCTGCTGGGGCTGCTGGCGAACATCGGTTCGCACGATTACGAAACTTGAGCGAGGAGAAGGCGTGCATCCGGAAATCTTCGGCATGGTCAAGAGCTTCGGCTTGCTGCTGTCGCTCAGCTTTCTGGCCGGCATCGCGCTCTGCCTGCGCCGCGGCCGCCGGCGCGGCCTGGACGATGCGCTGATCCTGGACCTCTGCTTCGCCGTGCTGCTGTCTTCGCTGGCGGGGGTGCGCTTGTTCTACGTCCTGGCCCACCCGGGGGATTTTCAGCCCTGGTACCGCGTCTTCTTCATCTGGGAGGGCGGCTTGGTCCTCTACGGCGGCATACTGCTGGCCACCGCCACGGTCTGGTGGCTCTGCCGGCGACGGGGAGTGCCGTTCCTGGTCATGGCCGATGTCATGGCGCCGGCGGTCGCCCTGGGCATCGGTCTGACGCGCATCGGCTGCTTCCTCAACGGCTGCTGCTTCGGCGTCCCGACGCATTTGCCTTGGGGTGTGCGCTTCCCATCCGGCAGCGCGGCCGCGCATGTCTTCGGACACGCGCACATCCACCCCGTGCAGATCTACAGCTCGCTTGCGGGCTTCGCCGTCTTCGCGCTGCTGATGCTGGGCGAGCGGCGACCGGGCCCCGCCGGCCGCACTTTCGCGCGATTCCTGGCCCTCTACGGCGTCACGCGTTTCGGCGAGGACCTGGTCCGCTATTACGAGCCGCAGATGTACATCGCGCAGGGTCTGACAAACAACCAGGCGATCAGTCTGCTCCTGCTGGCGCTGGGCTCTGCGCTGCTGCTGCGACTGGGACGCCGGCCCATCCGTGGTGACTGAACCCGGCCTTCCGCTCGAGCTGGCCCCGGACGGGAGCTGGCGATGCCACGGACGCGGCTGGCGGCCGGCACGACCGTTCTATGCCGTGCTGGGCGATCCCATCGCGCATTCCCTCTCGCCCGTGATGCACGGCGCGGCGTTGAGCGCGCGACGGCTTCCGCATCGCTACCACGCGGCGCGCGTGCCCGCCGGCGGATTGCCGCTTCTGCTGGCTCGGCCGCAGGCCGCCCGTCTGGCGGGTTTCAACCTGACGGCGCCGCTCAAGGAGGAGGCGGCCGCCCTCTGCGCCGAGCTCACCCGGGCAGCCGCCCTCGCGCAGGCCGTCAACACCGTGCGCGTCACGCCGCGCGGCTGGCTCGGGCACAACACCGACATCGCCGGTCTGGCCGAGGTGCTGGCCGCGCGCTGGCCAGGCGTGGAGCCGCCAGCGCGCGCCTTCGTGCTGGGCGCGGGCGGCGCTGCCCGCGCGGCGGTGCTGGCGCTGGGCGACTGGGGCGTGGACCGCATCGTTGTCCGCGCGCGCCCGGGTCCCGGGCGCGCGCGGCTGGCCGCCTGGCTGGCGCGAGTCCAAACCGGCGTCGCCGCGCGCGTCGAACTGACGGATCTGGTCGCTGGAGGGTCCGCCGACCAAGCGACGCCGGACGCCGCCGCCGCCTGGGTCTGCTGCCTCCCGGCGGCGGCCGGATCGGCGGCGACGCCGCCTGAGGGCGCGCGGGGACTGTGGCTCGATCTGCGCTACGACGGTCCGCCGCTGCCGGCCGGCGGTCCCGAGCTGCGCCTGCTTGATGGTCTGGCCGTTCTGCTGGCGCAGGGCGCCCACGCCTTCGCCTGGTGGTTCGGGCCGCCTGCACCCATGGCGCCGATGCACGCCGCCGTCACGCGCGCCGCCCTCACGCGCGCCGCCGCGCGACGGCGCGGGAGGTGAGCGATGCTGGCGCTGGCGGGAGCCGCGGCCTCGACGCTGCTGGACCTCTTCTGGCCCGAACAATGCCTGCTCTGCGCAGAGCCGTGCGCACATGCTCCCTGGACGTCCGGCGGCGTCATCGTCCCGGGCCTGCGCGCCTGGGATCGGCCCCATCTCTGCGCGGCGTGCGCGGCGCGGCTGGCGCCACAACCCTTTCTGCGCGAGACCGCGCCTGAGGACGGCCACGGCCTGCTGGTGGCGGCGGGCCGACCGGCCTGTGCCGAACTGGCCGCGCTGGTCGGAGGCTGCAAGTACCACGGTGTCCGGGGCGCGGCCTGGCATCTTGCCCGCCTGGTGGAGGCGGCGCTGGCCGTGGGAACGAGCGCAGGCGGTCCGGTCGACGCTCTGATCGCCGTGCCGCTGCACCCGACGCGGCAAAGGCAACGCGGGTTCAACCAGGCGGCCCTGATCGCCCTGGCGACAGGGGCCGCGGCAGGGCTGCCGGTGCTCGATCATGTCCTGCGCCGCCGCCGCCGCACCGCGCAGCAGGCGCGCCTGGCTCCGCGGGGCGCTGAGCGGCGGACGAACGTGCGCGAAGCCTTCGCCGCGGTGCCGCCGTCCCCTCGGCAGGCAGCGCGTGTGGCCCTGGTCGATGATCTGGCGACCAGCGGCGGTACCCTGCGCGAAGCCGCCCGTGCCCTGCGTGCCGCCGGTTGGGATGTGCCCTGGGGGGCGGTGGCGGGGGCGGCGGCCGGCGCCGGCTGATCCGCGCCGCCGCGCGCGTCGGGCGCGGCCCAGCGGGCCCGTCCCGCCTGCTTGACAGGGACCGGCGTGGTTTCTAACATCGCCGTGACGGCAGCAACGGCGCGGCGCCGCTGCACCGCCTGTCAACCGCAACGCCGACGAGAGGTTGTTGAACCGATGGCCGTCAAGATGCTGAATCTGTCGCAGCTGGACCCGCGCGGACGGCGCGTGTTGATGCGAGTCGATTTCAATGTGCCGCTCGACAAGGAACGTCGCATCACCGATGACACGCGGATCCGAGCGGTGTTGCCGTCTTTGCAGCACGTGCTGGCGGGCGGGGGAAGCGCGGTGCTGATGAGCCATCTCGGGCGTCCCAAAGGCGCTCCCGATCCCGCCCACTCCCTGCGGCCGGTGGCCGACCGTCTGGCCGAGCTGTGCAGCGCTCCTGTCCGCTTCGCCCAGGACACGGTCGGACCGGATGCGCAAGCGCAGGCGGCGCGCCTGGCGCCGGGCCAAATCCTGTTGCTCGAGAACCTGCGCTTCGACCCGGGCGAAACCGCCAACGACAGCCAGTTCGCTCAAGCGCTGAGCCGGCTGGGCCAGGACTATGTCAACGATGCCTTCGGCGCGGCTCACCGCGCCCACGCATCGACTGTCGGGGTGGCCCAGTTCTTCCCCCGCCGCTATGCCGGATTGCTGATGGCCAAGGAACTGGAGCATCTCGGCGCCCTGCTGCACGATCCACCTCGCCCCTTCGTGGCGGTGCTGGGAGGCGCCAAGGTCAAGGGCAAGATCGAGATCATCGAGAGCCTGCTTGACCGCGTCGACTACCTGCTGCTGGGCGGTGGCATGATCTTCACCTTCTTCCAGGCGCGCGGCCTGAGCATCGGCGCCAGCCTGGTGGACAGCGAGAGCCTGGAAACGGTCAAACAGATCGTCGCCCGCGCCAAGGGCGCGCGCGCGCAGTTGATCCTGCCCGCTGACTGCGTCGTGAGCACCGACTTCAGCGACCGCGGCGAGCGCAAGGAGGTGCTGGCGACGGATATCCCGGACGGCTGGCAAGGGCTGGACATCGGACCCCAGACCGTGGCGCATTTCCGTCAGATCATAGCCGACGCCCGCGCCATCTTCTGGAACGGGCCATTGGGAGTGTTCGAGATCCCGGCTTTCGCTCAGGGCACGAGCGCCGTGGGCGAAGCGATCGTCAACGCCACCCGCGGCGGCGCCCTGTCAGTCGTGGGCGGCGGCGACTCCATCGCCGCTCTCAACCAGCTGGGCCTGGCCGCAGGCGTGACCCATGTCTCGACCGGCGGCGGCGCTTCATTGGAATTCATGGCTGGCAGGGAGCTGCCGGGAGTGAGTGCACTGTCGGCGGCGTGAGACTAGCCTGCCGCCGGCTTCTTGCGCATGCCGCCGGTCGTTTGACAGCGGTCATCCGTTGTGCTAACTTTGGCATCGGCCGCCGGCCACTGCCGGGGGCGTTTCTTGTGCCTTTTGGCCGGATTCCAGCCCAGGAGCGGCGCGCATGTACACGCTCTTCGTTGTCATCCATGTCGTGATCTGCCTCGTGCTCTGCGTCGTCGTTCTCCTGCAGAGCAGCAAGGGCGGCGGTCTGGCGGGAGCCTTCGGCGGCGGTGGCGGTTTGCCGCAGCAGATCTTCGGCACCCGCGGGATGACGACTCTGCTGCACAAGATGACGATCTACCTGGCCGCAGGTTTCTTCGTGACCTCGGCGGTGCTCTTCGGGTTGACGGCGACGCGGGATCGCGGTGGCTCCATCGTTCAGGACGCCGCGCGGCGTGGCACACTGACCAGCGATGTCACGCCTCCGCCCGCCGATGATGTCTTCGCGCCCGGACCGCCGCCCGGCTCAACTCCCGCCCCCGCGGGCGCGGATGCGCAGGCGCCGGCCGGTGGCGAGACGCCGGCCAGCGGTGCGGAGCGCTGAACCATGTCCGCCCGGGTGGTGGAATTGGTAGACACGCTGTCTTGAGGGGGCAGTGGCGAAAGCCGTGCGGGTTCAAATCCCGCCCCGGGCACCACCCCACGAGGACCGCCCCAGCGGTCCTCGTTGCTTGTGCCGCTGAGAATGTGTTTGGCTCATTTCCTGCCCCAGAGCGGGCATGGACACCCCAGCCGAC